>JBGCFQ010000005.1:0-172118 GCA_045106985.1 Pseudomonadales bacterium | reverse complement strand
GTCTGGCGCGCCTGCCTCCGCTCGTGTGGGGCGGCTACGGCAGGTCCGACAGACGATATATATACGATGACGAAAATTAAATAGAAAAGTCGGAGATTGAGAAAACGAAGTGAGGGCAAGATAAAACAGGTCGGCCCACCCATAGGGTAGGCCTTTGTCTGCACATCGTTTTTGGTAGGGCTTTTGCGGAATTGGCGTGGCCCACCAATAGCTATTTTTCGCCCATACCCCTTGCGCAAAGTGGTAGGCCCACCTTTTATTGAACTGTCTGTACCCTAAAAGGAGCGGACGGATGAGTAATGCTGGCGAAGATGATTTTCGGATACGGATTGAGCGATCTAAGTCGCCACTTTCGAGCCGTGGCGGTAGGCCTCGAGCCAAAAGCTTCTATTCTTCGGTTGGGTCAAAGCGCGGCGGAGGGAGAAGCAGTCCAAGCCGAAGCCAGCGCTCGACATCACAGCGAACATTTCACCGCCGCGTTGTCGTCCAAGCCTCGATCAAAAAGATGGCGGGGTTTGGCGCAGCAAAACTCAAAGGCCATCTAAAATATTTAGAGCGAGACGCGACGCAAAAAGATGCCAGTCCAGGCAAGCTTTACGGCTCGCTTATTCACGAACCAGACGCCGAGAGTTTTCAGACGCGCTGCAAAGATGACCGCCACCACTTTCGTTTCATCGTCTCGCCAGAAGATGCGGAGAAAATGTCTGACCTGACAGGCTTCACCCGTGAGCTTGTCAGCCGCATGGAGAGCGACCTTGGAACGAAACTAGATTGGGTTGCCGTCGACCATTACGACACGGCACAACCACACACACATCTGATGGTGCGCGGTGTTCGCGATGACGGCAAAGATCTTGTCATCCCGCGCAAGTATATCTCGCATGGCATGAGAGAGCGGGCGCAAGCTTTGGCAAGCCTGGAACTAGGTCCGGTCACTGAGCTCGAACGGCGCAGCAAGATGGCGCGAACCATCACCGCAGAACGCATGACCGATCTAGACAAGACGATTGATCAGATACGGGACGGAGACATTGTCAATCTGGCCCAGCCAGCAGACCAGAGAAACCTCTGGCGCAAGCAACTCATTCGAAAGCGGATGGAGAAGCTAAGGAAGATGGGCTTGGCGGAATATGAAGGCAAAGGTCTTTGGCGCATGTCTCCCAAGTGGGCGGCAACTCTCACACGCATGGGTGAGCAGAATGACATCTTGAAAACGCTTCACCGTGCGATGGCTAAACAGGGCATGGAACGAATCCTTGGCCCTGACGCAATCTTTGATCCGGCAGACATCCACGGGCAGCCAGTCACAGGTGTTGTGAAATCATACGGACGCAGAGATGACAGGCAGGACAAAGGCTTCGTTGTTATCGAGAGCTTGCAGGGCCGAGTGGTCTTTGCGGCAGTCTCAGAAGGTGAGACCTTTAGCTCTCTTAAAACAGGACAGGTCGTGACTTTTGGAGTTCATCCCCAAGGACCGCGCGCGATAGACAAATCCATAGCGGCTATCGCTCAGGACCAAAGAGGCATTTATAGCCCGATGCATCATCAACTGGAGCGCAATGAGTCCGAGGCTTATGTGAAGAGCCACGTTAGACGGCTGGAGGCTTTACGGCGATCCAATGTTGTCACGCGCAATCAGGATGGATCCTGGCGGATTCCATCAGACTATTTAGATCGCGTGAGCGACTATGAAGCGGAGCGGGCCAAGCGATTGCCTACGCCGTTGCAACGTGACAACAAACTGACGCTAAATCAGATGGAAACCGCACGCGGCGCGACATGGCTAGACCGCGCACTTTTTGAAGATGAGTTGGCGGGCTTACCGGAAGACAATCCGATCCAAACTTCGGCGGCAAAACGCCTCGAAGTGTTGAAGAGCTCAGGTCTTGAGATTGGGAAGGATGGAAAACTCCCAAGCGACACGCTATCGCGCTTGAAAGATATGGATATGCAAGAAGCTGGCGAGACCTTATCCAAGTCGCTGGGTAAGCCTTATGTCACGGCACGGGTCCAGGGTCACATAGACGGCACTTACGTCCAGACCATTGATCGACCAAGTGGAAAGTTTGCCATCATTGAGAGGTCGCGAGAGTTTACGCTTGTCCCATGGCGACCCGTCATGGAGCGACGCTTAGGGCAATCAATCTCCGGAACGATTGGCGGGGGCGGCATTAGTTGGGATGTGACGGGGCGTAGAGGGCCTTCGCGGTAGAGTGCCCTCATTGGGTTAGTCTAACCTCGTTCGGCCAGAAACTGGCTCGACTATCCGCAATGTTCAAAACGGACCGTTAGCCACACTTTGTGTCTCCACCAAAGAAGGTACGACCTATGACGACATCTAAACCCCGCGTTCGCGCTTATGTTGACTATGACACGTTTGCCAAGCTTCAGTTCGCAACCACGCGGCCACATGTGACGATCTCGGATGTGGTCAATAATGCGCTGAAATTTTATCTCTCGGATGAGTATGCGTTGGAGCGTGAGAGCGCGATTATCAAACGCATGGATCGCATTGCCCGAGAGACTGAAGCTCTGGAACTCAGAATGGCTATCACGTCAGAAGCTATGGCGTTATTCATCCGCCACTATCTGACGGCCACACCGAAGATACCGAAGGCCGATCAAGATGCGGCACGAGCTAGAGGCGAGGCGCGATATGATGCCTTCAAGACCAACCTCCGGACAGTTCTCGAAGACACGACGCAAAGCCTCTATGGCGCAGTCAAAGATATCTATACCGATACCGACGGTTTCTTCACAGCAGAGGAATTGGACCTATTGCACAAGCCCGCTCCGGACGTGACGGAGAACGAATTCGACTTTGAAAGAGGTTCCCCTCTTGATGAGTAAAAAGGTAACAGCAGAGGATTTAGAATATGGCCTCAGTATTCTAGCCCGCATCCTAGATACGCAAGGTGATGCGGTCTGGCCGCTGTTTGAGAGGTTGGAGGGAGAGCTTGCGGATATGCAGAGTCGGCGCGAGCGGGTTGCGCTGTACTTACCAGTTGAGGCCCGATGAATGTGTATCTCTAGCAACTTAGTAGGTAACCCGTAGTGAAATACCGCAGATTATTTTGGACAGGTTTCGTGAATGAACTCGAATTGGATTCGTAAACTTAACTCTTAACAATCTTCGTTTGAGTGTTAAGGGTGGAATTGTGAACAACAATCTCAACGACCTGTACCTAAAAGCGCCTCGAGAAAAAGATGGTGCCAGGACGCTATCAAGATACTCATTTCAAGTTCACGCATCTCTCTCCAAGGTGCTCAAATTTTACACCGATGGGAAAGATTTCAGAGCCCTATTCGATCATTTTGATGACCTTGTAATTATTGAAAACCCTGAAGCAGCATACAAGGTTAGAAGTTATCAAATAAAAGGCAAAAATACTGGCGCATGGACGGCAGCGGCTTTATCGAAATCTGATAAGAAAAAGAAGGGTGTTACTTCAATAGTTGGAAAAATATATCAATTGACAGAGATATTTGGCCCTAATCTAACTGGGGCACATTTCCTGTCCAATGCCCATTATAATATGCTGAAGGCGAACGGTTCGAAGACAACTGTAGATGATGAAGAAATCGCTTATTCTAATTTGGGAAAGATTGAGAAAGACAAGTTTTCGGCATCATTAGATATTAATTTTGCTGCACCTAGAGTTCCAGACGAAGGTAGTGTTATTGTTTTTGAGAAAACGGATGTTCCAATTAAAAACCATGCCACCATGTTGAAAGGTGAATTGGTCGATGTGCTGAATGGCCAGAGTTCAGCAAATACCACTGGAATTTATAATGCGCTAGTTGCTGACGTTTTAGCGAAGTCAAAAAACACAACCGTTCCTACGTCTAATGATGAGCTGTTCGACTTGAAATCAATTTCCAGTGAGCAACTCAGCGAAGCGCTAACGCAAGCAGAAAAAAGACTCAGTATTCTTGATTGTTGGCAGGAAATTTTAATCGATCTCGTAGGAAATAACTTCACCGCTACCGATTGCATACGATTAAAAAATGGCGTGGTAGATTATCTAGGTAATCGCTCAAGAGGCTCGACTGTCGTTATCGATTTAATTCGAGTTATCGAAGGTAAGCAGCTCTTACAGTCTTTTAACGCTACCGACCTGGTTGAGAGTGCTGTTGAACTTAAGAAGGCGATTGCAACGGAATTGGTGGGGCAGCACGAAGAAATGTTCGTATTTGCAGCGTGCCTCGTAGAGATGTTCGAGGCACTAAATGAAAAATGATCCGATTAAATTGCGAAGATTGCTACTGAATATTAGGGGGAAACAACGTGGCCACAATGAGGTTCAAAAGTCTTTATCTAATATCCGAGCAGGAGAAGGCGGCGATATCGATCAGGTTCGACCAAGAGACGACGATTATTCAAGCGGGCAACGGCCGAGGTAAGTCAGCTCTACTTAAAAGTCTTTATGATACCTTAGGAGCTACGCCTCACAAAATTGATAGTGACTGGAAGAAAGCTAATGTAGCTTCACTCTTGGAATTTGAAGTTGATAGTGAGATTTACTTTGGCTTCAAGTATGCTGGAATTTACAGCATTTTCGACTCGAACTATAAAAGACTAATACAAACTTCTTCAATCATGACCGACCTTGCGCCTTTTATGGCGCAGTTACTTCATTTTAAGTTGTTAATGACAGGTCGAAAAGAGAACGTTGTTATCCCACCGCCGGCATATGCCTTTGCGCCGTTTTATTTGGACCAGGATAAAAGCTGGAATGCCGCATGGGATAGTTTTACTAAAATGTATCTAGAGGGCAGCAAAAAAACTCTCGCCGAATATCACACTGGTTTGAAGCCTAATGCCTACTACGAAGCGAAAGCCGCCCGAGATCAACTGAAAGTAGATATCAAAAAAGTCGAAGTTCAAAAAAAGGGTATTTCAGAAGCGTTGAAAGAACTGCGCGAATTGAACGGCTCAACGGGGCTATATTTTAGCTTAGATGATTTTGAACGAGAGACGTCGGAATTGTTAGAAGAGAGTCGCAAACTCTATATCGCCCAATCCAAACATCGGGAATTGTTGGGGCAGTTATATGAACGCAAGTCTCTATGGGAGACACAGGTGTCCATCACAAAATTTTCGCTAGCAGAAACTGAGGATGCATTCAAAACATCCATAGATTTGCCTAACAGTGTCGATTGCCCAACATGCGGTGAAGGATACGAGAACGACATAAAGTCCAGGTTTAATATCGCAGCTGATGCAGCAAGTTTAGTAGGGGCTTTAAAAGAGGCGGAAATAGCTGCAGTTAAACTCGATGATGAAATCCGCGTGGCTAAACTTGAATTGGAAGACATCCAAATTTCACTAGAGAAAATCGACGTTATATTGGGGAAGACAGAAAATCAGATATCTTTGGCTGATGTCATTGATATTCAAGGCCGCAATTCTGCAACTCGTGCATTGAGGTCAAAAGTTGACGAATATGATCTACGTTTAGTCAGAATAGAGAAAAAGGTTGAGGAATACGATCAAGCAATGCGCGCAACACAGGATAAGAAAAGAACCAAAGAGATTAAGGATTTTTTTGGTGCTAAACTTGTGGCCAATTCAATCATATTAGATACTAAAGCGGGTGAGGCCAAAGATAGAAAGATAACTAGTGCGGGCTATTCTCGTGGCTCTAAAGGGCCGAGAGGATTGGCTGCATACTACTACGCTATACTAGAAACTACGAAAGCTTTTGGTTCTTCAGCCTTCTGTCCAATCGTTATTGATGCGCCTAATCAGCAGGGGCAAGATGCAGAGCACCTACCCGTCGTCATAAAGTTTTTGGTTAATAATCGACCTTCCGAATCTCAACTTATTTTGGCAGTGGAAGATACTCAGGGGTTCGTCTCTTCCAATGAAAACTGTATATCTGTTGTGAATTTGAGATCAGAAAAAGATCAAGTCCTCTTAAAACAACAGTACGAAGCAGTCTCAAAGGTGGTGGCTCCTTTTTATGCCAAAATGCTATGACTTTTCTTGCAAATCATAGATCGAATTTCAAGTTTAGAGGATGTTCGGATTTTGTCTTTTTAGAGTGAACTTCCTCATCTGGTCGCGTCTATATCTCAATGATCCACCATCCCCATAACCGGGCCTCGAATTATGATGCCCCATGAGAATGCAGCGTAGGCCGTAGTCTATATCTGCCTCTAGCATTCGTTTCTCAAAGGCATGACGGATCGAGTAGATACGATGGTCCGACGTTTCCAATAGGTTGTTCGCCTTGAAGGCTTTCATCAGGGTTTGGGACAGGGCCGCGCTCCGGTCGCGGTAAGTCTTGAATCCATCAGGCCGTAACTTCATCGCTTCTAGGGAAACACCCAAGAGCGGAATGTCTCGACTGGCTGATTTAGACTTGAGCTTACGATTCAGAGTCGGGCGAATGCGTAGGTGAGGAACTTCAGCATCTAGGATGATATGTTCAGCGCGAAGGTTTGCGATCTCGCTAGGGCGGCAGCCTGTTTCAATCAGGGCATAGACAATCAGGCGCGCATCTTCGTTTAAGGACGCGAGCGCATTATCCTTCAGAACCTTCGTTTCTAACCAATGTGCAGAGAAAGGAGGAATGTCACGATAGACGACATTCTTGAACCGTAGGCCCGTAAATGGGTTTTCTCGTTTCGGTTCGCCTTCATAGACCCAATAGGCCGTGATTAGGATTCGTAGATTGGTGAGGTCTTTGTTCGCGCTATTCGCATTGAGCGGTTTAGATCCATCTTTGGGATCAACGCGGCTACCCCACCATTCATAGAAAGCTTGAGCATCCGTTCGGTTGATATCTGCCATTGGTTTGTCACCACGTAGACGGATGAAGTTTTGCACGGCACGGTTCTTGACCTTGCGCCAATTGCGGCGCTGGTCAGGCGATTTGCCTTTGTGATCTCCCACAGTGATTTTCTCACAGTAAAGCGTGAAGGCTTCGCTTATTGGGATTGAGGCTTTGGGAGCCGTCCCGAGTAAGGCGTCTGTCTCGACGCTCTCTTGCCGCGTTCCCAAACTGCCTTCTAGCGTCTGCAATCGGTCTATGACTTCGGTCATGTCCGTCTGAACGGCGAGATCTTCGACAGGCGTATAGATATAGCCCCGTGCAAAGGCGCGAGCTTTCGCCGCGCGGTATCGCGCGACGGCACCGTTCAGTGAACTAGGCGAAGATGTGATCAAAGACGACCAATAGAGGTCATCAGCTTCCGCCAATGAATCCCGCCTAGCTCTAGCGACTTCTAGTGAGGAGGTTTTAAGCGCTGTCTTGATAAGACGGCGCGTGTCTACATCCGCATAGCGCGAGGGGACGCGCCGGACGTAATACCAACGACTTTTACGCTGTTTCAGATATTGATCGAGGGTCTTCATCTCGGTCATAATGTATCCCATTTCGTAGCCCATTAAGTGGCCCAAAATGTCAGCATTTATGAGGTGGGAAGAGGTGGTCTCAGAAAACTATAGCCTTTTCAGAGGCTTACAGTGTTTAAAATCTAAGAAAATGGTGCCCCCACACAGCAACCTCAGCGTGACCTTGCTGAGTTCGCACTTTGCTGGCGCGTTCTCATCCAAATATGGCACCTTATCTAAAGTAGCATCTTGGCACCCAAGATAGGATGCTTCCCTCTCTGCGTGAAAGCTGGCAATATTTCGACTGCTTGGAAGTACTCAAGGCCCCTTGCTGTTGTAACGAGTGTCGTTAGGAGTTTCACAAACAGCTCCATGAAGGATTCAATGAAAGATTCAACACCGAAGAACCTAATAAGAATTGGCGGTGCCAGTGGCTACTGGGGCGATTCCGCGCGTTCAACGCCGCAATTGCTTGCCGATAGTAATCTGGATTTCATTGTCTACGACTATTTAGCCGAAATTACGATGTCGATTATGGCGCGAGCACGCGCGAAGAACGATCAGCTTGGCTACGCAACTGATTTTATCAGTCTTGCATTGAAACCCAATCTCGCGCAGATTGCTGATCAAGGTGTAAAGATACTGTCTAATGCCGGAGGCGTTAATCCGGAGGCATGTGCTACAGCGGTTCGCGCTCTGGTTAATGAGCTAGGGCTTAACTTGAAAGTAGCTTGCGTTGCAGGTGATGACCTTTTAGCTCAAGTAGATCAACTTGCCGCGAGTGGCGTTGCCGAAATGTTCAGTGGCCAACAACTGCCCGCAACAGAGAAAGTCCTCAGTGTTAATGCTTATCTTGGCGCTTTTCCGATCGCTAAGGCGCTCGACATGGGCGCAGATATTGTTATTACCGGGCGCACTGTTGATAGCGCGGTTACGCTAGGCGCATGCATTCACAGCTTTGGTTGGGAGCGAGGAGATGTGGATCTGCTATCTGCGGGCTCACTCTGTGGCCATATTCTGGAATGTGGTACGCAGGCCACTGGAGGTAACTTCACGGATTGGGAATTGTTGGAAGGCAAGTATGAATCCAGCGGTTACCCAATTGCAGAGATTGGCGCCGACGGTGTATTTGTCTGTACTAAACCGGAAGGTACAACAGGCGTCGTTAACGTTGGAACGGTTAGTGAGCAAATGCTGTATGAGATTGGCGACCCGCAAGCTTATATATTGCCAGATGTTGTTTGCGACTTTTCGGTCGTTACAGTTGTTCAACAAGGTAAGGACAGGGTAGAGGTGAGCGGAGCTAAAGGTTATACCGCGCCAGATACCTATAAGGTGAGTGCTACTTACGCTGATGAATTTCGCGGTGGCACTTTAGTTACTTTTTATGGGTTTGATGCCGATAAAAAAGCGCAAGCCTTTAGTGAGGCTTGTCTGCGCGGCGCGCAAAATACGTTTAAAACATTTGGTCTCTCTGATTTCAGTGAAACCAGCGTAGAGATACTCGGCGCTGAAAGCCAGTTTGGCTCGTTCTCACGGATTGAAAGCCCGCGCGAGGTGGTAGTGAAAATAGCAGTCAAACACCCAGATTCAATGGGCGTTGGAATATTTTTGAAAGAACTGTCTGGAATGGGATTAGCGGGACCGCCCGGCTTGTCTGGTTTTTCTGGAGCCCGTCCTAAGCCATCCCCAGTCGTTCGGCTATTCTCGTTTCTGCAACTGAAAAGCGACGTGCAAATTACCCTGGATTGCGACGGTGACGTTATCGCATGTGACGAAGCTTGCGGTGCGGGTTTTAATCCTGCTGTTTTGGTGCGACCAGTCAGTCCTCAATCGGTGGCTGATGATGAAAAGACGGTGCCATTAATTAGGCTTGCTTGGGGCCGAAGCGGAGATAAAGGCGATAAAGCGAACGTTGGAATTATTGCGCGCGACGCCGAGTACCTACCGTATATATGGTCGGCGCTGACTAAGCAAGTGGTAGTCGATCGCTTCGCCCACTTTCTGGCGGTGGCTGATGAGAGCCATGTAGACAGGTTTTTGATGCCGGGCAGCAACGCCATAAATTTTTTACTGCATGACGTGCTTGGCGGTGGTGGAGTAGCAAGTATCCGTAGTGACGCCCAAGGAAAGGGCTACGCCCAAATTTTGCTCGACACACCAATAGCCGTCAGCGAAAGCATTTATCAGGCCATTGTTCAGTAGCGTCGAGGCCATAGCCGCCAGTGTCTGGTGTTAGTCATGATTACTATGTCCAAACCAACTGCTCATTCATCATCACCACAGACAGAGAAAAAGAATGCCGGTTTTTAAGTCCAAGATAAATACCAGCTCCGATAGCTTCGCCAAGAACCGCGCTGAAATGCTGCAGCTAATTGGTAAGCTAGATGAACTGAATGCGAGGGGCGCTGCAAAGTCGGAGCAGCGCAAACCCAGGTTTGAGTCTCGCGGCCAGCTAACACCTAGAGAGAGGCTAGCGCGCTTGCTCGATCCGGGAATGCCGTTTCTAACTATTGCGAATTTGGCAGGTTATCTACTCGACTCGCCAGATCCTGAAAAGTCACTTCCAGGTGCTACTGTTATTTCTGGTATTGGTTTCGTAAAGGGCGTGCGTTGCGTCATTCTAGTAGACGACAGCGGTATTATGGCGGGCACAATGACCCAAGCGGGTGGCTATCGAATCCGCCGTGCTGAAGAGATTGCGCTGGAGCAGAAGCTGCCCTTTATTCATTTGGTTGAAAGCGCCGGCGGTGACCTGATTAACTACACGGTTGAAGGCTTTATTGAAGGTGGCAGCTTGTTTGGTAACCTGGCGAAGCTCAGTAAAGCGGGAATACCGGTTATTTCAATTCTGCACGGTTCGTCAACAGCTGGTGGCGCGTATATGCCGGGTCTTAGTGATTACGTTATAGGTGTTAAGCAAAATGGGCGAGCGTATCTCGCGGGGCCGCCATTGTTGAAAGCGGCTACCGGAGAAGTCGCCACAGAAGAAGAGTTGGGTGGTGCTGAAATGCACGCTACGATTTCGGGTTTGGTTGAGTACTTAGCAGAAGACGATGGTCATGGCGTGCAGCTAGCTCGCGAAGTGGTTCAGCGACTGCAGTGGAACAGTGCTTGTGAAAAACCACCAGCTCGATCTTTCTTAGAGCCAATCTATGACGCCGACGAAATTGCCGGCGTTATTCCCTGCGATTATCGAACGCCTTATGATATGCGTGAGCTTGTTGCGCGCATCGTGGATGGCTCCAATATGTTGGATTTCAAGCCACGTTTTGGCGCTTCAACGGTATGTTTACAAGCCGATATTTATGGAATGGCCTGCGGCATACTGGGTAACAACGGGCCCATTGACCCCGAGGGTGCGAACAAGGCGACGCAGTTTCTTCAGCTGTGCGATCAATCTGACATTCCAGTGGTGTTCTTGCAGAACACGACGGGTTACATCGTTGGTACCAAGTCTGAACAAGCCGGCATGATCAAGCACGGTTCGAAAATGATCCAGGCCGTTCGCAATATTGAGGTGCCGCGCATAACACTGATGACCGGAGCGAGTTTTGGTGCCGGTAACTACGGTATGTGTGGTCGTCATTATGAGCCTGATTTCTTATATACCTTTCCGAACGCAAAACTGGGCGTTATGGGAGGCGAGCAGGCCGGCAAAACCATGGGTATGGTGGCACGCGGTCGTATCACGGCATCAGGAAAAGAAGTAGACGAGGCGGCTGAAAAACAAATAGCGGAACAAGAGCAGTATCTTGCGAAGCTCTTCGACGGCCAATCAGATGCATTTTATACCTCAGGACATATGCTGGACGACGGTATGATTGATCCGCGTCATACGCGCCAAACACTAGGTTTCTTGTTAGAGACCGTGTGGGAAACGCGACACCGAACCGTGCGTCCAAATAGCTTTGGCATTGCGCGCATTTAGCCCCGGCCGAGAAAGGTAGTAAACATAATGAAACGTTTTTCCAGCATTCTTATCGCCAACCGCGGAGAAATCGCTTGCCGCGTTATTCGTACGGCGCAGTCTCTTGGCTACCGCACTGTCGCAGTTTACTCGGATGCCGATCGCGAGGCTCCGCACGTTAAGCAGGCTGACCATGCTGTGCACATTGGTGCAGGTCCTGTAGGTGAATCCTACCTACTCGCCGATAATATTCTTCAGGCCGCGGTTAGCTCGGGTGCCGAGGCTATTCATCCTGGTTACGGGTTTCTCAGCGAGAACGCTGATTTTGCTCGTGCCTGCGAAGACGCCGGCTTGTTTTTCATTGGCCCAAGCCCAGAATCAATAGATGCTATGGGTAACAAAGCTGAGGCAAAGCGAATGATGATCGCTGCAGGTGTACCCTGCATACCAGGCTATGAGGGCGAAGATCAAAACGAAGAAAACTTGATCACTCAGGCTGCAAAAGTTGGTTTGCCAATAATGGTTAAGGCGGCTGCTGGCGGCGGTGGTAGAGGGATGCGCTTGGTTCATAAGGAATCCGAGTTAGAAAGCGCTATTAAGCTGGCGCGCAATGAAGCCGAGAGCGCGTTTGGCTCAGGCGAGCTTATTCTTGAGCGGGCGGTAATTCGTCCACGGCACGTGGAAGTTCAGGTGTTTGCCGATACCCACGGCAATACCGTTTACTTGGGCGAGAGAGACTGCTCCATTCAGCGCCGTCATCAGAAAGTGGTTGAAGAAGCGCCGTGCCCAGTAATGACGGAGTCGTTGCGGACAAAAATGGGCGAGGCTGCGGTTGAAGCTGCTCGAAGTATTAACTATCGTGGCGCTGGCACAGTTGAGTTCTTGCTTGATCAAAACGGAGAGTTTTTCTTTCTGGAAATGAATACCCGTCTTCAAGTTGAGCACCCCGTTACTGAATTAATTACCGGGCTCGATTTGGTCGCCTTACAAATTCAAGTTGCACAGGGTGATGAGCTGGGCTTTGCTCAAGACGATGTAAAACTCAACGGTCACGCAATTGAAGTGCGTTTATACACGGAAGACGCAGCGCAAGACTTCTTGCCAACCAGTGGTCCTGTGGATTTGTGGCTACCTGCAGAGGGAACCGGAATTCGAATAGACGCGGGAATTGCCAGCGGTCAGGAGATATCACCGTTTTATGATCCTATGGTTGCCAAGGTTATTGCCTATGGTGATGATCGTGAAGTGGCTCGGTTGCGATTGATTGATGCTCTAAAAAACACCACGTTGTTTGGCACAACAACCAACAAACGTTTTCTAATTGCTTGCCTTGAAAAGGAAGCTTTCAGTGACGGCTCGGCAACAACCGCATTTATTGAAGAGCAATTTGGGGATCAGCCTTTTGTAGAAGCTGCCCCAAGTTTTGAAGAGGCAGCGGTCGCGGCCGTGCTTGCGTCTCTACACGATTACGACGAAGCCTTGAGCGAAGCTGTGTACGTATCGTCTGTATTGAAGAATTGGGCAAGCGCAGAGCGGCGCGTTTCACGCAAACTTTATGCTTTTGACGGTGTGGAATACGATCTTTACGTGGAGGCCTGCAGCCGTGTCGGCAATCAAGACAGTTACCTTGTAACGGCGGGTGAGCAGTCAGCGCAAATTGATGTGCTGGTCCGCGGCGGCTACGAAGCCACTATCAATATCGACGGTATTCGATTGAAGGCAACGTTTTTAGCGAACTCTGAAGCCGAGCACTATCTCGCCATGAATGGTCGAACATTGCAGTTCCGCGACATGATTCGTATGGCCGGCGTTGCAGATATTACTGGCGGCGGTGGCAGTGTGATCGCTCCAATGCATGGCATGTTGTTAGAGGTTCAAGTATCACTTGGCGATCGTGTCACTAAGGGGCAAACGCTGGCAATTCTTGAAGCGATGAAAATGCACTACGAAATTCAAGCTGAAGTGGACGGCACTGTGGCTGAAGTGTTTGCCAATGCGGGCACTCAGGTAGCGGCCGATACCATCCTGATAGAGATTGAAACAGGTAAAGAGAAGGAAGACTAGGGAGTTCCCTAGCCCTCGGTTTTAAACCCTATAGGTCTGAGGCGCTAACTCTTACCTGCTTCCTAAAGTTTATCTACTTCCTAAAGTCGACACCACTTTGCGACGCAAACCAAGCAAATACCGTGTAAACCGCTGTATTCTGTTTTAGGTCTTCGGGGTCGATCTTGTCCAGAGTGTCATTGTCTGTGTGGTGTAAATCAAAATAACGACTTCCATCAGGAGCAAAGTTGATCGCAGGCATACCCGCCTTGCTCAGTAGACTCATGTCTGACTGCGCTTGTGCGTCGTTGCCTTCGCCCAACAAAACACCCAGGTCGGTAAGATGAGTTGCTAAGGTGGTCGCCGCAGCCAGTGAAGCCTCGCCCACACCAGGGCGCAATTCGTAAATTCGACCGAGCCCAAAGTCCCATTCTGCACCAATCATATGATTTACCACTTCATCTTTATGGTCTTTCATATACTGTATGGTTCCAAAAAAACCGATTTCTTCAGCTGCATAGAGAATGGCTCTAATGGTTCGCTTTGGCGCTGGCGTCTGCTTGCCTATCATTGCAGCGGCCGCAATCGTCATTGCAACACCTAGCCCATCATCCATAGCGCCAGTGCCTAAGTCCCAACTGTCCAAATGCGCGCCCAATGCAACAATTTCATCAGGTGCTTTGCTGCCTGTTATATCGCCAATGACGTTATACGTAGTGAAGGTTTTTTTGCCATGGCTCTTAGCGCTTGATTTTATCTGCACAGAAGTAGTGCCGCGTCGCAGCATATTACTGAGTAAGTCGGCATCGGGATTGCTAATAGCGATTGCCGGGATTTTCGCAACGCCTTCTTCATAATTCATGCCACCGGTGTGTGGTGTTCGATTATTATCGGTGCCCACTGAGCGCAGCAAAAAAGCAATAGCGCCTTTCTTTGCAGCTGCACTGGCGCCGCGTCCGCGCGCTGCCACCGCTGGTCCATAGCCTCGGCTTTGAGTGCATGCATCAGCTCTTCATCTTTTGTGCTTAGATACGTTTCTGCACTTGCTGGAAGCGTACTTAGAATGCTGACAAGCAGCGTAAGCAAGGCGGGGAATAGCGCAAAGCCCTTGGACTGTTGAATGGCAATGTTATGCATGGAGGTTTCCGATACGGCAATGATAGAAATACGAATGGCTGAAAGCCCGCTATTTTGCACGGGCAGCAATCGTTTGGCTAATCAAAATCCTTGATATGGTTGAATGAATAGGCGTAGCTTTATCAGATTTACGTATTCTTAACTGGCGTCCAGAGCCAGAGCTTTGCAGACTAGGGCTATCGGATTAAGTCCATAGAATACAAATAGAGAATAGATTTGGATCAAAAAGAGCTTGAAGCGGCTTTACAAGCTTCGGTAGGTCTTTCGCGTGGCCCATACCTTGGTTGGGATACGGTTAACAGAGCAATGATTCGCCATTGGTGTGAGGCAATGGGTGATGAAAATCCCGCCTACAGAAACCCAAATGCCGCACAATTAGTGGGAGGCCATAGCGATGGCGTGGTTGCACCTGCGACAATGCTGCAAGCCTGGACCATGGTAGGTTTTAACGGCGAGCACCCTGAGGGGTCTGATACTAATCATCCTGTACCGGTTTTGGACTTGTTCGATCAAGCCGGTTACAAAGCCGTCGTGGCAACCAATTGCGAGCAAGAATACTTCGCACCCGTGCGTGAGGGTGATGACCTTAGAAATTACTCGGTAATCGAGTCGATATCGGGCCAGAAAACGACAGGGCTTGGTGTTGGCTATTTTGTTACCCAGTTGATGCAGTTCAAAAATCAGCGCGAAGAGCTCGTAGGCGAAATGCGCTTTCGTATACTGAAGTACAAGCCGCATTAGCAGAACAATACTGCCTAGGCAGCAAGACGCCTAGTTAACTTCATTGCATTTCTGGCTTTTAATAAGTGGATTAAAAGAGTAAGACAAAAGAGAAGAGAATATTAATGGATTTTACTCCTACAGAAGAACAACGCTCCGTAGAGCAATTAGCGCAAAAAATGTTTAGCGAACAGGTTAACGACGACTATCTCAAAGCGTGGCAGGACGATCAACCGAGTTTCGATGGCTCTCTTTGGAAAATGATCGGCGATGCAGGATTGATCGGTGTGACAGGCTCCGCAGACCATGGCGGCATTGATCTCGGTTTTCTTGAGCTTATTGCGATACTGGAGGCCCAAGGCTCAGTTCTTGCGGGTTTACCCCTGTACCAAAGTATCGTTGTAGCGCAGGTCATTGAAGAGTTTGCCATTGAAACCACGCGCCAGGCTCTACTGCCCCCAGTCTTTGCCGGAGATGGCCACTTTGCGCTAGGTTTGGAAGGCGCTGCACGAGAAGGCCTTGGCACACCATTGCAAAGTGATGGTAAAACTCTGTCGGGTGCAGTCAGTGACGTCGCTTTTGCCGCTGGTGCCAGCGCAATATTGGTTGCTGTGGCTCTCTATGAAAAAACGCCTAATCAGAATGGTAAACAAGTAGCTCTGTATTTACTTGACCCTGCAAAGGATAGTTTGAGTTTTGAGCAACAAGACACCACCTATCGACACGCTCACTACCGAATCAGTTTTGACCAACTAAACATAGATCCCGAACGCTTGTTTATTGGCCCCGAGGTGCTTGAAAGCGTGCTGCAGCGTTCTTATGTTGCATTGGCTGCCCTGCAGTTGGGTGTTGTAGAGGCCGTATTACAGCGTACGGCGCAATATACAATTGAGCGTCAGCAGTTTGGTAAGGCTATAGCCAGTTTTCAGGCGGTAAGCCATCGAGCCGCCGACGGTTATGTTGATTGCGCCGCTTTACGTGCCTGTGTGTTGCAAGCGGCCTGGCGTTTGTCTGAAGGTCTAGACGCTACCACTGAGGCGCGCTCTGCAAAGTGGTGGGCGACAGAAGCGGGGCATCGTATTAGTCACACCGCGCAACATTTACACGGGGGAATTGGCTCAGACCTTGATTATCCCATTCATCGTTACTTTCGTTGGGCCAAGCAGATCGAATTTACCTTGGGCGGCGGGCAAGAGCAGTTAGCGCAGCTTGGACGCTTATTGGCAGAAAATTCTGAGTTGGGTATCGTAGTATGAGAATAGAAGGATGAGAATAGAAGTATGAGTGTTTCCTTTGAGGAGTTGAATGTTGGTGACCAGCTACCGGTACTAGACATCGATATCACTACAAAACTTATTACAGGGGCCGCGATTGCAAGCCGCGATTACCAGGATGTACATCGCGATCAAGATGCAGCAAGAGCGCTGGGGTCGCCCGATATATTCATGAATATTCTTACCAGTAACGGTTTGGTCGGGCGTTATGTTACCGATTGGGGTGGCCCACGCAGTATTTTGAAAAAAGTGGCTATTCGCTTGGGCGCTCCAAACTATCCTGGCGACACCATGCGTTTTTCGGGTGAGGTTATTAGTTTGAATAAAGAAGAAAACTGCGCAGAGCTAAAAGTAATTGGCGCGAATAAAATTGGTGAGCACGTAATTGCCGACATCAAAGTTCAGCTTCCGGCTTGCGCTACTACCTATTGCTAGTACGTTCAGCCAAGGCCGATAGATAGTATGACGAAACGAGAGCGATAATGAGAATTCAATACAGCGAAGCACAACAAGCCCTGCGTCAAGAAATACGCAGCTACTTCAGCGAGTTAATGACGCCTGAACTTAAGGCCGCGAGTTTTCAGAAAGAATCGGGAGATGCCTATAAGAGCGCTATTCGCCAGATGGGCAAAGACGGCTGGCTAACAGTTGGCTGGCCTGAAGAATATGGTGGTCGTGGTTTTGGTGCCCTTGAGCAACTTATATTTTTCGAAGAAACGCGTGTCTCAGGAGCGCCGTTTCCGTTCGTAACCGTAAATACTGTGGGTCCGGCTTTAATCGCACATGGGTCAAACGAGCACAAAAATTTCTTCTTACCTAAAATTGCGGCGGGGGAGTTACACTTTGCCATTGGTTATACGGAGCCTAATTCTGGCACCGACCTTGCCTCGTTGCGCACTTCGGCTGTTAAACAAGGTGATGAGTACGTCATTAATGGCAACAAGGTGTTCACCTCTAGCGCTGAATCGGCCGATTATATTTGGTTGGCCGCACGTACTGATGAAAATGCCTCTCGTCCGCACAATGGCATCAGCATTTTTATGGTCAGCACTGATCAGCCTGGCTTTCAGTACACGCCAATTCGAACCTGCGGTGGAGTTCGCACCAATGCGTCTTATTACGACGACGTGCGCTGTCCGGCGAATATGATCGCTGGCGAGCTAAACGGTGGCTGGAAGCTTATTACCTCGCAGTTGAATCATGAACGCATAGGGTTAGCAGCTGCCGGCATTAATGCGCTTAACCTATATCGCGAAGTGCTTGATTGGAGTCGCGAAGAGCAAAACAATGAGGCCAGGCCAATAGATTCCCCTTGGGTGCAAATGACATTGGCACGGGTTCACAGCCAACTGGATGCCATGCGCGTTTTAAACAGTCAGGCGGCATGGCAGACAGATCATTCTGAGCCCGGGCCAGCATTTGCCTCGGCTATGAAGGTTTATAGCACCGAAGTCGTCATCGACGTAGTGCGTCAGCTTAGCGACATCATAGGCTCGCAAGGTATGTTGCAACGCGGTAGCCCCGGCGCCTTGCTGCAGGGAGCGTTGGAAAGTGAGTATCAGCGTTGCCAAATAAATACTTTCGGAGGGGGCGTCGCTGAAGTCATGCGCGATTTGATTGCCTCATTTGGTTTGGGTATGCGGGTCTATCGACGTTCCTGAAGATTGCGTTTCAGCGAGCTATTCTGGAAAAGTATGTCTCTTCAGTCTCTGGCTAGCAGTTCAAGAGTGCTACCATGCGCGCCGATTCAAAGGAACAGCAGCCATGAGCGAGGTTAACAGCCATGAGCGAGGTGAACGGCCATGAGCAGGGTAAAGATGCATGAGTGAGTTAAAAACCGTGAGTGAATTAACAACCGATACATCGTTTTATGAAAGCAAAACGTTTATCGACCTAGAGCTCGAAGGCGAAGAGCTACAAGGATTAGAGTTTGAGTACTGCATTTTCAAAGACTGTAATTTCAAAGAAACACATCTAAATCGCTGCAAGTTTCTTGATTGCCAATTTATACACTGCGATATGAGCTTGAGTAATTTGGGCTACAGTCGATTTACTGAAGTCAATTTCGAAGACTGCAAGTTATTAGCTCTTGATTGGGGCAAAGTGTCCTGGCCTTCGTTTGTGCCTGGTGCCGTGATAGCGTTCAGTCGTTGCAACTTAAGCAACTCTAGCTTCTACGGTCTCGCTCTAGCTGAAATTGAAATCAGCGAATGCCGTGCGCATGATGTGGATTTTCGTGGCACAGATTTAAATGGTTCGAATTTTTCAGATACCGATTTTAGCAGTAGCTTGTTTCATAATACTAATCTTGCCATGGCAAACTTCTGCGGAGCAGAAAACTATCTGATTGATATTCAAAACAATTCTGTTAAGGGCGCAACGTTTTCCAGATTGGAAGCAACGAGTTTGTTAGAAAGTCTAGGCATCGTCTTGGTCGACTAGCGCATTTTACGACTGGCACTAGCGCCCTAATCTAGTTCTGGCTCATCACGTCCATAAGCAATTGAAACGACTTCTTTCGGTCTTCGAAATAAAACATATTGGTTACCGCCATTATTTCGTCGGCTTGATGCACCTCGGCAAATTTCAACAGTTGTTCACGAACCTGTTCCGGCGTGCCGACAGCCCGGCTGCTAGCGCGACTTTGTATAAAGGCCTGTTCCTGAGGGCCAAGTGGCACAAGTTGCGCTTCTTGTGGCGTCAGCGAACGTTCAGTACTTTGGCCAGTGAAAAACCGAAACAGATTAAGGTCGTAAGTTAATTGCAGAGCGCGGGCTTGCTCCTGGCTGTCGGCGCAAAAAACGCTGAGAGTGAGTATTGCATAGGGCTTCGGCCACAACTCGCTGGGAACAAAATGGTGTTTGTAATGACCAATTAATCGGGTGTCAGCTTGGGGGTTAATGAAGAGGCCTAAATTATAAGGTAGTCCTCTTTGCGCAGCTAACACCGCGCTATCAGGACTTGATCCTAACATCCATAAAGGCAAGCCCGGTGGTGGTTTAGGGCTTACTACAGGACTTGTGGTTTCAGCCCATAGGTAGTCACTGAGTTGTGCAACCAATTCAGGAAAGCGCTCAAACTTCGGTCGTCCATCGGTCGCCAAGGCTATAGCCGTAGACATATCGGCACCAGGTGCGCGGCCAACGCCCAGGTCTATACGTTGTGGGTATAGGTTGGCGAGTAATGAAAAAACCTCGGCTACTTTGTAGGCGCTGTAGTGTGGCAACATAATTCCGCCCGAACCTAAGCGTATAGTGTTAGTTGCTGCACCAAGTGCTGCAATTAGAACTTCAGGTGCACTGCCGGCGACTGACGGAAACGCGTGATGTTCCGAAACCCAAAAGCGCTCATAACCCAACTGCTCACACCACTGAGCCATCTGCAAGGTTTCTTGCAGTGCCATCGGCGCCTCATCAGCTGTGCGTGCCAGCGATTGGTCCAGAACAGAAAGTTTCAGCTTGCTTGTCATTTAACACTCGTCATTTTTTGTCGTCATTTGTTATGAACTTTCTTTTCGCAACTTTCGTTCAGTCACTATGCTATTCCCCACACCTTGTGAGACTGTACGCCAACGCGCCACTGTGGATGGGTTTTACAGTAATCGATAACGCTCACTGTGTTTTCTTCGGTGGCCGAGCCTGCCATCGGTTGCAAATAGAAATGGCTAAAATCTAGATCGGTGTAGTTCTCGGGAGGAGCGCCGTCCTGAGGGTAAACAAGCTTCAGCTCATTGCCGCTTTTGATTAACAATTCTGTGTTAGCTTTGGGACTTACTGTCAGCCAGTCGATGCCCCTAGGGGCCACCTTAGTACCGTTGGTTTCGACGGCAATGAAAAACCCAAGATCATGTAAAGCGGAAATAAGCGGTTGGTCTAATTGCAATAAGGGTTCACCGCCGGTGCAGACAATAAATTTTTGCTGGGTGCCACCACCGCCGCAGTTCCAAATGGATTCAACTTTACTTGCTACGTCAGCCGCAGTTTGAAATTTGCCGCCACCTTCGCCATCGGTCCCTACAAATTCAGTATCGCAGAATTGGCAAATAGCTCTTGTACGATGTATCTCTCTACCAGACCACAAGTTGCAGCCAGTAAAGCGGCAGAAAACAGCAACACGCCCAGCGTTTGCGCCTTCGCCCTGTACCGTATAAAAAATCTCTTTCACGGAGTAAGTCATCGTCTTAACTCATATCAACTAGGCAGGGCAGGGCGCTGGCCACCCCAGGTTAACAACCCACCACAGCCTTGAGATTCAAAAAGATCGATTCGATCCAACTGGGGAAGCCCAGGTGCAGACATTGAATGAATCCAACCCAGTAAACTGGAGATGTCGGCGTCGTTCAAACCGGGCGTATCATTCAAAAAGTGGTGGTCTAATTGCTCTAGTGTTGGTGCAAAAATCTCTTTTACATCACCATAGTCCTGAACCCACCCTAAAACCTCGTCTAGAGGTGCCGTAAGGTGCAAGCGTGCGGTATAGCTGTGTCCGTGCAGTCTGCGCCGAGCATCTAGTTCTGGCGCTCGCGTTAGGCGCATGGCGCTTTCAAATTGAAATTGTTTCCAGATGCGACACTGATGACCATCGTAGTGACAACCAGCGGTCGAGGTCTCATTTACGGTAATCCATGAAAGCTGGGGAAGCCGAGGTTGAATTCGTTGCCATAGCCACACAGCCAATAGCTCACTGGTTGGGTTGTCGAGACCTGGTATGTCGTTCAGGCAGCTTAGATGCAGCTCAGACTGCAAAGGTTTCCAAACGGCGTCTAACGCGTCGTATGCTAGCTCTTGTCCATTAGTCTCGCCACCAATAGTTCGTACGTGGATTGTCACATCAAAGCCGTGTCCGTGCATGCGCCCGCATTGATGTCCTGGCGGTACGTTTGGCAATTGGTGTGCTGCCTCAAAGCGAAATGTGCGCCATACATGGCAGTCGCCATCTGCAGTCAGAGTCGCGCCCTGATTCTCCGTGCTTTGTATACCTACGGTATCTAGGCCCGGCAACTGTGCAAGTTTGGTCTTTAGCCAGTAAGCCAGGTTTTCGTCAGTGGGGCAGGGCACGCATTCATTCAATAACTGATAGTCGAGCGGTTCCAGCGATTCATTCAGTAATGAAGCTAGCGCTGACGTTTCAGCTCCAGCGAAGGGAGCCCAAGTGTCGGCAAGTTCAGTTCGAATGTTTGCTCGAAAACCATGACCATGGAGGCGCCTTGCTGGATGTTCAGCCGAAAGCGACTCAATCTGTCGGGCGGCCTCAAAGCGCTGAGTCGCAGCGTAAAATACTCGTTTCTTCACAGCGCTGCACTGAAGCGTTCTATTAATGGGTCGGCACGGTCTGCTTCGGCAAAGCCCTTCGCCCTCAGAATACAGGAGTCGCAGTGTTGGCAGGGCTGACCGCTAGGCAGAGGATCGTAACAGCTGCTGGTAATGCCGTAATCAACGCCTAGGCTAATGCCTTGTTCAATAATTTGTGCTTTGCTCAACTCAGCCAGAGGCATACGGATCTTGATTTTTTGCTTACCTTCAACGCCCGCTTTTGTTGCCAGGTTTGCCATGGTCTGGAATGCTTCTATGTACTCCGGCCGGCAATCCGGGTACCCGGAATAGTCTACGGCGTTAACCCCTATGTAAATATCATCGGCGCCTAGAACTTCGGCCCATGCCAGAGCAAAAGAAAGAAACACTGTATTTCTGGCAGGCACATAGGTAATAGGAATGCCTTCGCCTATCTCATTGTTAGAACGTTCTTTGGGTACATCTATTTCAGCGGTTAATGCCGAGCCGCCAAACATTCGAAGATCGATGTCGGCTACCAAATGTTCAGCAACACCTGTGGCGGCGGCAACAGCCGCTGCGGCTTCTAACTCAAAGGAATGTCTTTGACCATAATTAAAAGAAAGTGCATAGCACTCATAGCCTTCTTGCTTGGCAATAGAGAGTACGGTTGAGGAGTCAAGTCCGCCGCTGAGTAGCACAACTGATTTTTTCTGTTGCATGGTCTTACAATTACTCTAAATGGGCCTGTCCAGATAATTGGTGTTAGCACCAACTGATACCAAGGGGGAGTGTGTAGTCGGCGATTGCCGTTAGCTCTTTCCTATTATACCGTCATAGAGCACTTTAAGGTGCCCTATTCTCTAGAGAAATATGGATTCTAGGCGCAGTAGTTTGCATCAAGTTCCAGTGCCAACGCTCATCGCTTACGCTAGACTAGGGGCTTAAGCGATATTGTGGTTGAGTAATGGATACATTTGCGATCAATCTAAGCGCCAGCCAATGGGCGTCTCACGGACTTTGGTTGGTGGTGAACTTAGCGTTCTTCTTTTCGGTCGAGCGCATAGTGTCTGCTACGCAGGCGAGCATTGACCAAGACTATCGCGTGCAGGTTGGCAGAATGGTAAGCGGAATTATCTGTATTTTAATTCTACTTGATATTGTGATTTTGAACGTTTTGCCAGAGCTTTCGCCTTATGTAATGCGGCTGGCTTACTCCTTTATGGCTGTGTATGGCGGGTTACTGATTTTTCAGTTGGCGTCGCATTACTCGTTGAAACGCTTCGGTCGAAAAAAATCGCTGGATGACAGCGAACTGTATGTGGAAACCTACAGCAGCCGACTGATGAACATTGTCTTAGTTGTAATAATTTCTGTGGTTGCTCTGTATGTTCTGATTAAAATTTGGGGTGCCGACAGCCTGCTAGAAACAACAGGAATATTCGGCATAGTGTTTGCTTTTTTAGCGTTTACTAGTGGTCAGTGGGCGCCGGACGTTTTGAGCGGTTTGGTGATGTTGAATTCGCAAACGCTTGAAGACGGTGATCTAATCAAGGTCGAAGGCTACAAGGACGAATTCGTCATCAGCCGAATAACATTTATCTATACCGTGCTGTTTGATATCCACAATAACAACCGAACTTTGTTGCGAAACAGTCGGTTGCTTAACGGTAAAATTGATAATCTTAGTCGTATCGCTAGCAGTGATGGCATCCGTAGAGCCATAAAATACAACATTGGATACCCCGACGCTACATCGCTGAATCGAGAAACCCGGGTTGCCGTTATGGATGCGCAGATTAAGAATGTAGATGACATGTTTGGTGGTGCGAATAAGATGGCGATTGAAGACAATCGCGCTTGTATCAATGAGAATAAGCCCTTTGAATGGGCCATGACATCAGCCGGTGATGATGCCTTGGAATATACGCTGTGGGTCTATTTGGAGCGAATACCAAGTACTAAAGTAACTGCGACAATGCGTAAACACTATGCAGGCACTATTAACCGCGTAAATGAGCTTGTGTATCGTTGCTCTGTCATTGAAGGCCTGCAGTTAGCTACGCCAAAACTTGGCCAAATCGACTTGCAGACAGATAGAGTGCAAGACGTTTCCGAATTTGAGTCGCGTGTAAGGCAACAGGGGCCTCCAGAAAAGAGTTAGACGTGGGAAGTGGAGTCCGTTCAAAGAGTGGAGAAAGAACAGATCTTAAGCTTTAGCCATTCCTAGCCATTTAATGAATTGACCCCTTTTGTATTTGCTATCATGCGGTGTCGACCCTAAATAAACGAAAAAAGGCAATCCCAATGCGTACGGGCGTTATCGCTGTCATTTTTGCCAAGGCACTGCTTTTACCTAGCGTGCTATTCGCTCAAGCGCCAGAAACAGCGCAAACCTCGAGTAAAATGGCCGCACCATTCGAGCGCACCGAGCTTCGGGAACCATGTTCAAATTACGACGCACAGCGTAAGCCAATGTTTGGCGACTTACACGTGCATACGCGCTACTCGTTCGATTCCTATATTTCCAGCCAACGTAATGACCCTTGGGACGCCTACCGTTATGCAAAAGGTGAGCCTATTACTCTTCCTGATGAGGACGGTGAGCAAACCGTCACAGCACAGATACAGCGGCCCTTGGATTTCACCGCGGTTACCGATCATTCGGAGCTGTTGGGCCCCATTAATGTGTGCACCGAAGATCCGTGGTCTGCAGGCTACTGGTGGCCACATTGTGTGATGACACGTTCAAACATCTACATCGTACAATTGCTTGCCGCGAATGGCTGGGCTGGCAAGGCGGCAACGTCTGTGGGCGGTAAGAGTTTTGCGTGTACATTAGGTGACTGCGAAAAGGGGCATGCGGATTACTGGCAAAACATACAAGACGCGGCCGAAGACCATTACGACCGCAGTTCAGAATGCAGTTTTACCACCTTTGTAGGTTACGAATACACCGACGCGCCCGATCACAAAAACATGCATCGCAACGTGATTTTCCGCAATGAGAATGTAACCAGGAAGGCGATTTCTACCTATGATACCGGCTCTTACAACTTTCCCGATCTTTGGGTACAACTTCGCGATCAATGTATAGATGGTGGTGCCGGCTGCGATGTGTTGGCGATACCGCACAACCCCAATCTGTCTGGTGGTTTGATGTTTCGCGATCCTCAGTCTCAGCGCGAAACAGTTGATCGTATATTCTTCGAGCCAATCATCGAATTAACCCAGCACAAGGCCAGTTCTGAATGTCGCTTCGACCGCATGCGCGGCATAGGGCTTGATACTGAAGATGAGCTATGTGATTTTGAGCAAGCTGTTGCAGACAACCTTGGCATGCTTGGAACCTTGCACGGAAAGGTGTCAACCGATCGTGCTGCAGCGGTTGCAATGGAAGACTTCGCGTCGAGAAACATGGCGAGAAATGCTCTGAAAGATGGTTTGCTGCTACGTCAAAAAAGCGGAGCCAATCCATTCCAGTTTGGTTTTATAGGTGCTACAGATACACACAGCGCCACACCTGGCGCTGCTGAGGAAGATAATTATACGGGCCATCTAGGCCGACGCGACTCAGGTTATAGAAACGTACAAGATCACTTTTTTGATAATCCGGGCGGTCATGCCGTGGTGTGGGCCGAGGAAAATGCAAGAGATTCGATTTTTGCCGGTATGCGACGAAAAGAAACCTATGCCACGAGTGGCACGCGACCTATCGTTCGATTTTTTGGTGGGTGGGATTACGACGAGAACCTCTGTCAGTCTGACGACATGGTGGCATCTGCTTATGCCGGCGGTGTTCCTATGGGGGGCAAGTTGTCCGCGGTGAATACAGAAGGCGCTACTCCTAGTTTCGTTGTCTCTGCGTTAAAGGACAGTGGCTCGGAAGGGCACCCTGGAACAGATCTACAGCGTGTGCAGATTATTAAGGGTTGGGTAGACGCTGCCGGCTCGACACATGAGCAAGTATTTGACGTCGCGGGCAATGCGCGCAATGGCGCGTCGGTCGACCCTCTGAGCTGCAAGCCGAAGGGCAGTGGCGCGCAGGCATTGTGTTCAGTTTGGCGAGACGAGCAATATGATCCCGCTCAGGATGCCTTCTATTACGCGCGCGTGCTAGAAAATCCAAGCTGTCGTTGGAGTACACTGCAATGTAAGGCCGCTGGAGTTGATCCATTTTCAGAGCAATGTGTTGCACAGGCTGAGAAGGAGACTGCCGCAGCGCAAGAACGTGGTGCGAAAGGCGATGTATTTGGTAAATGCTGTATTGACCCTGACACTCAGCCTTTTTATTCACCGACTATTCAAGAGCGCGCATGGACATCACCTATATGGATCGAAACGGCTGCTAAGTAGATACACCACTTAGGCAAATCGACTTAACTAGCGATTACTGCATAGCGGTTCTTCTGCTATCAGCAAGCTTGCTCTACACGCGCCGAAACCAAACCAAAGGAATTTCTCGGTCCGTTTTGGCGCGATATTCCTTTTGATGTGGGTTTATTTTTGTAGCAATGGCCCACAGCTCATCTCGTTGTTCGTCAGCCACCACTTCTGCAATGGCTGAATATTTGTCGGTCCCTAATTGCACAGTGACTTCTGGGTTGGCTTGCATGTTAAGAAACCATGCAGGGTGCGAAGACTGACCACTGTTTGACGCAGACACTGCGACAGAATCTTTATAGGGGTAGGACGCGATGGGCACAGAACGCTGTTTGCCGGACTTTCGGCCAGTGGTTGTTACCAGTGCTATCTTTAGCGGGCCTGCATTGGCGCCAAAGCGCCCGCCACTGGCGGTGTAAATCCAGGCGTGTATTTTGCCGAAAAATTTCCAGTTCACTGCCCATTCCTCTCTATTAGACATGACATAGTACAGCATCAATTCGGTGGGTTGAATTCCCAGATGCGAACAGAAAGCCGATACCAACGCTGAAATTTTGCTTGGCTCTGTGTAGAATCACGTCATGAATGAAAAAATTGAACAGTTAATCTCCCTTCTTCCTATTTCGTTTACTCAGCAAGGCGTGGCGGGCGTGTTTGCGGCGCTCGCGACAATCGCATTCCTTGCCTTGTGCGCTCATTTTCTCGGTCGTGTTGTATTGTTGCGCTTGGTTGAAAAGCTGCTGAGCAGCCGAAATACAAAACGCGATGATCTGTTTGTAAGGCGTCATGTGTTTAGACGTCTAGTGCATATTATTCCGGCACTGGTGATCTACTCGCTGGCGGCGCCAATGTTACCTGACTATCCGCAGCTGGCATCATTTCTTGAAAAATGCAGCATGCTCTACATGATTATAATGATCGTGTTGTTCGTCGATGCGCTGTTGAATGTGATGCTAGACATTTATCGCAGCTTCGAGATTTCCAAGCATTTTCCGATTAAGAGCTTCATCCAAGCTATTAAGTTGATCAGCTACTTTGTGGCTGTGATTGCGCTTATATCGATGGTGGTTGGAGAATCTCCATTACAGTTAATCGCCGGTTTAGGCGCAATGACAGCGGTGCTGATGTTGGTGTTTAAAGACCCTATATTAGGTTTTGTGGCTGGCCTGCAATTGAGTTCCAACCGCATGGTGTCAATCGGCGATTGGATCGAGATGCCAAAACATGGGGTTGATGGTGACGTACTGGAAATTGCGTTGACGACCGTGAAAGTACGTAACTTCGATAATACAATTACCACCGTTCCTACCCAAGCATTGATAAATGACTCATTTAAAAACTGGGCGGGTATGCAGCGTTCAGGCGGTCGAAGAATTAAGCGTTCAGTAAGCATCGATCTATCATCTGTGAAATTTTGTGATGCGTCGATGTTGGAACGCTTCGCTAAAATCCAGCATATCAATGAATATATCCAAACCAAACAGCGCGAAGTAGATGAGTTTAATAGTGGTCAACAGATCGATCTAGCCAGCAGTGCGAACGGCAGACGCTTGACGAATTTGGGAACGTTTAGAGCCTATATACAGGCGTATTTACGACATCATTCTCAAATCAGCCAGGATCTTACGTTTTTGGTACGGCAGCTAAAACCAACTGAAACTGGTGTTCCTATAGAGATTTACGTATTCAGTACGGAAAAACGCTGGGTTCAATACGAAGCGATACAGGCCGATATTTTCGACCACATCATTGCCGTAATTCCCGAGTTCGATTTACAGTTGTTTCAAAATCCAAGTGGCTCTGACTTCAGAACAGCTTTACCTCGAAGCGCTTAAATATTACGCTGTCGCTTTCGACACCGACCTTCAATGCCCTTTATCAATACTAAATAGGAAACAAAGGATATGTTTACACTTATTCGTACAAGTTATCGTTCAGGCCTTCGCTCGCTAGTCGTGGGGGCGCTCAGCCTTGTATTGCTGCTGCCTGGCATTGCTTCTGCTGCGCCCAGCCTAAACCTTCTCAAGGCTACGCCTATTGGCAGCTGGTCGCTTCGTGAAGAAATAACCACGGATCACAAAGGGCGGCAAACCGTGAGCGTAATGCGTTCGTCGATGCTCAGCAAAGAAGAGCGTAATGGTAAGACCTATTACTGGATTGAAATGGTAATGGATTCCTTTAAGGTTAAGAAAGGCAAGCGCAAACCAGCTGACGATCGTGCCGTGATAAAAATTCTCGTCGCTGAAGACATGTTTACCGGCGACCCTGCTAATGCCATGCGTAATTTGCGTGGTGTGGGTGAAGAAATGATTGTGCAAAGTGGTAAGAACAAACCTATGCGAATGAGCGGAGCGGGTGGTTTTGCTCAAGGCATGATGAAAGGCATGGGAACGGAAGTTACCTACGATTTTGAAGATCAAGGCAGCGAGAAAGTAACTGTGCAAGCCGGCTCGTTTGATACGCGCAAGCTGCAGGGCAGCGGTTCGGTATCGATGAAAGTACTGTTTAAGAAGATCAACGTCACTAGCAACACGACTAGTTACTATTCTGAAAACGTGCCTTTTGGTATTGTGAAGGTGAATGGCGACAGCACAATCAATGGCAAGGTCTCACAAAATACTTCTGAGTTACTTGAGTATGGCACTTCTGGAGCAACGTCTCTGATAACAGAAACACCTGAAGAGATGCCGGCTATGCCCAATATGAAAGATCTTTTTGGCGGCGGTAAGGGCTAGCCCACTGTTAGCGAAACAATTGGATTCCTTTACAGCCGCTAATGCAGAGTCGCGACGCTAAGTTAAAGCTAAGTGCCGCAAAAGGTTTGGCTTACAATTTCATGTGTAGCTGGAGCCTCTGCGAAGGAAAGATCATCGCCGGCAAGAGACCAAGGTGACTGCAGTACCGCAAGTAAGCGGTAGAATGGTTCAAAGTCACCTTCGTTGCTGGCCTTCCGAATAACATGTTCAACCTGGTGGTTTCTCGCGATAACCGCTGGGTTGGCGTACTTCATTCTTTCAGCTGCGTCAGAGTTACTTCCGTCACTGGCGACTCGCAGCTTCCAGTTTGCTATCCAGATATCAAACTCTTGCGGGAAGCCTTGTAACTGGGCGGCCTTCGCAATTGTTGAGTTACTTTCTTTTTCATCGAGTAACTCATACAGACAACGAAAGCTCAAGGTAAAGTCGAGCTTGTGCTCAGCCATCAGCGAAAAGAATTGCTGGGTCATGGCTTGGTCGTCTTCATTCGAGCGAGTGAAGCCAAACTTTTCATTCAATCGCGCGTTGTAAGCTTCTGCAAACACGGCGGGAAAAGTATCGATAGCCGATTGAGCTAAGCCCACGGCCGATTCCTGGTCATCGTCTAATAGAGGCAGCAGACATTGCGCCAATTGCATCAGGTTCCAATGGGCAATACCTGGCTGGTTTTGATAGGCGTAACGGCCTTGATGATCTATAGAGCTGAACACTTTCTCGGGGTGATAAGTGTCCATAAATGCGCAAGGGCCGTAGTCAATAGTTTCGCCACTGAGCAACATATTGTCGGTGTTCATTACGCCATGAATAAAGCCAAAGCCCTGCCAGCTGGCGACTAACTCCGCTTGGCGTTGTATCGCACTGTTAAGCATCTCTAATATTGGATTGCTTGCCTGAGCGGCCGCCGGGTAGTGCCGATCAATTACAAAGTCGCACAAGGTTTTTAATGAGTCAGTATCCTGGCGCGCAGCAAAGTACTGGAAGCTACCAATACGCACATGACTTTTAGCAACTCGACATAAAACCGCGCCCGGCAGGGATTCTTCACGATGAACTTGTTCGCCAGTCGTTACCGCCGCAAGACTGCGACTGGTGGCAACACCAAGCTTAGCCATTGCTTCACTAACAATGTACTCGCGCAGCACAGGACCTAATGGCGAACGACCATCACCACCACGCGACCAATGGGTTCGGCCGCTGCCTTTAAGTTGAATGTCGTATTGTTGACCGTCGTTGCCCAGTACTTCGCCTAGCAGCACAGCACGTCCATCACCTAACTGTGGGTTCCAGCCGCCGAACTGATGTCCTGCGTAAGCTGCGGCTAATGGTTCGGCACCTTCAGGAACAAAGTTGCCGGCAATTGAGGCAATGCCTTGCTCCGAGCGCAGCCATTCGGCGCTAATGCCAAGCACCTCGGCAAGTGCCTCATTTACCTGTATTAGCCCCGGCTGCTTCACAGGCGTGGGGTTTTGAATTGAATAAAACGCGTCAGGCAGGCGAGCGAAACTATTGCTGAACGGAATAGGTGTCTGCGTACTCATGTTTTCTTTTTAGTGATGTGATCAAGAAGTCCCATCGCAAACGCCGACGCAACGAAGGTCATATGCAGAATGATGTACCACATGATTTTCGCGTTATCGATATTCTGGGTATTCATGAATATTTGCAGCAGGTGAATGCTTGATATTGCCACAATGCTGGCTGCAATTTTAGCCTTCAGCGACGACGAATCCATTGTTCCGAGCCAGCTGAGCTTTTCTTCATCATCACCGACATCCAGCTGTGACACAAAGTTCTCATAGCCACTCATCATTACCATCACAATCAATCCGCCAACCATGGCCATGTCAATCAGTGATAAAACCACCAACACCATGTCGGCTTCTTTCATGCCAATGAGGTGCGTTAAGAGGTGCCAACATTCTTCAAAAAACTTGAAACCTAGAGCGATTAACGCCAAAGACAGACCCAGGTAGATAGGGGCCAGTAGCCAGCGTGACCGATAGATCATTTTTTCTATGACAGTTTCAAGCGAAGAGGACATAAGCACATTCCAATAAACTAACCGCACTATTCTCTGTCATCACTCGCATTTGGGCAATAGAGCGATGTGGAATATGTTTGTCTTCTTGATTTGCTGTAGCTGTGTAAATAGGGCCAATTCCAAGGCTTGGTCACACGGCGTTATTTCAGTATTGTCACAGACTGAGTTGCAATCTGAGAATGTAGTGTCTGTTCACCCACCTCTGAGTTTTATTCAATCTGTAGAGCAATGGCAAACCTGGCCGAGCTTTGAAGAGCAGCACGCCAACAGCGATGTAGGCGCCTTGGCGTATCCTGGCTTGTTCACTGAATATCTGCGCGCTTTAAGTCGCGGCCCTGTAAGCGTTGAGTTAATACGCCAAGGCCCTTGTACAGGCAATAACAACAGCACAACAGTGCGGCGAGATGTTGTTATTAGAGTAGGGAACTGTACAGCGGCCATCGCCTCCACGCTAGTAGAGCAGGCCGTTATTGATCGTTACCCTTGGTTGGCCAATCTAGGCAGCAAGCCGATTGGCGAGACGCTTGAGAGTAGTGTCAGTGCCGTGCGTTCCGGCGTGCTTTACCAGGCTGTGCAAGGAAACAGTCCATGGCATACGAACTTTGCTTCAGACGTGCAAATACTGTGGGCGCGACGCTATAGGTACACCTTTGATGGGGGCGAGCTTTGTATTGCGGAGCTCATTAGCGATAGCATTGTGTCGGCGATTGGGCGGCTTTAACCGCCCGCAGAATGATTTAACTCAGCGGTGACCTAATAGGCTTTATCCCGGTTAACCGGGTTAATGAGTTTGTCGCCTCTGATAAATCGCTTAAGATTTTCGCGGGCTATCATTCCGGTTAGTTGTAAGGCTTCTACAGACGCCGCTGCTATGTGCGGGGTTATTAACACATTGTCCATAGCCCACAATTTACTGTTAGCAGGCAGTGGTTCAGGGTCGGTAACATCCAGTCCCGCCGCTGCGATGGATTTTTCTTCCAGGGCTTTAATCAAGGCTTCGGTATCGACTGTTCCGCCTCGGCCAACATTAATAAACGTTGCATGCGCCGGCATAGCTTCTAAGAACTCAGCGTTAACTATGTGCTTGGTTGCTGCTGTATACGGCAGGGCGTTTATAACTACGTCAGCTTTCGCGGCCAACTCTACGCTCTCACTAGACAGGCCGACATAATCGACGAAGTCTGGCCCTTCACGACGGCTGTTTCGTGTGGCCATTACACGCATGCCCAATGCATTCGCCAAGCGTGCGCTTTCCGTTCCTATACGACCCAGACCAAGAACCAGTACTGTTTTGCCACGAACGGTCGAGAATTCTTGTCGGGGCACTGCTTGAGAAGCCCACTTTGCATCTTTCATTTTGTCTCGAAACGTCGGCAGCTTGCGACCTAAGGACATCATCATCGCTATAGCGTGTTCCGCAATGGTAGCGGCTGCGGCACCACGGCTGTTCGTTACTAAGGCATCAGGGTTTGCGAGCATTGTTTTGTGGTTCAGGCATCCTTCTACGCCCGCGCTGTAGGTATGAATCCAGCGAACAGAACCGACTTCATCAAGTGCGGCGCCACACATAAGTAGCACAGCATCAAAATCTCCGCGAGCGTCTGGGCCGCCAGTAAAACCGGGCGTGACAACAAGCTCTATGCCGTGCAGTACGTCATCCATGCCCTCTGTTATGCCGAATGCATTCAATGTAATAAGAATGCGTTTTGGTGGTGTCCATTCAGGCGTATCGCGAAGGGCTTTCTCGGCGAGTGCATAGCCTGCAAGTGCCGCGGGCAACTGTTCTGCATCGGTTTCCGTTTGCGTTACAAGAGCTACCGGTGATTTAGCGTAGCCATCGGCCCATAGGTGGGGCGCGGAAAACCCAAGTAACAGACTGATGAGTATAAGAATTGTGCGCATTCTGTGTTCCCCTTAGTGTAAAGCTGCAGCGTTTTCTAGTTTGGTCAGTATGCCTTTATCAGCATCTAATCTCACTAGGTCGCCAGTATTAAAGACTTTGGTGGCTACTCGTAAATTCACGATCGCCGGCAGGCCGTACTCGCGAGCGATAACCGCGCCGTGCGATACCGCGCTGCCCACATCAGTGGCTAAACCCCCAATGAGGCTGAAGTAGGGTGTCCAGCCTATATCGGTGATATGCGAAATCAAAATCTCACCGGGCTGCAGCTCGGCCGCTTGCTCAAGCGTAGTCGCCACTCGCGCACGTCCTTCAACAACGCCACAGCTCACGGGTCGACCAACATACTCGCCGTCTTTGCCCGTGTGCAGTACTTGTCGCTCGCTAGGTTCGGCACAGCCAATATGTATGTCTTCAAATTCAAGTCGTTCTTGAAACTCAATGGTTCGTCGGCGTTTTATTGTCAATGCCGCCATTTCGTCACTCGGCTCTCGGCAAAATGCCGAGAGTTCCTCGCGCGACATAAAGAACACCAGGTCGGCATCTTCAAGCAGCCCGCGTTTGGCTAACAGGCTACCCAAATGACGATAGCCACATTTCAGTTTGTAAGTAACCAATACCAAATCGGATTTAGTTTGTTCTCGCAGCCGAATGGCTTCATGCGCTTTGGGCAGTGTTTTGCGCAGCAGCCAGCTTTCAGCGGCCCAATCAATTTCTTCACTGTGCTTTGCTTCGTAAGCTGCATTTAAGCGTGCTGCAACGGAGGCTTGCATTGTTTTTACCAGCACTTCGGGTTCGTCATTCCAGGCCTTGCTGCGCACACATAGTTCTCTGTAGCCACGATGCCCGTGGTGAGTCATAAAGTCTTTAAAGCGTTTGCCCACGGCGCCACTCGAAGGGTTACGTAACCAGGCGACGGCCATTTTGCTTGAGCTAACGCGGAAATTTTCCGCGGCCTCTTCGTTTTCGGCCAATAAATCAATCACCGCGTCCAGTTGCTCCACCATCACGGCGCTTTCAACATCGCTGGCACCGGCCAGTAGGCGCGCGGCTTCCGCTTGCAAAGACGCCTGCTCGGCTGCGGATGGGTTTCTGCTGCGGCCCGACACTATCCCTTGCACCACGCCTTCCATTACGCCTGAGTATGCCGAAGTACGCAGATGTACTTCGGTCGTTTCACACAGCCAAGGAAACTGGCGCTCCATCTCTTCCACCATGGTGACGGGGTCATCGCTATAACGGATGTGGAAGTGGCGGAACCTGGACTCAAATTCAGCCATATAGCGTCGAGCTAACAAACAAAACCGTACGAACTTGATCGAACCCCACCAGCGCAGAGGCAGGGCCTTCTTATCTTTCGGGTCTTTTAACTCTGGAATCAGGCGGCCGCACATCGACATGGCGGTTGTTTCAGCTGTGTTCAACGACACTGATCGCCCTGCATTGAGGCTGCCTGTGAGGTTGATAAACATGTGACCAAAGAATAAGTTGATTTGGGTCCACTCATCAGTGATGGCGGGCCGGCTTGCGTACTGGGTATGCATGTATTGCATGCCGTGCTCTATCGCTCGGCCTTGCACCGAAAAGGTCAAAGGGCAGACAGGCCCCGGCATCATCTCGCCAACATTGCAGCGAGTAACAATATGATCTGGGGGAACACTTGTGTAGCCGTCATTCAGGTCAAGACCCAGAGTGGTAATAGGACGTGCTTGCAACCAGCGTACGGTTCCATCAGCTTCAATCGCCCATTCCATATCCAGGTGTTCGCCGGCGGCTTTCTGGGCCTTTCTTGCGTCCTTGGCCAGTGTCAAAATCTGTTGGTCGCTTAATGAGGCATCTTCTGCCGCCAAATCTCTGTTGATTATCTCGTTGCCACGATTGAGCTCAAAGTGATCAGGCGTGACTTCGCCGCTAACAAGTGCTTCCCCCAAGCCGGGTGCTGAATCAATGACCAATCGATCGTGACGGCCCGACACGGGGTCGGCCGTGAACAGCACGCCAGCGACGCTGGCCTCGGCCATGCACTGAACAACAACGCACATTTTTTGTTCATCTGCCTGTGTCGCTTCTTGCTCAGCTCGTTCACTCTGGTATGCGCTTGCCCGTTGATTGCTCAGTGAGTGCAGGCATTGCTGAATGGCCGACTTAAGCTCATCCAAGCCCTCAACATTTAGCACGGTGTCGTACTGGCCAGCAAAGGATGCTTGCTCGCCATCTTCTCCCAAAGCAGATGAACGAACGGCTACTTTGCCACCACCCAGTTGTTGGTAGTGATCTTCCAGCTCGGCTAAGTACTGCGAGCTCTCAGAGTTATCGGCAGACTTCTCGTCAGAGATGCTATCAATAGCGGCGTCAAGAATAACGAAGGCAGCAGGCACATTTAAGCCCCAACGTATTAACTCAGCTAAGCCTGCCGCTTTACCACCCACCGCTTCGGTAGTGATGTCTTCTATACGTATTATTTGAGGCGTTGCAACTTGAACAGCGGGGGTGGTAGAGGGCACAGAAAGTTAGCCTTTGGTCGAATTCGTTGAAAGGAAGGCAGTATACAAAGGAAATGAGTTCTACTTTCAAATACTTGATACTCGGTAAGATTAAGGATGCCAGCACAGTGCTAACATCGTGCGAGCATTGCCGAGCCGCTGTTGCTGATTCGGCACTACTTTGTTCAAAAGCGTTTAAAACTTTGATGATAAACAAGGAGAGGAAGTGAGTGTAACTAGCCAAGATAGAAAAGCTTTTCAAGAGTTTCTAGAATTTCTCTCAACTGTTGATAAGAAATACTTCAGCGAAGAACGCTTTATCACTGAAGCGGCTGACATCGCAGAAGGTCAGCATATGCTGATGCATTTAATGAAAGTGGGGTTGGACGCTTGGGTAGACAATGACGCCAGCCGACCGCGCTTTGCATTGCAAGCATCACCTGTTATGAAGTGGGGCGGGGAGGGGCCAGACAACCCCTCGCACCTGGCTCCACTCAACCCAAGTAAGCGTTATAGAATACGCGGAAAAATGAGTAATGAGGTGTACATAAGCTACACGATATACACGGGTAAAGAAGAAGGCGATTGGAATGATGGTGTTATCTCAGCCATGAACCATACGGAATTTACGCGTGATGAAGAAGGTAATTACGAGCTCTTTATTGAGGCAAGCCCAACGCCCGGCGCCCTTCATATGGAGGCGGGCAAACCGAATTGCGTGATTGCCCGGCACTATTGGGAAGAGCCCGTATCAGGTTTAGCCAACCCCGATTGTGTTGCCGAATTAGATATAGTGTGCCTGGACGAGCCGGGATATCCACGTCCACTCGCACCATCATCTTTGGCCAGCAAGCTTAGAGCCGCTCAAACTTTCATCAAAGGGCAAACGCTTGATCGGCCATTGCCCGGTCAGGCCGAAACACCGACCTGGTTCTCTATGGTGCCCAATGACCTACCTAAACCAGAACGCTGGGTGCCCACCGAAGGTGGCGGTGCCGGTGCCGTCGACAATGCTTACTGCGCCGGCTTAACCATTTTGGCTCCGGACCAGGCGCTCATCGTGGAAGGCAGTTGGCCAGAATGTGTGTACGCCAATGTGTGTTTTTGGAATCGGTATCAGCAGGCGATTGATTATCGGTATAGGCCCGGTTCGCTGAATCGAAAACAAATGGCCTTGAATGCCGATGGCAGCTGGACCTTTGTGTTGGCCCATGAAGACCCCGGTGTGGCCAATTGGATTGATACCGAAGGCCATATGGTGGGTAGCCTGTACTTTCGTTACCTGATGTCGGAAGGCGAGATAGAGCAACCGCGTTGCCGGGTTGTGGCGCTGGCCGACCTTACCGCAGAACTGGAATAGTAATTTAGTCGGTCTGCTAGCCTTTGGGTGACCAAAGCTGGCGCCACCAAGGCAAACTATCACCTTCCTCAATGCCGAGCTGGCTTTGCCGCTGCACTGGATTTTTGGCGGTGCCAAACAACACGTCATAGAAGAAAAACATTGGGGCGTAATTGCCGTTCGGGTTTGCCCCCTCGCCCATGCCATGGTGTGCGTGGTGCGTGTCAGGCAGGGTTATGATGTATTTAAGCTTGTGCATGATTGGCCCGCTTACGCGGTTGGCAAACAGCGGCAAATCCCAGCGAAAGCCGCTGTGCGAGCTGATCGAAACAGCAGCCAGTATGGCGTATGCCAACAGATACGGCTCGCCAAGACCCACATAAATCATCCATGCCTCAAAGTAGAGTGTTGGCATCAACAGAAACCACAGTAAGTTTCCACGGCTGGTTACCAGCACATTCATTTGTTGGGCCGAGTGATGAGTGCGATGCAGCCGCCATAGCCAAGGCCACTCGTGCGAAAAACGGTGGTACCAATACTGCATTAACTCGCGACTGAACAAATACACGACGAACACTGGCCAGAAGGGCAAGTGGTCCAGACTGTCAGCAGAAGTAGGGGCGAGTAACCCCGCAATAGCCGCCAGCAAAAAGGCTATTACCGGTCGAACCACGGCGGCTTGTTGAAGGTAGGAGCCCCAGGCCAAGATTTTCTCTTGGTGGTTGCCACGCTGTCGGGATAAGTGTCCCAGTAAAATCTCGGCAATGAGCAGAGAGCCGAATATCGCTAAGGGAAACAAGGGCAGCATTTTCATGCGGTAATCTTATCAAATTTCGCGACAAAGAATCTGCTGGGACGTGGGTAGCTCTACTGGGCTGACTGGCGACTAACGCTTAGAAGCGGATATTCAACATGCCTCCATGCGCCAATTCGAAAGCGGTTCCATGACGCCGCTTAGATGCTTTTCGGCGGTTGCATCATCCAAAGCTGGCGCGAACGGGTTCTAGTTCGGGGTTCCAGTTAATCGATCCAAGCCTTGCCGGTCTGAATTGCTATTCACGAATAAACGCCTCGATGAAAATGGACTACCTGCGACGATTCGCGCTTACTTTAAATGTGTCGAATTATAGGTAGAATAGTGTAGCTCGTAGCCACAGAACCATCTTCAAAGATGCCCATTAACCCATTGGCTCTCCAGCAGCACTGCTAGGATCAAATACAATGCGTCGACGCGAATTTCTAAAGTACACGAGTCAGTCCAGTTTGGGCTTGCTACTGGCAAACTCCCTCGACCTGGTCGCCTCCGAAGTGCGACGGTTGGACAATATTGGATTGCAGTTGTTTACAGTGGATAAGTTGCTGCGTAACGACTTCGAGGAGACCCTCAAACAAGTGGCAGCCATTGGCTATCGACAAATTGAGTTTTCCACGGCGGGAGGCCTGCAAGGGCGCGGAGCCTCAGAAGTAAAAGCTCTACTGGCCGAGCTTAAGCTTGAGGCACCTAACGGCCGACTTCGCCCTAAATTGCCAGCCGATCTGATGTCTATGCCGCGCGAGCAGGCCATGAAGCTATATATGGAACTGGCGGCCACCGATAAATTGCTGGGCAATCTGAAGGCAATGCTGCCCGAAGCTAAGGAGCTTGGCTACGAGAACATTATTCTGTCTGCAGTACCCCCAGCTGAAATGACCAGTAGGAAGGCTCTGGATAGACTTGCTTCACTGTTCAATGAGGCAGGATCGATCTGCCAAGCTAATGGTATGAAGTTTGGATACCATAATCATGATTTCGATTTCAAGCCGGTCGACGGCACAATCCCATTCGAATACTTAATCGAAAAAACAGACGCGGATGCTGTCACATTTCAGTTGGATTTGTACTGGGCTACAAAAGCCGGAAAAAACCCTGCGGAGTATCTAAAACGCTATTCAGATCGCATCAGTAGTTGTCATATGAAAGACATGGCGGCCGATGGCAGTTTTACCGATGTGGGTAGTGGCACTATTGATTTTCCAAGTCTGACGCGTATCGCACTCGATAGCGGCATTAAGGACTTCTTTGTAGAGCATGATAAACCTGAAGATCCTATGGCAACGGCTACAAATTCTTTTAACTATCTGCACAGCATGCGTGTTTAATCCATAACATACCTTGCGCTAACTGTTTAACTTGAATCAGCCTCGTTTGTTTTTATTGCGTTGCTTGTGACTCGAAAGCCGCGCAGCGGCTCAAGATTTCAAACGTCTAAAAAGCTCTTCATCCGGATAACCGTCAGCAATCATTTTGTTTTGCAGTTGATAAGCACGAACGGCGCGTCGAGTGGCAGAGCCAATGATGCCATCCGGTTTGCCCGCGTCGAAACCAAGTTCGTTAAGTGATTGCTGAATAGCTTTTACCTCCAAGCGGCGCAGGCCCTTATCGGTAGGCGGTGCTCGGCGAAGCTCGCCAGCACCGGCTATTCTGTCTGCAAGATGCCCAACAGATAACGCGTAATACTCTGATCGGTTCCAGCCCATAATCACATTGAAGTTCTTATAGATTATGAACGCAGGGCCCTTATGGCCGGCCGGGGCAATAATAGCGGCTTCTATATCACTTACATCAGGCAGCTGGTGGCCGGCCGCTGTTCTTACACCCAGCGCGCGCCATTGTGCGAGCGTTTTTTTGGACGCTTTTCTTCCAGTTACCGACCATTCAAAGCCAGCCGGCAAAAGCACTTCACGGCCCCACCTACGCCGAGTTTGCCAATCCAGTGCTTTTAAATAGTTGGCGCCTGACGCTAAAGCGTCGGCCGTGCTGTTCCATAAATCTACTTTACCGTCGTTGTCGCCATCTACGGCGTAACGTGCAAATGTAGAGGGCATAAATTGGGTTTGTCCCATAGCACCAGCCCAAGAGCTTTCCATTTTGGCCGGATCAAGTTTGTACTTTTCTACCAGACGCATCGTTTCAATCAGCTCGGCGGTAAAAAACGATGCGCGGCGTCCGTCACACGCTAGCGTGGCCAGTGCTGAAGGCGCATTTTTTTTGCCCATGTAACCGCCGAAGTTAGTTTCCAAACCCCAGAAGGCGAGTAGGTAATGCCCGGGAACACCGTACTTCCGTGTCAGCTCAGCAAGCAGTCTGCTGTGCGTTTGGCGCAGAGCGCGGCCCTTTTCAATGCGCGTCTCGTTGACGCGTTTACCCATATAATCAGCAAACGTAGTTGAGAACTCGGGTTGCTTTCGGTCCAGCGCTACTATCTTTGGTTCAATCTTGGCGTGGGCCATTACGCGCTCTACCGTGTCGGCGGCCACACCGGCATCAATGGCCTGCTCGCGAATGGAAGCAAAGCAGGCTTCGTTTGCTTGGCTGTTAACGGCGGTTAAAATCAGCAAGGCGCCTAATAGGGCTAAGCTGCAAGTTTTGTATGAGAGCATAAAACGAATCACGACAGGCTGGCATCCAATTACCCAGTGGACTTGCTGAGTATATCCAAGTCCCATGCCAGCGCCCATAAGCGGCGCCGGGATGCGGCATTAGTGCCCAACTTCAGAGCTGTGTGTGCAAATACGGTCAAGAGCCGGGGAGCACAACCGCTATAAACTGCCAATAAACTCACGCACGCCGTTCAGCAACAACTGGGTTGCCATAATGACCAGCAACATCCCCATTAGGCGTTCAAGCGCTCTCAGGCCGCGAGTACCCAGAACGCGCATCATGTAGGGTGAAGCGGTCAACAAAATAGCTGAGGTAGCCCAAGCCAAAAACAAGGCCATGCTCCAATCGTGCATTTGATCAGGGGCCGATGAGGCCGTCAGTAGTAAAATGGCGATGGTTGATGGGCCTGCAACCAGCGGTATGGCCAATGGCACTATAAAAGGGTCTTCCGTTTCATCGGTTTCTTCTAGGGCGGCGGGCTTAGGAAATATCATTTTCAAGGCGATGATGAACAATAGAATGCCACCAGAAATGCTCAGCGATGACTGCGACAGACCCAGAAACTCCATTATGGTCGTGCCAGCAAACAGGAAGAACATCAGGATCGCTAGTGCGATCACCATTTCGCGCGCCACTATTTTTGCCCGACGTTGGCTGTCGAAGCGCGCCAAAATGGAATTGAATAAGGGTATGTTACCCAATGGGTCCATTACAAAAAATAAGGTAGTTGCCAGTGTTGCAACCTCCGCCCAGTGCATTGTCAATTGGAAGTCCTTTGTGCGTGTGAAAGTTGTACAGGCAAACTGTGTGTAGGTGAAACGAGCACCAGCAAATTATCCTCAATTAAGGTCTTTTTCAATCGCAGTCAGCGTGCGCTAATTACGGTAAACTGTGCGTGCAGATTTTTGAGAGAAGTGAAGGGTTAAGGCATGATCGAGTTTACGCTTAATGGCGAGCAAGTTAGCGCTGAATTGCCCAACGATGTACCCTTGCTATGGGCTGTGCGTGATCACTTTAAGCTAAAGGGCTCCAAGTTTGGCTGCGGCATGGGTTTATGTGGCGCATGCACTATGCATATTGATGGGCAAGCCCAACGTACTTGCATACTCCCCATTGCCCAAGTGCAAGGCAAGTCGGTCACAACAATAGAAGGGCTCGCGCCAAAAGATCAATTGCACCAAGTGCAGCAGGCGTGGTTGGACCACAACGTACCGCAGTGTGGTTACTGTCAGTCTGGGCAAATCATGTCGGCGAGTGCGCTTTTAGCAGCTAATCCACAACCCACTAACGAGCAAATAGACTCGGCTATGAGTGGCAATATATGTCGTTGCGGTACCTACCCGAGAATTCGCCAAGCCATTCGGCAGGCTTCAGATCAACTAGTAGCCACCAGCGCACAGACGCCTCACGAAATGGCGAGTGAAGCCGCCGCGAGTGACCAGCATGAATAGCACTGGGCTAGCAAGACGTCAGTTTCTTAAAGCCTTGGGCGTGACTGGGGCAGGGTTGGTCATTGCTGTGCCGTTAACATCATGCTCAAGCTCCAAGCCTTGGCCTGGTGCGCAAGCTGGGGATTTTCAACCAAATGCGTTTTTGCAAATTTCAGACGACGGCCACATTACGTTCTTCTTGCCCAGCGTTGAAATGGGGCAAGGCACTGCAACCGGCTTCACAACGCTTATTGCCGAAGAGCTTGAAGTAAAGCCCGCCGACATTGAGGTTCGTCATGCCGGTGTGCATAAAGACTATGGCGCGTTGCAGGTAACAGGTGGCAGCAGCAGCATCCGGAATTTCTATCTTCCAATACGCCAAGCGGCAGCCGATGCGAGAGAAACATTGCGCCGGGCCGCTGCACAGCAGCTAAAGGTAGAAGAGTCTGCAATTAGCTTTGATAGCGGTTTGATACTTCTAGGGCAACAATCCTTTTCTTATGGAGAGTTTGTTGATTTAGCCGCAACATTATCGGTGAGTACAGAAAGCCCTTTGAAGCCAGAGGCAAAGTGCCGCCTTATAGGTAAGGAAGGCCTGCAAAGGGTTGACGCTCTCGCGAAGGTAACTGGACAAGCGGAATTCGGAATAGATTTCGAGCATGCCAATATGCTTAAGGCCGCTGTTTTACGTTGCCCGGTGATTGGTGGCGTCGTTGTTAGTGACAATCGTGAAGAGCTGCTAACGCTAGACGGTATCGTAAAGATAATGACAATCGACAGCGGCGTGGCGGTTATTGCGCAAAAATACTGGCAAGCAAAAAACGCTGTGTCCTTGCTGAAAGCCGAGTGGCAATTGCCAGAGCTATCGACTCAATCGAGCGACACCATTAAGCAAGATCTAACGATGGCGCTAGAGCAGGACGGCGAAGAACATATTTTGGAAGGGCAAGGTCATGCTGCCGTCGTGGCGGCTAGCAAGTCAATTACCGCCGACTACTATGTGCCCTATATGGCGCACGCAACAATGGAGCCCATGAATTGCGCGGCCCACATAAGCGATGGCAAGATTGATGTATGGACAGGTACGCAATCGCCAAGCTTGGCCCAGGCAATAGCCAGTTTTGTGAGCGGCATAGACACCGATAATATTCGTATACACACGCCCTGGCTGGGTGGCGGTTTTGGTCGCCGGCTCGACAATGATTTTGTTGCCGAGGCCGTACAAATCGCACTGCAGTTGGAGCAACCAGTGCACTTGGTGTGGAGTCGCGAGGACGATACCCGTAATGACTTTTATAGACCAGTGTCCATGGCTAGAATGAGTGCAAGCGTCAACGACAATGGCGAGCTGTATGCCTGGTCTGTTAAGCGAGCAGGTCCCAATGTGCTGCCCTATTCGGCAGAGTCTGCGCTGCGCTCCATGCTTCCCAGTTTTGTGCCGGAAGCTATGAATGTTTGGTTGAGCCGCAGCCCTCACAGTGTGTTTGCAAACTGGATAGTAGACATGACCAGTGTTGACGGTCTCGACGGAGAGTACGCGGTTGAGCATCGCGAAGTTCGACACGTGACAATAGACCCCGGTTTGCGCCTGGGCAGTTTGCGGGCGGTAGGTTCATCTTATAGTGGTTTCTTCAAAGAAAGTTTCATAGATGAACTTGCGCATCATGCTTCGCAAGACCCGCTTGAGTTCCGTTTACGTAACAGCCCGAAAGATTCCAGGTTTAAAGGTGTCGTTGAGCGGCTTGCCAGTGTTAGTGATTGGCAAGGTGGCGTGGCCGGTGGCGATCTGTTTCGAGGTGTGGCGGCTCACTTGAGTTTCGATACCTATGTTGCTCAAATGGTTGAGCTTTCAATCGACGAGCAGGGCATACATGTTCATCGGGTTGTGTGCGTTGTTGATTGTGGGCTGGTGGTTAACCCTGATATTGTTCGTGCGCAAATGGAAAGTGCGATAGTGTATGGGCTTAGTATGGCGCTGTTGGGTGAAATTACATTGGAGCAAGGCGCAGTTCAGCAAAGCAACTTCCATGACTATCCAGTGCTACGCATGAACGAATGTCCGAACATTGAAGTGCACATTATAGAAAGCGCAGAGCCGCCAACCGGTGTTGGTGAGCCGGGACTACCACCTATAGCGGCGGCGGTAGGGAACGCAATTTTTGCAGCAACGGGTCAGCGCTTGCGAAGCTTACCTTTTAGATTGTCATGAAATTCGAAAGAAAAATTGAAGTAGGCTTGTTTTAAACAGCAATAAGAGAAGAGAGAAGTAGTATGAAAACGTTAGTTAATAGAATATTCAGTATTCCTATTATGGTCTTTGGCCTCGCTGCATGCAGCGGCGGCAATGATGGTAGTGGAGGCTTTACCGAATCAATTCCCTTGGCAAGCTACAACTTTGATGCACCCGACAGCGCAATGCAGACTTTTGTTGATGAAAATGCTGTTTTTGAAGGCATTTCTTATACGATTGTTGATCAAGAGCAGGGCACTGTTCACGAAGCGGCTTTTGGAGATCATGAACTCGATATCGTGGTTCTACTGGCCTCCACAAGCAAAATGCCGGTTGCTCTGCTGATGATGGCCTTGCACGACGATCCAGATGTAGAGTTTGACATTAACACGCCAATATCAAACTATTTACCGTGGATGGGGCTTTATGGTGATGCCACCACAGCGCAACTTCTAAGCAACACATCAGGTATTCCGGGCTTGGAAGGCCTAGGGTCTTACGGTGCCAGCTTGTGCCAGTTTGCGCCTTTACCAGACCTCTTGGGTTGCGCTGAGACTATATACACAACCCCGGTCGCGGGCTCGGTAGCCCCCGGCACTCGCTTCAGTTATGGCGGCAGCCAATGGCAATTGGCGGGCGCCGTTGCCGAAGTAGTGGGTGGTGCGAGTTGGGCGCAGCTTTTTGCACAGTACATAGCAGAGCCTTGCGACCTTGAAGTGTTTTCCTTTGGTAATCCCTGGAGCAACGTCGGCGCCTGGACCGGATCGCCTGACAGTTTGATAGGACGAGACAATCCAAACATCGAAGGCGGCGCGATCAGTAATATGCGCGATTACGCCAAATTGTTGAAGATGACCCTGGATGGCGGGATGTGTGGTGACACGCAAGTATTGAGCGCCGAGTCACTTGCCTTCATGCGTGAAGACAAAGGCGGTGCCTTAGGCACGCCCTATGGAATGGGTTGGTGGCTTATCGATTCAACTGATGGTGGTCCTACAAGCTTGTTTTATGACCCGGGTGCCTTTGGTGCCGTTTCATGGATAGATACCGAGCGCAATTACGCAGGCTATCTTGCTGTGGATGATTACACTCGTGTTGACTCTGGCGCACCGGTTGGATTGACCTTAGGTGAGATTATACCGTTGGTGGCTGCGGCCATTGACCAAGCTCGCGCAGACGTGGCTCAGTAACTCGGTTACGGGTATGCCTAGCTTAAGCCGCTGCTACAACATAGAAGATCTGCGGGTGAAGGCACAGCGAAAGCTGCCTGCGCCTATGTTTCACTACATCGACGGCGGTGCGGATGATGAGTGGACGCTGCGGCGTAATACGGCTGCGTTCAATGATTATCAGTTAATGCCGAATTATCTTCGCGATATTTCGGCGATTGATACGTCCGCACAAATTATGGGATGCGATTTGGCGCTGCCCTTTTTTCTTGCGCCTACCGGCATGTCGCGATTGTTTCATCGCGACAAGGAGCTTGGCGTGTGCAGAGCGGCTGCTAAGTTCAATACGCTGTACAGTTTGTCGACCTTAGCAACTACCAGCCTTGAAGATGTAGCCGCGGAAACGCAGGCGGCAAAAATGTTTCAGATCTATATTCTGAAAGACAGAGAACTCACGCGTGAGTTTGTAGAGCGCTGCAAGGCCGCCGGCTACAGCGCTATGTGCCTCACGGTTGACACAATGCTGGCTGGCAATCGCGAGCGTGAAAAAAAGTACGGGCTTACCGTGCCGCCTACACTCAGTCCGTCTAATTTGCTTAGCTTTGCCACCAGCTTTGAATGGTTGTTAGGGTTGCTGCAAGACTCAGATTTCAGGCTGGCAAATGTTAGCCATCGGGTAGACGCGATAGGTAGCGGCACGATGGCATTGATTGATTACGTGAACAGTCAGTTTGATCGCTCAGTAAATTGGGATGACGTTGCCTGGCTTGTGGAGTTATGGGGCGGCCCCTTTGCGATTAAGGGCCTGCAATCAGCCGCCGACGCTAAGCGAGCCGTTGATGTGGGCGCCAGTTCGGTGATGATTTCGAATCATGGTGGCCGGCAACTCGACACATCTCCTGCGCCATTTGACTGTATTCGAGATATGCGCGATGCGGTGGGCAGCGATTTGGAATTGATTGTTGACGGTGGTATTCGTCGCGGTACACATATTATTAAGGCCCTCGCAATGGGGGCTGACGGCTGTTCTATCGGTCGTGCCTACTTGTATGGCTTAGCAGCTGGCGGGCAGGCTGGGGTAGAACATGCTTTGTCGCTATTGCGCGACGAACTTGAGCGTTCGATGGCACTATTAGGTTGCACTAGCGTTGACCAATTAAACGAGTCTCATTTAAAAGCGTTTTAAAAAGCAAAGCCAACGCGATAGCCAAAGAAAATTGAAACCCTACAATGACCGGCCATATCCAATGAACCAACAGCGTCAACAAATCCGCGCGCATGCCCACATTGAAGAAGGGCGTGTACTGGCCGAGCTAATCGATCGATTTGAGGTGAGCCTGCCGTTGCGCCAGCAAATGCACGAGCGCGCAGTAGATCTTGTTAAGCGCATTCGGGAAGACAGCGATCCAACGATGATGGAGTTGTTTCTTGGCGAATACGGGCTGTCGACTGATGAAGGTGTTGCCTTGATGTGCCTTGCTGAAGCATTGCTTCGAGTACCCGACGGCGACACGATGGATGAGCTCATCGATGACAAGATTACACCCAGCGAATGGGGCGCCCACTTAGGTCAGTCGCACTCCTCACTCATTAACGCCTCAACCTGGGCCTTGTTCATCACGGGTAAAGTGCTTGATGAAGAGCATGGCTCTAAAGTTGGCAGCGTTTTGGCTTCTGCGGTAAAGCGTTTGGGTGAACCCATTATTCGCCAAGCGGTAACCCGCGTGATGAAAGAGCTGGGGGATCAATTCGTACTAGGCGAAACGATTACTTCTGCCATGAAGCGCGCAGAAACGATGCAGAAATCCGGTTTCACTCATTCTTACGATATGTTGGGCGAAGCCGCTCGTAGTGAGCGAGACGCAAAACGCTACCATATTGACTATGCGGAAGCGATAACGGCACTCGCAGGCTCAAGTAAAACTGAAGACATTAGAAACAATCCTGGTATATCAATCAAGCTCTCAGCTTTGCACCCACGCTATGAGTTTTTACAGAAAGACCGCGTATTGAAAGAGCTCATGCCGCGTGCACGCTCTTTAGCTGTGCTCGCTAAGTCGGCAAACATTGGCTTGAATATTGATGCCGAGGAAGCGGATCGGCTCGACCTTTCGCTCGATGTAATTGACGCGATGCTTTCAGACTCGATGCTCGCGGGTTGGGACGGTTTTGGCGTAGTGGTGCAGGCGTACAGCAAGCGCGCCTCATTTGTTATCGATTGGCTTTATGAGCTGGCTGTTCGCCTCGACAGACGCATTATGGTTCGCTTGGTTAAGGGGGCCTACTGGGACACTGAAATCAAACACTCGCAAGTGGAGGGCTTCAAAGACTTCCCTGTGTATACCCGCAAGTCTTCTACTGACGTTAGTTATATTTGTTGTGCGAAGCAACTGCTAGAGAAAACCGATCGTTTGTATCCTCAGTTTGCCACGCACAGTGCGCACTCTGCTGCTGCTATTATTGAGCTGGCAGACGACAAGCAGTCGTTTGAGTTTCAGCGTTTACATGGCATGGGCGAAGCCCTTCATGAAACTCTTAAAGAGCGTCATGACACACGATGCAGAATTTACGCACCCGTCGGGCGGCATAAGGATCTGCTGGCCTATCTTGTGCGTCGGCTTCTAGAAAACGGTGCAAACAGTTCCTTTGTTAGTCAGATTGTTGATGAAAATGTGCCAGCGGAGCAGGTTGCCGCTGACCCCTTCGTAGCGGTAGAAAATTACCTGCAGAACGCACACAACCCGGCAATTGCCAAACCTGCTGATCTTTATATGCCGCAGCGCAGCAATTCAAAGGGTTGGGACCTTAGCGACCCCGATCAGATAGCGTATATAAGTGCAGAGCTGGAGCAGTTTGCTAACCGCCAATGGCAAAGCACCAGCCCGGATCGCAATGGTATAACCGAAGCAGTGCTTAATCCTGCTACGGGCGCAGTGGTAGGTGAATTACAGATGGCGACTGTGGCTGATGTTGAAACTCAGTTACTACAACTCAAGACCTGGGGGGTGTCGGCAAAAGAGCGATCGACAATATTAGCCAAAGCGGCTGATGCCTATGAGTCCAACGCTATAGAATTGTTTTCGCTGCTCATTCGAGAATCTGGTAAATCTATTAACGATTGTGTTGCAGAGCTGCGTGAAGCGGTCGATTTTCTTCGCTTTTATGCGGCTGAAGGAGAGCGTCTGGAACAGGCGGGACCACTTATGCCATTGGGTGTTGTGGCGTGTATATCGCCCTGGAATTTCCCACTAGCCATTTTTACCGGGCAAATAGCAGCCGCGTTAGCGGCGGGCAATGCGGTTGCGGCAAAGCCTGCGGAAACCACCTCATTGGTGGCTCAGTTTGCTATCAACTGTCTGCATGAGGCTGGCGTACCTGAGCAGTGTTTGCTCTTACTGCCAGGAATGGGTAACTCTGTGGGCGCGGCTCTTAGCTCTTCTTCGAACGTTGACGGCATATGTTTCACTGGCTCAACTGCAACGGCCCAGCACATTAATCGAAGCATGGCTGAATCGCTATCGCCAACAGCGCCTCTTATCGCTGAAACGGGTGGGCTGAACGCAATGATTGTTGACAGTACAGCGCTACCAGAACAAGCCGTGAGAGACATTCTTGAGTCGGCTTTTCAGTCTGCAGGCCAGCGCTGCAGCGCGCTTCGAATACTCTATGTGCAAGAAGATGTTGCTGACGGCATTTTGTCGTTGTTGCTGCAAGCGATGGATGAATTGCGCCTTGGTGACACGTCCAATCTTGGCGTTGATATTGGCCCGGTGATTTCTGCTGGCGCGCAACAGAGTATTTCTGCCTACTTGAGCGCCGCCGATAAGGACGGTCGGCTTTTGAAGTCTCTGAAAGCCCCTAGTGAGGGGTGTTTTGTCGGTCCCAGCGTGATTCAGGTTAAGGGTATTGCTGATTTGCAGGAAGAAGTTTTTGGGCCAGTGCTGCATGTTGCAACCTTCGCAGCAGACCAGTTGCGCACTGTTGTGGCCGACATCAATGGCAGCGGCTATGGCCTTACCTTCGGTATGCACAGCCGGATTGATGATCGCGTTCAATTGGTCGTAGAGCAGATAAACGCTGGCAATATATATGTAAACCGCAATCAGATTGGTGCGGTGGTTGGAACCCAGCCCTTTGGCGGCGTAGGGCTAAGCGGCACAGGTCCGAAAGCGGGTGGTCCTAATTATGTTGCGCGCTTTACTCAGGCAAAGCTTCCGTTCATAAGCTCGGACAATCACACTATCCAGCCGCTTGGTGGTCACGTTACAGCGAACGAGATTAATCGTGGGTTTCAGGCCTGTGAGGCCGACACAGCAAAGGACGCAAAGAAGAAAAACCCCACAGCAGCTTCTGCGCAGGCCATTAAGGAATTACATCTGTCGATGGAAACAGCAATAGAGATGCCAGGTCCCACCGGGGAATCGAATCGCCTCAGTTACAAGCCCCGCGCCCGGGTACTGTGTCTTGGGCCAGGCGCTGAATTGGCCAGCCAGCAAGTGCAGCAAGCCAGGGACTTAGGCTGTAGTGCGCTAGCTGTCGCCGAAGGTGTAGCCAGCGTGGCTGGAGAGGATGTGAAAGAGCTTGGGATTGATGGCTGTCTCGCGCCTGGCGCACTCAAAGAGCTCGATCAGCTAGGTGCCGTAGTTTACTGGGCAGAATTGGGCTCTCGAGAACTCAGGCTAGAATTGGCAAGCCGAGATGGAGCAATAATTCCACTGGTAATGGATGCAGGGCTTCAAAAAAGGCTGTTGACTGAGCAACATGTGTGTATTGATACCACCGCTGCGGGTGGCAACGCAGCGCTTCTGGCGGCTACTGAAGACGACTAGCGAGGTGCGATCTCTGAAAGCGCTATAGAGAAGCTTAGGAGTCTGCCTGCTGTACCAGCACCCAGGGCTTGATAACCACGGTCCAAAGCTCGCTGTCCTGCTCAAACCATTGATGTGCCTGCTCATCGCTTACTTGAGAGACCGAGCCGTCATTCATCCATTCTGCTACTAGGTCGGCATTATCTGCCACAAGTTGCTCGGCAACCTGCAGCAGGTCCAGGGAGGTGGCAACCTTTATCACAACGCCAGTGGCGAAAAAGGTCTGTAGCTCCGTCCACGGCATTTTTGCAGTTTCGAGGTTCAGTTTCTCGCTGAGGCGGCGTTGTTCAGCATCGGAATTTAAAGTAGTCTTCATGGTATGGCGTGGTTCGTTGTTCTTTGACCGACGCCAATAATAACATTCAATTCCCTGCGAGCTTTATCAGACGATGTTAGGAAGTAAAAAAATGGCAGATGAGCGCATTGCGCCGTTGCTAGACCAGCTTAATATAGACTACGAAACCGATAGCGATGGCGATTATCAAGCTGTATTGCAGCTAAGTGGCGACAGATACCAGCAGGTGGTTATTAGCTCATCTACCAAGCGTATTGGCGATTTGGAGATTCGAAAGATCTATTCTATAGGCTATAAGAGTGCGGAACCGCTAGGGCAGAAGATCGCTAACCTTCTGTTGGGCATTAACCACAGCTCCAAATTAGGTGCCTGGCAAGTTATGGCGTCCGACGGCGAGTATTTCGCCGCCTATAACGCACAGATCTCGGCCAATACCGATGCGCAAACCTTGCTAACCGTTATTAATGCGGTGGTAGAAAGTGCCGACAGCATCGAAGCCTATCTCACCGGTCGCGACGTCTTCTAGCGCTCGGCTTAGAAAACGGTTGCGCGCACAGCGTTAACTGCCAAAGCTAAAAGACACAGAGTAGACAGCGCAAACAAAAGAAAGCGAACCGGTACTGTGTTAATCAATGATTGCCAAAGGCTGTGAAGGATTCGCAGTGCCACATAACCCCACGCTAAAGTCACATTGATTGGGCTGGTCGCACCTGCAAGTGCAAGAACCGCGACCACGGCGTAGAACAAGGTAGGCTGCTCCATAAGGTGTGTGAAGTTATGCGACTTCCAGTTTACGTTGGCGGGCATGGTGCTTTCGATATCACCGTAGCGGCCGCCCGGTTCGGCATTTGCGAGGTCAACGCCCGCTTTTTTAAACGCCGGGAAACGCGTAACCACTATCCAGAGCAGCATAATTAAAGACCAAAGAATTAGAACGGCCGCCGGTGCTAAAATTGAATGACCCATTTGTTATTCCTCTTAGTATTGTAGAGTGGAAGGAAGAGTAGGTTGATACCCTAAGATCTTACCTTAGTCTCGGCATGAGCTGCTAATTATCAATGATCTCAGCGCTTTAAATTAGTTAAACTGAGCTGTTTGGTAGATGATGAGTTCAAGGTTGAGCATGGCTGTACATGTTGCATGTCAAGAAGACTGCAGGTTTAAAGTAGTCACTGAACATCAAGTTGACACTGCCATAAGCGAAGCCATCAGCAAGTATTGTCATGTGTGTTTGATGTTGCAGCCAACGATGACGACAATATGATGTCCGTGGCCGCGATCGATCGACTGGTGCAACATACCGCGATTCTGGAAATTGAAGCAGAGAGTTATCGCAAGAAGGCGTCAATTAAAAGGAGGGCGACAACTACGAAATAGATCCAATAGTTAAGCGCTCAACCGGCCAACATCATTGACGCCTAATAAGCCACATACCAACGGACGCATTGCAAAATGATATCTTGTTGGTGGTGACGTCCCTTAAAGCTGATAGTACATTATCCGAATAATGCTCGTTTTGGATAATTGAGTATAGATCGATACTGAAAATCAGCGAACTCGCGACAGAACCAAGATGCTAATTCAAGCAAAAATGAAAAAGTGACGAGCAAGATCAGACTTTCAAGCCGCGGAATTCGCAGCCTGATGTTGTGGTAGGGTAATGTGCACTGAAAAACCTTTCTGCTCGTCGTTTTTGCATTCTATGGAACCAGCCATTTTCTGCACTACGTCGAAGCAAAAAGCCAAGCCAAGCCCAGAGCCCTCTCCAGGCGGCTTTGTGGAATAGAAAGGCATCAATAATTTTTCCAAATCCCGGGTTGGGACACCACCGGCGTTATCTTTCACTCGCAAGTTAACCCCTAAGGTATCGTGCCAAACATCTAAGGTGATCTCAGGGTTTTCCGGTTTATTTTTTGCAAGCGCATAGCTAGAGTTCTTTAGCAAATTGCAGATCACTTGTCTAAACAGCGTCGAATTTCCATTCACAAGCAACGATTGCTGAGACTGAGGTTGCGGCGTTTTAATGCGAGCGTGCCTACTGAGATCTCTACCTTCATCAAGAGTATCAGAAACCAGCTCATGTAAATCAAATACGCTGTCGCCCTGGCTCGAATATCGCCCAAAGTGAGTGAGCTCGCGAGAAATTTTACTGATACGACTCACATTCGCCAGTACCGTTGCGGTCTTCTGCTCAAAGTCATTGGCTGACAATAAATTGCTTTGCCGCAAATCCATCAAATTCCTTGTCGCCAACTCTATGACTGACAAGGGCTGACTGATTTCGTGACAGATAAATGAAGCAGACTGCCCAACAGTGGCTAAGCTCTCCTGTCTCCTGGCACGCTCTTCCAGCTTCAATGTATTAGTGATGTCTCGACCTACAAACACATAATTACAGGCGCTATTAGAATCGTTGACGTGTTCTCGAACACAGATAGCATGCCAACGAACAATATGTTCTTCACCGGCTAAAAACAAGTTGACAGTAAATTCGATACCTTCTGGAGCCTCTTTTAGCGACTCTAACAATTTTTCTTGTTGCTTTATAATATCTGAAACTACGTTGTCAACCAGAAAGTCAAGAACAAGAAAGTTGTCGTTTTGGTCACTACCCATAGAAATAAAATCATTGAAGGAGCGATTCGAATAAATCATGAATCGATTTTCGTCGATCTTAAAGACAAACTCAGATTGCGTATCCAGAATCGATTGATAACGATCTTCGACTTCGGAGATGGTATGCGTGTTCTGATACAATCGATCCAGAAGCTGATCAAGTAGGTCGTACCATTGATGCAGAGTATAAGCTGGTTTGTTAGGTAGGCTGCTCGTAATGTCTCTTTGTTCCAAGCCTAGCCGGAAGTATTCATCAAAACGAATGAATTGGCTGATAATGAGACTGTACAACACCCATTTGAGTACTATTGCGGAAGCGAAAATGAGTAGAAAGAGAAAAGGCAAATACGTTTTCGGAATTAGGCTGACCCAGGCATAAACCAACAAGGAAACAACAAAAGTCCAGACCAAACTACCAACCAGCAAATAAGAACTTTCGAAATACCAGCTTCTAGCCAGCGTGCTCAACAAGCGGTTAGGCGCCCGCCCATTTTTTTTTAGCAACGGTATATTCATAGTGAATTTAAAAAACAGACTCGCTTGCTAAACTAGGAAGGATCTAAATACAGTCGCGTATCTATATCGAAACTACCCGGAGGGTACATTTTGACAATACTGTAGTTTTGACCTTCAGGCATCTTGTATTTCTCAGCAAGCGAGATCAGTTCCGGCTTGCGCGCAGAACGATCTGCATTGAGCAGCAACATAATAGTAGGCAAATGTTTGTGACCGCTAGTGGCATCAATCACTATGCCAATGAGCTCGTTTTTGAGTTCAACGATTGCACCGGGTGGGTAGATCGTAATGAATCGAATAAAGCTGAGCGCCAGATTCGGGTCGAACTGTTGGTCGCGCTGGTCATAGATGATCTTTAATGCATCAAGGGACGACTTGTTCGATTGATAGCTTTGCGCATTGGTTATAGCGTCGTAGGTATCTGCAAGTGCAACAATCTGTGCCAGTTCTGGAATAGCCCCTCCCCGCAGCCCTCGAGGATAACCCGTACCATCAAAGTGCTCATGATGACAGTAAGCCACGTCGATAGCAGACATCAGCCAATCATTGGAAACCAACAGATCTCGGCCCAGTTCCGTATGCGCGTTTACGGCAGTTCGATCAGTATCGCTGAGTTCAGCTTGGCCAGAATATATTCGCTCTCTAACGTCCTCATCTAGCGCAAGCATGCCTACATCATGCAAGATGGCGCTCGAGCCAAGTTTCTCCAGCTCCTCTTTGCTAAGCCCAAGGTATCGCCCGAACGCAATAGCCAAGATACAGACACTTAAAGCATGGCGCTCCAAGGTACTATTGCCCTGCTTAGCAAGTTGCGATACCCACAATAAGGTATGCGAATTCTGCAGAATACTGTCAAGGCAAGTGCGTACTGTGTCTCTGACTGATTCCTCTCTTATAATTCCGCGTAAACGGACTTCGTCCAATATAGACCTGGTAAGTTCTTGAGAACGAAGATAACTCTTTTCCTCACCATTCCAGGCGCTTTTGTCTGGTAATTTATGGATCGAAACATCAATCTCTTTCTCGCGAGTTGGATCAGCCAGCGACACTGCTTTCTTGTGTATTATGTCTATATAGACGCGCTCGCAATAACGTTTTATTTGGTCAATGTCTTCCTGAGAGCGAACATAAAAGCCTTGCGTACAAAAGGGCGTGTCCAGCCAAGGCCTGTCCAGACCCGAAACATACATGCCAATGCTCAATTGACTAACATGAACCATGCTCTGCCTTCGTCTTACATAACCACCCGTGGTTGAAATATAGCGACGGGATTCGCGGCCATAAACCTCTCTGGCTCTCTTGTTCAAAAACTTCAGTAAGCCCATGTCATCGCCTCCGGTGAAGCTGAAAGCGGCTGGTCATTGTCCCGCCTGCATTTCAGTGCCTTGAGCGCAATCAATAAAGCCCACATCCAGAAAATACCCTTTATTGCGTACGGTTTTTATCCTGCTGTCTCCAGTGCTGTCATCACAATCGATTATCTTCCGCAGCTGCACAACGATGTTATCGATGGCCCTATCATCGGGGTTCCACGGTCGCTGGTAGACATGCGAATACAGCATTTCCCTGGTGACCACCTTACCCGCGTTGTCTGACAAGAAACGCAGCACTTTCAGTTCTTGGCTTTTGAGCTTTGTCTGCTCACCATGCGGAAGCGTAAGTCGGCTCGTAACGGTGCACAAAGAAAGACTGGGACTCGGTGCAGTCTTGGCTGTGTCAGCTTCATCGGTGGTTACCCGACGTAGCACAGACCGTGCTCTGGCTAATAGCTCACGCTGATCAAAGGGTTTTGGTATATAGTCGTCCGCCCCTACTTCTAATCCCGTTACTCGATCAGTTACATCATCTAGTGATGTAAGCAGAATAACTGGCGTGCCCAGGTTCTGAACGATCCATTTAGTCAAATCCAAACCGGATTCACCCGGCATAACCACGTCAAGAATGACGATTGAAATTGGCTGAGAAAGTAAAACTTCTCTAGCAGCTTTTGCACTATCAACGTCAACAGACACAACGCCATAACGATTTAGATAGCTCACCATTTCCTGCCGGAGCTCGTCATTATCGTCAACGATCAGAAAGATGTCTTGTTCCATCAACTTATCCCGCATAGTTATTCGTATATCAATGAAACGAAAGAAGGTGCAGCGCATCTTCGATCAGTGATAGGGTGTATAAGGAAGACAAAATAGCGCTTTCGCCTACTGTTTGGAGGTTGTTTTAAGTGTAGTCAAGGCCTTTGAAGCTACGCAACCGTCCGTCAGCTTGCTCAAACAAAGAACTGGAAAGCCACAGCACTCTTGATCGATAAGGCATCTTTTATCAATCACTCCATATACAGTTCGACACTATTCGGATTCAAGATAATGACTGGATAATAATTAGTAGTTTCAAGCACTTGCGACGAATCACCAAGAAACCTTAATCGATGAACGGTGCAATTAGCACTTAAAGCCTAAGCCCACACTTACAAAGCCATACTTTGTATTTATTGAGTCTCTCCTGTCTTTTCCGGATTATTGATCCAGCACAAACATTTGGAAATTCTTCCTCATGTTAACGCTGACATAGATTAGGAGTTGGACATGCAATACCCGAATTTGCCAGGTTATCGTATCGAGAAAGTCCTCGGTAGAGGCGGCCAAGCAACGGTCTACTTGGCTATGCAAGAGAAAATTCAGCGCCAGGTTGCACTGAAGATAATTTCGGATCCCGGCGCAAGCAAAAGAGCCTATGCTGTCAGGTTCGTGCGTGAGGCGAGAATTATCGCCAAGTTATCGCATCGCCACATTGTCTCTGTCTACGACGTAGGCCAACACAACGGTACTCTCTACATTGCCATGGAATACCTCAATCGTGGCGATCTCAAAAACCTAATGCAATCGCCTGTGCCGCTTGAGCGCAGCGCAACAATAGTAAGAGAAGTTGCATCAGCATTGCACTATGCATCCGAAAAAGGATTTATTCACCGTGATATAAAACCAGCCAACGTACTGTTAAGCGAGAATGGCAGCGCGGTGGTTAGTGATTTCGGTATTGCGCGGCCAACCAATGCCGGAACTCAAATTACTATCGCAGGGTCGGTACTGGGTACGCCTGCATACATGAGTCCTGAGCAAGCTCGCGGCAAGCCACTTGAGCGTCGATCAGATATTTACAGTCTTGGCGTTATATTGTTTGAGCTTCTCGAGGGAAGACTTCCATACACAGCCGATTCAGCAATCGGTATTGCCCATGAGCACGTTTTCTCTAGCATTCCCACGCTGCGAGAAGATCTTGAGGCATTTCAACCCGTAATCGATAGAGCGTTAGCAAAAAATGCGGACGACAGATTCTCCTGTGGCGAGGCATTTATTGTTGCTTTGGACAGGGCGCTAGAAATCCATATGCATCGCTTAAACTCAGATCCAAACGCAAGTGACCGCACGCTTTATACCCGGCCAAAGAAAGGCCTGGTTAACGATGGTATTGAGCGAAAAACGAAAAATAGCGAATCACGCAAACAAGGTGTCAAATATCGAACAGCGGCACAAGCAGGCAAAGTGGCTCTTGGTTTTATGTGCGGAGCAACAATCGTAAGCGGTCTCTGGGCGATCAATGACGCATCCTATGCGCCTACAGCTGAAGTTACACCAAAGGTAAGTTCAGTTAAAGATCAAACCGTATTCAATCTAGTACAGCAAGGAAAGGCCGCGCTACTTGATCAGCGGCTCCATTCGCCGCTCGACGACAATGCCCAATTCTTCTTTACTACTGCGCTTGCGTGGGACCCACAGAATCAGGAAGCGATTAGTGGAGTTCGTGACTTGCTGGAAAATTACCTGGCCGAGTCAAAGGCGCACATAACCGCCGGTGACAGCGCAGCGGCCAGTGCCGGGCTTGATCGCATTACCCAAATAGCATTCTATCTAGATGACGCTGAATTGCTGGGCCAACAACAAGAGCTAAGAGCATTGGTGTTCCAAACCGAACAACACCAAGCGCGTCGGGAGGAAAAGGCGACTCTAATAGCTACCAGCATTGAGCAGGCTAACAAAGCAATGCGAGAAAATCGATACAAGACTGTGGACGGAGATGATGCATTTAGCCGATTCCAGGCGGTGCTTCAAATTGATCCAGAAAACAAGTTGGCATTAGGCGGAATTCGAGCCGTTGCCAGCTCGTATCTCAACAGAGCGCAAAAAGCGGCCATAGTAAAGGACTATGCAAAAGCGAGAAGTCTGATAGCGATTGCATACCAGGTTGACTTAACGCATCCAGAAGGAAAAAGCACCTATAAACTTATCGCCGACCTTGAAAGAAGCGACCGCCAATTAGCGACTAATTCAGCGAAAACCCAGAATCCGCAATCGACAAAACAATTGATTGCACGCCAGAAGAAAAAGGACGCCGAACAAGCTGATCGTATCAGGCGATTTCTAGCTGAAGCACGACTCATATCTGGCGTCAGTGGCACGCAAGATAGTCTTATAGAAAATGTGGAGAAAATCTATCAACAGGTCCTAAGTATTGACCCGTTAAATGCGGAAGCATGGGACGGCATTAAAGCAATAGGAAATGAGTACGCAGCACTGGCGGAAACTGAAATGAAAATCGGTGCGCTTGATAAGGCCGACGTGTTTTTGTCTCGTGGACAACGTTTGATGCCGGGCAACCGAAGACTGCAAAAGCTACGCAACATCCTTATTAACGAAGTTGAACAAGGAGTGCAAGCCGATGACGCCAGGACATTTAGAGAACTCGAATTGTCACGCATGCTATCGACTGGCAAGGATCAGGCTTCGCTTCGTGAAGCGGAAAGCAGCTTTGAAAGCAACTCTGCCGCGAGCTCTTGAAGTAACCCAAACACTAATGAGAATGTCAAAGCGCTGCAGCCGGTGGCTAATACCGAAAACCTGAAGCGCGTAACAATCAATAGTCTTTATAAACTTCCGCTCACACTGACTATTCTGAATAGTAAGAATCTCCATCAGATCGCATTAAGTGAAACCTTAAGTAACTAAGTAAGGAGAGAACGTGAATAAACCTATATCAGTTGGCTCGAAGGTAAGTGCCAAATCGAGAGAAACAGAGGAGTATCAACTTATAGACTTCGAAGGACTCAAGATCGAGCTAACGTCGACTCTCTCTGTAGGTAGAGCACCGAGTTGCGATCTAATTATCGCAGATCCTGCAGTCTCTCGCTTGCATGCGCGCGTGTACTGTCGAAAAGGACTGGTAGTGTTAGAGGATATGAAATCCTGCAATTCTACTTTCCTCAATGGTAAGCCGGTGACGACAAAGAGCCGAGTGCACCCAGGTGACGTGCTTAGATTTGCAACGCATGAATACACACTACTACCTACACAAATGGCTGACAATCAAATTCCAGGCTGCTGGAAGCAACACAATAGTATTGGCGAGACCGTATTTTGCGACAGCTTCGCTGATTCCTTCTTGGAAGTAGACCTCGCACTTCATAAATTACAAGCGCCAAAGAAGAACACTGCCCGTTTGATACGACTAGGTGTGCAATCAGTGACGTCTCAAATAGATTTGGAAATGAGCACTGCTCCCAAGGTTTCTGTGTGGGAACTTGGGCGTGATCAGGCCTGCAACATAGTTATAAACGACGAAACAGTATCGACACGGCATGCGCAGCTTATCAGCGCTGCAGGGCGATGGAAAATGGTTAATCTCGTCTCTACTAATGGAATATATGTCAACGGGGTCAGAAAGCTGTCGTCCTATCTTGGTGACATGGATCAGATACAAATTGGTAGTGCACATTTTGTTTTTCGGGTCGGCCCACTCGAAAAGCGCCGAAGATTCGCATCGAAGATTAGATTTACGCGAGCGCAATCTCAATTAAGACGAATTTTGGGTAGGTCCTGACCTACAGGTCATTACCAATTGCCTGAGGGGGACATTAAAAATGCCAGTTATAGGTTTTCGAAATTAGTTTCTTGAAAGGAGCCTAATAGCTCCGCCAATGAATGGCGGAAGAAAGGTCGAAAAACATGAGAATTGAAAAGCTTAGATACATGAAACCGACGGAAGCAGAAGTACAACCAGTCGTATCGGAGTATTCAAACGCAGCGATAACTAGCCTGATATCTTCGTTTGAGGAACTGGACGGCATCACAGAGTGCTCGCCAATCTCCCTGTATTCATCGAACGATTCAATACGGCAAAAGAAATCCATTCACAGCAAACCCCTACTTCTTATTGTACTCATTGGCGAATGCTCCATAAATAACGGAGAACATACTATCTGCTCCGCTGGGAGCTTTCTTTTTCTACCACGGAAAACCGAGTTCAAGATTATCGAAAAAACCGAAGAGCAAAGACACATGGTAATCGCAATAGAGTTTGAGGATAGGGATTGCACTGAGAAATATGGTGTTTCGAGCTCGATGCTAAATCATGTACAAGGCGCAATTAGCGACAGGTTCGCCATGTGCCTAAAACAATTTTTAGAATGGGCCGCACGCTCGCCCAGCGCCGATTACTCACATCGTCGAAAAGAAGTTATAGACCTTCTTTGCGCAGAAGGTTACCAAGATATACCAGGGTTGATGTTTGAACGCTCTTTGAAGCACAGCGTGAAAAATATTATTTCCCAGAATTTCTCAGCAGAAAACAACGTTGATATTCTGTCCTCTAAACTCTCAATGAGCAAGTCGACCATGCGGCGAAGACTTGCCAAAGAAGGTATAAGTTTGCAGGAAATAAAGGATGAGGCTCGGCTAGAGCACGCATTATACTTGCTCGACAACACAAAACTGACAATTGGTCAGATAGCGCTGCAATGCGGATATCAAAGTCAATCTCGATTCAGTGAACTTTTTCGAAGCAGAGTTGGCATAGTGCCTTCGATCTACAGAAAACCTATGTCGCATATTTCTACAGTGCAAAGACTGAAGTGAACTAGTGAAAAAAAATAGTTTCATCAATAGGGCAATATGAGAAACAGTTTTTCCCAATTTCAATTTTTCGCGGAAAATTTGTAAAATTGACTCGTCTATTTTTAGCCATTGGAATGTAAATTTTAATTCAACACTCCTTCGCCTTTCAGTAATCACTTCGCCCTAATCTAACCATACTTCTCCCTCACGATTCATATCTACCGAATTTCGTAAAAAGGCTATATATATAGGCTTTTTTATCGATACTCGGTAGCAACATCACTGTCTTTTCATTGGCTATTTATTGTACTATCACTGCGCAGCCTAAATAGTTAGGAGGCATAATTTTGATTTATTTAACTAAACAGAGGTGTAATTATGATTGATCAAAACCCTGGCATCCAAGCGATGACCGAAGAAGAAATCGACGCTGTAAGCGGTGGCTTTTTCGGCTTTTTCCTATTTAAAGCAGCAGCAGCCGTTGTTGCCGTTAAAGTAGCTAAAGGCTTTTTCTCCTGGTGGAGACGTAAGCACCACTAAAGTCGATACTGATTTTTTCACTAAAAATTAGTAAACGTTGTGTGGGGCTGGGCTTGCCTGGCTCCATACTTTTTCGAACGACTTCCTTTTCCGAGCGACTTGAAGGTTGAGACCTATCTCGAGAAACTTGCTCTAAAAAAGACACATTAAGTAAGTGTCGGTGTAGCAACCCACTCTTGAAGCACAGGCAGTCAAATCCAGAGCCATTATGAAAACCACCAGTTCTCAAGCGATAAGCGCAGTCGAAGGCAAGGAGTTGATATCCCACTGCGTGCAATGGATGTTACGAGAGTCACCTACTATGGCAAACCTTATCGCTTCAAACCGGGAAATGTCTATGGAAGCCCTTAATCAACATTGGGACAGCACACTAAAGGCAAATATGGAAGACATTGTTCTTAAGGCAAATGAGCTACCAATTCAGGACATAGAGCGTTTGCGCGCATTCATCGATAAAAGGGACGCAGGCATTGTCGTCGCCACAATACACATGGGTGATTACATCACAGCTATTACAGCATTAGCCATTCAGCTTAGACGCGAGCGTGTCGTGCTTGTGCACCCAAAAAGCATGGGGTACAAGCAGCTAGAGCAACTTACAAGCATCCAATCCTTACCTTTTAATGTCGTACTCATTGAGCAGAATGGATTGCGAAGCTTTCAGCAAGTATGTAAAGAGCTGCAGAATAAGTCGATGGTCGTTATGTTCTATGATCAACCGAAAGACCAAAACGACTACTATGAAACAGACCTTCTCAATAGAAGAGTTCGATGGGTAAAGGCCCATATTACGGCTTTTTCCATAACTAATTCCCTGCTAGTACCATTTATCACCACATCTTCGCCCTCAGGTATTCAGTGTGAACTGCAACAATGTTTTGCAAGGCCAAGAGGCACTAAAGACAGTGCGGACTATTTTGATTCGGTAGCGCGAGACCTCATTGACACGGCTGGTAGATATCTCAAGCTCTACCCGAGTGAATGGCACAATTGGCCCTTAGTGCCAGAAATGCTGTACGAAGGAGGCGCACAATGAGTGTTGTTAGCAATCTATTTCGAGCGGAATCGTTACAATACGCATCGCAGAAGTTCTATGGCGACACAACCAGGGTTCAGCCTATTGGCCTAACGTATTTAACAGTTCTTATTGTTGGTATTGTTCTAGTGGCTGGCATTTTTCTTTGGGCCGGCGAGTATGCGCGAAAGCAGACCGTGACAGGCTACTTAAACCCGGACGCCGGCTTGGTGGTAGTACGATCTAAAAGCAGTGGCGCGATTGTACGCAAAATGATGGTTGAAAATGGCCAAGACGTTGTTGCCGGACAACCGCTCGCTATAGTGTCGTATTCGGAGCTGCTCCCAGGTGGCAAAGATGCATCTCAGGAGATACTCAACTCGCTGAAAAAGCAGCGAAATACTCTGCGGCAGAGACTGTTGAGTTATCGGGTGGCCAAAGAAAGAGAGCACGTTCGGCTAGAGCAGCAACTCGCTGAAACTGTGGAGAATATAGAGCTGCAGAAGTCTCTCGAGCGCAAACAACAACAACGTGTCGGAGTTTTAAGCGATTTACGTCGCTCAAAAGAAAAACTCGCACGCAGTGGAGCAATTGCAAAGTCTGAATTGCTGCGGTCGAAGGCGGAGCATCTGGATCAGGAACGCTCGCTCATCGAGGCCAGGCAGAGTGTTCTGCAGCTGCAATCATCACAGAATACGATTCGCTATCAACTGGCTCAGCTACCAGACAGAACGGCAAATGGTATAGCGGAAATAGAAACGTCTTTGTCTGATATTTCAAACCGAATAACCGAGTCTATAAACCGGCAGGACGAGCTTATTGTAGCGCCGGTCGATGGTCGTGTCGTAAGCCTGCAGTACGAATTAGGCCAATCAATAGCTGTCAACAAGCCACTGGTATCCATAGAGCCTGTGGGTTCTGATATAGAGGGCGTGCTACTACTGCCAAGTTCCGCGATTGGTTTTGTAGAGGTAGGCCAGACTATTCGGGTTCGATTCGACGCATTTCCACACCAACAGTTTGGTACCCACCCGGCCGAAATTAGCTCAATTTCCGAAGCACCTATCACAGGCAACGATCTACTTTCACCAATGCAGGTACAGGGTTCTGTTTATGTAGCGAAGGCTAAGCTGCGCGCCAAAACCATGTCTGTGTTAGGAACCGAGAGGTCATTGCGCTCGGGTATGGCTTTTCAGGCTGACATAATACTCGAGAGTCGCAGTCTAGCGCAGTGGTTGCTTGAGCCCTTCTACAACTTACGCGGGAGAACAAGCTAATGGCAAATGGTTCTCGTACGGGGAAAATCAACCTTTGCATGCAAAGTGAAGCCGCTGAATGTGGTCTCGCCTGCGTCTTGATGGTTGCCAGTTATTACGGCCAGCACAATGACTTGATTGATGCCCGACGAACCATGGGTATCTCTTCCAGTGGCGCCAACCTGCGCTCAATCATGGGCTTGGCCGAGTCCATTGGCTTAACAGCCAGACCCGTAAAGGTGGACTTGACGGCCATTGGTCAACTGAAGTTGCCCGCAATCATACACTGGGATTTCGATCATTTTGTGGTGCTGTCGAAAGCTCGCTCTAATCAAATCGAAATTTACGATCCTGCCGTCGGGGTTCGACGCTATTCTTTGGACGATTTCAGCAAACATTTCACTGGTGTAGCGCTAGAGCTCGCGCCCAGAAAAGAGTTTCGCCAAGAAGATAATTCAAAGAAGTTGAGCTTACTGGCGTTCTGGGGGCAAACTGCAGGTCTTCGTTCCTCTTTAGTGCTTGTCTTGGTTCTTTCGGTTCTAGTACAGATATTTGCACTTTCCATGCCGTTCTATATGCAGGTTGTCGTGGATGAAGTACTTTCAAAGAACGATAAGGACCTAGTAACAATATTGGCCCTCGGATTTCTGGCGGTAACACTCATCAATGTACTGACGACGGCCGTTAGGAGCTACGCCAACCTGTTTATTTCAAATCAGCTCAGTTTCAACATGGGCAACAGCGTGTTGCACCACCTGCTGCGACTGCCACTGGATTATTTTAAGAAGCGACACATTGGCGACCTTATATCCAGAGTCGGTTCGCTCAAACCACTGCAGGATTTCCTGACCAATGGGTTCATCTCAGGAATCATCGACGGATTGCTCGCTCTTCTAACAATTGCCTTAATGTTTTTCTATTCGGCCAAGCTAGCATCCGTCGTCATTATTGCGGCATTGCTATACTCTGCGTTCAGGATAATTCAGTTTAGGAGCCTCCGTGCAGCAAACATGGAACATTTAGTTGCGGAAGCGAAGGTGGAGTCCACCTTTATAGAAACCGTTCGGTCGGTTCAAGGCGTTAAATTGGCTGCCAAAGAGTTGGATCGGCAAACCGTATGGGCGAATCAATTTTCTAGAGCTATAGACACAGGCGCTAAAGTAGAACGGCTCGATATCACCCGTGAATCAGTGCACGGTGTTACGCAAGGAGTCGAGTACATTTTGATTGTGTATCTAGGCGCCAAAATTGTGCTCGCTGGCGGCATGACAATAGGTATGTTGTTTGCATTCATAGCATACCGTGCTCATTTCAGTAAGTCATTTACGTCTATCGTCGATCTATTGCTGGAATACCTGATGATTGGGCTGCACCTGGAGCGATTGTCTGACATCACTCGAACCGAGAAGGAAGTAGGTTCGGACCGTAAATCCAAACTGTTGCTACCTATTGAAGGCAGTATAGAAGTTAGCGACCTGAGTTATAGATACTCGAATAACGATCCGCTCATATTCTCGGACTTAAACCTGACCGTCGAGGCCGGTGAGTTCGTGTCGATATTTGGAGCGTCAGGCTCTGGTAAGACATCGCTTCTCACTGTACTTATGGGCTTATCTGAGCCTAGTTCTGGATCGATATCGATTGACGGGATGGATCTGAAATCGCTCGGGATGAGTTCATATCGTGCGCAAATATCCGCAGTAATGCAGGAGGACACTTTGTTCAGTGGCTCCTTGTTGGAGAACATAACATTCTTCGATTTGTCGCCCGACATAAAGCGCGTGCGGCAGGTTTGTATTGCGGCGGATATACTGCATGAGATAGAGCGAATGCCGATGTCGTTTGACACTTTGGTCACTGATATGGGTACATCATTATCGGTTGGGCAGCAACAACGCGTGCTAATGGCGCGAGCTTTATACCAGCAACCGAAGGTTCTATTTTTGGATGAAGGTACCGCGCATGTTGGTAAGGAAAGCGAACTAAAGATCATGAATGCACTTCGAGCTATGCCAATCACCTGTATTTTTGTGACACACAATCCAAGCTTATTATCACTTGCTGATAAGGTAGTCATATGGAGTAGAAGGACGGGAATGCCAGTTGTTCGTAAACCCGCAGACTTGTTTGCGAAGAAAAGTAGAGTAACCCAGCTTAAGAATGCACGACTAGGGTGTTAACTGGTTTTATTGCGCATTTTGTAAGTTATAAAGAGAGCGCCTAAATTTTCAGGTTGCTTGTGTTAACTGCAGAAAATAAGGTAGCGAAAACTACGCACCTTCACACTGTAACCATCCCTTCTTTAGTGGCACGCTAAATTAGAGTTGCCTGGCCGTTTGCTGGCGACCATGAACTCCAACGGAGTTAGATCACCAAGTGAATCATGAGGTCTTTCCTCGTTGTATTCGTTCATCCATTCTTCAGTTCTTGCGCGCACTTCTGTGAGCGTTTTGAACACGTACATGTTCAGTATTTCATCTCGATAGGTGCGGTTGAATCTCTCCACATACGAGTTCTGAGTTGGCTTGCCTGGCTGAATAAACTCAAGTTCAATGCTGTGATCTTAAGCCCATTCGGCCAAGGTGGTAGAGATTAGCTCCGGACCATTGTCCATCCTCATCTTGCTCGGATAGCCACGCCAGGCGACTATTCGTTCGAGCACCCGCACAACACTTTCAGCAGGCAAGCCTATGTCGATCTCTATCGCCAATACTTCTCTACCAAAATCATCGACCACATTGAACGTCCTAAAACGCCTGCCGCAGTACAAACTGTCGCCCATGAAGTCGATGGACCAGCAGCGGTTGATGGCTATTGGCATTTCCAGAGTGATTGGCAGCCGTTTCTTGCCTCGCCTTCGCTTATTCAGATTCAACTCGCAATACACCCTGTGTACTCTTATATGATTCCAGGAGTGGCCCCAGTGCCTGAGTATCTTGAATAGCTTCGGAAACCCATACGCTGGATACCGCTCAATAGCGGACTGCAATCCCGCGATCACTTCATCGTCTCGATTCGCGTTCGGTGTATACCGGTACACTGAGTCACTGATGCCAACGAGGCGGCAGGCTCGTCTGAGACTCATACCAAAAACCTGTCTGGCATGGTCGTGGAGCTCACGCCGCACCGCTGGCGCTACAGCTTTTTTTCAACAATATCCTTCAGAACCCTGTTGTCCAAACTCAGCTCTGCGTACATCTGCTTCAAGCGGCTATTCTCATCTTCGAGCTCTTTGAGTCGCTTTACATCGGAGGCTTCCATGCCACCGTATTTGCTTTTCCAGTTGTAGTAAGTCGCCTCTGATATACCATAGTCGCGGCACATATCTTTGACGTTCCGACCGCCTTCAACTTCCTTCAGCGCCTTAACAATCTGGCTCTCTGAATATCGTGACTTCTTCATCTTCTGCTCTCCTGACGAGTAGTTTACGCTGGGAAACTCTAAGATGACATCTACCTAATTTAGGGGATGGTTACACATTTGCACTCGCAGATGGTTTGAGTGCAGCGGGGGCAAACTTTCAAACTCTAATTGCAGTGTTTCCGTTGGCGGCCCAAAACGTCGATAAATCAGTCGCGTATTAGTTAACTCTGTCTCCGAACCTTCCTTCACACTGATCAAAGCCTACTAAGAAAACGTCTCTGCAATTTATTTTATGACACTAGCCCATGTCACCAACCCAGCTGGCGTGGAAGCCATACGGCACCCGGTAAGGTACCAAAATTGTCGCGACTGGTCCTGCGGCTACATCCTGCGCATCCAGAATCAAACATTCGCTTTGGTTTTCGGCCTCGTCTTGAACAAAGCAGATGAGATAGCCATCGTCTTCTGTCTGTGAACCCAGCTTTGGCGCAAACACAACCTCGCCTCCAAACCGCTTTTCGCCGTAACTGTAGGTGACTGTGGTTTGCGTTTCGTTATCAAACTTCATCACACCATCAAAGGTGAATGGGCGTGTTGGGTTAAATACAGCGCCATAAACGTAACGCGTTTTATGACAGGTAAGGGCATCATTCACTCGAGTGAAATCACAATGCACCTCGCTTAACAGTTGTTCTTTAATAGCTCCAGTCTTCAAATTAATGCGCCATTGGTAGAGTTGCCCTTGAGTATCCGCCAGATTTTCTGCAGCCAAACCTGCGCCCGCTATGTCGCTGGTTTTAGAGCGCGAAGCCTGCAAAACAACCTCGTCATCTTCGTCCCAAGCATTTGCGGTATGAATTACTGAGCAGGTGTCTACTTCAAACCAACGCACCTCGGCATCAGTACCTAAGCGAGGTATCACTCCTATACGCGAACCGTGTTCCGGCTCAAAATCCAGTGCGGGACCGCCCGCCATTGCACGTTCTATGTCGAGCGTAATGGGGAAGTCTAGAAACAGAGAATACTTCTCTGTCGCGGCAAAGTCGTGCATGAAGACTGGCTTCTCAATAGTAATAGGCGTGGAGTGGATCAATTCGCCAGCAGCATCAATAACCGAGTAGTTAACGTAGGGTACCTCAAAGGCATAACCAAAAGTCATCATCTCACCGCTGTGTTGATCCACTTTGGGGTGGGCAGTAAACGGGTGCTGCAGTTTGCCGTTGAAGTCAGTGGCTCCTTCGGTTTCGAGCCCAGGTAGTTGTATTATTGTTGGTTGCGACGGCTCATGAAGCGCATAAAGTGTGTTGTTATGAAAGGCAAGAGCGGTGTTCGCTAGGTTCTTATCGGCCGGTGCACCCTCAGGAACTCGAGAAGGCGTAGGGTCCATCATCGAATTCATGCCCTTGTACAACCAGTCTCCACGTTGCTGTTCGAGCTTGAAACCTTCGGTTTGAACAAAACGATTGCGGTAATGCGCTGAACCATCGCGAAACTCAATAGAGTGAATCATGCCGTCACCGTCAAAGGTGTGGTATGCCTGTTCGCTAAAAATATGAACTGGATTTGGCCCAACCCTTAAGAAGTGACCTGCTAAGTCCGTAGGGATGCGCCCGCGAATTTCCATGTCACTCGCGTCACGTTCCTCGGAGACAGGCGCAAAGTTACCGTCGAGAAAGAAATTAACTGAGCTTGTAGCTTCTGATAGGGCCATAAATAATTTCCAGTGTGAACTGATGTGTTGTCAATATAACGTGAGAGCCATCGCGATGGGAGGTCTATCTTAGTAACTACCACTTTATCACGCTAAAACAGGCTAGTCGTTCTTTTTTGAGGTACATCCAGTGTTTTTCCTGATACTGAATACTCTATAATTTTTACGAGCTGTAAATCGAATAGCTAAGCAGAAAATAGTTTTCTATTCGCCTGTTATGACCTCAGAGGTATAAGAATGAATTTAAGAGACATTGAAATTGTAACGGTCAGTACAGACACTATGGCCGTTTTAAAAAATATTGATGAAGCAATATTTGATGAAAAAATAGAACCTAGCCTTCTAGAAAAATACGTGCACGAAGAGAGCCATATAATGCTAGTTGCTGTGTTTAATAAACTAGTGATAGGCCAGGTATTGGGAGTGATTCATAAACATCCGGATAAAAATACCGAGTTGTACATCGATGACTTGGCAGTGTCGGAGAACTTACAAAGGAAGAACATAGGCAGCAAGCTATTGGATGCTCTTTTCGATATTGGCAGAAAAAGAGGGGCCGAAGAGGTTTGGGTGGCGACTGAGCCTGAAAATACCACGGCTATTAAATTCTACGAATCACTCGGCTTAGTAAAAAGGAACGTGGTCGTTTTTGAAGGTAACTTATAGAGCGAATTCCTGCTTTTTAGATAATTTCAACAAGTGTGTGAGTGCATCAAATTCATCACTCACTAGAAAATACTTGAACCTCTAGTAACTAGAGGTATTAGGCTTCAGCTCTTCCTTAACAAATATGGGCTAGAGCCATGTCATTACTCCTTACCTCTACATTCATACTATTTGCCGTAATAGGTCGGATAGCCATTCAATTTTGGTTCACAGGTGACCACGGCGCGCGCTTGGCGAGTTCGTCTGCTCCTCTGGCAGAAAAAATTCCCGGCTTAATGTTCTTGCTGTCTTTTCTGGTTAGCACTGTGTTAATTGTTCTCTACGACACGGGTCTACTTCCTGTTGATAACACGGTGTCCGATCTCGTGCGCTTCGTTGCTCTTTCTATTGGTTTTATCGGTATTGCAATTGTTGTTATTGCCCAAGTTCAAATGGGCCGTTCCTGGAGAATTGGGGTAAAACAAAGCGAAAGCACTGATCTAATTTTAACGGGCCTATACTCAAAATCCAGAAATCCGATTTACTTCGGAATACTGCTCTACTGGATTGCAATGTGTGTGACATTACCGCAGCCAGCGATTTGGGCCTGTGCTGTAATCTGTTGGATTAGCATTGAATTTATTGTTAGAAATATAGAGGAACCTTACTTGCGAAGGGTTCATGGTGCGGCGTTCGAAGACTATTGTCGAACAACTCGGCGCTATCTGATTTTATAGCGTTTAAAGCCTACGGAAAATCGATGAAATACTAACTTCTATTGGCTTTAGCTAAGAGGGCTGTCGTTTAGGGTATGTGTTGTGTCGCAGAAATTAATACAGTGTGCTGTTCTACATCACTCAAGTCTATGTTGGTCGTATCGGTCCGGCAGGCATCTTTTGCCTTGGAGCGGAACTTCAGATTTCTAGATATCAATAGCAGCATTCGGCCAAATGCAGTCATTCCTCATTGAGGCAGATAATTGGCGAATTCAGAAACGAAAAAGTCGAATACCGTTCGAACTCGTCGGCTAGTTCTTAATTCCTGATGCGTCACGATCCAGAGCTCCGCCTCAATGGGAGCTAAACCCGGAATAATAAGACGTTCAACTAGAGGCTCGAGATCACCGATCATCTCCGGCATCCCACTAATTGCAACACCCAACTTGACTAGTTCCCACTGGACTACATGGTTTCTGGTCACAACGGGAAAATTGTGAGTGCTTAACTCAAAGCCTCGGGAGTTGAGCAAAGAGAGCAGATGGCCTGACTTCTCGAAATCAATAAAGTTGGCTTTGTTAAACTCAGCCATAGACTTGGGATTACCCAGACGCTCGAGATAGGTAGTTGCAGCGTAGAGGTGACCTCTTACATCACTGAGTTTCTTAACGATTAGTTCTGGCTGTGATGGTCGAAAGCTGCGTACGGCAATATCAGCTTCTCTACGGTTCAAATTGCTTTCGTCATTTGTCGAAATTATTTCAATTTCGATACCCGGCTCTGCTTGCCGTAACTTCTGAATCATTGGCGGTAAGACATATGTTGCAAGGAGCTCAGTAGAAGTAATGCAAATATTTCCTTCAACTAGATCCGACTTCCCTGTTGCCGATAATGAAAACCGGCTCGCTGCATCTCCCATCGCGCGTACGTGTTCAACCAGGTTCATCCCGTTCGGGGTCAGCTCCAACCCTCGGCCTCTGCGATTGAAGAGATCGACGCCAATTTCTTTTTCGAGAGCCGCAACCTGACGCCCTAAAGTAGGTTGCGTCATATCAAGAGCACGAGCCGCAGCCGCAAGAGATCCTTCTTCGGCAGTCACCAAAAAGGCCCTTGCCCGATTCCAGTCAAATTTTACCGATCTCCAATCCATGCGAATACGTATATCTGGTGTCCATTATTCATTCTATTATGTTTGTTTATGCATTGATAGCATATGCCTTGCAGATTACCTCAAACAAATAACGGACTCTTAGTAAATGACTATTCAGAAAGTACTTCTCTTAGCCTTAACTCTTTCTATGGGGGCCTGTGCGAGCCTTATTCAAAGCACATCCGTCACTGACGCTTACAAAAAGTACGAGCTTCAAGAATATGAACGAACGTTAGAACTAATCACTAGGGCGGAAAATGCGAAACAAACGGCGCCTGAAATGAAAGCGGAGCTGACTTATTTGAAAGCGCAAACGCATGAAAAACTAGGACAACAAAAAATTGCCAATACGCTATACGAATATCTGATCGAAGAACACAAAGAAACTCAGTACGGCTATCTGGCAAGTGAAAAATTGAAAGCGAAGTTTTAGATTTCAATTATCCCAATACTATTCCACAACTTTTAATGGTATCTACATTTTCATGAAAGAGACGATAGTTTGGCTAATTCATACGCCTGCAGGAACTGTTGGATTGGTTGCTGCCGTTGTTGCTTTGTTTGCTGTAAAGGGAGCTGCGCTGCATCTAAAGGCAGGTAGGTACTTTACGGTTTCTATGCTGATCATGCTGATAGCCGGTTTCGTCGCTGCAACAATTAAAGAGTCCTCTGGTGATATGTTGTTGAGTGCTGTGGTCATGTATACCGTGTTTACCGCGTGGCTCACGGCCCAACGAAAAACTAGCGAAACTGGCTTTTTGGAAAAAGCGGCACTCACTTGGATAATGGCGGTTGGGATAGCGGCATTTATTCTGAGCACAAGCAGTATTGAAGCTGGTACTCCAGGTATTTACCTCTTTTGGGCAGGCTTTGCGGTTTTCTGTGCTATTGGGGATCTCCGTAACTTGAGAAGAGCAGGTTTGACCGGTGTTCAACGCGTCATCAGACATGTGTGGCGAATTGGATTCTCTTTGGTTTGGACTGCGTTAGCACTCACCGATAAGATCATAAAGGCTCAAGGTTTTAACGTTAGAGAAATGCCAGTAGATCAACTGTTTTATATTGTGGGCATACCAACACTGTTGATACTGATAATAACTATGTATTGGATCATGAATATCCTATATTTCTCCCGGAAGAAATTTTCTCGTGAAGGTGGCCAAGTTAAATAACTTCTTACGTACAGTTTGGGCACAAAGCACGCGCAGCGACAGGCAAACTCTACGTCCGCTTTCGGGGATTGAGCTAGTCGAAGACGTCTAGATCAAACCAGCAACAGAACCGAACCTTTTTAGGGTCAATTCTATACTAGTGGAAGCCTTACCTTCAAAGTAGGTCCGTCAGGTTGTAGGGGGTTGATGCCCGGTGGTAGGAAAACGTAGGCTTAGCTTTGTAGTGACCCTTCATCCTGCGTGGAAAAAGTTATCATTAAAAGCGACGCAGAATGCTCTCAATTATCGCAACTCAACCTATACAAGCTGATGTACGGTGTGCACCTCGGCACTCGATCTGCTAAAAACTGTTAGACTTTAGGGGTGGCTCTTGCGCTGCTTGCGGGCTTAAGGCCATGAAGTTGTCTCAATGGCGCTAAACTGCCCGTCTTAGATGGCACGGAAAAAGTTGCGCTGCAACAAATCAGGTGCAGCTGCTGTGGTGTTCTTTGAGTTTGTCGTCACCACAAATTTACGGCGTAGCTTTGACTGGATGTCGGCCTGCTTCATCAGCCTGTCAACCCGGTTAACACTGCAACGCTCACCATCCGCCGGCAGTTCCTCGTGGTTCTTGGGCGACCCATAGACTTTATTGAAACAATGGTGATAGTGATGAATCTTCTCGGTGAGCTCATGGTTTTCGCTCGCTCGACTGCTCTCTAGGTGGTCACATCAACCATAATAGCCGCTGGTGGAAAGGTTCAGTAAATCACACAGACGGGTAACAGCATGCTCATCACGGTGAGCGCGGATAAAGGTGTACTTCACGACTGTTCCCTTGCGAAGCGCTTTGCCGCCTTTTTTGATCATTTTCTCCTTCCACTTGTAGAGTTGATTGCGCCTGATGCCAAGCGGCATAGCCACTTCGCTGGCGGGCTTGCCTGGGGCCTCCATCAGCCGTAGAGCTTCCGGTTTGAACTCTTTGGGATAGGTTTTCCAGGCTCTGCGCGTATTTGTTATTGAACACTCCTTAATGAGGCTTTGCCTCTGATTAACAGTGTCCGTTAAACCGGGAGAGCTTCAGTCTGACCCCAATTTCCCTTATTCTGTTTCGGTTCCGTTGAAAGTGTTACTGTACTGCCCTAAGCTGCGTTAAGATTCGTATTTGTTCAACACTACTTTCATCTATGTCTGATTCACTCCATCGTTTTCAACTAGAAAACCTTCATGTTCGAGGCGAGTGGCTTTCACTCAGCAATTCTTGGCAAGACATCCAAAACACGGCGGATTACCCGCCCGCGGTAAAACAGGTATTGGGTGAGGCTTTAGTGGCGATAGGCCTGCTGGCCGATTCATTGAAGTTTGATGGCTCTCTGGTACTACAAATTCACGGTACCGCACCAGTATCTATGCTCGTCGTTCAAGCTACTTCAGAGGGTTCCATTAGAGGCATGGCGAATTGGGAGGGCGATATAGCTAACAACGCGAGCTTCAAAGACCTGTTCCAACCAGCAACCCGTGAAAACAGCGAAGCTAGTCAAGCAATTATGGCGATTAGCGTGGAACCTAATTCTACTCGAAGTGAGCGCTACCAAAGTCTGGTTCCTTTAGAAGGCAAATCACTGATGGAGTGTTTAACTCACTATTTCGCGCAATCAGAGCAGCTAAATACCCGATTATGGTTGGCCGTCGACGACAAAACAGCTGCGGGGCTAATGCTTCAAAGTTTGCCTTCGGAAGAAACCGAGCAATCTGAGCGAAGCCAATTGGACGGCTGGGAGCATGCCTGCATTCTTGCAGACACAATTAAGAATCAAGAGTTACTTGAGCTACCCTCGCAAGATTTGCTGCATCGCTTGTATCACGAAGAAGATTTACGCATTTACGATGCAAAGAGGGTTCGTTTTGACTGTTCCTGCTCGCATGAAAAGGTTGAACGAGCGATTCGCTCAATAGGCGAAGAAGCTGCGGAATCTATTCTTGTAGAACAAGGAAATATTTCTACCAGCTGTGATTTCTGTAACACCAACTACGTTTTAGATCGGATTGATGTAGCAAGACTTTTTAGCAGTGCCGCTGTGAATGTTTCTAAGGCCCCTGATGCGGGTAGTGTGCATTGATTTAACGTAGACAAAAGACAGGCAATTTCATCCTTATCAAGCGGTCGATTACGTCTTCTAGCGTGTATCTTCGGGCCAGTACAACAAACTCAACTTCCGCTCTTGGTCTCCGTCATCTATCCGGCCAATAGCTCAGCCGCCTCAGCCTTCACTTGACGCTTGAATATTTTACCCGACTCAGTGCGTGGCAGCGGTAGTGGCGCAAAAGTAAGGTAACGTGGAATTTCATAGCGCGCTAAGCGCGTACTCAAAAACTCTCGCAATGAATCGGCATCAGGAGCGGGCATATTTTCCAGGCAATACAGGCTAGCGCCGACTTCTTCGCCTAAACGTTCATCGGGCACTCCATATACCGCTACCTCATGCACCGCTGGGTGCTCAAGAATTGCGGCTTCAACCGCGCCGCAACCAATGTTCTCACCACCCCTGATAACCAGGTCTTTTATTCTATCGACTATAAAAACATCTCCGTCGCTGTCGATATACGCCAAGTCTCCTGAGCGAAACCAACCATCATGAAAAGCTTCTTCGTTGGCGTCTGGTCTGTTCCAGTAGTTCTTAATGACTGAGGTACCTCGTACTTCCAACTCTCCGCGTTCTCCTGTGCCCAGCTCCACGCCTAATTCATTCACAATACGAAGGTCTAGTACGGCGGCGGATGCGCCGGAACTGGCTGGTTTTTCAAGGTAGTGTTTCCCTCCTGCAAACGTGCCAATGGCATTTGTTTCAGTCATGCCCCAGCCAGTGTTCACTGCAGTGTTTGAAAACGTTTCATCTATGGCGCGCACCTGTTCGGGCGCACGTGGTGCGCCACCACCGCCTACCAGGCGTAATGAGTCCAGCTTATACCCACCTGCACGGGCGGCGGCCACTAGGTCGCCGGTCATTGCTGGCGTTGCCGTAAATTGCGTAATTTGGTTTTTATCAATCATTTCAGCGGCAAGTTTAGCGTCCCATTTGTACATTATCTCTAGTCTTCTTTGTGCGCGAAAAGACATGAGGAAGACACTGTGTGAACCTGTTACGTGAAACAATGGAATAGCCAACAAAGCGGATGCCTGCTCCGTCAGGATTGGCTTCTCAATACTCTTAGACGCAATACCTATTTGAAATTCAAGTTCCCAAGACCCAAGTGCGCTGAGCACGCTGCGATGGCAGGACAAAGCGCCCTTTGGGTGACCGGTAGAACCGGAGGTGTATAGAATAGTGGCTGAGTCGTCCGGCGTAAGTACGCACGAAGGCATCTCGTCACACCTGTGCAATTGTGTTAGTGGTTCGAGCGCAGTCAGGCGTGAATTTAGCTCATTGGTTGAACGAACTGTTAGTGTTGACAGCGAGGACGGGCAATCGTCATGCTCTACAACGAGTTCAGCACGTTGTTGATCCGCAATCAGAACTTTGGCCGCACTGTCATTGAGTGCATAACACAACTCCTTACCCTGCCAGTGCGAGTTCACAGCTACGGCTATGGCACCTATTGACGTGATGGCGCAAAACGAGGTAATCCACTCTGGGTAATTGCGCATCGCAATCGCTACACGGTCGCCTTTTTTAACATCAAAGCGTTCAATCAAGACAGCAGCAATACTGCAAGATTGCTGCCATGCTTCTTCATAGCTCAGCAATTCATCAAGATAGGCAATGAATGGAAGCTCACTGCGCCCCGATTCGTACAAGTCTTTCAGCGTGGCCGGCATATTCTTGTACATGCGGCAGCTTTGGCCATTTTGCTCAACATTAACAAGTTCGTAAGCTTGGCCGGGTGCTGTGAGTTGGGCAATGATTTCTTTACGGTTCATAATCGATCTGTACTACTATGGTGAGCGCTGATAATAACCTTTGGCGTTACACATAACACGCTTTGTAAATGGGGTGGGCAATGAGCGGACCAACACAACCTCAATGGGTGCAACAGGCGAACGCCGAAGGCGACTATATCAACCTGCGCACCGTGTTGCCATTGAATATAGGCTCGCTGGTTAGCGATGCCAAGCGCAATACCGGGCTGCATGATTTTGGTGAAGATTACTGGCGCGAGCCACTGCAAATTCTATGTAAAGACCTAGATACAGTTGCTGAACTTACCCTGCTAGGACGCGTGGCTGCGCGCAGTGACCTGCTGATTTGGCTTGAAAACAGGTTACGAATAATTGATCTGATTCAGCGACATCCGGAAATTGCCGAGCAGGAAATCGCCGCACCTATGTTCATTGTAGGGCTGCCGCGTTCAGGAACCAGTATTCTATTCGAAGTGTTGGCTCAAGACCCTGAGGTAGGCGTGCCTCTGATGTGGGAGGCTATGTTTCCCTTCCCACCGCCAGAGGCGGCCAGCTATGAAACAGACCCCCGCATAGAAAAAGCACACAGTATGTTTACCCAGTGGCAACGTTTGGTGCCAGAGTTCGCCAGCGTGCATGAAATGGGTGGTCAGATTCCAGCTGAGTGCGGTTTGCTGATGAGCAGCAGCTTTATATCTGATCATGTTGCGAGCATGCAGATGACAGATAATTACGGAGCCTGGCACGCAAGCGCGGATTTAACGCCGGCCTATGAGTGGCATAAAACTATTCTTCAGGTTCTGCAATGGAAAAACCCTCGCAGCCGATGGTTGCTCAAAGCTCCGGCACATCAGAACTATCTCGATCTATTGCTAAAAACCTATCCAGACGCCAGCATTGTGCAAACGCACAGAGACCCGATTAAATGCATGGCATCGGCAAGCAACTTAATGGCCTGCATATATAAAATGCGCAGCAATCGAGATTTTGATGCGGTCGCATTTGAGAACATTCTAATGGGTGTGCCCACCGCGCAACGGCTAGAAAAAGTGATGCAACAACGTGCCGATGGAATAGTGCCAGAGGCGCGTATTTGCGATTCGCACTATTACGATCTTCTTCAAGATCCCATAGCCAATGTAGAGAAGATTTATGGGCACTTCGGGATGAACTTAAGCACTGCGGCAAAAACGAATATGTTGGAGTATCTTGCGGACAAGCCACAAGGTAAGTTTGGCAAACACAGTTACGAGTCGGATGTGTCTGAGCGACATTTCTTCGAAAAATACCAACAACACTACGGCGTGCCCAGCGAAGCATAAAAAGCCGTGCCCAGCGAGGTATAGAAAGCCAAGCATAAAAAGTTGTGCCCAGCGAGGTATAGAAAGCAAAGTGTTAACGGCCAACATTAAAATGCACCACAGCAGGTAGAGAACACATGACCGATACAATGCGCGCCTGGCGCACACAGTACTACGCAGAACCACTTGAAGCATTGAAGCTTGATGAGGTGCCAATACCTCAGCCGGGTGATAACGAGGTGCTGGTAAAGGTTCAAGGAATACCCCTTAACCTGAATGACCTTGAGCGTGTTAAGGGTGGCAACATGATGGTGGAGCCAGAGCTGCCATACAGCCCGGGTATGGAGGTTATGGGTGTGGTTCATCAGTGCGGTGCCGGGGCCGAAAGCTGGGCCGGCAAGCGTGTGGTTGCCATCACAGCTGGCGCCCATGGAGGCTTTGCTGAGTATGCCGTGTGCCCAATAGTCTCTGCGTTTGAAATGCCAGACTCTGTTGCCTTACCTGACGCAGCCGCTTTGTATTTTCCATTTCATCTTGCCTGGTTAGGTTTGTATGATCGAGCCGACCTGCAAGAAAATGAAACGGTGCTTATTCATGCCGCCGCCGGTGGCGCAGGCTCAGCGGCCATTCAGCTAGCGAAATTGCGTGGCGCCAGGGTCATCGCTACAGCCGGAACAAATGAGAAGTTAGCGTTGTGCGCCTCGCTCGGTGCCGATGCGACGATTAATTACGAAACCGACGACTTTGCAGCAAAGGTAATGGAGCTAACCAACAAGCAAGGGGTTGATGTAGTGTTCGATAATGTAGGAGAGGCGGTGATGGAAAAATCCATGAATTGCCTGCGCTATAACGGTCGTTATGTTATGAATGGTTTTGCCTCCGACAAATCAGTGGCCGATGAAAAATTCCTGGTACCACGTCGAATAGCACTAGGAAATTTTAGATTATGTGGCGTTTTGTTGGCGTATGCCGATGATGCCTCCGGCGCTTTTATTAAAGAGGCGATGGGCTGGAACTTTCCACACAGAAACCTGGGTGAGTCAATAACAAAGCAATTGGTAGAATTGGTTAACGAGGGTAAGCTTAAGGCCGTTGTTGGAAGAACAGAAAGCTTTGAACACCTGCCACAGTGTTTGCAAGACATGGCCGATAGAAAAACAGTGGGGCGAACTATTGTTATCGTTTAATAGCTTTATGCGTGCTCCGGTTTTTGTTGTTGTATGGCTATTGCTGCTAACGGCGTGTAGTGACCCCCAGAAAGCTGGCGAGGTGCAGGGGCCTGAGTTGCCAGCGGCTGTGCTGAGCGCCAAACAACTCGCCCAAAATGAACTGGGCGCGAACAAAGCTTCAGCCAGCCAAATACTGTTTGGCGACCTGCATGTACACACCACCTTTTCGCCCGATGCTTTTATTATTGCAATGCCTGCAGCAGGTGGGCAGGGACTCACACCTCCAGCCGCAGCCTGCGATTACGCACGCTACTGCTCGGCACTTGATTTCTGGTCTATCAACGACCACGCAGAAGGTGTTACGCCGCGGCGTTGGTCGGAGACCAAAAACCTCATACGGCAATGTAACGCGGTTTCTGGTAATCCTGCCAATCCGGACATGGTGGCTTTCCTAGGCTGGGAATGGAGCCAGGTGAATGTAGACCGCACAAAACATTATGGCCACAAGAACGTAATATTCAGAGACACAGCGGATGACAAGGTACCGGCGCGTGCCATTGCAGCACCACGAGAGCTTCTAAACGAAGCCCCTATGGGGCGAGCTGCGCAATTAATGCTGGGTCTTAACGACTTCGAAAATCGCGACTACTACTTAGGCATAGACACTTACTATAAAGAGATTGGTGACACGCCAATCTGTGAAAAAAATATCAACACGCGCGACCTGCCAACCGATTGCCTGGAAGTTGCCGACGACCCAAAGGAGCTGTTTGGCAAGCTCAATGAGTGGGGCTTTGACACATTGGTAGTACCGCATGGAAATTCATGGGGTATGAATACACCGCCAGGCACCAGCTTTGATAAGCAGCTTAATAGTCAGCAGCACGACCCTCGCTTACAAACCTTGTTTGAAGTGTATTCGGGGCATGGTAATTCTGAAGAGTACCGCAATTGGCGTTCGGTCGAAATTGACGACAAAGGCAATCAAAGCTGCCCAGAATCGACTGACGACTACTTGCCCTGTTGCCAGCAAGCCGGTCGTATTATTGAGCAACGTTGCTTAACTGAAGGTGTAGCTGGCCGTACTGACGCTTTCGAGTGTTACTCCAGAGCAGCAGACGCTAGACAAAATTTTATTGACGCCGGAATATCCGGGCATCTGACGGTACCCGGCCAACAAGTGTCTGACTGGCTCAATTGCGGCCTCTGCCCAGATTGCTTTGCCGAGCCGATGGATCATAGACCTAAAACCACCGCGCAATATGCGCTTGCCATTACTAACTTCGACAACCCGAATAAACCTCTGAGATTTCGCTTCGGTTTTATCGGTTCCAGTGACAACCATGGCGCCGCGCCAGGAACAGGTTACAAGGAACTTGATCGCAACCGGCTTGTGGACGGCTTGATGCTGCAAAACGAAAAAATGGCGGCCAGAATGATGCGCGATTCACGTGAACCAGAAGCTGAGTCAATGCCGGCTGCAGAAATTGGTCAATACGGTTTGAATATGCAACGCAACATGGAGCGTCAAGCATCGTTCTGGATGACAGGTGGTTTGGTTGCAGTGCACAGCGAAGGGCGTGACCGTGATTCTATTTGGGACGCGATGAGCGCGAAGAACGTTTACGGCACCTCCGGTGATAGAACCTTGATGTGGTTCGAAGAAATCACAGACAAATCAGCGCCTAAACCAATGGGCTCGGAATTCTCTCTGGCAACAAACCCTCGGTTTAGGGTGCAAGCGGCAGGGGCATTCGAGCAATTACCCGGCTGCCCAAGCTATGCCGAAGAAGCGATGGGCGTCGACGCGCTGCAACAACTATGTGGCGGAGAGTGCTACAACCCATCTAATACACGTAAAGACATAGAGCGCATAGAGATTGTTAGAATACGGCCGCAGATTGAAGCCGGTGAAGACGTAGGCTCGCTTATAGAAGACCCATGGAAAACATTTCAATGTGATGATGCGCAGTCGCTTTGTTCCGTAGAGTTTGACGATGTTGAGTTCCTTAGCTCTGGACGCGAAAATGTTTACTATGCGCGGGCTATTCAGGCGCAAAGCGACGCAATTAATGGCGGCGGTGTACGCTGTGAACTTGATGAGGCCGGGCGCTGCATAAAGGTAAACCCTTGCTATGGTGATAACCGAACTGATCAAAGTGATGATTGCCTCGCACCGCTTGGCGAACGAGCCTGGTCTTCGCCCATCTTCATTGACCACCTCGAAACCACCGACGTATCGCAAGAGGGCGTTTCTGAATCCTAACGCTAAATACAAACTATGAAACAGGAGTAAAACCCCATGAGTTCTAGAATACCGAGTAAGGAGGCATTAAAAGCCTGGGCTAATAACTACGACAAGCTTTGGAATGCCGGTGACAAGCAGGGCTGGATCGACTCTTACCGAACAGTAGTGCAGGGCGACGCCGTTCGAATGTTTGATCCGGTGGCTACACCAGAGAAATTCGGTTTTAAACACTGCTGTGAAGACAGCTGGGACTTGTTTCAACCCAACGTTAAGTTCAACATAAGGAAAGAAACATTGTTCGTTCTAGGTAACGAGGTGTGTTGGGTAATGCAAAACCAAGTGAACAAAGGCGGCGAGCAGTATGTAGAGCCGAGCATTGAGTCATTTCGATTTGAGCCGGATGGCTCGCTTGCCATTCGAACCTGGTATCGCATCCCCAAGCACGATGACGGTGAGCTGGGCGAAATGTTTCAAACTTACTTACCTGACAATGATGGCACGGTAAATAAAGCTGGAAGCTAGGTCGTCAAAAACGATCCAGTCTCTGTGGCAAGCTCGCGAAAAAGCGCGCTTCGTCACGCACGAGTGTTTGGCTCTCTTCTACGCTGATCTGTTCGAATTGAAGCCCTGCTCCCGGGGCAAGTTGGGCCAAAACAGCTAAGTCTACGCTGGCAACGGTTGCTATTTTTGGGTAGCCGCCAGTAGTGGGACCATCGGCCATCAGAATAATCGGTTGGCCGCCGGCCGGTACTTGAACGCTGCCTGGCATCACCGGGTCAGAAATAATATTGCCATCGCCCACATGCTCTATTCGTGCCCCATCCAGCCGAATGCCCATGCGGTCGCATTCATCTGTTACCTTGTACGCCGAGGTATAGAAGCTTTCTATACCTGATGAGGAGAAATGTTCTTGCTGTGGGCCAGCAACAACTCGAACAATTTCCTTAGGGCCGCGACGCAAACCTTGTCGCAAACTACATTCATGACCACTTACTGCGATGGGCGCTTTAATAGGCAGCGTTTCGCCAAAGTTTATACCGTGTGCAAAGCCGCCCAATTTTGAACGAGTATGTGTCGCGCAGCTGCCGAGTATCGGTGAGCTATCGAAACCGCCGGCAATCGCCAGGTAGGCGCGCAATCCTGTTTGCGGTGCGCCAATTTCAATCGTATCACCCTCAACAATTCTATGGCTGCAGAACACTTCCTTTGCAATGCCATTAATTTTGAAATCGAAGTCGCCGGCTAAGGCTATGCGGGCGCTGGTGGCCGTAAGTTCGAATGTGGCTCCTGTGAGCGTTAGTTCAAGGCAGGCGGTATTCAATGGGTTAGCAACCAGCGCGTTGGCTACTTTCAAATTGAAGCGGTCCATTGCGCCACTGCGAGTAACTCCTTGCGCGCGGTAACCGATACGCCCTAAATCCTGCAGCTGGCACAGTGGCGTGGCATGTTTAACCAATAGTCCGGCAGTCATACGAGCTCTGGCTCAATCGTCAGTTCGCCTTTGACGGCTGCCTTTTGCTGGCGGTCATACTCGTTCGCATCAATTTCATAAAAGCTCACGGTATCGCCCGCTTTTATAAGAAATGGGGGTTCGCGGGTCGGGTCGTAATTTCGAATGGGTGTTTGGCCTAGCAAACGCCAGCCGCTAGGCATCTCCAATGCGCCAATCATTCCTTGCTGGCCTCCTATCGAAATGCAGCCGGCAGGCACCTTTAATCGAGGGGCATCCAAACGGGGAGTGTGCAATGCTTCTGGTAGGCCGCCCAGGTAGCACCAACCTGGGGCAAAACCAAGCATGTAGGCGCGAAACTCAGCCTCCCTGTGCAAGCGAATCACCTCATTTGTGCTTATGTCGTGCAGCTTGGCAACCTCGTCAAGATCGCAGCCTGCAGCGCCTCCGTAGCACACAGGCACACGCCAGTGCTGCGTTGCTACGGCAGAGCTGTCATCCAAATTGAGAAGCTTATTTACCAAAATACTTAAGTCGTCTAGGGCAAGACGCGTACAGTCGTATTCCACCAGCAGAGAACGGTAGCTTGGAACCAGTTCCACAATTCCGGCTAGCGAGCCTGATAGCTCGTTAGCGTCTACAACACCCTGTATGGCATGCATCAAGCTAAGCACCTGGCTATTAACAACAGGGTCTATGCGATTGTCGAACTCAACCAATAAGGCTGAGTCTGCTACGGGTACCAGCTTCGCTTTTATGGGCATTCGCGCTGAATGGATTTCGAGTTTTTTGACAGTGTGTTCATGAGTCTCATGATGTTGTAATTCACGGCTTTACGCAATCAGGTAAAGTGCGTGTATCAACGCTCCTAAGGAAAAGTACCGTAATGCGAACTCCTCTTTACACGGCTCGGCCACAAACGCTCGCCGCAGCTCGATTCGGCGTATCTCAACGAATAAATGATTTTGTCCTTGAGTCATCTGGTAACTCCAACTCGTATTTGCTGGAAACTCCAGACGGCAACATTCTAATCAATACCGGCATGGGTTTTGAAGCCCCCGTGCATCATAGCAATTACAGTACGTTCACCGACGCGCCAATCAAGTACGCGATTACTACCCAGGGTCATGTAGATCATGTTGGCGGCATGCAGTTCTTTAGGGATAAAAACCCAGGGCTAAGCTACATTGCCCAAGCTGGCAATCAAGAGCATCAGGAATACGACGGCAGGCTGCAGGCTTTTCGCGCAGCACGATCGGCGTTTCGGTTTCATGACAGCTTTATCGAAGACTTCACCTACTATGCGAAGCAAGGCTATACCGATATCAATCCGCAAGATAAGCCCACTCCAGATATTGTTTTTGATCAACGTCATGAACTGACCTTGGGCGGACTTAGCGTCGTTTTGATTGCAGCACCAGGTGCAGAAACCAACGACTCCTTGATCGTATGGTTGCCTGACGACAAGATTTGTTTAACGGGCAATATCTTCGGGGCCTTTTTTGGCCACATTCCGAATCTGGTGACTATTCGTGGCGATCGTTATCGCGATGCCATCAGCTGTGCAGCGGCCGCGCAGCTAGTGATGGATCTTGGCCCTGAGGTCATTTTGTATGGTCATCATCAGGCCGTAGAAGGCGCTCAACTTATTCAAGAAGAACTAACAGCCTACCGCGACGCAACTCTCTACATCCATGACGAAACCGTCAAAGGCATGAACGCCGGCAAAGACCTCAACACGTTGCAACAGGAAATTCAGCTGCCCGCGGAACTGGAAGTGGGGCAAGGCTACGGAAAAGTTAGCTGGAATATTCGCGCCATTTGGGAAAACTATGCAGGTTGGTTTAAGCATCAATCCACAACCGAGCTGTACAGTGTTCCGGCTACTGCGATAGACAAAGATCTACTAGACCTGGCCGGCGCAGATGCCTTAGTAGCGAGAGCGGCTGAAAAGCAAAGCTCGGGGCAGCCTGAGCAAGCTCTGCATCTGCTCAACATTGTCTTAGGGGCCGAGCCTTCTCATGCTGCCGCGACATCACTGTGTATTTCGGTACACGAAGACCTACTGTCGCAATCAGAAAATTTCTGGCTTAGTGGTTGGCTCGAAAACCAAATCAAGTTGCTTAAAGGCGGGGTTACAGATTCGCTTAGCAAATTAATATAGATGTAAGGCGCATGTGAGAGCTAAGAGCTGCCCGCTATATGAGAGCATCCACGGTGGTCGCTTGATCATTATTAACTGACGCAGCCGTCATCAGTTCGCGCGCTAGGCGTTGGTTTACTCTGTCATTGAGGGAATTGTCTGGCGTGTTTGCGCTTTCTTTTGAGTCCTGTTCTTTGTCTGAGCGAGCCGCTGCCGCAGTCGCTGAAGAGTCAACTGGACCCGTGATGTCAGCAGTCTCTGTTTCAGCGGCTGTCTTGGCGTCTTGCGCGCGTTGTTCTGCTGCGGCTTCGCGCAGTTCAATTTGCGCCTGCAATTTCATTTGTGTTGCTTGGCTGGCAACCGCGCGATCTTGAGATGATGGTTCTGCTGGCGCTAACGCCGCGCGGTGAACAACTTCCGCTTTACGTATTGTTGCTTCAGGATTGCCCGCAATAGGGCTGAGAGATATTGATACTTCTCCGCCTACTGCGTATTGCTTACCGTTAGGACCGCTCTGAAAGCTGTATTGAGGTGAACCTGCGAACGGTCCGCCTACGGCGGCATGCGCTTGTTCATGTGCGCGTACCTCGCGGTCTCTTGCAGAGAGTTCAGCAATGATGGCCTTCTCTTGCTGTGCTTCTGCGCTATCAATGTCGTTTGCCTGACTTTTCGCATCTCTGGCCGCTTCAGCGTGTTCGTGATCTTTTTCAGGCTGCCCACCTGGCCCTGTTTTATATTCAGGTGTTTTAGAGTCAGATTGATGTTGAGAATGAGATTGTTGTAAATTGTTGTCGGTGGCTTGAGTTTCTACCAAAGGCTTGACTTCGGCGGGAGTAAACTCTCGTAGTGAGTGCGACTCAGCCGCACCGTAGTTCTGCGGCAAAAACGGCGCGGAATTGGTGGATTGAATATTCATCTAACGGTATTGAAAAGCCGTGTTACTGAAAGGTGTCTATTAGCGAGCCTAGCGTTTCGTCTGCACTGCTAACAACTGCGGCAGCTGCAACCACCTGGGTTTCAGCAATTTTCAACTCAACAACCGCCTCACTAAGGCTGTGCAGCGGGGCGGCGCTATCACCTACATTGGCCTGACCAACAATTGTTTGTGCCGCTTCTTCGGCGCGTTTAACGCCTTCTTGTAAACCTGTTTGACCTGCAGAAAGAACCGAGTTAATCACTTGAGTACCTCATTGACGAATAGCCAAAACGTTGTGGGTTCTGCGTTTAACATAGTCCAATTGAGACGTTTTTAGCGCTGTTGCAGTTGAAACTGCGACGAAATAGGCATTTCAATCGGTAGCCGGTAACGGTTTTTAGTGTAATCGGACAGGCGAGTGGATGAGCGGCAGGTAAGCGAAGCTTAGACTAATTGAAGCTAACGCCATTCATTGCTCATAACAATTCGCTATACAGCCGTTATTAGTTAGTTGTTAAGTTGCGGTTTTTCAGTGTTTTAGAGCTCAATTCAACGGTGTTTACTAAGCAAGCTCACTTTTAAACCAAATTGACGAAATTAACTATTTAACCTAAACGTGGTGTACTAACGAGAAAAGTCGCGGCCAGGAGCGTTTGCTATGCACTCAGCGAAACAGCTAATCGAAGAATCGTTTGTAAATCGTGAAAGCCAGGCAATGCGCCCTCGTGGCTTGCGCACATTGCATATAGAGGGTGACTTTAACGACGCTGAAAAAGTCTCTCTGTTGTTACAAGGAGCACCTTATCATCAGTTCGAAATAACGCACGCGCAAAGCCTTGCAGAAGCCGTTAGCTTACTCGCCGTTCAGGCATTTGAACTAATCATAGTCGACATGCATTTGCCAGATGGTCATGGCCTTGAAGTGCTGGACACATTGCACGAGCATGTGACTAAACAAGCTATCATCGTTCTCTCAAGTGTCGAGGATACCGATTTAGCGCTGGACTCAGCATTGCATGGTGCCGACGACTACCTGATAAAATCGCGCACCGGCTCAGAGCGCTTGCTGAGGTCCATACAATTTGCCATGGACCGAAGGGAGAGCAGCCATCGCTTCTCGCATTCCAATCATGGTTTGCTCGGTTATAAGCAGTTCTGCACACTGTTGGAAGCGAAAATTGACCTCGAGGCGCAGCTGCACCGAAGCCATGCGGCACTTCTTCATTTTCAGTTGGACAATTTGGCCTCCTTGGTGAATGCCTATGGCCCGCAATTCGGTAGGCGTTTAGAGCGCGTTTTTTGCCAACGAGTTGATCAGTTGATGAGTCAACGCGCGCTTATTTATAGAGGCAATGCTGAAGATCATTTTGTAGTGTTGTACAACCCGGTGCAGCAAAGCGAGTCACTTCAGCAATTCTGTGGCCGCTTAACCGAGAAACTGCAATTTCCATTTAAGATTTATGGCAAGAAATTGTACTTGATATTAAGCGTCGGCATCGCCGAGCTAGAGAAACACGATATTCATTCACCGCAAACCTGGATGGATGAGGCCTTAGTTGCTGCGCAGATGGCCAGAAAGCAACAACAAATGCTCTATGTAGCCTCTCCAGTAGAGCTGCTCGACGCGCAGAATTAGTTTATGTTCGGCTGTTTTTAGCGAGCTTCAAATGCAATTCTGACGGCTATTTTTTAAATCTGCTGTGGTAGCATCAGCTGCCATGCCAACCACTATAATTCGACTCTGCGTTATCGCCCTGCTGCTTAGCGCCTGCCTAGGGGGGGAGAGCAATGTTGAGAGTGGAAGCCGCGACCAAATCCTCCACTTTGGTAATTACGGTGAGCCTTCTGGTCTTGATCCTCACCTTGTGACCGGTGTTCCAGAATCTCGAATAACGGGGGCCTTGTTTGAGGGCTTGGTGACGAAGAATCCGGAAACGCTAATACCAGAGCCAGGAGTAGCAAGCGAATGGACGATTAGCGACGACGGCCGTACTTATCTTTTTACCATTCGCAACGATGCAAAGTGGTCTAATGGCGACCCGGTAACGGCACATGACTTTGCATGGTCTTGGTGGCGAGCGCTGCAGCCGGCCCTGGGTTCGCAATATGTATTCATGTATTTTGCCATTAAGAACGCCGAGCGTTTTTTTACAGGCGAACTTAGCGACTTTAATGCAGTTGGCATCAAAGCGCTGGATGATCATACGCTAAAAGTAGAGCTTGCTAATCCAACCCCTTACTTTTTACAGCTGCTTGACCATCAATCGATGTTTCCTGTGCACAGAGCAACCATAGAGGCCTTTGGTAAAGCTGACGAATCGTACACACGCTGGACTCGACCCGAGAACATTGTCAGCAATGGGGCGTTTAGACTGGAAGATTGGCGCCTTTTCAAAGTGCTGTCGGTGGTTCGCAATGAGCACTATTGGAATAAAGACAAAGTAGCTTTAAATGGCATACGATTTTACCCCATAGACAAGCAAACCACTGAAGAGAGAATGTTTCGCGCTGGGCAGTTGCACCGTACCGAGGAAGTGCCACTTGAGCGAATACCGTGGTATAGAAAAGAGCAACCGCAACGTATTCGAATAGAGCCTTACGTGGGCACCTATTTCTATAGGCTTAATACTCGTGTTGCGGCACTTTCAGACCAAAGAGTACGCCGCGCACTGGCGCTGAGCGTTGACAGAAGTACATTAATCGACACGGTACTTAATGGTATTTACACACCTGCCTATGCTGTCACCCCGCCTGGCCTATTGGGTTATCAACCGCCGACCTTATTAAACTACAACCCGGAAGAAGCGCGATCGTTGATGGCAGCCGCGGGTTACCCAAATGGAAAGGGTTTTCCTGAAATAGAGCTGCAGTACAACACGCATGACCAGCATAGAAAAATAGCCATTGCTGTGCAGCAAATGTGGAAGGACGAATTAAACATATCTGTTCGAATTCAGAACAAAGACTGGAAGGTGTACCTTAACGAAGAGGTAACCGGAAATTACGAGCTGTCCAGGGGCAGTTGGATAGGGGATTACGTGGACCCTAATACTTTTCTAGATATGTGGACCACAGGCGGAGGGCACAACAAAACCGGCTTTGCGAGTTCGGAGTTTGACGAGCTCGTTCTTCAAACCGCACCGCGCGCAAAGACTCACGAGGAACGCCTTGAGGTGTTTTACCAGGCCGAAGAGCTTTTGATGGAGCAGGTGCCCATCCTTCCCATTTTCACCTACGCCAGTAAGCACTTGGTGCATGAATCGGTATTGGGTCTTACTTCCAACTATATGGACTTCGTTAACTTTCGTTACGTGTCTCTTCAGCCCCAAAATACGAGCATGGATAAGACCATGCATAAGGGCAATAAGTAGATGCTGCGTTTCGCCATTTCTCGCTTGTTACAGGCCATACCGGTTTTACTGATTGTTATCACAGTGACATTTTTTCTGATTCGCTTGGCGCCGGGCGGCCCGTTCGACGCTGACAAACCCGTTATACCTGCCGTAAAACGCGCGTTAGAAGCGAAATACAATCTCGACCTGCCGGTGTACCAACAGTATTTCAATTACATGGGCGACTTGCTGCAGGGCGATTTGGGGCCATCGTTTAAGTATCCTGGCTGGGCTGTACAAGACCTTATTGCCAGTGGTTTGCCGGTAACGGCCGAGCTGGGCTTCTACGCCTTATTGATCGCTATGTTGTTTGGTATTTCAGCGGGTTTGTTTGCGTCACTGAAACCAAACTCTTTGCAGGACTACCTGCCCATGTCAGCCGCGATGATTGGCTTGTGTATGCCTACCTTTTTGTTAGGACCATTGTTAGTGCTCATCTTTTCTATACAGCTGGATTGGTTACCTGTTTCTGGTTGGGGCGATTTGCCCGGCGACAAAATACTGCCTTCAGTTACGCTGGGTGCTGCCTATGCGGCCTATTTAGCGCGCCTCACTCGTGGCAGCATGTTAGAGGTGCTGTCTCAAGACTACATAAGAACGGCGCGAGCCAAGGGCTTGTCTGAGCCTGTGGTGATAGGCAAACACGCAATGCGCGCTGGTCTCATTCCCGTTGTCGCCTATCTTGGGCCTGCGTTCGCCGGTTTGCTGTCTGGCTCCTTCGTGGTTGAAACGATATTTCAAATTCCTGGTCTTGGGCGTTTTTACGTGCAGGCAGCCTTCAACCGCGACTACACCATGATTTTGGGTACAACCATTTTTTTATCGGCGCTCATTGTTGCTTTCAACTTACTCAGCGACTTGATTGCGAACTGGATGAACCCACAACTGCGCAGGCAGCTCAGGAGCGATGGCTCATGAGCTCACAAGAAGAGCACGGGCTTTTGCCGCAAGCATCGCAAGCGCACGGCAATTCACTTTGGTCTGACGCCTGGTACCGGCTAAAACAGAACAAACTGGCCCTTGCTGGGCTGATCTTTTTGTCGTTGTTGACACTGTTGTGTGTGTTGGCTCCATGGATTGCTCCGTATGGCTACGAACAACAAGACTTGCAGCTAGGCGCGACGCCTCCGTCGGTTGCGCATTGGTTGGGTACCGACACATTCGGACGCGACTTGTTGACTCGAATTCTCTATGGCGGCCGCATCTCTTTGGCAGTTGGTTTTATAGCCACGTCCGTTGCGTTGCTGATAGGCGTATTGTGGGGATCTATTGCGGCGTACGTTGGTGGTCGGGTAGACATTGTGATGATGCGTATTGTCGATATCCTCTATGCCTTGCCCTTTATTATTTTTATCATTCTGCTGATGGTGGTGTTTGGCAAAAGCATACTGCTGTTGTTTCTCGCCATTGGTGCGGTGGAGTGGTTAACCATGTCGCGTATTGTTCGCGCTCAGGTACTTGGTATTCGCCAACAAGAATACGTTGAAGCGGCGGTGGCCTTGGGCTTGCCCAGCTGGACAATTTTACGCCGCCACGTTATTCCCAATACTCTTGGGCCGGTTATTGTGTATGCCACACTAACGGTGCCGCAGGTTATGTTGCTTGAGGCTTTTCTTAGCTTTCTTGGCTTAGGCATTCAGCCGCCTGAGTCTTCTTGGGGTTTGCTGATTTCATACGGTGCCGAAACCATGGAAGAGTTTCCCTGGTTATTGATTTTTCCTGGCCTGGCATTGGCCTTGACTCTGTTTGCGCTGAATTTCCTAGGCGACGGCCTGCGCGATGCGCTTGATCCAAAGGCATCAGTACTGTGAGTGGTACTCTGCTGGAGGTGCGCAACTTAAGCGTTAGTTTTGAGTCCAGAGGCGTTAAGCAGACCGCGGTTAACAATCTTAGTTTCTCTCTTCAAAGCGGAGAAATTCTTGGCATTGTTGGCGAGTCGGGCAGTGGCAAGTCAGTCAGTTGTTATTCACTGCTGGGCCTTATACCGTCTCCGCCAGGCAGAGTTGAGTCAGGTGAAGCGCTGTTTGAAGGTGTGGACTTACTAAGTTGCACCGCAAAGCAGCTGCGAGCGTTGCGAGGTAATCGCATTGCTATGGTTTTTCAAGACCCCATGACAAGCTTAAATCCCTTTCTGACTGTGGGTGAGCAATTGTTGGAGCCCCTTTTAAAAAGAACGTCAAAACACACCTCTTTTTCGCGTAAGCAAGCGCGAGCCCGTGCCCTGCAATTGCTGGAGGAGGTTGGGATTAGTAACCCTAGCGAGAACATTAGCCGTTATCCGTTTGAATTTTCCGGGGGCATGCGCCAGCGAGTAATGATTGCGATGGCTCTGATTAGCGAACCACAGTTGCTCATCGCAGATGAACCGACAACTGCATTGGATGTAACCATACAAGCTCAAGTTCTTGAGTTGCTCGCTGAGCTTCAGCGAAAGCGTAATATCGGCGTAATTTTTATTAGCCATGACCTTGCAGTAGTGCGAAAACTCGCCCATCGGGTAGTGGTTATGCAGAAAGGCGAAATGGTGGAAGAGGGTAACTGTGAAGAGTTGTTTGCTTCACCTAGTCACCCGTACACAAAGGCCTTGCTTGATGCGGTACCAAAAGGAGCGAAAGCACAGGCTTCACTTGCTGAAGATTCCTTGTTATTGGATGTACAGAACTTGTCGGCGGGTTATCGCGTGCGAGAAGCTAATGGCATTCAGTTAAAAACCGTAGTCGATGACGTCAGTTTTCAAATTCAGCGTAGTGAAATTGTAGGATTAGTTGGCGAGTCTGGCTCAGGAAAGTCAACAATAGGCCGAAGTGTACTGCAGTTGTTGAAACCGTCGGCAGGTAAGGTGATTTTTGATGGCGAACCAATACACGATTTGAGCACTCGGCAGATGCGCCCCTTTAGAACGCGCATGCAAATGATATTTCAAGATCCCTATGCGTCATTAAACCCGCGAATGACTGTGTTTGATGCGCTTGCCGAGCCTTTGCTATTCCATGCAATAGCTAAGAAATCTGACCTTAATGCTAAAGTTTCTGAACTTATGCAAGAGGTAGGCCTTGAGCCTTCTTTAGCACGAAAGTACCCACATGAATTTTCTGGCGGACAACGTCAACGCATTGCAATAGGTCGCGCACTTGCGAGCCGTCCGGAGCTTATCGTAGCCGACGAACCGGTCTCTGCGCTCGACGTTACCATTCAAGCGCAAATTCTTGAGTTGCTCATAAGCCTTGTTAAAAAATACAGAATGAGCATGCTGTTTATCTCGCATGACCTTAGCGTGGTGCGTGTGTTATGCGATAAAGTGTTGGTTATTCGGCATGGACGGCTTGTAGAGCAGGCGGCCACCGAGCATTTGTGGGCTAATCCACAGCATGAGTACACTCGTACTTTGTTAAGCAGTGCGCCTGTCAGCGCAATTGACCTTTGAGTAAGGCATCTACCCTAGATCGCTGATTTCGGTCTACGTCTGCAGTACTATTTCATTTCGGTTTACAGAAGTTAGCTTTTCGAAGCGAAGTGTACCTATATAATTTTGGCTTAAACCCGCGCAGTATTTTCTGCCACTGTTATGCCCTTCGAGTTGGAATTGCGGAAGATATTAACTTCTTAGTACGCAGATTCGAAAAATATGCGAGTTTCAAATGAATTTAAAATGCAATAAATGCAAGAAAAAACAGACGATTGATCCGCTTGGAAACGATCTCGGTAGATTGCTACATTCGTTTAGTGTTAGAGACAGAAACGGCAAGCGATCACTCACTGTCTATTGTCGCGCCTGTCGTCACATCAGTTATTATCGATCGGCCTTGTTCGGCACAATGCGCTTGGTCCGCTCCATTGACGCCAGAGCACTCTATTCCAAGTCTACGAGCGGTAGTTCAAGTAGTCGTGAAGAACTTTCTGTTATCGCGCCGCACATTCAACTGGCGATGGTTGAGGACCGAGTACTGCCCACCGATTGGGAGCTGGTTTAGCTGCGTTTTTCTACCTATTCTTTTCCCTATTTTGCTCTGTATTCCTTGGCAGCTACTTCTGTCTAAACATCTTCAAGCGCTATATCAAAGTAACTACTGTAGGGTTTGTACAACTCGCGAATTTCATCTAAATCCAATCCGGTGTCTTTAAAGCGGTACATGTGCTTACCGTGCTTGTCAGCGGGATTGTCGTCAATAAACTGCTGCATAGCGGTGGCACTGGAATCCTTCAACGATAATCCAAAATGTTCATAGGCGCGGCGCACACAGCCGACTTGGCCTTGCACAAAGTCACTGAACTGCAGGTCTACCACCTGAGACTCAGGCAACAAGCCACTGTCACGCACGTCCATGGTGTGTTTGTAAGCCGTTGCTAGCCATTTGGCGTAGTGACTGGCTATGTCATGCAAATCTACCTTGTCGCTGCTCAGGCGCCGCAGAGCGGCTATTAAGCTGGCTATGGAGACAAGAACTCTTACTGGGTCGCGATGGGTTTGTACAATCAAAGCATCCGGGTATTGCTCCAGCAATGGTTTCAGATGCCACAAATGCTGCGGAGACTTCAATGCCCAGCGCGCACCGGGTGCTTTCCACTGCAACATCTGCAGAAACTCACGATGAAATGTGAACATATCGCTGACATCAGCGGTATTCACCCACTCTTCGTAGCTGGGCACTCGGTATTGCACATCAAAAATCATTGAAGTGAATTGATAAGAGGTGAAGGCAACGCACTCCTGTGCACGCTCTGCGCCCATTGGATGCATTTTCTTGAAGTCAGGCACTAACTTGTCAACCTGGTCGAGGTCAGCTTGTACCTGCGCAATTCTTGGGTCTGTTTTAAACGTTGCCGCTTCAGGTGGCGGGCAGGGCATTGAGGTTTCCCAGCTGAGTGGCACTCGATTATCGCTGTCCATCGCTAACAAATCATGAAACACAGTTGTACCAGTGCGTGGGGCGCCTACAACGATCATAGGCCGCTGTATTTCTTCATCACGAATTTCGGGGTGTTGCTTGAAAGTATCAATAATTTGCAGCCGACCTTTTAAAAGACGCAGCAAGTCAGTGCGTGCAACCATGCGGCCCATTAAATTCAACTGTGCTTCGTGCTCAATTGAGCTTAACAGCCTGGCAAGTGGCGCTCGAAAACTGTCATCGCCAAAGTCGCTTAGGCCTGTTTCTTTTTCTGCAGCCCGCAGCAACTTGTCTTCCGAAAGGCTTATTGGTGTTATGCCTAATTTGCCCAAGCCATTACCGGCGATGTTCATCATACGCACGGGGAGTGGTAGGGGCGTTAGTTCTTCGCTCATTACATTAATCCTTCCATTAGAGCCCTTCTAATACTTGTTCAACAATAATTTTGCCCAGTTCCATGCCTTTCTCTTCTTGCACAAAGTGTCCTGCGTCAGCAATAACCGGGTGCGAACAGGCTTTAGCGCCAGGCACTCTTTGCTTGAAAACCTCAGCCCATGGTGCGGTGCTTGGGTCGCTGTCGCTAAAAGCAACGACAAAGGGCTTGTGCCATTGCTCAAGCACTTGCCAAACTTGTCGGTTTTCTTCGCTACCGGGCATGGAATGAGAAATGGGTATCAACACTGGGAAAGACAGTACGCCCGCTTTGTGTGTTGGGTCAGGAAAGGGGGCATTGTAGGCGCGTAACACCTCTGCAGGCAGGGGCGAGACACAGACACCATTTACGATATCAGCCACTGGCAGGTCATCAAGCTTTTTTACCATCGCAACCCAGTTAGTCACAATATCGCCAGGCCAATCAGCTATTCCTTTTGGTGGGGCTTGGTTATTGGGCAGCAAGGTGTTGCTAACAACTACAGCCGAGAAGCGCTCTTCACAGCGCGCTAAAACGCTTAGGCCAATAGGGCCTCCCCAGTCTTGGCACGCTAAGATAATGTTCTTCAAGTCAAGCCCAAGTACAAGTGCTTCCATCCAATCTTTATGCTTGCCGTAACTGTAGTCTTCCCGGTTTTCTAACTTGTCTGATTTACCAAATCCAATATGGTCTGGCGCCACAGCTCGGTAACCTGCATTCGCTACTTCCGTAATGACTTTTCGCCACGCGAAGCTCCAACTTGGCTCGCCATGCAGCATCAGCACAACTGGGGCGTCTCTAGGGCCTTCGTCTACGTAGTGCATACGCAGCTCACCAACGTCAGGGTCACTGATACTGAAGTAGTTTTCTGAGAAGGGATAGTCGGGTAGCGAAGGAAATTGGCTGGTATCGGTTTTTAATACGGTCATTCTTGTTTGTATAAGTAGCACTGGTTGCAGGAACAAACTATACGGTCTGCGTCAGGATAGGTGCAATGCTATTTGCCCAGTATGGACTGCATGTCATTCTGCTAGGCCTTCTAATCGTTATTCGGCGCGCTACAATGCAGTTTGATTCAGTAAGCGCCCATAACAAGAACACGCAACAAATACAAAAAAGGTGATTTCATGACCGACTTCAGTGCACCCCTGGCAGGTATTCGAGTGCTCGATTTATCCACGGCAATAGCTGGGCCGCATGCCTCCGGGCTAATGGCTGACCAAGGTGCTGAGGTGATTAAGATTGAGACGCCGGGCATCGGCGACATTATGCGGTATGTAGGCGCGCAGAAAGACGGCGTGTCGGCCATGTTTCAGAACGCTAACCGCGGTAAAAGATCAATTACCTTAAACTTAAAAACTGACGCCGGTAAGGATATTATTCGTAAACTTCTTAACGACTGTGACGTATTGGTTCATAACTTTAGAATTGGCGTAATGGAAAAACTCGGCCTTGGTTTCGAACAATTACACAAGGAGTTCCCGCAACTGGTTTATTTGTCGGTGTACGGTTATGGCCACAGCGGACCACGCTCTAGCATGCGTGCGTACGACAATGTGGTGCAGTGCTTTGCCGGCGTTGCCAAAACCCAGGCAGATATTGAAACCGGCGAGCCTATTTACGCCTTTCAGGTTATTTCAGACAAGCTTACGGCCCTGACCGGGTTTCAAGCAATCACTGCGGCCTTGTTTGCACGAGAGCGACAGTCCTGCGGTGGCCAGCACATACAACTCTCTATGGTTGACACTACCGTCGCTTTTTTATGGATGGATGCTTCCGGCGCAGCAACGTTTTTAGATGAAGGTGCGGCGGCGGGTGCATCAGTTGCAAAGGGTAATAAACTAATGCAGTTTAAAAACGGTTGGGGCTGTTGCGCGCCCTTGTCCGACGATGAATTTCACGGCGTTTGTCGCGCTTTTGGTGTTGACTCCAGTGACCCGAAGTTGGCGTCTGCTCTGGACAGGAACATAAACATAGATGTAATGATGGACAAGATGGCACAGGTGCAAGAGAAAGCGTTGCTTGTTGATGTTGACGAAGCGATAGCCCGAATGGACGCAGAGGATGTACCTTGCTCAAAGGCCAATGAGCTGGCTGACTTACCGAATGAGCCGCAAATACAGGCCAATGGTACTTTCGTTAAGTCTGTTCATCCAGTAGCTGGCAATATTCAAGAGCCCAGACCACCCGCGCAATTCAGTAAAACAGTAACGGCAATACAAGGGCCATGCCCAGCACTTGGTCAGCATACTGAAGAAATACTAGCGAGTCTTGGCTTGGGTGAAGAGTTGCCCGCGTTGCGCGAACAAGGCGTGGTCTGACGTTCTCTTCAACCTTGTTCCGATCTAACCCTGCTCATACGCAAGTGCGACTTCTTCGGCAATAATTTCAAAGCCACGTCGTACCTTGGATTCTTCCTGCGAATAAGATACACGTATGCATTGCTTGGAGTGCGACCAATCATCATCAAGGCCAATAAAAAATGGTTCACCAGGCACCACTAAAACTCCACGTTGTTTTAATCGTTGGTACAACTGGTCTGAGCTAATCGGCAGCTTGTCGAACCACAGCCATAGGAAGAACGCGCCCTCTGGTTTGTGAATATGGTATGGCAAGGCATCGTCTAGAAGCTCGCGAACCCAACTTACGGCCTGGGTGGCTCGCTGTTTGTAATAGGGACGTATTGTTTCATCACTGAGTTTCTTTAGAACATCATCTTTCAGCAACTCGCGCACCAGCACAGGGCCAAGCGAGCCACATGCCAAGCTGGAAATGGTGGTGGCGTTACTGAAGGCTCGGCTAAACTCCTCGCTGGCAACAACGATACCCGTTCGCGCTGCCGGTAAACCTAGCTTTGATAGGCTTAACATCAAAATAGTGTTTTCGTTCCAGTGCGGCTCGGCGTCTTCAAACAATATATTTGGGAAGGGCAAACCGTAGGCACCATCAATAATAAGCGGAATACTCTGCTCTTGCGCCAGCCTATCGAGGCGCGCGATCTCCGCGTCAGTCAGTACGTTGCCTGTAGGATTTGTGGGGCGCGACACACACAGTGCTGCAGTGCTATCCGTTAGGTTCAGATTGTCAAAATCAACATGGTATTTAAATAAATGGTTGTCTAACAACTCTATGGAGGGCTTAGACGCCGAGAACAACTGCTCACTAATGCCGCTGTCACCATAGCCGAGGTACTCTGGCGCCAATGGTAAGTGTATCTGTCTGTTGCTGCCCTCAGTAGACATTCCCGCAAGCATATTGAATATGATGAAGAACGCTGACTGGCTGCCGTTTGAAACAGAAATATTAGCCTCGGTAACGGGCCAGCCAAACTGGCGCTTCAGAAAGGCCGCCATTTCCTTGCGGAAGCTTAAATCGCCTTGAGGGCTTTGGTACACGCCAAGCAAGCTGTGGCATTGGGCGTCGTCATTAATAATAGTCTGCAAGCGATCACGAAACACAGCTTCTACAGCAGGAATACGAGCAGGGTTGCCGCCACCCATAAATATTGCGTCCGGGTTCTCGTTTAGGGCAACACCCAAGTCATCCATAAGGCTAACAATGCCGGAATTGGATGAGAATTTTTTACCGAATGCGGATAGTTGCACGTGTGTTTCCGTTGCTAGGGGTGTTGCCGGGCGCGAAGGCGGCTCAGTGCATTATATACAAAAGCTAAAGGCTTCAGGCACAACGGCTATAAAGTTTCACACGAGTCTGACATCCCTAGATCTACATAGCGGTTCTATCTTTTCTGAGACATGGCGTTCTTTCTTGCAGAATGCGCAAAAAACTCCAGTTCCAGTACAGCTAGTTCACCCAAACCTCAAGGCGTCGATTCAATCTATGATCTGTTTCGCGCAAGCTGTCCCCAGAGTACTTGGGGTTTGTCTCTCCCTCGCCTTTTATCGTCAAACGGCCTTCAAGCTGAGGATAGGCGACCAGCAGCGCATTGCGAGCAGCTGAGGCTCTCTGGCGAGACAAATCTAAATTGTAGGCCCAATCTCCACGCACATCGGTATGGCCTACCAGCGTAAAGGTTCGTCCATTGTAAGCTTCATCCGCGAGAGCGGCGCCAAGCTGACCGACGTTTTCCGAGGTTAACTGATCCATCATTACGCTGTTGTACTGGAAATTAATCGGAATACCGATTTTAGTCTTTTTCGCAGGCATGGGTTTAGAACCATTCCCTGTCTTATTCGTTTTACTAAATTTTGTTAACGACAAAAGACCGAATTCCTGACTCGCTAAGCTGCGCTTGATCGACTCGCTTGATACTGGTTTGCTCGCCAAGCTAACATCTAACTCTTTGGCTGTGCTGCGAATCCAGGCAGGCGGTTGAGAGTGCATGTCGATGGCTCGCTCCAACATGGTGAGCGCTTCGTAGCGTTGTCCATTCAACGATAAAACCTGCCCATAGCGTGCAAGTGAAATAGCCGCTTTGTCAGCTTCAGACGCATACTCCACCGCCTTTTCATAGGCATTCAAAGACTCACCAAGCAGGCGTTGTTTTTTATAGGCAGCGCCCAGCAGGTGATAGGCATCGTAACTCGGGCACGCGCTTACCGACTTGGTAAGCCAGAGAGTCGCCTTTGCGAAATCTTGAGCGCCTCCGGATTTTTGTGCCAGCCGATAGTACCGTGCGCCTTCGTCACATGGCACCTTAGCCATCGTTAACTGCGCAGCACTTAACATGAACGCAGAAAAAGCAAGAATTCCAAGGTCAAACAGTTTTCGATCAATCATTGTATTCTCTCTATAAAAAAGGCTATAGCACATGTCCCTTGCGGGATTGCCATTTAATTAAACGGCCAGGAAAATCTCAGAGAGAAATGTAGGCCATCGTCTTGCAAATCCTGCTCACCTGGAGGGCTGAAATTGCCGTCTTCAATGGGCTCAGCATAAAAAAGGTTGAAGGCCACACTTCTGTGCGGGTTCCAGGCAAGACCTAGTCCGGCACTGCTGATATCTACCGCTTTGCTTGTTGAAAGTTCAGAGTCTTCATCCCAGCTGCGACCATAATCGATAAAAGGTATCAACGTAACTTTCCACTTATCGAAACCGTTTTCATCAATAAACAAAGGAATTCTAAATTCCAGAGAGGCCGCCAAACCATTATCCCTCACTACCTGGTTTTCTCTGAAACCACGTACGGAGAACGCGCCGCCAACTGCGAATTTCTCTACCGACAGCAATGGGTCAAACGCTTGCTGCCAAACGGTGCTGAACACCATTTGCGTGTTTCTATAGCTGAATCGTTTCGCAAATTGCAGCTGCGTCGTAATAGCGGTGAATTTGGACTCCGGAATTTCCGCATTAGTGGTTAGGTCCACTGTGTTTTGGCCATCCGGTATTATTGTTGAATCAAAGGCGTCCAAACCATGGCGAACAGTACTGCGTAGCGCAAGCACTTGATTGCCGCGACGCTCTGTCCACTCCACGCCCACGCTCACACTGCTGCTTGCACTCGTTCCTTCCCTTGCACCGAGCGAAAACGAAAAAGGGAAGCCCAGCAATTCAGTTTCACTGGAACTGTGACTAACGCCAAGCCTGACACTAAAATTTCGATTTAGCCTATTAATAAAGGGATGGTTTATCGAGGCGGCCCAGCCCTCAGTATCACTTTTTATATCCAGTTCTTTGAATGGGCGCTCCACCACCTCGGATGACCCTCGCTGATAGTTCAGCGCTAGCGTTGTATCGCTAGCGGTTAACGGTAGAGTGTAGCCAATATAGCCGTCGCGCAGACCATCGCTTATGCTTCCCGATAATTGCAAAAGATCGCCATGCCCAGTTAGATTCATATGCTCAAGACTGAGTACTGCTCGCTCGGCACCAACACTGGGTGAACGGTGGTTATTTAGAGACAAAGTGGCTCTATAGGGTTTGGCTTCCGTGACTTTCAAACGAAGACGAGCACTGCCTTCATTCAGGCCTGGAAGCAGCTGGCCGTTCACTCGGCCAATCAAGGGGTTTAATTCAAGCTGCCGTAAACTGTCTTGAAGTTCATCCAGGTTCAATGGTGTGGTTATATTGCGCCGCAGTCTTTCTTCAATGTAGGCGTCACTCAGTCGTCGATTACCCTCTAGATCAACACTTGAAAGCTCACCTTCAATCACTTGTAGAGTTAAGTTACCGTCGGCTAAGTCCTGCGTGGGAATTACGACACCGGAGTTTACATAGCCGTGCTTGTAATACAGTAAAGACAGTCGTTGGCGTAGCTCATAGATGCTCTCAGGCTTAAGCGTACGGTTTTCAAATGGCGCAGCAACCGCTGCTATTTTATTTGCCGGCAGCGCACTGTTGCCAAGAACTATAACGTTTTTTATGGGAGTTTCTTTGTCAAACTGCATTGACTCTACAATACGATCGGGGCCTTCTTCGGTTGGCAAAGGTGGTAGCAATTGCTCAGTGGCTTCTTCTGTGGATTCATTGAGGTCATCGCCAAATCCAGGCTCGCTGTCTGAGAACCCGCGGCTGATGTTGTCTCCAAAACTGCTGTCGAACTGCGGTTCGGTTGAGGGTGTTTGAGCGACGGAGTGCGAAGCCACTAGAAAGCAAACCAAAATACCGCCAGAATAAGATTGAATGTGGTTCATAAGCTCAGTACCCATTGCATGAAACTGGACGTATTAATTGCTTCCAATCAAGCGCAGCTAAAGTGTCTGCTGACTCTTCAGCTTGCCTCACCGACGTATAGTTGCTGCTTGAATAACTATCCGGCGGTTCAGTTAGCCCGCCGGAACCGATCAGAGCAAGACTGCTTGTTGCTGCGCCTTGTTGTGTGGTTTCGCAAGCACTGCGAATCAGGTCGGTTGCATCAAGCAATCCTACATTAAGCTCATTAACAGCAGCGCTTATATCACGTTCTGGCGCGCTTATTTCCAATGCCCCTGCTGCGCCACTAGTCGATGACACCGACAACGTTGAACTCGAATCGCGAAGGAAGTTGTCAGCGAAGATATTAATTTGGCCACCGTTGCCAGCGTTAGCGTTCGCTGTCACTAAACCGCCTCGAATCAATAACAGCGGGATAGGCGCATCAATTGAACCAAGCTGCACCGATCCGCCATCTCCATCAGCCGTAGATGATTCCGATAGCGCAAAAATTGCGCCGCCTGGGTTGAGCGTCAAGCGCTCACTGGCAAGCACAGTCACATTGCCACCGCCCCCCCCACTGGAAAAAGCATCCAGGCCCTTTCGGAATATCTGAATGTCTCGGCCTTGCACGGTGATATTGCCAGACTGGCCTCTGTCTGCTGCTACCTGTAAGAGCGCGTCGCCCAGCATCAAAAACGAATCAGCGCTGACATTAATGTTACCGCCATTGGAATCATCTTCGGCGTTGGTCAATATATTGGTACCGTCGCCATCCATAAAGAGTTGGTTGCCTGCACTAATGTTAATGTCACCAGAAATAGCCTGCTCACTACTGCCAGATTGGATATCTGTTTCTTCAATCGTGAAGTTTTGCTCCGCAGATAAATTTATGCTGCCGGCCGTAGCAAAAGTCCCTGCTGCACTTGAAACCAACAGAGATTCATTAAGAAGCAGGCTATCACCTGCAGATAGGCTAATTGCACCAGCCTGGTTGGCGACAATATCGGCGGTAACAGTGTTACTTATCTGTGAATCTATAACAATGATATTCTCCGCAGACATGCGAATAAAGCCGGCGTTCCCGGTAACGTCCGCTTCACTAAACACGCCAAGAATGCTGTCAAGCGCCAGAGTATTTAACGCCGTGAACTCTATTATTCCTGCGTCGCCTGTCGCGAGCGCATTGGAGCTGGTAGACACGCCCAAACTATCGCCTTCAAGTAAAATATTGTCTGATGTCAAGGTCACTGAACCGGCATTGCCAGACGCAAGTGCTGAATTGTCGACCAGTACATTGCCTGACAAGGTAAGTTGTTCTTGCGCCTCAATTCTTATTGGCGAACCATCACCATCGCCATTGGTTAAGGCACTAATAAACGCGCTGTTGTTTTCATTTTCGTTCACCACAAACACGTCACGCCCTGACAACTCGATGCTACCGGCATTACCAATACCGCCAGTTTGGCTAAGAATACCCACCTGACCATCAACAAGCAGCTGTTCGCTGGCTTCAATAACTATTCCGCTACTATCTCCTGCAGTTGTCGTGCTACTAGTGAGCACAGCAACGAAACCTTCTTCGTCGACAACACCGCTAGTGCCATCAATGGTTATATTGGTTGCACTCAGCCGAACTCCCTCTGCCTGGCCTGTGCTGTCACTGCTTCCACTCGTGCGGTTGCTGATAACCACCCCACCAAATAATAACAGCGAATCACGTGCCTCTAAGGTAATACTGCCAGCATCATTATCGCCAAACGCAATACTCTCGATATTAAAACGGCCTCTAGCCGACGCGATGGAGAGATCCCCGTCAGATCGAATGCTAATATCTGCGCCAGAAAATTCTTGGGAAACAGAACTCGCATTAGTGATGGAGCCATTGGTCATCAATATGCCATCACCACCACCACTTATTTCAATTAGCGGTCTAGCATCTGTATTTCTAAGCCCGGCAGAAAACACGTCAAGGAAATTAGTGTCGACGAGGTTAGCGCGTATACTTATATCGCCTGGTGCGGCGCCTTCCAGGCCTTGCGTCGATACAGTCACTATTGAGTCGGCAGTACCACTGACAATAAGGTCGCTCTGTATGTCAAGAGTGACATCGCCGGCACCAATTCCATTAGATACGCTGGCGATGTTGATGTCATTGTCGCCGCCACCCACCGACAAGTTATCGGCTTGTATGACAATATCGCCGCTACTGGCTGAACTGAAATTGCTGAGTGTGGCTATTCGGCTACCGTCTTCTATGTTGGCACTGAACAAGTTGCTGTTTGTTCCAATATTGATGCCGCCGCTATTACCCACAGGCCCTGTCGCGCCAGTGAAGGTGCTGTCGCTGGTTCTCAAATCGGAATTCAATAGCAGCAAAGCCAGCCCGTCTACGTTTATGTCACCGCCGTTGCCGGCGCTTATATCTGTATTGGTCGACACTAGTTCGGTATCAAACAAGCCTATGGCGCCGTTGCTCGCGAACAGGCTGGTAGAAACCGTCTGTGCCACTGAAAAAGTACGTATCGCGCTGTTACTCAATACCAAGTTCGAGCCGTAAAGCTGCAAGGCCGTTTCACCATCAGCAAAGCGTGACACCACCGACAAAGAAATATCCTCGATAAAAATATCGGAAGCCCCCAAGCCAGTAGGAAATGTGGATAAATCAAAGAGGTTAACGCTCGAGCCTGCACCGTCTTCGCCGACTCCAAGGGCAAAAGCTCCCAAATTCAAAAACTCAACCACTGAAGCATCTAGAATCGCGGCAAAGTCATCTCGAAAAACGCCATCAATATCGCCTTGAATAGAAATGCCGGGCACGTCTGGGTCTGTGCTAGTGCCCACCAAGTAAGTGTCGCCAAGGAATGCACCCGAGTTTGCGTTAATCGGGTCGTCAAATAGAACGGATATTCCACGTGGCGTTACAGTGGAGGGCAGGCCCTGCTTGTCGAGAAAGCCAAAAGTAGTGGGTGCCGCAATGGACAAAGTGGAGCTTATACTAAGCTCATGCGAGTAAAAATCATCTCCATTTTCAAACCCTATACGATTAGCAGTAGAAAAGTTTACCGGTCCTGCCGCATTTATTTCAGCGCCTTCGCCAATCACTATTCCGTTTGGATTAATTAGCCATAACGCTGCGTCAGTAAAGAAAAGATCAGCTCCATCAAAATAGATCGTTTCCAAGGTACCCTGAATAGTTGTGGCTGTGTTGCCCGACACCCGTGCAATTATGTTCTCGATACCAATACCGGTATGCACAAAGCTTGCAGATTCGCCTGTTTGAACATTGAAACGATCAAAACTGTGGAACAAATTATTGCCGCGCACTTCTCCCTCTGATTCCAAAATAAAGAAATCGCCAGAGGCAAACGTGCCAGCCGGGTTGCTGCCAATCGTTCCGTCAAAAACAACTTCAGCGTGTGATGAGCCGATTAAAACCAGGTTAAGACCACCAACAAACCCCCAGGCTTTTATTACTGTATCCATACACATATTCCCTGCTATATTCCTACAGCCAATTGCCAATCATTAGAAACGGCGCCCAATTCGACGGGTGAGCAAACTCACTGTTCGATATTAATTCCATCTGTGCTTGCTTTAAGCTGCCGGCCTTTGAATCCTGCCGTTTATTAAGTGTGTCGTAAAATGAGGTGATAAGCTCCGCTGTGGCGGCATCGTTCACTGCCCACAGCGATGCTAGTGCACTTCTAGCACCGGCTTTAATAGCGACGCCAGCCAAACCAAGCGCCGCACGGTCATCTCCAGCGGCCGTTTCGCAAGCGCTAAGAACCAACAGCTCCAGCGGTGTAGCATCTATAGCACGCGCTTGAATACTGGAGCCGAGCATATCCAAAGTCATTTTGGTATCGTGTGTTAATAAAAAAGATTCACTGTAGCTGCCCCTAAATTGCCCATGTGTTGCGAAGTGAGCCACCGAATAATTACCGGCTTCTAATCCAGTCTGCACATTAGCTAAGGTAAACGATTCGTTTAACCATATTTCCGCATTCAAACTGCGTTGCAGTACTTGCAGCTCTTGGTTAACACTGGGTAACGCGCTGAAGCCTTGCACAGCGTCAGAAATTCCCCCTACCATTGCTGAGTAACTTTGGCTTGCGATAGGTTTTGGGTCTATGAGTGTTAAGCCTGGCGTAGTCGCAAGGGCATATTTCTCAATCAGAAAATTGGAGCCATCATGCAGAGCGGCGAGCGGTATGGTTCGCAATGGCCCGTCGGGAATGATCACCAGTGTCTTAATCGCATTGCGTTCAAGTTGCCCAACAATAGGGGCTATCAACCATCCATACAGTTGTTGCGCATATTCAAAGTACTTTCTGGTGCCTGTATCAACCTCTATGTTGAGACGAAAGTCGCGTACGACATCAGTGAGTTCTATTCGACTTATAGGAACAGAATATTGTGCAATACCCTCGGGCGTTGTCAGTAATAATTCTATCCGATCTTCCAGCAGCACCGGATAAAGAACCGCTGCTTCTAGGTCAAGTTGATCAAGTTCTGCCGCCGCCGCAACAATGCATTGATTGTCCAAATAATCCTCTACTTCAGCTAACTTAACTTCTTCCAGAGCATCTCGTACCTGGCGAAGCAGTTGTTGCTTCTGCTGGCCTGCTGGCATGTTCGCGCTGCGGCCGAGCAAAACATCTGCGTATTGATAAAACACAGGACTGACTATTTGTTGGAAAGCACCAGGCGACGTCGCTTCCAGATCGGTACGAATATTTCTTAAAGCCTCAATGGCTCGCTTGTAAGCCGCTACAGATTCTTCCTGCTGTGCAAGAGCGCTTAACGTGCGTCCTAATTGCCATTCCCAACGAAACAAAACGTCGTCGGCCTGCACTTGCTGAGCCTCAAACACAGCCTTACGGCTATAGCTAAGCGCTGCTTCATAGCGGCCTTCATCTTCATAAAGCGCGCCCAAATAGCCAAAGATATAAGACGCTAACTTTCGATTTTCTACAGGCACTTCTGTACGAGCCGTCTGGAGTTGATTGAAGGCTTTAAGCCGATAGCTTTGATCCGCCCCAAATTCATTGACGCCTTGACGAAACAAACCGGCAAGCGCCACTCGGTGACTGGCTGCCATTGGAATGCTTTTAGAAGTGAGTGTTTCCGCTATTGTGTCGAGTAATTTTGTGGCGCTAATCAACTCTCCATCGTTCATCAACGCTCGAGCCTGATTAATCTGATATTTAACCACTACTGACGTTTGCTCAGCGGGCGCTGCTTCTACCGCTCGCGCAAAATATTTGGCCGCGCCCGGCAGGTCGCCTAATCGTTGGGTAACAAGCCCTTTGTCATTCAGCACGGCGGCCTTTCGATCTTGGTTCATCGATTCAATGTCATCGAGAATACTATCTATGGCTGTGTCGGAAGCTATAACATCGCCCTTGGCATACTGTAGTAGAGCCAACTGATGTTGTAACTCCTGGGCTTGGCTTTTAAGGATTTCTGTACCGCCAGCACTGGCGGAGAGCGCGCTCAAGGCTTCAGAGGCATCTGTAAGTCGTCCGAGACTGCGCAGTAGATCTATGCGCAGCAATTGCGCATCAACGCGTACTGTATCCGTAACAGATTGCGAATGATGATCGTTTGAAAGGGTGTCATTAAGCAGAGTAAGTGCGCGTTGATAATTTCCTTTAGCACGTGCGGACTCGGCTTGCTGCAACGTTTCAGAATGGTGCTTTGCGAAAGAGCCATTACAAACTAGCAGACTTAGAATTAGAGTTATCGCAGAAACGCGACAATTGCCAACACGGTTCAAAATCATGTCACCTACCTTGGTTAGCGAGCGCACTCGCTCTTGATTTTATTTTTTATTCCTATGAGCGTTCATTAAACAGCAAGTTCTGTACTCTGTAAATCGAGATTCTCAGACTAGTCTATTGCTAGTTAGCAATGTCTTAAGTGTTTTTTCGCACATATTTCTGGCAGACTGCTGCTCTATTATCAAAACCTGCTTTCGAATATTGTCTACAGGAATGCACACTGGTCTATAAGATCGATAGCTATTAGAACTAATGGTAAAGGCTGTGGGTCATTGGTGAGCTTAAGCTGCTTTAGAGAAAGCGTCACAAGGAATAGTAGAGTTTTTCAAGGAGATGAGATTGATACAATCGATAAGAATGGCACGTTTGTGTGTATGTTTGCTTTTCCCCCCGGCACTGCTGCAGGCTCAGACGTATGGCTCTTTGGCCGTGTTTGGAGACAATCTTGCCGACCCAGGCAATATTCCAGCATTGCTGGAGGCGGGTAACGCAGCCGGCTTAGGTCCGTTTGATACAAACTTTCCGTCGTCGCCGCCTAACGTAGGCAACCGTTTCTCAAATGGTCCTGTCGCTGCGGAGCAATTGCCAATGTTACTGGGTATTCCAGAGCAGTTTGTTGATAACCGTGCTGTTGGCAACGCATTCTCGGCACCCTTGCCAATAGAATTGCTCGACGGGGCAATATTGGGCAGCGGTAGCGCTATTCCGCCGCCGATTGGCCGAGGGCTTACGCCATTAGACCCATTTGATATATCGTCACAAGTAGATAACTACATCGCTGACAGCGGTGCAATTGGCGCCCGAGATTTGATTCTCTTGTATCCGAGTTTTAATGACGCGGCATTGGTTTTCAACACCATAATTCTTACTGGTCGTAATGATGCGCAAGCCGCGCCTGTTATAAGTGCCGGGGCAGAAGCCAATGCGGTTAACACAGCGAATTCTGCTAGAAGGCTTATTGAAGCTGGTGCTAAACAAATACTCGTTCCAAATTTACCCGACATAGGTAGAACACCTATAGCCAGGTTAGGAGGTATCGAAAGCGCTACTACTTTTGCGCTTGAAACGAACGATTTGCTAGTTCAACAAATGTCTTCGATCAATGCGGAAGCAGCCGGCACCGTTTATTTAGTGGATTCCTTCAGTTTGTTGGAAGACATAGTCGCCAACTCGGTTAAATACGGATTTACCGACATTTCATCTGCTTGTACCTTGGTCGAAACCTGTCTCAACGGCAATCAACAAGAGCAAGCTGGCTTCTTGTTTTGGGATACCTTCTATCCTACGCAAGCCGCTAATGCCATCAGCGCAGCCTTTATGGCCGACACACTCAATGCGCCACGCACTATTGCTGCACAGCTAGAAACGGGACGCTTTTTTGCCGAACGATTTAATCGAGAATTATTATCGTTGAGCAAGATAAATAAAAATGGCCTAAGCCTGCAGGTGGGTGCGCATAACTGGAAAAGAAAAGAAGGCGATGGCAGCTTTGCTTATGACGCAGACGTGACCCGTGTAACCCTGGCATTAAGCAATGCAATCACAGACAATTGGCGTGCGGGCCTTGCGTTAGCGAAGGACGACGGCGACGCTGACTTCGACCGTGTGTCAGCGCAATTCGATTTTGAAAGCCTACGCTTGGGAGCCTTTCTAAAGCACAGCGGCAAGTTATTCGATGTGGGTATCACCGCAGCTTACAGCGATGAAGACTACGATAATATTCGGCGCGTCACAGGAGTAGCAAATCAAATTGCTGCTGGTGAAACATCAGGCTCTAACTCAAGCCTACAAATTGAACTTAGCAAGCAATTTGTTCTTGGCAATGACAAAAACTCACGTGTTGGATTAACACCAATAGCACAGCTTGGATATACGCGAACTAAAGTTGATCAGTATGATGAAGCCGGCGCGACGGGTCTTGATCAAATAGTGCATGCGCGCTCTACAAAAAATGTATTCGCAACAGTCGGCGCACGCCTGCATAGCGAAATTAGCTTTTCAAAGGTGCAGCTAAGGCCTTGGTTTGAAGCGAGTTATCGCGAGTCTTTGAGTTCCGATGATCATGAAGTAAGAACCGCTCTAGTAACAATTCCAGGCCTGCGCAGGCAGGAAAATATTGCGTTCGCCGACGAGTCAATGACATTACTTTCGGCAGGAGCCCATATAGACCTAGGTGCCAAGGTTATGCTTGGAGTGGAACTTGAAGCGGCTTTTGGTGATGACGTTGATGGTCAAAGCATTAGTTTTGTTGCCCAATGGTTGTTTTAGATTCTGGCGGCGTTGCATGGAAGATTACAAATTACTAGTGTATAACTGAAACTCAAACACGTTTTCTGCACAAGCTGCAATTTTACAGCGAGCACATGGAACGCCTAGGCTTGGAGTGCCTTTATGCGGGCTTTTACAGCACTATTTGTTGGGTTAGTTTTCATTGGCCTTTCGGCTTGTGAACATCCGATTGGTGTAACGGGTTCAGGAGAACTGATCTCCGCCAGTGGGGAACGAGGATGCAACGTCTTCCAAGCCCCCTGCGTGAACACTATAGTAGACGCCTATGAAGAAACATATTTTGCTAAACCTTTTGGTTTAAATGCTTTTGCGGGTTGGGAAAACTGCGGGTCTGAGCAGAGTAATATCTGCAGTTGGTCGGTGCCAGCTAGTGATGTAGAGCAATATTGGGGGCAAAGAGTTGCGCCAATGATTGCACGTTTTGAACCCATTGAGGAACACGGCCTAGCGGGTCTGTGGGTGGGCTCATATACAGTGAATGATAACGCTGAAACGCAAGACCTTATCTGCCAGATATCAGGTACTTTGATAATGGCTTGTAGGCTGTCGCCCGGTTCAGAAGGAGAGCTTACCGGTATTACCTTGGGCAATTTATCGGCTATGCAAGAAAGACGTTCTCAATACTCGGGGCGAATATACTCACCACCATGGCTACTCGATGATAGCTCTTCGGAAGTAATTCAAGGCTTCCAAACAACACTGGATATTGAATGCACCGAACTCGACTGCAGCACCATCGTAACTCGCATTAACAGTACCGACGGAGCTAACAGCCTGACTTTGAACTTAACCCGCGATGATGATTTATCTGCGACAGATACTTCTTTTACAGCATTAGCTGGCGAATACACAATGACGGACGCCGTCGGAGAAGAGGCCCGATTAAGAGTTTTTGAATTCATCGCGCCTTCTTTTAATTCAAGACAATGCCGAAGGGGGTTTGCGCAAGATCAAAGCGAGATTCAGTCTACTCAAGACGGTATCAACGTATTCCACATGCAGCTCGTGGTTCGTTGTGGTGATACGCAGTTCAATACTTTTGGATTAGTTAGTCTTTTCAACGCTAATGCCACCACTGAATTTTCAGGCCAGGCTCTCTTCACAGGAGTGACTCATAATAGGCAATTCACGCGCGCCCAAAGTGCGTTCGAAATTGCTCGCGAAGGTACTGCGCAGGCCAACTCTGTGCTGGGTGAGTTCGACGCATCGATGGCAATAGATGGTTCAACATCTAGCTCTTGGTTTTCAACGGGTCCTGGCATAGATGAAGCAGTTTATACATGGAGCGGCGTGCAGGGTGATTTCATAACCTCGATTACCCTGGTAGGCAATGGAGAAAATTCTGATCCAGAAGCGAGGCTGGGCGTCGGCTTTGGCGCAGTACGTGTAGAGGTGCTAAATGACGGGCAGATTGTGGCGTCAACGCTTCGTGGCATGGGCGGAACACCGGACCCAGATACGCTTGCAGAGCTCAATGTGTTTGGTGACCAAATCAGGTTAACCTTTAAGGGACACGAAGACATTAGCAGAGGTGGTTTTTCAGAGTTGCGCATTAACGCGCTACGCTAGCATTCCGACGGGAAATTTCGCTATGCAAAAAAACGAAGTTAAGAACAAGCTGCGCTTAACATTTGGTGTACCAATGCTTCTTTGCACACCGCTTACGCTGGCTGATGTTGTATTCGACGGCTCAATTGGCAGCAATGCAGCAGGACTAACTCGCGCTGGAAATTTTGCGATAGAACAATCCGATGGGGTGGTCGCTGGTCAAAACTTGTTTCACAGTTTTGCTCAATTCAGTGTATTAAGTGGCGAGTCTGCCACATTCACGCACAGCAATCCCGGTCTCACCAACATAATTGCGCGAGTTACCAATAACATAGCTACAGATATCAATGGCTTGTTACAAACGCGACTTAACACTGGCGGAGCATTGTCCGCTACACCTGTTAATCTCTGGTTGCTGAACCCAGCGGGCATTATGGTGGGCGATGGCGCAGCTTTCGATATTCAAGGAGTACTGAATCTCTCTGCAACTAATCGTATTGGCTTTGCTAATGGCGACGACTTTTATTCTCACGATATCACCACTAACTCAGTTCTCTCAGTTGCCGAACCTACAACGTTTGGTTTTTTAGACAAAGGTTCAAGTTTGCCAGAAGAGTACTCTGAGCGATTATTTGGTTTCGGAAGTTCCTTCCCTGGAAACGTATCCATAGGCGTGAGTGACCCACAGGATTTGAACAACACGCTCTCTCTTGGGCGAGTAAACGCAGTGGGCGGAACTCGGTTAACAGAATTTAGCGACGTGCGCCTCATTAATCTATCGTTAGGCGGTGATATAGATTTTTTTGACAGCCCGCTGGACTTTCTTAACCCCTCACGACCTTTTGATTTCAACTTTCAAACCGAAATTACCGCAGAGTCGCTTCGCATAGTCGCACTGGGCACCAGTTTCGATGGGGAAGGTTCCAGTGTGGATCTAACCATAGATGGCCCGGAGGCTATTACCGGTTTTCTTTCCGATGCTAGCATTGATGGCGCACATATTCGTATTAGACCATCCAATCCAACTGGCGTTACTGCATCAACACTTGAAATCCATGCCCGCAACCTATCTGTTTCTAACTCTGCCCTGTTTATTGGAAATGAAGGTGCAGCTGACGCGTCGCTACGCTTTTTTTCAGAATCTGAAATCACACTCGATCAAAGCCCTATCTTCAGCTCTGGTGGCGCTATTAGCTTGGAAAGCAATGGGGTAAGAGCCAACGGTGGTTCGGGACAGTTTAGTTATATTGCGTCAATCAATTCATCAGCAAACAACGCAGAAGCTATTCGAATAAATGCGGCAACTGAGCTTCAGCTGACCAATATATTATTGAATTCCTTAGCCGAGGGCGATGGTGATGGTGCCGATATAGACATAGTTTCGGGTAGCTACTCGCAGGCTTCGGGTCAAATTTTTACGCGTACCTCCACAGCAGCTGCCGGTGGTGACGTATCAGTGAACGTCACCGGTGCCAGACCCAACCTACAAGGCGACGCTGCAACACTGACGCAAGGTGCACGAATACTTTTGCGCACCGAAGGCCCGGGAGACTCGGGCTCGCTGAGCTTCGTAGCCAATGGCCCTATAAGCCTTGAAGGCACGCCCAATAATCGACACTTTTTGCAAACAGCGGCTGCGGGTATTAGCAGCGGAAATACGGGCAGTATTTTCGTTCAGGGCACCGAACTAAACGCAACAAATAGCCTTATTAATACGGTGACTTTGGGCGGCGATTTTGAATCACCTCCAACGTCAATAGAGGTGATCAGCACAGAAGGGGATATAGTGCTGGAAAATTCTTTGGTTGGCTCGTTTACGCGAGGTAATCAAATAGCGGCCGACGTTACTGTTGACGCCGGAGAGCAGCTGTTAATCGTAGGAGTGGCCACCACCGATGGCCAACCAGGGAGCCCAATCCTCGGCGCTATTCGGTCGCGCAGCCCAGTTAATGAAGGAGTACTGGGCACCTCAGGTTCTATTCTACTCACGGGCGAGACGGTAACGCTGATAGAGACGGCAGTAAATAACTCGACAGAAAGCGATAATCGCTCTGGGATCAAACCTTCCATCAGGCTGCTCGCGAGAAGCGGCAGTGTAGAAACGATCAGTTCTGACATTCTGTCCTTTACGCTAGGGGATGCAGATGCCGGTGATATTTTTATTGATGCAGGAAAGGACGTACAGATAGTGGCAAATGACTCAGACGCCAATATATCCAGCAATAATTCATCAGAGAATCCTGATTCACTCGGCTCGGCAGGCTCTATTTCAGTGACGGGCAACAATATTCGTCTTGTGCGCGAGACCAGTTTTACACCGCCGCAAGTGTCGTTGGGAACACAAAACTGCCCAAGCATGTGCACTACTACGTTAAACCAGGGTGACGGCGGAGACATAACAATTGCCGCCCGTGAGCAATTGCTGCTTGAGGGTAGCTATTCTCTGATATCCAGCGCAGAAGGTCCGAGCACGGCCGATTCAAGCGCTGGCTCTATTACACTAACTGGCCAGGATATACTGTTCGAAACGTCGACAGAGTTGGAACAAGTACTAAATCGCAGTCAGATCACCACATCAACAGAAACTCAGGGTAATGCTGGCAATATAGTTATTGCTGCGACAAGGTCGCTAAGCATTGATGGGCAATACGACATTAATTCGCAAAGCATCACAGAATCGGGTCAGCCATTTGACGTAAACATAGGTTCAGCAGGTTCAATTTCATTGTCGGGTAGTAGTATCGATATTGTCTCAATCGCCACATTCATAAGCACAAATACCAATACGGGAGGGGACGCAGGTAATATCGAGCTGATTTCGAGCAACGATATGTCCGTTAGGGGCGTGGTTATTAGTAGCGCAAGTGATAGCTTGAACAATTTCGCCGGATCTGCGGGATCGCTGAATATCACAGGAAAAAATGTTTCGTTAGACCAGGCGTTTGTGAATTCGGAAACCCTGAGCAGAAACCGAGACAATCAAGCGGCCAGCATTAATCTAAGCGCTGATGGGAATTTACTGTTCACCAACACCGTTGTTTCTGCACAAACTTCAGGTTTAGCCCCGGCCGGAAGTATCATTCTTGATGCCGGCGGTATAGTCTCACTGCGAAACACCAGCATTTCTTCGCCCACATCCGCTGACGATGGGGGAGCATTGACGGGCGACGGTTTGGCCGCCGGCGACGGTGGGACCATAACAATTGGTAGCAATTCCGATATCACCGAACTGAATATTCTCGGTAACAGTATTGTGACAACGCAAACGCAGGGCTCCGGCAATGCGGGAAATATTCTGATAGAGGTTTCCGGTAGCGTCAATCTTGGCGGCGACACCGGGGAAATAGAAGACCGAATTACCGGCCTTGAAGATGATATTACTCTTAATGGCGAACCGGCCGGCTTTAGTACCAACCTGAATTTTCTACCGACTACTGCGGGCCAATTGCCGAACAGCGCTGTCATCTCAAGCACAAGTGTTGGACGTGGCGAACGCAGCGGGTCTGCCGGGAGCATTGTTGTAAACGCGGAGCAACTCGCGCTTACCACTGGCGAAATTTCAGCGCAAAGTCAAAGCGGCAATACAGAGAATAGCTCGGGCAACATTAACCTCAATATTGTTGATCGTATTTTTCTTGATGGCGCAAACGCAAAAATAGGCGCCGGTAGTACGGGAGCGGTCAATGGAGGAGATATTTCTCTCGTCGCCCGTAGCATTTTGGCAAGCAACGGGGCCCAGATTGCAACGAATGCTGAAGGCTCAGCAAACGCGGGCAATATCAATATTCTGAGTGATACTCTTTTTCTCAATAGCGGCGCCAGCTTCGCCACCAATGCGGTTAATGGCGGCGGTGGCAATATAAAGATCAATGTTGAAGAAGAACTTAGAATAAAAGATGCGCAAATACTCGCTTCGTCCAATGCTTCTACTGAGCGAGGAGATGGCGGCACAATAGACGTCGGAACGCTGGCCGCACCCGTTGGCATATTTGTTATACAGGGTTTGATGGGGGCGAGTGCAAATGCTGGAAACGGTGGCCAAATAAATATTTTCGCAGACACTTTGCTGCGTGATGCGAGCGCACAAATACTTGTGACGTCGCTATCAGGTAATGCGGGTGCACTGGAGATAACGGCGCCAGAACAAGATGTTAGTGCCGCAATTCTAGATATTGATGTGGCACTACTAGATGTTGCTAACTTGATAAGGAATAATTGCGAAAGCCAACAGGTGGAGAAAAATAGCTCGCTTGTTCTTGACGGGCAGGGTGGCTTAACCGCCGCGCCCGACGACTACTTAAGTAGTCTACTGGGTCTTAAGAAAGTGATCAGCCAAGCTGACAGCACATTCGAATATTTCAATTCGGAATCGGCATTCACAATTGATACGCCCTGTGTCTCAATGAATTAGCGTATCTATAAGCGCTGAAACATTGGCTGATACATTCGTGCTTTTTATCTTGATGCCCGCATTATTTGAAAAATATTGCTTAGGGATAAGTTGCTGAAGCTCATGCTCGTCGTCATAGCTATTGCAGTACTTCACGCTATCGATTGATAAATTCTTAGCCATCTACATAAGCCGACAATGGCGGGCAGCTACAAACAAGGTTTCTATCGCCGTGCACGTTATCCACTCTTCCAACTGGCGGCCAGTACTTATTGTCACGCAGTGATCTTACGGGGTAGGCCGCCTGCTCACGGCTATAGGCATGCTCCCACGCATCAGACACCAGCTGTTCGGCTGTATGTGGGGCGTTCTTCAGCGCATTATCGGTATCGCTGCTGTCGCCTGCTTCAATGGCGGCAATTTCTTTACGGATGGCGATCATCGCGTCACAAAAGCGATCCAGCTCAGGCAGCGATTCACTTTCCGTCGGTTCTACCATCAAGGTGCCCGACACAGGAAATGACATTGTGGGCGCGTGAAACCCGTAATCAATAAGCCGTTTGGCTACGTCTTCCACATCCACCCCTGAATCTTCTTTTAGAGGGCGCAGGTCTAGAATACATTCGTGTGCCACCATCCCTTGTTCACCCACATAAAGAATGGGGTAGTGCGGTGCCAGGCGCTTAGCAATATAGTTAGCGTTGAGTATCGCGACTTCAGTGGCGCGTCGCAAACCTTCAGCGCCCATCATAGTTATGTACATCCAGCTAATGGGCAGAATGCTGGCGCTGCCCCAGGCGCTGGCTGAAACCGGGCCAACCGAAGAATAGTCGTCGGCTAAATCAGCGTGTGAGGGTAAAAACGATCGCAGATGTTCGCGCACGGCCACTGGGCCTACCCCTGGTCCGCCACCTCCATGGGGAATACAAAAGGTTTTATGCAAATTCAGGTGTGACACGTCACCGCCAAATTCGCCGGGGTAACAGACCCCAACCATGGCGTTGAGATTTGCGCCGTCGATGTACACCTGGCCACCGTGTTGATGTACCAGTTCGCAGACCTCGCGAACGTGCGCTTCAAATACACCGTGGGTAGAAGGGTAGGTAATCATTATGGCGGCAAGCGTGTCGCCACAGGCTTCGGCCTGCGTGCGCAGATCATCTAAGTCAACGTTGCCTTGCTCATCGCATTTCACTACTTTTATGCTCATGCCGCACAGCTGCGCCGACGCGGGGTTAGTGCCGTGGGCCGAGCCAGGTATAAGGCAAACGCTGCGCTGCGAGTCGCCTCGACTTTCATGGTAGGCCTTAATTGCCATTAAGCCGGCGTACTCTCCCTGAGACCCTGCATTAGGTTGCAAGGATACAGCGTCGTATCCTGTGATCACGCACAGTTGCTTTTCAAGCTGAGCAATCATTTCCCGGTAACCTACCGTTTGCTCCGCTGGCGCAAATGGGTGGATGTTGGCGAACTCGGGCCAGCTTACCGGCAGCATTTCGGCGGTTGCGTTCAGTTTCATGGTGCACGAGCCGAGTGGAATCATTGCCCGGTCAAGTGCAATGTCTTTGTCAGCAAGTTTGCGCAAGTAACGCAGCATATCCGTTTCAGAATGGTGAGTATTGAACACCGGATGACTTAGTACAGCGTCGGTTCGAAGTAGCTCTGTTGGCAGCGTTGCGGCCCCAGCCAATAACTCTTCTGCGTCGGTGGGCTCAGCACCAAGCACCGCCAGTAGCTGCACTACGTCTTCTTGAGTACTGGTTTCGTCCAGTGACACCCCTACGGTTTGCTCATCGATACTGCGAAGGTTAAGCCCGGCCTCGCTGGCACGTTGGTGTATTTCAGTCGTAGCCTCGTTGGTTTTGATTGTGAGTGTATCGAACACCTGTTCGCTGGCCAGCGTTAGCCCGGCGTTTGAGATGCCTTTGGCAAGTGCGGCCGTAAGCTGTTGGGTGCGTAGTGCAATGGCGCGCAAACCCTGCGGGCCATGGTAAACCGCATAGCAGCTGGCCATAATAGCCAGCAGGGCCTGCGCTGTGCAGATGTTGCTGGTGGCCTTCTCTCGCCGTATATGCTGCTCGCGTGTTTGCAATGCCAGCCTATAGGCCGGTTGACCGTGTTGATCAAGCGACACACCCACAATACGCCCAGGCAGCGAACGCTTGTATTGCTCACGACAGGCCATATAAGCCGCGTGAGGGCCGCCGAAACCCAAGGGCACACCAAAGCGCTGGGTATTGCCAATTGCGATGTCGGCGCCTAGGTCTGCGGGTGAGCGCAGAAGCAACAGACTCAGTATGTCGGCCGCCATTACAGCAACTGCCTTCTGTGCGTGAGCCGCCGCAATTGATTTCTCAAAACCGCATATGCGACCGTCGGCGCCCGGGTATTGCAACAGCACGCCGAAAAATTCTGTGTTGCTTGTTTCTAGCTCTGGGTCCCCAATATGCAGCCTAATGTTCAAATGTTCTGCGCGCGTTTTAACAACGGCTATGGTTTGTGGGAAGCAATTCTGGTCAACAAAAAAACAGTCGCTCTTACTTTTGCTTACCCGCTTTGCCAGTGTCATTGCTTCAGCCGCGGCAGTTGCTTCGTCTAGCAAGGAGGCGTTTGCCATGTCCATGCCCGTAAGGTCACACACCATGGTTTGAAAATTCAGCAATGCTTCTAAGCGGCCCTGAGAAATTTCTGGTTGGTAAGGTGTGTAAGAAGTGTACCAGGCAGGGTTCTCTAGTACGTTTCTTAAAATTACATTGGGCGTATGGCTGCTGTAATAACCTTGGCCAATAAAATGCTGATATACCTGATTGCGCTTGGCCAATATTCGCAAACTGTCGAGGGCCTGTGATTCGCTTAAGCCAGCCGCCAATTCTAAAGGTCGGTTGTCACGAATTGCTGTGGGTACCACCTTATCCAACAACTCATTAATGCTGGCAAGGCCCAGACTGGCCAACATTGTTGCTTCTTCAATTGGTGAGGGGCCAATGTGGCGACCTGCGAATTGAGGTGAACGTGCGGTCTCGGCAGGTGTGTGCGTCTGAGCGTTGTTCATGGTCTACGTTCCGGAGTTGTTAAAAGGCCATGGGCCTTTTGGTGATAGTTGATAGCAACAGTTAGCGCTTATAGTTGTGCGCGACAAATGGCAATTTGCAAACCCTAAGCTCAACACTTCTGCCGCGCAGTTCTGTGTGCAAAACCGTATCTGGCTTAGCGAATTCGGTGGCCACATAAGCCATAGCAATTGGGCCGCCTACGCTGGGGCCAAAGCCACCACTGCAAACCGTGCCGCAGGGTTCGCCATCCTCGGTCATCAAAACGGCGCCATCACGAACCGGAGCCCGGCCGATAATTTCTAATCCAACCCGCTTGCGTGCGGCGCCCTCGCTGATTTGCTTCAATACAGTTGCTGCACCAGGGAAACCTCCCGCTTTATCACCGTCAACGCGTCTACTTTTCGCAATAGACCAAAGCAGCCCGGCCTCAATTGGCGTTGTGTCTGTATCCAACTCGTGACCGTAAAGACATAAACCCGCTTCAAGGCGCAGTGAATCTCGTGCGCCCAGACCTATCGGTGCCACTTGCTCATGCGCTAAAAGCTGGCGGCTAATAGTCTCAACGTGGTTCGCGGGCGCAGATATTTCAAAACCGTCCTCACCCGTGTAGCCCGACCGGGTTACAAAACAGCTCACGCCACAAACGTCCATCTGCTGGCCGTGCATAAAGGTAAGCTGCGCTGCAGCGGGCGCAAACTCACTTAGTACGTCTACCGCCTTTGGGCCTTGCAATGCGATTAAGGCTTGGTCTGCCAATACTTCAATTGAACTGTCGGTGGTTAAGTGTTTTTCAATCCATGCCAGGTCTTGCTCTTTGCACGCCGCATTCACCACAAGAAAAAACTGCCCATCGAGCCAACGGCAAACAATCAAGTCGTCTAGCACACCGCCTTGTTCATTGGTAAATTGACTGTATTGCTGTTGTCCTGGTGTCAGTGCGGCCACGTCTATTGGCAGCAAGGCCTCAAGTACCGCGCCGGCGTCTTTGCCGCTAACAATAAACTGCCCCATATGAGACACATCAAACAAGCCCGCTGCACTTCTAGTGTGCAGGTGCTCGGCTTTTACGCCCATGAGGTATTGCACCGGCATTTGGTAACCCGCAAACCCAACCATTTTTGCGCCTAACTCCTGGTGCAGTTCAAATAGCGGGGTTTGCCTCTCTTCGTGTGAGGCCTGGTCTGATGTTTCGTGTGAGGTTTCAGTGGGCATGCTCATCGTTCCCTTTAGCTTCCTTTAGTTTCCCTAGAGGAGAGACCACAAAGAGGTATTATAGGCTTGCAAGCATGATTTGATAAATTTATAGTTTCAATGAAGGTATTAATATTATTAATGGCTTAACTTAAAAGTGTACCGAGAGCACGTGAACACACTAAATTTACCAATGGAGCTACTGCGCTCCTTCGTTGTTGTGGCCGATTGCGGCAATGTGACCTTGGCCGGCGCACAACTTGGGCGTTCACAACCGGCGATTAGCCTGCAATTAAAACGGCTTGAAACCATGCTGGAACGAAGCTTGTTTGTGCGTGAGGCAAACAAACTTCATTTGAATGATGATGGCTGGCGCCTGTTGGACTACGCGCAACGCATTTTGGCATTGAACGATGAGGCTGCTGGGCGATTTCTTGGTCCAAGTATTGCGGGCACTGTTCGCTTTGGTGTTCCCAGCGAATTCGCCACGGCATTGCTCCCCAAGGTAATCGGTCGATTTGCGCGCAGCTACCCTGGCGTGGCTCTGGAGGTGGTCTCTAATCTAAGTGCGCACTTGATGGACGCTTACCAGCATCATGAGTTAGACCTGATTTTGGCATTACACGACCAGCAACGCCTTGCGCGTGGCAATAGACAAGGGCATGTGCGCCACGACGAGTTAGTGTGGGTGGGCAGTGAGCAAGCCCTTAGTCGCACGGATAAGCTGCCTTTAGTGGTGGCACCTGAAGGCTGCATCTACCGAAAGCGCGCAATAGAAGCATTGCGTAAAATGAAGAAAGACTGGGATATCGTTTACACAAATCCCGACCTTGGTGGCATTAAATCAGCGATAGAAGAGGGTATAGGTCTAACGGTGCTGGCCAGAAGCACTGTGCCCATTGGGCTGCCAATCATAAAAATGCATGAATTGCTGCCTGACTTAGGGTCCATTAGTGTCAGCTTGTTGTACCGAAAATCGGCGACCAACCCAGCGCTGGAACGCTTGGAGAACGAGATTCGAACCGCCTTAAGCTTAGAGCGTTTACGGTGACATTATCGACATTCTGCACAAGCGAGTAGCACGATAAAATAGCTGCAATCACAAAAGTCGCAGACCGCACGCTGATAGAGGATGGCACCCATGGTAAATGTTGAAGTTCGAAAAAATATTGACACAAGCCTAGACAAGGTCTGGGCCTTGTTCAGCAATTTTGGCGATATGTCTTGGCTTGAAGCGGGCCAAACGGTGGAAGCGATAGGCGAGGGCCCCGGCATGATTCGCCGCCTCAGCATGCCCGGTATTGAGCCATTTGACGAAGTGCTGGTGTCAATGGACCACGACAAGCACGAGTACTCTTACCGCATACCCAAAAACGCTGTAATTCCGTTTGACGACTATGTGGCTGTGGTAACTATCAGCGGTAACGAACAGTCTGCTGAGGTAGTGTGGACTTCCACCTTTGGCGAAGCGGGTCTCGATCCTGCTGACGCCCGTAAAATGATCGAAGATAATTACCTTATGATGCTCAATATGGCCGCTGAGAAATTGACAGCGTGAGTTTCACTCAGTAGAATCGCTCGCCGTTCAGAGGCACTCTTTGAACGGCATGAGATTCTTCATTCCCACGTCATACCCTTGTTAAATATGGGGCCTTAGCTCAGCTGGGAGAGCGCAACACTGGCAGTGTTGAGGTCAGCGGTTCGATCCCGCTAGGCTCCACCAATTACGAAAACCCTGCATCGCGAGATGTGGGGTTTTTATTTGGGCGACTGTAATGGCGTGCTCTGCTGAAAGCTGCGATGCCTAAGTGGCAGCTTGTGTACCGTTCATTGAGTTTTATAGTCAATTAGCTCATGAACATCGCCGCCTGCGGACTTCACTTTTCACTCTTGTTGCAGCTGTTGTTCTGTCGCCGCGCGCATTTTGTATTTCTGAATTTTTCCGGTCACGGTCATTGGAAATTCAGAAACAAAGCGGATGTTTTTCGGAACTTTGAAATGGGTTATCTGGTTTTTGCAAAAGTCCTTAACGTCTTGCTCGCTCACATTCTCGCCTTCTTTCAGCGTAACCCATGCACATACTTCTTCGCCGTATTTAGAGTCTTCAATTCCAAACACCTGAACATCTTGAATGGCAGGGTGGGTGTAAAGAAATTCCTCAACCTCGGCTGGGTTAATATTCTCGCCGCTGTAAATACCATCAGTGTTCTCAATAGTAATTCTAAAGTCGTTGTCTCTTATCTCGCGATCTAGAAAACGCTGTAAGCCTATAAAGGTGCAAGATGGGCGCTTAGCCTACAGCAATGATGTCAGTTGAAAGACTGTGACTGTGAAAGTAGGTGAGCTTGATGGTAGATTCCATTATCCTGTGAGTCCGATCGTAACGTTGTGCTAGCGCCTGTTAAATGTCCGACCTGGTCCTAAGAATGCTTGTTGTGCGCTGCTGGGCAAAAGAGAGAAATAATGGTTTGCTTGTTGAAAGCTGTTTTTGTTGTACTGGTTATTTGGCACACGCCGGCGCTGGCGCAGGAAAGCGCAGGTGCGCCAATTCGCACCGTTGTGGTTGAAACCCAAGCGATCACTGAAATAGTGCAGCTCACCGGCACGGTAACATCGTTGCGCGACTCAAATCTCTCGGCCGCCACGAGTGGAGTGGTTACCAAGCTGCATGTTGATAGCGGCAGCCAGGTGAATCTTGGCGATGTGCTACTGGAGCTCGACTCTGAGTTAGCGCGTTGGCAGTGGCAGGGGGCGCGTGCTGATGTAAAAGCCGCTGAAGTGGGTGTGACAGACACGCGGCGCAGGTTGGAGGAAGCTCGCGAACTGCTGCCCCAGCGCAGTATCTCGCAATCTGCGGTGAGCGATTTAGTGGCCGAGTTTGCCGCTAGCGAAGCCGCTCTTGAACAAGCCACGGCCGAAGCAAGTTACCGCAAAGCCTTACTGGAGCGCCACACGGTGAGGGCGCCGTTTTCTGGGTTAGTGCAGAACAAGCATACCGAGATAGGCGAATGGGTGGTACCCGGCAACCCGGTGCTGTCGCTGGTTGAAACAAACAATCTCAGCCTGGACTTTCAAGTGGCTGAAAATTACCTTCCCGTTGTGAACAAGAATACATTAGTCAAATACTGGTTAGGCAACGACCGGCAAACCTCGGGCGAGGGGCGCGTTGAAACGATTGTGCGCATCAGTGCGCCAGGAGCACGCACCTTTCTTGTGCGTGTGCAAGCCAAAGCCGCTGACCCAAGAATGATTCCAGGCAAATCGGCACGCGGAGAATTACTGCTCGATACCGGGCGCCAAGCCTTGGTTGTACCGCGAGACGCTGTTGTTAAACGCTCAGATGGTCAGGTACTTGTATGGGCGGTGGAACGGCTCGATGGACGCGCTGTGGTACAAGAACGGCCGATATCAACCGGCTTGCACTCAGGCGGTATGGTTGAAATTTTATCGGGGCTGCAAGCCGGTGCCGAGGTGGTAACCCAGGGCAATGAGTCCTTGATGATAGGGCAGCGCGTTCATGTACTTCATTAGTATCACAAGCTATGTTTGAAAAGCTTATTGCGCGCCCAACTTTAGTGTCGGTAGCCGCGCTCATTGTTTGCGTATTGGGTATCGTGTCTGCTCTGCGTATTCCGGTGCAAATGATTCCAGATTTAGATGTGCGGGCCATCAGTGTACGAACAGTGTGGCCCGGTGCCACACCGCAAGATGTGGAAAAAGAAATTCTGATTGAGCAAGAAGAGTACCTTAGGAACCTGCCGAATTTGTCGCGCATAACCGCTACAGCATCCGCTGCTCGCGCTGAGATTGAAATGGAGTTTCCGCTCGGTACCGACATGACCGATATGCTGATCCGGGTCAGCAACGCCTTGAGTCAGGTGCCTTCTTATCCGGAAAATGTCGACGAGCCACAAATTTTCGCCAATTCTTTCTCCAGCAATGCATTTATGTTCTTCAGCATCATGCCTCTGGAAGGTAACCCTCGGCAGCTTGATATTGCGATGTCTCAGGAATTTATTGAAGACATGGTAAAGCCACGACTCACCAGCGTAACCGGCATTTCTGAAGTCGGTATCTATGGTGGCGCTGAGCGGCAGATACAAGTATTGGTTGATCCGGTGCGATTGGCGCAGCGCGGATTAACCCTGAACGAGGTGCGAAACGTGTTGCGCAGCCGCAACCAGGATCGTTCAGGCGGCACGGTAAACGCCGGTAAGCGACAGTATCTGCTGCGCACAGTCGGCCGTTTTGCCTCGCTTGATGAGTTGTCTGAGTTAGTACTATCACGGCGGGGCGACGCCATTATTCGATTGAAAGACGTTGCCGAGGTTCAACTTGATCACTTCGAAGAGACCAATATCACTACCTATGACGGCGTTCGAAATGTGTTTATGTCGCTGCGCAAAGAACCCGGCTCAAACGTTATTGAAATTAAACGCGCGGTCAACAAGGAGGTGCAGGCGTTAAATGAGGGGGTGTTGCTAAACGCCGGCCTGCGTATTGAGCATATTGCTGACGACGTTGTTTACGTTGAGGAGTCTATTCGCAATGTGTGGCAAAACCTCATACTTGGTGCCTTGCTGGCGGGTGGCATCATGTTCTTGTTTCTGCGTTCAGTAAAAGTCACACTGGTGGGTGTGATGGGTATTCCTATTTGCGTGATTATCGCGTTTCTGGGGTTGTTAATTGCGGGGCGAACCATCAATGTCATTTCCCTTGCGGGTATTGCGTTTGCTATCGGGATGACGTTAGACAACAGCATTGTTGTGTTAGAAAGTATTGCGCTTGAGCGACGTAAAGGCTTAGAAAGTTTGCATGCGGCCGCCGAAGGCGTTAGGCAGGTGTGGCCCGCCGTACTGGCGTCTACCTTGACAACAGTGCTGGTATTCGTGCCTGTGGCGTTTGTTGAGCAAGAGGCGGGGCAGCTGTATTCCGACGTGGCAATCGCAATTACCGGCGCCATTCTTGCGTCTATGCTGGTGGCGGTTACCTTGTTACCAACTGCGGCGGGTCGCTTAGAGTTTGTTGACCACGATGAAGTCGCAGCTAACTCGGGCAAGTTCAGCCGTGTTGCAGCCAGTGTTTCGGCGATGGTCGAAAAAATCTTAGCAAGTAGCCGCAGTAGATGGTTGTGTATCGCGGTATCGGTATTGGTCAGTGGTTTGATCATTTGGTTTTTAACGCCTGCCGCAGAGTACCTGCCGGAAGGTGAAGAGCCAAAGGTGTTTGCGGTGATGAATGCGCCACCCGGTTACAACCTAGCGTCAATGAGGGTTATTGCAGAGGAGATCGAAGACTATTTGATGCCCCACGTAAACGCTGAGCGCACGAAGTTCGATAGTGGTAAAGTGTTAGTTCCGCCCATAAAGTATGTCAACCTGCGGGTTAATGCCCAGCAGCTACGCGTTATTTCAGAGCCGCTTACAGCCAGCGATATTGAAGCGTTAATGGACGCTTTATCATCGAAGTACCGGGAATACCCGGGTATGCGCGCTTTTGCGACGCGTGGTTCCATCATTACCAGCAACCAAGGAGGAACTCGCAGCATTAATCTTGACATCGCCGGCCTTGAACTCGATGAAATCTACGCGGTTGCTCAAGCGGCTTATCAACGTGCTGCCGACATTTTTGACAACCCGCGTATTCAAAGCAGTCCTGCCTCACTGGCGCTTGCCCAACCTCTTGTTCAGGTGCACCCTGATTGGGACCGCGCGGCTGAATTAGGTCTTTCCGGTGAGGATATTGGTTTCATAGTGGCAGCCATGACGGATGGAACGTATGTGGACGAGTTTTTTCTTGCAGACGACAAGCTTGATATCTTTCTTTATAGCGACCTAGGGCGAGATATTGAATTGGCAAACCTTTCTCAGCTGCCGATTTATACAGCCGCTGGAGAAATTGTTTCCTTGGGGTCGCTGGCTGACATTGTAGAAACGGTTGACACCAGTTCACTGCGTCGTGTGAATGGCCGGCGAACAGTGACGCTAAATATAATACCGCCACGCTCTGTTGCGCTAGAAGATGGTGTAGACATTGTGCGTCGAGATTTAGTCGATCATCTTCGAGCGACGGGTGCCATCCCCGCGCAGGTTGATGTGGTGATATCCGGAGCGGCCGATCAACTGGACGCCACTCGAGCCGCCTTGGTTGATAATTACTTCGTTGCACTGCTGGTGATATATCTCTTGATGGTGGCTATTTTTAATCACTGGGGCTATCCGCTGCTAATCATTACCACCATACCGATCGGAATCGCTGGCGGTATTGTTGGGCTTTCAATGCTAAATGGCGTGGGCGGCGTGCTGTCATTTGCCGGTTTACCATCCATATCCCAGCCATTCGATATGATTTCGATGTTGGGTTTTTTGATTCTTATGGGCACCGTAGTGAATAACCCGATACTCATTGTGCATAGGGCCGTAAGCAACATGGAGGAGTTTGGCCTGCAAGCGTCTGCCGCCGTTATGGAAGCAGTAGAGGTCCGATTGCGTCCCATTGCAATGTCGACGCTCACCACTCTGTTCGGGCTTGCGCCTTTGGTGCTTATTCCTGGCGCTGGCACTGAGCTTTACCGCGGCGTCGGTGTCATCGTTATGTTCGGTATCCTCGGTGCAGCATTGGTCACATTGACCATGCTGCCCGCGCTTACAGCGACGGTGCTGTCTTTCATACCTCAAAAAGCTGAACGACATTCCTAATATGTGGACGCTATTCGACTTATTGATTGGCTTAGCTACTTCGGTGTTCCTGTTTTTTGCAAATTGGGGTGACGAGCCGCCAACGGCTGGGCACGTGGCTACCGCTACCTACACAACGGCAGCCCGCGTCGATCAAAAAAATGATTTGGATATTTATCGAAGTGGAAACGATTCCGTACCGGCAAGCAAACAGTCGTTGAACCCTGTGCTGTTTTTTATTCACGGTGGCGGGCTAATGATTGGCGACAAAAACAATCACAAGCAGCTAGGTCATAAATTTGCTTCATTGGGCTATACAACGGTGCTGGTCAATCATCGCTTATCTCCTGAAGTCTCTCATCCAGATCACATCGAAGACATAGCCACGGCCTTTGCCTGGGTGCAGAAACACATTGCTGAATATGGCGGTGACCCAAGCCGTGTTTTTGTTGCTGGTCACTCTTCTGGCGGTTACCTAGGCATGTTACTGGCTACGAATTCTAAGTATTTGGCAAAACATCAGTTTTCGCCTGAACACATTCGCGGTGTTGTAGCGATTAGCGGTTTTTTTCATATTGAAAGGCTGGCAGAAGAGCGGCCCAAATCGGTATGGTCCGAGCAAAGCGAACGTTGGCCCGACGCCTCGCCTGCAAACCATCTAGAACCTGGCTTGCCGCCCACCTTGTTGTTGTATGCCGAACATGACAACGATGCGCGTAAACTCGAATCGATCGACCTTGGCAAAAAAATTGAGGCTCTAGGAACAACGCCTGTTGATGTTCATCAGATAGCTGATCGTAATCATGCCACTATAGGCATGTACATGATGACCAAAGAAGATATGGCGAGTACGCACTTATTGGATTTTATGGGGCGAAATGTACAGTAAGTATCTGCAAAAGGCTTAGGACTCCTAGTGCCTAAGCTCGCTTGGCGATGTGCCATAGTATTTCTTGAACGTTTTAGAAAAGTGCGCCGAGTCTACAAAGCCAACGCTGTAAGCAATACGTTCTATTGTGTAACCAGCAAAGGCATTGTCGCTCAGTAATTCTCTAGCCTTTTCTAGGCGGTTGGCGGTAATCAGGGCATGAATGGTTTCATTCTGATCCTGAAACAATTTGTGAAGGTAACGATCGGATATACCCATTGCTTTTGCAATCACTGAATTATTCAGTTTAGGATTGCACAGGTTGTTGTCTATGTACTGGCGAATACGGCGTCGCAGCGACTCCTGTACGGGTGAGACACTGCTGCGCTCTTCCAACAATACCGAAGAACTAAATGCCATTGCGATCATGTTCACTAGATTGTCCGACAAATCTTCTGCGGCTTCCGGCAAACAATGCAATTCCTTGACTAAGGAAAACACGAAATTACCCAAAACGGCTCCCAAACCGGAAGTGCCAGAAATAGGAATTGCAGTGTATTGTTCAGGGTTCATTAAATGACGCGACAATACGGCGTTGGGCATTTGAATAACAAATTGTCTGAAGCGTTTTTCAAAAGTGAGGGAATAAGGCCTAGTACTATCGTATAGGGCAAAGCTACCAGGGTTTAGCAATGCCTCGCGACCGTCCTGGCGTACAAGCCCCTGTGCTTCAAGTTGGAAGCTAATAAGAAAATCGGCTTCGGTAGACTTAGATATCAATTGCTTGGAGCGACGCACTATTTGCGGGTCTGAAGATACTTCCGAGAACGCCAATTCGGCAACACCAATACCACCGCGAAGTTCCGCATTAAACACGGCGTCATTTACACGCTCGCATTCCAGTTTTACAAACTCATCACAAACTGCATCACGCCAATAATCAAAACGCTCATTCTCGGCACAGGCCGCCGTACTTCGGTGATGACCATCTGCTATCAGAAAATCCATAATGCCTCGCTTGTGGAAGATTCTTTGCTAAGAGTCTCCCTGCTGCACTTTTTCATTGTATTGCTCGGTACTGATGGTACCACCAGCGTGCTCGGCACGGCCAATATCTTTGGGTTGCAGCACTTCCTGCAACAGGTCAATGCGTTTCCAGGCAGGGAAGGGCTGTTCGCCGTTATCATCTGGCACGTATTTTGATGTTTCAACACGCTTATGTTTGTGAATATAACGCGCACAGTTGTAAAAAACGGAATCTACATCAACCTCAACCACCATATTTGCGCCCGGAAAGCGGCTCATCAAATCGGTGTCAGTGCTAAGCGAGGCGGTGCCCTGCAGGCGCACACGCAAAGGTGTTTCCATATCGATAAATAACATGCCAATCTTACCGGTCTCATTAGTGTTGCCCATGGAATAGAACATGCCATTGCCATCGTAGTTAGGGAACACTATTTTTGAGGGGGTGATGACCTGCACCATTCCAACAGGGCCGCCTTTATAGGACACTGTTGGTTCACCTTGCGCATTAACGGTTGATAGAAAAAAATAGTCTCGCGAAGAAATGAATTCTATTTGCTCTTCTTGAATATCATCCGACACAATGGCAGCAACCACCGCATCAGCCAGGTTTAGGCTGTCGTGCTCGGCCTGTACTTTGCGCTGTGCGGCCGAATAGAATTCATCTGGGATGGGCATGTTCTAGTTCCTCAAATGTTGTGTCCATCACCGTTATTACGCGAGGGTTGCAAGGTCGTCGTTAAAAGGGCGAAACGTTGTCGCTCTGTCTTACAACTATCCTCTTCCATTGTAACACCCGTTATCAATTCTTGGGTTGGTCGGCGATGTCTTCAAGATCGTCGAAGCCCAGTGCGTTTTCCTCTGGTATGTAAGCCTCTGTAACGGGTTGTGGCTGTCTGTTTAACAATAAACGGGTTACGTCAGGTCTTGAGTAATGACCTACTGGGTCGGCAAATACTTTGGCAATAGTAATAGCCGACATATCCAAATCGGCGATCAGCAGTCCTTCCTCATTCTCGGGTAATTTGTTGGCAAGGGGTGAACCGTCTGGACCATAAATAACCGCGTGGCCACCGCCCGCCGAAATCAAGGCTTTATGCTCGTCGTTCTCCACCATGATGTCTATCATTTCAGGTGAGATAATTCCGCAAGCACCTATCACAAAACACTGGCCCTCTGCTGCATACAGCTGCGAGGCGGCATTGTTCAGTTGTGGCCCCAAGGCGTAGGCTTCAGGCATAGCCGAGAAAGAGGGCCAGGCACCGCAGTGAATTTGCTCGTGCATACTGTACATGGCGTATTTGCTCAGCGGCTGTAAATGCTCCCAACAGGCTAACTGACCAATTCGTCCCAAGTGCGTATCCACTACGTTGAGGTCAGAGCCATCGCCATCACCAAATACCGTTCGTTCTTGATGGGTAGGTTTTAACTTACGTCTGGTTGACAAGGTTGCTCCGTCATTGCCAAACAGAAACTGCGCAATATACAGGGACCCGTGGTCTCGCTCGCTGGCCCCTATGGAAACAATAATATTATTGTCTTTCGCAGCTTGAGCCAAGGTGTTGTACTCGGCGCTGCCCACTTCAATTGAATTGGCATGGTAATCACCAAAGTACTTCATGTTATGCATGGTGTTGTTTAACCATATATACCAAGGGTAACCGGGCAACCATGTCTCTGGAAAAACAACCAGGTCGCAGTCTTTATGCGAGGCTTCTTCAATAAGATTTACGGTTTTTTCTACGGTGCCTTTAAGGTCCATAAAAACCGGCGCAGCTTGCACTGCAGCGGCCTTAACGATTGGTTTGGTAGACATACTCACTCCTTTGTTCTTGTTCTAAAAGTACTAGTAACTGGGGTAGAAATAGACGCTTAGAATCTATGCCGGTAGGTAACGCCGTATTCGCGCGGACGATTGGGAACCGCTGAATGGAAACCCAAGCCGAAGTTAGAGTTACCACTAACAATCACACGCTCGTCGCCAAGGTTCTCAGCCCAAAGCACGACTTCGCTGTTTTCCGTGAGGTCTAGTCTGGCGGAGGCGTCTACAAAGTTGGCCGCTTCTTGAAACAGGAAGGGCGAGTTTTGAGAATCGTTAAATATGTCATCGGTGTATGAGTAATCGACACGGAAGGTCAGCGCTTTACTCGCTACTCTAGTCGAATATTCTAGGCCGAGGCTTAGCGTATTTTCTGGCGTATTGACCAATTTAGAATCCAAAGTAATGGCGGAAGACAAACCGGGAACGGGATTAACTGTCGTGTAGGAGGCGTCAGTGTAGCCGTAGCCCAGATCAATCTTAACGCTGTCACTCATAACAGCCGTAACTTCCAATTCGAAGCCGTTGATATCGGCCGATCCAGCATTCGCAGTAAGTGGACCGCCCAATGTATCGAAGAAGGTCACTTGTATGTCTTCATACTCAGACATAAACACAGCGGCATTTATTCGAAACCGGTTGTCATCACTTTGCCACTTCACACCTATTTCATGTGAATCTAGCGTTTCTGGGTCGAACGACAGTACTTCTGGAACGGCCGCAACGTAGCGCAGTACAAAGCCGCCGCTTTTAAAACCTTGCGAAAAGCTGTAGTAAACCATGGTGTTGTCGTTCAGCTTTGCGTCTGCACCAAAGTAAAACTGGGTTTCGTCAAAGCTTTCTTTCACTTCGCCTGTGCCGTCGCCAGCCAAGGGAATGTAACCCGGCACTAGAGGGCCACCGGGCTCAAGCTGCGCCTCAACACCTGGGGCGCCGATTAAGAACACCAGAGGGTCACCGGCAATGTTTGCACCAATGTTTTGAGTGAAGGCGTAACCTTTTTCATCTTTGGTGTAGCGGTAACCACCGGTAATTGACCAAACATCATTGATGTCATAAGTGGCCTGAACGTAGGCTGCCTGGCTACTATTATCAACCTCCGCGTCGTTTCTAATCGCGGCCTGAAACCCTGCACCACCACCTGGGCCCGTGCCTGGCGCGGGTATGGTGACAGGCACTTTTACATCATCGGTACCTTCCTCATCAAAGAAGAAGATGCCTGCAGCGTACTTGAGGCGACCTTCCATTGTTGTGCCGGTCCATTGAAGTTCGTGCGTGGTTTGATCAACATCGTAGTTATCGTTCACGATTTCGGTAATTTGAAACGGTGAGTTGTCTGCGTCATTGGCAAACTTACTTTTGGTATTTCGATATGACCCTGTGTACTGCAGATCAAAATTGTCGCCATGGTAGTTTGCGATAAACGTGGTGCCAAAAACCTCTACCTCGGAAAACGCTTGCTGATCACCAAAAGACACATCTGCATCGATGTCATTAACAACAAACTGATTAAATATTCCTAGGCCACCACCAATAATTTCGAAAAAATCGCCTGTGGCTGACAAAGACCCTGGTGCCAACGGTCCTAACAATGTACCTGTTGGAAGAGGTACAGAGAAGTTTTCTACTAATGCCGCGCCTACAACACCTGCGCCACCTGGCGTCCCATCTGGAAACGCTGCCGTAAAACCAACACCCACTGAAGGGGCCGAGCTCTCGTCAATGTCGGTGTAGTCCACTGTTGCTTGAAAATCCCATCGGTCGTTTGGCGTGTAGGTTCCTGCGGCCCGGAAGGATAAGCGATCTTCATCGCCGAGTTTATCGCCCGCTAATGGTCTGTTAACAAAGCCATCACGATTTTTGCTGGAAACCGAGAGTGAAGTCTTAACCGTATCGCTTAAGGGCAGGTCGACTGAGGCTCGCAGATTGACTCGGCCGTCTTTGCCGGCAGTTGCTTCAACAGCGGCTTCAAAATCTTCAGCGGGTCTTCGCGAAACGATGTTAATGGCGCCACCGATCGTGTTGCGTCCAAACAGAGTGCCCTGTGGGCCACGCAAGACTTCAATGCGCTCTACATCAAGCACGTCGAGTACACCGCCAACAGAACGAGATACATAAACGCCGTCAACATAGGTACCCACCCCAGGGTCAGTGGTTAAACTGAAGTCGGTGTTACCAATTCCTCTTATAAATACCGCGGCGCCAGACGAAACACCGCCAATGGGTGATGTAGTGTCGAACACCAAATTCGGAGTGAATCTCTCGATCTCAGAAATATCATTAATGCCTTTGTCAGCCAGCGCAGTTGATGTGAATGCAGTAATCGCGATCGGCGTGTCTTGCAAACTCTCTGCGCGCTTTTGAGCGGTAACTACCACCTCTTCTAAAACGCCTTGTGCAAGACTCTGTTGAACAGTCACCATGCCTAGCAACGCCATACAGGCGCAGAGGGGGCGCTTCCGAAAGAGCGTTCTAGCAGTGCTGTTACTGGTCTTATTGCTATAGTCAGTTTTGCTGTACATTTCGTTATCCCGGTTTGCTGATACCACCAGAGTTCAGCCATGGATAAACGATAGAAGAGTAGCCCTCGCACGCACATGTCAATAAGCGCACTATCTCTAGTAAATTTGCGCACCGGCAATATTGAGAGCAACGACAGGTGATGTCGCCAGATGTGGCACTAAGGTATCAAGCTATTTATGCCGACGTTTGAAGCTTAAGGGTAGAGTGTCGTGCGTTGAATGATCGGCTACGGCGTTCTGCTGCAAGTGCCTGTTTGGGCTCATCCTGAGCACATCATCGGCCCTCGCGCACGTTTTATTGTGAGAAACTGACGTCGTCCAACAAGCCGTAGAAATCATCTACAGGGTTAGACTCTGTCCAGGCCCTGTACTCCCAATCTATAGTATGTTCCCCAGCCTCCAGCGTAACGGAGTACTCAGTCCAGTCTTGGTTAACGGTAAAGCCCAACTGCTGATCGCCATCCACAACAAGTTGCATCGAGCTCGACTGCTGGTCAGCAAGTGAGCGAACCTTAAAGCGCAGTGTGCCATTTTCAAACACATCAGTGTACGTTAATACTGACCGCTCGCCGCCACCTCGGAAAGGGGAGCGTGCGATAGATGAACCGTCTACAGCGTCGGTGTTGGTAACAGTCCAGGCGTGTTCGCCGGTAGACCATTTTTGTGGCAGGCTGCCTGCTTCAAAAGACTCCAACATGGCGCTAATAGGGGCTGGCAGGGAGTTCGCATCATTAGGGTCAGTTAGGTAGTGGTTTACCTCTTTGAAGTCATTGTAACCGTCATCATCACTGTCACTGTTGTTAGGGTTGGTGATGTGCACATTCACCTCTTCATCATCCGCCAAGCCGTCGTCGTCAGTGTCGAGAAGGTCTGGGCGCGATAGGTGTATGTTTACTTCATCCGCATCTGAAAGGCTGTCTCCATCGGAGTCGGCGCGTTCGGGGTGTGCGAAGTTTAGAAACTCCTCAAGGTTGTTCAAGCCGTCGTTGTCGCCATCTAGGGCAGCATCCGAGGCGTCATTGTCGCTCAAGTTGTACCGATGTTCCCACCAGCTTGGCAAGCCATCATTGTCATTGTCATTACTCGTGTCAAAGGCTCGTATTGCTCCACCACTGCGAACAAGTAGTTTGCCTTCACTAAATGACAGTGAGCCGCCGAAGTCGGTTTGCCAATCAATGTTTTGGCTTTCTAAATTTATCGCGTAGGTGTTCTCATACCCGCTGACTATTGCATGATGACGACTGACCAATAGACTGTCGAGATTGCGGCTACCTGATGGAGCGCTCCATACCCATTCTGTTGTGCCATTAAATTCGTTAAGTGCAAACAATACTTGATTAACAAATACGTAAACCTGACCATTACCGATAACAAATCGGCCGGCTGCGCTAATGTCGCGACTCCATAATGGTGTTAGACTCTCCGCGTTGAACGCTCTAAGCACTCCGTCCTCAAGTAAAAGAAGCGTACCTGCGTAACTCAAAACAATGGCTTCTTCGCTGTTAGAGCTGTCATCGTTGCTTGGTAACTGAATTCGTTTTAGCAATGCGCCGGTTTGTCGGTCTAATTTGGCGAGTACGTTGCTTCCTAGGTAACGGTCCTGCGCGTGGTAGTAGAGTCTGTCGGCACTCAGCGCACTGATTGACAGAATATTGTCGTCAATTTCGCTGCTCCATAATTCGTTGCCCAGCACGCCGTCGTAGCTTGTAACCGACTGTCGTCCATAACGAGAAACTGGGGTAATGGCGTCGTCAATTACCATCAGAGCGGCCGAGTATAGTTCTCCTTCAGCTTCAACTCTAAGCATCGGCATTCCGCCATGTAAGCTTCGGCGCACGATCGAGCCCGTTATCCAGTCGTCACTTTCTATTGAGTAAAGGGATTCATTACTGATCATGATATCGCGCAATTCTGCGTAATTATCCGAAAGTGGAATACTCCACAATCGCTCGCCGGTGTCGGCACTCAGCGCGGACAGGCGCGCAGATTCATTGTAGTCCGGCTGCTCCGTGACAAACAACTTTCTGTCATAGGCGACAAGAGCTTGGTCGAAGACCGATGTGTTGCCCAGGTCATAGTTATCTGAGCGAGTCCAGATCAAGTCGAAGCTAACGTTTTCGGTGCTGGCGGGCACAAATCGATTATTAGATGCATTGTTCGAATGCCTGAGCCAACCAGGCAGCGACAGCTTAGTTGCTATCAATGGATCAGTTGCCAGCGTGAATTCCTCAAAGTTACTGTAGCCATCATTGTCTGGGTCGAGTTCGCCGTCATTGTCATCAAGCGCGTCCAGGCCATACAGCGCTTCAAACCCATCGCTCATGTTGTCGCCATCGGTATCGCGCAGCAGCGGGTTACTGCTTAAACTGTTTACTTCCTGCCCGTCAGTAGCCCCGTCGTAGTCAGAATCAGCTTCTGTCGGAAGGGTATTGCTGGTGTTAACTTCGTAGCCATCGGTCAATCCATCGCCATCTGTGTCGGCTACTGTGGGGTCTGTACCCTGAGCGTATTCGTCTCGATTGCTCAAACCGTCGGTATCGTTATCGTCAGCGGCGTCCAGCGCGTCGGCATCACTTAGACCGTATAGTGCTTCCCACCAGCCGGGCGTTCCGTCACCGTCGGCGTCGCTAACCGCAAGCTGGGTAAATTGGAACTCAGCTCCTACCTTGCCGTAACTCACCACTGTGCCGTGACTACTCAGTAGCTCTGTGGTGGAGTAATCAATTGTGTTTTGATACAGCACCTGCTGAAAGTCTGAGCTCCACTGGCTGATGAGCGTGCCTTGGTCAGCAATATTCTCTGCACTGATAAGGCTGGCGTGCAGCCAAGCGGTATCACCACTGGTGGCGCTGAATACTTTTTTGAGCTCATAGTCTGCCAGAGAAACGACCGTTGCGATATTGACTAAGGCGTGGGCACCGTCTGAGGAAAATTCCACGTCATTGTTGCTGTAAGAGCTAAGGCCAGTGGTGTTTTGTACGCCGTCGTCCGAAAATGTGCCATTGGTGTTCACACCCAGAAAACCGGACCCGTTGCCGCTGATGTAAATGCGAGAGAGTGCAGCGTTCCAAAACAAACGAGAGGTTCGGCCTACACTAGCACCGCGATCTATCTCACTGCCATCAAGCCCAGACAAGTGAATAAGCTCAAGAAGAAAGCTGTTATTGTTGTCGCGAATTGCGACCAACAGGTTAGAGTCAGTGGCTTTGATCCGCTCCAGCTGGCCTTCTATTTGCACAAACGCTTGCGCGCGTGGCCGTGTTAACGACAAGTCGATAGTTCGAATTTCGCCATCCGCGTAGGCGACATAAAGCCTATCGCTATCTGCCGCATAGCTGAGTGTAGTGATATTGACGGGGTCTTCATAGCGCGACTGGCGCTGCAATGGAATAGGTTCCAAGTAGCGTTCGCTGGCCATAGACCGACGATAAAGAGTGTTGTTTTGGCTATTGTGTAGGTACACAACGCTGCGTTCGTCTTTGAACGCATTGACCGGAACGAAATCTGGCATGATTTGCGCAAAGTCGCAGTCCGTGCCATTGCCATGGGCTGCTTCGTAGCAACCGTAAGCGTCGGGGTAGGCATCCAGGCTTAGGTTTGAAGTGCTATCACTTTCATCAAAACCGGCATTCCAGCTGTCTGGGTAGCCGTCACCGTCTTCGTCGATCGACGCTGCAACATCCGCGGGGAAAGCATCCAGTTCATTGCTAACGCCATCGCCGTCTGTATCGTCGCTAGCAACGTAATCGAGTGAAATTGTCTCAAACGATGTACTGCTGCTACTGGTGAACTGTATAGACTGGTCGGACGGCAAATACGCGTGTACATAGCCACCAAGGTTGACCCGCTCTACCGGTGTGTTAGTTGCGTCGTAACGAACCAGGTAATGTTGGGCCGCTGGAGGTGTGTAGAAGGTATATCTTACAACTACCAGCTCTTCGTCCGGCAACCAACGGGCAATATGCCAATTAGGTTCAATAGTAAACAGTGAAGTCATTGTTGCTGTTGAATAAACTTCGCCATTGGGCAACAGCAAGCGCTCGCCGCTGGCAGAGACTTGCATTGGTTTATGTTGATACACCTGCTTAAGGTTCTCAAACGAACTGCGGGTGACGAAGTTGCCTTCTTCCGAAATCGCTTGCCGCTGCAGTGTGTAGGCTTGCAGGTCATGATTGTAGTTGTAGGAAAACATCTGTCCCGCACCCGCACCCGCGCTCCACGCGTAATAGAGTGCTTGGTAGTCGCCAGACCTGCTGTTGATTAAATTCGCTTCAGCGTCATAAATACGCTCTTCAACGGAGTTGTGTTGTAGCAACAGCTTGTCGTCAAACGCTACTATCTTGCTTAGGTTTTCATCTTCCGAAACTTCAAGGAAAACGCTAGGCGAGGCGGAACTGTTTGAGTCAGCAAGAAAATACACTCGCTTGCTTCCACCAATCCAATACAAGCCTTGGTGAGATTCTGAATAAACGACGCTGGATATAGAATCGCGGTTGAACTCGGGTCTTATCGGGGCCAGAAATGTTTGGGAATTAGTGTCGTGGCGTAGAATTTCGTTCTCGCCGGAAATGAACAAATATTGCAAACCGGACTCAGTCTCAAAAATTTGCTGACCTTGCATATCCCTTATGCGGTCAAACGTACAGTCGTCTGCTGCCAGCGACCCTTGACCGTCGCAGTCTGCATTGCGTGGTGCAATGTCTACCAGGTCATTAACACCGTCGCCATCGCTGTCAGCGGGTTCAAATTGCGCCGTCAGTGGTCCAACGCGCTTTAGCCAGTTTTTCCGTACTGTAGCGGCATCCACATTGAACACGCAGCGTTCGTATTGTTCTACCAAACAGCCTTGCCAGCCTACGAATTGCCACCCGCGCCGGCTGTTGGTGTAGTAGGTTTCCTCATAGGCATTGGCAATAACCATATCGCAAGGGGCTTCTTCTGCGCTGCAGTTGCGTTCACCGGTATAGGAATAAATGTCGCCTTGGCCCTCTATTTCTAGGGGATGGGTACAGGCCCATAGCAGCGAACTGTAAGCTATAAGGAAAATACGTCGAGATGCGAAGCGGCTGATCACAGATAATTTCCTTGAATACAGCAGTGTTTTTCTGCTCAGTATGATTATTAATTGATCATTGATAGCTTGGTCAGAGTGTTTGAATAAAGCCGGCTATTACTTGAGCAGGTCGACCAACGGGAGATTAAGTGATATCTACTAAGACCAGCGGTAGATTGTGTGACATCAGGCCAGCTAATGGTTACTTTACGAGGTGGGTAGAGAGCTTCCTTAAATTTTCTAATACAGCTTGTATATCCTTGCAATTCGCTGCCCATGGTGGTGATTTGAGAGGTGCTTCTGGTGCTGGCTAAACATGTCCGTCACATGATTATGGGGTGGGAGCGGTTGTACGAATGATAAAACATTAGCTTTTGTTAAGAATAGGTGCTTATCGCACTGAAATTACCCAGAATGCCACTGTAATAATACTTCCAATAAACAGTTCATAAATGGAGTTTTTACCATGCGTTCCACAGTCTCCCTTCCAGACCAAGTACACCATGCAGCCCCTGGCGTTGTGTGTCCACGCGTTAATCATCAGCTTACTGTATGCGCCAGCCTGTTCGCCTTAATGCTCAGCGCAAACAACGCCACTGCGCAATTGATTCTGGAAGAAGTGGTGGTTACTGCTCAAAAGCGTGCAGAGAATGCTATTGATGTGCCTATATCAATGTCCATCGAAACAGGCGAGTCATTAGAAAAGAAGGGAATTCTTGATTTACAAACGCTATCTATAAACACCCCGGGACTTTATCTGCAGGATGGAGGCCGCACCTCGCAGGTTGCCATGCGCGGACTTGGCAGCCCTGGACTGGATTCAGTAGAAAGTTCTGTCGGCTTCTATATAGACGGCGTTTACTTCGGTCGCAGTCGGCTGAGCCGAAACCCCTTGTTCGACATGGAGCGTATAGAGGTGTTGCGTGGCCCGCAAGGCACGTTGTATGGCCGAAACACGATCGCCGGCGCAATCAATATGCTCACTTCAAAACCAACTGAAGAGTTTGAGGGCCGCATATTGCTTGAAGGTGGTTCGAATATTGATAACCACAAAGTTGAAGCTTACGTCTCAGGCCCAATTGCCGGAAACTTGTCTGGAAGATTGTCTGTACTCAATTCGCGGCGTGGCTCTTATTTAACTAATTTGTCCGACGGGCCCAACGGTGGCGGCCAAGACAGCGAGGGTTATCGTGGCAGCCTACGTTGGGCTAATGATGCAGTCGACGTGACCTTAAAGTACGAACACATGAACCATGCCAATCTTGGTTCTTATGCTCAATTGAGCGGCAATCCCTTTAACGCAGCTGCGTTACAGGGCATTGCAAACCTGGATACTCAAATAAATGATATCCAGCAGGTCACAGGAACTGGCATTAATAATCTTGGTGACAAAGTAGGTGGTTTTTTTACCTCTGACAGCGGCTCGCTGAATGCCACATGGGACATCTCTGATTCATTAAGACTCACCTCGGTAACAGGGGCGTATGAATACGAGGCGCAGTCTCGCGACTACATTACGGCCTCGCCTGTAGATACCTTAACCATCGCAGGTCTAACTGATCGTTATGAGTACTGGAGCCAGGAGTTTCGCCTCGAATCTACTGGTAACGGGCCGTTTAGTTTTATTACCGGGGTGTCAGCAGACAATTATAAATTAACCACTTTGCCTCGCGCTGGCGACCGAGCCGTGCTTAACCTTGGCGGCGCCATAGTTGGTGGTTTTCAGCAGGGTTTGGCTGCAAGCCCTGTAATACAGGCGATTTTCCCGGGTCTAGCTCAGAATGTGGCTGATCAATTCGCAGCGGGCCTGGCTGACGGCTTTACCTTGATTACCCCCGGAGGCGCGCCCGATGGCAGCGTCAGCAACTTAACTCAAGACATTAGCACCTGGTCTGTATTTGCCGAAGGTACCTGGAAGCTCAATGAGAAATGGCACATAACCGCAGGTATTCGCTATACCGACGAAGAAAATGAAAGCACGTTCGCGAAAGGTACGTTTTATACTAATGGCGCGGGTGACCCGTGGGGAACATTACCGAACGGCGCAGAGCTTGCCGCTTCTGCAGTTGCTAACGACCCGGCTTTGGCGGGTAGGGAGCCACTGCTAGGTTTAATTTATCAAGGTACGCTGGATTCTGAAGTCGCACCTGGTTTGCAAGTGTCCGGTTTACCCTTTGTAGTGGCCGCACCTGGCGGCACGCCTATAGCACGGCCGGATAACATTCAGGAAGATTCGATAACGCCATCGTTGAGAATTCAGTACTTCGCAAGCGATGACTCGATGTTCTACTTTAGTGCGGTCACGGGTTTCAAAGCAGCGGGCTTCAATAGCTCGAATATATTACCGTTTACGGTAGAGGGCGACACCTTCCAAAGCGAGGAAGCTCTGGCGTTCGAAATCGGTGGTAAATTTACATTGGGAGGAGGGGCCGGCACCTTAACGGCAGCTATTTTCCGCACTGATTTTGATGACTTGCAAGTGGGCACAATCACGGCGCAGGGCGCGTCTAGCGTTGTGAACGCAGCCTCCGCAATCACTCAAGGAATTGAGTTAGACACTGTATGGCGGCTCACCGAGGCGGTGACAGTAGGTGCCTCTTACTCTTACCTGGATGCGCACTACACGGATTCAATCGATTTGAATTGCAATGGTTATCAAACCGCGACGCGCACAGCTGCTGGAGAAGTATTTGGTGGAGCGAACCCTCCTTGCACTTATCGCCTAGATGCGCAATTCAGCGGCAACAACGACCTGCAACGGGCTCCAGAGCACACAGCAAGCGCGTTTTTGCAGCATGACACATCGTTTGGATCAGGTTGGAATTTACAATCCTATCTTGGTCTAAATTATCGCGACGAAGCTAACACCAGTATTGAAAACATACTGCGCTCAGATTCCACTTTCCTTGTTAATGCGAGAGTGGCGCTATACAACGAGCCGGGTGATTGGTCTTTGGCGATTTATGGAAATAACTTAACTGATGATGACGGCCTGATACTGCGCCAAGACAACAGTGGTAGTGCCGAGAAAGGTATTATCACTACGCCTCGAATGTGGGCCGTGCAGTTTACCAAGAGCTTCTGATTGAATTAATTGAATTTTCGATGCACGGTTAACTTTAGTGAGCTTGATGCTGGTTAAAAGCGTGTGTGTTAGCTTGTGTGATCTTCTGCCTTTTCATTTGCGCTAACATTGTTAGCGCTTAGCACCTCAGGATTCATCGCCATGGACGATTCCCAAAATTTGTGAGATGCCCAGATTTGTGACAGAACCACGGCGCTACACATTAATAGCCCAAGCAATGCCAGCCATTCTTTGCCTGCACTGTCCCAGAGTAATACGCCGAAAATAAAGGCAATAAAACTCACCGTGGTGCGCTTTATGTGGTCTTGCCAAGTCGCCCTCGCCATAAATTCGAAGAACTGTTTGTTTTCAGGGTCTTCGCGTGCACGACGATACAAATTGTGCGCCAACCATTGCAGCAAGAGGAATACCAGCGCAAAGACCATAAACCATTGGCCTAAATTTTCCATGCCCATCGTTTCAATAAGCATTAATTCTACTACGCCGACAACAAGTGGGTAGGTTAGGTCGCCAGTAGAAGGTGTCCAGCGAAAGCGCATAACTAGCCCGAGATATACTAGCCAAATAACAACAATTGCAAAGAAGATGTTTGCTATCTGGAGCCAACCTAAGCCAGCCTGCCAGCTCAGTATAAAAAGGTCTTCGCGTTGAACAGTCAGCCCCCAAAGTCGCTCAAGCGCAACGGCTTGAATGATGCTAAGCAGAGTGAGCAGCACAGAGGGCAGTTGCGCTCGGGCTCGAGCTCGAATAGTGGGCATTTATAGCTCCAAAATGTTCATGACCTGGAAGGTGTTCATGAATTGAGAGGCGCTCATCTCATTTTAGCTTCCAATGCGCAAACGACAGCGGGAGTATACACCGCTTGGGCAACGGCTTATCACTCCAAGTGTCGGGTTTTAGTCTCTGCTATTTGGCCAGAAGCTTATCCAAGGTGGTGCGCAGGGACTCTACCGTACGATCAATGTTTTGTAGTTTATCGAGCCCAAACAACCCAAGGCGAAAAGTTTGAAAGCCTTCTGGTTCGTCACATTGCAACGGTACGCCTGCTGCTATCTGCAGGCCTTCTGCTGCAAATTTACTGCCATTCTGAAATGCAGCATCTGTGGTATAGCTCACCACCACACCTGGCGCTTCAAAACCTTCAGCGGCAACGCTGGCAATACCACGCTCGCTTAACAGCGCGCGCACTTGGCTGCCCAGTTCAATCTGCCATTGCTTTGTGCTGTTAAAGCCAAGTGCCTTGGTTTCCTGCATAACAGCGGCGAAGGTGCGTAGCCCGTCGGTGGGCATGGTGGCGTGATAGGCATGGCCGCCATTTTCATAGGCTTGCATTATGTTGCGCCATTTCTTTAAATCACAAGCGAAGCTATCACTCTCTGTTTCTTCAAGGCGTGCTGCGGCGCGCTCACTCATCATTACCAAAGCAGCGCATGGCGAGCCGCTCCAACCTTTTTGCGGCGCGCTGATTAGCACATCTACGCCTAGGTCTTTCATATCAACCCACAAAGTACCCGATGCGATACAGTCAAGCACAAGTAAACCGCCAACGCTGTGGACGCTAGCGCTCAGGCGTTTTAAATAATCATCGCCTAACAGCATACCTGAGGAAGTTTCAACATGCGGTGCAAACACTACGTGTGGTTTCTCAGATTCAATTGCTGCGCACACTTCATCTATGGGGGCCGGCGCAAACGCTGCTTGAGCTTCGGCGTTTTGTGGACGCGCCTTGAATACAGAATGTGATTTGGCTATGCTGCCCATCTCTAGAATTTGTGTCCAACGAAAACTAAACCAACCGTTACGCACGACTAGGCAGTGCTGGTCGCGACCGAATTGCCTGGCAACCGCTTCCATGCCAAATGTACCGCTGCCCGGTACAATAGCCACAGCGTCAGCATTGTAAACCTCGGCCAGCGTAGCAGAGATGTCGTTCATGACCGCTTGGAACGAGCCCGACATATGGTTCAATGATCGATCGGTGTAAACTACTGAGTATTCGAGTAGTCCATTTGGATCTATCTCTGGGCGTAAACCGGGCATAAGGCCTCCTGTCAGATTGCGGGGTGTGCAGTGTGATTTTCGGTGCAAAAGTTTACGCGATGATGGGTCTTAGCAACAGGAAAATAAGAAGAATGCATTACAAACGTTTTTGGCAAGTTAGATTATGTCGTACCAGCATGGTGTGGTTGCTGGGCTTATGCAGCGCTGCGTCGGGCGAAATGCTGATTCACAATGTTAATGGCTACACTCTTGATAATGGTGAGCTTCAACGATTTGGAGCGCTTAGCATTGACAAGGGCAAAGTTGTCGCGCTTTTTGATGCAGGCGACCCGCTGCCTCAGATTACCAATCAACTGGATGGCGGGGGTGCAACTATGTTGCCAGGCTTAATCGACGCTCATGGCCACGTCGCGTCGCTTGGCCATGCACTTCGCAATGTCGATCTTACGGGCAGCCTGTCTGAAGAGAGGGCGGCACAGCGGGTTGCAAAGTTCATCTCGCTAGTCACGGATTCGAAAGAGGACCCGGGTCAGAGCAAGAAAGAAAATCCTAAAGCAAAAGAAAAGGTGTCATGGATTTTAGGCCGCGGTTGGAACCAGGTGCTATGGCCCAGTAAAACGTTTCCGGGCACTCAATCCCTCGATGCGATAAGCGGTGATTTCGCAGTAGCCCTGAATCGAATAGATGGCCATGCGCTTTGGGTGAACAGTAAAGCCCTGCACCTGGCAGGAATTAACAAAGACACGGCTGACCCGGAGGGGGGGCAAATTATTCGTGATCAACAAGGCTCACCAACAGGTGTTTTAATTGATAACGCTATGGATTTAGTTCGTTATGTGATGCCGCCCACCACTGCCAATAGCCAGCGAGAAGCGGTTCGAGTGTCACTCAAACACCTCGCGTCAGTCGGTTTAACATCGGTTCATGATGCCGGCTCTTCAGCCTCTGAAATACGCGCCTTGCAAGAACTGCGGACAAGCAATGAGCTGCCTATACGCGTTTACTCTATGTTGGATGCTCTCGACGACGCTAACCAGAACGCGATAGCGGCCGGCATTAGGCTGGATCCAACTCAAATGCTTGATGTGCGAAGCATTAAGCTCTCGGCCGATGGTGCATTGGGTTCTCGTGGCGCGGCGCTGAAGTCGCCCTACAGTGATGAGGCGAGTAATTCTGGCTTGCTTCTGCTGAGCAAGGAGGAGTTGCAAAGTCGGATGGCGACCGCTATGGCTGCCGGCTATCAAGTTAACGTGCATGCCATAGGTGATCTCGCAAATACTCAGGTACTTGATCTGTATGAGCAGCTGCAAGCACTGCCTCTGCGAAGTCTGCAGCGCCATCGGGTAGAGCACGCGCAAATATTAAGTGTTTCCGATATAGACCGTTTCAATGCTCTGGATGTTATTGCGTCCGTGCAACCTACTCATGCGACCAGCGATATGAATATGGCGAGCGACCGCTTGGGCCATAGTCGCTTGAAAGGCGCTTATGCGTGGAATTCTCTGTTGGAGAGTGGTGCGCTATTGGCCGGAGGCTCTGATTTTCCAGTGGAGTTACCCAATCCTCTGCACGGCTTATACGCCGCGGTTAGCCGCCAGTCGCAGACCGGTGAGCCGAAAGACGGTTGGAGAAAATCAGAAATAATTTCGCGTCAGCAAGCGCTCGCTTTATTTACAGAAAATGCCGCTTTTGCTGCGCATCAAGAGAAATCACTTGGCCGGTTACTGCCCGGGTATTGGGCTGACTTTATACTTTTGGGCGATGATTATTTCACAGTGCCAACCAAGAGCATTTGGAGTATTCCCATACTGCAAACCTGGGTCGCGGGTAAACCTGTGTTTGTGTCCACAGAGCATGACTGAACCGTAGCGCAATGTTTCGGTTCAGGTGGTTAAACTAGACCGTTATCTGCTTGCTTACTAGATTGGCGAGCAATTCAACCAACACTCAGGAATTTATTATGGGACCACTTAAGGGGTTAACCTTTATAGAAATGGCTGGCATTGGACCTGGGCCATTTGCCGGTATGTTGTTTGCGGACATGGGCGCGCGCGTTATTGTAGTGGACCGAAACAGTACCGCTACCGCGCCATTGCCAGGCGACTGCACCAGACGTGGAAAAGAGAGTATTGCGCTTAACCTTAAAAGCGAAGAGGGCATTGAAGCCCTGTTAAAATTAGTAGAAACCGCTGATGTGCTCTATGAGGGCTTTCGGCCGGGCGTGATGGAACGTCTGGGCCTGGGGCCTGATGTGTGCATGAAGCGCAATCCAAAATTAGTGTTTGGCCGTATGACGGGCTGGGGCCAAACTGGGCCGCTGTCGCATGCAGCCGGGCACGACATAAATTACATCTCTCTTACTGGTTCGCTGGCGGCAATAGGCCGCAAGAATGAGAAGCCCGTACCGCCACTGAATTTGGTAGGCGACTATGGCGGCGGCGCCATGTTTCTTGTTACCGGAGTGTTGGCTGCTTTGTTAGAAGCCAAAAACTCAGGAAACGGTCAGGTTGTAGATGCAGCGATGACCGATGGATCGGCCTTGTTATTGTCTATGTTCAATACCTTTCACAATATTGACATGTGGAAGCTAGAAAGAGAATCCAATGTGCTCGATGGTGCTGCGCACTTTTACGACACCTATGAAACTGCCGATAACAAATATGTATCCATTGGTTCGATAGAGCCACAGTTTTATCAGTTACTCGTAGAAAAGGCAGAACTGGATTCGGAATTATTTGCCGATCAACACAACGTCCAAAAGTGGCCGGAGTACTCGGCGTTGCTAACCGATGTTTTCAAGGCCAAAACTCGCGATGAGTGGTGTGACATTATGGAGGGCAGTGATGTGTGCTTTGCACCCGTACTCGATTTCATTGAGGCTCAACAACATCCTCATAATGTTGCCCGTGAAACCTACCAGGACGTAGATGGTATGAAACAACCGGCTCCTGCGCCGCGCTTTAGCCGCACACCAAGCGAAATTAGCTGCGGCGCAAAAGCACAAGGTATTGATACTGATTCAGTACTTAGCGAAATGGGTTTAACGGCGGAGCAAATTAGAACCCTGCGCGATTCAGGGGCGCTTACCTAACTCGCTTTCGCGTTATTTGGTTTTCGCCTAGTGGTAGACTGGTGGCAAGAGAAAGCGGACAAGAGAAAGCGGACAAGAGAAAGCGGAATTGGGCTGCAGATTCCAGAGGTGAGACTTTCTCTGTTGGCTGATCAGTCCCAAGTAAAGTGTCTGGGCTCAGCTATAAAAGTGGGCTCGTCAGGCGCTGTTACTGCTGCTTGACGAGCCTTTTTCTTTAGTCGAACTTATTTGATTCGCTTGCGCAAATCTTTCAGTGCTTTCTGCATTTTGGCCACTTGCTTGTCAAAGTCCTTTGACGTGGGTACGCCAGACTGTTTGACCATTTTCGACACCTGATCAAGCAGCTTTTCGCCACGCTTAACCAAGGTCTTCTGAGTTGCAGGTGCGTCTTTTCTAGCTTTCTCAAGAGACTTGCGGGCTGTTTGCAGTTGCTTTTGAATGTCATCAAACACGCGAGCATACAAACCAAGGTTCGCCAGCATTATTCGGCGCGCACTGGCTGATAACTGCTCTATTCCAGAATTAGCGTTGCTTTTCTTAGACGATTTTTTGGCCGCGGGCTTTTTCTTGGCTGTGCTTTTCTTAGCGGCTGGCTTTTTAGTGGCCGTTTTCTTGGCTGCAGGTTTCTTAGCAGCCGGCTTTTTTACCGCTGGCTTTTTCGCCGGTGCTTTCTTAGCGGCTGTTTTTTTGGCAGCGACTTTTTTCTTTGCTGGTGCCTTCTTTGCTGCGGTGGTTTTCTTTGCTACGGCCTTCTTTGCTGTGGTTTTTCGAACTGCTTTTTTTACTGCTTTTTTAGCGGTCGTGCTTTTCTTTGCAGTGGTTTTTTTACGTTGCGCCATGGAGGAGCCCTCTGATGAAGTTTCAATAGGTCGTCGATACAAACTACGATCAGCAGACACGCGCAGTGTGCGCTATTTTTCTTTTCGATTCAAATCGCTGTTTTTGCACCGTGCAAGGGGTATCATTAGCCTGAATGATTTGCGTATAAGGCCATAACAATGCAAGAGAATAGAGGTCGGTTTAGCTCAAGGCTCGGGTTTATTTTAGCGGCTGCAGGTAGTGCAGTAGGCTTGGGAAATATTTGGGGCTTTCCAACACAGGCGGCCAGTAATGGCGGTGCTGCATTTTTACTGGTTTATTTAGTATTGGCCTTTTGCCTTGCCTATCCGGTGTTAATGGCTGAATTAGTTATAGGCCGGCATACCCGCGGCAACCCCATACACGCTTTGCGTACTATTGCGTCCGGTGGCGCAAGCCGAGGATTGGGAACATTGGTAGGTGGTGTTGGTATTGTTTGTGCTGGTTTAATCCTAAGTTTTTATTCGATCGTCGGTGGTTGGATGCTCGCGCATTTTTTAGCGGCAATCACTGGCTTAGTTGGACTGTCTACGGCAACAGACTTTTTGGTTGGTTTCACAACGCCTAGAAATATACTGTTTGCTGTGCTGTTTATGTTTCTGACGATTCGTATTGTGGCGTCTGGAATAGAAAGTGGAATTGAACGGTGGTCCACACGCTTGATGCCGGCCTTAATAGCGATGCTCGTGCTTTTAACGTTGTATGTGTTGACCCTGCCCGGGGCAATGGATGGCTTGCGTGAATACCTGGTGCCTAACTTTGAAGAAGCGCTGACTCCTAAACTGATTATTAGCGCCTTGGGTAGTGCATTCTTTTCGCTGTCATTGGGCGTAGGCACAATGTTGATCTACGGCTCTTATGTAAGCGAAAAAGAAAGCTTACCTTCATTGGGTGCCCAGGTAACCTTGATAGACATCAGTATTGCGGTAATGGCCGGCTTTCTTATTTTGCCAGCTATGTACGTTGCCCTACACAATGGGGTTGAAATTTTTGCGGCTAATGGCGCATTGATATCAGAAGACACGCTTATCTTTACAGTTCTGCCCGCGCTGTTTGACAGTATGGGAACAGCTGGCGCTATTGTTGGTCTGGCGTTCTTCTTGCTCATGTCAATTGCAGCACTGACATCATCCATTTCAATGTTAGAGGTGCCCGTTGCGGCTGTGGTTGAACAAACCAGCATTAAACGAACCAAGGCTGCTTACCTTACGGGCTCGATCATTTTCGCAGTAAGCGTAGTTATTATTTTCAATTTCGCGGACTTGTTTGGTGCTGTGATCGCGCTAACCACCCGCTATACACAGCCTTTGTTAGGCATGATGTTCTGTCTTTATGTGGGCTGGATATGGCAGCGTAATGGTGTATTAGAAGAGTTAAAGAAAGGGGCGCCAGACGTGGCTAACGGCATTTTTTGGAAGATTTGGCCCGTGTATGTGAAATTCTTCTGCCCGGTTATTGTTTTGATGATTTTCGTACAGGCCCTTTAGACCACTGTGCAACGGGTTTGAACAAAGCAGAATAGTAGCCGAGACAAAGCTTGAAGGAGCCGACCTAAACTTTGCAGGTATTGGCAAGACGGTGCGAAGCAGGCTCCGCTGCTTCGTACTTGCTGGCGTTTAGTGCAGCTGCAGAGCGTGCTCTAAAGTCTTTCTAATGGGTCGCGGAGCCAAGACCATAAAGTCGGCTAGATTTCGGCTGGCGAACTCGGCTGTTGTCCGATCTCGAAACGGCCCCATCAACTTGCCCTCTCGGGTGCGTGTAAACCACTTGTCGCCCATTTTTCTGCAACGACCGCTGCGAACATGATGCACAATTGGCTCTCCGCTGCGTGGCAAAGTTTCTTGGTTGTTCATAGTGATGCCTCTTTTTTGGTTCTTGCCCTTGAAACACACAATCTACCGGCTTCGCGACTATTATTGCGCGATAGTGTATCCGGTGATGATTTGCGCGAATTCAAGGTACCAATTGGACGTTAATTGAACAACGCTGTTTGTCTGCTAAGTTATTGGATTTCCTGCTATTTGTGAAAAATGTGACGTGGATCACAGTTCTTACTGAGCAGGCATTTGATAGGCGTGGCCCCAAAAGTCGCCTTCTGTAGACACCGTAGGGGTGAAATCGTCCCAATTGTCATACTGCAAGCCGTCGTAACCGAACTCTACGGCTATGCCGCCGGGGCCAAAGACGTAAAAACTTAGCATGTTGTCGTTGCAATGACGCCCTAGAGATGAAAGAAGTGGGTAGCCCGCTTTGTTAACCCGATCCAGGCAGGCACCAACCTCGTCAATGCTGGTAACCTCAAGCATCATATGCACAATGCCCACCGGGTTTGGAGCGTTGAACAAGGCAACGCTGTGGTGACGAGGATTGGTGGCGTGCATAAAGATAACGCGCATTTCCGGCGCTCCTTCTGCTGGCGCGGGTAAGCGCAAATCATCACTGTCGCCAAAGCCCAGCACGTCTATGTAAAAACGGTGTGCCTCATCTTGTTCAACAGCTGGCAGCACAACATGCCCAAGCCCCATATCATCGGTAACAAACTTCTTTATATCCAATGGGGAGCAAAAATCGGCTGCGCATTCTTCAGGCATTGTTCGGCCAAAATACAGCTCAAGAACATTTCCGGCTGGGTCGGTAAAAGTGACAAATTCAGTGACACAACGCAGAGCGGCTGCGTCGCTACTGCCCGGTGTTAGGTCAACGCCGGCGGCGGCCAAGGTGTCGAGTTGCGCTCGATAATCTTGCTCAGACGCCATTTCCCAGCCGGCCGCCAGCAGCTTGTCTGATTCGCCAGAGCTTATAAGCAAGCGAAACGGGGCTTGGTCCATTTTCAAAAAAGTGTGCTCGGCATGCTCGCCGCGGGTAACCGCCATCAGGCCCAATATATCTGTACCAAAGCTATTCCAGGAGCCTGATGTTTGTTCACTAAAATGCAGATAACCAAGGTTTGCAACGGCCATTTTGACTTGTCCTTATAGGTGACATTGAGAGTTACTCGTACTGCGGTATTTTACAAACAACTGGCCTAAACAACCATGAATATTGGCCCATAATTGCTTGGGTGGGCATGGTTCACACTTTGCACCGCGCGCCGATATTGTGCGAATCTTGGTCTAAGCTTACTAACATAACACTTAATAATATTATGCAAGGATGCGTATAAATTGTTTTAAAACAATGTAATGCATCCAATACTTAAGAATCAGCTAGATCACCTGGGCTTGCAGCGCGGCGAAGCGCCGAGCGATCAATTGTGGCAGCTGCTGCTCGATCGCGTCAGCATGGATTATGTGCATGCCGACAACGACCGCAAGATGTTCGAGCTCTCTGCGCAGCTAACGGCCCAAACAGACAGCCATTTGGCCAAGTCTGCTAACAACAGCAAAAACGATGAATCATCGCATATCGCTGCAGCTCTATTAAATGCCAGCCCCGACACCGTTCTGCTGTTCAACGAACGCCTCGAAATTGTTAGCAGCAACAACATAGAGGCTTTAATTGATCCTAAGCTACGCAGTCGTTTGCTGCACCTTGGCGCCACCGAGCTGGCCAGCGCACTGGGCGTTGATGTGTTTGCCCAGCTGAAAATGGCGGTGCAAACTGTGCGCCAAACGGTAGAACCTAAACGGCTGCTGTTCGAGCTGTTTCATGCAGACGGCCCAGTGGCTTTCGAGGCGCGCATAGAGCCTCCCGCCAACATTATGGCGGAGGAAACGCTGATTGCCGTATTCTTGCGTGATTGGAGTGCGGTAACTCGATCCAACCGCGCGGCGCAGATGTACAAAGATCTGTTCGATGCCGCAAGTGAAGGCATGATGCTTCTGGACGCGCATCAGCGCGTAGTGCTGGTCAATCGCTCATTTGAATCGATGTGCGATCAAACCGCTGGGCAACTGAAAGCGTTGGAAAGCCCAAGTTTTCTAAATCCGGACGGCGAGTCTATAGACACACAAATTTGGTCGCATGTGTTCTACCACGATACCTGGTCTGGTGAGGCTACATTCACCCATCAAAACGGACTTAAGGTGCCTGCCTGGTTAACCGTTGACGCACTTAAAGACAGCGAAGGGCAAAGTACGCACTTTTTGATTCTAAGCAGCGATATTAGCCAGCTGAAAGAAACCCAGGAGAAGCTCTCTTACTTCGCCTCGCATGACCAATTGACCGGCCTGCCGAATCGCGCCTATTTTCAGGACCACCTTAGTGGGGCTATCGCGCGCAGCCAGCGAACCGGTGCGGCGGGTGCCTTGTTCTTTATGGACCTGGACAACTTCAAGAGTATCAATGACACCTTAGGCCACCCCGTCGGCGACGCCTTGTTGAAAGAAATGGCATCGCGCTTACAAAGGTTCGTTCGCGAAGGCGAGCTAGTGTCGCGTATTGGCGGTGACGAGTTCACCCTGGTTGTTGAAAACCTCAAGCAAGCCGATGACGCGGCGATAGTTGCTCAAAGGGTGTTAAGGGAATTTGAAGACCCCTTTGTGTGTGAAGGCCGCGAGTTGGATATGCGTTGCAGTATTGGCATTAGCATTTTTCCTAAAGATGGCGATTCCCACGACACTATCATTCGCCAGGCGGATACCGCCATGTATTCAGCAAAGCAAGCGGGCCGAAGCACCTTCAAATTTTACACCTCGCAACTGACTCACAAGGCAGTAAAAGACTTTAATATGGAGACCCAGCTACGCCGCGCGATCGAGCGTGACGAGCTATTTCTAAACTTCCAGCCGCAGGTTGATATGAAACGCCGCAAGCTGCTGGGGGCCGAGGTGCTGCTACGCTGGAAGAATGAACAGCATGGTCTTATTTCTCCGGCCGAGTTTATTCCTGTTGCCGAAGCCAGTGGTCTGATTGAAGAAATTGGCGAATGGGTACTTGATAAGGCCTGCGAGCAGATTAAGCATTGGAACCACTACAGCGGTGTGCCCTGTTTAGTGTCCGTTAATGCATCTCGCATGCAACTGGTGAGGCGCGACTTTGTTGATAGGGTAAGCACAATAATGCAGCGTCACGGTGTGGCGGGGCATCAACTTGAAATAGAAGTAACCGAGAGTGCCATTGCTACCTCCGAAAAAATAGCGATAGCCAACCTGGGTGGTCTTCGAGAGCTTGGCTGCAAAATCGCGATCGATGATTTCGGCACGGGCTATTCCTCATTATCAAGCTTGAAGAAATTTCCACTGGATAGACTGAAGATCGATCGCTCGTTTGTTCAGGACTTGGGGCAGGACGCAAATGCCGATGCCATAATTGCCGCCATAATGGCGCTGGCTAAAACCTTGGGCCTGGGTGTTATTGCCGAGGGCGTTGAAACGCAGCAGCAAGTGAAGGCCTTGCTTAAGAAAGGCTGCCGAGAGGCACAGGGTTTCTATTACAGTAAGCCACTACTGGCCTCGGATTTTCGAGAATTCGTACTAAAAGGCCGCCGAGCTTGATAATATCCCACTTGTTTCAATCACTTGAGGTAGTGGGATGTCTGATCGTCCGTTCAAAGTTCTTGGTATTCAGCAGATAGCCGTTGGCGGGCTTGATAAGCTTGCCCTAAAAAAATTCTGGGTCGATATTTTGGGTCTTCGCTACGCAAGCACCTACAAAAGCGAGCAAGAAAACGTAGACGAAGATATTTGTGAAGCAGGGCATGGCCCCTTCAAAGTTGAGGTTGATCTAATGCAGCCTCTGGATCCCGACAAAAAACCCAAAGTGCACGAGCCAGCGCTGAACCACGTAGGCCTGTGGATCGATAACCTCCAAGAGGCCGTCGAATGGTTGGACGCCAAGGGCGTTCGCTTTACACCAGGCGGCATTCGCAAAGGGGCGGCAGGTTTCGATGTGTGCTTTGTTCATCCCAAGGGCAATGAACAACACCCCATTGGCGCTGAAGGTGTGCTGGTAGAGCTAGTGCAGGCGCCTCAGGCAGTGATTGACGCGTTTAGTCAGGTTGAGGCTGCAGCCGCGGCAAGTGCTTGATACCTCTTAGCCAGAAAAACGACTAGTGTCTAAGGAAAAAGAGAGTGGCAAACGAAAGTTTGCCACTGAGCGCTCGTCGCTTTCGAGAAGCCTATCAGTGTCGCTGGCTGGAGCTAAGGCTGGCAGCACCATTGCAGTTGGCTCCCTTATGCGTAAGCTTCGCTTGAGTGGCGACTCCGAAAGCGACGTTTTACGCCGCGAGGCGCAATCGTTTGTTGATGAGCTAGGGCGCTTAAAAGGAAGCTACGTAAAAATTGGTCAGCTGCTAGCGCAATTCGGTGAGCATTTTCTCCCGGTTGAACTCACCGAAGCCTTGCACACACTCGGTTCTGACACCGAGGCGATGCCTTTCAACAATGTTGAGCCCGTGCTGCGACACTCTCTGGGCGCACGCTATGCACAACTCGACGTAGAACCCAAAGCGATGGCTGCGGCGTCGCTCGCTCAGGTGCATGCAGCCAATTGGCAACCTCCTACTGTAAAAGGCCGTCCTTCTGCAGCACCCCAGCAGCTTTGCTTAAAGGTACTCTACCCCGGCCTGCGCGACAGTATCGATTCGGATTTTGATACCGTTATCCGAATGTTGAAATTGGGTCGCTTTCTGCAAATGAACCGGCAAATGCAGCAATGGCTGGAGAAGATGCGAGCGCAACTAAAGCGAGAAGCTGATTACAGGCATGAAGCGCAGATGACGCTTGCGATGGCAGAGCGCGTGCAGAGCTTATCTGATCGCAATCCCGGGTTACTAACTGCTGAGCTGAAAGTGCCAAGGCTAGAGCAGAGCTTATGCCAAGGTGATGTGCTTGCGCTTGAAAGAATGCATGGCTTTGCCGTCAATTCTCCACAGGTTCAGCGTTTATCGAAAACCAGACGCAGTGCACTTGGCAAGGCCATGCTGGAATTGTTTTTTGCTGAAGTTTTTGAATGGGGCCTGATTCAAACGGACCCCAACTTTGGCAACTACCTGATAAAAGCGAGCGCTCGTTTACGCGGTGCTAACAGCCAGCCAGACCAGCTAATACTGCTGGATTTTGGCTCTGTCGACACCCCAACAGAAGAGTTTCTGGAAAGCCTTCGCACCGCCATTAGTTGCGGCTTGGCAAATGATGAAGAAGGATTAAGGCGCGCATTGGTCATGCTGGGTTGTTTGCAGCCAAACAGCAGCGCCAGCGCGCAGCAAAGCTTTGCCCAATTTTGTATCGCCATTCTCGAGCCCTTACGTCCGCCCGCTGAGTTGCCGGCAAGCTGCTTGAATGAGCGGGGTGAGTACTGTTGGGCCGACTCAAAGCTTGTAAAACGGGTAGGCAAGCAGGCTGCAACTGCTAGCCTGCATAAACACTTTGAATTGCCGAGCGCAGAGTTTACTTTGATCGCCAGAAAGCTGATTGGCGTATTCACTTTTATTTCTGTTTTGCGATCAGAGTTCAACGGCCATGAAATTGCTGCGCGGTATGTAACTGCGTGGGAACAGGGCAATGCGGATAAAGGGTAGAGTAGATACATTGCAGCAGTGCCTTCTGATGTAATTCGGCGCGAATGCTGTAGTTGTTCCGCAGCGAATAGCGCCAAGGACGGACGCGGGATGGGCCATAGATGGCCCAATGAGCGAAGGCTACCGAGTAATTACAATGCAGATATACAACACCGTTAGAAAGGAAGTGCATGAAGGAAGTTAAGAGTACATCACGCAAGAGCAACAAAGTGCCTTCAGGAAGGCTTAGTCGCTTTGCCAAAGTTGCAGGGCTTGCTGGTGGCCTAGCCGGTGGTATGTTGGCCCAGGGCGCCCGCCAGATACGAGCGGGAGAGAGCCTCAAAACCTCTGATCTATTGTTAACACCTGCCAACGCCAAACGAGTGGCCGACCAGCTAGCCAATATGCGCGGGGCGGCGATGAAGCTCGGGCAAATTCTGTCTATGGATACCGGAGACTTTCTGCCACCAGAGTGGACGCAAGTGCTGTCGAGGCTGCGGTCTGATGCCGACCCCATGCCTATTAAGCAATTAGAAGCGCAATTGGTAGACGCACTGGGCGACGAGTGGCAAGAGCACTTCTACAATTTTCAATTCCAGCCCATGGCAGCGGCGTCAATTGGCCAAGTACACCACGCCCTGGGTCCAGCAGGCCGGCCAGTGGCGATTAAAATTCAATACCCTGGTGTGGCGACCAGCATCGATTCGGACGTAGATAACATCGCCTCAGTTCTTCGAATGAGCGGCATCATTCCAGACGGTTTCGATTTAAACAGTATTCTTGGTGAAGTTAAGGAGCAGTTGCACGAAGAAGCAGATTACCGCGCTGAAGCCGCCTACCTTAGCGAGTATAAAGAGAACTTGGGTGACGACGATCGTTTTGAAGTGCCAGACTTTTACCCGGAGCTTTCGTCGCAGTCGGTGCTGTGTATGGGCTTCGTTGAAGGCCATCCGATAGAAACATTAGAAGAGGAATCGCAGGATGAACGTAATCGCGCGATGGGTGTCATGGTTGAGCTAATGTTTGCAGAGCTGTTCGAATGGCGCATGGTGCAGACTGACCCCAACTTTGCTAACTACCTCTACCGCCCTGACGATGGCAAGATCGTGCTGCTCGATTTTGGTGCTACACGGCGTTTCAAAGCCAGCTTTGTAAACCAGTACAAATCTCTGGCTAAGGCGGCAATAGGGGGTAATCGCTCGCGTTTGCGCAGTGCTGCCATAAAGCTAGGCTACCTGGACGAGCAACAGGCAGATGACGACATAGCAGACATGATTATGGATGTCTTTATGATTGGCGCAGAGCCCTTGCTGGAAAATGCTCCCTACGACTTTGGCCACTCCGATCTTGGAGTGCGTATGCAAGAAATTGGCATGCTGATGCAAGAAAAAATGGCCGAGACGGATGTGTCCTGGCATAGCCCGCCGGTAGACGCTATGTATTTTCACCGCAAAATCGCGGGCATGTTCATGTTGGCCACTCGCTTGAATGCCCACGTTAATGTACGAGCAGTAATCAATAAGTATATTTAGTTAGGTGCCTGTCGGACATAACACGATCTGTTGCGGAACAGACGAAATGGTGCGAATGGCAGTGAGAACTCTGGTATGATTGAGAATCATTCTCGTTTGTGAGTTCGTCGTGTATTTCTCCGATGTAAAACCAGGTGACCGTTTGCGGGTTAAGAGCTTCCAGGGCTTGTCTGTTGCTTACAGTAATAGGCTACTGAGTTTGGGCTTAACGCCTGGCACTGAAATTCTTATTCACCGCGTTGCGCCCTTGGGCGACCCTATTGAGGTCTTGGTGCGAGGCTTTCGCTTAAGCTTGCGTCGCGATGAGGCAGCCGCCATAGAGTGCGAGGTTTTATGACTGAGCCAATGCCCACTATTGCCCTGGTTGGCAATCCAAACGCAGGTAAAACAACACTTTTTAACCAGTTAACGGGCTCTCACCAACACGTGGGTAATTGGCCCGGTGTTACTGTTGAGCAAAAACGAGGCGAATTCGATTGCGATGGGCAGCGCCTTTTAGTGGTCGATTTACCCGGCACGTATTCCTTGCAAGACATGGGCGACGATGACTCGCTCGACCAACAAATAGCGCGGCAATTTGTACACGCCGGTGAGCCTCAAGTAGCCTTAAACATCGTAGATGCCACCAGCTTGCAGCGCGGCTTGTTCTTAACCCTGCAGCTAATAGAATCAGGCGTGCCGGTAGTTGTTGCGTTGAATATGATGGATGCAGCGGAAAAGCTACGGATCAATATTGATATTGAGGCATTAAGTGCCAGCTTAGGCTGCCCAGTGGTAGAGATAGTGGCGAGTCGTGGCCGAGGTTTACCCGAACTGCGTTCGGCGGTTGCCGAACAATTGAATGCGCAGCGCGCGCCAGATCAGCTTGCAGAGCTGGCTGACGAGACCTCTATTAACACCCGCTATGACCAGGTAGGACAAATTCTTCAGGCTAGCCTGCATCAAGAAGCACTGCCAAAGCGCACAGCAACAGACGTAATCGATTCTGTTTTACTCAATCGCTTTCTTGCCTTCCCGTTGTTTCTGGGTGTTATGTATTTGATGTTTATGTTCACCATAAATATTGGTGGTGCATTTACTCCCGCCTTTGATGGCGTAGCCGCGGTGCTGTTTGTGGAAGGACCTCGCAATCTAATGGAAGCTCTTAGCTTTCCTGCCTGGCTAAGCACGTTTATAGCCGATGGCGTTGGCGGCGGTGTTCAGTTGGTTATTAGTTTTATACCGGTTATCGGCGGCTTGTTCTTGTTCCAGTCTTTTCTGGAAGCGTCGGGATACATGGCGCGAGCAGCGTTTATTGTCGACCGGCTTATGCGCGGTATTGGTCTACCTGGTAAGTCATTCGTACCCTTACTAGTTGGCTTTGGCTGCAATGTGCCTGCTGTTATGGGTGCGCGTACCTTAGATAAACAAGGCGACCGCTTGCTCACGGTGTTGATGGCACCGTTTATGTCTTGCGGAGCGCGCCTAACGGTTTATGTTTTGTTCGCGTCGGTGTTTTTCCCAAGCGGCGCTGAAAACGCTATTTTCGCACTCTACATTATCGGAATCGTGTTGGCGGTGCTGTCGGGTTTAGCGGTTAGAAAATTCGCCCTTGGCTCGGAAGTGTCGCCATTTGTGATGGAGCTGCCGAGTTATCATATGCCTCATATCAGAAGCGTACTCATCCTAAGCTGGCAGCGGCTAAAGGGCTTTATTTTGCGCGCAGGCAAAGCGATTGTGCTGGTGGTTATTGTGCTGAATTTTGTGAACTCACTGGGTGTAGACGGCAGCTTCGGTAATCAAGACAGCGAGCAGTCGATGCTGTCTCACGTTGGCAAACAAATTACGCCGGTGTTCGCTCCCATCGGCGTGCAACCAGACAACTGGCCGGCGGCCGTGGGTATTTTCACCGGCATATTCGCCAAAGAAGTTGTGGTAGGAACATTAGATGCTTTGTACGGCGGCATTGCACGAGCCGAGCTGGCAGAGTCAGCAGATCAGAACGTCGAACCAGAGAGCCTTACAGAGCAACTTATGACGGCGCTGGCGACCATTCCGGAAAACTTGGCAGCAACCAACGAACAGTGGGGTGACCCTTTGGGTCTCAACGTTGGCGACTTGAGCAACCAACAAGAAGCGGCTGATTCGCAGGGTGTGGAGTTGTCGACTTTGTCGGTAATGAGCCGACTGTTTGATGGACCAATAGCGGCGTTCGCCTACTTACTGTTCGTTTTGTTGTATATGCCCTGTGTGGCGACCTTGGGTGCTATCTACAAGGAAATTGGCGCGTATTGGGCTGCATTCTCCGCAACCTGGAACACTGTGCTGGCTTATGCGTGCGCCGTATGGTGTTACCAAATTGGTACGTTTAGCGCTCATCCTGGCAGTTCCATGGCCTGGATTCTTGCCATGCTGTTAGTCCTGCTCGCTGTGTGGCTATTTCTGATATATTTTGCTCGCAAGCAAGTTGCCAACAGCCAGCTGATTCCTGTGGTTAACTTGCAATAAGCCCTCTCATACAAGAAGCCCATAAAGGGAGAGGGTCTTTGTCTTGAAGTATCGCTATTAACCTCGCTCTTTATTGGTGAGGAAGTCGTGAACGAGGGCAACGTGCAATCTTTAGCTGCAGACGAGAGCAAAAAATAATGAAACACTATTCCGTAAACGTATTTCAATCTGGCCGCCGATTGCGGACCGCCGCGCTACTAGCGATGGGCTTTCTAGGCCTCTTTGGCTTAGCCGCCTGCGGCAACAGCGACTCCAAAATAGAAAGTTCAGCGGCTGCTGATCAAGCCGAGGTTGTATTGCCGCCCGCGCCTGACTCCGAGGCCAGCGCTGCACTACAACACTTAATGAAAACAGTCGCTGACACGCAAGAAAAATTTGTTTCACCACAAATGGGTGTAACCGACACCTATACAGCCGGTGAGGCGAACCGATTGATAGCGCATATGCTGCACACCGGCCTGGAGTTTTGGTTGGAAGCCAATCCCTCGCGACCTGAATTTAAACGCTATGTGACCACCAACCGCAAGCTTTTGGGCGATAACCCGGACTCTATTTATTACTTTGCCGCGATTGATGACGACCAGACCTATATTGTTAGAGGTAACATTGGGGCGGCGGTGTTCACCTCGTTCACAGTGGAGGGAGGAAGCCAGAATGGTAATGCAGCAACGAGTTCAATCTCCGCTCTGGGAGATCACGACATGGTTATAGCGCCTGATGGCAGCTATGAAATTACAGTAAGCCGCAAGAAACCCAAGAGCGGCAATTGGCTTAAGCTGGAAGAAGGTGCCGGTCAGATTACGACTCGCCATTATCATGAAACGCGTTTGTCTATTGCAGCCGACCGCAGTGTTGAAATGGACATTAGCATTGAGGCCATTGATCCTAAGCCACTTAAGCCCTATGGCGGTGACGCAGAGGTTGCAGCGAAGTTACACCAGGTCGCCAATTTTATTGCGGGCCATGCGCCAATGGGCATGACGCCCACCAGCCCTGCAATGGCTGAGGCCTTTGGTTGGATTAGCCTTGAGCCAAATGTAATTGCCAAGCCAGGACAGTTTATCAGTGCAGGCAAACAAGCCTACGCCAACACCCATGCTTACTACAGTTCAGGTCCATACCAGTTGGCTGACGATGAAGCGTTAGTGATAGAAGGCCGCTTTCCGGCCGCTCGATTTGCAAACGTTGTACTGTGGAATCGATACATGCAGAGCAATGATTTTACTCAGCGCCAGGTATCGTTAAATCGTCAGCAAATAAGTTACGAAGAAGACGGCAGTTTTAGATTAGTCGTTGCCCATAAGGATCCTGGTATACCAAACTGGTTAGATACCGAAGGGCGTACAACAGGCCAAATTTACTGGCGTTGGGTTTTTCCGCAGACCGACCCAGAAGCGCCGGTTGCTAAAGTGGTTAAGTTTAAGAGTTTGAAGTAATCGCTTGGCAATCAAGGAGTAGAGAACAGGCAGGCGTACAGCCCGTTCTCTACTCAGGTTTTAAGCCGCTTCTGTATCGAATTTGATGTGCATATTGTGCATGCCATTTACAAAAAATGATTTTATGTAGTTCGGTTCGCCAACGAATTGCGGGTTGCGCAACCGTGGCAAAACTTCCTCCAGCATAATTTTTATTTCAAGCCTAGCCAAATGAGTGCCTAGGCAGAAGTGCTGCCCAATCCCAAATGCCCGGTGCTCTTTGTAAAGCGAAGGCATGCGTTCTGCGCGGCGCACGTCAAAGGTCATCGAATCATCACCAAACACATGCTCATCATGATTTATCGCAGGGTAGTGCATTACCACCTTGTCGCCTTTCTTAATCGTTTGGCCCGCTAGCTCTACGTCTTCCATAGCCGTGCGACGCATGGTGATAAACGATGTGTTGTAACGCAGTATTTCTTCAACCGCATTATCTATTTTATCGGGGTTTTCAATCAGGTAGTCTATTTGATCGGGGTTCTCCATTAGCAAGCGCATGCCTTGTGATATTGCGGTGCGAGTGCTGTCGTTGCCTGCAGTAATCAGCGTTAAAAATATCATGCCAAATTCGCCGTCGCTTATGGCTTCACCATCCACTTCAGCGTCTACCAAGCGATCTAACAGATTATCTTTCGGGTTGGTGCGATGCTTGGCAGCAAGATCTAGTGCGTACATAATCATATCGATGGAGGCTTGCTTAGCCTCAGGCTGGCCGGTGTCGCTGTCGGGGTCGTCAGAGAAGAACATTAAATTGGTCCACTCGAAAAATTGCTGTCGCTCACTGGCGGGCACATCGACCATTTCTAGCATGGCTATAAGTGGCAATTCGGCTGCAACTTCGCGAACGAATTCGCATTCTCCGCGTTGTGCAACGGCGTCGACTACTTGTTTGGCTATTTCTCTGAAGCGAGGCTCGTAGCTGTTCACGGCAGTTGGTGTAAACACGTCACGAACCAAGCGTCTGTGCTTCATTTGCTGCGGAGGGTCCATGTTCAAAAACACCAAGCGGCTGTTATTGATCCCTTCCTCATCTTGCTCGCCACAATGAGCTAGCTTTTCAAAGCTGGAGAACAGTTTTGGGCTTTTAGAAATAAAATCACATTCTTCTCGACGCGTTACCATCCAAAATGGCACGCCATTAAAGGGGTCTTCAAACCAAACCAATGGCCCGCGCTCACGAACTTTTTTCAGTTCATGGTAGGGCATGCCATTACCGTAGGCATTGGGGTCTAATGGATTGTTGAACGGGCAAGCACTCATTTAATGTCCTAGCGTAGTAAGTCTTGAGTAGTGTCCGTATAGTAGCCCAAATTGGGTTTCGGCTTAATGAATATCCGAACAGATAGGGACGAGGGAATGAACTTCCATAGTACGCATGATAGAACGCATAGCCGCGGAGCGAACTGTTGAGCTACCTCAGTAGACTAAAGCTGAAGTTCAAGTTCAACAGCCCCGTACGTTTGATCTTTGACGGCTTGCGCCGCTTTGGCTTTTCGGTTCTACCCTACTACTTGATGCGTGAAACAGCAGATGATGCCGAGTCTGGAGCTAAGACCGCGGCGGTGCAGCCCATAACTGCTGTTTTTAGGAGGCTTAACAAAAGCGAGCTACAAGCGCTGCCTGACACAGAGCTTGCCTATCTAAGCGAAGAATGGATTACACGGCGGTTTGACCATGGAGACTTTTGCCTTGCACTGCTTATAGATTCGCAAGTAGCCGCTATCTGTTGGGCTAGTCGCACCGAAGCCATACTGGTCTTTGAAGCTATCCCCCTGCGCACTAGCGAGGCGTATATTTATGCTGCCCACACCATGAGTGAGTTTCGCGGTAGAGGGTTGATGCCTTTGCTGCGCCGCGAATTGTGTTGCCAATTGAATGCTGGCGGAGCGACCGATATGTACAGCCTCGTTGATTCTTTGAATAGACCTGCAAACAAAGTGTATGAAAAGATGTCGGCCAGCAAGGTTCAGTCGGGGGTGGCCTTTTCATTATTTGGCGTATTGAATTCCCGTATTTCATTTCGAAACTACGAGCCTGGTTTTGGTGATCGCTAGTGGACGTTGATCTGGCCTCAGTCGCAAGGACATTCGGCTAAAGGTCAGAATTGTCATGGGCTTGTTCAAAGCCTCTTTTGCGCTACTGTTTTTTTAGGCAATAAAAAACCGCCAGAGGGCGGTTTTCAGAAGAGCGCGATGTATTGCAGAACCCGGGTGCGTTAGCGCTCCAGATGCTCAATCTTATTTTTCACGCCAGCCCACTCTTCAGCATCGGCTGGTGGTGGCTTCATCTCAGTGATGTTTGGCCAAACTTCAGCCAGCTCAGCGTTCAGCTCTAAAAACTCTGTCTGATCTTCGGGCAGTTCATCTTCCGAGAATATAGCATCCACAGGGCATTCTGGTTCGCACAAAGCGCAATCAATACACTCATCTGGGTGAATAACCAGCATATTAGGGCCTTCGTAGAAGCAGTCTACTGGGCATACTTCTACACAATCCGTATGTTTGCACTTGATGCAATCGTCGCCAACGATAAATGTCATGTTTGTTCGGGCCTTTTAATGAGTGGTAGTGGGTTTTCTATCAACCCCACGGCTAAACAGAAATTTTAGCACTAAATCGTGCAGATATAAAAATAACAGTTGCAGCTTACTGTTTTACTTAGAAATCACTATTACAGTTGTTTCAGCCGATCCTTAAGCTGGTACAGATATTCCAGGGCTTCTCGCGGGCTAAGTTCGTCTGGGTTCAAGGTGTCTGTCAGGCTTTCACACAAAATATCGGCATCACTGGGTGCGCTAACATTGACTGGCGCTGCGAACATTTCGCCCTGACTTGGATAGCTTGACGATGAGGGGGAGGAGGTACCACCGACCACCGCCATCGATTCGAGCTCTTGCAGCTTACCTCGAGCACTTCGAATGACAGACGCCGGAATACCGGCCAGTTTGGCAACATGAATTCCGTAACTTTGATTAGCGGGGCCTTCCTGAACGCTGTGCAGAAACACGATATTATCGTCAAACTCAGTAGCATCGAGATGCACGTTGCGCACGCCGTCGTGCTCGTCTTCAAGACTGGTAAGCTCAAAGTAGTGGGTGGCGAATAAGGTGTAAGTTCGCAGCTTATCTATAATTTCCACGGCACAGGCATAGGCCAGCGCGAGTCCGTCAAAGGTGCTGGTACCACGGCCAATTTCGTCCATCAGAACCAAGCTTCGATCGGTCGCATTGTTCAGAATGGTCGCTGCTTCTGTCATCTCCACCATAAAAGTAGAGCGGCCACCGGCGAGATCGTCCGACGAGCCTATGCGAGTAAAGATTTGGTCGAACAGCCCTAGGTCCACCTTATCAGCAGGCACATAACAACCCGCATGGGCCAGCAGAACAATAATGGCTGTTTGGCGCATATAGGTCGACTTACCACCCATGTTTGGCCCGGTAATGACCAACATGCGGCGGTCTACGTCCAGGTTGAGATCATTGGCAATGAACGGGTTTTCGGTGACCTGCTCAACCACTAGGTGGCGGCCCTGTTTGATATTCAACTCGCTGCCCGAGTGGAATACCGGCCTGCAAAGATTCAATGTGTTCGACCGCTCAGCCAGGTTGGCCAGCACATCCAACTCAGCAACGGCCGCTGCACTAATTTGCAGTGCTTCGAGCTGCTTGTTTAGATCGTTTAGCAAGGTTTCATAAAGGTGCTTTTCGCGCGCTAGGGAGCGGGCTTTGCTGCTCAAGGCCTTATCTTCAAATTCTTTCAATTCGGGAATGATGAATCGCTCGGCATTTTTTAAGGTTTGCCGTCGCACGTAGCTGGCGGGAGCTTGGTCAGATTGTGCCCGCGATATTTCAATGTAATAGCCGTGCACACGGTTATAGCCGACCTTTAAGGTACTGATGCCTGTCTGCTCACGTTCACGCTTCTCGATTGCCAGCAATACATCGCTGGCATCTGTGCTTATTGCTCGCAATTCGTCCAACTCTGCGTCGAACCCTTTGGCTATCACACCACCTTCGCGCAACACCATGGGTGGATTTTCCAGCAGCGCTCGGCCAAGCATGTCGGCCAGCTCTGGAAACAGGCTGGCTCGTTCGCCAAGCGCGCATAAATAATTATTGTCGCGTGGAATAGCGCTCTGAATCTCTTCAAGTGCTAACAAGCCACCGGCTAGCTTTGCCAAGTCGCGTGGGCGAGCCGATCTCAAAGCGACTCGAGCAAGAATGCGTTCCTGGTCGCCAATGGATTGCGCTGCCGATTGCAGTGGCTCGAACTGATAGTCTCGGCCGAGTGTTGCGATGGCGCTTTGTCGTTGCTCTATATCATTGATGCTGTACAGAGGTTGATGCAGCCACCGACTTAGCAATCGACTGCCCATAGCGCTGCGGGTTTTGTCGAGCACCGCCATTATGGTGTTGTCGCGTCCTCCAGAGAGATTGCGGTCTATTTCAAGGTTGCGACGGGTAGAAGCGTCTATGCGTAAACCTTCGCTAGCATGTTCAACCAAAAGCTTACGAATGTGCGGTAAGGCCGTGCGCTGCGTAGCATTTACGTATGCCAGCAAGCCGCCAGCCGCTTTAATCAATAACTGATGTTCAGGAGAGCTGTCTAGCCCAAAGCCCGCCAAGTCGCGGGTGCCAAACTGCGCGCACAGCGCGCGTTCGCAGCTGTCGACTTCAAAGTCCCACGGTGGACGTGGCCGTACGCATCGACTGACCGAATTCAGGGTTGCCTGCTTAAGAGACAAAGTATCTGACTGTTCGTCATTGGTTAATAGCTCAGCTGGCGATAGGCGCTGCAGTTCGGCGATGCAGGCGTCTTGGCCAACAACACTGATAGCCGTGAAACGCCCGCTGCTAATGTCCAGGCTGGCCAAGCCGTAGTGTTCCCTATGCTGCACCAAGGTAACTAAAAGATTCTCGCGACGTTCGTCTAACAAAGCTTCATCGCTAACGGTGCCGGGTGTGAGCACTCGCATAACCTTGCGATCTACAGGACCTTTGCTGGTAGCAGGGTCGCCAACTTGTTCACAGATGGCGACCGATACCCCGGCGCGTACTAATTTTCCCAGGTAAGATTCGGCCGCGTGATAGGGGATGCCAGCCATTGGAATCGGTTGCCCCCCGGATTTACCGCGAGCGGTCAGAGTTATATCGAGCAGTTGAGCCGCCTGTTTTGCGTCGTCAAAGAACAGCTCGTAAAAGTCACCCATGCGATAAAACACAAGCTCATCAACATGCTGCGACTTGATCTTCAAGTACTGCTGCATCATTGGCGTGTGTTGTTCTAGTTTTTCAGGGGCATTCATAAGAGCATTTGCGTTAACAAGATAAATGAACCGGCTACGGCCACTGTGACATTGTACCAAAGACCAATTGACGCTTGGCCGATTAAATCTTGTTTTGAACACTAGACAGTTTTTCAGAATACTGTTTAAATACACAGGTGTTTTGCGATCGTGGCTTTGAGCAGTTTCTGGATCAACCCATACAAAAAAGTAAGGGCAGAGGCTTTCAAAGGAGGCAAGGAGTGCTTCAACCCTCACAACCCAGGTCAGAATACAGGCAAAATTAAAGAAGAACTTGATACCTTTTTAGGAGAATTCTATGAACACAGATGCAAACAAAGATTCAAACAAAGACAAGGCCCTCGATGCTGCGCTAGCGCAAATTGAGCGCCAATTTGGTAAAGGCACCGTTATGCGCATGGGCGACGAGCCACGTGCGGCCATGCCCTCAATCTCTACCGGTTCGCTCGGTTTGGATGTTGCGCTCGGAATAGGTGGTTTGCCTAAGGGCCGGATAGTAGAAATTTATGGTCCTGAGTCGTCGGGCAAAACCACACTGACTTTACAGGTTATTGCCGAATGCCAAAAAATGGGCGGCAATGCAGCCTTTATTGATGCCGAGCATGCGCTTGATCCAATTTACGCCGAAAAGCTTGGTGTGAACATTGAGGACCTCATTGTGTCGCAACCCGACACCGGCGAACAGGCATTGGAAGTGACTGACATGTTGGTTCGTTCCGGCGCCATTGACGTTTTGGTTGTTGACTCGGTTGCCGCATTAACACCTAAAGCTGAAATTGAAGGCGATATGGGCGACTCGCACATGGGCTTACAAGCGCGCTTGCTTAGCCAGGCGATGCGCAAAATCACCGGTAATATCAAGAATGCTAATTGCCTGGTTATTTTTATTAACCAAATTCGTATGAAGATTGGCGTTATGTTTGGTAGCCCTGAAACAACCACTGGCGGTAACGCGCTTAAATTCTATTCTTCTGTTCGCTTGGATATTCGCCGCATTGGTGCTGTGAAAGACGGCGACGAGGTGGTTGGTAACGAAACACGCGTAAAAGTGGTGAAAAACAAAGTATCGCCACCTTTCCGCCAAGCCGAATTCCAAATTATGTATGGCAAGGGTATTAACCGACTGGGCGAAGTTATTGACCTAGGTGTTAAGCAAGGCCTGGTTGATAAAGCCGGTGCTTGGTATGCCTACAAGGGCGATAAAATTGGGCAGGGCAAAGCCAACTCAGCCAAATTCTTAGCTGAGAACCCGGCAATTGCTGAAGAGATTGAAGCCTTACTTCGTCAGCAGCTTCTCGGCACGGGTGGCCCAGCTGAAGAAGAGGTAGAAGATAATGTTGTTCCATTGGAAGCCTAAGCAAGGTGACATATGGAAACAACAGATCCGGTTTCTACAGACCTAGCGTCAAAACAAAGAGCGTCGACAAAAAAAGCGGCTAAAGAAATATCTGAAGCAACGTTTAAAAACGCTTCTAAACCATCAGAGAAGGATCTTCGCAGGGCGGGCATTGATATGCTCGCCAGGCGAGAACACTCCTGTGTGGAAATGCGTCGTAAGCTGGCGCGTAAGTTTGAAGATAACTTCACCGAGTCTCAAATAGATGAAGTGATTGAAACCTTGTCAGCCGAAGGGCTGCAAAGTGATCTTCGCTTTGCTGAGAGCTTCACACGTTCAAAATATGAACGAGGTGATGGTCCTTACAAAATTAAAGCAGCCCTTCAAGATCGTGGCGTTCACGCTGGCTTGATAGAGAGAGTGCTCGACGATGAGCAACTGGACTGGCAGCGCCGGGCCAAGTTGTTGTATCAACGAAAATTCCCTCACTACGACGGAGCGCGAGAGCGCTCAAACGATTACAGCGAAGAAGTTCTTAAGCAAAGAGCAAAAGAAATGCGATTTCTTCAATCGCGCGGTTTCCCAAAGGATATGATTTATTCCGTGGTAAACTAGGGCTCTGCGCAAGCACTAGCTTTCTCTCGGCTGTTTTTTTACTAGCTGTTTTCTCCCAGATCGCGATGCTTGCATCGCTTTTTTTTGCCTTGCTGATCGGAACTCTGTCATGAACCTATTCGACGAATACGACAACAACAATATATTTGCCAAGATTCTGAGCGACGAAATGCCCTCTATAAGGGTATTTGAAGATGACATGACGCTGGCCTTTATGGACGTTATGCCGCAAGTAGAGGGCCACGTATTGGTTATTCCTAAATCCCCAGCCACCAACTTGTTGTCACTCGACCCTGAGTATGCTGCTGCGATGATTCGCACCACACAGCTAGTGGGTAAGGCGGTACAAAAAGCCACCGATGCGCCTGGGTTTATGATAGCCCAATTAAATGGTTCGGCGGCGGGCCAAACGGTTCCCCATATACACATGCATATAATTCCACGAACTGCTGGTATCGAATTTAAGATTCATGCCCAGGAAATAGCCGACATGGCGGTTTTAGAAGCCATGGCTGTTAAGATTCGGGCCTGTCTTTAGCAAGCTATTGTTGCCTGCTAGTTGTGCTTTAAGTTGTAGACGCGGTATTAGCTGATGAAAATTGAAATAAAGCGTGGCGTAGAAGCCGAAGAGTTCGAAACATCTGAACGTTGTTTTATCCGCGAAATTTCCAATACTGAGCATGATGAAAATGTTTCGATTGCGATAGCCCGCGTTATGTCAGGCGTAACGACAGCTTGGCATTTGCTTCGAGAAACTGAAGAACGCTACATAGTCATCGCAGGCGAAGGGTTGGTAGAAATAGGCGATACACCGCCTTGTGCGGTAACCGCGGGTGATGTGGTTCTAATTCCAAAAGATACCCAGCAGCGAATATTGAATACAGGCGTAAACGACTTGCTGTTTTATGCGATTTGTTCGCCGCGTTTTCAGCAGAGCAACTACGTCGACTTAGAGGGACGGGAAGGTACTTAGCCTATGCACTCTTGGAAGAGATCGCAACGCTTGCGTCCAGCGGCAAACTAAGCTCAAAGCAAACCCCAATATTATTCACCAGGTTATAGGCCTGTACCTGGCCACCGTGAAATTCAGCAATGAGTTTCACAATGTGTAAGCCAAGGCCCAGGTGCATGCCGCCGGACTTTTCAGGGCGCATTGACACCATTTTCTGAAACAGTTGAGTTTGCATGGTTTCATTTAATGGTTCGCCTTCATTACTCACAGTGATCAAAGCGTTCTGCTCACGCAGCGATAGGCTAATTTCAATGTTGCTGTCTTTGGGAGCAAAATCGACAGCATTTTCCAATAATTTATCAAGTAGTTGAGCGATCAGTTCGGGCGCGAGCTGTAACTCCATCGAACTTTGCTTGCTGTTGTTGATGAATTCAATCTTGTGCTGTCGAAATAAATCGGCGTAAGCCAGGCTGATATCTTCTAGCAATTTGAGTAAATTGCAGCGCTCCATTTCTGCAAAGCTAATGCTCTCCTCAACTCGGGTAGCCTCGCTCATGGCCGACAAAATATGGCTTAGTTTTAGCGCACCGTCTTTGGCGCGATGCAAGTAAGTGGCTGCAGAGGGACTTAGGTCCTCGCGGTCTAAGTTGTCTAGCGACGTGTGCACTACCGCTAAGGGCGTGCGTAGCTCGTGCGACAGTTTTCCGGAAAGACTTTGCAAGTACTCGGTGTATTCTTGCACTCGCATAACCAACGATTCATAACTTCGCGACAGATCACCTATTTCATCTTGCGCTTGAGTATGAGGGAACTGGCTTCGTACGCTACCGTCATCGGCTATCGCTCGTTCGGCTGCCTGGCTTAAGCGCCGAATTCGAAGCGATAACCAGCTGGCGTAGGCCAGTAATCCCATTGTGGCGGCTAGCAGGGCGGCAAAGCTGATCAAGAAAATACGAGAGAAGGCAGCGTCGGTTAAGGCCAAAAATTCCTCGCTGCTTTGCTCAACATACAAGGCACCTACCACGTCGCTATTTTCGCTTGAGATGGGTGCTGCTGTACTTAAAATGCTGCGATTCGAATAAGCAACACCGCGATACCATGCATGATCTGTTTGGCCACTCAGCGCGGCGCTTATTTCGATACGTTGTGGCGCGTCTGAGTCCATGTTCACGTAGTTTAACTGAGGCAGTTTTAATATCGCGCTGTACAGTCTTCGCAGAGCCCATGGCGTTTCTTCTTGGTGCTCGCTGTTAATTGAGCCCAGGTCAGCAATGGCAAGCCCATTACGGTCAACAATACCCAAACGTTGCCCTGCTTGGGCAAATAGATTCAGGCGCTGAGTGAGATTCTCGGGGCTGTACACCGCGCGAGGAACAACCGCGGCGGTACTGGCAACGGTGCCGTATTCCAATAGACGATTATTTCTATTCACATCATGTCGAAAGAAGCCAATCCGGCGCTCGCTTAGCGTTAAAGGTATGGACAGCTCAATATTGTAGCCACCTATTGTGTCTTGCCAGAAGGCATTGATGGCAGACTCTGTGCCTTCCAACTTGCCGTCTTTTATTTTCCGCACATTAATTTTTCCAGGCGTACTGCTCGCTACGGAATAGGAACGGGGCGTGTTTCTCAGCAGTTCTGTAGTGCCGTTTTCAGCGCTGCCGCCGAGCACAATGATCATCTGGTCGCTGTCGTCGGGTTTGGCCGGATTAAAATAGTTAATGTCTTGGTCTTTAACCTCAAAAAATAAATACAGGCGGCCTTCTCGGCTCATCGCGCGATATGACACGTTTTGGTCAGGAAAATTCTCAGCCTGAATGGTGAGTGGTCTCGCTCCGTCCCATTCTTCGTCGGCGTAACCGTCTACCACCACGGGTAGCGGTGCCGGCTCGAAAACGATAGCGATGTTCTTGCTGCTGTTTCGGCTGGACCTGGTAATGCCGTCGCGACGCAGAAGCTCCAGCACGGAATGGTCAGCTTGCAACACGCTGGCAATTGCGGTGGCGGTAGCCTCCAGGCTTTGTTCCTGCCCTTGACGCAGGGCCGATTCTACTTCGCGCACGAACTGGCAGCCCGCCCACGGTAAGGCGAGAAAAAGTAAGCTTATAAGAAGCAGTTGTTGTTTTAGTGGCATCGGTATTTTTAGTCAGCGGTCCAGCGGTAGCCCATACCATAGGCCGTTTCTATACGATCGAAATCAGGGTCAGTGGCAATGAACTTTTTTCGCACCCTTTTAACATGCGAAGTGATGGTATTGTCGTCTAATACAACATTGGCTGCATCCATAAGCTGTTGACGGTTTTTCACATGGCCTGGATGTTGCGCGAGCGCAAACACAATCCAAAATTCGGTGACTGTTAAGTTAACAGCGTGCTCTTTCCACTGAGTGGTCATAGTTTGCTGATTAATGCAGAGGTCGCCGCGGCGTACCAAGTCGTCACTTTGTGTGGGCTTGCTCAGCGCTTCTACGCGCCTGAAGAGGGCCGTAATGCGGGCGAGCATATGCGCTTGACCGATGTCTTTGGTTAAGTAGTCATCTGCGCCAAGCCGTAAGCCCGAAATAACATCCAGTTCACTGTCGCGCGCGGTAAGAAAAACGATCGGCAACTCAGGTGCTCGAGCACGTAAATCTCGGCACAGCTCAAATCCACCTTCAATTTCGTCACCTAAGCCAATATCAATAATAGCCAGGTCGGGTAAAGACTTGTTGAAAGCCGCCTGCGCTTCTGGCCGGCTGGAATAAATGACAGTGTTATAGCCAACGCGTTGCAGGGCGTCACGATAATTGGCTGCAATGGCAGCTTCGTCTTCAACAATGGCAATGATTTTTGGCATGTTTCTGTCTTGAGTGATTGAGAGCTTATTTTAGCCCGCCAGGCGCGATAAAACAGCGATTGCCACAATTCGCCACAATTGCTCGCCACATTTGCATAATTGGCACGCTGAATTGCCTGTTTTCCCTAGGACACTGAACGTGTACTGACATAAAACAGGAACGACCATGCTAACACGATGGCATCACACTATTTTTCCGCGGCGACTACCACGCTACTTAATCATTCAAGAAGCACCTTCTGTGCTGCGCGCACGACGTCGCCAGCGCACCGTGCTGGGTGTTGTTTTGTTGCTGTTGAGCGGAGTACTAGCGGGCGTACAGCTAGCGAATGCGCAAAGCCAACAAGAACTGCCATTAACGCTGGCGAGTGAGAGTGAAGGCGGTCACGTAACAATGGCCGATGTGGGCGCTGGCAGTTTGCTGTTCAAAACACAGCGGGCAGGGCGCTACACCCCAGCGCTGTCGCAAAGCAGCAACGCAAACATTCATGTTCACGGCATGACGGCGCGCGTTGTACTCAGCCAACAATTCAAAAACCACACAGACCAGTGGCAGGAGGGTATCTATACCTTTCCCTTACCCGACAATGCGGCTGTTAACGCCATGCGCATAGTAATTGGTGATCGCATCATAGACGGCGAGATTGTTGAGAAGCAGAAAGCACGAAAGATATATAACAAGGCGAAGGCCAGCGGCAAGAAAGCCAGTTTAGTAGAGCAGCAAAGGCCCAATATGTTCACCAACTCGGTTGCCAACATTGGCCCCGGCGAAGAAGTACGTGTAGAGATTACCTACCTACAAGCAATTGCTTACCAAAGCGGCCAGTTCAGCCTACGCCTGCCAATGACAGTCACGCCGCGTTACATGCCTGGCAAACCGTTAAGCGAACTCAATCAAGGCGATGAACTATACGACCCGAAACTCAGCCGAACAGTGTTACCCGATACCGCAACCGGTTGGGCACAAAATACAAGCGAAGTGCACGACGCTGCTCTAATCAGCCCACCACAAATGCCACCGGGAGCGAACGAACACCCGGGCGGCAACAGCATGCACATTCAGGGAACGCTGGATCTAGGTATGTCGCTGCGCTCAATCGACAGCGCGTATCACCAGATCGCTTTGTCTCGTACCGGCAATAACTACGAATTCTCACTAAGCGATACAAGCGTGCCGATGACTCAAGATTTCGTTTTGAACTGGCGGCCACAGTTGGGTAATGAGCCAGAAGCCGCTGTATTTACCGAAACAATTGGCGGCGACAGCTATGCCACTGTAATGCTGCTACCGCCACAGGCTCAAGCGGGTGGCAGCGCGGCGCCCATGCCTAAAGAGCAAATATTTATTATCGACACCTCTGGCTCTATGGGTGGCGTGTCAATTGAGCAGGCGCGCGCCAGTTTAAGTAGCGCCCTAAACCGACTGAACGAGAACGACTGGTTCAACATAGTTGAGTTCGACAGCAATACTCGTTTGTTCTCTCCCAACCCTGTGCAAGCGAACATTCATAACTTGGCGCGAGCGCAGCAGATGGTTAATAGCCTGCAAGCAGACGGCGGGACAGAAATGCTGCCGGCACTGCAAGCGGCTATGCGACATAACAGTAGCGCAACACATGGGCGCGAAGAAACTAGGCTGCGCCAGATTATCTTCATAACCGACGGTGCTGTAGGTAACGAGCAAGCATTGTTTGCCGCCATTCATCAGCAACTGGGCAACAGTAGGCTGTTTATGGTGGGCATTGGCTCGGCGCCTAACAGCCATTTTATGCGCAAAGCCAGTCAGTTTGGCCGAGGTACCTTCACCCACATTGGCGAGGTTAATGAAGTAAGTGCAAAGATGCAGGCGTTGTTTTCCAAGCTGGAAAGCCCGGCAGTCTCTAACCTGCGAATTGAATGGCCGAGCGGCATACAAACCGAAGACTACCCGACCATGCTGCCCGATCTTTATCACGGTGAACCTCTGGTACTGAGTAGCAAAATAATTGGCGGCTTGCCTGAAGGCGCGGAACTTAACGTGCTCATAACCGGCGAGGCATCGCATACTGCTTGGCAGCGCGAACTAAAGGTAAGTGCTACCGAAAAAATTCACGAGGGTACCGCAACGGTATGGGCCAGGCGCAAAATAGCCAGCCTTCTCGACCAGCAAGTAATGATGGGGGGCAGTGCACGCGACGAAGTGCTGCCCATAGCGCTAGAACACAACTTGCTAAGCCCCTTCACCAGCTTTGTAGCGGTTGAGAAACTGCGGAGTAGGCCCGCGAGCGAAACCTTAGACAGCAATGCTTTGGCAAACGCCAAGCCGAAGGGCCAAACGCCTCAACAATTTGCGTTTCCAAAAGGCTCAACGTCGGCACGAGTAAGCTTTGCCTGGTCTGTATTACTTCTACTAATGCTGGCGGTTATTCGACGATCAATGAACGCGGAGCAACGTTATGTACTCTCTGTATAGATGGCGTTGGAGCCCAACGAGCCCGCTGCTAAAAACAGCAGCAAGTTATAACGGCATTGCTGATGCACAAAACCCACTAGCGAGAGCAACTGCGCAAGAAGAGGCAACACAGGGACAGAGAGGTACCGCTAAACCTACTACTAACGCGGCATTGAATGCGCTGAGCGTTCTGATACTAAGCTTAGCTTTAAGCTCTTTGGCAGATGGCGCTTACATTCACGCGAAAGCCAATCTAGCACAATGGCTTATTGGCAATGCGTGGCAGAAATCGCATTCCGAGAATGGGCAAGTAAGTGTCGCCAAAAACTATGGAGTCACTCAACAGGCTGTTAAACCCTGGCCCTGGGCCGACACATGGCCTGTTGCCAGACTGCAGTACAACAAAGGCCAGCAAGATCTTTATATATTGGCGGGCGCTCAAGGTAATTCGCTAGCTTTTGGTCCAGGGCATTTAT
>JBGCFQ010000049.1:0-55529 GCA_045106985.1 Pseudomonadales bacterium | reverse complement strand
CCATTGTCCTGCAGTGATACCTTTTCAACCGTATCGATAATTTGCTCAACACCGAGCTTGGTTTTGCTGTGTTGCTTTAATAGCTCGCCGAAGGCTCCGGCATCGAGATGGTAAGCGTAGTTACACTGGCCCTTATATTCTTCCTCGCTCAGGCCTCTGGGCGCCAGGCCGGCTTCACACACATGGTGTTGAAAGTTCGATTCTACTGCGAATTGAGAGACGTCCGAAACATAGGGTGCAAGGTCAATGCGCCCATAACCCATTGGAAAGGTAAAAGGGTGATAGTAAAAATCGCCAGTGCCATGTACCCAGTCAACGAACTTGCCGCCTTGTTTAAACGCTGCATGGCAGTGTTTGAAAATATCGCTCTCTTTTAAACCGATTTGCTGAACGGTGTTTTTCATGGTGGGCCAAGTGCCTTCGCCCACGCCTATGGTGGGTATATCCGAAGACTCGACCACGACAACTTCTATACCGTTGGCAGCGTCATTCTTATGATGTGCGGCCACAACGGCGGCGGTAAGCCAACCGGCCGTGCCGCCACCAACGATAACTATTTTTCTCAAAGATTTTGTCATTAAATGAAAGGACTGCGATGTTTCTTGTTTATCAGCAAAGCGCTACTTTGCCAGTAAATCAGCTATTAATCCAACGGGAAAAAAAATGGCCCGCGAAGTTTCAACGCGAGCCATTAAGTGTCATCTGTAACCGGCTTTTCAGCCGGCCTTAGAGTGTGCGCTTAGAACTTAGCTCGTACACCTACAGCGTAACGAGCACCGTTGTCTTCAACAAAGTAGGTTTGATCATCAAAACGACCGGTTCTTCTAAGTTCTTCTTCGGTAATGTTAATGCCTTCGAAGAATACCGTGAAGTTCTCATTAACGTCGTAGCTACCGCTGATGTCCCACTGTCCATAGGTATCGGTGTTAACGGGTTCGCCGTTAAAGCCGTTGTCTACTAACTGTAAGAAGCTCTCACGGTTGTTGAATGCAATCCTTGCTTGCCAGCGGTCAGCCTCATAGAAACCAATGATGTTCTGTGAATCGCCTAGACCTTCAAGCGTCTCAGAATCGCTGTCCACCACGGTGGCGTTGGCTGAGATACCAAAGCCATTGTCCCAGACGTGTGTAAACGCAAGTTCAAAACCAGTAACTTTAGCCAAATCGTTGTTTCGCGGCCGGCTGACTGTATAGATTTCCTGCTGGCCGTTCAGCTCTTCAGTATTGGCAACCACATCGAAACCTGGGTTAGCTGGATCGATGTCAACGCCTGCGGCACAGTTTGCATTGTTGGCAGTGGCACAGCGGAAGCCGTCAGCGGCAAGACGATCGCTAAGAACGAATGTTTCTGCACCTGTGAGCGTAGTAATAAACTGGTCAACTTCCTTGCTGAATACGGCAAAAGACAGAAGGCTGGCGTCTGCGTAATACCATTCGAACGATAAGTCCCAGTTCTCTGAAGTAAATGGCTCAAGTGCAGGGTTACCGCCGCTGGCCGTGAGGTTTTGGCGTCGAGGTTCAGCGAAGTTGGTAGCCGGAGAGAGTTGTGACATTGTTGGTCGAGTCATTGATTCGTAAACCGCGAATCGCAGAACCATGTCATCCGTAAGGTCGAGCTTGGCGTTCAAGCTTGGCAACAGATTTGAATACGACGCAGACTGGCTGATATTAGTAGCTGGGCCAAATACGTTGGAGAACAGCGTGAGGTCAGCAGTAGGCACCACGTCAGTGACAAAGCTTTGTACAGCTTCTACTTCAATATCCGTTTGCGAATAACGCGCGCCAACATTAACTGTCAATGGCATTTCACCGAGATCAAACCCGAATGTGAAGTCCATGTACATGCTGGTTACATCTTCATTGATGGTGTAGCGATTGTTCTGCAATGTTGGAACGATAGGAAAGCCTTGATCAGCCAAAAACTGCACGTAAGCATCGCCATCGTAGGTGTAGAAGGTATCAATCAAACCGCCAAAGAAGTTCTGCGCGGTGAATGGCCGAATGTTCAGAGTGTCGACAGGAGCTGCGACTTGGTAACCACAGAATGCACATTGGTTGCCAAAGATCTGAAAGCTGGACTTTTCCCGTTCCTGAACGTAGGCACCAAAGCGCATGCTTTGGAAGTTTTCAGAGTTTGGTATAAATTCAAAATCAACTTTTGCTTCGCTGATTTCGTCTTCGTCTGTAAACGATTGTCCTCTATCGTTGTAATGCAGGCGTGTTCGGTTTACGTCTGGCAAGGCGCCGTTGCCAAAGCCATCATGCGCAACACTGGGGATATCGCCTTCGCCATTAAACGAGTAGTTATTGATGATGCCAATAACGTTAAAGCGGTCACGACCAGCGCGATCGTTTTCAGCGGTCGACGTATGCACATCAAAGGTTGCAGTTAGCTGCTCATTCACGTTCCATTCAACATTCAAGCCAATGCCGTCATTGGTCACGTCGCGCTGATTTCGAGTGTGACTCACAAAATCGGAAGCTGGATCGCCACTGCCTTGGTTCAGGCCAATTTCCTGGGTGAAGTTGACTAGGGTGCCAGTATCCGCATTCTGCGTGCCAGAACCTACACGATCAGGCTCAAACCATGAGGCTAGGTCCGTCACCAGTGAATCAACTTCAAAGGTTGAGATAAAGCCGTCTAGTGTGATGCTTAGATCTTCGCTTGGTGCAAATTGGAAAACCAGGTTTGCATTGGTACGGGTACGTTCCTGAACATCAACAACCTGATCCCAGTTACGTGGAATATACGCGTTAGTGAACAATACGCCATCGCGGTTATTGGATATTGTTTGTCCGGGGCGCCAGCCAGCAGTACCAATTTGGTTCAGCTGTACGTCGCGTTCTTGACGGCTTACTGCCAGCAGCACGCCAAAGGTGTCGTCGGCAAAAGTATTGCTGACCAATATTGATGCAGAAGGTGATGTTTCTTCCGACAAGGTTTCGTACATACCTTTAATAGAACCGGCGAGTTGGAAGCCGGGGTTATCGAAAGGTCGTGCAGTGGTTACATTGATGGTGGCGCCAATGCCGCCTTCCTGTAGTTCCGAGCGGGTGCTTTTATACACGTCTGCGCCAGTGATTTGGTCGGCAGCAAGTACGTCAAAGTTAAATTCTCGGCCGCCAGAATCTGTAGCCAGCTGGCGTCCATTTACTAGAACGGTATTGAACTGCGGGCCAAGACCACGAACAGTTACCTGTTGGCCTTCGCCGCCCGAGCGGTCGATTGACACACCACTGATGCGCTGCAAGGACTCAGCCACGTTCAAATCAGGAAATTTACCGATGTCTTCAAAGGCAATTGAATCAACAACGCTTGATGAATCGCGTTTCACGTCCATTGCGCGTTTCATACTGCCACGAATACCTGTGATAACGACTTCTTCAAGTACAGGTTCTTGGGCAAATGCGGCTGTTGGTGCCATTAAAGGTATGGTGTTAGCGATCGCAGCTGCGATGGCGGTTTTCCGTATCATGCGCGATTTGGCTTGTTTTGCTTGCATAGCAAGGTTCCTCTTGATTCGTAGGCTTCTAGGCTACTAATTCGATGATAGTAGCTATTATTTATGGTACTTTTACTTGCGGCGCGAATGCTATTATATATCATACAAATAAGCAAACGCTTTGCTTTTGGGTGTGCTGGGCAAAGCCGCGTATGCTTGTCTGCCCCTGACAGGCTAATTATTAGGCGAGTTTGGCTTTTAATACAGATGTTGGTTAACAGAGAGTAGAGAAGTAGATGTTTGGAGTGTGTTACTACCCGGAACACTGGCCTGAGTCAGATTGGCCGGAAGACGCCAGAATGATGGCAGAGCTAGGGCTTAGCTATGTTCGCATTGCCGAATTTGCGTGGTCACGGCTGGAGCCCAGTGAAGGTGATATGCAGTTTGATTGGCTTGACCGAGCCATCAACACCCTGGCTGGCGCGGGCTTGAAGGTTATTCTTTGTACACCCACGGCGACGCCACCAAAATGGCTGATCGATAAATATCCAGAAATATTGCCAGTCGATATTCATACTGGCAGAACACGCGGCTTCGGCTCGCGGCGTCACTACGATTTTTCCAGCGAGGACTATTTACGTGAGTCCTTGCGAATCTCTCAACAGTTAGCCGATCGATACGGTAGTAATGAGTTGGTGGTTGGATGGCAAACTGATAACGAACTTTGCTGTCACTTCACAGCTCCTAGCGCTTCCAGCTCTGCTCGAGCGGGCTTTCAGCGATGGTGTGCCGAACGCTATGGATCCATTGAGCGATTGAATAGCGAATGGGGCAATGTTTTCTGGTCAATGGAGTATTCCGCGTTTTCTGACATCGAATTACCTTTTGCAGCAGTAACTGAAACGAACCCGGCTCATCAACTCGCCTTTAGTCGCTATTCTTCTGACAAGGCGGTTCATTATCATTCGCGTATGGTAGAGGTTCTTCGACGGCATACCTCAAACCAGTTCATCACCCACAACTTCATCCCCACTTCCGATTCTGACGTCGACGACTACGCATTGGCTGAGCCGCTGGATTTTGCTAGCTACGACAACTACCCCTTGGGCCGCACTGACGGTCTAATGAGTTCTGCGAATGCCGAGGAACTGAGCAAATACATGCGTACTGGACATCCCGACCAAGCGACTTATGATCATGACCAAACTCGCTGCCTGCGAGGAGATAAGTTCTGGATTATGGAGCAGCAACCAGGACCGGTTAACTGGGCTGAGAACAACGCCCGCCCAGCCGCAGGAATGGTTCGGTTTTGGACGTTGCAGGCAATGGCGCATGGTGCTGAATGTGTGAGTTACTTTCGCTGGAGGCAGGTGCCATTCGCCCAAGAGCAAATGCATGCGGGTTTGCTGCGGGTAGACCGTTCGAAAACAGAAGCCTGGGACCAAATTGAACAAGTTGGAAAAGAGTTATCGATAACGGGTCTTTTAAATGAGCCGTCACCAAAGGCTAAGGTCGCTATCATAAGCAACGCTGACGCTGCCTGGGTCAGTAACATTGAGTGCCAGGGCGTTGCCTACGAGTATGAAAAGGTGCAGTTTGCTTTTTACAGTGCTCTGCGGCGTTTGGGGGTTAACGTAGACTTTGTGTCAGTTAATGCCGACATCAGTAATTATTCAATCGTTATTGCTCCGAGCCTGCCAATTATCGATGATGCCTTTGTAAAGAAATGCGAGGCTAGTTCCGGAATACTCATTTTTGGACCGCGTGCGGGAGCGAAAACCAGTGAATTTTGTGTGCCACCGCAATTGGCTCCTGGTTTACTGCAAGGTTTTATGCCATTGCGGGTGTTGTCGGTTGAGACTTTGCGAGATGATTGCAATGAGCTTCTTGAGTGGCAGGGTAAGCAATACACCAGCAGAGTATGGCGCGAGGAAATTTCGGCGCCAGGCGCGGATCTAGTCGCTACTTACGGAGACGGCAGTGCAGCTATAGTCCGTTATGCTAATGCAATATATATGGCGACTATCACTGACGACGTGTTCTTGATGGATTTTCTAAGGCAACAGTGCTTGCAGGCGAATGTTCCTGTCTATGAGTTTGGCGAAGACATTAGGGTGCAACGGCGAGGTGATTTGCTTTTCGCGTTTAATTATTCGGCGGGTGCACAAGTGCTCCCTGTTGCTGAATCAACGGTATTCTTGTTAGGGAGTCCGGAGCTTGCAGGTCACGACGTTGCAGTTTGGCGAGAGCAAGCGACTTAAATAATCGTTAGAAAAATAGAATATCCGGTACCTGCTTATTCGGGTTGTAGCTGTAAGATTAAACGCATAAAAAACATAATAAATTGTTCGCCCCTGAATGCGGCGAACTAGAAGGAGAGGTTCATGTCGGCATCTACTATTCAGATCGGTATATTTATTTTTATTACCGGTCTAATTGCATTTCTCACTTATATAAAATGCAGGGCCGCACCCAAAAGGATTCAGGATTCGACCGAGGCAGAAAACAAAGAGGTTTTTCTAGCGGGCGGTGGCTTGACTTGGATGTTTGTCGCTGGCTCGATTACGCTCACCAATCTTAGTACCGATCAATTAGTTGGCATGAACGGCAACCAAATGGCGCTGCTGGCCTGGTGGGAATTTTCAGCCGTTGCCGGGCTTATTGTATTGGCAAAAGTGTTCTTGCCGCTGTATTACAAGTATCAATGCACTACGACTACCGAGCTGCTAGAGAAGCGATACAATAATCAGCACATACGCGCATTGATTGGCTTTTTGTTTCTTTTGGGCAACGTCGGTATCTTTATTCCCGCAGCGTTGTATTCGGGCTCGCTGTTTATGCAAAGTATGTTTGGGATTGACGCCCCCGTGGTTCTGATTGCTTGTGTGTTTGCCGTAGTCGGTTCGGCCTACGCTGTGTTTGGTGGCCTACGTGCGGTGGCCATTTCAGATGCCTATAGTGGTGTGTTGTTGCTGTCTCTGGGCATGCTGGTTGTTTTTCTGGCATTGAAAGCAATTGACTTCGACTTTACCGGCATACCGGCCGAACGCCTGTCTATGATTGGCGGAGACGATTCGCCAATACCCTGGCACACTTTGCTAACAGGCATGATTTTTATTCAGATTTTTTATTGGAGTACTAACCAAACCATAACCCAGCGAGCGATGGCATCGCCCAGTATCAAAGAAGGGCAGAAGGGTGTGTTCGCAGCGGCTGGAATACGGTTGCTGATAGTGCCCCCAATGATTGTGTTGCCAGGCATAGTGTCTTACAAACTTTATGGCGACATTGGTGATGCGGCCTATGGTCGAATTGTTGCCGATGTTTTGCCAGTTTGGCTGTCGGGCGCATTTGCAGCTGCTATAGCCGCAGCCGTTCTTACAACGGTGAACAGTATTCTCAATTCGTCTACCGCGCTGTACGTCTGTGACATACATGAAAAATACATATCATCTACCCCCAACGTGTCGCGTCTAAACGGCATGATCACTATAGTGTTTGTATTGATTGGGGTGTCGTTAGTGCCTCTGTACGCAACATCAGAAAGCATCATTAACACGGTGCAAGAGCTGTATGGCCTGTTAAGCATGCCGATTCTGTCAGCGTTTATTGTCGGTCTGGTTTTTCAAGACGTAGACGCTAGGGCCTCGATTGTAGCGGTTGTGCTTGGCGTTCTCATCTACGGGTTCTTTTCCTTTGTGTGGGCACCGTTCCACTACATCCATATGATGTTTATTACCTTGCTCTCTAGTGTGAGTCTTGCCTTATTGCTAAGCCGTTTTGCGTTTGGCACACGGCCGCGCATAGAGTTTGGCTAGGCGCTTTTATTGCTATAAATGGGCTCCTGCCCATTTATAGCTAGTATCTATCCGGAAAGAAGCAGTAATTAGCTCTCCAGTTTCTTAAGATGAAAAATGAGTAGGCTTTCTGGCCACATCGCGGGCAGTTGCATGCCGGAGTGCATCAGTGCCTCGCCACTAACGATTGCGCCATTGATTATGTCGAGAATGGACTTAGAATAGTTGCGCGGTTTGAGTGGCCAGATCACGTTAACTTCGTACAGCTCTTCAACTTCCAATCCTCGAAAGCGATAGCGCCCCGGAGTACTGTTGGGCAAGCTGGACAATAGCGCGTAAGAGAACATTGCCTCTTGCTTGTCGGGCGCAATGATGCCAAAGCCGCCTTCATACTCGCGCATGTCCAAGCGAATAAGGTTGCTGCCAAGAATTAGTTTGCGATGCTTTTTATGTAGTGCAATGGCCTCTTTGAGTTCCGCTTTGTCGTCATCGGGCATTGTGAGCAAGTTAGCTTCAATGCCCATATGGCCAAACAAGGCAACCCCAGCTCGCATGGCCATGCTTATTCGCCTGCCAGTTATGTGACATTCATACGGTCCAACATGTGCACCCATCAGTTCAGGTGGAAAGAAGAAAGAAAACCCCTTTTGAATACGAAGCCGATCCAGAGCATCGTTTGTATCTGATGTCCATATTCGGTCGGTATGTTTGAGTATGCCGTAGTCGGCGCGCGCACCTCCCGAAGAGCAACTTTCTATTTCAACTGTGGGATGCGACAACCGAACCTTTTTCAATAGTTCGTACAGCGCCAACGTTTGACGGTGGGTGGCTGGGCGACCATCTTTATCGCCAGGTTGGCTTAGGTTTCGATTCATATCCCACTTTAGATAGCTGATCGGATATTCGGTCAACAACGCGTCCAATCGTTCGAACAGGTAAGAAAATACCTCGTCTCGTGTCAGGTCTAACACCAGCTGATTGCGAGCCATTGCTAGCGGGGCATGTGATGCGCTCAGCACCCAATCGGGGTGCGCTCTATACAGGTCGCTGTCGGGATTGACCATTTCTGGTTCCACCCAAAGACCAAACTCCATATCCAAGGCGTGCACGTGGTCTATCAACGGTTGTAATCCGTTGGGGAAGACCTGTTCATCGACGTACCAGTCGCCTAAACCCGCGTTGTCCGATTTTCTATTTCGAAACCAACCGTCATCCAATACGAAGCGTTCAACACCGATCGATGCCGTTTCGTCTGCCAGTGCTTTGAGTCGATCAAGAGAAAGATCAAAGTACATAGCCTCCCATGTATTAAAGTGCACAGGCCTAAACTTGCCTTTGCTTTGCTCGGTGATTAGATGGCTTCGCGTATAGCGATGGAAGCAGCGCGACAGCGAAGAAAACCCCCCATGAGTACGTGCGCCATAAAGAGTTGGTGATCTGTAGCTCTGGCCTTCTGCGAGAATCATTTCGCCAGGGAAAAACAGCTCGCCAATTTGTGCAAAGGCTCGCCCTTCGGCCAGTTCCTCCACGGCGATTCGATGGTTACCGCTCCAGCCCAAGTGCAAACCGTAGGCGCCACCAATACTTTCGTTGGTTTGGCCAGTGTGAATCACTACTCCAGGAAAGGTGTCGTGCGAGGTTCGTCCTGATCGGTTTTCACGTAGATACGATCCAAGAAAGCGGTCGATCTCGCGCATTTGGAATTCGTTGCCCCAACGGCCTTCAAAACCCAAAAGCTTGTCATAGTGCAGTGGCAGTGGAATACAGGGCGCATTGCAACGCTCGACAGAAAGCGGAGATCGATCGTCGTTTTTAATCTCGGTGCTTGCCGCCAGCACATCGCTTTCACTATCAAGTGCCAGCCGATGGTGGATAGTTATGCGGCTGGCTTTGCATTTGGACACCACGGTCAAGCCGTTGTTGTGTTCACGTGACACGGAGCAGATTTGGGCGCTTACGCCCCAGTTAAGACCGTCGCGATGGACCTGGATGCCAGCGCTGCCAGGGAAGCCGCTGCCAAGCTCTGGCGAAAGCGCGACGACCGCGACAAGTTCGGGTCCCGCTTGAACTTCCTGGCGAGTTTTTAGTAGCGCCAACATGTCTGGTGTTGTTTTAGCCGACAAGCGCACACCCCAGTACAGAATCGCAGGTGCATTGCCTCTGCAGTCTATTACTAAAGTGCTGTTGTTGCTGTTGAGTTGATAATAATTTTCGATTTTATCGGTCATTCTAAATATCGCAAAGCTGGTGTTCGGCGACGAATGCGTTTTCGACGCCAGGTGACTTAATTGTGGAGCGGGCAAAGTGTACCGATTGGGTTAATGTTTACGCTAGTGTATTTTAATAATATTAATAGCATTATTGATTGAAGCATAATACTCTGCCTCTTCAGTTAGACCGGCGACATTATTCAGTATTATTTAGTTAGTTGTCGCTTACAGGGGTTATCGAATGAGGCTATCAGCCGAAAAAGGGCTAAACCTAACGCAGCAAGTAGCCCATTCTTTAGGTATGGCGATTGTTGGCGGCGAATATGGAGAGCATAACCATGTCCCCAGTGAGGCTGCATTATGTGATTTGCTCAATGTTAGTCGCAGTGCGGCTCGTGAGGCGGTTAAATCGCTTGCTGCGAAGGGCCTAATTTCCTCTAGAGCACGCCAAGGAATAAGAGTACTGCCAGAAAGTGAGTGGAATTTATTTGACGCAGACGTGCTGCAATGGATAAGGTCGTCTAATCCCTCCTTGAGCTTGCTACGAGAATTTGCCGAGCTGCGTTTGGCGGTAGAACCGGAAGCCGCCTACTTAGCTGCGGCGCGCCAGAACACTGGAAAAATAGAGAAGATAGGTGAATCGCTGGCGCGGATGAAGTCGGCGACAACAGGCTTGGATGACCCTCTCGAGGCAGACATTGCCTTTCATCTGAGCATACTAGAGGCCAGTGAAAATCGTTTTTTTAATCAACTAGGTCGCATCACTGATACAACTCTGCGGGTAAGCATTCGTTTCACCAACAGCTTAAAAGGCGTGCAAGCCGCAAGTTACGACGACCACAAACGCATATTTGATGCTATCGAGAAAAACAAGCCTGCAAAAGCGCGAAAAGAAGCCGAGCGATTGGTGCAGGATACTTTAGTGCTAATTAATGGCGCTTTGGACAAAGAAGGCTAGTTAACGGTAAGCAACTGCGCTCAGCGGCAATCACATTTTATTGGTTTTGATTTAGATGTTATTAAGAGACAGCAACGTAACTCGAATGGGCACCGAGACCTATGATGTATTGGTTATCGGTGGGGGGATCAACGGGGCCGTTGCCGCAGCAGCGTTATCTGCACGGGGTGTTAAAACCGCATTGATCGACAAAAACGACTTTGCTTCCAGTGTCAGTTCGCAGTCTTCAAACCTGGTTTGGGGTGGTATCAAATATTTGGAAAGTTATGAGTTCTTGCTGGTAAATAAGTTGTGCAAGAGTCGTAACCATCTAATGCAAAGTTACCCCTCTACAGTAAAAGAAATTCGTTTCTTAACAACAATCGCAAAGGGCTTTCGTTACCCTGTTTGGCTGGTTTTCCTAAGTACTATCTTATATTGGGTGGTAGGGCGGTTTGCCACAGTGGCTCCCCGATTTCACTGGCTATCCCGGTTGAGAAAAAAGGAAGGGATGATAAACACCATAGATGCAGCTGGCGGTTTTGAGTACTCGGATTGCTACTTGTACGACAATGACGCACGTTTTGTGTTTAATTTTATCCGTAGCGCAATGAACTATGATTGCATCGCAGCGAATTATGTTGAGGCTTTTAACTCGGTTCGAAAAGACTCGCTTTGGCACACACCTGTTAAAGACAATATCAATGGGAAAGAGTTTTCTATTACTTCTAAGGTGATCGTTAATGCCGGTGGCCCCTACGTTGACCAGCGCAATGCCATGTGTGCTCAAACAACTGAATATCACCATCTTCTGTCGAAGGGTATTCATCTTATTGTTGATCGCGTAACTGAGACAGAACATGTACTGGCTTTTTTCGCGAGTGACGGCCGATTGTTTTTTGTTATTCCCATGGGGCCTAAAACCTGTATAGGTACAACTGATACCCAAGTAGAAACACCCATGGTAGAAGTTACTGCCGAGGACCGAGCTTTCGTCTTGGAAAATGCAAACGCACTACTTAACTTCGAGCGGCCATTAACTGAGGCAGATATTATTGCTGAGCGTTGTGGCGTAAGGCCTCTCGCGCATACAGGATCAGGTGGCGTGGCCGACTGGGTTTCGCTTTCAAGAAAGCACGTAATTGAAACCAACAAAGAAGACGCTTACTTAAGTATATTCGGCGGTAAACTGACCGATTGCCTTAACGTAGGCGATGAGGTGGTAGACATAGTATCGTCTTTGGGTATCGATATTCCGTATCCGGATAAGAAATGGTACGGTGAGCCTGACGATAGCGTAAAGGAGGAATTTCTTCATCAGGCACAGCTTCTGGAGCTTGACGCCATGACAGATCCAACTTCTTCAGAAAAATTAACTACACGCCTCTGGCGTCGCTATGGAGCGAACGCGCTCGAAATCCTTGAAGGAATTCGCGAGCAGCCGGATCGAGCAAAGTTGTTAATTGAAAATGCAGAATACCTGCGCGGCGAAATAGAGTTGGCTTCTCGCAGGGAAATGATCACCAAGCTGGAAGATTTCTTGCGCCGTCGCTCTAAGATATCTTTGGTTGTTAGGCATGGTGAGCTGATCGAGTCTGATGGCTTGAAAATCGCATGTGAAATTCTATTTGGTGAACACGCTGAAGAAAAACTCAAAGAGTACATGCTTGCCCATGAATAAAGAATTAGGGAATGAAATGTTAGGAGAAAGAAAGCGTGGGTTTAAGGCGCAGTGCCTACCTCTAGGGTGTTTCTGCGCGCTTGTCTTCAGCCAGATGCTGAGTGCCGCCGAAGAACTCTATACTGATCAATCAACCGTGACTCCGGAACTCGCTGTTAGTGGCAAGTATAAAGTGGGGGTAAAGACTCTCGTTGTTAGCAACCCGAACCAAGCTAACCTGGCAAAGTTGGGATCAGTTCACGATCGCTCGCTGACGTTGGAAGTTTGGTATCCCGCGGATGTTAAGCTGAAAATGACAAAGGCTAGCTATAAAAACGTAACGCGATCACATAAAGCGTTCGAGCTCGCTGGCGATGCTTACCGCGATGCAGCACCGATAGAAACTACCGGGTCCTTTCCACTTATCGTTGTTTCCCACGGTTACACCGGCTACAGAACGATAATGTTTTATTTGGCAGAGCATTTGGCCAGTCATGGTTATGTTGTAGCAGCCATAGACCACACCGATTCGACCAATGCGGAAGTCGACATGGTCGCCTCTCCTGGATCCGGCTTCGCCAGCACCTTAGTGCACCGGTCGCGAGATCAGCAATTTGTTCTGGATTATTTTACCGCTGATTCATCACCGATAGCAAAAATTGTGAACACAGACGCCGCAGCAGTGCTGGGTTATTCTATGGGTGGTTATGGTGCCATTGGAACCGTTGGTGCATGCTTTGATTTTAGCGCAGAGGCATTGCAGCAGTTTGGTGTGCCCGCTGAAGGTGTTGCGGACGCGCAAGCGTTGTTCAATGTTTGCAATGCCGGACGTACAACTGTTGATCCCCGCTGGAAGGCCCTGGTCGCCTTCTCTCCTTGGGGCGGCGAACAGAAAGTTCACAATGCAGAATCAATGCGGCACATTAAGGTGCCGACCCTATACGCTGTTGGAAGTGAAGATGATGTTTCAGGTTTTGAAAATGGCGTCAAACACTTGTATCAGCAAACCGGATCAAAAGACAAATATTTAATGGTGTATGAAAACGCGCGGCATAATATTGCCGCCCACCCAGCCCCTAAAATTGCTTACTCAAGTGATCTGGATATTGGGCATCACTATGAGCCTGCATGGAACATAGAAACTCTGAATCGAATCAATGAGCATATGAGCCTCGCATTCCTTGACTGCTATGTTAAGCAGGTGCAAGAAAGTTGCTCATATCTGCCGGTTCGCGACAATATTACGCAAACTCGTGGTGCCGATGGCAAGCTAACACAACCATGGCCAGGTTTTCCTGAGCGTTGGGGGACGGGAGTACGCTTTTATCGGGGCGACTCCGTGTCTAAGTAGTTCACTGATGAGTAAAACTAACTACTCTAGCCCCAAAGTTTTGCCGTAGGTGCATGCATAGTCGACCCCTCGTACATTATGGCAGGATCTGTATCTTCGGCTTGCAGTAAAGGGCCGTCCAGATCAACCCACCGGCAATATTGGCCAATAATAAACGCCGGCGCCATGGCTAATGATGAGCCCAGCATATTACCTACCATAATCGATAAATTTAGCTTCTGTGACGCTTCAAGCAATTGTAGGGCTGCTGTTAAACCGCCTGTTTTATCGAGTTTTATATTGATCACCTGGTAGCGTTCAGCAACATACTCAAGCTGCCCTATATCCTGAATAGATTCGTCAGCACACAAAGGTATCTCGCATTGAAAATCGCCAAGGGCGTCGTCCTGTCCTACAGCGAGCGGTTGTTCTATTAAAGTAACGTTGAGCTTTTGCAGCGCAGGGGCCCACTCCCTTAGTTGGTCCAGGCTCCAGGCACTGTTGGCATCAATAATGATCTCGCAATCAGGGCGAGCCTTGTGCACAGCTGCAATGCAAGCAATGGGGTCATCGGCGTCTACTTTAAGTTTGAGCGATTTGAACCCAATCGCGCTCCGTGCTTGCCTATCCATTGCCTCGGGTGCATCAAGGTTCAACGTTATCACTGTTTGAAGCGGTTGAACGGTTGCACCCAAAAGCTGCCAAACTCTCGCTCCACTTTGCTTGGCTTGCAAATCCCACAGCGCACAATCTAAGGCATTGCGCGCGCCTCCAGGTTTGAATTCAGTGAGAAGCTGGGTTCTCAATACCGCAGGGTCTGTGCTGCTTTCTACCAAGCTGCGAATGTTTTCTAGCTCACTTAATATGCTGCTGCTGGTTTCTCCATGGTAGTCAACACCAAGAGCTTCGCCCCATCCAGTACAGGCCTCTATGCCTACTTCTACATGAACAGTATCTATCTCGCTAAGGTTATCTTGGGAGGTCACAAAGGCTGTTTTTAATGGCCAATTTTTTTCCGTGGTTCTGAATAACATTGAGGCAGGCACTGGTAGTAGGGATTAAGACAAGCGCGAAGTGATTTTGCTTAGGTCACTTACGAGTGGGTCGATACAAGGTAGCTGGTAGCGGTCTTCATAATCGCTAATGACTTTAAGTCGTTCTTCTGAGCTGAGAGCCGCTGTGTTTAAGCTAATACCGGCCCATTTCGCGTTTTTATTAGTCAGTCGTGCGAGGCTTAGATAGTGCTGCAAATATTCCTCAATATTCGGAATAGGGTAATCAGGGTATTCATCAATGGCCTCTCGTCCGTACTCGTGACACAGTACCAGGGCATCGGCTTGTGAGCCATGCAGCAAACCCAAAGTCACGGCCGCATAGCCTGGATGGTAGAGTGAGCCTTGGCCCTCAATCACATCCCAATGGTCTTCGCTGTTGTCAGGTGAGAGTGCTTCAGCCGCACCGCTGATAAAGTCGCTGACTATGGCGTCGATTGGAATGCCAGCACCACTGATCAATATGCCAGTTTGACCGCTTGCTCTGAAGGTGGCTTTTGCCCCTCTGTTTGCGAGTGCTTTATGTAAGGCCAACGCAGTGTATTTTTTTCCAACGCAGCAGTCAGTGCCAACTGTGAGTACTCGCTTGCCGCTTCGTTTCTTGCCGCTCGCGACCGTATAGCATTTTGGAGCATCGCGAACATCAATAAGTTGGGTATTATTCAGCTCGGCCGCTTTGGTAAATTCAGCGAGCTCGTGAAGTCTTTGATGCAAGCCGCTAGCAATATCAAAACCCATGTTCACCGCCTGAAGGAGCTCGGCTTGCCATTCAATGGGTAGCTGCCCGCCAGTGGGTGCCACACCAATGATAATGCTGCGCACACCTCTAGCCTTGGCGTCAGAAAGGCTTAGATCCTCAATCCCTAAGTCAACCTTGCACGAAGGCAAGCGAATTTGACCCAGACAATCATTGGCGCGCCATTGCGCCAGACCGTACGCCGTCTTTGCATCCAGTGGGTTTGTAACGTCGCCCAAAAAAAGGGCGTAGGGTGGTCGGATTTCTATCACTACATCGTCTCGTTTTCTTCGCTCGATGCTCTGCGAATGACTTGGCCAGGTAGCATACTTGTACTTGTTCCATTCTGAAATACGATTGTTCCATTCACCCACACTTTCTCGATACCAATCGACTGCAAGTGGGGTTGCTGCGGTGTAGCTCGATCGCTCACGGTGGATTGGTTGAATAAAACCAGGTCTGCAAAAGCGCCGACTCTTACGACACCACGATGGCTAATTCCAACATTCTCGGCAGCTTGAAGTGTCATCTTATGGACAGCTTCTTCTAGGCTTAGACGTTTCTCTTCGCGCACTAACCAGCGCAGCACTCTTGGAAAGCTACCAATCGCACGCGGATGGCGATCTATCAGGCCGCCATCAGTGCAAATGTTACTGTGCTCCCACACTATAAGCTCAGCAATATCTTCATTGCGCATGCTCGTACCAATTACCGATTCGCTGCTAATAATGCTGCCGTCGTCAAGCTGATGCTCGGCGGTGTAATGCTGCGCGTCTGCGATCATGTCGAGTAGTGTTTGTTCCGGGCTTGTATTCCTGATGCTTGCGATGTCAGCAATGGTTTTGCCAACCAATTCGGGCTGAGCAAGATACTGAGACATCAGTAGGCCATCGGCTGGTGCCAAGGTGTTCAGAATTTCTCGCGCGGTGTTGAGGTCAGTGAAGTTTCTCTCTGGAAACAACACCTCCAAAGTAGACTGCCAGTATTCATAGGGATATACGTCGGCTGTTATATCTATGCCCTCAGTACGCGCTTTATCTAGCCTGGCCAGCAGCCACGGTGTTTTGCCCCATAAGGTTGTCATTGCCAGTTTTAGGTGAGAGATTTGCACTGGTAGCTGTGCTTCCCGTCCTACAGTAATGATCTCTTCAATGGCTGCTTCAAAAAATCTGTCCTCACTGCGGATGTGCGAAATGTACCTTCCTCCAGCAGTGCCTGTTACGCGGGCCAACTCGATCACTTCAGCGGCATCAGAATAAATTCCAGGGTCGTATTCCAGGCCTGTTGCCAAGCCAAGTGCGCCTGCCTGTAAATCTGATTGGAGTAGAATTTTCATGGCTTCTACTTCGCCAGCAGTGGCAGGGCGCTTAAAGTCATCGCCCATCACCTGATGCCGAAGCGAATTGTGGCCTGAGTACGACGCAACGTTAACGGCTGCTGGCGTGCTCTCCCAATGATCGAGCGCGCTTTTTAGCGGCAATGTGGATTCACCATCTTGACCAAACACAGTGGTTGTAATGCCTTGGCTTGTTGCAGCGGTGGCATAAGGATGTTCATCCAAATCTGAGTCGGCGTGCGAATGCGTGTCTATAAACCCGGGTGCTAATACCAAGCCAGTTGCATCTATGACTCGTTCAGAGGGCAGCGGGCTAAGTTGGCCTATGGCGATAATACGTTGGTTTGCTAAGCGTACGTCTGCCGTGACAGCGGCTGAGCCTGTTCCGTCAATAAGTTGTGCGTTTTCAATAAGCCAGCCATCGTCGTTCGCACTTTTAGTGTTTGCGCAGGCGGCCGACAGGCATAGCGCTATGAACACAAGAAATTTTCTAACGATGCTGCTTGTTTTAAACGTTGTCACTGCTTTTTCCTTGTCCGAGCTGTTGTTGCAATTTTGCTGGTAGAACTATACTTTTATTAGCGACCTATAGTCATCTTTTAGGTGTCTGTATTGCTGCTTTGCCGGTAGCGCCATAGCCAGCGAATATTGGAATTGGCTGCTTGCGCCAACTTTTATTGCTGATCAGCACCTGGAGCGCGATTCTTAAGTAAAAACAATAAAAAATTTACGTTTCGTTTTTTTGTTTATTTCTCGCTTCATAGTTTTTCACCGCGAGTGGCTATGGTGTCTTAGTGGCTTTCGAACTATGGCTTGTATGTGTTTAAAATAAATGACTATTGCTGGCTTAAATGACTAGCTGGCAAGTTTTCCAGCTTTTCTTGTGTTTGAGTTGGCCTGTTGTGATTGCGCGAATAGTAATCAGTATTTGTGCGCGGTTGTTCAGTAATTATACTACTTGCTTTAGGCTGCTTTACCCTTTCTAACCCCGTCGCTATGTTGACTAAGAATCGCATGGTAGTCTTGCATCACATTGGATGTGGCAGGAAATAGTGTGAGCTCAAGCAATACAGCTAACAGTCAAAGTGACTCGGTCGATGAAGCTTCTGCCCCGTTTTTTATTTTTGGCTGCGGTCGTTCTGGAACTTCCTTGCTCAGTCGCATGATATCCAGCCACCCTAATCTAACGGTTCCTTTAGAGTCACATATTTTCAATTCTTTCAGCGCATTGGAAGGCTATTACGGCGACTTGTCGCAGCGACCTAATCGCTTGCGACTGATAGAAGACATACTATCAACGCAAGCTATTCAGGGCTGGCAATTGGAAGCCAGTATTGATGATATAGAGCGCTGCGTTAAAAGCCCGGATCTTGGCGGTGTATTCGATGCCATTATGCAAAGTTGGACGAGCTCGAAAAATAAGAAACGCTGGGGTGAAAAAACGCCCCGCCATGTGTTTCACTGGGATGATATTCATCGCCATTATCCAAACGCTAAAATTGTACACATAGTTAGAGATGGTCGTGACGTGGCTCTGTCTTTCATGGACGCTAGGTTTGGGCCAAAAACGAGCTATATGGGTGCAGTTTATTGGAAGCATTACCTTCAAAAGGTACGCCAGTTACAGGTTGCAGAATCGAACGTGCTCGAAGTTCATTATGAAGACTTGTTGGCTGACCCTGAAACTACCCTAACGGCAGTGTGTGAGTTTCTTGGGGAAGAGTATAGCGACGACATGCTGCGTTTTTATGACAACTCGCTGCTTTATACTACTGACTCGCGCAATCGGGTCAATCTACAAAGTGCATTAATGCAGAGCAACACCTGTAAGTGGCGCGATCAGTTTAGTGACGCTGATTTGGAGCGTTTTGAAGCGGTTGCTGGCGATGAACTGCGACTCTGCGGCTACGAGCTCACAAGTGAAGAGAAACTCCCCCAAAGCTCGACAACAGAATATTTGTACCAAAAGTATTTCATCAGTGCCCCAAAGCGTTTTATCGCCATGCTTAAAAACGTGCAAGGGCATCGCGAAGCCTGGATTATGCTTTCAATTCGCATGCGTATCATGTTCTCGCTGCTGAGATATAGATAGCTCCTCTTTTTTTTTGGCTTAGTTTTTCGCTGGCTACTAAGCCGCTTTCGCGATAAATTGTTCCCACACTATCGCTTTTACACTCTGTTTCTTACCCGCCAATGGTAATAACACTTCGTTTTTTTATTACGGCCATATTGTTACTGCTGCTTGCCACGCAGCTGGACCTATCACTAGTTGTATCGTTACTACAAACCATCAAATTGCACTGGGTATTCGCTGCATTGAGTTTAATGGTGCTACTTCGAGTAATAGCAGCGATCAGATGGCACTGCGTTTTGAAGCATCACGCACACAGTGTTTCCCTGCTGGAAGTGATCGAAATTACCTTTATCAGTTCGTCGTTAGGACACTTCTTGCCTAGCGGTGTGGGTGGAGATGTTGTTCGCGGCATGCAGCTTAGCCATCGTTATGGGCTGCTTACCGAAACTGCGAGCAGTATTCTGGTCGATAGAGCAGTAGGAATTTTTAGTATGCTGCTGATGGGGCTGATGGGGCTGATTGGATCGGCGATAGCGCGCAGTAATGTCGATACCATTGATTTTTTCTGGCCGCTGTTGCTGGTGAATATCACCTTTATTAGCCTGTGGTTCGCCAGCGCACGCGTTCACTCAATTCTGCAGGCAAGTGCAGTGGCTCCCCCCCAAAAGGCACAACGAGTTTACCAAAGTGCGCTGCAGATTCTTGAGACTGTAGCAAATAGAAAAAGGTTGTATCGCCTTTTGCCCAGGATTTTTTCGCTTTCTATTTTGGCCCAGCTACTTCGATGTCTAATGTTCTACTTCCTCTATAGGGCATTCGGCATAGACCTGCCATTTATCTACTTCGTCGCCTATGTTCCACTGGTATTCGTGGTCATGCAGTTGCCACTATCGATCGGTGGGTTGGGCTTGAGAGAAGGGGCGCTGGTTTACTTCTTTGGTGCCCTGGGCATAGCCTCAGAGGTGAGTGTAAACGTGGGCATTATTTCGCATGGATTGCAGATACTTGCAGTTTTGCCAGGGCTTTTATTGTGGATGCTTCGGCGTAGTTACAAAAGTGGTTAAGCCTGAGTGGATACTCACATAGTTGTAGTGTCTCTTATATTTAGCTCGAGCGTCTGAACAGCGTACCAAAGTAGAGCGCAAGTAGTCTCGGCTTATATCACTGTTCTAAGAACCAAGCGACATATAAAAAAGTCTGCATAGACCAATTGCCCCTATAGGGCTCATCGCTGTTGTTATACACCAAGACCGTTTAGTAGGCTTTAGGTGAACTGGCATTCAGAGGTAAGTCTCATGAACAGATTCAAGCCGTCGCAATCGACGACTGCAGAAGAGCTCGATGTTGATTTAACATCCATGCTCGACGTGGTATTTATCATGCTGATATTTTTCATTGTTACGGCTTCCTTTGTTCGTGAGGTTGGCATTGATGTTACTCGGCCAGCAGGCGATGCCCAAAAAAAGGTTGAGAGTATTGTTTTCAATGTAACGTCAAGCGGTGAAATTTGGCTGAAAGGTCGTAGAATTGATGCGCTATCGGTGCGCGCGAATGTGGAACGAATTTTGGCAGAGCTTCCTAACGCCGGCGTTGTAGTATCGGCCGATGAAAGCGCCAAAACAGCTGCTTTCGCGTCGGTGATCGACGCCGCTCGTGAAGCCGGCGCGGCGAATGTGGCCTTAGTGACCAGTCGCGGTTCCTAGCTTAGGATTTCTGTTAAGCAGTGTAAACACGCTAAACGAAACCAGCAAGCCAGGCCATAGTGGGTCGACGTGAGCCCATGGGAATGAGGGCAGTTGAGCCGCTGCGTACCAGAAAAAAACTGTTATCAAAGACAGGCAGATGCTCCAGAACGCGGCATTTGCATTCACCTTGCTGGAATAGATCATCGCTACGCTGGGTAGAAATAGAGCGGCTGAATTTACCGTGAATCCAATAAGTAAAATGTCGATAATATCTTGCATGCGCCAGGCAAGCAGCGCGGCTAGAATTCCAACCACAAGCGACATTACCATGCTGAGCCTTAGTAACTTACGACTGTCGATTTCCGGATTCACATAGCGCTGATAGACATCACGGCTGATGTTAGCGGACGCGGTCAAAATGCAGATGTCGGCCGTCGACATAAGCGCGGCCAGCAAACCAACCAGTACTAGGCCCTTAAGCCCTACCGGAAAGAGTTCGACAACGATGGTGCTTAATATATCGCTGCTGTCGTCCAGGCCAGGAAACAAAAGGGCGCCTGTCATCCCCAGCCACGTTGCACCAATGGCGATTGGAACCAAAAACACCACTACAAGCAAAGTGCCGCGCTGCGCAATTTGTTCGGTTCGCGCAGAAAACATGCGAGTGTAACTGTCCATTGCGGTAAAAAAACTAAAGCCAATAGACAGAACCAAGGCGGCAATGCTAGCCCAGCCCCAGCTGCCAATATTGAAATGACCTGTGGGCAAGTTCGCTTGTAAATTTGCTAAATCACCGCCATTTTGCAAGGCCAGCGGTATACCAATAAATACGATGCCAATAAACAGAATCGTAACCTGTAGCCAGTCGGTATAGGTTACGGCTAGGTAGCCGCCGGTTACGGTGTAGAGCACAATGATGGCACTGGAGAATAGAACACTAACGCCGTAATCCCAGCCCAGTAAAGTATGTAAAATACCTGCAGCGGCTGCTAGTTGCCCCGCTGCGTAAGCAACAAATGCGACTACTGTGGTAATTGTTGCAACAACCCGGGTGCGGCTGTCGAAGCGTGTTTCAATCAAGTCGGGATAGGTAAGCGCGTTATACTGCTTACCCATCCGTTTGACTCTTTTAGCAAAGAACAGTCCAAACAATAGACAACCAATAGCCATGGCGGCGACGTACCACATACCACTGATGCCAATTTGATAGGCTTTGCTTGCAACTCCAACAACGGCTGCTCCACCTATCCATGAGGCGAACCACAGGCAGGCGATGGAAAAGGTTCCGAGCTTGCCCCCGGCTATGTAGTAATCTTCGACCGTTGTCTGTTTGCGACTCGCAACGAAGCCTATTACCAGCATTAAGGCAAAATAAAAAAGGATAATGGAAAGGTCGATCGTACTGATAGCGGTCATTGCTAGGCGCCTTTTATTATGTTTCTTACTTTATCACATTCGCTCCTTTGGTATTCGATCGCTAAAAATTGTCACTTGGCGTGAACTATTTTTTCCAGCCAAAGTCATAATTACAAGCGATAGGCGTGGACCGTTACGTATTGCTGATTCGTTAAGTGAACTGGACGCGGCAAGATAAGTCATTGGACGATCGAACATATAAGCCGTTTAATGACACATAGTTCTCAGACCTTGACTGGGTTTCAATACCACCTTTAGAAGAAAGAAAGATTTAGGGGAATTCTTTATGAAGCTACTAACAAGCGCCTTATTCGCGACACTATTACTGATTACAACTACAGTCACCGCGCAAACAACAGATACCTTGGCGCAAGGTAAACTGGATGGTGCGTTCTCGTCCTGGGGGAAATCCTCACTGGATGGTAGTTGGAGCATCGTGAAAGACGGTGAAGAGCACTACATTGTGTTGGGTGACAATTTCAGGGCTAAAAAAGGCCCTGATGTGAAAGTGTTTCTGTCGCCAACGCCAAGCAAAGATGTAACCGGAGACAATGCGGTAAACGGAAGTGTATTTGTAACATTGCTGAGCAGCTTTGAGGGCTCTGCTAGAATCAAGATTCCAGCAGGCACTGAATTATCAACGTTTCAGTCACTTGTGTTCCATTGTCAGGAATACTCGAAACTCTGGGGAAGCTCAGCGCTGAGATAATCCTGTGTTTTTGTGGTTGATAACCCAGAGCTTTGCATGGTGAGTGCCGTTATGTCGGAATCCTCCAGAAAATGACGCTAAAGCATTATCTGTAGTGGCCGATACACAGTAGACCCACTCCACGATTATCACTGAAGCTATGCGAATCTTTCGCCTCTGTTATGAATAAAACTCTGGAAGCGAAAATACTGAGTTGTCGCGACTTGCCCTCGCCGCCCATTGTGGCTGCACGCATAGTTGACCAATGCCAGGATGACTGCTTATTAAGCGATATAGTCAACATAGTGTCTGATGATGTCGCTATAAGCGTAAAGTTGCTGCGCTTGGCAAACTCGGCAGCATATCGTGGATCGCAACCATGTGTTTCTGTGCTGGCCGCTGTCACGCGTCTTGGTGTTAATGTAAGCGTAATGACCGCGCTGAGCTTCTCGCTGGCCAATACGCTGAAAGCCGGCCGAGGTAGCGACCTCGATCATGAGTATCTCTGGCGTCGTTCAGTAACCGCCGCAGCCGTTGCTCGTTTTTTGGCAAATCGCGCAAATCTGGAAAACTGGGAAGAGTGTTTTCTGGCGGCGTTGGTGCAAGACATCGGAATGCTGGCGGCTGATTGCGCACTTAGTGACATATATACAGGGCTTGTGCCCTACGCGCAGCATGAGTACGCGCAATTGGCCGAGTATAAAGTACTCAATGTTGATCACTCGAAGGTGGGCGCGAGCTTACTACGCCACTGGAGATTGCCCCCTTCTATTGTAGACGCGGTAGAGCAAAGTCATTCGCTGGAGCGGCTCATGAAGCGTCAACCCAGCGTCGACTATCTTTGGTGCGTTGCCTACTCTGGAGTTCTTGCCGACGCCGTGCTGCTTAGCGATGAGCTAGAGTTAGCAAGAGCTATAGCATTTGGGCGTGCGAGCATGGGTGACCTAGCGGGTCATTCCGAAAGTGAGTTCACACACGCTCTTTTTGCTGCAGTAAAAGACGCCGAACAACTTTTTGAAACGTCCTTGGTGCCGAATCTTTCAGATCTTGCTGAATCGTCTAAAAGTTTGATGTTCGATTACATGATCGGTCATCAACATCCAGCGGCAAATGACGAACAATTATTCGATTTGAAAAATCGCGTTGAAGAGCTTGAAGAAGAGAATCGACGAGATATTCTGACAGGTGCCTATAACCGACTTTATTTTGACGAAGTTCTGGATGGCATAATCAATGATTCCATTGCTGAGGGGAAACCATTAAGTTTGATGTTCATTGATGCGGACCGCTTCAAGCAAGTTAACGATGTGCACGGGCATCAGGTTGGAGACGAAGTTCTAAAGTGGTTGGCTAATATGCTACGAGCCCATGTGCGCGAAGCTGATGTCATAGTGCGCTACGGTGGTGAAGAGTTCGTGGTTATATTGCCTGCATTGACCGAGGAGGATGCAACAGCTTTAGGAAAGCACATAGTGCAGACAATTCAGGAATCTCCTATCGATGTAAACGGCTTAGGCTTGGGAGTTACTGTGTCGATTGGTGTTGCAACAATGGCAAGCAGCACACAGCACCTTTCTTCCCGAGAGCTCGTTGTAGCGGCTGACCAGGCAATGTATTTTTCTAAAAAAACCGGGCGTAATAAGTGTTCGCCTGCCTCCGCACTACCTCAGCAACGTTCTGCGTGAGAAGCAGACTCCTACTCCCACTCTAACTGCTCCCTAGACAAAGCACTCATTGCGAAATGATGCGATACTTGCGCCCCCGCAGTGCGAAGTAGTCTGCTGATTTTTGTGTGTGACACTCTATAGAATGCTAACGAATGCTCTGATCTATCTCGCTGCCGCTGTTTTGGCCGTTCCCTTGTTCAGACGTCTAGGCTTGGGCGCTGTGCTTGGGTATGTTGCTGCCGGTGTTGTTATCGGCCCGTGGTGTCTGGCGCTAATATCCGACGTTGATGACATTTTGCATTTTTCGGAACTTGGTGTTGTGCTCTTGTTGTTTGTGATTGGCTTAGAGTTACGGCCTTCGCGTTTGTGGGCATTACGCAATTCAATTTTCGGTTTTGGTGCGGCGCAGATGTTTTTAACAGCGTCGTTGTTGGCTGTTCTGTTGGTGCTTGATGGTTACGAAACGAAAGTGGCCATTATTCTGGGCCTGGTTTTGGCTCTATCGTCAACCGCATTTGCTCTGCAGCTGCTTGCCGAAAGACATGAACTTAGTAGCAAAATGGGCCGAACGGCGTTTGGAAATTTGTTGTTTCAAGACCTTGCGGTCATTCCACTGCTGGCCTTGATGCCCTTGCTTGCAACAAGCACAGGCCCTTCAACGTTTAGCCCGCAAGATATGTTGTTCCCTGCAGCTGTACTGCTATTTTTGGCATTTGCCGGACGTTGGCTACTGCGTCTTGCGATGAGAATTGTGGCCACCACTAAAGTTCGTGAGATAGTGACAGCCATGGCCTTGTTCATTGTGTTGGGCACGGCGTGGTTAATGGAATACGCAGGTCTTTCTATGGCCTTAGGTGCGTTTGTAGCGGGCGTGCTGCTTGCAGACTCGGAATTCAGACATCAGCTTGAAGCCGACATTGAGCCCTTTAAGGGATTGCTGCTTGGTTTGTTTTTTATCGCTGTTGGAATGTCTCTAAACCTTGGTTTGTTGGCCGAAGATAGCCAGAAAATACTCATTGCAGTTATAGCTTTGGTAGCGGTTAAGGCGGCGGTACTTTATGGGCTAGGGCGTTGGCAAGGACTGGAGTCCACAGCTGCTCGCAACCTTGGAATAGTGCTGTCGCAAGGCGGTGAGTTTGCTTTTGTCCTTTTAGGCATCGCAGTTAATGCTCACGTGCTGCCCGCAGCGGTAGCTGAACATTTTATTGTCGTCGTTACCTTGTCTATGATGACAACCCCATTGTTACTCCTACTGGTGCGACTCGGTCAACGCAAAGCGGAGGAGCCGGTGTTTGACGAAATGCCCGCGGAAGACCCCCCCGTGATCATTGCGGGATTCGGGCGGTTTGGGCAAGTAATCGCTCGTGTTTTAAGGGCTAAGGGTATTCATTTCACAGCTCTAGAGATTGACCAAATGCAGGTCGATTTCGTGCGAACCTACGGTAATGATATTTACTATGGCGATGCATCACGTCTGGATTTGCTGCAGGCAGCGGGCGTTGGTTCGGCCCAGCTGTTTATTTTGGCCGTTGATGATGTAGAAGCCTCGGTACGCATTGCTGCGCTTTTACAAAAGCACTATCCCCAGCTCAGCATCTATGCGCGAGCTCGAAATAGAAAGCACGCCTATCGCTTGATGGATCTTGACGTGAAAGTGGTAAGACGGGACACGTTCCTCGCAGCTGTTGATCTCACCCGTGAGGTATTGATAGGCACGGGTTTGTCTGAGATTGAAGCGCGCAATACTGTCGATGCCTTTAGAGCGCACGATCTGGAACGCTTACACGCGCATGCGCACTTACACAGTGATGAAGACAAAATGCGCGACCTTGCCAAGACAGCTGCACAAGAGCTGGAAGAAATGTTTGCTGGCGATATTGTTAACGAAAAGGTCAGTGTAGCTGAGTTGGACAAAAAGTAAGGCAGGACTGGATACAGCTTAGTTAAGCGGAGATGGTCGCATCGTTCTGCTTATCCGCTGCCACATGCGAGGGACGGCACATGGATGTGCCGCTGAGCATCAAAACAGTATGCAATGCGTTTGGCACGAGGTAAGAATATCAACACCTAAAAGTAAATCGTGGCGCTTAGGAAAGTAAACCCTGGGAATGACCCCCGTATAACCTCCAATGTTATTGCACCGATTACCCGCTCAAGTTACTTTTACTATTCGCTCTTAAAGGTGATTACCGAATATGAGTAGTTCTCCCTACCGAAAATCCGGTGACGGCCCAGCGCTGGTATTAGTGCATGGCTGGCCATTCCATACAGGCTCTTATCGAAAGCTATTGCCATTGCTTGAACCGCGCTTCACCTGCTACTTGGTAGAGTCGGCTGGTATGTCGGACCGTGCGCCATTTCAAGGCCTCGATATGACTTTTGCTGGCCACGCGCGGCGTCTTATAGAATTAATAGATGAATTGCAGTTAGATCAAGTTTTACTGTTAGGTCACAATACAGGAGGAACGATCGCTCGCATTGCCTCTGCTGAGTTGAAGGGTAGGGTGAGTAAGCTTGCTGTATTGAATACAGAAATGCCGAATCATCGTCCACCCTTTATTCCTTTGTACCAGAAGTTGACTCACCTTCCCGGCACACGACAGATTATGGGCGCCTTGATGACGCGTGACTGGTATATATTTTCGGCGATGGGCTTTGGCGGCTGTTTTCACGATAAGCGTTTTATCGATCGTGAGTTTCGGTCATTGTTTGCTGAGCATTGGTTTGAAACCCCCACACGCTTTCGCGGTTTTATTCGTTATCTACAGTGTTTGGACTTTGCGACACTGGATCGCTTAGACGACATCCATGCCGAGATAAGCGCTCCAATACACTTCATCTGGGGCGAAAATGACATTACTTTCCCCTGTGCGTTAGCAAAAGAAATGGTGAAGCGGATACCGCAGGGCGCTGGTTTCTGTGCAATTCCTGATTCTGCTTTTCTATTGCACGAAGAGCGTCCAGAAACCGTGGCCGCCGAGTTATTGAATTTTTTCCAGTCAGGAGATTTTCAGTAGCAGGAACCTGGCTACGAAGAGTAACGAATATGCTAGTCTACGGTTGAGTTGGCGATGCCTTAGCAGCCTAAGCCGTTGGCGGGTCGCCAGCCTATAAACTTTTAATTCAATGACGATAGGAAAAAAGAATGATTGGATACGTAACAATAGGTGTACAGGATATGGAGCGCGCCAAAGCGTTCTGGTCGGAGCTATTGGCTGATTTGGGCTGCAGCGTGTTAGGCGACATGGGCCGCATAGCAATGATAGGCAAGAGTATGGAAGAGCCTATGGTTGCAGTGTGCATTCCGTATGATGAAGAAGGCTGCCAGCCGGGCAACGGCAATATGGTGGCCATTAATCCTGGCTCAAAAGAAATGGTGGATAAGCTGTACGCTAAAGCGCTGGAACTTGGTGCTACTGACGAAGGTGCGCCAGGCGTGCGAATAGAAGACTTTTTTTATGGCGCGTATTTTCGCGACCCCGATGGCAATAAAGCAGCATTCTTTCAGTTCGGTGGTTAACACCTAGACTGAGTGCTTACGCACCAAGTGTGTAATTCGCCAACAGCTTTCTAGCCTTTTGAGGGGCTGTTGCGCGGTGCGGGTGTTTCGTTTCTTCCCTTTGATTAGTGCTTTCGATAGCTGCGCCGTATTTCATCTATCATTTCGTACTTGTCGGCTTTAGTCGGGCCGGTGTAAGGTTCGGGCTGTTTCATCGTCGAGGGCAGCAGAGTGCCAAGGTCTGGGTCATTTCTCGATTTCTTCTGCAGGTAGTCATCCAGCTCCCGTTCAGCAAAGCGAAGCTCAACCGCCCAATGTGGAATGGCTTCTTTGGCCAGCCATTTTCTTTCAGCCCAAAGATTAAGCAGTTCCTTCCTTTGTTCTTTGGTAGATAAATTTTCGTCTCTCTCGCCCTTCGCGTAGTCTCGAATTTTATCATCAATGATATTTGCATCCTGCTCTGCGGTTTGCAGTTTCTGTCTTGCTTGCTCAACGGCGTTGGTAAAACCAAACAGCTCGTAACCTTGGTTGTAGGCCGCAAGGAAGGAGTCGTGACCATGGTCGATGCAAACGCCGTTGTATTGTTCCCCCGATTGGCCAAGTGAATAGGCTGTGTTCTCAGTGCAGTAGCTGCGCAGACCCTCGGTGCGCCCTTCGCGGTAAAGATCATGATCCATTGAATAACCGTGCTTAGAGCATACAGACCCACGCTCGCCGGCTGTTTCCATGGTATTGCCGCGGGCACCATCTTTATAGCCCAGTGCGCGCCAGTCGGCTGTGGCACAGTCTTCTGGAGACATGCTAGCGCAACTGGTCAGCAGTACTAAGAAGGCTAAGCTGAAAAACTGTTTGAGCACGAAAGACTCCATTGGAAACAAGGGGCAGTAGGCTACAGCGTAGCAAAGCAATCGATTTTAAGTAGTGCCTGGCATCCTTTTACCCCAGCGTCGGTAATATTGCAGGTGAATGACAACACATCATCTCCAACTCTAAGCACTTCGTGAAAAGGGAGTGCTTACAGTCGTCGCTAACTTACGGTAATGGACGATTACTTCTTGCCTGTAGCTTTATATAATCGCTTTTTCTACCAATGGAACATCGCTGACTATCCGCTCATAACTAAACGGCGAGAGATCCAGACTGCGGAACTCGCCATAGCACAGCCACTCAGCAGTGCCGCGACCCATCGCTGGCGACTGTTGTAATCCATGGCCAGAAAAGCCGTTTAAAAAAACGAAGTTACTCAGTTCGGTGTGCGGCCCCACAATAGCGTTATGGTCGAACACATTGTAAGCGTAGTGGCCGGCCCATTCATTGATGACTTTGATAGCTTCAAATTGAGGTATGCGAGTGGCGATTGTCGGCCATATATGGTTTTGCCAAAGATTGTGATCCATTTGAAAATCGTCGTATTCAACAGCAGCGTCATGGTCGCTGTGACCACCCGCCAGATAAGTGGTTTTTCCATCCTGGCGAATATGCACACCGCTTGGGTCTATGGTCAGCGGCAAGTCTCGATCCAAAGGCTGTTCAGCTGAGAATATCCAAGTGAATCGTTTTCTTGGTTCAACAGGCAAATCTATACCGGCCATACGCGACGTTCGAGTTGCACGGGGGCCAGATGCGTTGACTACTTGCCCGCAGAATATGCGCTCACCTGAAGCGAGAACCACACTCTCAATTTTACGATCACTAGCATCTCTGTTCATCGCGACTACTTCATTGGCTATGTATTCGGCGCCGTGTTCGAGTGCGGACTTCCGCCACCAATCGAATACGGTTATTCCATCCCAGTAGCCTTCGTCCACCAGGTTGATGCTGCCCAGCACAATATCATCCACTTTATAGAAGGGGTAAGCACTTCGAATTTCTTCGGGGCTGAGCAGGGTGGTGCCGGCTCCGCAGGCAACTTGAACCTTCTGGTTTGCACGAAGCACATTGGCAAAGTCATCATTGTTTGCCAGATACATATAGCCATAGTTTTGTATGCTGAGTTCAGGCACGCGTTCGTCATTGCCCATGTACCCGCGCAAGTTTTTAACAAAGTCGGCTGCGAACTGCGAGATGCGTACATTTAGTTCGTTACTGAATTGCTGTCGCATGCAAGAATTTGTGTGCGCCGTTGATGAGAATTCATAGCTAGGGTCTTTTTCGATGACAAGGATTGAACCTGCAAAATCAGAGTTGCTGGCCAAAAACCAGGCGGTAGATGAGCCCATCATGGCACCGCCAATAATAATGACGTCGTAGGACGTTTTATTGGGCGTAGGTGTAAGAGCGGATGGCGCAGATTTAGCCATTTGTAGTGTCTATTTAGAGTGCTATAGGTAATTCAAAAGGAGCGCGGCGCGATAGCAATCGTGGCCCGCTTTCTGTAATTAGAATATTCTCCTCATGTACCATCATTTTTTGTGGCGCAAAAATCATTCCTGGTTCCAGGGTTAGCACCATGCCCACCTCCAGAGGAGTGTCGTCCCAGCCTGTGTGTGAAGGCGGTTCGGTAAGCTGTAAGCCCAAGCCATGTCCATAGCGACCCACAGACTCCCCTTGGGCACCGCCAGCTTGCATCACTTGATCCATAGCATGAAACAAATCGCTGCAACGATTACCGGGTACTGCCGCTTGTAAACCAGCCTCGGTCGCCTGCCAAACTGTTTCATAGGCGCGGCGAGCATCATCACCTACAAGGCCAAAACCGTAGTTGCGATCGAAGTCGCAAAAGTAGCCATCAAAGGTACAGCCAGTGTCGAGAATAAGAACATCGCCATTTTGCAGAACACGGCCTGATGGAGGCGAGATAATATCGTCGTAGCCGCCTGCGCCCGCCGCACCTACCAGGTAGGACACATCATCAACACCGGAGTTTAAGCTGGCAATCTTGAAAGCGCGAAAAATCTCGTCGTCACGCATGCCTACCTGAATAAAGGAAAATAAAATCTCGAATACGTCAGATGCACATTGTGCTACATACAATAGCTTTTCAATTTCGGCCTCAGACTTCACCATACGCAATTGCCGAATAAGGTGAGTGGCATCAACCAGACGAGCCTTTGAGTTATGCCGTGCAATATTCTCGCGCAGTTGCTCAAAGTCTTTCAGCGGCATTCTTATATGGGTTTCGCGACCCTGATTTAAGCCAAGTTTTTGGAATTGCGCGCCATGCTGGCTGCTGGCGCTGTCGAGCACTTCAGCAATGGTTGCGCTAAGCAGTGACACACCGTCGTCGCTAGCATGTGGTGATGACCAGCTGCGAATGTCTTCCATGAAATCGTTTTTCATGCAGTTCACGCCTATCTCGGGAATAACGGCAATAGGCTTGCCTTGCAGTGGTATAACTGCGAACCAGGGGCGCGTAGGGCTTTGCCAAAACTGACTTAGAAAGCCAGTAAAGTAGTACATATCGGCTTCGGTTGTAATGAGTAAGGCGCCGATCTGCTCACGCAGCATTTGCGCTTGAGCGCTTTCAACACGGCGCTGATACTCCGCCGCCGCAAATCCGCGTTTTGGGGTAGCACGGTCTGTATTCTTTGGTGCTACGTTATCATTTAACACTCAAATAACCTGCCTTTGTTGTGAAGTACATTGTCAATTCCCGCCAGCCTGGCCATATGCCAGGCAAGCACCTGGTTACTGGACATGGCGAAAATTCCAGTTTCCTTCTCTATCTGCGGAATGATATCGACACATTTCATATTAGTGCACGATACAAATACAGCATCGACCTCAGCGTTACTCGCCAACTCTATACAGGCTGACTTAATAGAGCTTGGCGCTATTCGGCCTACTATCTTGTCCTGCTCTTCATCGAAGGTGGCTGATGTAACTACCTTAATGCCGGCTTGTTCAAAGGCGTCAATCATGGTTTGTGATACTGCCTGGCTGTAAGGGGCAAGATAGGCGATGCGCTTGGCGTTTACATGGCGCATTGCGGCAATCGCCGCCTGCATCGGGCTACTAACGTTTTCGCACCGTCTAACTTGGTTCGCCAGCTTGGCTATGCTAGCGTCGCCAATATGCAGGGCGCCGGACGTGCAGCCATAGCCCAGGGAATCGAACTTTGAATCAAGCGGGAACAAAGACATGCTATTGCCAATGTGAGCTTCCATTGCTTTTAAGGTGTCTACGGTCACCTCGTTTTCAAAAGGTATTCGGTTAACCATTAAGCTTACCGCTAAGCCGCTAAAAAAATGGCGGAACTCATCTTCAATGGTGACATCCGACTGCAGCACAATCAGCCCAAGACGCTTTATGTAATCGTCAGGAAGAACGTCAAAATCTAAAATTTTCATAATACCGGCTCCCCTTTTCTCTCAAGAAAGGCTATGCGACTGTGAGCAGCGTGTTGAAAAAGATTTTGATGAGTGCAGTACGAGGCATTTTTAGGCGAGAAAGCGGAGTTTATATGCGAATAAATGAGCATTTTGAGCCTAAAAATTACGAAGTAATGTGCCGTCAAAACCTTTTTCAACGTGCAGCTAGTGCTTGCTGATAAAACTCCGGGTCAGTTGCCCCTTCAGTTCCCAGCACCAGTACTAGGGAGTGTTCATCAAACTCAAGCGAACTTCTTAGCTCCGTTTTTGCAGCAGCCAATAGTGCTATCAAACTAGCGGCAGAACACTCGCCACCTTCGATGGCGGGCCTCTGAGTGTCTTCAGGCATAGCGAGCCAGCGCATCATTGGCATAACACCTTCGTCCGGTATTGTCAGCACATGTTTAACGCCTTCGCGTAACAGAGGCCAGGCTATTCGAGATACTTCGCCACACGACAGGCCAGCCATCACAGTTTCATCAGTGATGTTAATCAGCTCTACTTTTCCTGCTTCAAGGCTTTGGTAAACGCAATCAGACATCTTGGATTCAACGATTATGATGTCGGGTAAATCGGCCTTCCAAACCTGCCATAAATAGGCAAGCATACCGCCAGCCAGGCCACCGCAGCCAGCGGGTATAAATAAATGGCTTGGGATTTTGCCGTCCAGCTGCTGCACAATTTCTGCGGCCATAACGGAATACCCCGCCATAACATGCAGTGGAACCGATTCGTAACCGTCCCAACTGGTGTCCGACACTATCTGCCAGCCATTGTCTTCCGACATTTTTGTGCAATCAAGCAAGGAGTCGTCGTAGTTACCCTCAACGCGATGCACTATCGCCCCGAGTGCTGCCATGCTGTCGCTGCGTGTTTCGCTAACGTGAGCGTGAATAAAAATGTGGCATTCAAGCCCCAATCGTTGCGCGCCCCAGGCTACAGAGCGCCCGTGGTTTCCGTCGGTGGCTGTGGCCACGACAAAGTCATCGAGATGGCCATGCTCTTGTTTATGTTGCTCCGCGAGCAGAAACACCGCGTAAGAGCCTCCCAGTGCCTTGAACGATCCGAGCCCAAACCGTGGCGATTCATCCTTATACAGCACTGAGCCAACCTTGGCTTCAGCCGCTATGTCATCAAGCTCAATGAGCGGTGTGGCCTCGTAGCCTTGCCATTGTGAGATGGCCTGCCAGGCTGCATCGCAATCAGTCTTCGGTAATAGTTGATCGAACTTTGAGTGCGCGTCTACGTTGTGCATTGTGTTCGACAGATGTTTGCTTAGCGTGTAGTTAAAGTCTTTCATTGGTGTTTATAGTATCCAGAGTTTTGCTATTTGCTTGCCTGTGTTTGCTCAACTTTTTAGTTGTTGCTCGGCTTCTTTAGCTGTTGTTCCACTACTTTAGTTGTTGTTCCGCAAGGTTGACCCAATACTGGCATCCCGTGTCTAAAATGTCGTCGTTAAAGTCGTAGTGAGGGTTATGCAGCATGCAGCCACCTTCGCTGTCTTCGCCGTTGCCTATAAACACATAACAACCGGGCTTTTCTTTTAGCATGCTGGCGAAGTCTTCGGAGATAGTGAGTGGCTTGCAGCTGGCGTCAATTTTTTCAGATCCCACGGTGGCTAATGCCGCTAGTCGTGCGTGTTCGGTTTCGGCCTGGCTATTAATTGTGGGCGGGAATAATCGCTGGTAAACCACCTCGCAGTCTGCGCCGTGAGCCGCACTAATACCCTCTACAATGCGCGTCATCGCCTCTTCAAGCTTTAAGCTTACGTCCTCATTAAAATTACGGCAGTCTCCTTTAAGCGTTACTGTGCTTGGGATTACATTCACAGTGCCGTCAGTTTCAATCTCGGTAATAGACACTACGGCCTGTTCCTCTGGCGCTATGCTGCGCGACACTATCGTTTGCAATGCCAAAGTAATTTCTGCGCTAATAGGTACTGGGTCAATATGGTGATGCGGTTGCGATGCGTGACCACCTCGGCCTTTAACAGTAATGCAAAAATTGTCTTCGCCGGCCATCACTGCGCCGCTGTTCATTGCGAGTTGACCACTCGGCATGCCCGGCATGTTATGCATGCCATATATTGCCCGCATTGGGAATCGTTGGAATAGGCCATCGGCTATCATCGCTTTCGCGCCCAAACCGTGTTCTTCGTTTGGTTGAAAAATAAAGTATACCGTGCCATTGAACTCGCCATTTTGTGCAAGGCACTGTGCTGCGCCGAGTAGCATGGCGGTATGACCGTCGTGCCCGCAAGCATGCATGCGACCAGTATTTTTAGAACAATGCTCAAAGGTATTGAGCTCCTCAACGTGTAAGGCATCAAGGTCGGCGCGAAGGCCTATTGCTTTACTGCTGTCTCCTCTTCGCAGTATGGCAACCACTCCGGTTTGGCCAATACCTTCTTGCACTTCCAAACCAAATGATCGAAGAATTTCTGCAACAAAAGCAGCACTATCGTGTACATCGAAACCGGTCTCCGGATAGCGATGCAAATGCCGGCGCCAGCGCTGCATGCCCGCGTTGTCATTGACAGGCTCCTGTTGTTGCTCTGAATTAGGTTTCACGCTTACTTTACCCTAGGGTTGCCAACTGGCTGGCGTTTATTATCGTGGTTGAGTATATTGCTAGCTTAAGTGTGCCTTAATTGAGTTGAGCGCGCCATACACTCGGTACGGGTTGTTAGGCTGCTATGGCGGGCATAGAACACAATTGGTCGTCCAAGCCCATTCTCAAACGAAGAATAATAAAGGTCGTTTCATGACTTCAGAGCGGGACACTACCCAACCTTCACGATCCAGTACCCAGCGTTGGTTTATGTTGGCATTGCTGGCGCTTTCAGGTGCGACTGTTTACACATTTCCCTTTCTTCGTTATTCCTATTACGAGCCTTTGCAGAGCGCGCTGGGTGTAACTCATACTCAGATGGGTGTGTTGCAAAGCCTGAATGGCATATTGTCTACCTTGGGCTACATACCCGGTGGCTGGCTTGCCGATCGTTACTCGCCGCGTTTGTTATTGTCGGTTTCGCTCATTTCAACCGGGCTAAGTGGTTTCTATTTTTCTACCTTCCCGTCCTATATAGGTGCCATGTTTCTGTATGGGTTTTGGGGCATCAGCACGCTTGTTATTTTTTGGGCGCCGCTAATCAAAGCCACACGCGAATTGGGTAGCAAGGAAGAGCAAGGCAAGCTGTTTGGGTTTTTAGAAGGCGGGCGCGGTGTGTTTGCTTTTCTGATTGGTGCCTTAACCCTCGTTGTTTTTTCGCGCATGGGTGAAAGCGAAGCGGGTCTGATGTGGGTTATTAATATCTCAGCCGTGATTACGGTAACCTCCGGCCTGGCTGTGTGGCTCTTCTTCGAGGACTCGGAGCCGCAAGCGCAAAGCAACGCGATGCTCGACGGCATAATGCAGGCCGTTAGAATGCCGGCCACCTGGATGATAGCCGTTATTATTTTTTGCGGTTACAGCTTGTTTGCCGGGCAAAGTTACATTACTCCTTATATGACCGAGGTGCTGGGCGCGTCACTGACAATGGGGGCGTTAATGGGCTTAATTAGAACCTATGGTCTGCAAACGCTTGGCGGCTTGGGTGCCGCCGTATTGGCCACAAGAATAGGATCGCCAAACAAATTAATTGTGTACGCCTTTTGCGTAACAACAATGTGCATGGGCGTGTTCGTAATGATCCCTGCGTCGGCAACCATGATGAATATCGTGACAGTCAATATGGTGATACTGGGTCTCGCTGTTTACGTTATTCGTGGCAATTACTACGCGTTGGTCGGCGAGTCAGATATGCCAATACAAATAACGGGTGCGATAGTGGGCGTCTCCTCCTTCATAGGCTTTATGCCAGAGGCGTTTATCTATCCCTTGATTGGTAACTGGCTTGATACTTATCCAGGCGAGGCAGGGTATAAGATCACTTTTAGCTATCTGCTGGCAACCAGCGTGGTGGGTTTGTGCATGTCGATTGCACTTTTAAGAAGAAATAGCGCTGCCAAGAAGCTGTTCAGCGAAGAACCTACTAGCCATTAAAGAAACTACCGGGAGTGTCCTAAAATGAAGACTTTTTGTTACCTCGGCATACTGGTGTTTGTGCTCGCTAGTTCTTTAGTCACCGCCAGTGTTGAAGCCACGATTTCGTCAAACGATGAGAAGCAAAACATTAGTCAACAATTGGATGGCTTTCACTCAGCAGCGGGCAATGCGCAATTTGAAACCTATTTCGCACACTTTACAGACTCGGCCGTTTTTATCGGCACCGACGCAAGTGAGCGTTGGCCAGTGGAGGAGTTCCGGGCATTTGTGGAACCTTACTTTAATAAAGGGCAGGGCTGGTTATACGTTCCTAGAGACCGTCACATAATAGTAGAAGGTAAGGTTGCCTGGTTTGATGAGCTATTGGACAGTGAAAGCTATGGTGAATGTCGTGGATCAGGTGTGCTGCTCAAACAAGATGGCCGATGGAAAATAGCACAATACAATTTGCACTTTCCCATTCCGAATGACTTAGCGAAGTCTATTACAACAATGATACGCAATCACCAAGCTGAGTGATTGCATATCGGGCGTCGATTTAGAAGTTAAGCCTTAGTATTAGCCCTCTGACATCGCCTTAATAACATGCTCCTCAACTTCGCTAGCCATTGGATTACGACGCAACGTTAGCCCGCCATTAACCTGTAAGTTCTGGCCCGTCATAAAGCATTCATCGCTGGCAACAAACACCGCGGCCGCTGCTATGTCTTCGGAAGTATTGAGTCTACCTAAGGGGTATTCCTTCAAGAATGCACCCTTAAATCCAGGTGTTGCAAGATGTCCTTCAGTCATTGGTGATTCGGTTAATCCCGGGGAAATTGAATTCACCCGAATACCTTTTGCTCCATACTCGTCGGCGACGCCTCTCACCACATGATCAATGCCTGCTTTGGTGCCAATGTAGGCATGATGGTTACCCACCAATATTTTTGCGGTAGCAGATGATATTTGAATGATAGAGGCACTTGAACTCATTTTGCCTACCAGCACCTGCATGAACTGGTAAGGCCCTTTAAACTGCAAGTTCATCATGGCGACCAAATCTTCTTCGCTTGTTTCCTCAAACTGGTTGAGCAATCCCCAGCCAGTGCTGTTTACGGCTATGTCCAATTGGCCGTACTTGGCTATGCTGGCATCCACAGCTTGCTCTATATCAGACTTGCTGGTTATATCGCACTGAACCGCCAGGCCACCAATGTCGCTGGCCAAAGATTCCAGCACCGACATGTTTCGGCCGCCAACCACCACGTGAGCACCTTCCTGCGCAAAGCGACGGGCGATCACTTGGCCCATGTTACCTTCGCCGGCTGCTCCTAAAACAAGCGCTGTTTTGCCTTCTAGTCTGCTCATTGTTGTTCTCCTTTTCCTTCTCAAATTTAGATGTAGGGTAGATGTGGGCAATTACATTGATCCAAATAGTATCATCAAAAAAAGCAGACTGTTCGGTTTTTTATTGGCTTGAGAGAATGCTTAATATAGACTTTGGGCCTGTCGATATGTTCGTCAGTCGCACCACGGCTGCGGTAAGATTTGACACAGTACCTGGCACAACAGCTATCACAACAGCTATCACAACAGAGAGTACGGAAATAATGGCCGATCAACTCAATCGTCAAATCAGGCTGATGAAGCGTCCCGACGGTCCCATCAAAGACAGTGACTTTGCAACGACCGAAGAGCCATTACAGGCACTTGAAGAGAATCAGGTGCGCTTACAGAACTTATACTTCGCGCTTGATCCTGCTCTACGTGGCTGGATGGACGATTTTAATGACAGCTATATTCCGCCGGTGCCTCTCGGTTCAGTAATGTTAACCACTTGTATTTCTAGAGTTATCGAAAGCAACAATACCGATTACCCACTGGGAAGTATTACTCGAGGCCTAGGCGCATGGGAGCTGTTTAGTACAGTAGGTGCCGGTGGTTCACGACAGGTGCCTGGCCTTGAAATACTGGACATTGATCCTGCAATTCCCTTGTCAAACTACCTTAGTATTTGCGGTACTACGGGCCTCACTTCGTATTTTGGAATGCTCGATGTTGGCGTGCCAAAAGACGGGGAAACGATTTTGGTGAGTGGTGCAGCGGGTGCCGTTGGTTCGGTCGCTGGTCAGTTGGCAAAGCGTGCGGCGAATTGTCGTGTAGTAGGTTTGGCGGGCAGTGAAGAAAAGTGCGCGTGGTTGCGTAATGAGCTGGGCTTTGATGTGGCCATAAATTACCGTGAAAGCAGTGATATGCGCGCGACTCTAGCGGAAGCCTGCCCAGAGGGTATCGATTTATTCTTTGACAATGTAGGTGGTGAAATTCTGGATGCCGCTTTGTTGAACCTTAATTTCAAAGCACGCGTTCTAATGTGTGGCACGATCTCAAACTACAATAATGAGGTGGATGACCGAGCAGGGCCGGCGAATATGTGGCAGCTTTTGGTCAAGAATGCTCGCATTGAGGGTTTTACCGTCGCTTACTTTGCAGAGCGTTGGGCAGAAGGCACAGCTGAACTGGCTTCTATGGTGAAGAACGGAGAGCTCAAACATAAAGAGCAGATTGTGGAAGGTTTGGACAATACGCTTGATACTTTCCGCGGCCTGTTTAACGGTGCGAATCAAGGCCGATTAATCATTAAGCTGGCTGATTAAGTTCTCTGTCTAACTATCTAGTCAACTACACTTGCTGCATTGCGCCGCCGTCGCAATAGATACCATGCCCGCTAATAAACGCGGCTTCATCAGACGCTAAAAAGGCGGCTAGGTAAGCAATGTCTTGTGGCGTGCCCCAACGGCCTATTGCGGCTTTGTTGTTCCAGAATTCGCGGAAGCTTGCGTCGTTGTCGTGCAGTTCTTGGGTGATGCCAGTAAGTATGGCGCCGGGTTGTATGCAATTGGCGGTAACGCCATGCTGACCCAGTTCCGTCGCCAAGACCTTGGTTAAGCCCAGCACTCCATGTTTGGATGCGGTGTAGGCAGCCATCCCAGAGCCCGCAAAACTGCTCATGACCGAGCCTATGTTAATAATTCGACCATAGGGGCTTTTTATCAGTAAGGGACGGCAACTTTGGCTGATAGCAAAAACAGCAGTCAGGTTAATGTCCATCACCGCAGACCAGTCCGCAATGCTTATGTCCTCTAGAGGTGTCATAGCCGAAATTCCGGCCGCATTCACCAATATATCCAGTTTTGCGTTAAACAGCTCTTCGGCCTTAGTAGCTACGGTCGCGGCGGCATTGTCTTCGCTGAGGTCAATTGATAGAAAAAATGCAGGGTCGGTATCTGGGTAGGCTTCTACCAATGCATCGCCGTTCATATCCACTAATAGCACTTGTGCGCCACGTTCGAGCATAAGCTCTGCAATTGCCTGGCCTATGCCGCTGGCAGCACCGGTAACAACAGCTTTGCGTTCATTTAACATAATGGAAACACCCGAATGGTTGGCTAAATGCTGTTGTTCACCTTGGCCATTACTCTAAAGAGTCAAAGGATAAAAACAGTCTGATCTGTTTGTTTTGCAAGGCCATTATTGGTATTCTGCTAGGCGATTGTCAACAAGTAGAATGGACACATTAAATGGCTGCTGCGCTGGATTCGCTGAATTTTTTTGATCCCTCTACATTGAGTGAACCATACTCGGCGTTTGATGTGGCTCGCGACCAGGCGCCGGTGTATAAAGTGCCGGGTCAGGACATGTTTTTCGTGCTTAGCTACGACCTGGTTAAAGAAGCGTTGATGCAACCGCTGCTGTTTTCCAGCAAAAACGATGAAGCGCTGCTTGGTAAGTCGATCTATGTGCCTGAGTGCATAGAGATCTATAAAAAGGGTTGGCCGCAACTGCCCACTTTGTTAACCAATGACCCACCCGAGCACACACGCTTTCGCAAACTTGTTAACCGTGCCTTTACTGCGCCGCGGGTTGATCAAATGGAACAGCATATCGTTGGTCAAGTTGATCAGATTATTGATCGCTTTATTGACCAAGGCGAGTGCGAGTTTGTTGAGCAGTTTGCTATTCCTCTGCCGTGCAGCATCATCGCGCAGCAACTGGGTATTGATGAGGCCGATGTGCCGCAGGTAAAGGCATGGTCTGACGCCTTTGTAGAATTAATAGGTAGCGAGCTCACTGTTGAAGAACAAGTAGTACGTGCCAACATGGTGGTGGAATTTCAACACTACATGATGGAGCGTTTAGAAGAGCGAAAGAGCAAGCCTCGCGACGACATGCTCAGCGATTTGGTGCACGCAACAGTTGACGATGAAAGCCCGCTGAGTGATGTTGAAATTCTCTGTGTAGCACAGCAAATTATGGTTGCCGGCAATGCCACAACAACGCATATGCTAGCGGGCGGCTTGCTTACCCTTATGCAAAACCCCGCGCAGATGGCAAAGGTACGTACTGACGAGACGCTTATACCGGCCTTAGTGGAAGAGCTGGTAAGACTGCAGACGCCAACCAAGGGCATGTGGCGCAGCGCTACAGAGGATACAGAACTCAATGGCGTGGCCATTCCTAAAGGCAGCATGCTACTGCTGATGTTTTCGGCGGCCAACCGTGACCCTAAATATTTTCCTAACCCCAGTGTGCTGGATGTTGAACGAAAATCTGACGTGCCACATCTCGCATTTAGCAGAGGCATGCACACCTGTATTGGTATGATGCTGTCGCGGAAGGAGCAAGTAGTTGCATTTAGGCAACTACTGCGTCGCTTAGACAATATTCGTCTTGCGCAAGGCGTTGACGCGCCCAGCTATATACCTAGCTTAATGTTTCGCGGTGTGGAAACATTAGCTATTCAATTTGACAAAAAGTCCTAATAATCCCAAGAATTACAGCGTCGCGTACTGACTGGCCCAATCAGCGAGACAAACAGAGCGAGACAAACAGAGAGAGACAAACATGACTGACCCCAGTGAAAAAGAACTGGCGGAATTTCGCGCCGAAGTATCAGCGTGGATGAAAGACAATAAGCCAGCCGACCCTGGTTTTTTGTTACCGCAAACGTTTATGGAAGTGGGCAGTGAACAGGTGTTGGAGTTTCTGCGCGAGTGGCAGCACAAAATCTGGAGCGCTGGTTATCTGGGCATGGCCTGGCCGAAAGAATACGGCGGTGGGGGTGTGGCACCAATTTTCCAAAAAATTGCTGATCGCGAAATGAAGCGCCAAGCAGTGCCTATTTGCTTCAATGTTATCGGGCTAAGCTGGACCGGGCCACTGATCAACGACATTGGCAGCGAGGAACAAAAAAAGAAGTATCTTAAAGGCATACTCAATGCCGAAGATGTTTGGTGCCAGGGGTTCTCAGAGCCTGATCACGGATCGGACTTGGGTAATGCGCAGTGCCGCGCGGTGCGCGATGGCGATGACTATGTGATTAACGGCACAAAAATCTGGACCACTATGGGTAACTACGCCAAGCACATGATTCTGTTGGCGCGTACCAGTAACGAAGAGGGAGCCAGAAAGTACGACGGCTTGTCGTTTTTTCTTGCGCCAATGCATGTAGACGGTATAGAGCCCAGGCCTATTCAAAAGCTGACCGGCGATTACGGTTTCTGTGAAACTTTCTTTACCGATGCACGCATTCCCGCGAGTTGCATCATGGGAGAAGAAGGTCAGGGCTGGAAGGTCGCAATGAAAACGCTGCAGTACGAGCGTGGTGCAGAAGCCGGTGCGGCTGGCGGCCTAATGGCAGTGCGAACCGTAATGGGCGATTTGTTAGCTGACTTGCGTGAACTTAAACGTGATGGCAAGCCCTTGTTAGAAGACCCTTTGGTTCGAGATGAGCTCGTGCAATTAATTATGGAAGAGAAAGCAATAACGTTGGGCGAAAGACGCCAGGCCCATGCGGCATTGAATTCCGATTATCCGTTTTCTATTGCCTTGTCAAATAAACTGCGTTTGTCTGAGTTTGGTCGCCGCATGCGTAAGTACGCCGTTCAGTTGCAGGGTGGTCACGGAAGTTTGTACGTTGGTGATGACGACGCCATTTCAGGTGGTTTTTGGCAACGCGCCTACTTCAACAGTTTTTCGTCCACCATTGGCGGCGGCACCAGTCAGGTACAAGCCAACATTGTTGGTGAGCGCATACTCGGCTTACCAAAGGATTAGAACAATGATCAAGCAAGACTACAGTATCTCGTTTACCGACGAGCAAGCGATGATTATGGACAGCGCGCGCGATTTTTGCCGCGACAAGTCTTCCATCCCTGCAGTACGTGCGCTTCTCGGCAGTGATAAAGGCTTTGACCCGGAAGTATGGCACGAGATGGTCGCTTTGGGTTGGTTAGGAATTGCGATCCCTGAGCAGTTTGGTGGCTCCGAAATGGCCTTTGGCTCAGTTGTGCCGTTGGCCGAGAGCATGGGTCGACATTTGCTGACCACGCCATTCTTTTCTACCACTTTGGCGGCACAGGCCATTTTACGGGCAGGTGATGCAAGCCAGAAAGAAGCCTGGCTACCCGCATTGGCTACCGGCACTGTGGCCACGCTAGCGTGGTTGGATGGTGAAGATTGGGGGGCAGATAACCTTGACTGCAATGCCAGAGAGGAAGGCGGTCAGTTACAGCTGACAGGTGTTAAGTGGTACGTCGCCGATGCAGCCGAAGCGTCGCTGTTTGTTGTACAGCTGCGCGTTGATGGCAATCCGGCGCTGGCTCTTGTGCAGAGCGACCAGCTTAGCCAAGACGCGATTACACCGCATGTGATCATTGATGAAACCAAGCGTGCAGCGAAAGTAGATTTTACCGGGGTGCGAATTGACAAGTCTGCGTTGATGAATGGTGAGCAGTTGAGCGCAGCGCTTCGTGATATAAACCTGTTAGGTGCATTAATGGTCGCGGCCGAAGCAACTGGCAGTGCTGCCGCATGCTTAGACGTGGTTGTAGACTATCTGAAAACTCGAAAACAGTTTGGCAAGCTTATTGGCTCGTATCAGAGCTTGAAGCATCCTACGGTAGATATTTTAACGGGTATGGATTCAGCCCGTTCGCATGTCTATCATGCGGCTACTGTCGTGAGTGACGGACCGCTAGACGCTAACGCCGAGATAGCTTGTCGTATGGCAAAGGCCCAAGCGACAGATGCACTGACCTACGCTGGCGATAGAGCTATTCAATTTCATGGTGGAATGGGTTTTACCTTTGAGTGCGATGCGCAGCTTTACCTGCGCAGAGGACAGTGGGCGCAGCAGCAATTTGGCGACGCCTATCACCATCGTAAGCGCTTGGCGTCATTACTGTTGGATTAAAAGCCCATTTGTTTGATCGATTACTCAGTTGAACCAATAGAATTATTAGGAGTACCCAGGATGGATTTTTCTCACAGTGAAATTCAACAAATGTTGCACGACAGCATTACTAAATTTGTTAGTGATAATGGAGGGGTAGAGCAGCACCGCGAACTGGGCGATAAGGGTTTGTCTCATAATGAGGCGCTGTGGAAACAGTTTGCTGAGCTGGGCTGGCTGGCCGCGCCGTTCGACGAAGAGCATGGTGGGCTTGCAGCTGGCAGCGCCGACATGATGGTGATTACCGAAGCCTTGGGTAAGGGCTTGTTAAGCGAGCCTTTTCTAAGCACGGTCGTTTGCTGCGGAGGTTTTTTGCGTAAGGCGGGCTCAGAAGAGCAGCAAGCCAAATATGTACCATCGATTATTGACGGCAGTGCGCAATGGGCGTTTGCGTTCGCTGAGCTTGGTGGTGGCTACAATATGGCCGCTATAGAGTGCAGTGCTGAAGAGTCTACAAACTCCTACCGCTTAAATGGCGAAAAAATTGCCGTTATCAATGGCGGTACTGCTGATTACTTTATCTTGAGCGCTAGAAGCAGCGGAAAATCTCGTGACACTGATGGCATCAGCTTATTTATTGTTGATGCAAAATCCTCCGGTGTCGAGCGCACGACAATGACCACCGTAGATGGTCGTGTTGCTGCAACTGTTCGTTTCGATAATGTTGAGCTTGGTGCAGAAAACCTGCTGGGTGATCTTGATCAGGCCCACCCGATCATTGAGTCTGTTGTTAATGAAACGATTGTTGCCATGAGTGGCGACGCTCTTGGTGCAATGCAAATGTTACTGGATATGACTGTCGAGTACACAAAAACTCGCGAGCAGTTTGGCCAAGCAATTGGGAAATTTCAGGTTTTACAACACCGAATGGTCGACATGTATCTTCGCCTGGAAGAAACTCGCTCACTGTTGTTTGACGCAGCGATTCAAGTAGATAATAACAGTGCCAACGCAACAAAGGCCTGTGCAGCGCTTAAAGTAAAGATGTGTCAGGCCGGACGCCTTGTCTCACATGAAGCCGTGCAGCTACACGGTGGTATAGGCATGACGGACGAATTGGGTGTTAGTCACTACTTCAAGCGCTTGCAGGTGTTGGCGATGCTGTTTGGCGATGAAGATCATTACTTGGAAAAATATGTGTCGTTAAGCTCATAGCGTTCCGATTGTAAATTGCTCTAAGTGCTACATCTTTTTGAGTTTACATTTGTTTGCTAGAATGACACTGTTGACCGCCATAGGATGGCTTGACTGAAATCTTCGACACACAGGTAAACGGTCATGATTGATTTCCAGCTTACTTTTTCGATATTCCTCGGCGCTTTTTCGGCGCTTATCTTGCGCGACTACCTGCATGCCCGAAGACACGCCCGGTCCGACCACGGGCTCAAGCTTTTACAAAAGCAATTTGAAGAGTCGCTTACGGTTCAAAGCGAGATTAGGCAGTATCTTGCTGCCAACAAAAACGCTGTGGCTTCGAGCAATGTGCTGGCGGAAGAGATCCTTGCGCGCCTTACTCGTTTCTCAGATAAGGTTTCATAGACTGGTTAGTTCTGTCCCCGAAAAGCTTTAAGTCAGACGGTCGCTTAGCTTCTTGTTTTACCAGAGTGCCTATTGGCCGCGGTAGAGCCGCCTTCTTCAAAAATTTCTTCAAGCCGGTCTGATAGGTAATCGATAAGTTGTCGAACCTTTTCTTCCTTGTTTTGCTTTAGTTGGCCGTACGCCATGCCCTCCATGAGGAACTTTGTTATGTCCATCGCCAGGTAATAAAGCTCTCCGCGTTCAAACCATTCAGCGAATTGCTCCATGTTTTTTTCATGGGTGTGTTGTTCAAACAACACCTGCGATCGCTGCAGAATGTCACCCAGTTCCGGGTCGCGGTATCCCGCAACGCACATTTCGTGATAAGCGACCGCTAGATCGCCGGTCAGATAATCCCAGTATGCGTCCAGTCCCGCTCGCCGTCGATCGGCACCTTCTAGTGCTTTGGGTATATCGGATACTCGCTGGCTAAAGTCGTCGATTAACTTGTCGTGCAGGAATTCTACAGCCGCCTGTATTAGCTCTTTCTTAGAAGGGAAGTGGTGCAGCATTGTGCCGCGGGATATTCCAGCCTGTTGAATAACATTACCCGTAGTAACGTTGGAATAGCCCATCCGAATGAAACATTCTAGCGTCGCATCCAGAATTTTCTGTCGCGTCATTGCGCTTTTCTGCGCTTGCCAGCCAGTGCCGTCAGTAGAGGACACTTTCGCCGAGCCTTTGCTCTTTGTCGTGGGCTTTTTTGACGTTGGATTCTTTGGCGTTGCAGGCACTAGCGTATGTACTCGATCGAATTAGCCGTTGTAGATCAGTATATTACAGCAAATATCGATCAATTGGCGTGTTCTCCTCGGCTTGTTAGCTAGCTCCACTGTTCGAAATCTCTATACATGAATTGGGCCTGGCTCCAGGTGCAGGGATGGGTCCAAAGCACTTTGCGGGGCCAGCTTATGAGAGCTTTTTGTTGTGACACTACGGATAGCGGGACTCGCTCTTTATGAAAAGATAGGCAGGAGCCTATTTATAGGCATAAATTAACGCGCAGCGATTTTTGAAATAGTGACCGGAATGCAGCTCTGTCGGGCCATACCAGTGTAACGTTCAGAGTGCTCTCGATTGTCGACCAAGCGATTAGTGTTGCTGCCAATCTCGAACACCTTGCTGTCTGTGTCGGCCTTTGGATCTGGTGAGTCACCCCAGCAATGAGACATAGATACAACACCGGATTTGATGTCATCTCGTGCGGCAGCCAGCGCCGGTATACGACCATGCGCTGAATGCACCTCAATTAACTCGCCATCGCTGATACCAAGCTCAGCCAAGTCCTGGCTATTAATAAAGGCCGGGTTGGTTGTGCCGCGGCTGCCCAGCTGGCTTAGCTCTGGCCCGGTGGAGTTGTAAGTATTCTTCATGCGGCGACTAATCAGTATGTGAGAGAAGTCGGAATCGGCTTCTGCTTCCTGTAAATCGTCGAAAGCGGCGTTAAGTTCGCCATCCAAATCGGGTGGGTACATCTCCATGCGGCTTTGGGTGGCAGGGTCTGCAGGTGCGACAATGTTGTCTGCAATGGGATATACCTTGCCGCCTGCATTGGCTGCAATTTCTTCAATAGGAACTCTGGAACCTTTGGTGATTATCTTCAATAAGTCGAGCTTGCTTGGCTTTTCCTGCATGTTAAGCGGTTCTTTGTTAACCACTAGATCAAGCCCCATTCTTTTGCCCAGCTCCCAAAACAGCTCCCATTCTTCTATTTGGTCGCCCTCAGCCTCAACAACTGTTTGGGTGTACTGGCTATATGGCTGCTCGTACCAAATATCGGTAAGCAGGGTGACGTCCTCACGCTCCAAACAGATTTTCGGCGCAATCACGTAGTCAGCCAGCTTGGCCGTAGCCGCCATTTTGATATCGACACAGACTAATAAGTCGAGACTATTGAGCGCCTCAAACGACTTCTTTTGGTCTGGCCATGCCAATAGCGGATTGCCGCCAACGCAAATTAAGGCCTTGATCTGACCGTCGCCCTCCAACAACATTTCGTCGGCGATAACGGCGCAGGGCATTTCAGGCTTTGCTCCATAAGGAGTGAGAACAAATATCTCACTGATGTCATCGGATATGCGGCTCTTTGTGCCGCCGCCTAGCCATGCCCGTACAGGTGGGCTTGATTGAGCTTGGCGCGTCATTTCTGCCGTAAGTACGCCCGGATTAGGGAACACCTCTCCAGCGCGATTGAACCGCCCACAAACCGAATTAAGCACTTGCACCAGATGCGCCAGCAAATTTGCGTGTGGACCCATCTCGGGACCGGTTCCGGTAACCGCTACGCCCCGGGGGCCGGCTGCAAATGTGCGAGCGACTTCATAAATCTGCTCAACCGGAATGTTGGCCGCTTTGGCGACCAGTTCAGGCGTAAAGCGTTCAACGTCAGCCTGCAGTAGGTCGAGGTCCTTAATGTGCTCAGCGCAAAATTCGTGGTCTTGCAGATCTTCCTTAAGGATTGTTCGTATAATGCTAGACACCAGGGCGGCATCAAATCCTGGCTTGATTTGCACATGAATATCCGCACGGCTTGCTACCTCTGTTTTGCGCGGGTCTACGCAAATTACCTTCACGCCTCTTTTCTTGCCTTCGCGCAATGAGTTCGAAGGGCTGAACGCAGGTATGCCACCAGGCATCGAGTAATGTGACACGAGCGTATTGTTGCCAATAATAAGTGCGACGTCGGAGGTGCTCCACATATGCCCGCCGGCATTCCACCAACCCATTCGCGCTGGGGCTATGGCTACCTTTGCCGGTTGGTCGATGGTTATGCTGGTGTAGTACGACGGCGAGTCAATGGCGCTGTGCCAGGCTCGTGCAAGATCATGACATGCTGAGTTCTGGAAAGAGTATGTGCCGTTGTAGCTGGCCACGCTACGTGGGCCGTACTTGGCAACAATGGCTTGCAGCTGTTCGGCAATTTCATCCATTGCCTTTTCAGAACTGATTGCCGTGAAGCTGCCGTCTTCCTGGCGCTTTTGAGATTCAGGTAGGCGGTCAGGGTGATAGATTTGCTCGACCAACTGGCGGCCCTTTTCGCAGGTGTAACCGCCGTACACAGGGTTGCTTGTGTCTGGCTTTACCGCAATCAATTTGTTGTCTTCAACCGTTGCTTCCATCGGGCAGTAAGCATGGCAAAATCGACAATACGTTTTAACTGTTTTCTGGGCCATGAAAATCTACTCTGTATCTACTATATGAGAAGGGAGAGACGCACTTGATTAAGACCGAATTAAAAATGCGCCTCGCGACTGTTTAGCAACAAGCCAGCTCATCACTCGTCAAAAAAATCAGCTCGCGCCACTCCCTGTGGGTCATAAACAGCTTGTTCGCGGCTTATTTGGAATTTTGATACGTCGACGTTTTGGACGTTATAGGCGCCCAGAATGGCTAACATTCCTGAGTAGTATTTGCCACTCAGATGAGCGGCAAGATCTTCGGTAGTCTCCCAATTCTCGTAAACGTAAACTCGTGTTTTTGAGGTAGGGTCTGACGACCAAACGTAATGATTGCAGCCGCGTTGCGAGCGTGTATCCGCCATCAGGTCAGCGGCATCATTAAGGGCCTTCTCGCGGTTCTCAGCGTCTAAATCTATGGTCCCGGCTATTATAATTGGCATACAGTCTCCTTAGGTTAATTGACATTATCAGATTCAAATATTAAAAACAAACAGTCTTGACTGCTTTTTTATAAACCGCTATGTTGAAGGCTCAGTTTAGGCTTGAAAACGGATGGTTAGTTAGCTTGGTTTACAGCGACAATAATCATTATAACGATGGCTTAATTTGATTCATTTAAACGTTTAACCAACGGCAAGATTGAAGAATCGCTCCTGCCGGGTGTTGTGTGCGTCGCAGCCATTATGGCGCATCTAAAAAAAACATCAGAAAGATACAGCTTGCTTCACACACTTGCTTCCTATGGGTGAAGCATTCGGAGAATAACAATGACGGATTCCAATTCATCGAATGATGCAAACCTTATTGCGCGTTCGACGGGCGAGTCTTATCAGCAGATGCTCGACAAAGAAACAAACCCGGTTCCTGACTCCTTGCGCGAAAGCACAAATACATATCTAGGTTCTGAAAACCTGTCCGTTGATCGGTATCTTAGCCGCGAATTTCATGACCTCGAAGTAGAGAAAATGTGGAGCCGCACTTGGCAAGCGGTATGTCGCGAAACTGAGTTATCCGACGTTGGCGATTTTACTGTTTACGATATTGCGTCCTATTCGATATTCGTCACCAGAAATGCCGCCAAAGAGTTGAAGGGTTACTACAACGCTTGCTTGCACCGAGGCCGTCAATTAAAAACGGGTTCTGGAACTGCTAGAGAAATTAAGTGCCCGTTCCACGGTTTTCGATGGAACCTGGACGGCGAGTTTCAAGGCGCACCTTGCCAGTGGGATTTTCCGCACGTTAAGCCCGAGGAGTTTTCGTTACCTGAAGTACAGGTAGACACCTGGGGTGGTTGGGTGTTCATTAACATGGATGAGAACGCTGAATCACTGCAGAGCTATATGGGTATACTGCCGCAGCACTTTGAACGCTGGAAACCTGAAACGACCTTTAAGGCTATGCACATTGAAAAAGTCATAGGCTGTAACTGGAAAATTGGCTGGGAGGCCTTTATCGAGTCGTATCATACGGTACAGACTCATCCGCAAATTTTGCCCTACCTTGGTGATTCGAACTCGCAGTACGATATTTGGGGTGACAATATCAGTCGCACCATTTCGCCAATGGGCGTGGTCAGCCCGCACTTGGACAACGTTCCGGCAAGCAAGTCGGTCAACGATTGGCTTGATCATGGCGCCTGGATTTCCGGCGATCTGAATGTTGAGGTACCTGAAGGTGTTTCGGCGCGCGAGTGGTTGGCGGAATATTTCTTCAAGCATTATTCTGAAGACTACCAAGTAGATTTGGCCAGCTTTTGCACGCAAAGCGAAATCATGGATTCCATTCTGTATTCGGTGTTTCCAAATTTTGCGCCTTGGGCAGGCTTTCATCCAAATCTTACGTATCGGTTTAAACCCTATGGTGATGATCACACCAAGTGCACCATGGAAATCATCGTATTGATGCGTTATCCGGACGGCACGGAGCGCCCCGCTGATTGCGAAGTGTTTAAGTTAAGCCAGGAGGAGTTATTTTCGTCTGCACCTGGCTTAGAGGGCGGCTTAGGTAGGGTGTTTGACCAAGACCACACTAATCTGGAAGCGATTCAAAAAGGCCTTAAGAATCTGAAGACAGGAGAGATCGTATTGGCGAATTATCAAGAAGTTCGAATTCGCCACTTCCACCAAACACTCGACAAATATGTAAACGCGTAAAATTTTATGACCGAATCTTCTCAGCGCAACCAGACTCAAAATGAAATCGTTCAACCGTTTCTGCTCGAGGGCAAAGTCGCCTTTATTACCGGAGCCTCCAGCGGCTTTGGTCGACACTTCGCTTCAGTGTTGGCAAAAGCCGGCGCGAAAGTTGTGCTTACTGCACGTCGCAGCGAGCTAATTGAAACGGCTTGTACCGAAATTAAAGCGCAAGGTGGGGAGGCTTTGGCTATCACCATGGACGTAACCGATAGCGACAGCGTTAGCGCGGCATTTGATATTGCCGAGCAAACGTTTGGCGTAGTTAATGTGGTTATCAACAATGCCGGTATCACCATTCCAAAACCCCTGTTAGATCTTAGCGACGATGACTGGAACGCGGTAATAGATACAAATCTGAATGGCGTTATGTATGTAACGCGAGAGGCCGCGCGCAGGCTAGTTAAGGCAGGCCAGGCCGGCAGTATCGTTAATATAGCGTCAATTCTTGCAGAACGTGTACAGGCGGCACTGACCAGTTACGCCGCAGCGAAGGCCGCAGTGGTTCAGTTTACGAAAGTTACCGCCCTTGAGTTTGCGCGCTACGGCATTCGTGTTAATGCACTTTGCCCCGGTTATTTTCAAACTGAACTGAATGGCGAGTGGTTTAAAACAGACGATGGTCAAGCGTTGATTAATCGTATACCGCAGCGGCGAACAGGGCAGTTGCATGAGCTGAATGGTCCCTTGCTGTTGCTCGCATCTGAGGCAGGTTCCCTAATGACCGGTTCAACCATTACGGTTGACGGTGGGCATGTGTTATCCGCTTTGTAAGCCTGTACATAACAATCAATAAGTAATTAAATAGATGAGGTAAAGACAATGGGTTCTTTGACAGGAAAAACAGCGGTAGTACTTGGTGCATCGGGCGCCAGTAATTTTGGAACAGCAATCGCCAGGCGTTTAGCCGCCGAAGGGGCCAATGTTGTTGTCTCTGGCCGCCGCAAAGAGCCGCTTGATAAATTGGCCGCAGAAATTGGCGGCTTAGCCTGCCCCTGCGATATTACCGATGAGGCGCAAATTGAAAAGTTGTTTAACGCTGCTAGTGAGTCTTATGGGCGGGTTGATATAGCCGTTAATTCTTCGGGTACATTTACGCCGGTGATGATCGCTGATCTGAACGCTGACGCTATTCGGCCAACCTTGGAAGTAAGCTTTATTGGCACCTTGTTGTTTTTCAAGCACGCGGCGGCGGCTATGACCGAGGGTGGTTCGGTGATTTCAATATCATCTCTCACCGCAAGACTTCCTGGGCCTGGTATGTCTCCTTATTCGGGGGCGCGAGCAGGTATTGATTTCGCGATGAAAATTGCAGCTGTTGAGTACGCCGAGCAAAAAATTCGCTTCAACACAATTGCAGCCGGGTTAATCGAAACTGATATGACTGGCGGGTTGTTTTCGATGGAAGGGGTGGTCGACAAGTATGTCAGCGAAACGCCTGCAGGCCGCATGGGTACCATTGATGATATGGCCGAAGCCGCGCTGTTTCTTGGCGACGATAACAAATCAGGTTACATTAATGGTCAGGTGTTGGACTTGTCTGGCGGACAACAAATGGGGCACTTGCCACGCTTAGGTTAATAATATCTAGCTGCTTCAGCTGGTCATAAGAGGTAAAGAGCCATGGGCCGTGTGGACAATAAAATAGCACTCTTGTCGGGTGCTGCATCGGGATTGGGGCTTGCCTCTGCTCAGCGGCTGGCAAAAGAAGGTGCAACGGTTGTGCTGGCCGACATCAACGAGCAGCGTGGTCGCGAATTGGCGGCTGGCATTCCAGGTGCCGAGTTTGAGCTACTGGACGTTTCAAAGGAGCAAGACTGGATTCGTGTCATTGACGCGGTGGTCGCGCGCCATGGCAAGTTGGATGTGCTTCTTAACGCAGCCGGTATTGTTCAGTTGGCTAGCATTGAAGATACCAGCGAAGAGCTTTGGCGAAAAATTAATGCAGTAGGCACTGACGGTACCTTCTTCGGTTGTAAGCACGCCGTTCGCGTTATGAAAGAAAAGGGCAGCGGCTCCATAATTAATATGTGCTCAACGGCCAGCGTGAATGGCGCGCCTAGAGTGTTTGCTTACGCTGCATCAAAAAGCGCCATACGAGGCATGACCAAATCAGTTGCATGCTTAAGCGCGCAAGAAGGTTATGGCATTCGTTGTAATTCCATACACCCCGGCAATATCGACACTCCCATGTTGCAAGGCGTGCGCGCAACAGTAGAGGCCGCCGATCCCGAAGCTGCAAAAGGAATGGACAGCGTATGGATTGGTGAAGCCGTAGATGTAGCAAACATGGTGTTGTTTCTTGCGTCTGTGGAGTCTCAATCTGTGAACGGCGCCGAGATGGTTATTGATAATACAGTGACCATCACCGAAGGTTTTGTACCGCAGAAAATTCGCGATGAGTGACTCTCATCTAGCAAGTGCCTATTTAGAAACCAAAAATGCGCTAATAGAAAACTTTGGCGCCTACGCTGAAGGTTTGGACAGTAAAAACTGGAGCCTATTGCGTTCCTGTTTTGCAGATGAGGTACTAATAGATTACGGCAGCATCAGTGCCGGCAGCGGTGAGGTTGATATACCGCGAAAGTCTGACGACTGGGTGAAAATACTTCGGCATAATATTTCTGGCTTCGATATGACACGCCACGAGTTATGCAACTACAGAGCGATAGTTAACGATGAGTCTGTAAGTTGCCGTGCTTATATGAGGGCCGACCATATCATTCTAGCCACACCTGGCGAAGTGAATGTAAGCCCTCAAGAAGTTGTTACCGTTGTTGGGGAATACACCAACTCCTATAAGCAAGTAGATGGTCTGTGGAAGATTTGCCAATCTACGTTAGCTGTGAATTGGTCGCAGGGTGACTTGGGCTTGTTTGAGCGGGCGGCTTTGAGAGCTAACTAGTTTTATCGGTAAAGCTTGTATCGTCGTTCGCGTCTATATTTTCCCTGCTAATCTTTTCTTCAACTTTGTTTCGTGGTGCCGATAGCCTTCCCTGCGAGGGGCAAATTACGATCACGGGCAGATATTACTTAATCACTGCTCTTCTCACTTTTACCAAAATAGTCCTTATATTATAGGCTGTTGTTTGGGTGTAAATATGAATGACGTGAAATGCTCGGTCGGCTCCCGGGCTTAGCGTATTCGCACTCTTGTCATAACGACCTTTTTTCGGTCGATTGGCCAAGGTGTTAATGGGTATACTTTCCCCGGATAGCAATAGTGACGTGAAAGTAGAAGGATAAGTGATGGGAGAAAGTATCCAAGGGCGGCTTGGGAGGCTGAGACCACCGAGAGTAAGGATTAGCTACGACCGCGAAACACATGGGTCTCTGATACAGGAAGAAATTCCTTTTATCATTGGAGTATTTGCGCCGTTGAGTGGTTCGCAACCCAGGAAGGGCGACGAAGTCAGCCAGCGGAAAATGCTGGACATAGATCGAGATAATTTTGATGAAGTGCTGTCGAAAATTGGGCCCGAGGTTGAGCTAGGGAGCTTGCTTACCGATGATATGTTGATGGAAATGGGTATTGATCCTTCAGTAAAACGCTCGCGAACCGTAACCTTCAACGACCCTAATCGTAGTTCTGATGATGTTCAATTCGCCGGAATTAAATTTTCTTGTCTCGACGACTTTGCTCCAGACAGCATTATCCGTCGCATTGACGAGCTTCGTCAGGTGGACAGAAAGAGGACACAAATTCGTGATCTTCAAGCCATGCTGGAGAATGCCCCCCAGTTTTATGAAGCGGTTTGTACATTGCTAGGTCAATGTATAGACGACCTCCCACCTCTCGGGACAGCCTCCGATGAAGAGCGGATTAAGTACAACGAATTCACTGGGCTGATGTATGAACTAACCGAAAAATTTAGACATCCAGAAGATATTGAAAACTGGGCAAACGCAACGCTCAACGAACTTAAGTCTTTGTTCGAGCTGATGCAGACAGCAAGCTCGCAGGATGAGACTGCTCGCAATAAAATCTTGCTTGGACGACTGTATTGGGAAATTCTTAGGCCGGCAACTGTCGAAATAAATTCGTTAAGCAACGATGCTGAACAAACCAAAAAGTTAGAGCAGCTAAAAGAAACAACGCTATTTGATCGTTTTGATCAGCGTGTATCAAGTATTGATCGTATTCTTTCCCATCAGCTCGACGCAATACTACACCATGCGGAATTCATGCAACTCGAAGCTACGTGGCGTGGGTTGGCTTTTCTGGTTTTTCGTGCCGAAACCGGAAGCAAGCTGAAAATTCGAGTTGTCAATCTCACTGAAAATGAGCTGAAGAAAGACCTGGAACGAGCGGTCGAACTCGATCAGAGCTACATTTCCAAACTCATTGTTGAAACAGAATACGGTACATATGATGGCACGCCTTACAGTCTGCTCGTTGGGGACTACGAGTTTGATGACACAGCCGATAAAATAGATTTTCTTAAAAATATAGCTCAATTGGCAGCGTCAGCACATGCCCCCTTTATTGCCTCGTCCAACTTTAAGTCATTCAATCTTGGCGGTTTTGATGATTCGGTACAGGCGGATGATCTGAAAAATGTGGCCGGTGGAGTCAACGGGGCTATCTGGCGGAGTTTCAGCGAAATGGAAGACTCACGGTATGTGTCTTTGACGGTGCCGAAGGTCTTGCTACGACTACCTTACCAATCAGACTTCGGCCAGCCAGTGGAATATTATGATATTAGTGAAAATGTATTAAGGCGCAACGAGCAAGGTGATGTTGAAGGAGTTGAACCGGACCATTGCTTATGGGGGAATGCGGCGTTTATTCTTGCTGAAAGGATTTCTAACGCATTTTCTTTATATGGTTGGGCTGCGGCGATAAGAGGTGAGGAAGGCGGAGGCTTGATAGAAACATTGCCGAGCTTCGAGTTCAAGGCGTCGGAAGGGCAAGACGCTCGAATTGGTCCGACTCAGGGAGCTATAACTGATCACCTGGAAAAAGAACTCACTGCGCAAGATTTCTTTGTACTTTGTGTTCCCCAGCTTAGGGAGCGAAGTACAGCGGCATTTTTTGCCAGGCAGGCAACGGATAAGCCAAGGAGTTTTCTTGACGATCACATGAACGCGAACTCGGCACTTTCATCAAGCTTGGCTTCTATACTATGTGCTTCTCGGTTTGCAATTTACATTAAAGTGTTGATGAGAGAGAAGATTGGAACATTTATGACTAGGTCAAACGTGGAGGCCTACCTTAACGCCTGGATCGCCGAGTATATCCTTCTCGATGATGAAGCGACTCAGGATGCCAAAGCTGCATATCCATTGCGCTCCGCTACAATTAAAGTCAGAGATAACCCAGGTAAACCGGGCTCTTATAAAGCAACGCTCTTTGTGCGCCCTCATTTCCAGTTGGAAGGGCTAACTGAGTCCGTTCGCTTAGTTATTGAATTGCCAGGC
>JBGCFQ010000048.1:0-14955 GCA_045106985.1 Pseudomonadales bacterium | reverse complement strand
CCATCAGTAATTATTATCACATCGTCGGCGGCAATAACCTCATGCGTCCATGCTTCATCAACATAGTGATGAATAACGGACCCTTTTGGGTGCTTCTCTTGATATTCATGCCATGTTTCTTTGGTGAAGCGCATGCCCGTTGCAGCCCATTCAACATCTTCATAGCTTATGTCGAAGATGGCTTGCCAATCGCGATAAAAAACCGCAGCGGAAATAGATGTAGAACCGGCGTTATAGGGCAGTACTTCGGTAGTGATGTCGACGCCATCAGCGCGTGCTTGACGAATCTGTTTCAGAAACTCGCTGGTGCCTTTCATGGCTGAATGTTGGAGATGGCATATGTGCACTGGTGCGCCCGTCTGTTTGGCGAGCTCTATCACTTCCAATAAGCCACTGATATCGCCTGCCAAGCCGCGTCGAATGTGCACGAACACGGGTGCTTTGCGCTCGCCCGCTACTTCGAACACCATGCGCAGCTCTTTGTCGCTTACTGCCTGGCTCATATAGTCAAGCAGCAAGCCGATCCCTAGACCGCCGCCGTCCAAACCTTCATATAAGCCAGCTCTTAGCTGTTCAATTTCTTCTGTGTTTGCTTTCTCGGTGAAGGCCTTGCCATTAAAAGTGACGCCGCTGTTAGGTGCGTCGAGCATGTGTGGGTATTCAATACCGAGCATTAACTGCACGCGAATCATGGCGTGCCCGGTAGAGGCTCCATAATTAAGAGCGGAACCATTCTTGAGTAATGAACCAAACTTGCTTATAGGGTGGGCGCCAGCTTCCAGCTCAAGTGAGGTGGTAACACCATCCAGGGCTTGGTAGCGATGGCCTAGAGGCGTTGGTGAATGGTTGTGCAGGTCGATGAACCCCGGCGCAACCACCATGCCTGCCGCGTTAATCGTTCGTTGCGCGTTTACAGAGTCTTCGGTAATAAGCTCAATTCGGTCGCCATTAATTGCGATGTTGCGGATAGCATCCAGGCCGGTTTCCGGGTCCATTACACGGCCGCCAGAAATCACAAGGTCATAGAGTTCGCTGGTCGTCTTCTGTTCAGTTATGGGGCCAGTACAACCGAGAGTGGCGAGTAGGAAGCATGCAAAGAGTAATCTAGAGCTGTTCATAGGGTCGCTTTTATTATGTGGTTGCGACCATTAGAACGAAAAACAGGTTGTTGAAGCAACCCGTTTTTGCAGAGGATGTTTTCACCAAGGTCCATTGTCCTCATTACTCCTCTCTTTATCCCTCTCTATTCTCCTTTTTACTTTCCTCGGCTCCACCAATCTATATCAGCCGCGGATCTAAGAAACTCTTCGCGCTCCGTCGCCTGCCGCTTGTGAGACTGCTGCTTCTGAGCCAACCGCAAGAATTTCGCCTTCAGAGTTGTATGCAAGCGCTTCTGCCAAGGCATTGTCAGTATTCATAGTAACAACCGAGCCACCCACTAACAGGGTGTTTCCATTTGGCGTAGGTGGTGGTTCTGTAGGCGTTACAGTGCCCATAGAGCTGGAGCCGCCGCCAGAGCAAGCGACGATACAAGAAACGACAATGACAGAAAGCGAGCTCTTCATTTCATCGATCATAGAATTTACGTTTCGCTTGTTCAAGGGTTATCTGCGCCTACGAATTCACGACACAAACTAGTAGCGTTTTAGGTGGGCAAACTCACGGCTAGGTCGATACGGGCCCAGCGCACTATGAGCCGTTTCGTTAGTGATCTCATTGGCGGCTAGTTGACCCACCACTGGCGCCAGCGAAACACCACTGTGCATGATGGCAAGATATACATCAGGCTTGTTGGGCGAGACGCCGAGAACGGGATGGCCATCCAATGGCAGCGGACGCCAGCCAATGTAAACTTCTTCTATCTCGGCCTGGCCAATAGCAGGTACAAAACGCTTAGCTATCGCAAGCATGCGTTTTCCATGCTCTTCAGCTATGGCTTTAACAGGGAACTCATTGGGTCGGTCAGCAAGGCGTTGCTTGTGGGCCCCTGTTTTTGGCGCGCCTTCTTGTTCGCCTAGCACTATGCGGCCATCATCTCGTTGATGCATGTGAATGCCCGGCGCCACAATAATACGGTTGATAAGTCGCGGCATCGGTTTTGTCCAGCCAATAATTCCAGGTGTGGAACGCTGCGGAATGTCTATGCCTGCAAAGTCTTTTGCAGCATTTGTTGCGGCGCCAGTCGCAAGCACCAGCTTGTCCGCTTTTATCTCACCGCAAGAGGTACCGACCGACTGCAATCGCCCGTTAAAAACGGAGGTTTCCTGCAGCGTGCATGGGTAGCGAACATCAGCGCCCATTGCCTTTGCCGCGTTAAGCAATGCATGGGTTGCTAGTACGGGATTGATCGCACCGTCATTACCGGAAAACGCAAACCGTGTGGCCGAACCAACCTTTAACTGTGGCTCCATGCTGGCGAGTTCTTCAGGCGTTAGCATACGCGCGGCTTCGCCCCAAAGCTGTTGTTCCGCTATTTGTTGTTCCAGCTTTTGCTGGCGCTGTTCTGAACTAAACCACTCCACCGAACCTTGCCAGCGGATTGGCAGGCCGAGTTCTTTTTGTATGCTGTGCCAATGGCTAACGCTCTGTTGATTCAAGTTATGGTAGTGCTGTGGTTGCTTTGCCCACGTTGCATTAATCCAGGCGAACGTTGCACGGCTAGCGTGGCTTGCAGGTGCTTCTTTATCGATTACTGTTACCGCTGCGCCACTCTTGGCAAGATGATAAGCGATGGAAGCGCCGATGATGCCAGCACCACAGACAACCACTCTTTGAGTTTTTGAATTTGGTGTCAGCGGAGCACAAGCGCTGAGAGCGGCAGCGGCCATCAGCTTTAGCAGATGACGTCGTTGATTGTCGTGATCTAGCATTAGCTCACCTCTATTCATAGCTTGTGGCTCATAGTAAGCTATCTGCAGCTAAGCCCCTAAGAAAAAGTATGCGTTGTATAGAGTGTTAAGGCCCGAATGGCCTGGCGAATTGAGCGCTAAATCCTCTATGCTGAGCGTACATAAAAAGAAGGTGAATTTATGATTAGTTTATACACTCTGCCCGGCGCGTTTGGCTTACGTAACCCCAGCCCATTTTGTTTAAAGATTGAAATGGCTCTTGCTTACCTTAAGCTGGATTTCGATATAGTTTGCGAGGCCAATCCCCAGAAAGCCCCCAAGGGTAAAATGCCTTGGCTAGTTATTGATGAAGGTCCCGATGGCGGTGAGAAAATTATTCCAGACTCTGAACTGATTCTTGATTACCTAGACAAGAAAACAAACGGTGGCTTATTTGGTTATCTAAGCGAGCAAGAAATTGCCACTGGCTTGTCATTTACGCGGTTGGCAGAAGATCATTTGTATTGGCTGATGGTTGCGGCGAGATGGCTCGATGATGATTGGTTCAAGGTAGTGAAGAAAGGCTTTTTTGGCTTCATACCAGCCCCCCTCGGCTTCATCATCTCGACTGTCGCGCGCAGGAAAATGCGCCAAACCTACAACCTGCACGGTCTTGGGCGACATTCGTCGGAAGAGCAAGCGGAGTTTGCGAGAAAAGATCTGCAAGCGATAGCCTCGCAAGTTAGAAGTCACAACTACATTGCCGGTGATCGTTTGACGGTATACGACTTTGGTGTGGCGTCGATGGTGGCAGGGTTGATTGATAATCAACCGGCTACGTGGATCTCGAAAATTGCGGATGAAATGCCCGAGTTACGCCAATATTCCGAGGGAATTCAGCAAGAAATGAATATTTACTGTCGCGAGTTGGATGCACCGGCTCAGGCTTAATCCTGCCCACAGCATTTTGCTGCCCGAAAGGTTAATCCTTCACAAAACCCTGTTGTGAGAGCGCCCTGGGTGCTCTCATGCATATTGTTTGCACATTCCTGATTCACTCTCGTTAGGTCTCGGTAGCGAAAGTACGCTAGTGACGATGATTTATCTGAGAGTGCTCCCTATCGCTTCGTAAGCAGATAGATCAAAACGATGGTCTGGCGCAGTCCATTTGGCCCTTCTTTTAGCTGAAGCGGTAGTTAGGTCTCAGTTAAAAGAAGGGGCTGCCGCCTATTCCATGTTTCGCTTGTTTAGGGCATTACTTGTTGTGGGAATGGCCAATTTACTAGCCGCCAGTTTCTTCATCCACATCGGCTTCCCAGTCGGCGCTGTTTAGCTGGGTTTTGGCGCTGCCAGCAATTACATCTGGATAGTGCTCATTAAAAACTTCCATCAAGTCATCATACGGTATATCTAGATACTCGCCTCTTTCACTAACGTATTCCATATGACGGTTACCGTTATTGTCAAACTCGTGATAAAGACTGTCGTTAACGCCGTCAAACTCTAAAGGCTTGAGGTTAAACTTTTCGCAGAGGCTCAAGTTAAAAGCCGGCGTTGATTTAACCCATTTTCCGTTAAGGTAATTCGAGCAATAGCCATGAAAATAAAAAATATCAGAGTTCATGCTTGCCCGCATTTTCGCTGTGGATAGATGATTGCGCACATCGGCAAATCCAACTCTGGAGGGTATGCCCGCAGCACGGCACAAGGCTGCCATCAGCACTGCTTTTGGGACGCACCAGGCTTCGCCAGCTTCTAAAGCCGACGTTGCCGTTAAAGTGTCGCGGCTAATGGTTGCGGTATAAGGGTTATAGCGAACGCTGTCGCGCACAAAGTAGTACAAAGCAATGGCATTATCTGTATCGCTGTTGTCTGGGTTGGTGTGTGCTTTAGCGCACTCAATAATGCTTGCTGCATCGCTATTAATAAAGTCGCTGGCTTGTAAGTACTTGTTTAGATCTTTTTTCATGCTCGCAATTATAGCATTGCCGCTTTGGTGCGTTTTAGTTTGTCACTCGCCTTGTCGCCCATTGTGGTTGCCAGGCCTACCTGCAGCATATCCAATACGCACAATTGCGCGAGCCGGCTGCTCATTGGCGTAAATAGGCTGGTATCTTCTGAGCTGGCGAGTCGCAACTTGATAGAAGCGGAACTGTCTAAAGCAGAATTCGCCGGGGCAAGGCTGATAACCTCGGCTTTACTATCACGTGCACTTTTTGCAGCACGCGCTAGATGCTCATTAGTGCCAGACTTGGATATAGCCACAATCACAACTCCAGAGTGGGCAATAGAAGCAGACTGTAAAATCGTTGGTAGATCGGTATACGGTGTGCAAGGTATTCCCAGGCGAAAAAACTTATGCTGCGCGTCGAGCGCCACTATCCCTGAGGCGCCAACGCCGTAGAACAAAATTTGCTGGCTCTTTGACATCGCAAATATGGCCCGCTCTAGCGTGTCGGTATTGACTTGCTGCAATGCGGAATTAAGCTCGCGAGTGCTGCGACGCATCACTTTATGAGCGATATCACGAATGCTGTCATTAGGCGTCACGTCGCTGTGGTATCGAGAACGAGTATCCGCAAGGCTTTGGGCTAGCCGAAGTTTGAATTCCCTGAAGCCAGAGCATTCCATTGAGCGGCAAAAACGTACTACTGTCGGCTCGCTAACATTGGCGTTGGCGGCTAACGATGCCACGGCGATGTGCAAGGAGGCCTCGGGGTTGCTTCGTATCCACTCACCGACTCGTTGTTCGGCGGGGCTTAGGGTGGCGAGTCTTTGGTCTATTGAATTTAGCATCTTACCTGTTGTTATATGCGCTATGTAGTTTTACTACATGTATTATGAACTTGATGTTCGTTATTTTGGGCATATTATGCAGATAAGGGAGTATTACTACAATTAGAGCACCCATATTATGTCCGAGTTTGTACCTGCTGACCCATTTGAACTAGTGATCTTTGGCGCCACTGGCGATTTAGCCATGCGCAAGTTGCTGCCGGCCTTGTTCCATCGTGACCGCGATGAGCAGTTCAGTGACGACAGCGTGATTATCGGAGTGGCGCGAAGCGACATGAGTCGTGACGATTACGTTACTCAGGTACGTGAAGCCTTGGTCAGTTACGCCAATTTGGACATTATTGAAGAGGCCACATGGCAGCGCTTCTCTAGTCGCATCGACTATTGCTGTCTTGATATTACGGTCGCCTCAACCTGGTCGACCCTGATTGAGCAGTTGAAGGCGCCAACCCAGCGTATTCGAGCATTTTACCTGGCGACCATGCCGTCGCTGTTTGGTGACACGGCCCTACAAATTCAAAGCGCCGGGCTGATAACTGAAAACTCTCGAATCGTTGTCGAGAAGCCCCTCGGTCGAGACAGGCAGTCAGCGAGTGCAATCAATGCGAAACTGAATTCCGTATTTGACGAAAGCCAGATCTATCGAATAGATCATTACCTCGGTAAAGAGACCGTTCAAAACCTTTCAGCGCTGCGTTTCGCCAATGCCTTGTTCGAGCCGTTATGGAATAGGGCGCACATAGACCACGTACAAATTACTGTGGCTGAAAAACTCGGTGTGGGCTCGCGTGGGTCTTATTACGACAAAGCCGGCGCGCTACGCGATATGTTGCAAAACCATATATTGCAGTTGCTTTGCCTTGTGGCAATGGAGCCGCCAGCGAGTCAGCATCATGATGATATTCGTAATGAAAAGCTAAAGGTTCTGCGTTCGCTAAAGCCAATAACAGCCAGCAACGTTAAACGCGTAACCGCCAGAGGGCAGTACAGCGGCGGCGCTATTGATGGAAAAGTGGTGAATAGCTTTTTTGATGATCTGGACGATGACTCGCCAAGCAACACCGAAACATTTGTTGCCATTAAAGCGGAGATAGACAACTGGCGCTGGAGCGGAACTCCGTTTTATTTACGTACAGGCAAGCGCATGGCGACCAAGTGTTCTGAAATTGTTGTACAGTTTAAGCCGGTTGCCCACAGTATTTACAGCGCCGAATCTGGAGAGCTAGAAGCTAATCGCTTAACGATAAGACTTCAGCCAGATGAAGGTGTGCAGCTTTCTATTATGAGTAAGCAACCTGGGCCTGGAAGCCTTCAGTTGCGCCCGGTGCCGCTTAACCTCAGTTTTTCAGAAACATTTCAGCTTCGCTATCCCGACGCTTACGAACGCTTATTGATGGAAGTGTTTCGGGGCAATCCCGGTTTGTTTATGCGTGGTGATGAAGTTGATGCTGCCTGGGCATGGATAGACCAAATAATTTCCGCCTGGGATGAGACCCGTATGCCGGCAGAGCCATACTCGGCAGGAAGTTGGGGTCCAAAGAACTCTTTGGTGATGTTAGACCGTGATGGCCGTGATTGGCATCACTATAAGGACCTCTGATGAAAAGCGAGATACCGTCATTGATACGATTTTCAGACAACGCTGCACTGGTTGACGAGCTAAGTGCTCGTATTAGCAAAACCTTGGCTCATGCTATTGCTGAGCGCGGCCGTGCAACGCTTGCGGTTTCCGGTGGCAGTACACCCATACCTTTGTTTGAGCAACTGTCACTCTCGAGCATAGATTGGAGTGCCGTTATTGTGACTTTGGTGGATGAGCGATGGGTAGACGCGGATCACCCTGACTCTAATGCCGCCTTAGTACGCAAGCACCTTCTAAAAAATCACGCAGAGTCTGCAGAGTTTATTAGCTTAAAAGTGGCTACAAGCAGCCCATTCATTGCCGAGCAAGCTGTTGCTGAACGTCTACGGGCCATCGGCGGCGCTTTTGATGTGGTTGTGCTAGGAATGGGCTCCGATGGTCATACAGCGTCGTTATTCCCTAGAGGGGAGCCCTTGCAATACGCTCTTGAGCCGCGCCAGGGCGAGCCCTGCTGCGGTATCGTCGAGACCAGTTTGGCCCATCCGCGCATGACACTTACGCTGCCAAGAATTCTAAACGCTAGAGAGATATATCTGCACACTGTTGGTGATGAAAAACTGTCGGTGTTGAATCAAGCAACTGAGCCAGGATCTGTTCAGCAGTTGCCCATTCGGGCCATGCTGCAACAGCACCAAACACCGCTGTATTGTTATCACGCAGACCATTGATGTTACTTAGACGGTTGTTATCACAGGGAAAGGACTGAGCAAATGAGCGGGCAAATGAATAAGGTTGTTGAGCAGGTCACTCGCGATATTGTCGAGCGTAGCTTTGCTACTCGCCAGCAGTATCTGGTAAATATGCAGGCTATGCAGCGTGATGAGCCGCCGAAGCAGCGTTTGTCGTGCGGCAATATGGCGCACGCCTATGCAGCCTGCGGTGAGCAAGACAAGCAAGCTTTGCGCCTAATGCAGAGCGCTAATCTAGGAATAGTCACTGCCTACAACGATATGTTGTCGGCGCATCAGCCACTCAAAGACTACCCAGACATCATTAAAGAGGCCGCTAGAGAAGTGGGCTCCACCGCACAGGTTGCTGGCGGCGTTCCAGCCATGTGTGATGGCGTTACGCAGGGCCAGCCTGGCATGGAGCTGAGCCTGTTCAGTCGCGACGTGATCGCAATGGCAACGGCTATTAGCCTTAGTCACAACGTGTTTGATGGCGTTCTATGTCTTGGTGTGTGCGATAAAATCGTGCCGGGCATGATGATAGGAGCGTTGCAGTTTGGTCATTTGCCGGTTGGTTTTGTGCCAGCAGGACCAATGTCTTCAGGCTTGCCTAATAAAGAGAAAGCGGCCGTAAGGCAGCGTTTCGCTGAGGGCAAAGCCAGCAAAGATGAATTGTTAGACGCCGAGTCGGCCTCTTACCACAGCCCAGGTACTTGTACCTTTTATGGCACAGCCAATAGCAATCAAGTATTGATGGAAATGTTGGGTGTGCAGCTGGCTGGAGCGTCTTTCATTAGTCCCGACAGCCCTCTGCGGGGCATGATGACAACAGAAACCGTACGCCGCGTTATTGAAGCAACGGCGGGCAATCATCGGCCTTGTCCCTTGTATGAGGTGTTCACAGAGGCTTCCCTGGTTAATGCGTGCGTGGCACTTCTCGCCACGGGCGGCTCAACCAATCACGCCCTTCACCTTGTGGCAATGGCTGAAGCCGCGGGCATTAAACTGCTGTGGAGTGATCTTGATCGTTTGTCTCGGGCAGTGCCATTACTGGCGCGCGTGTACCCAAATGGTGAAGCCGATATTAATGTCTTTCAGCAAGCCGGAGGCATGGCGTTTCTGGTACACGAATTACGTCGCGCTGGCCTTCTTAATGAAAATGTTAGAAATTTGCTCGGTGACGGGCTTGATGCTTATCAAAACATGCCAGAACCAAAAGACAACAATGCTGATGAGGGTCTGATATGGAGTAGGCCTGTTATCGAAAGCAATGTACCTGAAGTTCTTACCACGATAGAGCAGCCGTTCTCTGAAGAAGGTGGGCTGCGTCTGCTGTCTGGCAATCTTGGTTTAAGCGTGGCTAAAGTGTCGGCCGTAGCAGCAGAACACCAGATAGTAGAGGCACCCTGTGTTGTGTTCACCGAACAAGATGAGCTTAAGCAGGCATTTGAGGCGGGCGAGTTGGATAAGGATGTGGTTGTTGTGCTGCGTTTTCAGGGCCCAAAGGCGAATGGCATGCCTGAATTGCACAAGCTCACGCCTTACTTAGGCGTGTTGCAAGATCGTGGTTTTAAAGTAGCGCTAGTGACCGATGGGCGTATGTCAGGTGCCTCAGGAAAAATACTGGCGGCTATTCATTTGTCGCCGGAAGCATTGGAAGGTGGACCAATTTCACGCCTGCAGACTGGAGATATCATTCGGCTTGATGCCCAGGCTGGAGTATTGCAAGCGCAGGTAAACGACCAAGAGCTGGAGGCAAGAGAAACGGCGACATGCGATCGCAGAGGCAGCTCTTTAGGTCGCGGCTTATTCAGTAATTTTAGGAACGTTGTCGGAACCGCCGACAGCGGTGCATCAGTGTGGTGAATATGACTTTATTAGAAACTATTAGAACATGTAAGGTTTTACCTGTTGTTGTTACAGACGACATTGAGCGCAGCGTTAAGTTAGCTCAAGTATTGGCTAGTGCTGGCATGTCTGCGATAGAGGTAACACTGAGAACCAGTAATGCCCTTGCTTGTATTAAGGCGATAAAAGAGCAGGTGCCTGAAATCACAGTAGCGGCTGGCACGGTGACTAACGTCTTGGAGCTCGTCAACGCTGTGCAGGCCGGCGCTGAATTTGTGTTAAGCCCGGGAATTTCAGAAGCATTGATTCGTGCGGCAAAAGCACGTGACGTTCTGTTTATCCCCGGTATCTCAACCGCAAGTGAAATCATGCTTGGTCGCGAACACGATATTAATCTGTTCAAGGTATTTCCCGCGGAAGCAATCGGCGGTGTTAGCTTGCTTAAATCTTTAGCTGGGCCCTTTCCAGAGGTTCAATTCTGCCCAACCGGTGGTTTGAACCCGGACAATTTTCGCGAATACCTAGCGCTTGACTGTGTCACTTGCATCGGTGGTTCATGGATGGTTAAAGCCGACATGATAGAGGCCGGGCAGTGGGAACAAATTGAAGAATTGGCTCGAGAAGCTGTGAGTTAGACGTCAACTTACAGCGCTTTCTCGCAAACAACCCTTTAGAGAATAAATATGGCTACAAAGAAACCGATCCGGATTGGCCTAATGGGCTTTGGTCAAACAGGTCGTCAACTCTATGAGTTGGCGTCACATAGCAGTGACATAGAAATCGTTGCAATCGCTGATATAGGCGACCCAAAAATTCTGCATTACCTACTGTGCTCTGAAGTTAAAGACGCTAGCCGGTATGAATTGGAAGGCAACTATTTAGTCAATCCGGCATTCAAAACTCGTTTAATGCCAATTGATCAACCGGCTGAAATGCCATGGGATGCATTTCAGGTTGACGCTGTGATTGATGCCACTGGCATTTATCGCGAGCGCAGTTACATGCAAGCACATTTGGGTAATGGTGCACCACGCGTATTGTTGCGTTCCCTGCCGGTCGACGCGATCGATCGCATAATTGTTGCGGGGGTGAATGACAATTTGGCCGATCGTAATGACCAAATGATTTCTGCTGGCTCGCCGACCTCAAGTGCCTTGTGCTTGCTTCTGCATATTTTGTCCAGTCACTTTGAGATCGAATGTGCCAGCATTACCAGTGTGCATTGCTATACCAGTGACCAAGCGCTACAGGACTATGCTGGTAGTGATTTTCGTCGCAGCCGTTCAGCCGCAAAAAACATTATTCCTAACACACACGAAGCGCATTTGTGGCTGGACCATGTGTTGCCAGAATTTTCTAACAAGGTTCTCACCTACGTGTTAAATGTGCCGGTTCAAGAAGGCTGTTTGTTAGATGCAAATCTCGTGATGAAAGAAAAGAACGTTAGCGCTGAAGACATAAACGAGGTGATGCGAAAAAGCGCGCCTGACTACGCGGGAGTCTTGGGTGTTGTCGAAGACCCCATTGTTTCGTCCGACGTAATCGGCAGTTCCTATTCTTTGCTGTTTGATACAAAAGGAACGATTAAGGCGGGGCAGAACATCATAAAAACCCTTAGTTGGTATGAAAACCTTGGGCATGCGGCTCGAATGCTGGATACGGTAAGGTTGTACAACCGTCTGGACCAGGCAGTGGATAAAGCAGGGGAGAAAGCGTAATGAGAGTCGCAATCAATGGTTTTGGTCGAATTGGCCGGTCGGTATTTCGAATTCTTGAAGACAACCCCGAGATTGACGTAGTCGCAATCAACGATCTGTTTGATCCTGATGCGCTGCGTTATTTATTGAATTACGACACTGTGATGGGGCCGTTCGGTAAGTCATTGCATTTGGAAGACGGTTTCTTTGTCACACCAGACAGCCGGGTGAAACTGCTGTGCGAGCGCAACCCTGCTGATTTGCCCTGGGCAGAGTTGGAAATTGACGCCGTTGTAGAATCTACAGGTGTGTTCAGAACACGCGAGCAGCTGGAGCAGCATTTGACTGCAGGAGCCAAGCGCGTAATTCTTACGGTGCCGGCCGCCGAGCCTATCGACTATACGGTAGTGCTAGGGGTTAATGATGAAGGCTTGAATAAGGAACATAAGATAATTTCAAATGCCAGCTGCACAACTAACTGCCTGGCGCCAATGGCCAAAGTGTTGAACGATGCTTTTGGAATAGAAGAAGGCGTTATCAATACCGTGCATGCCTATACAAACGATCAGCGTCTTGCTGATGTGCCGCACTCAGATTGGCGCAGAAGCCGAGCCGCGGCCGAAAACATAATACCAACGTCAACCGGTGCCGCTAAGGCCGTAGGTGAAGTGCTTCCTGAGCTGCAAGGAAAGTTGCACGGCATAGCAGCACGAGTGCCAGTGCCTGATGGCTCCGTGGTAGATTTCTTTGCGAAGTTGAAAACGGATGTTAGCTATCAGGATGTGCACGACGCTGTGCGACAAGCAGCCGATACAGAAAGTTTTCAAGGCATATTACAGTTCACTGATAAGCCCATTGTGTCATCCGACATTATAGGCAACTCGCACTCGTCCATTTACGACTCTGGCTTCACAGGAGTAACCGGTGGGCGCTATGTGCGTGTACTAAACTGGTACGACAACGAATGGGGTTACTCCAGTCGAGTGTGCGACCTGCTAAGCAAGCTTGGTCAATGGTAAGAAAGGCTAACTTATGAGCGATATTCTCTACGAACCATTGCGCCGCAACGTAAGTTTGCTGGGCAGCATTTTAGGTAAGGTTATCTCTGACGCTGAAGGGCCGCAAGTTTTGAATGCCGTTGAACGTATCCGTCAACTGTCCAAGTTGGCACGGCTCAAGCAGCCAGCTGATTACCAAGTCTTAGAGAGCGTTTTGTCAGACCTGGACGAAGCGCAGCTACTTCCCGTGGCGCGAGCTTTTAGCCAGTTCTTGACACTCGCAAACATCGCTGAGCAAAGACATGCAGTGTCTCGAGGTATGGACCAGGAGTTTTCCGCGACTGTTGAGCTTGAGGGTGTGTTTGCCGAGCTTCTCGATAAAGATATTACTGCCGCTGATGTTACAGCGGCGGTAGAGAATCTAAGCATTGATCTTGTTCTAACGGCGCACCCTACTGAAATAGCCAGACGCACCCTAATACACAAATACGAACAGATCGATTCCTGTCTTGACCAGTTGGAGCTACAAGGGCGAACTGAAAGAGAGAAGGCGGCGATCGTTGAGCGTCTTCGTGAACTTGTAGCTCAGATTTGGCATAGCCAGGATTTCAGGGAGAACAGACCAACGCCAGTAGACGAGGCCAAATCAGGCTTCGTTGTTGTTGAAAATTCTTTGTGGCAAGCCGTGCCACGTTTTCTTCGGCGTCTTGATACTACCTTGTTCTCGGCCACTGGTACTCATCTTCCAATAGCGGCGGCCCCGGTAAAGTTCAGTTCATGGATGGGTGGGGATCGCGACGGTAACCCAAACGTGACAGCAGTAGTCACTAAAGAAGTATTGTTACTAAGTCGCTGGCAAGCAGCCGACCTCTACCTGCGTGATCTGAACCAGCTCATTGATGAATTGTCGATGTCACGTTGCAACGCGGAGCTTAGGTCTTCCGTTGGTGACGACGCACGAGAACCGTATCGAGAAATACTTAAACCACTTCGACAAGATTTGAAAAACACATTGCACCACCTCGAGCGCCAACTCGCAGGCAATGCTATGGAAGACGGCAAGGTTCTATTGAGCGCTAAGCAATTGTGGGAGCCGCTGCACAGTTGTTATCGATCGCTATGCGAATGCGGAATGGGCGATATTGCGCAGTCGGCTCTGTTAGACACTCTACGGCGCGTAAGCTGTTTTGGCGTGCATCTGGTACGTCATGATATTCGCCAGGAATCATCCGTTCACGAAAAGCTATTCTCTGAGTTAACTCGGTATTTGGGCTTGGGCGATTATGCGCAATGGAACGAGCAGGAGCGGCTCGACTTTCTTCGCAGTGAACTGCAAAGCAATCGCCCGCTAATACCTGCTAATTGGCAGCCTGAGGCCGATTCGCAAGAATTATTGGACACTTGTCGCCTGGTAGTTCTCCAGCCGCAGGAAGCGCTTGGGGCGTACGTTATTTCAATGGCATCTGCGGCGTCCGATGTGCTGGCTGTAGAGCTACTTTTGAAAGAGCGTGGCAGTACTTATCATCTGCCGGTAGTTCCTTTGTTCGAAACCTTGGACGACTTAAAGAATGCAGCGGATGTAACGCAGTCACTGCTCGAAGAAGCGCACTATCGCGAGCTTATCGGGCATAGCATGATGGTTATGATCGGCTATTCAGACTCAGCGAAGGACGCTGGCGTGCTGGCAGCCGCATGGGAGCAATACCGTGCGCAAGAGAGCTTGATTCAGGTGGCCAAGCGTTTTGATACTGAGCTATTGTTGTTTCATGGCCGCGGCGGAACCATTGGCCGTGGTGGCGCACCCGCGCATTCAGCCTTGGTGTCGCAGCCCCCCGGCTCTTTGCAGGCAGGTCTTCGCGTTACCGAACAAGGAGAAATGATTCGTGCCAAACTTGGAACCGGCTCTATAGCGACGAAAACACTGGCTCTTTATTCAAGTGCAATACTGAAAGCGAATTTACTCGAACCGCCTCAACCTAAAAAGGAATGGCGTGAATTAATGGATAAAGTGGCTGAGGCATCTTGTAGCAATTACCGTGAGATGGTTCGAGGCGAGAAACACTTTGTAAGCTATTTCCGCCAGGCAACACCTGAGCAGGAGTTGGGTTCATTACCGATTGGCTCGCGGCCGTCACGACGCAAAGCCGACAACAGCATAAGCAGCTTACGGGCAATACCCTGGATTTTCGCCTGGAGTCAAAATCGTCTGGTATTACCGGCCTGGTTAGGGGCTGCGAGCGCTTTGCAAGAAATGCTAGACGCCGGGCAAGGCGAGCTATTGAAAAATATGCGCGAACAATGGCCATTTTTTGCCACTCGTTTATCGATGCTGGAAATGGTGTTTGCTAAATCAGATGCGGCACTCTCCGCGTACTACGATAAGCGATTGGTTGACGATGAATATCAATCGCTTGGTGTTGAATTGCGCACTCAACTTAACAATGACATCGCTACATTAAAGCAGCTGTTAGAAACCGA
>JBGCFQ010000047.1:0-56919 GCA_045106985.1 Pseudomonadales bacterium | reverse complement strand
GCAGAAATTCTAATAGCTCAACGCATGACGGAGCACGCAATAGGCTCTAGTTTAGTCATCCAGTTCTCCTCAGAGAAAATGTTCTTTATATTGTACGGCCTAATAATCATAGGCTTCGCGGCGCATGCGGCAACACATAACAACGGGTTCGAACAGCCGCCAAAAAGCGGCGCTGTTTAACCTTGGGTTATAGATCAAAAATCACACGCCGGGAGTAATAAATATGAAACTGTCATCTATTGGAATTACCGTAGGAAGCGTTGCCCTAATTATGGCCCTTTTCAGCTTTTGGGCTGGCCCCTTCTCACCCCAACCAACCATCGAAAGCCTCGTGGGAGATAAAGTCGCTTCGATTAGAACCGCTGCTCTAGATGCCTTAAAGGGCAAAGAAGTTGAAAAAGAGTTCGTTACCGTTTCTTGGGGGGCTGACAAAATAGTACAGGTTGTTACCGCAATGCTCGGTGGCTTAGCATTAATCCTAGGCATCGTTGGTTACGCAAAATCCGAACCAAAACGAATGGCGGGAGGGGCAGTGGCACTCGGAGTTAGTGCAATAGCATTCCAGTTCATTGCCATGTACGCAATGGCTCTATTAGTTGTGTTACTCATAGCCGCAGCATTGCAGAGTGTTGGCCTTGATTTATAAGACAACGCTGAAGACGACGCCTTCAGCTGGTGCGCTGCATTGCGTTAGGCGGCTTGGATATGCGTTAATCTGATTCGACGGAGGACAGTATGAATCTACTGCAAAATCAAGAACTTCGATGGAAGCACTTCACCGGGGATGACACATTTGATTATCCAATCGACTATTCGGCCGCGCTACTAAGCGCAAATCAGGACGGTCACGTTGATCTTCTCTACCGTTGGGCTCCAAACAGTTATTGTCATTTCCATCGCCACACCGCTCGGACTACCTCCACCGTCCTTGAGGGAGAACTTCACGTCGTAGACGTGGACCCTAAAACCGGCGAAGAGCTGATTACTCGAATACGCAAAGCGGGCGATTACGCTTCCAAAGAACCTGGCGACGTACATATGGAACGTGGCGGCGCGGAAGGTGCTCTCGTTCTATTCAATCTATATGCGCCCGATGGCTTACTTGCGGAATCGCTGGCCTCAGATGGCTCCATTATCGGTGAATCCACGCTTGATCAGATCCTGAGAGGCAAGCCTTCAAGGTGATGGATTTCCGCTGTCTAACGAATTATTGGAGTGGGCACATTTACAGCCGCCGCGGTTGGCTACGCCAAGCGTCGTTGCCTGTAAAGCGCCACTCAACATGGTGTTATGCGTTTTTGACCCAATCTTCGGCATGTATTATTTTGTATTACAACTAGATAAAATTTAGGAAATGGCATGGGCGTTACCAGCATTCGACTAAACCCCGAGGTTGAAGCGCCACTGAAGGAGCGCTCTCAGAAACTTGATAGAAGTAAAAACTATATTATTAATCAAGCAATTAGAGAATTTATTGCCCGGCAAGCCATGGAAGATGAACGCTGTGCTGACACGCTGGTTGCTCTCAGTTCAGTACAGGCCGGCGAGATCATTGATGCAAAGGAAGTGACCGCATGGCTGGAGAGCTGGGGATCTCCTAACGAGAACAATCCACCTAAAGTATGAAGGTTTCTTACTCGCGCGAATCCATCGAGGATTTGATTCGGTTGCGTGAGTTTATCGAGAATAAAAACCCAGTAGTCGCACAAGGTGTTGCTAGCGAATTGTTGAGTGGTGTAGACAAGCTAAGGGTTTTACCAAAGATGGGCTTGCCCGTTGGCAGTGCGCCTAGCCCCGAATCGATACGCGATATTTACGTCCTAAGCTATACCGTTCGTTATCTAATTACCGACCCTAACATAACGATTTTGCGAATTTGGCATAATAAGATAAGTCAAAAAGACACATAAAGACGGCGAGCAATCGGGCGGTGATAAGCTTGCGACTTTGGCTCGCCGTTGCTGCTGGGGTGATGCTTCATGCTAAGAATTGTAGTTTGTCTTATGGTCCTATATTCATTCGGAGCTCAAGTTATGTCAGAGGAAATTGGTAATACGATTGCTGAGGGTGCGCAGAATGAATTCTTTATTTCCGTGTTTGATTACCGGAGTGAAACTCTTCAGTTCATGGAGTCGAATCAATTGCAGGGTGGTGGCGCTACTTGGATGGGCCTCATAACCGCCGCGTTGGAGATAGAGTCCCCGGTAACATTAAGTGCAATTAATTTTGACGATGAAAGTGATGAGGTCGTTGTTAGTTCGGCATCCAAGGCCGCACTCACAGTTGTTCAATCTTACGTCTCACTCCTAATGTCAGACAGATTCTTTATGGAGCAATGCATCGAACGGGGCAATCAAAATGGGTATCTAGAGTGACGCATAACAACGGTAAGCACGAGACAGGCGCCTGGGCGCTGCCTCGTTGGTGAATCTGCGGCGGCCTTTATGTTGAGTAAATTTCAATCCGTGTCGATTGCAGGGCAGTTGGCTTATCATGGGTTTATCTCCCCGGCAATATATTCCTTCGAGCGATTGGAGCTGATTAATGATAAAAGTGGTTACTACACTTAAGAAAAAAGTTGGCATGTCCACCGAGAGTTTTCGCGCTTATTATGAAAGTCATCACAGGCTTATTGGCGAAAAGTATCTCAATAGCTTTGCGGTCCGTTACCTGCGGCGCTATCTGGATTCTCTCCCGGGCAATGATGGAATCATTGAAGCACCAGAATTCGATGTATTGCTTGAAATATGGTTTCCGGATGAGGCCACGTTTAAGGCTTGCAGCGAAAAGTTGAGCGAGCCCGACGTTGCGAGAGAAATAGAGATTGATGAAGACAAACTCTTTGAAAGAGGCCAGAAGCGTAGCTATGCGGTGACGGAATGCGAGTCGGAATTTAAAGGTGAACAATAGCTTGAAATCAATAGCCGCCGTGGTCGTTTTAATGATGGCCGCTACTTTCGTTATTGACTCTGATTGGGAAGTGAGACACGAAGTTGTGATTGCCGCTGAACCTTCTACTGTTTGGTCTCTATTGATCGACATCGAACGTTATCCAGAATGGAACCGATACTCGCCCAAGGTAACAGGGCGTGTTGAGGTGGGGGAAGTAGTATGGGTAGAGGCACATCTGAACGAAGAGGTGCAGCGGGTAAAAAATATCGTACTCTCGGTGAAGAGCGAACAGGAATTATGTTGGCAGTCGGCAGGCTGGTATGGGTTTTTGGCGCGCGGTACTCGTTGCCGCTTGTTATCCAGGGCGTCTAATGGCGGTACGCTCTTGGTCCATCATGAGCTTATGAGCGGTCCGTTGGCTTGGTTGATCGAGTGGCTTTATCGGGAGCGAATTGAGAAAGGCATCAAACTGGTCGATGAGTCTGTGGCTGAGCGAGCAGAGTTATTGACCACGGGTGAAATCTAAGCGTGTTTTGCAGTGCCAGGCATCGCCATGAGGCACTTTAATAGAGTGCCTCGCATTCTAACGATGCAGGCAATAGATCGGGGCTAAGGTTGCTGGCGCAGTGCCAGGAAAGCATTGAATTGACTGAAACGTTCGGCCGAAACTCTATCAATGGCTCTTCGCCATAGGAGTCACTAAGCTCCATAGTAATCGTGCCATCAATGCTGGTGTAAATGGCGTCGAGTATGTCTGAGTCTGCCGCGTAACTGGAGGAGGATATACCAAGCTGCTCCAAAGACCCCGGCCACATATCGTGAGTCATATAGTGCTCCGTCATTCTGGTTTTCACTTGCTGGGTTATCGCAAACACTTCGGTCAACTTGGCTTGTTTACTGAAGCCCGCATAGGCCGCCACTTGCTGTTGCACGCTCAAAAAAAGCGAGTTCGACCTATCCATTATTGACTCTAGTACGCTTTCCTCGGCCGACCTGTTGTTTGGTTCTGGCAGAGGCCCTTCGTAGCCGTCATACAGCAACGCTTGAAAGTCAGTTTGGCTAAACAATTGAGCCAGGGCTCTGTCCAGTGTGCGTGCAAAAGTAGAGGCATATCCCGAATCGTGAATCCATGCTCTGCCATTTACTTTGGTTGTAAAGCTGGCAAGGGGCTCGCCATTGGCTGTGCTCACATCCCACACAGCGGTTAAGGCTAGTTTTTTATAAGTGAATTTGTCCTCCGTTAATTTATTAATAGAGGTGTTACGGTAGTTTCGAGTTTTGCTCTTGTAGCACACTTGGTATTTTAGTTTTGGAATTCGAATATCAATAACAATGCCGTCGTGGAATCGCTCCCTATTCAAGTTTTTGTGTACCGGGTGCCACAGAGCTTTGTAGTTCTTTTTGTCCAGGGTTCTCACCACTTCATAGCCAATAGTGTGTGCCGTAGGAAAAAAGCGTGGGTGGCGTATTAGGGCGTCAGGCAAGACCATGGCCGTTGGTGAAACACAGGCGCTACCAAAGTGATACAGACCAACATGTTCTGCTTGGTCGCCAACAATGTTTGTGTCGCCGTCGCCCCACGGCAGCTTCGGTGGCCTAATCATAATAGGTCGGGCAAGTTTGGAGGGCTCTCGAGCTTTAAGTGTTGCAGTAGTTGTTGATGGCGACTTTGCATTATCCAAAACCTGAAGCGACTTATCGTTCTGACTGTTACTCGGCTTATTGTCAGAATAATGAACCTGGCCATTGGCGTCGGTCCATTTGTACATTTGAGCCTGCACCGCACCGCTCATTGCCAGGCCAGCTAAGTGCAATACGCCAAAGAGCGATAGGTATCGGATAGTTTTCATGCTTTTAGTTTAGCGTAAAATGCTGAGGCACGATGTATTCCACAAACCATTGCCAAAGGCCAAAGGTTCTGTGTGTAGCACTTTACGAGTATGTTGATCTGCTACATTATATGCAATAACCGCCCTCTACCTCGCTGTCAGTGGGCATATATGCAATTAAGGAGAATCGCATGAAAAATTTATTTGCCACGTCATTTTTGCTGTTGTTTTCAGTCTTTGCATCAGCCGCTGAAGATTCTGCCGAAGCTGCCGCGTTGCATTGGCTTAGCTTGATTGATAGCGGCCAGTACGCTATTTCATAAAATAAGCTCTTTGATAGGGGTTTATTTGTGAGGCAAGATAGAATTGTTATTGCGCAATGATGGTCAATCATGGCTGTCGTTAAAAGAGAACGCTTGAACTCAAGGAAAATGCATGTACATTCCAAAGCGCTTTGAGATTGATGACATAGATCAAGCTTTTGCCCTTATTGAGGCCAACGCGTTTGGCCAGTTGATTTCTCAGGTTGCGGGCCGTATTTTCTCTAGCCATGTGCCATTTCTATTGTCTGAAGACAGGGTGAGAGTGTTTGGGCATCTTGCCAGGCAAAACCCTCAGCACGAAGAGCTAAACGATCAGGATGTGCTGCTTACTTTTGAAGGGGCGCACGACTACATATCTCCCTCCTGGTATGAAGCTCCCGGTGTGCCAACTTGGAACTACCAAGCGGTTCATGTCTACGGCAAGTGCAAAATACTCAGTGACAAAGATGAGCTAAAGAGGGTTATTGATACCCTTACGGGTAAATACGAGGAGGGTTTTGAGAAACCTTGGTTGCCGAATTATAAGGCGTCGCTTCTAGAGGCTATAGTGGGATTCGAGGTAACTATAGATGAGATACAGTGCAAAAATAAGTTGAGTCAGAATAAAACCAAGGCTGAAAGAGCAGAAATTATACGCCAGTTGAGGGCGCACAATTCGAACGCTCTGGCAGAGGTTATGGAGCGAAATGCCTTGTAGTATTGGATTATAAAAGCTGCGCAATACCCTACCATTAGGAAATTACTTATGACACCTGCTCCCATCAAGAAACTGATTAGCTTTGAAGACTTTTCGAAATTGGACATAAGGGTCGGAACGATTATCACGGTTTCGGACGTTGCCAAGTCTGATAAGCTGATGAAACTCACCGTTGATTTCGGCGACCATACTCGTTCAATTCTTTCAGGAATTAAAAAGGAGAGGGAAGACCCACGCGAGATTGAAGGTAAGCAAGCTTTGTTTGTAGTAAACCTTCCAGAAAGAAAAATGGCGGGTGAGCTGTCACAGGCCATGCTGTTTGATATTGGTTTTGAAGATAAGATTAATCCCTGTTTAGCAATGCCAGAGAATGCCATGCCAAACGGCAGCCGTGCTGGATGACTGGCTAATCTTTAGTTGTTCGGCTGGGAAGTAGGGCGCATATTATTAAGGAACGTATTACATACTTAGCCCTAGTGATTCTAACCATGGCGCTGGGGCTGTTATCTCGTTCGGAGCTACTTACTCTGCCTAATGTGGTGGCTACGTATGCAGGCGACGCGCTTTGGGCATTAATGGTTTTTTGGGGCGTTCGGTTTCTATTTCCCGCGCAGGCAATTGTTATATCGGCCTGTCTCGCACTCTCATTCGCTTTTGCTATTGAGGTTTCGCAGCTTTACCATGCACCCTGGATAGACGCTATTCGTAACACAAAGATTGGCGGCCTAATTTTGGGCTTTGGTTTTAAGTTCAGTGATCTGGTTTGTTACACGATTGGTGTCGCGATTGGCGCATTTATTAATTTGTGCTTACTCCGAAGGCAAAGAGATGTGCGTACTTGAGAAGCGTGTCAATGTCGCCAATTAGCAACACATAGCCCGAGAATGACAACATAGGTAATTTATTATGATAAATCGCGGTTCAGTATTAGTTCGTCCAAAGCAGCCCTATATAGAATGGGCAGCACAATTGGATGATACCGGAACAGTGCCGGGGGCGGAAAACGAGAGAACCGTTTATTTGATCCCAGAGTACAATGACGATTTTGAGGCTATGGAAATTCTAGCCGAAGGGTTCGATATGATCTTTCAGTTGGAACTGGGAGGTTGGCATACCAGTGAAGCTAAGTGGCCTGGTAATCGCACTTTTGCTATGTTTCGAGAGTGGTTTAGTATTGAATTTAACTCAGTGGTAGAAGACCTTTGCAGTTACGAGCTTTCAGATGAAGACTACGAGTAGAATACGCGTCGCAGGACTGACTATCGCTCTGGTATTGCGCAGCCAGCAATTAGCGCATTAGTGGCGACTAAAGTCGTCGTTATTTGGCACCGCAGGAGCAACTATGAACAAATTGAACGAGGCTTTGTCACACAACAGCGATTTGATCATTGCCGCTGGCGTTTTTGATGTAATACTGGTGATTCTTATGGAAATGCCCAGCAAGGTTATGGGTGGTTGGGAAACCATTATTGGCGCCAATAACTTCAAAGGTTCTGCGGGAATATTTTTGGCCCTGATAGTGCTTGGTGCCATTGTTGTGCATGGCTTTCTGTTTCTACGTGTTTATCAATCGTACAAGCAATCCTATAAGCAGTCATACAATAATGAAGCATAGTCTGCGTCCGCTTATGCCATGAGTACGGATAGAGAACAACCCAACGACCCTTTGCATGGCGTTACTCTCGAAATGATTGTGACAAAATTGGTAGAGCACTATGGCTGGGAAGGTTTGGCGGAGCGGATCAATATTAATTGCTTCAAGAGTGATCCATCAATTAAGTCGTCGCTAAAGTTTTTGCGCCGAACCCAATGGGCGCGAGATAAGGTTGAGGCCTTGTACGTTTCAACTGTTCAAAAGAGCGATTGGAGCAACCGATATAAGAAGAAGGCTAAGTAGCTGTAATCGTAGCTGTGCGAATGTGTGTTCGTTAGCTGCGCTAGAAAATCGAATAGCAGAGCGGCCATCGCTTATGGCCCTTTATTTTTTAAAATACTAATATGGGACCCCTTATGTCATCAGTCACTGTGCAATTTGAATTCGAAAAAGAAACCAAAAATAGCGTGCGCTACAAAGAAGTTCCTGAAGATGGAAAAGCACCGATTGTTGGGTCTCTTTACGTTCAAAAATGGTTTGCTGGCACTACCAAATCAATAGCCATTACTATAGATAAAAATGACTGAGTATTTTCGATAGGTTTTTGTCAGCTTTTGAAAGTGAGTTATAGTCTCGTGGGGTATACCCGAATTATGAGATTTAAAGATGGCACAAAAGTTCTACGTGGTATGGGAAGGAAGAGAAAAGGGAATTTTCACCGACTGGAATACCTGCAAAAAACAGGTTGAGAAGTTTGCTGGTGCGAAATATAAGTCGTTTAAAACATTGGCTGAAGCCGAAGCGGCCTTTAGCGGTAAAAGCGTCGCAACGACCAAGGCGCCTCTCAAAGGCGATAAGCTGTCCAAAGCGTCTTCACCAAAGAAAAAAACATCGGCTCAAGGCCTTAAAACCTACACAGCTGATGACATTGCTGAAATGCGCATCGATACAAAGATATTCACTGATGGCGGCTGTGAACCGAACCCTGGCAAAGCGGGTTCTGGCGTGGCTGTTTATCGCAAAGATGTTGTAGACGAGCTTTGGTACGGATTGTATAACCCGAACGGTACTAATAACACGGCTGAGCTGCATGCCTTACACCAAGCGCTGTTAATGGCGAAAAACGAGATTGAAAAAGAGCAGACCGTCGCAATTTTTTGTGACTCCAAATATTCTATTCAATGCGTAACTCAGTGGGCGGTAGGTTGGGAGAAGAAGGGCTGGGTAAAGATGGGCGGTGAGATCAAGAACCTGGAGTTAATCAAAGAGATGTTCGCTTTGCATCAGTTATTAAAAAACCAGGTTCAAGTGCTGCACGTGAATGGTCATGTCGGCGTTGAAGGTAACGAGTTGGCCGATAGGATGTCAATGATAGCGATAGAAGCCAAAGAGGCCAGCTTCATTCAGTATCGAAAGGCTATTGATGTTCGCTCTATATTGGCCATGAGAGCTGGCTGATGTTTAAATCAGCAGGCAATCATGTTCATCGCCAATAGCTTTAGATAGCCAGAGAGCGTTTATGGGTAATCCGGTCGACATATTTCGAGAAAATTGGGATAAAGCGAAATCCCTAAAAGACGCTAATGCGTCTTTTTGTTCTCTCGCTACGGTGTCTGCTACTGGGCAGGCGTCAGTGCGTATTTTGGTATTAAGAGAGGTGTCGGAAAACGCCTTTACCATCTTCATTAACGACACCTCACCCAAATGGCAGGATATGCAAGATTCATCGCAGCCTGAGCTATTGGTGTTTTGGCCTTCATTAATGCAGCAGTACCGAATTCGCGGTGACGTCAGTGAAGTGCCTATTGATACTATGAGGGCGCATTGGGGTCAAAAGCCGTATGAAACCAAGATTCTTGATCACTTCTATGCAGGCTACCAATCCCAAAGCGGCGCCATTAAGTCGCGACAAACCATGCTGGATGGAATACGCAGGCTAAAAGCGCGATACCCCACAGATGCAGACGTTCCTTTCCCGGGCAACGCCAAAGGGGTTTCGATTAGGGCCTCGAGCATCGAAGTGTGGCATGGTTCTGATACTGACCGTTTGCATCATCGAGATCTTTACTTGTTAGGGGGCGACGTATGGGAGCGGCATACCCTCGTTCCCTGATTGGTGTCTGATTGCGCATTTGCACTCTGCAGTACCCGCTTGCAAATCTAAAGGTCGTCACACAATACACCTATGGCTTAGACTCTGCGCTTTCCCTTAGAAAGAAGGCGGTAGCTTAGTGCTTAGGTGTTTTGAATGAATAATGCTCCCGCAGGCTTTGAAGCGCTGTTTAGAAGCAGCCCGTTCCTGGATTTACTCGGGCCACTGTATAACAAGAAAACGGCCTCTGGTCTGACCATAGGATTCGAGGCTACCGAAAAACACTGCAATGCTAGAGGTTTGGTGCACGGTGGCGTACTAAGTAGCCTTGCAGACATCGCGCGAGGCTATAATGCGGCATTCTCCAGCGAGCAGCCCATTCCTATGGTGACGGCAAGCTTAACAATAGATTACGCAGGCGCAGCAAGGCTGGGCGATTGGATAGAAATAGAGTCGGATGTGCAAAAGGTCGGTAGGACAATGGCCTTTGCTAACTGCTATTTTCTGGTTGGGTCGAAACGAATAGCCCGAGCTAGCGCGGTATTTACCGTTGTGAATTAAAGGACTGAATGTGGGCAATTTTTCTAGAGAGCAAAACATATCATTAATGAATAATCGGCGTTCGGAATAGCTATGAAAATACTGGTGCGTAATTTAGATCGAACAACTACGGAAGACGAGCTGAAAAAAATTTTTCAAGAATTCGGCCCGGTGCAATCTTGCACATTGGTTGTGGACAAAGAAAGTGGTTTGTCTAAGGGCTTTGGCTTTGTTGAGATGCCTAAAGTGGGAGACGCGAAAACGGCCATCAAGACTCTGAACGAGAAAACAATTGGCCGAAACAAAATACGCGTTAAAAAAGCAGAAGATAAGACTGCTTAAAAAGTTTGCTCATGTTTTGTTAGCCGCGGTGAATTAATGAATAGAAAATTGACCTTATCTTTCGTTATTTATGCAGTCTGCGCTATTGTGATGATCGCGATAGGTCTGTCATTCGAATTAAGAAACGAATTTATGCCTTTTCACTCAGACGTAATTCAAACTGAGTGGCAAAGCGTTGAAGCCAAGTCCCAGATACTCTATCTCGGTATGATGAGAACGGAGGGGGCCGGCTTTCTTGCTACGGCAACGGCGCTGTTGTTTTTGTTGTATTTTCCTTTCAGAAAATTTGAAAAGTGGTCGTACTGGGCGATGACTGTTATTGGCGTTGTGGAATGTTTGCCTTCTTTTTTGGCAAACTACTATGTGTCTACGGTAACAAGCGCGTCACCACCATGGTGGCTGATGCTAGCGCTTATGCTGTCACTGACTCTTGCTTTGGTTCTTGCTACCATGGGCAGCAACGAGAAACTACAGAAAGACGCGCTGACCTAAGCAATTGAGAGCATTTAATTGAATTATATCGTCAACTACGAAACGACTATTCTTGTGATTGGCCTGGTGGGCCTGCTGCAATTCATACAGCTGCTTGTCGCAGATGTTGCTGCCATAAAATCAAAAAAAACACCGGGTTATCCCACAGAGCCAGACCACAGTAGTTTTGTATTTCGTTCTGAACGCGCGTTTCTGAATACCAGCGAAAGCGTTACCATCTTTCTTATGTTCGCTTGTTTCTCCATTTTGTCTTCGGCTAACCCTGGCTGGCTAAATTCTCTCTCGGTGATTTACGCGGTATCCCGGCTGTTTCATATGTTCTTCTACTACTTTGGTATTCAACTTGCTCGCAGCGCTGTGTTTGGGGTAAGTTTATTGGCGTTGGCTGGAATGTTTATAGTTGGAGTTGCCGAATGGTTATAGTTTCTAAGCTGTCTGTCAGCATTACGCTAGCGTGAAGGCCCTATTATTGGTAGCGCATGGAAGCCGACGCGCAGAATCGAACGATGAAGTGCTGGCTTTGGCCAATGAGCTTAAGGGTAAATGCGCCGAACAGTATGAGATTGTTAATGCCGCCTTTTTAGAGCTAGCAGACCCATTGATACCCGTTGGCCTGGAACGATGCATTGCAGACGGCGCCCGTGCTATTAGTGTGTTGCCCTATTTTCTCAATTCGGGGCGCCATGTTGCTGAGGATATTCCGAATATTGTGAACGCTGTCAGGCTGCGTTTTCCAGACGTCGCCATCACAGTTGCACCACATGTAGGCGCGTCGCCTCTTATGATGAATCTGTTAACTGATTCAGCAAAAATCGCGGAGTAGCATGCACGACCCTAAAGATTCCTTTTTTGCTTCGTTTTTAAGGCTGGAGTCTGCCGGCGGCGTACTGCTTTTTTTTGCAGCCGTTCTTGCAATACTGCTGGCCAACTCACCCTTTGAGTCTTACTACCAGTTGCTGCTTTCAACGCCAGTTGAGGTGCGCGTTGGTGCCCTGGAGATTGCCAAGCCGTTGCTGCTCTGGATTAATGATGGGCTGATGGCGGTGTTCTTTTTTTTGGTTGGCCTTGAGTTAAAGCGTGAGCTTGTTGAAGGCGAACTCTCTGATAAAAGAAATATAATATTACCTGGCGTGGGCGCTATTGGTGGAATGCTGGTGCCGGCACTTATTTATCTTTACTACAATAGCGACGATCCGGTAGCCGCGAAAGGTTGGGCGATACCTGCCGCAACTGATATCGCATTTGCATTGGGTGTTTTGACATTGCTAGGGTCTAAAGTGCCCGCGTCAATCAAGATATTTTTAACATCGCTAGCGATCTTTGATGATATCGGCGCAATACTGATCATTGCCCTCTTTTACACATCAAACATATCTTTTATAGCGCTGTGTGTAGTGGCGTTGTGCATTCCCATCTTGTTCATTTTTAATAAGTGCAACATTGTATCGAAAAGCCCGTATATTCTGATTGGCGTTATCATGTGGACAGCAACGCTTAAGTCCGGCGTGCATGCAACGTTAGCTGGCGTTATTCTAGCTATGTTTATTCCCATGCGTTCCGCCGAAAATCCTAGTCATTCACCCCTTAAGAGTTTGGAGCATGACCTGCACTCTGTCGTCGCCTTCTTTGTGTTGCCAGTGTTTGCTTTTGCCAATGCAGGAATTAATCTGCAGGGCGTAACGTTGGAACAGATATCGCATGGCGTACCGTTGGGCATCGCTCTGGGTTTGTTTTTTGGCAAGCAAATAGGCATCTTTGGTTTGTGTTGGCTTGCCATTAAACTCAAGTTTACTAGTTTACCGAATAATATGAACTGGATGGGCTTGTACGGTACTTCCGCCCTGTGCGGCATAGGCTTTACCATGAGCCTGTTTATTGGCTCGTTGGCGTTTGAAGAAACGGGCGTGAATCTGCTGTTTGATGAGCGGCTCGGTATTATACTGGGCTCGTTTTTTTCGGGCGTATTGGGTTATTTTGTGCTTCGAAAAAGTCTATCGTCTAACGCGGTGAAATAGAGGTTTATGATTGTGTTGCCGCTCAAACGATAGAGCATAGGTGATTGAGATGAAGCAAAAAGTTAGGCAGCCATGAGTTTTGTTCTGATAATTCACGAAGTGGACGATTACGACGTATGGAAAACTGGTTTCGACAGCGCCGCACAACAGAGAAAAGAAGCCGGAGAAATTGAATTTCAAGTGCTGCGAGTCGAACAGAGTGCGAATCGAATAGTTCACTTCTCCAAATGGCAATCCAACCTGAAAGCTAGGCAGTTTTTTGAATCCGAAGAGATCAGTCTGTTGAGACAGACGCTAGGTGTTAATCAGCCAGAATTTGTTTACCTCAATGAGCTAGACGCTGGCTTGCTTTGAGGAACGAATATGGGTGAGCCGATGCTTAATAGGAAACGGTGGTTCGAGCCTGAATGGGTAAGTGCGTCATCATGACAGGAATAGTTGAATTAGACGAATTGCTAAGCTCGATGTCGCCAGAACTTATGGCTGAGGAATATGCCTTCTGTACCGTTGATGGAGAGCTCCGTGATTACCTGCATCTACAGCCCTTGGCTACTTTTATAGAGGCAGAAGGATTGACGTTAGTGGTAACAATCAAAGCTGCAGAAAAGCAAGGTTTGGCTTACGAGGGCGTGTTCAAACGTATTACGCTAACGGTACATTCGAGTTTAGAGGCCGTAGGTTTGACTGCGGCAATAGCCACAAGGCTTTCTGCGTCAGGCATTAGTGCAAATGTGATAGCGGCCTATTATCACGACCATGTTTTTGTTCAGGCGGATAAAGCCGATGAAGCGCTGCTTGCCTTGAACGAGTTCAGCAAGGCTTCTAGTTGATCAACGGTCACTAATGCTAGGTATTTGATTTCGGGTTACCCCACCACTGGCCGTCCATAACCGTCCTTCCGTCACCTGCTCAGTGCGAAACAATTCGAGTAGGCTAATATTTAGACAGTTTATTCAATGTGAGGGTTTCTGATTGAAGCGCATCTTGTTAGTAGCACTTATGACCGCGGGAATAAGCGTCCCGACACTGGCCGAGCAACAACCTTCAGAACAATTAGCCCAGGCACAGGCGTTGCAAGCCGAGCTTGAGGCCGAGAGAGCAGCTCTGCAAATTCAGCTGCAGGCTCATGAACAGCAAATCGAAGCACTTAGAGCGGAACTCGGTCTTAGCCAAACTGAAATCGTGAAATTGTACGGTGAGATGAAAAGCTTGAACAAGGAAGACTCTCAGCTTAGGCGTCAAGCCAGCAGCGAGTAAAGCAGAGCCTTTTCTTCGGGTACGCGGCGCAGGGTTTAATGCACGGTAAGCAAGCTATACAGCTTGTTGCTTGAAGTTGAAGCTCTGATGAAGCCACCCGGTGTATAGTTTGTGTTGTTTTAGTGCCGGCGAACACTCTTCTATGGAGGCAACACCAACAACTAGCTCCGTTCTGGGCTCAGTCTTTAGCTCCACTTCGAGCGAGGCAGAGCAGATTGCGTTGTGGCTTGAAAACGATTCTATTCGACTTGGCGCGCTTCAACTTGCGTCGTCACTGAATTTGCCTGATTGGTGTTTGGCAGCTGGCTTTGTTCGCAATCTAGCGTGGGATTATACTCATGGCTACATCGACCCTACTCCACTTAACGATATTGATCTGATTTACTTCGACCCGACACAGATATCGAAAGAAAGGGATTTGTCGATAGAGGCTGACTTAAAACATCGGTCGAATTTACCTTGGTCTGTAAAGAATCAGGCAAGAATGCATCTGCGAAACGAAGACCAGCCGTACATTAGCACGTTTGACGCTATGAGCTATTGGGTGGAAATAGAAACGGCTGTGGGGGCGCGGCTTGATCAAGCCGGCAGCATAGAGTTGGTAGCACCTTTTGGTTTGCGGTCTTTACTTGAGAAATCGATTACTATGAATTCCAAGCGGCCTAAACCAAGTGAATTCGCGAGAAGAATGAGCGAAAAGAACTGGCTGGGCCATTGGCCGCAGCTGCGGGTAGTAGATGCACTATAGGCCAACAATGAGAGACGGACCACAGGAGTATCGCCGTGCTTATATCCAATTTTAATCTGATGGCGCAGTACAATAAGCGCATGAACCAAACTGTGTATGAAGCGGCGTCGCCTCTTTCTGCAGAGTCTTTGGCCGAACATCGCGGCGCCTATTTCGGGTCTGTTATAGGCACACTAAACCATATTTACGTTTGCGATGTTCTTTGGCTGAAACGTTTCGCGAAACACGCTGTTCACTTTTCTTCCTTAGATTGTTTGCAAGCACTTAGTGTGCCAACAAGCTTGGACGCAATGCCTTATGCGGATTTTTCTGAGCTATGGCGCGAACGAGTGACAATGGACGCGACCATATGCCGTTTTGCTAAAGAGCTTAGCAACGACGCTTTGATGGCGCCGCTTTCCTATCACAATGTTAGTGGCGAACCGGCGACAAAAAACTTCGCGCAGCTGTTGCAGCATTTCTTCAACCACCAAACCCATCATAGAGGGCAGCTTAGTACCTTGCTTAGTCAGCTTGGGATAGATATTGGCGTTACTGATTTGCTGGCAATTATTCCGGACAGCGACTGAGAATAGCGACGTTGAGAATAACTGTGCCGTTAATGTAGCTCGAGGAGCATGGCCATTTTCAACCTAAGCGCCCACTGTTTTTTCGAGGTATAGTGCAGTAGATGTTGTAGCAGCGGTCAGACGTTTCAAGGATCGGTAAATATGAAGTGCTTGTTACAAAGGTCTAATACTATGATCAAACCTTCCTACTTATTAGCAGCCGTTATTTTGGTTTTGGTTTCTGGCCTTGCAAAGGCTAATGGATTTTCTTACGATTTGGCGAAGTCTGCAGTAGACCGCACTCAGTATACAGTCCGTTACGATGGGCGCTATATCAGTATCAAATACCCATTGGGTGATGTTCCAAACAACATCGGCGTATGCACGGATGTAGTCATCCGCAGCTACCGTACAATGGGAATCGACTTGCAGCAGCGCGTGCATGAAGACATGCGCGACAACTTCTCTGAGTATCCCTCTAAAAGAATATGGGGTTTATCTAGCCCGGATACAAATATCGATCATAGGCGTGTACCTAATTTGCAAACGTTCTTTGAGCGCGAAGGCGTTTCACTCAAGGTTACGCAACAGGCGAGCAACTATCTGCCAGGCGATATTGTTAGCTGGAATTTACCGGGTAACTTGCCGCACATTGGAATCGTGGTGAATGAGTTTAATAAACAGTCAGGGAACCCAATGATTGTGCACAATATCGGTTCTGGACCTGAGCTGGCTGATAGCTTGTTCAGTTATGAAATTACCGGCCACTATCGATATTCAGGCAACCAAGAATGACTGGCCATACATTTGACACTCTGTTTTCGACCGAGCGCCTTAGCTTAAGGAAATTAGCTACGACTGATGCGGAATTTATTGTGCGCTTGGTAAACGAGCCCTCCTGGCTTGATAACATTGGCGATAAGAAAGTGTCTACGATAGAAGACGCTGAGGAGTACTTGCTTAGTGGGCCGATGACTATGTACGAAACATTCGGTTTTGGTTTGTACTGCGTAGAGTTGCGCGACTCCAAGTTGCCGATTGGTATGTGCGGACTGATTAAGCGTGATGGTTTAAACAATGTGGATATAGGTTTCGCATTGTTGCCGGAGTTTTGTGGTGTTGGCTATGCGCTTGAAGCCGCCCAGGCGACCATGCACTATGGGCATAAGCAGCTGGGTATTGAAACGCTGGACGCCATTACTTTGCCGACTAACAGCTCTTCCATTCGACTGCTGCAAAAAATAGGCTTCGTGTTCCAGAAGGCCATCTTCATGCCGGGCGACCCTGAGCAGCTATCACTGTATTGTTGTTCGAATATTTCTCAGGTTCTAACAGTAAATGGTAGTTAAATTATGACTCGAGCATCTACTAGCAAGGGCGTTGGAAAAAATACACTTGGCGGTAAAAACCCTATTAATATAGCGGATAAGTTCACCCGGTTTTCTGAGCACTGGTCGCCCCGTGTTATTGCTGAAATGAATGACTACCAATTCAAGCTTGCCAAAGTGGAAGGTGAGTTTGTATGGCACCAGCATGACGACACCGACGAAGTTTTTCTGGTGGTGGATGGTACTTTGGAAATACAGCTTCGAGATCGAAGCGTAACGCTTGAAGCCGGTGAAATGTATGTGGTGCCCAAAGGCGTAGAGCACCGACCCGTAGCGGCTCAGGAATGTAAAATCATGCTGGTAGAGCCCAGAGGCGTGGTGAATACTGGTAGGGTAGAAAGCGAATTGACTGCGCCCACTGACGAATGGGTGTAGCGTACTGTTTTTAAAATGGAGGTTAGGTGGCTATGACGTTTAATTACCTGCGTAAGGCTTGGGCTGAAAACAAATCGCTGTTGGTGTTTATTACATTGATGTTTGTATTTCGCAGTGCGATTGCCGATTGGAACGAAGTGCCCACTGGCTCGATGAAACCGACGATTATCGAAGGCGATAGAATTTTAGTAAACAAGATGGCTTACGACCTGCGACTGCCCTTTACGCACGTTTCTTTGTACAAGCGTGCAGACCCTAAACGCGGCGATATTATTGTCTTCGACTCCGAAGCTGCGGGAAAAAGATTGGTAAAACGGGTTGTTGGTATGCCGGGCGACCGCGTTGCAATGCGCAAAAATACTCTGCTAATAAATGACGTACCGGTAGCGTTGGAGCTCAGTGCGATGCGCGTTGATATTGATGGTAGTGCTACTGATGAAGGAGCCGAGCTAATGGAAAATCTGCTGGGTGTTGAGCATCTCATTTGGATCAAAACCAAAGGCAGCGTGCTCTCTAGTTTCGCTGCCACCATGGTGCCGCCAGGGTTTTACTTGGCGCTGGGCGACAATCGAGATAACAGCGCTGACTCTCGAGTGATAGGACTTGTGCCGCGCACCGAAATTGTTGGTAGAACCCGCAGCTTGGTTATTTCGCTCAACTACGATAATTACTACTTGCCGAGAGCGTCGCGGTATTTGCAAGTATTGTAGTTCGGAGTTGTAGTTCGGAGTTGTAGGTCGGAGTTGTAGGTTGGTGAAGTAGATAGAGACATTAGATTGCATGGTTATGAAAAATCCACGTATTGAGCTTGATCCGGTAACTGACCCTGCCGTTATTACCTTGCTAAAAGAACACTTACTGAATATGCAAGAAGTGTCGCCTCCAGAAAGCACCCATGCGTTGGCGGTTGATGAGCTGCGTGAGCCGAGCGTAAGCTGTTGGAGTATGTGGTACGACAATAAGCTGGCCGGTGTTGGCGCTTTGAAAGAGCTATCGGCGACACATGGCGAAATTAAATCTATGCGGACTGCGCAGGCCTATTTGCGCCGTGGCGTGGCCGCCAGCATTCTTGAAACCATTATTGCCGAGGCGCGTTCTCGAGGCTACCAGCGACTAAGTCTGGAGACTGGTTCATATACCATTTTTGAGCCAGCTCGCCGCCTATACCAACGTTACGGCTTTGAATACTGCGGGCCATTTGCTGATTATTCTGAGGACCCGCACAGTAATTTTATGAGTTTAAATCTGAGCAAACAGTAAGCTCTATTGGCTTGGCAGCCCCTGTGGTTTGCGCCATAGTAGCGGTCGCTACAATCGTTATAGGAGTTATCAATGGGTGCCTGTCCTTTTCACAATGTGTTGAACCCGGATCTTTTTGCCCAGGGTATGCCTTACGATAAGCTGCGGGAGTTGCGAGAAGCGGGTCCTTTGCTAAAGGTTGAAGACGAGCTCACCGATGTGCCCTATTGGCTGGTAACCCGCCGTAACGAATTGGACTTCATTGAGCGCAAGCCGGATATTTTTTCTTCGCAGGCTAGATCGGCAATGCCAACCGAAGACCCGCAAGAGATGGTTGATGAGATTAGCGCCAAGATGCTGATTAACATGGACGAACCTCGACATATGAAGATGCGCCGCGTTGTACGTGATGCCTTTACTCCAGCGGCTGTGGCTCAACATCTTCCCTTTTTGGAAGAGCATGCCAAATTAGTCGTTGACGGCGTTGCTGCTAAAGGCGAATGCGAGTTTGTAACGGAGGTGGCTTCAGAATTACCGCTTTATACAATATTGGCACTGTTAGACGTGCCCGCCGAAGATCGAAAGAAAATATTTGATTTAACAAACACCATGATGTTTGTGACCGATCCTGATGCCTCGGAAGGTGCTGATGCTGCGATGGAAGCATCTATTGAGATGATGATGTACGCCCATGCTTTAAAAGCGCGTTATAAAACATCGCCAAAAGACACCGTTACCAAGCGACTGTTAGAAGGCCTTATTGATGGCGAGCCGATTTCTGACGATGAGTTTGCCTGGATGTTCTTGATGATGATTACCGCCGGCAATGAAAGTACTAGAACCAGTATTTCTCATGGTATGCGCTTGTTGATGGAACACCCAGAACAATTGCAATGGCTGCGCGACAATCCGCAGGGTATTCCTGCCGCCGTAGATGAAATGGTGCGTTACAACACGGCTTTTATTTGCATGCGCCGCACGGCCTTGGAAGATGTTGAGCTGTCTGGCCAGCAAATTAAGAAGGGCGATAAGATTATTTTGCATTACAACACGGTGAATCACGATGAGCATGTGTTTGGTGATGACGCCATGGCATTTGATGTGCGCCGCGCAGAGCGGCACCCCAACTTGAGTAGGGATTTACGCTCGTTCGGTACCGGTTCGCATTTTTGTCTGGGTACACATTTGGCCAAAGAAGAAATGCGCATTATGTTTGAGCAGATTCTTCCTCGCATGCGTGAGCCTGAGTTTTCAGGTCCGGTGCAGTATATGCGCTCGTTCTTTATTAGCAGTATTAAGGCAATGCCAATCAGGTTTACGCCAGAAGTCGCTGCTTAGTGATAGAATTCCGGTCTTTGTCATTGTTAGCATTTTCCGGAGACCTTTGAATGGGTAGGGCATACCAGAATCGAAAAGATTCCATGGCTAAAACATCCGACGCGAAAGCCAAGGTGTACAGTAAATACGGTCGTGAAATCTACGTCATTGCCAAAAGCGGCGGCACTGACCCGAATGGCAATCTTGAGCTTCGAGGCCTTATCGATCGTGCTAAAAAAGATCAAGTGCCGTCTCACGTTATTGAAAAAGCGCTTGAAAAGGCCAGCGGCGCCGGCGGAGAAGATTTCTCACGCGCGCGTTACGAAGGTTTTGGGCCAGGTGGTTCAATGGCGATAATCGATTGCCTTACTGACAACCCGAATCGTACTTTTGGCGATGTGCGAATTTGTTTCACTAAAACGAAATGCAAGATTGGCACGCAGGGCAGCGTTAGCCATATGTTTGACCACAGCGCTATTTTGGCTTTTAAGCACAATGACGAAGAGGGTGTGCTCGATGCCTTAATGGACGCTGACGTTGACGTTACGGATATTGAAAACGAGGACGGCCTTATAACGGTTTTTGCGCCCAATACGGATTATTTTAAAGCCAAAACAGCGATTACTGCGTTATTGGGCGAGGTGGAATTCGAAGTAGATGAAATTCAGTTTCTGCCACATAACACTATGAGCTTAAGCGGTGATGATGCTGAAATGTTCGACAAGTTTGTTGAAATGCTCAACGATGTGGACGATGTGCAGAACATCTATCACAACGTTGAGTAAAGCAGGTCCCTGCTAGCGACCCTTCGTAGAAAGCGGCGCAAAGCGGCTTACATAGTTTGCATGCGCCACTGCTCAGGTGCCCAGGCAATTATTTGTTGGGCGTCTTCGGGTAGAATAAAGCCAGCTTCAACGGCTGCATTAGTGGCGGCCGTTGCGGCGGCAACATAACCTGCCTCATCGATATATCTTGTGACCATTTCCGCGGGTGTAAACAACACCGTGGTGCCAAACAAGCGGCAAAAGCTCTCGCCACCTTGGCCCAAGCCAGATAGCACAGCCACGGGTGCGTCAACGTAGGGCGTTCTGACACCGCCACGTACATTACCGGCATCGTCCAGTATAAACGCCGATAAATCGTCGTTAACCTCCAAATAATCGCTGCTGGGCGGTGGTGTACCGTCAATGATCCAGTTGTTCATGCTGCGTAATGCGGCCATAAACACGTAATGCATCGGGCCTGAGTTCACAGCCGCGTCACATTGAATAAAACCTTGAACATTATCAAGCAGGTCAACTCTGCTGGCAGCCGGGTCATTGCCTGTGTCTACGTTGCCGTCGCCTAAGGAATATCGGTCGGTATGAGATGTTCCTGCTACTTCCCACAAGCGCAGCATGTCGGTATCCGGCTGACGTATGTCGACTGAATAGAGTGAGTCTAACAACACGTCGGTTTCAGATTGGAAGGTTAGGGTGGGTACGTTCAAATCGGTGCGAATTAAAACGTCGTCAGGCGTCTCTATAAGAGGCAGTGGGTCTTGGCTTAATGGCGTAGCGTAGTCACCGCGGCTGTGGATGATGTAGCCGTCAAAGGTGTTGTACAGCGGGTGAATGGCATTTACATAGGTGGTTAGTCGAAACGCTGACTGGGAATCACCCGCGGCGATAAGCCGTTCAGCCGATAGCCCATTCAACAAGTCATTAGCTTGCGGGCTTCGTATAGCTTGCGCAACTTGAGAAAAAATGTCATACGAGAAGCTATCGCCGGGGTGATCGGTAGCCTCATAACGCTGGGCATTGAACCCCTTAAGGTGGAAGGGTACGATCGCGCCTTCGCGGCCATGAACACCCACAAATTGAGCGGTTACGCCTACCCAGGCATAGCCTTGGCGAACCATTTCCACGTGGCCATTGTCCCATTCCGGGGTGGTATCAAAGCCGGCGCTAACGTTCAGCCATTCCACCATTACAGAGCCATTAAAATCGGCTGGGTTACTGGGGCGCCGTACCAGAACTCGCGTGGTGTAAGGCGCTGTTTCAGTGGGCTCAACTTCCCAAAAACCTTCACTGGTTAAGTCGTTCACATTACGAAAAGCACTGGCATCGCCTGATATAAAGAACTCCTGTTGCTCGTAACCGAACGCTGCAAGATCAAAAATGCCCAAATTCAGTGGTGCACCCACCTCTGGCGGTAAGCTTACCTCGGCGCTGGCGATGGTTAAGAATTCAGGCTCGGGGACCGCCTCGGAAAACTGGGGATTGCCGCCATCGCTGCTGCATGCTGTTAAAAGCAGCAGGCTAAAATACAAAATGACTCTCATGGCTTGACCTGATTCTAACGTTAAGAAGACTGTAAGCTTAACGATATGATGGCTGTTGAGTATTAAATCGAATCAACATTATCCACTTCTGTTGCTGAAGACCATTGACGGATAGTATGGGTAAAGTTAGCAGTGCGTGCTGTAAACTGACGATGACAGCTGTGCGAATGTGCCAAGCGAGGCGTAGCGGCACATCGGCAGAAAAGCATGACGGCGAGCAGGGTGAAGGTAAGATGAGAGCAAGGTGAGAACGACATGAGAGTAATGCTTGATGACTATCAGAACGCCACTTCCGAGCATTGTGGCAGTGGGTCTATGCGCGACTTACTCCAACATTACTGCCAATTGTCTCTTCCAGAGAGTGTGGTGTTTGGCTTGGGTGCCGGATTAGATACGCTTTACTTTGATGAGCCGAATCAAGAGCCGGCCATTATGTTGCTAGGCCGAGGTGTCACAATGGAGCAAGACCTGGCCACGACGCTGGGCATTGATTATCGCGAGCAAGTAGAGTTCAGTGATGAGCTCGCGTGGCAACAGGCTCGCCAGGAAATTATTGAAGGCCGCCCCACAATGTTGGCTGGCGACATTTATTACCTGGACTACCGAAAATTTAAAGTACATTTCCCTGGGCACCGTTTCGTATTAGTGGGTTTCGATGATGAAAAGCAATGTGTTTACATTGGTGACCGAACAGAAGTTGACGCTCAAACCTGCTCACTTGCTGCGGTTAAATTAAGCCGCAACTCGCCCGTAGGCATGTCGTCGCACAATCTTTGGGGTAAGTTCAATTCTGGCGCTGTGAACAACAGTCTCGAAGAAGCGTGTGAACACTCACTTCGCATTACCGCGCAAAGAATGGTCGGTGATGACCGCTCACAGTTGGAGCTGCTAGGAGGAATGCGGACAGCTGGCGATGGCTTTTTGGCGTCAGGCCTAGCTGGTTTGAGCTTGTTTCAGCAACATATTGCTGATTGGGATAATCGCAACAATGACGCAAGCCTGGCGGCCTACCTGGTGAACACCATCGTTAATTTTGGAACAGGCGGTGGTTTGTTTCGAAACCTGTTTGCTGAGTATCTTGTTTGGGCGGGCGAGCTGCGCCCCGATATTGTTAAGGTTGAAGATATTGGTTTGGCGCAGTGCTCAGCGGATGGCTGGAACTTGATTGCGACACTGGCAGGCAAAGGGCAAGGCGCTGATTGGGATATTATTGACCAGCAATTGGAGTCCGTTTTGCAGGCAGAAACACAATTGTTTGAGCAGCTAGCAGTACGGTTATAATTAGCACTCGAATTTCCTGCATTCTCTTTTACATCCGAACGACAAAAACGAATTGAAGACTCTATGACCAACGAAGAATTTGCCAACATGATTAACGACAACCCGCAGCCTTGCATGAGTTCTCTCGGGGCAACTTTAAACAGCGTGGACCAAGCGCTGGGCACAGCTGATATGAATTTCGAAATGCCATTAGATTTTTGCCATTCTGGCGACATAGTGCAAGGCGGATTTGTTACCGGTATGCTTGACGCGGCAACCACTATGGCTGGTTTTGCGAGTGTGGGCCAATTCTGCATATTGAATACACTAGAGATAAAGGTCAGCTTTCTAGCGCCATCGCGTGCCGGCAGCTTCAATGCAAAAGCGCGGGTTGTTCGTGGTGGTAAGTCGATTACCTTTATGGACGCTGAGCTATTTAATGGCGATGGCGAACTTACGGCCACTGCCACAACAACGGCCAAGCTTGTTCTGCAAAAACCTTGAGCTGTTTTACGATGATGCTGCGCCAACAACTGTTAATCGGAGAGTAAATGAAACACATTCCTTTAGGGTCACAGGGACTAACTATTTCTCGCTTAGGTTTGGGTTGTATGGGCATGTCTGCGTTTTACGGCAGTAGCGATGAGCAAAGTAATCGCGATACTCTGAACCGCGCATTAGATCTTGGAATAAATTTCTGGGACACCTCGGATGTTTACGGACCAAAAACAAACGAAGAGTTGATCTCTAGAGCCATTGAAGGCCGTCGAGAAGAGGTGGTTATTGCTACCAAGTTTGGAATTACCGTGGATGACGCTGGCAAGATCGCGTTGAACGGCAGGCCGGAGTACGTGCGCGAAGCCTGTGACGCATCGCTGAAACGTTTAGATATAGAGTGTATAGATCTTTACTATCAACACCGTGTTGACCCGCAGGTGCCCATTGAAGAAACAGTGGGCGCGATGGCAGATCTGATTACAGCGGGTAAAGTTCGCTACTTGGGTTTGTCGGAGGCGTCAGCCGAACAAATTCAACGCGCGCACAGTACAGCGCCTATAACGGCGCTACAGTCTGAATATTCTTTGTGGACACGTAATGTAGAGGCCGAGGTGCTCGCAGTAACGCGCGAGCTTGGAATTGGCCTTGTGGCCTACAGCCCACTGGGCAGAGGGTTTCTAACAGGCAATATCAGTTCACGGGACGATCTCGACAGTGATGACTGGCGTTTGAACAACCCTCGTTTCACAGAAGAAAGCTTTGACGCAAACCGATCAATAGCGAAAAAAGTGCAGGAATATTCGTCGGCCAAAGGGGTTACGCCGGCTCAGCTAGCGCTTGCCTGGGTATTGCATCAAGGTGACGATGTAACCGCCATACCGGGTACAAAGCGCGTTCGCTACCTGGACGAAAACGCAGAGGCTACGGCTATCAGTTTCAGCGACTCAGAGCTTGCCGAGTTGGAAGAAATGTTTCCTGTTGGTGTTGCGGCCGGCGCGCGATACTGAGTATGAACACATCGCACAGCATCGACATTGAGGTCGAAAGCAGCGACATAGATGGCCTTGGCCATGTGAACAACGGCCGCTACATTGCCTGGTGTGAACAAGTTGCCTGGCTGCATTCCGAGAAACTGGGTTTGGGGGTTGAAGACTATCAACGCCTGGACAGGGCGATGGCTGTTTACCGCAGCGAATACGATTACAAATTACCGGCCTTTGACGGCGAGCAGCTGCAGGCCACCACTTGGCTGAGCTTGGCTAAGGGTTCGCGAATGCAGCGTAATTTTCGAATTAAGCGAAGCAATGATTCTGCGTTGTTGCTAGAAGCCGTGTGGTATTTGGCCTGCATAGAACTGAGTACAGGTAGGCCGAAACGCTTTCCGCCGGAGTTTGTTGAGGTGTACGTACCCGTTGTAGTTGAACTATAAAACGTTGATATGTAGAAGGTTGATATGTAGAGCGCGCAGGTATCGCGCTAGCGCTGCAAACTCATCATCAAAAAGCCACAGAAAGCGGCATTGCTCGGTGCCAGGCTTGGATCTACCTTCTCACGCATCTCCAAAATAATTTCTCGGTAACGCTCGTAGAAGTCCCAGGTAGGAAAGGGCTTGTAAACAACCCCTTCTAGTTCGAAATGTTTGATCACACCTTTCGCCGTGGTTGGTTTTACAAACACTTCGGTGTCGGGGTGGAAGTAATTTGGAATAATGGTCACCAAGGACCATTTGGCCAGCTTTTGGGTCAGTAGCAACGACACTATTGCTTCAAAGCCCTTCTGTGAATTTCCATGCAGTTGGTTTTTTAAACCATCGCTTAGTGTTCTTATGTCAGCATTGTTTTGCATGCTGACAAAGTCACGGAACTTTGGTTTCTCAAACATTGAAACCATAGACGATCGGCCGACCACCTTTACCATGCTGTCGGTGATAGTGCGTGGGTCTTTAAAATAGCTTTTACGAAAACTGTCTTGTGCAAGCTCGGTCATTTGCTGCACTTTATGTTTCTTGCTGATCTTCATCATTTCGGGGTCTGCAAAACCCCCAGGGTAATGAGACAGAAATTGAGCTTCTGCTTCTTTCAGCTTGTCTATATTCATGACGCTTCCTAAAGCTCGCCTTTCTCTATCTGTCGTTTCAGCCAGCGTGAAGAGTGCCCGCCGGTGCAGCTGCCAGTAAACTCGCCAGCCAAATCGGCGGCTTCCACAAGTTTGGCTAAATCAATGCCTGTGTCGTATCCCGCTTGCGACAACATCAAAACGATGTCTTCTGTGGCGACATTGCCGGTGGCACCTGGCGCAAAAGGGCAGCCGCCAAGACCGCCAACGGATGCATCGAAATGGCGAATGCCGGCACTTACCGCAGCAAAGGTATTCGCTACTCCCATGCCACGCGTGTCGTGGAAGTGGCAAGCCAGCTTGTCGGCGCCAAATTGTGCAACCAAGCGCAGCATCAGCGTATTTACTGCGTGAGGTCCGGCCGCGCCAATGGTGTCCGCTATAACAACTCTGGTCGCGCCCATTTCCAACAAATCGTTTGTCATCGCAACAACGACATCTGCGTTTATGGCGCCTTCAAATGGGCAGTCCCACGCAGTAGAGATACACGCTACGGCGTCGATAGCATCGGCCTTGGAGCGTTCAATAATGCTCTTGGCGCCAGACATTGCCTGCTCAGTTGTTTGACGAATGTTTTCCACATTCATGGTGTTAGAGCTGGCAACCACTAGTTCCAGGCAGGCAACGTTGCTTGCCAAAGCCATTTCATAGCCCTTTATATTGGGTATGAGCGCCGAATAACAGACTTGTTCAGATCTAATACCGCCTGGTAGCTGTGCTATTACCTCGTCGGTATTGGCCATTGCCGGAACCGCCTTGGGCGATACGAAGCTGCCTACTTCGATGGCCGTTACACCAGCGTCAACCAGCGCGCTTATCAACTGCACACGTTGCTGTGCGCTGAGTACCTTGGGTTGATTTTGCAGCCCGTCTCGTGGGCCCACGTCGTTGATGAATACTTTTTCTGTCATGTTGCTCAAGTGTTTACTCTTGTTGGGAGGGTCGGCGAACAGCCTGGCCTGGAAAGGCGTCGGTGTTCAACTCACCTTCTTCAATAATTGGCACGCCGGCGACGATAACATATCGCATACCCAAACTGTGTGGAAGCGGGTTTTGTAGTGTTGCGCGAACAGAGATGTCGTCAAGTGAGAACATGATCAGGTCGGCGTCGGCCCCGACTTGAACGCGCCCCTTGCGCTTAAACGCAGGAATTTCGTTTTCAAGAGAGCTGGCGGCATTGTATGAACCAAGTCGAAATGCATCCATCACGGTGAATTCTTGCCACTCTTTTACCCAAAGCTGGATAAAGCGAGTGAAGGTGGCGAGCGAACGAGGATGAGCCCAGGCGTCTTCGGGCAATGGCCATGTATCGCCGGCAATGGCTCGTCCATCACGGTGTTGCCAAGGCATGGCGTCAGAGCCAAGAATGGTATCGGGCAGTGCAAAAGACTGTAATTGTTCTGCTCGGTGCTTGGCATTTTTAGTGACGTCGCGATGCAGCAAAAATATCAGCGCCCCGGGGTCTTGTTTGCGCAAGCGTGTTAACTCTTCAGCGTCGCTGATAGGTTTACCGTAGTAGAGAATATCTTTCGGTTCAAAACCGCGAGAAAAGTATGGCAAGACATCTGGCGCGAGAAACTCGGCACCTAGAAATGTAGAACCGGTATCGGAGACCAGCGCCTCTACACTAATTTTTGCACCGTGCTCGCGCGCGGCTACAAACATAGGCTGGGTTTTGCTAGCGGTGGCAAGCGACAGATGACAAACGTACCAATGTGCGCCAGTGGTTATTGCGTTAGAAATTATTTCTTGAGTGGCGGCCAAATCGCCACCAGGGTCTGATTGGCCCCAGAAGCGCTGGTGAGTCATTATGGGCACGTTATGCTTCGCGGCTAACTGCGATAAATGCATAATTTCGCCGTGACTAACTTTTGGAACGTAGCCATTAATCAAGCCAATACCCAGTGCCCCGTCTTTCAGGTTCTTCTCTACCAGCGATAGAATTTCCTTCTCTTGTTCGGCTGTGGCTTTCTTCGTCCATTTATTATTTTGCAGTGCTTGGTTGAACCTTTCCAATGTGCCGTCGGGCTCGATACCGCCGAGTACTTGCATGCGGGCAAGTCCCCAGCTGGCAGTCCAACCATAGTTTGTTGCACGACCCTGTTGTTCGGCCAATGCGTAAGCCTTATTCACAGGTAACTGACCTACCTCGGCTTCAATGGCGGTTGTAACGCCGTCGAAAGCTTGTAGTCGACCGCTGAGCAAGGAGCTGCCATGCGCATGAAGGTCTATAAAGCCAGGGCCTACAATGGCTCCCTTAGCATCTATCAGCTGCGTACCTCGTAATGGCCTTCTAGACAGCTTCTTGATTTTTCCATTGCTTATGCCAATGCTGCGAATGCCATCAAGCCCTGTTTCAGGGTCGATTACGCGCGCATTATTAATTGCTAGTTCAAAACGTGCCGCACTAGCAGGGGCATGAAAAAACAGTGTGGCCCAGCACACTCCTGCGCAAAAAAAAGCGAGGGCAGAAAAGCGAATAGATAAGAAAGCTGAACTCAGTTGTTTCATTTTATCGCACTCATATTTTCTGCGCGCTCTATTTATTAAGGCGCTCATCAATCAGGTTTTGCACCACACTGGGATCGGCCAGCGTGCTTGTATCGCCCAGGTTTTCTGTTTCATTGGCCGCTAATTTGCGCAATATTCTGCGCATGATTTTGCCTGAGCGTGTTTTGGGTAAGCCCGGTGCCCACTGAATTAGGTCTGGTTTAGCGATAGGGCCAATTTCTTGATTGACTGTATTGCGCAATTCTTGCAGCAGTTCTTCGCTGGGTTCGGTTCCTTGCATCAAGGTGACGTAGGCGTAAATGCCTTGGCCTTTGATGTCATGGGGATAACCTACTACAGCGGCTTCGGCAACGCCTTCGTGCAACACTAAAGCACTTTCAACTTCTGCGGTGCCCATACGATGGCCGCTTACGTTCAATACGTCGTCTACCCGGCCAGTAATCCACCAGTAGCCGTCTGCGTCTCTACGAGCACCATCACCCGTGAAATAGTATCCGGGGTAGGTGCTAAAGTAAGTGTCGATACACCGTTGGTGATCACCGTATACACTGCGGATCTGTCCTGGCCAACTGTGTTTAATAACCAGGTTCCCTTCTTGAGCACCTTCTGCAGGAAGCTCATTGCCATCATTGTCTACCAGTGCAGGTTGAACACCAAAAAATGGCAGGGTAGCCGAGCCTGGTTTAGTTGGAGTACAACCGGCTAACGGTGTGATCATTGCGCCACCGGTTTCGGTTTGCCACCACGTGTCGACAATGGGGCAACGCTCTTCCCCAACCACCCGGTAGTACCATTCCCAGGCCTCCGGATTGATCGGTTCGCCAACGGTGCCGAGCAACTTTAAGGAGCTTCTTGAGGTACGCGTAACCGGCTCATCACCAACGGCCATTAAGGCTCTAATTGCCGTTGGGGCAGTGTAAAAAATATTAACTTGGTGTTTGTCCACCACCTGCCAACAGCGGGACGCGTCAGGGTAGGTAGGTACGCCCTCAAACATTACGGTAGTGGCGCCATTGGCTAGTGGCCCGTACACAATGTAACTGTGACCCGTAATCCAGCCAACGTCAGCGGTGCACCAAAAGACATCCCCGTCTTGATAATTGAACACATACTTATGTGTCATGCTAGCGTGCAGTAGGTAGCCGCCGGTGGTGTGCATAACGCCTTTTGGTTTGCCGGTAGAACCCGAGGTATAGAGAATAAACAGTGGGTCTTCTGAATCCATGCTTTCTGGAACGCATTGAGTGTCCTGTGCGTTTGCCAGCTCGTGGTACCAAACGTCGCGTCCCTCTTGCCAACTAACGTCTGCGCCAGTGCGCATAACGGTTAGGCAAGTATGGATGTTGGGGCAGTGGGCTAAGGCGGCGTCAGCATTATCCTTTAGTGGTATATTTTTGCCCGCACGAACGCCCTCGTCGGCGGTAATTAGCACTTGGCAATCGCTATTAAGAATGCGATCTTTAAGCGCTTCAGGCGAGAAACCGCCGAAAACGACTGAATGAACGGCGCCAATGCGTGTGCAGGCCAGCATTGCGTAGGCGGCTTCTGGAATCATTGGCATGTAAATGCAGACGCGATCGCCCTTTTTAACACCGCGCGCTTTTAGGCCGTTAGCCAGTTGGCACACATTGTCGTGCAGTCTTTGATAGCTTATGTGCTTGCTGTCATCTATGTCGTCGCCTTCCCAGATAATGGCCGTTTGCTCGGCGCGTTGTGGAAGATGGCGATCAATACAATTAGCGCTTACATTTAGGCGCGCATCTTTGAACCAAGTGGTTTGTGCGGTAGGGAAATCAAACTCGAACACCTTGCTCCATGGCGCATCCCAACTGATGAACTCACTGGCTTTTTCCGCCCAGAACCCTTCGGGGTCATCGATAGAGCGTTTGTATTCGGCATGGTAGCCGGCCTCATCTAATAAGGCGTTGGCTTTATAGGATTCTGGTACAGGGTAAATTGGCTGGCTCACAATTCTCTCTCTTGGAATCTAGTTGGTCTGTAAAAAATCGCTGGCGTTTAGACAATAAATTATGCGGTAAATTGCCCTTCAAATACATGCTGTACTTTGCCGCCCACACGAATGCCGCTTGAGCTAGCTTCGATATATATTTTTGAAGGCCGCCCCATTTCAACGCCTTGATCTACGATGACGTTTACGCCACTGTCTTGGTCATCTGAAAGCGCTAAAAGATAAGCCGCAAAACAGCAATTGGCCGATCCGGTTGCGGGGTCTTCGCGAGGACCATTGGCATCAAAAAACATGCGCGCGGCATAGTTGGCATTGTCACTGTGGCCGTGGGGTGTAAACACGAATAAGCTATCAACTCTTTCAGATCGTTTTTGGAACTCAACAAACAAATTGGAATCGATACGGCAGCGATTGAGTACACTTAAGCTATTGACTGCAATTATTTGAAAGCTGGGCCCCAGGTGTGCACCACGAATGGGAAAGCCAGGATTAAGCTCGGTTGCGTCTATGCCGAGTAATTCGGCGGCGTACTCAGCACTGATACCAGCGTCAAATTCTGCCGTGGGGGATTGCAGCCAGCCAATATTAGTTTGATCATCAAACTCTACCTTTACGTCACCAACGCCTAAGTGCAATGTTATTGAGGCCTGCTTCGCTTTATGTTGTGCTAACACCCAGGCGGTTCCTATCGTTGGATGGCCAGCAAATGGCAATTCGTCACTTGGAGTGAATATTCTGACCGCTGCGCTGTCCTCGCCGTGCTTCGTAACAAATGTGGTTTCAGAAAAGTTTGTTTCTGCGGCGATGGCCTGCATTTGCTGGGTGCTAAGGTGTGCGGCGTCGAGGATTACAGCAAGTTGATTACCCGCGAGTGCCGTTTCGGCGAAGACATCTACAATGTGTGTTTCCATGCATTCAGCTCGCTTTGAACATGATGTTGTCGATCAATCGCGTTTCGCCCAGGCTGGCAGCAGCCAGTAATACCAGTTCAGAACTTGTTTCGTTAACGGGTAGCAAAGTAAGAGCGTCGCGGATTTGCACGTAGTCTACATCAAAGCCAATTTCGCCCAATACGGTAATGGCTTGCTGTTCGGCTTGCTCGAACAACACAGGGTCAAGTTTATGGCCGCTGCATTTGTCCTTAGTGTCTTGCAGTACGCGGGCAAATGCCGGCGCCATTGCACGTTGCTCTTCGCTGAGATAATTGTTACGAGAACTCATTGCAAGCCCGTCTTTTTCGCGCATGGTGGGCGCGCCGATAATCTTTACTGGCAAACTTAGGTCGGCCACCATTTTACGAATGATGAACATTTGCTGGAAATCTTTCTCACCAAATACCGCGCTGTCGGGCTGCACAATATTGAAAAGCTTGTTTACAACTGTTGTAACACCGTCAAAGTGTACCGGACGGCTTGCACCACACAGCATGCTGTTCAAACCAGGCACCTGTACCGATGTAAGGCCTTCCTGGCCGTTGGGGTACATTTCACTAACCTTAGGCAAAAACAGTAGACTAACGCCTTCGCGTTGCAGCTTTGCCTGGTCTTCTTCAAGCGTGTTCGGGTAGTTGTCGAGATCTTCGTTAGCGCCAAATTGCAACGGGTTTACGAAAATGCTCACCACCACAAAGTCGCTCAAAGCTCTTGCTTTGCGCACTAGGCTAATGTGTCCGTCGTGTAGGTTGCCCATTGTGGGAACTAACACTATATGTTGGCCTGCATGCCTTTTTACCCTTATGGCTGCGCGGAGTTCGTCTATTCGTTTACATTGTTGCATGGTTGCGTGGGTCTGTTGGTTTCTGGGCGGAACTGGCTACCAATTTAAATTTAGGTCGCCTCGTTTAATTATATGTTTTTGGTCTATCGTCTTGCTTACATGAATTCCGCTTTGCTACCAAAGACTGGCGTTGGCGTCAGTAAGAATGCTTGGGTTGAAATAGTGTCGCCCGCTTTTGACGTTTAGCAAAGTGTCTAAAAGACGTTGGTAATGTTGTTCATTGCTAACAAGGTCGATATGACTGGCGTTGACTATTAGCAGCGGCGCGCCGTCATAAAAGTGGAAAAAATTGCAGTAGGCGTTATTCAATTTTTCCAGGTATTGCTTATCAATATGCCGTTCGGCTTCTACCGCTCGTTGTTGGATGCGCTGCAATAAGGTGTCTACCGGCGCCTGTAAGTAGATTACCAAGTCCGGCGATGGTGCATCAATAGTAGTTTGCTGGTATACCTTATTATAGAGGTCGAACTCATCGCTGCTTAAATTAGTTTCGGCAAATAGACGGTCTTTGTCTATGAGGAAGTCAGCAACTCGCACAGGCTCGAACATGTCGGCCTGTCTAATGTCGTGTATCTGTTGTACTCGCTGGAACAGGAAGAACAGCTGGGTAGCTAGCGCGCCTTCGCCGTCCTTGCGATAGAAACGTTCGAGGAAGGGGTTCTCTTCAGCGCGCTCCAACAAAACATCATAGTTAAAGGTGGCGGCGAGTTTTTTCGCTAAAGTGGTTTTTCCAACCCCAATGGGGCCTTCAACCGCAATAAATCGCGGCGCGTCACCCGTGTTGCTGTTTCGCGCGTACTGAGCGGCAGCGACTGGTTGGTTTGGCAGAGGCTCAAGGCTCAAGGGTTGCTCCTGGAAGGCTCAAAAGTTGTTCCCGATTACGCCCGTTAAAGTTGGCGGGGTCAGCCAGTATATCGCAGGCTGATTGCGATCAGCTACGCAGAGAGAGCTTGGTGATTGTAATTTTTTCAGGCACTTTATTCGCTGCGTTCGCTGGTAATTCACTTTGACCCTTGCGCAGAGAACCTACAACTTGGGTCAGCGTACGATTTCCGGTCAATACCAGATTTGGTGCCAGCTCTAGCAAGGGTAATACCACGAAGTCACGTTCGGTCATTCGCGGGTGTGGTATTTGTAAACCAGGCTGGCGTACTCGTTTATTTTGGTGCCAGATTATGTCTATGTCGAGCGTACGTGGCCCCCAGCGTTTGCGGCGTTTGCGGCCAAACTGACGCTCAATAGTCTGGCAGCGCTTCAGCAGCGTGCGTGCTGGCAGTGACGTTCTGACGGCTAAGACAGCGTTCAGGTAATGGGCTTGAGCACCGGGCCCAACAGGCGCGCTGCGATACACGGAAGAGCAGGCTACCAGTTGGCAATAGGGTAAAGCTGACAAAGCGCGTGTGGCACGTTTGAGTTGTAAGTGGGGGCGATCTAGATTGCTGCCCAGTGCAAGGTAAGTGAGTGGGCCAAACACGTACTGTTCCTTTCTTCCTTCTTGTTAGTTTATGACCTGAAACAGCATTTCAGGCTATAAGCTAGCTAGGCGGCTGACCTTGTTCTTGTCTTGGTGGGCGTCGCCGTCGTCGGCGTGGCGGCTTGCGAGTTTGTGGCCTAGCTTGTTCTTCTACCGGATTTTCTTCCTGATAGGTAGTCCACCATTCGCCAAGTCCGTCCATGTCTTCACCTGCCTGCTCGCGCAGCAAAACAAAATCGTAGGCTGCGCGGAATCTTGGGTTGGAGCGTAATTTAGCTGCTCGCTTGCCTTCTTTAAGGTGCAATCTCGATTGTAGGTCCCAAATTTCCCGCATCGGAATGGAAAAGCGTTTCGGTATGGCTGTGGTTTGCAGCTGGTCCATGGTTGCGGCGTGCGCGGCTTCGCGCAGGGCTTCAACGATGTGCATGCCCTGGTCAAGGCATGCCTCGCGTAATTCAATAACCGCTGGCCACAAGACAGCGGCATACATAAATGCAGGTGTCACGGGTTTGCCAGCTTGAATGCGCGCGTCGGTATTCTCCATAGTCGCTTGCAGAATTTCTTGCGCGTATTGTTGTTCGTCTTCTATGGCCTCGGCTGTCAGAGGAAACAAATACTCGAGCAGGTCATACTGCTGCAAGACCTTCAGCGTTGTAGCGGCGGCTCCACCCATAAATAATTTGAGCACTTCATCGAACATTCTGGCCGGAGCTACCTGGCGCAGCAGGTGGCCATTGCGTGTTATCGCCTCGGCCGTTTTGGTTTCCGGCTCAAAACCGAGCTTACCGGTAAACCTCGCAGCACGTAACATCCGTACGGGGTCTTCCTGGTAGCGTGTAGAGGCGTCGCCTATCACTCTTAAAACGCCCGCCTTAATGTCGGGCATGGCATCTACGAAGTCGATTATTTCGTCGGTCTTGGGGCAAAAATACAATGCATTTATGGTGAAATCGCGGCGCATAGCGTCGTCTGCGAGGCTGCCGTAGACATTATCTCTGAGCAACATGCCTGAGTCGCTTTGCTCAGACTCATTTCGGTCGGTGTCTTTGGTGTCATGGTGCGCACGAAAAGTGGTTACTTCTACCACCTCGCGGCCATTTCGAACGTGAACTATCTGAAAACGACGCCCCACGATGCGTGAGCGTTTAAACAACTTGGTCACCGCGCCAGGCTCAGCATTAGTGGCTACATCAAAATCTTTTGGAGAACGGTCTAGCAGTAAGTCTCGGACGCAGCCGCCTACCATATAGGCTTCAAAGCCGTTCTCCTGCAGTATCTCAACTATTTCAACCGATTGAGGACTAATGGCGCGCATTTGCTCGCCGATGTCTGGAGAAGGATAACGTACACCTTTAGGAAGAGTTTTAGGGTCTTTAGCCATAGTTTTAAGCAGTACTTCGCGACCCTGCTTTGCGGTCGCAGTGTAAGAGCAGAGAGTGTAGAAGCAGAGAGTGCAAAAACAGAGATTTTAGCATAAGCCGAGGGAGCAACTGTGGTGTTAATGCCACTGTGTTGATCAAGATCGGTATGTAGCGGGCGGAGTTAGGTTTTCCGTACCCCAGATGAGCGAAAGGGGAAAACAATGTTTTCCCCATCCAGGCCTTACTTTCTTATTGTTATGCAGATTATTATTTTTGTTTGTTGTTATTATTCTGTTATATATAAAGCAGCAACCGTGCCAGTTATTAAAAAGCCCGTAATAACAGCTACTTACAATTTAAAGTTTAGGCGGAATACTAGATTAGTCAATTTTTTGTTACAAATTCACACCAGAAACGTTACTTCGCTTCGCTTAAGTAACAAAAAAACGTCAGAGTGTGCGCTGTGTATACAACAAATAGGTCAGGCGAACTAGCTTTATTGGTTTTGGCTGCTAGCAGCCGATTTCTTTCTTGGGATGCCAAATCTTTGACGCCTTTCCCACAGGCATTTGCGACTAACTCCAAGTTTCTGGGCTAACTCCGTTTCACTCATGTATTCCTGGTGCTCAAGAATAAAGTGCTGGAAGTAGTCTTCCAGAGACAGGTCTTCAGTGGGGTCATTCTTGATTTGGGCCACTTTGCGACTTTTATTGGGCGCAAGGTCATCAATATCTTGTTGCGGCCGGGTTTCGATCAACTGCATATCGATGCCTAAAGCCTCGATATTGATTTGTTCTGTTTCGCTTAATATCAGCGCTCTTTCAATAGCATTCTCAAGCTCGCGCACATTTCCAGGCCAGTTATAGGTCATTACGGCCTGAACGGCTTCAGGGGCTAGTGCTCGTTTAGCTAAGCCTAGAGTTTCGGCTTTGCTAGAAATAATGCTCTCGGCAAGATCAAGTACGTCTTTACCTCGCTCGCGCAAAGGGGGCAATTTGAGGCTTAAAACATTGATGCGATAGAACAGGTCCTGGCGGAATTTACTCTGCATTGCCAGTGACTCTAAGTCTCTGTGCGTAGCGCTGATTAGGCGTACGTTAACTTTAATTGATTCGGTTGAGCCAATGCGCCGAATTTCACCTTCCTGAATGAAACGAAGCAACCTAGCCTGCGCCTCCAGCGGCAATTCGCCGATTTCATCAAGGAACAAAGTGCCACCGTCCGCCGCCTCAATTAAGCCGCTGCGATTGGTATTAGCGCCTGTAAACGCTCCTTTTTCATAGCCAAACAATTCGCTTTCGATAAGGGTTTCAGGAATGGCCGCGCAGTTAACGCAGACAATCGGCTTTGTTGAGCGTCGACTTTCAGCGTGAATAGCTTTTGCGACCAGTTCCTTACCTGTGCCGGTTTCACCCAGCACCAGCACAGTGCTGTCTGTAGGCGCGATTTTATGAATGCCTTTTTGTAGTTTCTTCATGGACGCACAGCGACCGATAATGCCTGAAATAGGCGTACCTGGCTGTGTGGGTTGCTGTTGTTGGTCAGCTTTGTTGTTCGCGATAATTCGCGTCACGGCGCCGAGCATGTCGTCATGATCAAATGGTTTGGCAATGTAATCGACTGCGCCCATCTTCATTGAATCCACCGCCGACTTTAGGCTGGCGTAACTGGTCATAATCAATACGGGGGTGTTGCCAGCTGGACGAATAAGGTCGGTACCGGGCGCGCCAGGTAGTCGCAGATCACTGATGATCAGGCTGAAGTCTGAAAGCGAGTGTTTATTCATAGCCTCGGTCACAGACCCGGCTTCGCGCACCTTATAGTCATTGCGCTCGAGCAGGCGTTTTAACGCTGTGCGAATAACAGTTTCGTCTTCAACTACAAGAATGGGCTTCATGCTAACCTCAAGGTTACTGCGTAGCCTGTATGCGCCGCTGACAGTACTTTATAGCGATTGTGTCGAACCATAGCCGCTAATTGTAGCGCAATTGCGGTGCGGGCGGCTAATGATCAGGCCTGGCGTCTAAACGGGGCAGCTTGAGAGTAAATCGTGTACCCCGGCCCAGGGCCTTATTGAATGGGCTCTCGACTTGAATAGAACCGCTGTGGTCTTCGATAATACTGTACACCAGCGCCAGTCCCAGCCCTGTTCCATCGCCAGGCTGCTTTGTGGTAAAAAAGGGCTCAAAAATCTGTTCGTGATGATCCCGCGCAATACCCTCGCCATCGTCAGTCACTGTAACGTCTATAGAGTGTTCATCGATGATATTTGCGGCAACCTCCACAACTGAACCTTCGGGGCTTGCGTCGCGCGCATTGCTTAGTAAATTGATGAACACTTGTGACAGTCTTTGTTGATCGCCGGCAATGTGCATATCAGGGTCAATCAGAACGCAGAAATCTATTTCCGTGGCGTGTTTGTTTAAGTTGAGTAGTTGTATTACTTCGTTAACAGTGGCCAGCACGTTGACCGACTCGAAATCTATGCTGCGGCGGCTGTCTCCTGCGTGCGAGAAGTTTACCAATGATTGAACGATGGTCGAGACGCGCTGTGTTTGCAGTAAGATGTCACTGGTGCTTTCCTGAATTTCTTGCTCGGGAAATTCCGACGCCAGATTTTGGGCTATGCAAGCAATGCCGGTAACAGGGTTACCTATTTCATGGGCTACCCCTGCCGCTAAACGACCTATTGATGCAAGTCGCTCGCTGTGCGTGAGTTCCTGCTCTAGAATTTGCGTTTCTGTAAGATCTTCGATAACAATGGCTTGCGTTGTAGCAAGTTGATCGACAGGCCCCAGGCGAGTTTTATGCAAGCTTATCCAGCGGTCAGTGTTGGCATCGAAAATGTGTTGCTTGTAACGATGGTTTGCAGATGACTCTACAAAATCTGTCAGCACATTCGACCAGGGTTGCGTCAAGCCATGTACGGACGAGCCAACGACTTGCTCCGCACTGATATTGGTTAGCTCGACCATCGCGTTGTTCCAGAGCGTTACCTCGCGGTCGGCGCCAACGATGCACACGCCAACTGGCAATGCCTGCAAAGTTGCCCGGTGATAACGACGCAAGCTGTCCAATTCGGCTGCCAGGCCAGACAAATCAACTTGATAGTTTTCCAGACGACTTTCAATAAATTGAATATCTTCGGTTGCAATAGCGTGTTCTGTACGCACGTAAGGTAGATGCAGGTTGATAATTTCATAGGCGCTGGAAGGGCCGAGCAATCCAGATAAGTTCGCTTCAATTCGCTCGCGCAAACGCCGAAGCGCATAGGGCCGACTTTCCGTGGCCTCCATATCCAAGTCTCTTAGGGCGTTGCTTAATTCGCGCTCGGCGGTGCTACGACCTAGTGATTTGGTTAGTCTCTCCTTCATTTCGGCGGGAGAGTGCACGTCCATCGCCTGGCGGATAGGCCGGCTTAATTCGTCAGTAGAGCAAATTTCTGCAGCCATTTGTTCTTCTTCACTCTGTTTGAAAAAAACAGAGCCGAGAACAAAAAGTAAAATATTTGCTCCAAGAGAAAGTAAAGTACCTCTTTGCCAGCTTGAGGTGTCACCTAATTCGCTGGGAAGTATCGCATCAACAAGTACGACGCTTTCTGGTTGCAGCAAAGGCAGCAAGACAAGAAAAAACCAAATTGTCATGCCCGCGACCACACCTGCAACAAACCCGTTTCGATTTGCTTCTGGCCAATACAGCATGGCCAAAACGCCTGGCATGAACTGTAGTACGCCGCTAAATGCGGCTATACCCAGTGCTGCAAGGTCGTGTTGACCACTAACGACGCGATAGAATAGATATGACACCAAAATAATTCCGACGATCAATAGTCGCCGAACCATCAGTATCCAACGGTAAATGTCTTTAGTGTCGGGCTGATAGGTGGCCAGCACTAAGTGGTTGAGGCACATTGAGGCAAGTGCAAGTGTCGCCACGATGATTGTACTGCTGGCGGCCGACAAGCCGCCTATGTAGGCAAGCATTTCCAGCTGTGGCGATTGCAGTGACACACCGATGCCGACGGTTGCGTATTGTAGAGGCACGCCGATACCAAGGTTTTGTGCGCCCCATAAAATCAGTATTACGGGTAAGCTGAGAAGCAGCAGATACAAGGGAAACCCCCATGCAGCGGAGGTGAAGGCTGCCTGATTGGGGCGTTCGGCAAAAATCATGTGGAATGAGTGTGGCATCAAAACTGCCGCCATAAAAAACAGCAACATAAAGTAGCGCACATCATCACTTCCGTCGTTACCGAAGTGCCTGGTGACCTCAGCGTTGGCTTCCAGCCATTGTTGCAATTCGGCCGTACCGCCGAAAACACCGAATACGCAAACGCCCGCAATAATCATGAGTACTACGAGTTTGCTAAGGGATTCAAAAGCAATCGCCGTTATTAGACCGTCGTGGCGCTCTTCGCGACCGACGTGTCTGGCGCCAAACAGTACTGTGAACAGCGTTATGATGCAGCAGAAGGCAAATGCCAAACCGCCCTGGCGCTTGTCACCAGGAAACAGTTCAAAGCTGGAATCGGTGATGATGAGAATGGTGTCGGACACAGCTGTAATTTGAAGGGCGAAGAGAGGTAGCATTGCTAACAGCATAAATATGGTGAGTACTATGCCCGCCCACTGGCTTCTGTAGCGAAACGTTAGCATGTCGGGAATAGATCGTAGCTGATACATGCGTGATATACGCATCATTGGCCCGAGCACCAAGGTCCCAAACAGGAACAGGGCTGAGATACCAAAGAAATAGCTGAGATAGGAATACCCATAACGAGCCGCGACGTCAACCATGCCAAAGAACGGCCAGGCGCCAGCAATAACTCCAAGCGAGAGAATGTACACAACCGGGTGGCGAACAATTCGCGTGGGGATGATGCCGCGGTCAGCCATATAGGCAATCCCAAAAAGCATCAGTAGATAAACGACACCTGCGACCAGCAGTTGGATCAGCGCGAAGCTCATAGCGGCAGTTTAGGTTTAGCGTTCAATGTTACGCACCCTGCGCTGGCCTAGATAAATTAAGACAATCATCGCAAGCCATAGCAGATGAGGGCGGTACCAAGCGCTTGGTGAATCCATTGCCCACTGGATTGATGAAGGAAGAAAAACTACAACAATAAAGATTAATAGCAAAAGGGCGCGTTGGATGTACATAGATAGAGTGTTGCCTTGCTAGCGAGTTTGCCGGCCACTCATAGCTTAATGAACGCGGCGCGTGAAGGCAAAGACCAGTGGTGTGCAGCATACTGCAAAATGCTCTGTACCGAGCCTTGCTCAGACACAGGAGGTTGAGGCTGCTGTAAGCGCTGAAGAGCGGTCATCAGGTTCTTAAGAGCTTGGCTGTTATCAATGGCAGATGCACCCGTTTGTTTGCTCAGTTTGTCGCCATTCATGTCTACTAAAACAGGTATGTGTGTATACGCTGGTGGCGTATAACCCAGGCTTTGCAATAGGTAGATTTGTCGACCAGTAGATTCCATCAAATCAATGCCGCGCACTACGTGGCTGATGTTTTGCGCGCCATCATCAACTGAAACAGCGAGTTGGTAGGAAAATAGAGTATCTTTGCGCCGGATTATAAAGTCGCCGCAACTGTCACAGAGGCGTTCATTTATACACCCTTGGATTCCGTCCGTGAAGGTGACGTCGAAGTTTCCAACTTTGAGACGCAAGGCGTGAGGCGTGCATTCGTCGTTATTCGAGTCGCGACAATGTCCGGGATAGGCACCTCCCGTCACTGCTAAATCGGCTCGTCGGCAAATACATCGATATACTAATGCGCGCTGCTGAAGTGTATCCAGCGCTTGTTGGTATGCATGCAGGCGATCACTTTGAAACAAAACGTCGCCGTCCCATAACAAGCCATGGGCTTGCAAAGACTCCATGATTAGTCGATCGGCACCTGGGACTTCTCGTGGAGGGTCGAGGTCTTCAATACGCAATAACCATTGACCCTTGTGCGCTTTAGCGTCGAGATAACTGGCTAGCGCGCACAATAGAGAGCCCTCATGCAAGGGGCCAGTGGGGGATGGCGCGAAACGACCCACGTAGTCCGTGGATCTATAATCAGAGTCTATGTCAGCAGGGGTTGGTAGCACTGGGGGAAGCAAAGTACGCGAATCCGCCAGCGCTAAAGCAAGGCGTGTTAGCCGTGCTCCTGTCGCTCTTTTATCTCGTCTAGGGTTTTGCAATCGATACAGAGCGAAGCGGTTGGGCGTGCTTCCAGCCTTTGAATGCCGATTTCGACACCACAGGCCTCGCAGTAACCGTATTCATCTATCTCGATTAACTCAAGCGTTGAGTCAATCTTCTTGATGAGCTTTCTTTCTCGGTCACGGGTACGCAATTCCAGGCTAAATTCTTCCTCCTGACTGGCACGATCCGCCGGGTCGGGGAAATTGGAAGCTTCATCCTTCATGTGCATCACTGTGCGATCCACTTCTTCCATCAACTCTGCTTTCCAGCCGTTGAGGATTTCTCTGAAATGATCCTTCTGGGCATCATTCATGTAGTCTTCACTGCGTTCGACTACATAAGGTTTAAAAGTAGGCGTTGTCTCACTACTGCTACTTGCTACGCTCACTGTTGTTTTTGCTTCCTTTGATTTAGTGGATGTTTTAGCAGTTTTGCTAACTGCCTTTTTCTTTGGTGCGGCGGGCTTCTCGGCGCCCTTACTTTTTTTCGACGCTGCCTTTGTTGGAGCTGCTTTCACCGGCGCTGCCTTCTTGGCTGATGTTTTCTTAACTGTAGTCTTTTTTACGCTGTCTGCCTTATTAGCGGTTTCTTTCTTTGTGGCAGGAGCAGGCGTCGCTTTTTTGGTGGCTTTTTTGGCCGTAGTTGCAGCTTTTTTAGCCGTCGTTTTCTTGGCCGAGCCGGCCGCAGCGGTCTTTTTCTTTGTGGCTGCAACAGACTTGGCTGGCGCTGCTTTTTTCGCAGTCGTTTTCTTTGCCGCTACCTTTTTAGCAGGGGCTGCTTTCTTCGCCGTTGTCTTTTTAGCCGTTGTCTTCTTTGCGACAGCCTTCTTTGTAGCTGTGGCGGCCGTAGTCTTTTTAACGGCTTTCGTGGCTTTTGATGTAGCCTTCTTGGCTTTTTTAACGGGCATAATAATCCCTCAAAAGGAGTGTGTTGCAATTCTGCTGAGGCATATTCTTATTCAATCGGCTGCCTCAGCGCCTATGGCCCAAAAAAGAGGCCAACTTTCAAACGCGGAGAAACTACCAGAAACAGCTCCGCGAAGCTAGTACTCCAACCATATATTTGCCAAATGCAGTCAGTCAAAGGGCCTTCTCATGCGAGACGTTTTCTCGAAAGCATAGTGGTGCTATGTCAGGAGGAAACAACACGAAGCAAGGGTGCGGCTCTTGACGCGCAGGGCAAAGCAGGCGGTGCATAAGGCAAATATGTGGTTGGTACACCATCATAGATAAACGTAGAGTTTCCCATCTCTTTGCTCGCAATCTATAGATTTTAAGTGTGAGCCAAGACACGGGCCTTCAATGCAGAGGCCTGTGGTAGGCTCAAACATCGCACCATGTGTTGAGCACTGTATGTACTGTTTCGAGCGGTCCAGGAATTGATGCTCCATCCAATGCAGTTGAATGCCCTGATGTGGGCACCGGTTCTGATAGACATGACATTCATTGTCTTTTTTTACGACGAACAAGCGATGGCCAGGTAGCTCAAAGCCTCTGCTGTCGCCTTCGGGGATAGTATGAACGTCACACAGCTCGACCATCGAGTTTTACCAAAGTCCGTCAATTCAATGTTGTTGCCCTAAGGACAGTTCTAATAATATGCTGCAGTTATGAAATTCGCTATGCACATAGTTACGAAGATAAATACGCAGCTAACTAGGAAGATAAATGCAAATACAGTTATGCGTCTGCTAGCCTCGGCAATCTGCCTATTGTTAGCCTTTAGTGTATGGTCATTGCCACATTGTGCGCCAAATAAAGACGCGCCCTTTGAAAGAGCATTTTGTGAGCTTAAGCAATCTCGCTATGGCAAGTCATTGCCTACCCTGGATGAGTTCCGTCGTAATCCACCCGGCATGCAGTATTTGTTGATCAAACGCCCGGCGCAGCGCATGGGTATGGAGCTGAAGAAGCCAGCTGCTGGTGTAGTAAAGAAGCCAGCCCAGGATGTTGCGGTCGTCAATAGGAAAGAGAGCGACAAAGCTGCCGATCTAGCTGCTGAGTCGCGGGTTGTAGCGCAAGAGAAAACATTTGATCAATGTAGATACACAATTGAACGGATTAATTGCGCGGGAAAAACATTTAGCCGTCAGGGCAACAAATCTAACTCTGCGCTGGCCGAGAATGCATTGGAAGCCGGTAATACGCTGCAAATGGGAAGGCCTCCGCTTGTGGACGAACAGGCATGGTTAGCCCAAGCTTACACTCGATACGTACGGGCTATGTTGAGCATTGGTTTAGCTGGATCCAGTTTTACTTATTCGGGTTTCGCCCACACTTTTAATGAGCATAAGGCCAGTAATACCGATTTTTCAATTCGTTTTGAACAAATGTTTGAGTTTCTGAAGCGCGACAAAAAAACACTTGCTGTTTCCAGACGACGACCAAAGCGCGCGCCAGCGGCTGACGAATGTGAGTGGTTGGATGACGATTTGCTGGTCTGCAATTCCCAGAGTATGAATCTGGTTTATCTTGCTAGAGACTCTTGAATGGAGTAATTGCTATCAGCCCATGTAGTGCGGCAGCTATTTTCTTACGACGCCAAGCCTGTGTTCAATTACGGCATTCATCCGTTCCACACATTTCTCACCTTCAGAGATTATTTCCGCAGCGCGAGTGAACTCCATCATGCCGATGTGATTAAGTCGCGGGGTAAGTACTAGATCGGCCGGCTCGCCGGCCAGGCGACTTCGAGTAATTCGATCCTGCATGATGTTGATGGAATTAGTGACCACGTTAAACAGTCCGGGTGTCTCTTCGCTAGGACTCATCCATTGCTCTATTATTGGCGTTGTTCGTTCACGAATACTGACCGACAACTTTTCAAAGAAATTCGCAGCTTCGCCTTCAACTTGCGCATTGTCAGCTAACGCTGAAGCTAGCTCGGTTTCGTTTACCGCGTCTGGTATCAAGTCTGCCATTAGATCAGAGTCGTCGTGAAGCACTACCTGCTCGCGACTAACCAGATCGCCGTTAAGGTTGACGGCGATGATGATGTCGGCCCCAAGAGCTTTGCATACGGACACTGGAACAGGATTCACCAGACCTCCGTCCAAAAGCCAGCGACCATCAATTTTTGACGGAGTCAGCATGCCTGGCAATGCCATAGAAGCGCGCGCAGCCTGCCATACGGGGCCCTCTCTTAGCCATAATTCGCGACCAGATTTCATGTCGGTAGCGACGGCTGCAAATGGAATGCGCAAATCTTCTATATTCGGATTACCAAATTTCTCAGTGGCAAATCGCATAAGGTTGTCGCCGTCTGCAATTCCACTGCCAGCTAATAAACGAATATCCATTTGCTTGATGAGTTCATAGGTGCTCATGCCCGACAGCCATTCCTCAACATCGTCTAGCTTGTCCATGGCATAGGCGGCTCCCATAAAGGCGCCGATGGAACTGCCGCAAACAATATCGGGTGTGAGTCTATAGCGTTGCAGGGCGCGAATTACACCTATGTGTGCTAGACCGCGCGCCGCACCACTGCCTAGCGCGAGGCCTATCTTTGGGCGGCCGCTCAAGCCAGCGCTTTTAGAACTCAAAGCGCTGGCCCATGCTGGTAGCTGGATAGAAACTGGGGTTAGAAGCCATAAATAGCCCCTAGGTAGAAGCCTTCAACGCGAAGATCAATATCTATTTCATCAGGGTTGCCATTGTTGTCGTCAACTTCTAGATCTGTGACGTCGAACGTTATGCTGCGATAACCCAGTTCAACGCCAAGTCCCATTTTCGTTTCCCAAGCGAGACGCACGCTGCTGTCAACAAACTTATCACCCTCAAAGGCGGCAACTTGGACATCAGCGCCAAACGTAACGCCGGTATCGCCAAATTTGTAATTGAATTGCACATAAGGCAAAGGCAGCGCTTCATCGATAGTTTGACGCGCTCTGGCAGCCGTAGCTACGTCTATGATTGAAAACGAGCCATCCAATATGCGTATAGTGACACCCAGGCCCAAGCTGAATTGTTTTTCTTGAACGGGTTGCCAGTACAAACTTAAGTCGTCGTGGCTCAGGTCCATGCTCGACAGTATTGATTGGTCAGCGGCGAATGTAACGTTATCGTAGGTGATTGTGCGGCTAAGAACGTTCTCGGTTTCAGACTCCAACTCGGTATGCTGAAAGCGCACATTTGGCACTATGCCTAAGGGGTGTTCCAGTACGAGATAAAATGAAGCGGCATTTTCGCTGTCAAACCCCAAATCATTGGTCACATGGATCTGGCCGATCTCCTGATTAGTGCTGTTAAGAGAGCCACCAAAGTCCTGGCTCCAGTAGCCATAGCCAATTCGGCCACCAAAATCCGCGGCATTGGCTGCCGTGCTGGTTAGGAGAGAGCATGCTAGCGCGATACTGCTCGCGACGATAAATCGTCCCGAGCTCAACAGGTAATTGCGGCTTAATTTAGCGCGCGCGCTTTTGTGAGCTTTTTGACTTGAGCGATATAGCAGTGGCATGGAGGAACTCTTCAAATTGTTACTTACTAAGCGTAGCAAAGGCATGGCGTGCTGCCGCTATGGTAGCGTCGATATCAGCCTCGGAATGTGCGGATGACACAAAACCGGCCTCAAATGCAGAGGGTGCCAGATAGATTCCCTGCTCAAGCATGGCCTGAAAAAATTCGGTGAAGCGATTGGTGTCACAGGCCATCACATCGCTAAAGCAGCTCACCTGTTCGGCATTGGTGAAAAACAAACCGAACATGCCGCCGACTTGATTGCTTCGCAAGGCCACACCATGTTCGTCGGCTGCTTTGTGCAAGCCGCTTAATAGTTGTTCAGTTCTGCTTGATAGCAGCTCATAAAAGCCTGCTTCTTCCGCCAGGCTTAAGTTTGCCAAACCCGCTGCCATCGCCATAGGATTGCCTGATAAAGTGCCAGCCTGGTAGACGGGCCCCTCGGGGGCGATGTGGGCCATGATGTCGCCGCGTCCGCCAAATGCGCCTACCGGCATGCCGCCGCCAATAACTTTACCAAAGGTACTTAGATCGGGTGTTACTTGGTATAAGTCCTGAGCGCCTCCCAGCGCCACTCTGAAACCGGTCATTACTTCGTCGAGAATTAGTAGAGCGCCGTGTTGGTCACACAAACTGCGTAATTGCTGTAAAAAATTCTCAGTGGGCGGAACGCAATTCATGTTGCCAGCCACTGGCTCTACGATGACGCAGGCAATCTCGCCACTGCAGGCGTCAAACAAGCGTTCTACGCTAGCAATATTATTGAAATCAGCGGTCAGTGTTTGCGCGGCAACTGCATCGCTTATGCCTGGTGACGTAGGTACACCAAAAGTGAGCGCGCCGGAGCCTGCTTTCACCAATAGCGAATCAACATGGCCGTGGTAGCAACCTTCGAACTTGATGATTTTTTCGCGGCCAGTGAAACCACGTGCTAAACGTATTGCACTCATAGTGGCTTCAGTGCCGGAATTCACCATTCGCACTTTGTCTAACGACGGTATTAAATGACAGAGTTTTTCGGCCATTTCGGTTTCAAGAATTGTTGGCGCACCGAAACTGATGCCTTTTTCAAGTTGCTGTTGAATGGCGGCTACTATTTTAGGGTGCGAGTGCCCAGCAACCATAGGCCCCCAAGAACCGACATAATCGATGTACTGCTTACCGTCTACGTCGTAAAGTTTTGACCCCGCTGCGCGGTCAAAAAATACAGGTTGGCCGCCGACGCTCTTAAACGCTCGTACCGGTGAATTTACACCACCCGGAATACTGTGTTGAGCGCGCGCAAAAAGGGATTCAGAAAGAGTCATAGTTAGTTACCAACAAAATAAAAAAGGGGAATTTAAAACGGGCGCACTACCACAAGAATCACAATAGCAAACATGGCCAGTACCGGTAGCTCATTGAAGAACCGAAAATAGGTGTGGGAGTAATCAACTGGGCCCTCTTCAAATGCGGTAACGTAGCGACCGCATTGCCAGTGATAAATGATGAGCGCTAATACCAAGGCCAATTTAGCGTGCATCCAGCTTTGGCTCATGAAATAGCCCCAGTTACCGGCGAGCAAGGCAATACCGAACAAAACCGCTAATACCGCCAGCCCTGTCATAAAGCGGTAGAGCTTGCGCTGCATTACAGCCAGCTGCTGCTGAGTTGCGGGATCTGTTGCCATAGCCGAATTGACAAACAATCTCGGCAAGTAAAAGATACCTGCGAACCAGGAAATAACGAAACCAATATGTAGAGCTTTTATCCAGAGCATGGGTCAGTTTACAGGTTGCCCGGGCGTTGCGGGTGTCGATAATAATTCTCAATGTCGTCGCGGGTAATTATACCGCTAGGTGGCACGTAAAGTGCCATTGGCGGCGCAGAAACATAGAGTGCATCTGCTTGTGTTGCGTTCATTGTTTCAAGTGCTTCGCGTAAGGTGGCTTGGGGCTGAATGTCGGCGAGAACCCGTTGTTTTCCGGCCAATTCAAGCAACGCGATATCGTTTTGGTGTTTTTCGTCGGTATCGTCGCTGTCTGTGTTGTCGACTAGCTTGGCTATCTCAGCTGTCAGTTCCTCCATATGCAGCACTAAATCGGTTGAGTCTACTAGCTGCTTGCTGCTTTCAGGTGGCGATAGAAGCAACCATCTCGGGCGATTTTCCAATAATTTCTCAACTTGTTCATAGGTCATTACGTGTGCAACATGTCGAAAATTGCGATCCATTAGGCTTGAGACCGAGGCCCGTTGTAATGCTTGCGACAGAGGGTCGCTCTGAATTCGAAAACCCTGGCTCAGTAAAGTGGCATGCTGCGCGGAGTTTTGGCCAAAAACGCCATTGCTCGTTAGTGTTGCGCTGATGATCGCTAACATGCCCGGTAACATAATATAGGCACTGTTAGTCAGTTCTACGATGGCTAACAGTGCGGCAAGAGGGGCGTTTAATATAGCCGCCATCATTGCTCCCATGCCGAGCAAAATATATAGGCCGATGTCTGATCCAACGTCTGGCTGAACTTGCAAACCTATAGTGCCTAGCAGGCTGCCTACGCCGGCACCAATTATTAGAGCGGGGCCAATAAACCCTAGCGGCATGCCCAGCCCACAAGAAACGGCCGTTACTAGCAGCTTACAAACCACTATCGCTACAAGCGCGGTGCCCACGACTTCGTTGCGCAGCAACAACGCCAGTGTGTCGTAACCCATGCCAAGAACCTCAGGCACAAAAATGGCGATTATTCCGGTAAATAATCCAGCAACACTCAATCGCCAAATAGCACTTACTTTCGACCAGCGTAAGCAAAACTTCTGAATGGCCACAAAGGTTGCTGCGACGCAGCCACAGGCGATGCCGATAATGGCGACAAAAAACACTTCATTGAACGATGTCATTTGCACAACATCAATTAAAAACATGGGCTCGCTTCCAAAAGAAGCGCGGCTCATCAATGTGGCGACAATGGCCGCTAGAATGACAGGTGTGAAGCCGGCGATTGTGTATTCAAGCATGACCACTTCCATGGCAAAAATCACGCCGGCTATAGGCGTGTTAAAAGAGGCCGCTATTGCGGCGGCCGTGCCGCAGCTGATCAGAATTCTGGAACTGTTATGCGGCAGGTGTAAGGCTTGAGCCGCCCAACTGGTAACGCCTGCACCAAGATGTACAGCGGGGCCTTCTCGCCCACCTGACTGACCAGTAACAATGGCGATAATGCCGGCAAAAAATTGAAACACTACATTCTTAATGGGCAGATCGCCGTGCAAGTTGTTAGTGGTGTGAATCACATGTGCCACGCCAACACTGTGATAGCTGCGGTTAATCATTAGCATTATAAGCCCCAACAACAGCCCGCCACCTGCAGGCAGTGCAAAGCGAGCCAGTTCAGACAGAGACTCGAAATCTTCTGGCGTTCCATTGGGTAATACAGCCGTTTGGCCAAGGTCGATAGCCCAACGAAAGGTCAAAATGGCAGTAGCTGCCAGCACACCTGCCAATATGCCGAGAAACGAAATAGACAATAGGGCATCGTTGCTGGCAATTTTTTCACGCGCATAGCTAAGCGGCTTGCTCAATGTGTGATGGAGCAGGGCGCTGAACAAGGGCTTTCTAGGTTTAGTCATCGTCTACCATTATACTTGGAAAGCCGTGAATCTTTAGGACTTGTAGAGCCAGTGTTGTTACTGAGCGCGCAGCGTTTGGAGTGGGGTGTTTTTCTGTTATTAGAGTATTGGGAGTTTTTAGGATGATTAGCGTCGGAATTATTGGTGCAACGGGTTACACCGGAGTTGAGTTGCTGCGCCTTTTGGCGGCCCATCCGGCGGCTGCAGTGTCGGTGATTACCTCGCGGGCGGAACAAGGTGTTCGCGTTGATTCAATTTACCCAGCGCTTCGCGGTATTTGCGATCTGCAGTTTGTGGCACCCGATGTAGGCCAGCTTGCTGAGTGCGATCTGGTATTTTTCGCCACGCCGCATGGCGTTGCGATGGAGCTAATGCCGGCGTTAATTGCCAGCGGAACCAGGGTTATAGACCTTTCTGCAGACTTTCGCCTGCAAGATATTGCTGTCTGGGAGCAATGGTATGGTCAGGCTCATACTTGCCCGGAATTGGTCCCTAGCGCGGTATATGGCCTGCCGGAAGTGAATAGGGACGCCATCGCAGGCGCACAGTTAGTGGCTGCGGCAGGTTGTTACCCAACGTCTATTCAGCTCGGTTTTCTGCCCTTGCTGACTGCGGGGCTGATTGATGAGAATAGATTGATTGCTAATGCAGCCTCTGGCGTGAGCGGCGCGGGAAGGCAGGCGAAGGTTGATAACTTGTTCGCCGAGGTTAATGACAGCTACAAAGCGTATGCAGTGGCAGGGCATAGGCATTTGCCTGAAATTGAGCAAGGTCTGAGTGAGGCTGGGGGTAAGCCGGTTGCACTTACATTTGTACCGCATCTGTTACCGATTGTGCGTGGTATTCACGCGACCCTGTATGCAGACCTGTTGCCTGATGTTGAGGCTGACTCATTGCAAGGCGTGTTTGAGTCGTTTTATGAAAACGAAAAATTTGTTGATGTATTGCCTGCGGGCCAACTTCCACAAACCCGCAGTGTAAAAGGCAGCAATCTTTGCAGAATTGCCGTTACAGTGCCTCAAGGCCGCCGTCAGGTGGTTGTTTGTTCGGCAATTGATAACCTTGTTAAAGGCGCTTCCGGACAAGCGGTGCAATGTATGAATATCATGCTAGGCTTAGATGAGACCGCTGGTCTGGAAACGATTGCTCTGACGCCCTGAGGCTGGAGCAGTGCTTACTTAATACGCATATTTGGATCTCACTGCAATTCATGGCCAAAGTAAAAGAGAGCAAAAAAACGCGTATGGTCGTAGTGCCTTACGATCCAAAGCGCAGAGTGTTCATGCTGCTTTTTGTCTCAGTTCTATTAGGCTTGGCATTCGTTGCGGGCTATTATTTTTCGAATGTCGATTACTTAGACGTGCGCTCACAACGAGATAGCTTGCTTGTTGAGTTAGCTTCACTGAATCAAGAGCGCAAAGATCGGCAACGCCAGGTTGCGCAATTGGAGATAGATGCCAATGTTGATCAGCAGGCAACCAATAAAGTGCGCGAAGGCATGGCCGACTTGCGCCAAGAGATTTCCGAGCTTAATTCTGAAATTAGCTTCTATAAAGGCCTGATGGCGCCAAAAGACGGCGAAAAAGGCATTAGCATCCGTAGCCTTGAGTTGCGCGCCACTACTAATGCTCGCAAGTACCAATTTAAGATGGTGTTGCAGCAGTTCGCGACCGAGCATAGATTGTTGTCGGGCAACGTCAATGTCAGTGTTGTCGGTAAGCAGGCTGGTCGTGATTTAACGCTGTCTCTTAGTGATTTGTCCGAAGATGTCGGCAATAAGAATATTAAATACCGATTTAAGTACTTTCAAAACATAGAAGGCGGCGTGTTGCTGCCAGAAGGCTTTGAGCCGAGCCGTATAGATGTGGTTATACGCGGTTCCGGTAAGAAGCCGGTTTATTTAGAGCAAAAGTTTGGTTGGTTATCTCAGGAGGCATGAGCATGTTTAACAAGAAAGAAAAAAGCGCGCCGAAGAAAAGCAGCGGTATGACAACGTTGGTTGCAGAGGGCACTGAAATACTCGGGGATGTGCGCTTTAGCGGTAATCTTGAAGTGGAAGGCTGTGTGAGAGGCAATATCATTGCTGCCGAAGGAGCTGAGTCGGCGATGCGGATAATGGAAAATGGTCGTGTTGAGGGTGACGTTTATGTTCCCAACGTGGTCATTAACGGCAACGTTACCGGCGAAGTGCATTCCAGTAAATACATTGAGCTGGCCAGTAAGGCTCATGTTGAAGGTAATGTGCACTACAACATCATTGAGATGGTGCGTGGGGCGCAGGTAAATGGCAATTTGATTTACAACGCGGCTTATGCGGAAGAAGCGCCAAAAGGCAAGCGTTCTTCAGACTCAGATGAACTGAAGTTCGGCGCAAATGCCGATAAACAGTCAACTGGGGCAAAGTCTGCGAAAGGATATGTTGACGGCAAGGCTCGCGCATAGAGATAATCACCGTCTATTTCTTGTGGTGTAGCTGCACATGACCGCTAGTTCCAATATTGATGACAACATCCTGGTTTTGAGTGAGGGTGCTGTTAGTAAACTTCAGTCGCTTATTGCCGATGAAGGTAACGACGACCTGAAATTGAGGGTGTTTGTAACTGGCGGTGGCTGTTCGGGCTTCCAGTACGGCTTTACCTTCGATGAGTTTGCGGCAGAGGATGACGCCGTTGTTGAGAAGGACGGTGTTGCCGTGCTGCTCGACTCATTGAGCTATTCTTATCTCGCAGGTTCGAGAATCGATTTTGTTGAGAACCTGGAAGGAGCGCGCTTCGTGGTTGAAAACCCTAACGCAGATACAACCTGCGGTTGTGGTTCTTCATTTTCTGTTTGAGTGCGCAAGCTACTCTCCAAATTTCTGTGTATTGTCTTTCTGGCGTATTCGCTGCCAGGGATCAGTGACGACGCGCAGAATCCAGGCATAAGTAATTACATAGCTAATATAGAGTTACATACCAGCGCTGAATTACTTTCGGTGCTGATGCGTGTGGACGATCATTTTGTAAACGGTGACTTAGTGTCTGGTGTTGGTGAGCCAGTCGCATTCGTTTTACACGGCGCGGAGGCGCACTCTCTAAAGCGAGAAAACTATCAGCAGAACAAGGTGATGGTTGATCTTGCGGCTAAGCTAACGGCCTTTGGCGTTATTGACGTTAAAGTGTGTGAGCGCTGGATGGGTAATAATCGAATTGACGTTGATCAGCTGCAGCCTTTTGTCGGCACCGTGTCCTCTGGACCTGCCGAGCAACGTCGGCTTAAGAAAGAACTTCATTACGTAGAGTTTTGATCAGCAGACTGCTGTTTATAAGGCTCTACCTACCCGAAATACACACCGCCCGCGACACTGTCTTTGTTGGCCCCCGTAAAATCTTTGAACGCTATTGTTCGGCGGGCCAATGTTTGCTGCGCGAACCATGCGAATGCGCAGCATTCTACAAGCTCCGGATCTATACCTAACTTGGCACTGGTATGTACGCTTAGCTCTGGGCGTAAAGCGGCAATACGTTCCAGCAGCACCGTGTTATTGGCGCCGCCACCACAAACAAACAGCTCATCTAATTGCCACGATTGGTCCACGCATTCACAAATGCTCGTTGCGGTAAGTTCCAGCAGAGTAGTTTGTACATCAGCGGCTGACAGTTTGCCAAACGAGTCTAGTTGGTTCTGTAGCCAGTTTTGATTGAATTGTTCTCGTCCCGTACTTTTGGGAGCGGCCAGGGCAAAAAACTCATGCGCTAGCAGCTTGCGGAGTAATGGTTGGTGAACGGAACCGCTTGCGGCCCATTGGCCTGCTTTATCATAGGGTTTGTTCAAGTGACGCAAGGTCCAAGCATCCATCAGCGCATTGCCAGGGCCGCAATCGAATCCGATAATTTGGTCTAGCCCTAGTACGGTGATGTTTGCCATACCGCCAATGTTTACTACTGCGCAACGCCTGCCATGTCCGAAGGCCGCCTGATGGAAGGCTGGTGCTAAGGGCGCGCCTTGCCCGCCGTGGGCCATGTTAGCGCGACGAAAGTCCGCCACAACGGGAATTCCTGTGAGAGCCGCAATTGTGTTTGGGTCACCAATTTGCAAGGTTTGGCCAGCGAGCATGCTGGCTGATTTAGAGCGTGGTGGTGGCACATGCCTAACTGTTTGGCCATGGCTGCCGATTGCTTTTATAGACGCTGGAGCCAGATTGTTGTTGCTCAATAGTCTGTTAACGCACTCTGCACTGAGTTTGCCAAGCTCGCTGTCCATCAGCATTAATTGTTCTGGTTTAAGGTGTTCTGCCTCGCACAAATTTTTAAGTGCTGCGCGCACGTCGGCTGAGTAGGCGAGGTGTTCGTGAGCGATGGTTGTGATGGAATCTGACAGATCAAACAGTGCTACGTCTAAGCCGTCGAGACTGGTGCCCGACATAATTCCTAGATAAAGTTCTTTACCGACAGCCTTAGTGGCCTGCATTAGCTTTTTGAGGTTCTACTAGTGTGTAGCTTCCGGTATCCAAATCAGCCAACTGATAAGCGTCTTGGTGCTTAGCTAGATCTTGTTGCAGCTCGGCGATACTGTTTTTGAATCGTTGCATTTCTGAATCGGCTATGGATTTCGCTTTTGGTAATTTATTCAAGATAGTGCGCGGGTTGCGATGCACACCGTTGACTAGAAACTCATAATGCAGGTGTGGGCCGGTCGCATAGCCAGTTGAGCCTACAGTGCCAATGATTTGCCCTTTTTTAACTCGTGCCGTGCGCTTGGTGTGGCGTTTTGTTAGGTGCAGGTACTTGGTTGTGTACTGGGGGCCGTGACTCACAACAATATAGTTGCCGTTAGCTCGCGAGTAGCCTGCTTGAATGACTCTGCCATCGCCGGCTGCAAAAACCGGTGTGCCTCTTGGCGCTGCGTAATCTATGCCACGATGCGCTCGAATACTCTTGTGTATTGGGTGGCGTCGCCGTGGGTTAAAGTTAGAGCTAATGCGTTTGAAGTCTAGCGGTGCTCGAAGAAACGCTTTTTGCATGCTTACGCCGTCGGGGGCGTAATAGCCTGCTCTGCCTTCGGTGTCTTCGTATCGATAGGCTATAAAGGAATCGCCATCATTTACGTACTCCGCCGCAAGAATGTCGCCACTGCCAATCTTTTTTCCATCCAGGTAAAGATCTTCATACATGATGCTGAATGTATCGCCCTTGCGTGGGTCGAAAACAAAGTCAATCACGCCGCCAAATACATTGGCCAGTTGCATAATTATATTATGTTCCAGTCCGGCTCTTTTACCAGCAAGAAACAATGAGTCTTCCAGGGCGGCTTTTTGATAGCGCACCCGGTGCTGTGGTTCGCGAACAATAGTTTCAGCGATAAATCGATCGTTACTGCGTGTGTATATCTGACTCTCAAGAACACTTTTGCGATAGCGCAGTGTGTTAAGTTTGTTGTCGCGGATGTCGAAGTCCAGTTCATGACCTGGATGGATTCGGCTAAGTGTTTTTGCTTCAGCGCAACGACCTAGCAACTCATAGGCGTCTGCTGCCTGCAGTCCGGCGCGCTTGAATAGATGTGTAAGAGTGTCGCCGTTGTTTACCTTAACGGTTTTCCAGTTGATGCTTTCTGCGGCTTTGGCAATGCTGTTCGTTGGTGTTACTGGTAACGTTGCGCTAGCGGGCGGTTCTACCAATTCGAATCCAGCAGCGATGCTGCCGGTATTTGTATAGGATGAGTCAGCAATCAGGTCGGCGGTTGCTGTAATAGGGTTTTGCCCGTCTTCGGCGTCTCCGAGCGTGGAGCGATCTGCCTGAACATGCGTTGGTGGAACCAACAGGAACAGAATCATTAGGCCAAGCGACAGGCTACCGACAAAAAGTACTCGGCTAATTGGCCATGGTTTTGCTTCGAATGGTGTACTGCCCGGACGGCTGGAGTCGTTTTTAGAGCCAGATATCATGGTGATTTACGGCAAATTCTCAATGTGTGCGCCAAGTGATTAATAAGTATAACAAAGTTAAGGCAAAGCACTATCCGCTCTAACAACTATGTAGAATAATTCCCTAACTTGCATTCCCGCGCCGATTCGGTATCTTTCTGGCCGCTTATCGATGATGTATTTTCCCGCATTTCACTAGAGGTTTTACTATGGCAGGCGATTTATTAGCCGAGTTCGAATGGCGAGGATTAGTCTCTCAGGCGACCAGCCCTGAAGAACTCGCTGAGCACCTTAGTGGCGGTTCTCGCACAATATATTGTGGGTTTGACCCAACGGCAGACAGCTTGCATATAGGTAGTCTTGTTCCCCTTTTAGCATTGCGGCGGGTTCAGCAGCTGGGTCATCGGCCTATTATTTTGCTGGGCGGCGCTACGGGATTAGTCGGTGACCCTAGCTTCAAGGCCGTGGAACGTGCGCTTAATGGCCCAGAAGTAGTCTCTGGCTGGGTAGCCAAGTTGCGTAAGCAAGTAGCGCCGTTCGTCGATTTCGGCGGTGCAGACTCTGATGGAGATAGTTCTATTGACGCTAGCAATGCCGCAATTATCGCCAACAACCTCGATTGGACCCAAAATCTGGACGTTTTGAGTTTTCTGCGCGATGTGGGTAAACATTTCTCTGTAAATGCCATGATTCAGAAAGAATCGGTTAAGCAGCGTATTGAGCGTGAAGGTGAGGGAATATCGTTCACCGAATTCACGTATATGGTGTTGCAGAGCCTGGATTTCGCCAAGCTTAACGAGCTGAATGACTGCACTGTACAGATTGGTGGAAGTGATCAGTGGGGCAATATAACTGGCGGTATTGATCTGACCCGGCGCATGAATCAGCAACAAGTGTTTGGAATTACCTTGCCCTTGGTGACCAAGTCGGACGGCACCAAATTTGGCAAGACCGAAAGTGGCACCATTTGGTTGGACCCAACAAAAACGTCTCCTTATGCCTTTTATCAATTCTGGCTGAATAGCGCAGACGATGACGTATATAAGTACCTTCGCTATTTCACTTTTTTGGGGCGCGAAGAGATAGAGCAAATAGAAGCCGGCGATGCGGCGGCTAGCGGACGCCCATCAGCGCAGGGAGTGCTGGCGCGAGAAGTGACAAGTCTGGTGCATGGTCAGGCTGGCTTTGATGCGGCGTTGCGAATCTCCGAGGCATTATTTTCTGGCGATTTGACCGAGCTGACGCAGGACGACCTGGAGCAATTGGCGTTAGATGGCTTGCCCTGCCTGGATATGGCAGTCGACAGCGTGACGCTTGTTGATGCCCTGGTTGAAACCGGTCTGGCGCAGACGCCTCGCGGTGAAGTTACAATCGGTCAGGCGCGTAAATTCATTCAGGGAAATGCTGTCAGTGTAAATGGATCAAAAATAGCTGAAATAGATGCTACTCTTGATCGTGACGGCGCATTACATAAGCGTTTTCACCTCTTAAAACGTGGCAAAAAGCTGTTCCATTTAATTAAATGGGGCTGATTAGCACTTTTTTAGTATAAGGGGCTTGCGCGATGAAGCGGCGTGCGTATAATGCGCCCCTCTTCGGCACGCAGTGCTGTGGGATTGTATGGCCTGGCGCCCTACAAGTTGTTTAACAATTTGATCAAGTAATACGTGTGGGTACTTGTTTTGTGGTGATGCCACAGAAGAAGTATTCAACGAAAAACTCGTGTGTTGCTGAGTAGTATCAAGGGCTTAAGTTCGCTTAGGTGTTTTGGTTCAGTAATAC
>JBGCFQ010000046.1:0-59625 GCA_045106985.1 Pseudomonadales bacterium | reverse complement strand
CGTATTAAAAGCTCACCTCGCAGGTAGCGGCATTATTGGCACGGCGCTTGGTGTTTATTCGCCCGGCACTGCGTACGTTTTATTGCACCACTACATGGGCGACGTAGACGGCACTGTAGGCGCCTGGGGCTTTGCCCGCGGAGGCATGGGTGCCGTTGCTGACGCCCTCGCGGCTTCGTTTAAATCGTTCGGTGGCGAAATAAAGTGCGACGCTGAAGTTGATCAAATAATTGTGAAGAACGGCAATGCCAAAGGAGTAGCCCTCGCTAACGGTGATGAAATCTACGCCGACATAGTCGTGTCGAATCTTGACCCCAAGCGCACTTTCTTGAAAATTATGGACGAAGGCGACCTACCTTCTGACGTTGTTAAGAAAGCCAAGAACTTCAAGATTCGCGGCTCATCGGGCAAGGTTAATATTGCGCTTGATGGCATGCCAACTTTCAGTGGCATAGAGAAGAACAGCATTCTTCTGAAAGGCGACATGCACTTCAGTGATTCGCTGGAACGAATGGAACGTGCTTACGACGACTGGAAGGATGAAACCTGGTCCAAAGACCCTTATTTGGACATGCTTATTCCTAGTCAAATAGACCCAACAATGGCACCACCTGGCAAACACATGATGACCGTGTTTGTGCAATACGCTCCGCCATATATTGACGGCCGCGAATGGACTAATGACGAGCGCGACGCATTCGGTAAATGCGTTATCGATCAAATCTCCAACTACAGTCCTGATTTCAAAGATCTCATTTTGCACGCCGAAGTACGTACGCCGCGCGAAATAGAGAACGAGGTTGGCCTGACAGAAGGAAACATATTCATGGGTGAGCTCACCTTTGACCAACTGCTGTTCAATCGCCCCTTTCCTGGCTACTCGCAGTATCGCGGGCCCGTTAAAGGCATGTATATGTGCAGTTCCGGCACCCACCCTGGTGGCGGTGTAATGGCCGCACCAGGCGCCAATGCCGCCCGCGAAATTTTGCGGGACCTTAGACGGCCCGCGATTGTGCCAGGAGCCTACGCAGATGACTGAGCCCAAACAGATGACAGAAACAGCAAACACCGCACAAAAACACGACATTATTATTGTTGGCGCTGGCCACAATGGTTTGATTTGCGCGAGTTATCTCGCAATGGCAGGACGCAAAGTACTGGTGCTGGAAGCCAATGAAGAAGTCGGCGGCTGCTCCGCAACCAGAGAGTTCAGCGCGGGATATTCAGTCTCTTCGGCTGCCCAGTGGTTGTACCAATTAAACCCTCAGGTTTTTGCCGACTTAAAGCTTAAGGCCCATGGCCTAAAGTACGCCGCAGAAAACCTGGACTCAATTGCGCTTGACCCAGAAGGCGATGCACATATAAGCCTTAACGGTTCTCATGTTAGTGGCACCGGTCTTGCTGACGGCGACGCTGCTAAATACGAGGAGTTACACGCTCAATTACTCAGGTTCGTCACAATACTCGACAAAGTATTTAACCGTCGTCCGCCAAAACTAGTCGACAGCGATCTTCACGACAAGATTACTCTGGCCAAACTTGGGCTTGGTATGAAAATGCTGGGCAAAGAAGACATGAGCGAAATGCTCAGAGTCGGATTGATGAACATATACGACCTACTTGATGAGCATCTTGAAACGCCTTTACTAAAAGGAGCCATCAGCTTGGATGCCGTATTAGGCACACACATGGGCCCCCGCTCTCCCAATACCGTTTACACCTACTTATACAAACTGCTGGGCCAGCACTATGGTTTTTCTGGTCACACTTTAGTTAGCGGAGGAATGGGCGCCGTGAGCAAGGCTTTAGCAAAATCTGCTCACGACTTAGGTGTAGAAATTCGCACAGGCAGTGCCGTAGCAAGTATTGACCTGGACGCCGACCAAGCCGTTGGTGTTACCTTACAAAGCGGTGAAAGCTTAAGCGCAAAAACCATAGTGTCTAACGCTGACCCTAAATCGACCTTTACCAAGCTAGTGGGTTTGCGCAACGTTGAGGCTGGGTTTTCTCGCCGTGTTCAGGTGATTCGCGCGAAGGGCAATGCCGCCAAGCTTCACCTTGCACTTAATGGCTTACCAAAATTCACCGGCTTGTCTGCAACTGAACATGGTCACAGATTACTGATTGCACCCACCATGCAATATGTTGAGAAAGCCTTTAATCATGCAAAGTATGGTGAATACTCTTCAGCCCCAGCAATGGACATAAGCATTCCCACAGTTCACGACAGCAGCCTGGCCGGCAGCGACAAGCACGTGTTGTCTGCAACGATTCAGTACTCGCCCTATCAATTGAAAGGCGGCTGGAACGATGAGCAAAAAGCGGCCGCTAAAGAAACAGCGATTAATCTGCTGTGCGAGTATGCGCCTGGGCTTCGAGAGCAAATAGTTGATTCCGAGTACTTAAGCCCCGCCGATATCGAAGCCGAGTTCAACCTTTACGGTGGCCATTGGCACCACGGCGAAATTAGCCTCGATCAAGTATTAATGATGCGCCCTACTCCTGGCTGCACACAATACAGTACTCCCGTTGATAATCTTTTTCTCTGCGGTGCTGGCGCGCACCCGGGTGGAGGAGTTATGGGGCTGGCAGGAAAAAATGCTGCGGACGAAATAGTTCGCCAAAGCAAATAAAGAACGAGAGACGAGTAAATCTAATGGCTACAAGCAACGTTTTGCCAGACCATAACCCAATAATGATGCTGCAAACACCGTTTCACAGCCGTGTAGCAGCCGCTTGTGAAATCAATGAATGGGGAGATTGGCAGGGTTATACCACGCCGAGCTGCTACACCAATGTTGAGATGGAGTACTTTGCCATTCGCAGCAACACGGGTGTATTTGATCTAACCCCAATGACCAAGTATCGGGTTACAGGACCGGACGCCGAGGCCTATCTGGACCGCTTGCTTACGCGAAACATCGCCAAACTGGGCGTGAACCGCGTTGCTTATATGGTGATGTGTAACGACGCAGGTGATCTTGTTGAAGACGGTACTGTTTTTCGAATAGGCGAACAAGACTTTAGGTTATGCACACAAGAACGCGTGCTCGACTGGATGGCGTGGTCGGCAGTAGGCTTTGATGTTGACATTGTTGATGAGACTGCCGATGTTGCAGCCCTTGCAATACAAGGGCCCACATCTTGCCGCATATTGCGCAACATGGGCTTTGAAGGCTTGGAAAATTTGAAGCCCTTTGGCATGACGGAATTTGAATTTGCTGGCTCACAAGTCATGATTTCAAGAACGGGTTACACCGGTGATCTAGGTTACGAGGCCTGGCTTGCGCCAGAGATCGCCGAACAGTTTTGGGATGCCTTATTTGAAGCCGGCAAACTGCGCGGAATAAAACCGATTGGCTCACATGCTTTGGATATTGCGAGAATTGAAGCAGGTTACATTGCCGCCGGTGTCGACTTTGTACCCGCCGAACAAATGATACGTACTGGTCGCGGCAGATCGCCGCTAGAACTAGGACTAGGTTGGTTAGTGGATTTCAGCAAGCCCGTTTTTTCTGGCCGCAAGGCGCTTCTTAAACAGAAAGAAGACGGCACGCGATTTCGATTCGTCAAACTCAGTGTTGAGGGCAATAAACCCGCCGAACATTCGTTTATTTATTGCCGCGGTAAGGCCGTTGGCACTGTCACTTCTGCAGGCTGGTGCCCCACTGCTAAAACTAACATTGCGATGGCATCGCTTGAAATGCCCTATGGTCGACCAGGCGACAAGCTGGAAGCAGAAATTTATTACCAGCGCGAACTGCATTGGACCCGCTTAATGGCCAAGTGCGAGATAGTTGACGGACCCGTTTGGGAACCCAAGCGACGCTTACAAACACCCGCAGCAGATTTTTAGAAAAGGCTTTTTCAATACGCGGCACATCTGCTATGAACATCATTGAAACCGATGTAACCGATTCGGCGACGAAACTTTCGCAGCATGTCGCTGAACAAAAATTGCGCTCAGGCGAGGCCATGGCCGCCTATTTCTATCGGTCGCATGTTGCCTATCAGCATGAGTTAGACACGCTTATTTTTAGAAGCTGGATGTTCGCTGGCCACACCAGCCAAATACCCAATGCGGGTGATTATTTTCTGTTTGATGTTGGCGAAGAGTCCATCATTGTATCCAGAGATGCGAAACAACAAATACATGCTGTGTTTAACAACTGTAGGCACAGAGGGTCTCGGGTTTGTGAAGAGCACCAAGGTAACCGCAAAACCTTTGTGTGCCCCTACCACGGCTGGGTATATGAATTAGATGGCCGCCTAAAGTCTGCGCGGCACATGGAATCTCTTGAAGGTTTTGACCCAAAGGACCACGGCTTAGAGAAGCCGTTACTTGAAATTTCTCACGGTTTGATTTTTATCAATTGCAATCGCGACGCTGACTCACTGAGCGAAGAGATAAAAAAAATAGAAATTCCGTTAGCCGCGCATGAACTTAGCAATGCCAAAGTTGCTGCGTGTCGAAATTACCCGGTTCAAGCCAACTGGAAATTAGTACTCGAAAATTACCTGGAGTGCTACCACTGCGCTACGGCGCATCGCTCCTATGCTAATATCCACACGCTTAAAGATTTAGAACATAATGTTAAGGCGCTTAATGACGAGCTATTGGCGCGCTGCGAGGAAATCACCGGCGTTAAAGGCATTGGCAATATTCTGTACGAAGTGTACCTGCATGGAACAACGCAAGGCGGTGGCGTTGAGTCTTTCCGACACGCCCTGTACCCAGGACAATTAACTGGATCTAGAGATGGTCAGGCTGTTGCGCCATTGCTGGGTAAGCTAAAAGATTATGACGGCGGGGTGGCCGATTTTCAGTTTGGCCCGCTCACCTTCCTAGTGATATATCCCGACCACGGAGTTATGTACCGTTTTACGCCTCGAAGTTTGACAGAAACCGACATGACCTTGTGGTGGTTTGTACGTGCAGATGCCGAGGAAGGAAAAGACTATAACCTGGATGATCTCACCTGGTTGTGGGACAAAACCACAAAAGAGGACGAGTATATTATTCGCCGAAACAGTGAAGGCGTGAACTCACGCTTTTATAAACCCGGCCCCTATCACCCCGAGTTTGAATACGCTTGCATGGATTTTGTGGCCTGGTATCTCGAACGCATGTCGGTCATAAACTAACAAATTATCAGATGAGTATCGCCTAATGTCTACGTCAGAAAAACACACACCCACTACTGAAGAGTTGCAGGCTATGGACAACAAGTTTGTTCATCCCTGGGAAGTAATGGACGCTATTGGAAGTACGTCCAGAACTGTGATTGATCGCAGTGACGGTATCTACGTTTATGACTCAGACGGCAATAAGCTGATCGACGGGCCTGCAGGAATGTGGTGCGTAAACATCGGCCACCACCGCCAGGAAATGGCCGATGCCATCTCTGAGCAAATCATGAAGCTAGGCTATGCCTCGCCCTGGGACTTAACCAACGAAGTAGCGCCGCGCTTAGCCGATGAGCTGGCAAAAAGATCGCCTGGTGACTTAAACCATGTACTGTTTACCACCTGCGGTTCCACCGCAGTGGATTCCGCGTTACGTTTCGTTCAGTACTACAACAACTACCGTGGCAAACCAGAAAAGAAAATTATCCTGGCGCAAGAAATGGGCTATCACGGTTCTACCTTTTTAGGCGGCTCCGTTTCTGGCAAACCAAAAGACAAAAACTTTTTAGACTTCGTTCCAGACATTGTCCACCACCTACCCTGCCCGCAGCCCCTGTTTCGCCGTGACGATCAAACTGTAGAAGATTTTCTTGAAGAGAAAATTGCCCATCTTGAGCACACCATCGCGACCTTAGGCGCTGACAAAATTGCCGTAATGATCGGCGAGCCAATACTGGCATCCGGCGGCGTCATTGTGCCGCCAGAAGGTTACTACAAGCGCTGCCGCGACATATGCAGAGATAACGACATTCTGTTTATTGCCGACGAAGTTGTTACTGCATTCGGCCGCCTTGGCCACTGGTTTGCCTGCGAAGACGAGTTCGGTTATATACCCGACATAATTACCTGCGCCAAAGGACTTACCTCGGCTTATGTTCCTATGGGCGCGGTACTGATATCCGATCGCTTGATTCAGGAATTCACAGACAACGAAGAAACGGGTGCGGCTTTCGCAAATGGCTTCACGTATTCCGGTCACCCCGTAGCATCAGTCGCGGCACTTACTAATATTGAAATCATTGAGCGTGAAGGCTTGTTGGAAAAAGTCCGTACTGATACAGGTCCTTACTTTCAAAAACGCGTAAAAGAATTGGAAGACATTCCAATGGTCACCGAGGTGCGTGGCCGCGGACTAATGGCAGCTGTAGATTGCTTGAATGCCGAAGGACAAGACGCTGCCGGTCGCGAGAAGGCTTACGAAATTGGCGCGCGCATTGACAAGCATTGTCAGGCACTAGGCTTAATAGTTCGGCCACTTATTTCAATGTGCGTAATGTCGCCGCCATTAATCATTGAGCGCGATCAAATTGACGACATGATTGATATATTACGCCAAGGAATAGAACTGGCTCAGGCAGAGATTATTGCCGAGGGTCTGTGGACGCCTGGCGAAGACCTATAGCTAGCCAAAAAAATACTGGTCGGAAAAAGGGAGCAGAGACATGAGCGACACTCAGAAAATTCAAGTACACACGGTTGAAGACGACACGGTGTCCGGAACGGCATTACAGCCACACGCCTACAATGACCCTGCTCTTTTGAGGCTGGAGTTACGCGAGTTTTTTTACAAACAATGGCAGTTTGCTGGCCACGTAAATGATGTTACCAAGACTGGCGACTACCTTACCTTTGAAATTGGCAACAACAGCGTGATTGTCATTCGTGGCGAAGATGGCGAACTGCGCGCCTTTCAAAATGTGTGCCGGCATCGTGCTTCAAGGATACTGGAAGGCAAGGGCCACTGCGATAAAGTGATTCAGTGCCCATACCATGGCTGGGCGTACAACTTGGATGGCGGCCTTCGCGGCATGCCATCTATGCAATCATTTCCTGACTTGGACAAGAGCCAGCACGGATTAAAACCCGTTGGCATAGAATTGTTCTTCGGTTTCATCTTTGTCAAAATTGTTGACGAGCCAGCACTAGGGGTAGCAGAGTCTTTTGGAGACTCGGTTCGCCATTTACGCGCCTATGATCTACAAAATTACATCAAAGTAAACGAAAGCATCGATCAAATTTGGAACGTTAACTGGAAAGTAGCCTGGGACAACTATCAGGAGAACTACCATATTCCTGTAGGCCATCCCGGCCTGAATCGCTTGCTAGAAGCACCTGACGAAGAAGAAAGCCTTAGTAGTGGCGTTAGTTATAGCATTTTCCCAATGCGCAGTGAGACGTCGTCAGACAAAGATGAGGCGCTGTATCAGCAGCTAGCACAGCACAGCGACCATCGTGTACCCGAGCGCTATCGACGCGCATGGCCGCAGTTCGGCTTTCCACATGGCTTGGGCCTCGACTTCTACCCCGAGATGCTCGACGTGTTTCAACTTATTCCTTTGTCGGTTAACAAAACCTTGGTACGCGCCCACTTCTATGGTCCTAAAGACCCCAGCGAGGGCGAGCTAGCATTGCGCGAAGTAAATATTCGAATTAACACCTTGGTTAACGACGAAGACAAAACCCTGTGCGAACGCGTGCAGCGCGGCCTACAAACTGACGGCTATTCGCCTGGGCCATTGTCGTTGCTGGAAAGTTCCGTATCGCAGTTTCATAATGATGTACGGAAGAAAATACCAGGGGCCGCATAACTACTTCAGTAATCACTTGGTACACTATCAGTGTGCCTTAACGATCACTAAAGCGAATAAAAACAAACCATGAGTCAAGAACCACAATGGATATAGGCGTTTCCTTTAAAGAACTGGACGATATTGACGTAACGCCACTGCGCGAAGCCATTATGGCTTTAACTGACGAAGCATGGCTTGATCAACAATATCGGCAGCAAGCTTACGATGTTCATCGTTACACCGAATCCGTGGTGCTTATTTTTACCGATGGAGAAGGTTGGCCCAACATCGAGGTTAGAAAAGAATCGGGCTGGGACTTGCTCGCAGAAACAGCCGTTCCGCTGATGCATGAAATTATTGAAAAGCACTACCAGCCGGGCGGCACCATTATTCGCGCCATGGCAGCGAAACTGTTGTCGGGCGGTATGATTAAACCCCATACCGATAAACACCCCTCTTTTCACTATGGGCACAGAATTCATATCCCCATTACAACCAATCCGCGGGTACGTTTTATGATTGACGGGCGGCCCCATGAGCTGGGTGTGGGTAAGGTCTACGAAATCAACAATCAACAAAAACACAGCGTGACCAACAAGGGTAAAGACGACCGAATCACCTTCATATTCGATTACGTCCCCCCTGAACGTGTTGCACGGTAAAAGCGGTCATTAACGGTATTTGACGCTGCTTTTTTCCACTGCGCGATAAACGGTGGCGAAAAGTTCTTAAAAAAAGGTAATTACGAGCAAATTCAGCCGCTTATAAGGGTTGTCTGAAGCAATTCCCGCTTGTTCCAAAGCAGTAATCACATTACTATGATGTCTCTGAAAAATAGTGTTAATGGGGTAGCTCATCAACAGGGAATTTTTCTAAAGCGCCACGCGGCGCTAATTCGATTGACGTGTGTAAAAAACCGAAAGGAACCTTTTCCGATGAGTAACACAGAAAATAGCAGTTTAGCCAACGCAAAATTCAGCAAGAAAGTGATTTCTAGCTCGGTTGCTTCGGGCGTTGCCCTAGCTGGTGGAGCGGGCACAGTCGTCGCCCAGGACAGCAGTTTTGCGCTGGAAGAGGTGGTAGTTACAGCTCGTCAGCGCACGGAGAGTACGCAAGACGTACCTATGCATATTCAGGCGATAAGCGGCGACCAAATGAAGAAGCGGGGCCTGACCACGCTAGAAGACTTCAGTCGATTTGTTCCAAGTGTGAGCATCGCAAGCACCACACCAGGGCAAAACACAGTCACTTTTCGTGGGGTCAGCGATGGCGGCGGCTTTCTGGTCGACCCAACGGCGGCTGTTTATTTAGACGAGCAGCCACTGACCTTAACCTCACAGGCTCCTGACATATACCCAGCAGATATCGCACGTGTTGAAGCCTTGGCTGGGCCACAGTCAACGTTGTATGGTGCAAGCTCACAGTCAGGCACGATTCGAATTATCACCAACAAGCCCGATGTGTCTGAGTTTGCAGGCTTCATTGGCCTCGGCATTGATAGCACCAAATCTGGCTCTGTAGGCCACGACCTTGAGGCCATGGTCAACATACCGCTGATTGAAGACAAGTTGGCTATTCGTCTGGTTGGCTTCACGGCAACCGACGGCGGCTTTATCGATAACGTGCTAGGCAATACTGTTACCGACCCTTTTGGCTCAGGTCTTGGCGGACTACAGAATAATGCAGCGCAAGTTAAGGACGACATTAATCAGGTTGACTGGCAAGGCTTTCGTGCTTCTGCAAAGTGGGACATTAATGACAATGTCAGCGCCACTCTAAGCGGTAACTACCAGAAAATTGAAGCCGATGGCTGGAACGACCATGATCCAACCGTGGGTGACTTGCAAGTAGTCAAATTTATCGAAGAAACCCGCGATGACGAGTGGTCGCAGATCAGCTTGATTATTGAAGCGGATCTTGGCTTTGCCCAGTTGGTATCTGCGTCTTCCTACTTTGATAGAGAAGTGTTCTACCAAACTGATACACAGTCGTATGCCGCTTACTTTCACTATGCACTTGGCATATACGCAGGCTACGCCACATACAACTTGGGCGTTGACCCTATTGGTGGGCAAACCAACGATCAACAGAACGATCGCTTTACTCAAGAAATTCGGCTTAGCGCCTCTACCGATACCATCTCCTGGACTGCAGGCTTATTTTATCAAGAGGCTGATGAGCGCTGGGACTTCATCTCTTTTTTGGATGGGTACCGCGATTCGCCAGCATTTGCCGCCTGGTCTGGCTACTATCCCGACATAGCGCCGACAGATGGCTGGTGGTTGTCAACTCAAATCAGCACGCGCACCGACAAGGCCGTGTTTGGCGAGTTAGACTGGTCGTTGACGGACAAACTGGACTTGTTGCTAGGTGGCCGTTGGTATGACGTTGAGGTAGATCGCGACTACTTTGTTTCCAGACCTACGACTCGCCTCGAGCAGCAATTGCAAGCGGGTGGCACTGACGATGGATTCGTTCCTAAGGTAGGTTTGCAGTACAACGCCACCGACGACATGATGCTGTGGGTACTGTATTCAGAAGGCTATCGAGTCGGCGGCATAAACCGTGGTCGTGGCGAGCCGACACTGCCCGTAGAGTACAATTCAGACACGCTTGAGAACCTGGAAATTGGTATCAAGTCAACGTGGATGGACGGCAGACTGCAATTAAATTTAACGGCCTACCAGATGGATTGGAAGGACGTGCAGCTGGAAGCTACCGACCCAAGTTTTGAGATTGGCGAACCATTCCAGGTTGTTATCGCTAACTTAGGTAATGCTGAAGTACGCGGATTCGATTTCGATATGAACTGGGCGGTAACTGAGAATATTCTGTTCGGCTTCAACATTACCCATATCATTGACGCAGAAGTTGAAGCGCCGGCATTCTTCCCGGATGCGCGTTTTGAAGGTGGCCAGGCAAGTTTAGGACTGGACCCCGTTTCACGACTGCCATTGTTTGCAGACACAAACTGGTCAGCATTCTTTGAATACAGCGACGAGGTTAGCTGGTTCAACGGTGGTGAGTACTACGTACGTTTGCAGCACAATGACGAAGATGAGTCTTTCAATCAGCTCAGCAACTCGGACAATGCACCGAAAGCCTCACAGGGCAACTACAGTGTCACTGACGTCAAAATCGGCTTTAAGGCTGACAAGTGGAATGCACAGCTGTATGTCAACAACTTGTCAGACGACAGAGGCATTACCTTTAACGATTCCTCAGACTTTGACCCATTCTTCGGGCGCGCAAGCGAAAACATCATCCGTCCACGTAACTTTGGCGTAAAAGTTGGGTATAACTTTTAGTAAAGGACCTATAAAAAAGCGCGCTTCGGCGTGCTTTTTTTTGCTTCGCGTTTTTGTATCTACGTATTATTGTTCTTGAACTGGCCTTCTCTTAACAAATTACTCGTCATTCAAGAAGTGCGTTTATTCAAATGGCCAAATTTCCAGCCCATGAATAGCATTGCGAATATCCATGCTCAGATTAACCGTGGCAATTCTTTCTTCAGCCTTTAAATCATAAACGCAAATTGTTGAAGGTGAGGATCCACCCGCCACTAGGTCATCACTAATTGGGCAGAGTCCTCGTGCAAATGCCTGGCGTGCAATTCGGGTGTCGTCCACACCAACGAAATCGACCTCGCTTTCCGGGTAACTGATAATTCCAAAGGCCGCTTGCTCACCACTCTTACCCACATAGCGCAGCGCATTGCTTTGCGTATCGTTAAACAACAAGCCATCTTTGAACGGCTGCGCATTATGCGAACCGTCTGGTAGATTACACACTTCGCTTACCGTCATGTTGCCATCAATCTTTAACATTGCGCCTGTGCGCAAACCGCTCAGGTAAATGCCGTTCTGATTAACATGTACCATATTAATGTGGTAATTATTGGAGGCTGGTGGACCACCTGCTGTTCGCGGATCAAATTGCTGGCATTTCCACTCTTTACCATCGCGCGATATGTACATTCCAAAACTGAAGGTTCTAGACTCAAGATCAAAGGCTAACAAGCTGTCGTAACCGGTTGAGGTGAGAAACAAAAAATTATCGCGCCGACAAATTTCATGACAGTGTTTTAGATACCTGTTGCTGTACGACTCCTTCTGCCTGAAGTTTTGATCGTAACAAAACAGCTCATCGCTAGCGGCAATCAATATGTCTAAATCGGTAAATTCAATACCACGTAAGCCACGATCCCAACCTCTACCACTAAAGTCGATGTTGCTGGTGTTCCAGTCGATATGCTGAACAACGCTCTGTGTGGCAAAATCTATGGTGTAAACGCCACCGTGGCTTTGACCTTTCTCGCTGCCGCGCACTACTGAAGTAGCAACCAGCTTAGGTATTACTATTGAACCCATATCTCTAACACTTTCCCATATTCATTCGATCAACACTACGATTCGGTTGGCAAAATAGGTTCTAGAATATCGATTAATGGCTGCAGATGCGCCTCGAAGCGCTTCCAGGTATTGACCGAGCCGCTATAGATTGGTTGGCGAACTTGTTCCGAACTTGCCGTTCGTACGGCCCTATCATTTTCATGAAAGTCCAAACAGGCTTGCTCGAACGGTAAACCACAATAGTCGAGTATTCGGCGTACCTGCGTTTCAAGATCGGCAACCACATCTTCATACTGCACGTGCAGTACTTTGTCGGGCAGCACTTCATCCCAGTGCTTCATCATTAAGTCGTATTCAAGGTAGAACTCCCCCAACTCAAACAAATCGTAAGTAAAAGTTTGACCCTTGGCAAAGTGTTGCTTAAAACACCCCATACAGGAGTCAAGCGGATGACGTCTTGCATCAATGATCTTGGCATTCGGCAGAATCAACTGAAGAAAGCCGATGTGCGGGAAGTTATTCGGCATTTTGTCAGTGAAGAATCGACTGCCGCTGCGATGTCGCATCGTTTGGTCGATGTATTTCTGACCTAACTCGGTCAGCTCATCGGCTGTGAGCTCGGGCACTATGGCGGGGTAGCCAATACCTCGTTTGGCGTTGGTTAACGACTGCGAGACCATGCTTAGGTCTGGCAGCTCACTGGTGCCTTCCACAAGACTGTGACTGGCAAGTATTTGCTCGAGCAAGGTTGAACCAGATCGAGGTAAGCCCAGAATGAAAATCGGCGAATCGTCACTGCAACCAGACTGTTGTGCAATCGGGCTGGCAAATAATTCAGCACTGAAAACGTCGCGTATTTTGCCGTGAATTATTTCAGTTTGAACGGGGTCGTAAGGTACTGTTTCTCGATGCGCCTTATTGGCGCGCTCGTAATACGCAAAGGCTTTGTCGAAATCTTTCTGGTCTTCATAGGCCTTGCCCAAAGCGAAAGAAAAATGAACGACTGAGTCTTTAGCCAGCCCATCTTGCGCAAGTTGGTGTTCCATATCGTCAATTTCGCTTTGCGCAAAACGAAAGGTTTTAAGATTAGAAAGACTGTAATGCGTTTCGCCATAATCAGGTCGCAGCTCTTTTGCCGCCCGATACGCCGCAATGCCCTCTTCCTGGCGGCCAATCGTCTTTAGCACATGGCCAAGGCCCAGATGGGCACCAAACAGTTTAGGGTTAAGCTCTATCGCCGTTCTATAAGAGCTTTCCGCCTGCTCAGGCTTAGCCGCCATTGCCAAGGCCGCCGCGTGAAAATAGTGTGACGCTGCGTTAGTAGGGTCGACTGCTATCGCCTGCCGAAGGGCTTCTACCGCTTCATCGTGCTTGCTTTGCTCTTTTAAGGCTGTACCAAGGTCGTGCCAAGCTTCAACAAACAAAGGAGTCAACTGCACCACTTTACGAAGGATTACTTCGGCATCGTCATAGCAACCGGCTTCTATTGCTATGCGAGCTAACAATGATGCCGCATTAACATCACGCGGGTTGGCTCTTACCAACTGCTGAGCAATCTTCTCAGCCTCTCTGAATCGTCGCTTGAGAAACAAGTCCGCAGCCTCGGCTAACTGACTTTTCTGCGGAGACAGCGATGTGGAGCGACTAAAGGCCTGCTCTGCTTCTTGCTTACGACCCAGCGCCTTGTACGCGCCGCCAAGCTTGAAAAAACACTCGGCATTCTTATCGTCTAGCTCTGTCGCTTTCTCCAGGAACGGTAGCGCCTCTTCAGGACGCTTAAGGTTAAGCATTAGGGTACCCAGGTCTTCTTGCGCCCTTGGAAACCCGGGGGCAATAGACACTGCTCGGCGCAAAACCTCTTCAGCTTCGGCGAGTTTGCCATTGCGCATCAAAATCGTGCCCAACAGGGCAATAAAATTCACGTCGCTCGACTCACCGCCTATAGCACCGCGACACAAGGCCTCAGCTTCAGTAAGCTTGCTCTCTTTGAGCAACTCAATCGCTTGGTTGAACATATTTCTGGAATTAGTCGGTTGATTCACCGCTGGCTCCGCATTTGGAAAAAGTAGTCGGAATAAGTAGTTTGCATAGTTGTCGGTACAGTAGACGTAACGCGCCATAATATTGAACGGTAGGGCTAAATTCTATAGCATTTGCACACCTTTGAGGGATACACTTGTAGCAAATCAGCGCCGCAGCTAGCTCGGCTTTCACCATTCTGACTTTCATCACTACAGCATGGCCAATACCAAACTCTTTAAGCATCCCGACACCCTGTTATACAGCGGTGGTGCAACGCTTTACGCCGTTATCGCCTATTTGACGGGGTGGCTCGGTTTGTTTCACAGCAGTGCTTGGGTCAACGCTGCAGCCACCTTAATGCTGGCTCACGGCATGATCATTGCGTCCTATCTGCTGCATGACTGCGCGCATAATGCAGTGTTTCGCACTAATAAAAACAATGCTCGCCTTGGAACCTTTCTATGTTGGCTGAATGGCGCCAGTTACGGCACCTATGAGGACGTGCGCTATAAACATTTTCGCCATCACGTAGATAACGACGATGTCGTTTGGTTTGACTACGACACGTTTTTCAACCGCCACCCTCTGTTAACCAAAGTCGTACACGGCCTAGAGTGGCTCTACATACCCGCGCATGACCTGATAATGCATACGATAATGGTTTTCACCTCGTATGTTATTCCACAGCGACGCGATCAACGGCTTCGTAACACGCTTGTTATATTGGTACGTGGCGCCGTGTTTTCGCTGATAGCCCTGCTCTCGATAAAAGCCGCTCTGCTCTATATGCTGGCTTACTTGATTATGATGACGGTTCTACGATTTATGGACAGCGTGCAACATGATTATGGTTACCGCACCGTACTGTTCGAAGGCGAACCCTCCGAACACAAAGGCGATAGTGAGTGGGAACGAGAGCATACCTTCAGCAACATTATCTCTTGGCGGTGGGAATGGCCAAATTGGTTGGTGCTGAATTTTGGTTATCACAACGCCCACCATGCCAAGCCAACCACGCCCTGGTTTCGGCTGCCTAAACTGCATCGCGAACTGTTTGGCGACGACCCAGACAAAGTCGCTCGCTTGTGGCCACAGCTGCGAACATTTCATCGCTCCCGGGTCGCGCGTGTTATCGACTACAAGAATCAAGTGCCTGATGCCAAGGGACGTTACTATCTTCAAAACCTTCAACAAGGTGAGAGCATCATGGGCGGAAACGCCGCATCATTCCTTACATCATTTTAGAATAAAGCGTTAAGCGACTGTTCTAGCAAATTAGACCAAAAGATTAAGTTAATCGTTATGTTAGAAAAATACGCTGACACATCAGAGTTAATCGCACAGTGCCAGCCTGAGAAGCCGGTAAATTGTCTTAGCTTAGACATTCTCGAACAACACGTTCGCTATTTTCAACAAAAATTTCCCGGCACAGTTGCCTTTGCAGTAAAGGCCAATCCAACGCCCGCTCTATTGCGAGGATTACTGGATATTGGCATACGAAGCTTTGATGTAGCCTCGGTAACCGAGATCGAATTACTTAGAAGCTTGCATCCAAAGGCAAGCTTGTTCTACGACAACCCGATTAAATCCCGCGCAGAGATAGACCAGGCCTACAACGACTTCTCGGTACGAAATTTTGCGCTTGACGACCATTTAGAATTGGCAAAACTGCGTGACGTTATCGGCAAAGACGCGGACGTAGAAATATCTGTGCGCTTCAACGGCGGCGAGTCTACCGCCATTTATGATCTTGGACGAAAGTTTGGCGCGAATGAGGCCGAAGCAACAAGCATTCTTAAAGAAGCCGGCGCCAGCGGTTACAAGCTAGCCCTCACTTTCCATCCTGGCTCACAATGTACAAGTGCACGGGCTTACAATGAGTCGATTGCAGCAAGTGCCGCTATTGAAAAGGCAGCGGGTGTACAGATTCAAATGCTGAACATTGGCGGCGGATTTCCCACTGTGTACCCTAATAGTGGAGCGCCAAGACTGACTGAGATTTTTAAGGAAATAGGCCAGCAATTTGAACAAAGCTACAAAGGCCGAGAAGTTGCATTGGTTTGCGAGCCTGGCAGAGCACTTGTAGATCCCGCGGTATCCATTCTAACCAGAGTAAAACATCGGCGTGCCGAACCCGTGGTGTTTTTGAACGACGGGATATACGGCGGGTTTATGGAACAGCTGTTGTCGAAAGTCGAACTACCTACAAGAGTTTTTCGCGGCAACGAAGTATTGAGTGGCGCAACTGACAACTTTACAGTCTTCGGCCCAACCTGCGACTCGCTGGATATATTTAGTTACGAAGTTCCATTGCCAAAAAATATCGCCGAAGGTGACTGGATTGAATTCGGCGAAATGGGAGGCTACGGGTCTTGTTCAGCAACGGGGTTCAATGGCTATAGCACTGGCGATTACGTTTATGTGGACGCTGGCTTTCCTCGCTCCGTTAGCGGAATAGCGACTTAAGCCCTATAACCAAGTAGCCACATTGCCACAGGAAAGTGATCTGTTGAAAACATTTAAAGATGCCGTACGTGATTCAGATTTCGCGCTGTGCGCCGAATTACCTCTAAACCCTGATAGCAGCAGGGAAAGCTTATTGAGCCAGGCGAAAAGTCTTAGCGCTTGCACCGACGCGCTGTACATACCCGACAACCGCTTTGGCAGAATTCATATGTCTTCTTTGGCCGCCTCAGCGGTACTATTGCAAAACGGCTACGACCCCATTATGGAATTGAGCTGCCGAAATAGAAACAAAGTGGCGCTACTAAGCGACTTACTAGGCGCCAGAGAGCTCGGCGTAAGTAATCTAATGTTGGTGCGAGGAAAAAGGACGCCTGCGGAAATTCAAGCAAAACAAACCTTTGCTGTAGACGCTAACGTTGTCGAACTATTGGGCTTAGCTACAAACGTATACCGTGACGAAAACAAAGTGCGCGGCGACGCTTTTCTTATCGGTACTATGGCTACTATTCATGCCCCTGGGGACCAGGTGAATCCCGAAACACTCAATGGAAAAATACAAGCTGGCGCTCAAGTCTTGCAAACGCAGTTATGCCTTAACAGCGACTTACTTCAACGCTATATGAAATACCTTAGATCAGAACATGTAACACGCAGCGCCTTTGTTATTGTTGGGACCTGCCCCATTCCCTCTTATGAGGCCGCGTGCGAGCTCAGAGATAACCAAAGCCACTTAAGAATACCGGATAAGGTACTTCGTCGATTAAAGCAGGCACACGATCCCGAACTGGAAGGCATCAAGATATGCGCAGAGTTCTTGCAAGAAGCTAAAGAGATACCTGGCGTGTCTGGCGCACGAATAATTTGCCCTACCAATATCGACTCCATTCCAAAAACCATAGAACTCGCAGGGCTTCAGAAGGAGCAGTAAGACTATGAGCAGGTTAAATCATGGGTAATAGCGACGAGTTACATTACGCCGTACCAATGATCGATTTTCTCGAGCTGATGTGGGGCCAGGGATATTTGTCACCGGGTGGTGCGGCAGAAGTGGCTAGATTACTTGATGGCATCGACCTAAGCGGTAAGAAAGTTTTAGACATAGGCTGTGGCTCAGGTGGAATAACAGCAGGTTTAGTTCAAGACTTCGCGGCCGCCCATGTGACTGGCGTAGACGTAGAGCAACCCGTTTGTGACTACGCTAGAAATGCAGTGAAAATTGCCGGGGTCGCCGAAAAAATTGATATTCAACAAATAACACCCGGCTTTCCCATGCCGTTTGAATCCGGCACTTTCGATATAGTATTTAGCAAAGATTCGATTGTGCATATTCAAGACAAGGAAGACTTGGCGAAAGAAGTTATGCGGCTATTAGCACCCGGCGGTTGGTTTGTGGCATCCGATTGGCTGATAAGCCACGACAACGAGCCCTCAGCAGAGATGAACGACTACATACGCAGCGAAGACCTGGGCTTTGGAATGGCGTCACCTACGCGCTACCTAAATGCTCTGAAAGAAGCTGGGTTTACAAACATTGAGCTCACTAATCGTAACCCCTGGTACACACCAGTCGCGGAGCTGGAACTTCAGCGCATGCTGGGCGATGAACGCGATGCGTTTAACGCAACCATGAGCAAAGAAGATATAGATCACCAGATTCAAACCTGGACCATGATGCTTACAGTGTTGAGAACAGGCGAGCATTGCCCACACCACTTTCGCGCGCAGAAGCCATAGGGCTTTTCATGTTGGCACCTGTCGCCAGCTAGAAGTTAGGATAAGCTTAAATCAGGCAGTTTCTGCCGCTTGTACCGCGCCCTCATAGGCATCCAACGATGCCTCTCCTTTCTTGTGATTCGAGGCTAAAAGCAAGTAAACACTGGGCAGTATAAATAAGGTAAACAAGGTTCCGATCAGCATACCGGCAACTAAAATAATACCGATGCTATTGCGTGCTTCGGCTCCTGCGCCACTGACTAACACCAGCGGAAAGTGCCCTACCACTGTTGCTCCAGTCGTCATCAATACGGGGCGCAATCGCACAGAAGCACCCTCCAAAATAGCCTCTAACTTGCTGCGCCCCTGTAACTGAAGATGGTTGGCAAATTCAACAACGAGAATGCCGTTTTTGGCGATCAGCCCCACTAACGTAATAAACCCTATCTGCGAATAAATATTGATACTGGTCCAGCCAAGAAAGGTAAACATAAGCGCGCCAGACATCGCCAAAGGCACGCAACCTAATAACACAACCAATGGGTCTCTCAGGCTATTGAACAACACTACAAGAACCAGAAAAACGAATGCCAAGGCAAAAGCCAACGCACCAAACAGTGTATTGCCCTCTTGGCGAATCTGTCGCGACTCGCCCGCGTAATCGACAACATACCCAGGCGGCAAAATCTCCTTAGCTGCGTCCTCCAAGGCACTTAAGCCCTGCTCCTTTGTGAATATAGGTATCAGTCCGCCTGTTATGCTAAAGGAATTGCGTTGCTGGAACTTGCTTAGCGTACGCGGCCCTACTCTTTCTTCTACGCTGGCCAACGAGGAAAAAGGCACCAGAGCACCGGTAGGGGTTTGCAATTGAATTTGTTGAATTGAATTGACGTCCAAGCGCTTGGAATCTTCAAGCATAGGGATTACACGATAGGCTTTGCCATCCAGATTGAATCGATTGACATAGTTACCCGATAGATACACCGAAAGTTGCTGGCTAACATCATTGACCGTCATTCCAAGATCAGCAATTCGATTGCGGTCCAGCTCAAAGTGCACCTGCGGAAAATCGATCTTTAGATTGGTATCCGCAAACAAAAACATATTTGAGGCGTAGGCCGCATTCACCAATTTATCGGCGTAGGGTTTCATTTTCTCCGCCCCCTCTGGAGCAGTAACGACCATTTCGACTGAAAACTGCCCAGAACTGGGCAGCGAGGGAACAAGGTTTGGAAAGGCTTGCAGCCCAGGAATACTTGATAAGCCGGCAAAGGCTTCTGGCAACATTTCCGACGGCGTGAGATCTCGCTCACTTGGATCAACGAAATCCATACCGCCAAACCCGGCACTGGGAGTAACAACTTGCCACATATAGGTAGAACCAGGCAGGTCATCAAGTGTGTCTACAACATTAAACATATGGGTGCGGGTGTATTCGGTCGCAGCCTCAGGTGGGCCGCCGGCAATCACGAATATCTCACTTTCGTCTTCAATAGGCGCCAATTCTTGTTGAGACATCATTAAAAATGGAATAGCTAACAGCGAAAAGAAAATCGCAAACCCTAGCAGTTGGGGTGTGAAGCCCAAGCTAGATCTCAGTAGCGACTCATATTTCCTTCTCAGCCAATCAAATCGCGCATTTATCCAGCGCGTCATCTTGCCCTCTTGACCTTGAGGTGGACACGCAAAGGCACTCATGCTGGGCGATAACGTTAATGCGACTAAACCTGAAATCAACACAGCAACTGCCAGCGTTATAGCAAACTCTTTTATGAGTACGCCTGTTAACCCAGACAAAAAGCCGATAGGTACATACACGGCTGCCAGTGTGATTGTCATTCCTATAATGGGTGTAAGCAATTGCCGCGAACTTGCTAGGGCCGCTTCCTTACGCGACATACCTTCACGCATAAATCTTGCCACGTTCTCTACAACAACAATGGCGTCATCAACCACCAGACCAACAGAAAGTACTACCGCTAAAATGGTAAGCAGGTTAAAAGAAAACCCTAAAGCCATCATCACAGCCATGGCTCCCAGCAATGATATGGGAATTGTAATCAGCGGTACCAACGCCGTACGCAGTGAGCCCATAAGCAAAAGCACAACCAAGCCCACCAGAAATACTGTTTCAGCTAGAGTGATAAATATTTCTTTCAGCGCATCACGCATGTACAAGGTGCCGTCATAGGCCATCGATAGCTCAAGACCGTCCGGCAGCGACAAATTTATCTCTTCAAGCACCTCATACAGTCCATTGCCAATTTCCAGTTCATTGGCGCCGGGCAAGCCATCTATGGCGAGATACACTGTTTCCTCTTGGCTAAAACGCGCCATTTCATTGCTTTCAACTTCACCTAACTCAATACGCGCGACATCACTGAGCCGAACGATGGCGCCATCAACACTTCTGACAACCAGGCCTTCAAAGTCACCCACCGTTTTGAGCGTTGCACTCATCTGCAAATCCATACGATGTTGGCTTGTTTCAACCTGGCCTATTGCAGCAATCACATTGTTCTCGGCCAAAGCCTGCTGTATTTGTTGCGCACTTATATTGAAAAAATTCATACGAGCCGGGTCTAGCCAGACACGCATCGCGGGAGATCGCCCCCCAACCAGATCAACTCTTTGCACACCAGAAATAGACGAGATAACTGGCACAACATTGCGGCTCATGTAATCGGTTACTTCGCCAACAGAGCGACCTCCAAAATGCACATTCAAGTAAAAAATGGAATTGGGCGCGTCTGCTCGCACTACAGTTATCGCCGGGTCTTCTGCTCCAGCGGGAAGTTCGAAGCGAATCTGGCTAAGGCGAGCCGTCAACTCAGCCAGCGCCAATGTACTCGATTCGTTAAGCTGCAGCCAAGCAGTAACAGTACTCATACCAGCCACCGTACTGGATTCCACATAATCGACGCCTGGGATTGTCGATACCGCGCGTTCAATTGGGTCGGTAACAAAGCCCTGGACTGTTTCGGCAGATGCTCCAACGTAAGGCGTTGAAATAACCAGCGATGAACTTTCGATTTGCGGAAATTCAAGCACAGGCATTTCGATAGCAGCACGGATTCCCAACAATACAAGACCTAGAGAAATAACGACGGCTAGCAGAGGTCGCTCTACGAAAACGTCAAGGAAGTTGGGCTTGAACACTGAATCGGCCTTTAAATCTTGGCTCTGATTATTCAAGACCGTTTGCTCGCTCAGCGCTGTCTACCCGCTCAAGGCCCACCCGCTCAAGGCTGTCACCACCTCGGGCCAGGTCCTCTAGTGCTTGCAAATCGGCCTGCCGTTGAGCCTCACTATTATCGTTGCCCACAGCACTTGGTTGACCAGGCATATCACTGACATGTGTTAACAATCCGTCGCTAAGCTTAAAAGCACCTAAGGAAGCAACTAATTCTCCCGGCTCCAAACCTTCACTGACAATAACTTGCGTGCCGCTGGACGATGCTACTGTCACCTGTCGCCGCTTCGCGCGATAGCTACCGGCCGCGTCACCTTCGGAAGCGTTTAGAACGTACACATGAGCGCCGAAATTACTGCGCCTGACGGCATTCACCGGCAATTTATAGATACCGCTTAAACTACCGACAACAACTTGCACGTCGACTACAGCACCCGGGCGCAAAGCGCCTGGCGCTGCAGATAGAGAGGCTCGATAAACGCGGCTTCGCGAGTCAACACTGATGCGAGAATCAGCAGAAATAACAGTTGCCTCAATATTATTGGAAAGCAAGCCACGAGCCGAAATTTGAGCCACGTCTCCAATCGACAAAGTTGCGAGTTCCTGCGGCACACTAAAGTCAACCCAGAAGTTTCCTTGATCGCCACTCAGCTCAGTAAGCAGCGTATTCGGCGCTAAATATTGCCCCCGTCGCAGCGTGTGCAGCCCGGTTACTGCATCAAAAGGAGCAATAAGGGTTTTCTTTGCAATACTAGCCTTGAGCGCTGAAATATTCGCAAGCAAAACATCTTTGTCAGCTTCTGCGCTATCAAAGTCATTCTTAGAGGCGAGCTTTTTTCTGCGCAGCTCAACCAATCTACCAAGCTGCAAATCAGCCAGCTTTAACTGAGCACGCAACGCTTTTAGCTGAGCTTGTTCTTCGCTACTGTCTAGCGCCAGAAGCAATTGTCCACTCTTAACCGCATCTCCTCCTTGAAACCCCACCTCAACAATCTTGCCATCAACTTCTGTGCGCAGTTCAAGATATTGAGTTGCGCGCACCTCACCAATAGTGTTGTACGTCTGCTCCCAGCTCTCCGGGCTCGTAAACAACGCGTTCACCGTTTCAGACCGTTCAGGAAACGACTCTGCAAAAGCAATAGCCTTCGCTACCTGCATATACTTCAAGCCGCCAAGCACAGCAGCGATCACCACACAGGCGATAATCAAAACCAGCCATCGCTTAACAGCACCTGCACTTCCGGCGCGGCTAGCATTCGTCCTTTCTTTCATCATTTCACTCTCAGCATCATGCTCACCATTCTACAACTCTACGGCGCTAGATCGAATTAAATTTGGGGGTTTGGCGAGCGTTAAAACAAGCGAAGGAGCGCAACAAAATGGTCAATCGCGTCGGTTTAGCATCGCAAAGCAAGCAATACACCCTTGAATCTGGCAGAAAACGAAGCAGCTATCACATGTTGCGCACCGGAGCATCAGCGAGCCACTGCGAGGCCGGAGGTGGGCAACATGTGGTAGCTGCTGTCTTCTTTGCACTGACTAACCGACAGCTTTGTTAATTGCCCCCACCAACAGGCCCATAACTCTTGCGAACCATCTTAATAAGCACAAATCCTGTGATGAACATCCAGATAGGCGTCAACCATAAAATCAGTGCCTCCCCTGCCTGCCAATCAACCCCACCATTAGCCAGCAATTGGTCCCTAGCCACTTGATAGGGATAGACATAATAGTGATAGTAAGCCAGCGGCATTAGAGCCCCCCAAGCGAACAAACTAAAACCAATCCATACCGTTGTATTCACTTTCTTTTTATCACGTTCTTCGTCCGGGGTTTGATGCAAGCGACGTCGATAGTCATGCTCTTCGCTCGACACCTTGCCCAGACTTGATACAAGTAGAGTAACCACCAAACTGACAACTCCCCCCACCAGCAATGGGTCTAGATATGACGGTAAGTCGATCCATTCGATGTAGTCAAAAAACTTGGGGATTACATTGGCTAGAAAACCAGTGGTGATGCCCCAGAATGCGCCATCGGCCGTGATCTTGCTGCTCCACACACTCATCAGTGCCACCGGCCCCCAGGAAGAAGCAAACACAGTGCCAACGAAATAGGTAAGCCAAAAAATACTCGGCGGGAAAAACAAACTGATAAGAAGAGCAATAAACCCTATGCCCAACATCGAATAACGGCTTGTGCGCAGCAACTTCGTTTCATCAGTCTCCTTACGCTTCACAATGTCGTTGTTGGCGCTAAAGCCAATCAAGCTGAGAAAAGTCGATGCACTGGAAAGAGCGGCCGCCATAATTCCAGCTAGTAGCAGAGCGCCCAAAAACTCAGGCATAAGATTTTTGGCCGCCCAGATCATTGTATGTTCGGGCGGTGTTATATCAGTGGCCGTAAGATTGATGACGGCGGCGCCGGCATACAGGAAAATTTGCACCAGTATCATGGCAACACAGGCGAAAATTGAAGCTCGCAATACAACATGCTCATTGCGCGCCATAAGATGCCGGCTAGATTGCCAGGGACTTACCGCATAAACAACGCCCCAAGAGAAGTCGATGATAAGGGTCCAGATCAGGTAGTCCCTAGGGCTTTCCCATGCCGTACCAGGCCCAACCTCACCATGCCAAGAAAGTAGATTCGGTTTTTCTTCAATTTGCGCCAAGCCAGTGACCGATGCCGCCCAGCCGCCCTGCGCATCTACCATATATAACAAAGCGAAGAATGCGGCACCAGTGAATAACAAGAACATAATCGTATCTGTTAGAACCACACCCTTAGAACCAGCATACATCGTAAACAAAGTGTAACTTGCCCAAGACAAAAACAAGCCCTGGTGATAGCTGATACCCGTAAGTTCGGACAAAATAACTGCGGCGCCCTGGGTAACCGCTAATAGATAGCCGCCCAGCGCCAGAATAATAGTAATACCAGCGGTTGTTTGTACTCGCTGCGATCTAAACCTCTGACCAAAGTAATCAGCAACTGTAAGCGCCCTGCTACGGCGTAGGTAACGGCCAAAAAACAAGGCGCCGAATACATAACCGATGGCCGCGGTAGGAGGAAACAACAAATAAGGGCCGGCCTGGCCAGAATAAACGAAACCCGTTTCGCCGAGAAACGCATTAGTACTGAGGGCGCTGGCAATCAATGTGCCAACAATCAGCAGTGTAGGCGCTCTGCGCCCTGCAACGTAATAATCGTCAATTCGCTTTATTGAGCGCCCGGCATAGTTGCCAATGGCTATATAAGCGATAATACTAATGACAATTGCAGTGGTATAAATATCCAAAAAAAGCCTATAGGTTAAGTCGTACGACTATTGCTCCTCTAGCCTACAGATATTCTGCTTTATTTGGCAACAATTCCGAGCTAGTGTATTCGAATTGACCAAACCTTAATGGAGACGAAAATGATTACTGGTCGCTGCGAGTGTGCCGCCGTACGTTTTCAAGTAGATGGTCCTGTCGAAGACTTTAGCCACTGCCATTGCGGCCAGTGCCGGCGCTTGCACGGCGCGGCCTTTGTCTCCTTTGCTGGCGTAGCAGTGAGTGACTTTAGTTATCTGTCAGGTGAAAATCAGCTTGGCCGCTACAAGTCCTCAGAAAAGAACACTCGAGTATTCTGCAAAAACTGTGGGTCCAATGTATTAGTAGCCAGCCGCTACGAGCCAGACAGCCTCTATCTCAGCATGGGTACTCTGGACGACGGCGACTTTGAATTGCCTCCGGCTTACCACACCTATATGGCTTCCAAAGCTGCCTGGTTCAAATTTGATGACGGCGCGCCTCGTTACGACCTTGAACCTGACGACAGCTGAATCCAGGGAAAATTGAGAAAACACCCCCTCACTATAACTTTCCGTTTTTTGAACTGGTTCACACTACGCAATTCCTTAATTTTCTTCTTTGCTACTCTTATATTTGCACGGTTAGTAAACGTTTGAATCTGATAAAAGAATAAGTGATTCAAAATTCTTTGCTGTGCCAGTAGAGCACCGGATTGTTACCTACAAGTAGACGCAGTTAGTCGACACATCTCGACTGCTGTTCAATTATTGAGCAATGGACGCTATTAAGTTCACTCACTTACTACTGAGACAGTCGCTCAATCATGCCTATAAAAAAATTTTCAGCGAAATCAATGCTTTCAACAGCGTCTCTAATCGTTCTATGGGCCGGCTCGTCCATTTCGGCTCAGGCTTCTGACCTGGTAACAACCGATCAGGACGAAGTGCTCGCATATTCTGTCAGTGCAACGCCAGGGTTTGGCACTAGTAAATCGCTAATGGCAGGCAAGGACGATAGCGATAGCTCCGCTAAAACACCACTGCATGTTCTTGGGCTTGCCGGTTTACGAAATGGTGAGAGTATCGCCACGGTAAAATTCGATCAGCCACAAAATCTCCACGATTTTTGGCGCCTTAAGTATCAAATAGCCAGCACCACGCCAATCGCTAACGTCAGCGTAGCGATTGAACTGGTTAGCGAAGATAGCAACTTCGAAGGAACAACTCACTGGAGGCAGCGAGAGCAGTTTCAGCTGCCACTTTCGGAGTTAAGCGAAGACTTTTTGGAAATTGACTCACGCATTCATGTGAAAGAGTTCGAGAGACGCCCCGACGAGTTTAACAATGGTTCTTTGCTTGAACTCGTGGAAGTGACGGCCGTCAACATTGTGTTGATCGCCAAAGGCGAAGTAGATGAATTTGTGGATGTTCAGATCGACGGCATAGAGTTCCATGACAGAAGCCCTTATGCAGATCTACAAACCGAATTAGCAGAAACGGTTATTGCCCCGGTAAAACCGGACGTAATCAGCGATTTTTCAGTGGGCGAAAAAAGCCGGCTAGGCGTGTATATAAACGACAGCAATTCCAGTTGGTTAGGATTTGTCGCGGCCTTAAAAAATATTGGTATACCGTTAAAAACACATACCAATCTGGCTGATGCACTTGAGCACAAAACCGTCGTAGTTTACCCAAAAGTGTCCTCTGATAATTTGACTGCGGATGATGCTGAAAAGCTGAAAGACTATGTTAAGTCTGGCGGCACTTTAATTGGTATGCAGGTTAGTGATGTTCTGTTCGATGTGTTTGGTCTACGCGGCTCCGAAAATATTGCCTACGACAGTACCATTCGAGATATCAAGTTCGACACAGAAGGTTTTCCAGCGCTGACCGGAAAGCTCGATCACGAATTCGAAAAGCGTATTAGCATTTACAGACGCCTTTCAGAAGATTCTGGCGTGCTGTTTACCAGTGAAGGTCAGGATACCTACGACCGACTCGATCCGAATGATTCCGGTGACGGAGAGATCTTCGGCTACGAAGCGCTTGATGCCGAAGTGCTGGCTATCTATGACAACGACGTAGACGGTGACGAAACGGGTTCTGAGAAAGCGGCCCTCACGCGGCATCAATACGGCAAAGGTGTGGCTTACAGCTTCGCTTGGGATGTCGGCTACCAAGGTGTTCTAGGCCAAAGCCTGGAGTATGCGCCGCTAGGTCGTTTTTACTCTGACGGTTACTCTCCTGGCTTTGATGTCACCATGAACTTGTTCAAAGACATCTTTCACAAAGAAGATGATACCGCCGTTAGCCTTTGGACTGTACCAGACAATCGCGACATGTCATTCGTCACCACGCATGATATTGATGCTCATGAATCCAGCCAATACAGCAAAGACTTTGCGCTACTTGAACAAGAGTGCAAGGTAAAAGCGACCTACTTCTGGCAAACACGTTACATGAATGACGCTCGCGATCTTCGCTTCTTGAGCAATGACGCGATTAATACTATGGATGCAATTCTAGAACACCCTATTGGTCATGAAATAGCGAGCCATTCAGTATCTCACTCATTCACTTTTTCCAGGTTCCCCATTGGTGGCAACGAGCAATTTCCTGAATACCAGCCGCGCAGTTTGTTTGTCGATAATCATGCTGAGCTTCCTGAGCATCAGAAGTATGAAGTGAGTGATGGCACAGTGATGGGAGAAATGAAGATCAGCAAATACCTGCTTGAACAGCTTACCGGTGAATCCGTTACCTCATTTCGTCCCGGGCATTTGGCTTATCCAATACGCATGAATGAGAGCGCAGAGGCGGTTGGCTATAAAGTGACTTCCACAACAACGGCACCCTATTCTTCTTCTCACTTGCCATATCGAATGAGTTATTTACGCAGCACCGGTTCCATAATGCGTAAGCGCCAGGAACAACTGTTGGATGTGGTTGAAATTCCCTTGTCATGGGAAGACGTTGGTAAAACCACGATCCGAAAGCCTGAGGACGAGCTAAACCCAGATTTGCTAGGAATGGCCGAACCGGAATTTCTGGAGCAAACCAAGCAGTTTCTAGTGCAGCTAAGCCAGTACGGCGGCACATTTAATTTGCTTATTCATCCTACTGAATTAGGCCACAAGCAGAAATTGGCTTATGAGTTTCAGGTATTTGATTGGTTCTTTAAAGGCAATGATCTTGGCCATGTCGCCGCGAATTTTACTACCATTGGAGAACTAGGCAGCTGGTGGTTGGCCAGATCACAGGTAGGTGTTGACGTGATCGAACATTCTGAAGAACCTACTTTGCAAATAAACACTGGCGGTGCCATTGAAGGCCTCACCATTCGTATTCCTTCACACTGGCGCTTAAAAGAGCAGGACAGCAATCTGAAGCTTGATGACGGCTTCCTGATCGTGCACTCACTTAAAGCGAACGCTGCTTTAACGGTTTCCTTTCTACAGTAACCGAGTAACTCTGTAGCGCGGGCTGCTGCAGAGCGCGCTTGGGCTCTTTTTCACCACATTAAGGTGGCCTGCATAGCCTTAGCCCCTCCGCGTATATTTTCATCCTACAGATAACCGTCTCAAAAAGTCTACGGTACCCCCAAGCGTTGCTCATAAATAACTGGACTAGTAGGCCAGCCTCGGTTTATTTTCACCCTATTAAGAACTTAAGCGAACAAATAAACGTTTTAATATCCTGCGGATTATAAATAATGAATTTTGAATTTAGCGATGAACAGCACCAAATACGTGACCAAGCACGCAGCGTATTGAACGATAACTGCTCGCCTGCGGTTGTTCGCAGGGTGCTGGAAGGAGATGAGCTGTACGCAGCCGAGCTTTGGCAACAAGTTGTTGACCTAGGCTGGCCAGCAACCACCATACCTGAAGAATATGGAGGCCTTGGCCTATCGCATCTAGAGCTTATTGTTATCGCCGAGGAGCTAGGTCGGGCGTGCGCGCCAATACCCTTCGCGTCATCGGTTTATCTAGCAACTGAGGCAATTCTTATGGCTGGGTCGCCCGAGCAAAAGTCTACATGGCTGCCCAAGCTCGCGGCTGGAGAAGTGATTGGCACCTTGGCCTATGCAGAAGGCCCTGGGCAAACCACCGCTGCAACCCTGGGCACCACTCTTTCGAATGGAAAACTATCGGGCTGCAAAAGCACGGTTGCTGATGCAGAGATAGCCCAGCTAATGATAGTGGTGGTGAAGAGCGACAAAGGGGACGGTGCGTCACTTTGCCTTTGCCCAATGGATAGCCCAATGGATAGCCCAATGGGCGGCTCGCAAATTAAATGCGATCACGTCAACACGATAGACCCCAGTTTGAATCACGCTGACGTTACCTTTGACGCCGCTGACGCCGAGCTGCTGGGTGCTGAGGGTGAAGGCTGGGCATTGCTAGAAAAGGTTTTAGACCGAGCCGCCATTTTATATGCATGGGAACAACTTGGTGGCGCTGAACGTTGTTTGGAAATGGCTAAGGATTATTCCATGCAACGCTACGCCTTTGGCCGCCCTGTTGGTTCGTTTCAGGCAATCAAACACAAGCTTGCCGAAATGTATGTCAAAAATACGTTGGCACGTTCCAACGGCTATTTTGGAGCCTGGGCGCTGGCCACGAATGCCATTGAGCTTCCATTGGCAGCCGCGACTGCCCGCGTAGGCAGCACGCAGGCTTACTACTACGCCTCTAAAGAGAATATTCAAACTCATGGAGGCATGGGTTACACCTGGGAATTTGACTGCCAGTTCTATTACCGCCGCGCCAAAGTACTGGCTGTCGCCATTGGCAGTGAACGTTTATGGCAAGACAAATTAATTAGCGCGTCAGACATAGCAGTTGCTATTTAAAACTCTCGCCATTTAACATTTGGGAATACAAAATGAACTTTGAAGATAGCAAAGAAGAAGCCGCCTTTCGTGCTGAAGCACGCTCTTGGCTAGAAACCAATGCGCCCTCTGAGCAAGACCTTGCAGGACTGGATGAGATCCAGCGCGCCAGACTTTGGCAAAAACGTAAAGCAGATGGTGGGTGGGCGTGTATTCGTTGGCCTGAAGCGTTCGGCGGCCGAGAAGCTTCTGCCATGGAGCAAGTCATTCTTCAGCAAGAAGAAGCAAAGGTAGACGTCCCAAACACCAGCAGCTTCTTTGGCATAGGCCAAGGCATGGCAGGGCCAACATTGATGGCATGGGCTAACGAAGAAGATAATGCGCGCTTTCTACCTAATCTCGCCAGTGGCGAAACGGTATGGTGTCAATTGTTTAGCGAGCCTGCAGGCGGGTCAGACTTAGCGGCCTTGCGCATGAAAGCCGAAAAAGACGGTGATGAGTGGGTAGTTAATGGGCAGAAAATATGGACCTCGGGAGCACACTATTCTGACTGGGGGATTCTCGTTTTGCGTACAGACCCAAACGTGGCGAAGCATAAGGGCCTCACCTATTTTTATGTAGATATGAAGAGCCCAGGAATCGATATAAAACCGATCAAGCAGCTCTCCGGAGCGTCGGACTTTAATGAAGTGTACTTCACCGATGTTCGTATTCCCGACAGCCAAAGGTTGGGGGATGTTGGTCAGGGCTGGCAAGTGGCCTTGACTACTTTAATGAATGAACGCGCGAGCATCGGTGCCGGCGGCGGTAACACCAACTTCGAAACCGTTAAGCGACTGGCTCAGAATGTAATGATTGACGGAAAACCGGCCATTGAAGACTCTGCGGTGAGAGCCAAGTTAGCGTCCTGGTACGTGGAAGAGGCCGGCTTGAAATACACGGCTTACCGAACCCTGTCGGCGCTTTCAAAAGGCACCATGCCTGGCCCTGAAAACTCCATTGGCAAGTTGGTTGGCGCGCGAAAAACGCAAGACATGGCATCGTTCGCCATTGATCTGCTCGAACAACAAGGCATTGAGCAAGACGCTAGCAAAGATGAAATGTTTGAAGGCCTTTTCCAGCATGCCTTTATGGGCATTCCTGGACTGCGAATAGCAGGTGGTACAGACGAGATTATGGCCAACATTATTGCCGAGCGCGTGCTGGGAATGCCGCAGGAACCGCGAATGGACAAAGGTATTCCGTTTTCGGACGTTCCAACAGGCGCTTAGGCCGCTGCTAGTGGTATGCTAGCAGCGACCTTTTATTGTAAGATTTTTCTCACTGTCTCTTCTCACTGTCTCATTAAGGAAGGAAGCTAAAATGACGCACTTTCACGATATTGAAATGACATCTATCACCGGCGAAACCCAGGCATTTAAGGCTTATAAGGGCCAGATCTGTCTGGTGGTAAATGTCGCCAGCCAATGAGGCCTCACCCCTCAGTATGCAGGTCTGCGTACATTACATGAAGAACACGATGGCTTAACGGTACTTGGTTTTCCTTGCAATCAATTTGGCGCACAGGAACCAGGCACTGACGAAGAAATTTTGGAATTTGCCCAATCTAAGTATCAAGTAAATTTTCCTTTGTTTTCCAAGATAGATGTCAATGGCGACAAGGCCTGCGAACTCTACAAAATGTTAACGGCAGCCATAGCTGATGAAGAAGGCAAACACGATATTGCCTGGAATTTCGCGAAGTTTTTGGTGGACGGCGAAGGAACTGTGCTGGAACGATTCTCACCTATGGTAACTCCAGAAGAAATTGGAGAAAAACTCAAAACACTTTGAGCGTGTTAAGGCACAAAGTGATAGCAAATTGATAAACTATACCGATTGTATAGGAGGAAATATTCTAATGGCAGATTACATTCCACCAACCCTTGACTGGGTACGCGAGCAAGTTGAATTGTATGAAGGCAGCGGTGGCACAGAAGGCACCACCTTATTGGATACCGGCATGCCATGCATTCTGGTTACCCATACCGGTAACAAAACGGGCGGCATACGTAAGATTCCATTAATGCGGGTTGAGGTTAATGGTAGCTATGCCTTAATAGGCTCTATGGGCGGCCAACCAAAAAACCCGGTTTGGGTTTACAACATCAGAGCCAATCCTGATGTGCAAATACGTGATAAAACAGAAGTGTTTGACATGCGCGTTAGAGAAGTATCTGACGAGCAAGAACGAGCAGACTTATGGAAAGCCGCAGCCGAGGCTTACCCACCTTATGACGACTACCAAGCTAAAACCAGCCGCGTAATACCGGTGTTTATTGCAGAGCCTCTAACATAGGATAAAAAACGCTACGGCCGCACACTGATATTGTTCGAGCGTTCGTGTCCTTGATCTGCAGCAATCATTCTCAGAGGCCTAGCGCTTTAGCTTCAGCGACCAACAAAGGTGCCACGCAATCAAGCGCCTTAACTCTTTCAACCAAGGAGGCAAAGCGAGGATAGCTGTCAGCGTCTACGCTGTACTTTGCGTAACCTGCATTAATAAAAGGAGATACTAGCGCTATATCGGCGACACCAAACTCACCAAATAAAAAATCTGTCGTCGGTGCTTGGGACTCAAGATAGCCTAGAACCTTGGGGAGCTTCTTTGTCAGTATTTCTTCAACAGCGGTTTCGTCTACTTCCTGCTTTAGCATAACGGGACGCATAAATCGGTGAAAAAACAATCCCGCGGCCGCTTCAGCAACTGCTGTACCACCGTACTCTTCCAGCCAGTCTGCCTGTGCACGCTGCGCTGGATCTTGTGGGTACATGGAATCCGAAGGATAGGCGTTGTCCAGATAGCGGCATATCACCTTTGAGTCTGCAATTGTTAAATCGCCATCCCTTAGTGCAGGTATCTTTTCCAATGGGCTGATTTTTTTAAGCTCTTCATCGCCAGAAAAAGGCATATTCTGCACATGCTCATAAGGCAAATCCTTAGCTGCCAATACAACCATTGCCTTGCGTACAAATGGAGACGCGGAAACTCCGTGGAGTGTAATCATTGCTGCATTCCTATTTTTCAAAAGCTCTTGTGGTTCGGACGCCAAATCTTTGTCTGTATTTCGTCGGCTTATCGTGTCTAAATTAAATACCTAGTGTATCCCCTCCCATCGAGAGACACTAGCAAAAAACGCCAGAGCATCATTAGCGGTTACTATTCCCATTAGCCATTTCGTTATAATTCATAATCAATTTCTCCCGGGTTGGCAAGGCTTATCTTTCAGTAAAATATGTTTCTATATATAAAAATAATTGTTGCAGGGTTCCCTATTTAGAACGTTATAATGATCCCCGTAGTTGATGGATAGTAAGCCAAAGGATTGGTAGGAGTGTCCGCTCCCATATCGCCCAATATTCCTGTATCTCTTATCGTCAACGTTTATCGTAAAGAGTGAGGGAAGCTGTGAAACCTGAACTGCTAGTCATCGGTGCTGGTCAATGGATTTTGGATTGGTGCGAGCATTACAATATTCTATATACCTTAATCCAGAAGCCATCGTTGTATTCGTCCAGTACGGCAAACGAAGTCGTTCTTATTGATTACGAAAATGACCCGCGAATCTGGGACTACGTAGAAGCGCTGTGCAAGAATCGTAATATTACGGCGTGCATTGCATCCAGCGAGTCGGCGCTTTTAGTAGCCGAAGAAATTAATACGCGCTTCGGGCTGCCGTATGCAAGCTGCGATAGCGCTTTTTTCTTCAAAGACAAATTCACAATGCGTAACGTGCTGGCCGTTTCAAACCTTAATAAGGTTGCCTATAAGCTGGTCGATTCGCCTTTAGCCCTCACCGATTTTTTGCAAGAGCACGAAGAGATTGTCGTTAAGCCGCGTGATGGTACTGGCAGTGTTAACGTAACGAGGCTTAGCCGGAAAAATACGGCTAACGTCGACCATGTTGGCAATTACCCAGTGCTTGCTGAGCGTTACATCGGTGGTAAAGAGTATTCTGTTGAGGCCTTTAGTTATCAAGGGGAGCACTACATCCTCGGCATAACAGAGAAAAGTGTGGACGCCATACAACTAGTGGAAAAGCAGCATGTGTTCCCTGCAGAATTTCATAACGGAGAAGAAGCGGAAATTTCGCGAACCACACAAGAGTTCTTGTCACTGGCCGGCATGAAAAACGGTCCTTCGCATACAGAGTTAAAAGTGGAGGACGGGGAAGTTTACATCATAGAAAGTCACAACCGTGCCGCTGGAGACGCAATCACCGGGTTGGTTGGGCTTGTTACTGGAATCAACATGCACCAGCAATTAGTTGCCTGGTCTGCACTGCGCATTGAAACACTGAAACAAAGCTGGCAGTCAAAGGGCTGTGCAATGATTGATTTTATTTTCTCGGAAGGCGGGATGATTGAGAAAGTGCATGGCTTACAAAGCTCTTTGTCACTGGCGGGCGTTGTGGAAGTAAAACTGTATTCTAATGCAGGGGCTGTAATCCCGCGTACAGACTCTTCTTACAATCGTATTGGCCATGTATTGATACATTCTGACAGCAGAAAAAGTTGCGAGGATATTCTGGCTAAAGTGTATGAGCTGCTCTCGATTAAAATAGCGGTCAGCTAAAATGGATGCTAGCAGCCACGCTGCACGCTTTTACTGTGCAGCCTCAAGTTCATCCCAGCAGGTAAACACTGCGTCACATACCTTCGCAATCATGGCCCGGTGAATAGATACGCCAGGCTCAACAGCTTGCTCGATCAACTCATAGGCCTGATCACACTGTGTGCGATCTTGGAAATAGCTGAGGAAATAGAACTGTAGAGGACGTTCGTTATCCGTGTCCATCGGCGTATTGGAAACTCTTTCACCCAATGGACCAACAGAGTGAACAAAGCCTTGCTGACGCAGGTGCTCAGCAAAGGCATCTTTGGCCAGCTGAAACTCTGCAATAGACTCATCCGGTTTAAGATTAAAACTGCTTAGCATGACAAACATACTCACTCCTGCGATCAATAATCGTCGCTAATAGGCTCAGCGGAGAATTTTCCGGTACGCTTTCGGCGTCATGCCAGTCCAGCCTTTAAATGCGCGAATAAAGGCGCTGGGCTCAGAAAATCCCAGCTGTGTAGATATTGCTTCTACGGTATCACTGCTAGTGTTCAAACGGCTAATGCCAAGGTCACGCCTGACCTCTACTTTAAGCTCTTCATAAGTTACACCCTCTTTCCTTAAAGCACGACGCAAAGATTGGGGATGCCGAGTGAAGTGGTCTGCGGCTAGCTCTATGGTGGCGGCGCTGTTGTGGTTGATTAAGTGTTGATGCTGCCAGGATCGAACCTGTTCCGAAAGTGTGTTGTTGGCAACGGTTTGGCTAATCAGTGTTAAAGGGCTATCGCGTAGAAAACGACGCAGCTGCTCCAGATTTTTAACATTCGGCAGCTGCTCAATGGTTGAATCGAATTCCAGAAAAGTAGTGGCGCTATCGAAAATTGTCGGGGCTCCGTAAAAGAAGTATCGGTATTCAGCGGCATACTCAGGTGCAGGGTAGGCAAGGGAAACACTGCGAATGGGTATTCGAACATCAGCCATCCAACATAAAGTTCGGTGCACGCTGATTAGTACATGCTCAAGACCGTGGCTGTTCACCATTCCCTCACCTGACGCAACCGAAAGCTGCAGCTTCACCTTCTTGCCCCGCTGTTGCAGCTGATATTCCAAACCGTTATCAAGAATGGTTGAGAACTCCACTAGCACTCGCAAGGCATCGCCAATAGTGTGGGCGTGAATCAAACTGCGACCGAGGTGTTTGAAGGCGTTACGTGACTGCGGCTTAGGCAACAGGCCGTAGTGCTCGTCGTTTAAAAGTTCCATAACAGCCAAGCTTACGTGGGCAAACTGCTTAAACGTAATGCGAGCGCGAGGCTGTAACAGCAACTGTGGGGCAACGCCATGGTTCGCGGCTATACCCACAGTGTCATAGCCCTTCGCTTTCGCGCCTTCAAGCAGGCTAAGAAGTACTGAAACATCAACGGTGGAGGATTTTTGCACAGCTTTTACTTACTATCCGACGATGTAACCATATGTCTATTAAAAGCATATCACATGTCATTGAATGTCTTCTGTTTAACGCCCAAAATAGCCCGTCATATTGCCGCGCTTGTTTAACTAAGCACGCAATCCGCAAACTCAACACCCTGCATACAAGAGGCACAGACCATGGCTACAACCGCCTTCATTTACGACGCTATTCGTACCCCCCGAAGCAAAGGCAAGATGGACGGCACCTTGCATGAAGTGAAGCCTGTCGACCTGGGTGCGGGACTGTTGAGAGGCTTGCAGCAGCGTCATGATTTGGATACTTCTTATGTAGATGATGTTGTGATGGGTTGCGTTAGCCCCGTTGGCGAACAAGGCGCCGACATCGCTAAGATGATTGTGCAAAACGCCGAGTGGGACGAATCGGTAGCTGGAGTGCAGCTCAATCGTTTTTGTGCCTCAGGCTTGGAGGCAGTAAACACCGCCGCCCAGAAAGTAGCGTCTGGCTGGGAGCAGCTAGTCGTCGCTGGCGGCATAGAGTGCATGAGCCGTGTTCCGATGGGTTCCGATGGAGGTGCCATGGGATCAGACCCGGCCTTTATGGTTAAAACCGGTTTTGTTCCACAGGGTATTGGCGCTGACACCATAGCGACACTGGATGGTTACAGCCGCGAGGACGTGGACGCCTTTGCAATGGAATCGCAAAAACGAGCGGCACACGCCCGCGACAGTGGCTACTTTGACAAGTCAGTTATGCCTGTACTTGATGACAGTGGACTGACCATTCTGGACAGAGACGATTTCATCAAACCTGACACCACTATGGAGGTGTTGGGCAAGCTTCGAGCTTCTTTCGAAATGATGGGCGGACTTGGTTTTGACGACATCATTCTAAAGAAATATAACGAGTTGGATAAGATCAATCACGTGCACACACCAGGCAACAGCTCTGGCATTGTTGACGGCGCCTCCGCCGTGTTGATTGGCAGTGAGCAAGCCGGTAAAGATCTTGGCTTAAAGCCACGTGGTCGCATTGTTGCCACCGCCATTCTTTCTACCGACCCCATCATTATGCTCAGCGGCCCTGGCCCTTCAGCTCATAAATGCTTGAAAACTGCCGGACTGACAGTAGACGATATTGACCTGTGGGAAATAAATGAAGCCTTTGCATCCGTTGCAATGCGTTACATGAAAGATCTTGGCGTTGACCACGAAATTACCAACGTCTGTGGCGGAGCCATCGCTATGGGCCATCCTCTTGGCGCTACGGGCGCAATGTTGATTTCAACCATGTTGGATGAGCTGGAACGACGTAATTTGAAACGCGCCATGTGCTCTTTGTGCGTGGGCGGCGGTATGGGCATTTCAACCATCATCGAGCGGGTATAAAACAATGAGTGTATTTAATTACGAGAAAGACGCTGATGGCATTGTAACCGTCACCATGGATATGACCGGCCCGGTCAATTCAATGAATGAAGAATACGATGTGGCCATGGGTGAAACACTGGCCAAACTAGAAGCTGATAAAGATTTAACGGGCGTTGTACTTGCCTCGGCTAAGAAAGTGTTCTTTGCCGGCGGCAACATTCATGACCTGTTGGCCATGCAGCCAGGCCAGGAAGAAGCAATGTTCACCCAATGCGAAGTAGGCAAAGCTCAGCTGCGCCGATTGGAAAAATTACGAGTGCCAGTTGTCGCCGCTATTAATGGCGCTGCCTTAGGAGGCGGTTTTGAAATCTGCCTGTCTTGCAACTATCGAATTGCCTATAACCACAAATCGGTACAGATAGGTTTGCCTGAAGTAAGCCTCGGCCTGTTGCCTGGTGGCGGCGGTGTTGTGCGCATGGTGAATTTGCTTGGCTTAGAAAAGGCGCTGCCGTTTTTGGTTGAAGGCAAGAAAGTTACGCCAGAGAAAGCACTGGAAGCCGGCATGATTCATGAAACGGTGAGCAGCTTGGAAGAGTTGGTACCGCGCGCTAAAGCGTACCTTAAAGAAGTGAAAGGCAGTGAAGCGGCAGCAACCAACCCATGGGACGTTAAGGGTCATAAAATTCCAGGCGGCAAAGCAAGCACGCCGGCTAACTCACAATTAGTGATGATGGCCACCACAATGCTTAACAAGCAAACACGCGGCTTACTGCCCGCCCCGTTGGAAATTTTAGATTGCGCTGTGCAAGCGGCCACCGTAGATTTTAAAACCGCCATGCGAGTAGAAAGCCGCGGGCTTGCCAAGTTGGTGACAACGCCCGAAGCGAAAAACCTGATTACCACTTTCTTCTTTCAGCTGAACAAAATCAATGGCGGCGCAAGCCGGCCAAAAGACATCGAAAAAAAGCAGGTGAAAAAGGTAGGCATTCTTGGCGCCGGAATGATGGGCCAAGGCATCGCTTACGTATCGGCAACAGCCGGCATTGAAGTTGTTCTAAAAGACATATCACAGGAAGCCGCCGACAAAGGCAAAGCTTACACACAGAAATTATTGGATAAACGCGTAGAACGCGGACGCATGATGGACAGTCAGCGCCAGCAAGCGCTAGACCTAATCACTCCTACCGCCGATAACGACGACTTAAAAGGCTGTGATTTAATCATTGAAGCCGTATTTGAAAACGTTGCACTAAAGCACGCCATCACTAAAGAATTGGAACCCATGCTGGCCGAAGGCGGCGTTTGGGGGTCTAACACCTCTACCCTACCTATAACCACTTTGGCAGAAGCCAGCAACAAGCCTGAGAATTTTATCGGTGTGCACTTTTTCTCTCCTGTAGACAAAATGCCGCTGGTAGAAATTATTATGGGCCAGAAGACCAGTGATGAAACTCTTGCACTGGCTTTTGACTATGCAAGGCAAATACGCAAAACGCCTATAGTTGTAAATGATTCGCCAGGCTTTTACACCTCACGCACTTTCGGTACCGTTATTGACGAAGGCGTTCGACTGTTGACTGAGGGCATGCACCCGGTTCGCATCGACAACCTTGGAAAAGCGATTGGCTTGCCTGTTGGGCCATTAACAGTAATGGATGAAACCAGCCAACAATTGGCGCACAAAGCAGCCGCTACCTGGGAAGAAATGGGTTTATCAGATCAACTAGGCGACCGGCAAAACGTTAATGAAGTGGTCAACTGGCTGGTAGAAGACAATAATCGTGGTGGTCGCCATCACGATGGCGGTATTTACGACTGGAACGATAATGAGCCCGGCAAAGGCAAAGCGGTGTGGCCACCATTGCTGGAAAAGTATTACCAGGCAGACGCCCACTTTGATGAGCAAGACGCGAAAGACCGCTTGCTGTTCAGGCCGATCATAGAAAGCCTGCAGTGCCTTGACGAAGGTGTACTGCGCTCAGTAGCTGACGGCAACATTGGTTCAGCTCTAGGCATAGGGGCACCGCAGTGGACCGGCGGCTATATTCAATTTGTTAACAGCTACGGCTTACAGCGCTTTATAAATCGATGCTCAGAGTTGGCTGAAAAATACGGCGAACGCTTTAATGCACCGGCAATCGTTCAACGCAAGCTATCGGCCAACGAGACATTCGTTTAAAAGACCAACTGAGGAGAAAACACTATGGAATTGAAAGGCAAAACGGCAATCATCACTGGCGGAGCTTCCGGATTAGGCGAAGCTACCGTAAGACGCTTTCACAAGAATGGCGTTAATGTGGCCATTTTTGATTTAAACGAAGAACGCGCAAACACTGTTATCAGCGAGCTCGGTGACAACGTCGTCTTTTTCAAAGTAAACGTCTCGGACGAAGAGTCAGTTAAAGCGGCAATCGAGGGAACAAAAGCGAAATTTGGCGACATCCATATTTGCTGCAATTACGCAGGTATTGGCCCTGCAGCTAAAACTGTAGGCCGTGATGGCCCTCACCCACTAGAAGCGTTTCGTGCCGTATTGGAAGTAAACCTGATCGGCACCTTCAATGTGCTTAGGCTGGCGGCCTATGCCATGAGTGAGCAAGACACCATTACAGACGATGGCCAGCGTGGCGTTATTATTAATACAGCGTCAGTAGCAGCCTATGAAGGCCAAATTGGTCAGGCGGCTTACAGTGCGTCCAAGGGTGGCATTGTAGGCATGACCCTACCTATCGCTCGCGACTTGGCAAAACTCGGCATTCGCTGTAACACAATCGTTCCTGGGCTGATTCATACGCCACTGTTCGACTCCTTACCTGAGGCTGCCTACAAATCGCTGGAATCTTCTGTTCTCAATCCACAGCGACTGGGCAAACCTGAAGAAATTGCACATCTCGCTCACTATATAGTGGAAAATGATTACACCAATGGAGAGTGTATTCGAATGGACGCAGGCATTCGCATGCAGCCAAGGTAGCGGTGGATCGGAAACTATCGCTAGCATTTAGCGACCTAACAAAAACGGAATAAGATTATGTACTCATTCAGCAAACAATCCGAAGAAACCTTGGTACTGCTTAATAAGTTCTTTGACGAACACATATACCCGAACGAAGCAGTGTACGCGGAGCAATTGCACAGTGCAGCCGACCGTTTTGCCCTAGTGCCGATAATGGAAGAGTTAAGAGCCATAGCGAAAGCACAGGGCTTGTGGAACCTGTTTATTGCACCGGCACACGCCGAATTTGCTGATCACGATGGTTTCAGCAATTTTGATTACGCGCCCATGGCCGAGTTAATGGGGCGCGTGTTGTGGTCGCCAGAAGTATTCAATTGCAACGCACCCAATACTGGCAACATGGAAGTGTTCATGAAGTACGGTACAGCAGCGCAACAAGCCGAATGGCTCACACCTATGCTAGAAGGTGACGTGGCCTCATCATACGCTATGACCGAGCCCCAAGTGGCGAGCAGTGATGCAACAAACATCGAATTAAGCATTGTGCGTGACGGCGACCAATACGTTCTTAACGGCCGCAAGTGGTTCATTACCTCGGCAATGTATGAGCGCTCAAAAATATTTATTGTTATGGGAAAGTCTGACCCTAATAACGAAAACAGACATAAGCAGCAGAGCCAGATTCTGGTACCTAAGGGCACGAAAGGGATGACCATTATTCGCCCCCTAACAACCTTGGGCTACGACGATGCACCATTGGGACATGCCGAGCTGCTTTTTGAAAATGTGCGCGTTCCGGCCGAGAACATGCTGCTAGGCGAAGGCCGCGGCTTTGAAATTGCTCAAGGTAGGCTTGGGCCAGGCCGCATGCATCATTGTATGCGCCTGATAGGTGCGACTCAGCGCTGTCTAGAATTGGCTTGCGCGCGCGCTGCTGACAGAACCACGTTCGGCAAAAAGCTCAGCGCTCACCAGTCGGTACGCGAAGACATTGCCAATAGTTTTGCTGAAATAGAAATGATGCGCTTACTGGTACTGAAGTCCTGCCACAAGATAGATGAAGTAGGCGCCCAGGATGCTCGCGATATGATCGCAGCGGCTAAGGTGAAAATTCCGTTGATGGCGCAGAACATCATTGATCGCTGCATGCAACTTCACGGTGCTGGCGGCTTAACCGAAGATTACTGCATGGCCGAGGCGTTTAACTACGCTCGCTGGTGTCGACAAGCCGACGGCCCAGATCAAGTACATCAAATGGCATTAGGTAAGCAGGTTATCGGCAAATACGTCGGCTAGTGAATGCAAGGGTGCCACAGTGCTAGTCGGTTGAGCTATAGCATTCAGTGGCGCTCTAACATTTCGGGTTTGTACCATATTGGCGAAGTGTATGCTCTGTCCTGAATAATTGAGCGAACATCTGTAGGCAATTCGTATTCATAGCGCGCTGCGTCGTAAGCAGGCCAGCGTGGCGTAGGAATCTCTAACACTCTTACGTAATAGAATGCCGATTGATCTTCCTCGAAGTCGGGATCTTCCCAAAACGTTGTTAGCTCGGCGGCACCGATGCTGTTAGCCCAACTAGCCGCTTTTACGTCAACTGTATTGCCAACTGCTGATAGCTTCCCACTTGCTGACAGCGTGCGTTCGCCAGACCATGCAACATTGTATATCTGCTCTTGCGATTCGCCCTTCTCATTCAGCCAGCCTTTGACGACCTGTATGCGATCAAGATTAGCGCCTTGAGGGTCGCGCTGCGCAGTGATTAAAAATCCTGGGTGGGCGTTGTTTTCGCGCTTAGCCTCTCCATGCGCCACCTTGTGCTTCTCTTTTTCTATATCATTCTTAAAAAGAGTCCCTCCCATAGGTACGCCGTGGGCATAGCCCTCTGCGACCATGTTTGGATTATAAATATCTTCTGCGGTGAATCCCCATCCGCCAAACATGCGCACAGCGATTCTACTTCCTGTCGTTCCGTACACTTCTTTGCGCTTCATCGCGTCCCAAATAGCTTCTCTTGTATTCTCGGCTGCCCATACAGCAGCATAGCCTGATGACACTTGCTCCCAACCGAAATACATGCCCACGGGTCCTTTGCGATGCTTCACTATTGCACGGCCCGCCGAGGGTTCCGTTGCCGAATGCTTACCAAAAAAGTTGCTTTCGTCAGCCGTTGCCAGCGACGTATGCGAATCGGTACTTGCGATGATGCCAAACTGAAAAGGATTAACACCTAACTTCGCCTCAATTTCCAAACCGTGCTTCAGTGCCGGGCGAATGTATTCATAAGGCAACATAGACTCTTCTTTTGCTTGCGATAGATCCAGGTTTCCTATGTCCCACGTTTCAAACTCCGCAAACTCATCGTTTGGTGAAAGCAATGGATGTGCCTCACTGTCTCCTTTGATCTGACTAATTTCCACCAGAGGTTCCCACCGATGACGCTGACGAACATAAGACTCGCTTAGCTCATCGCCGAGTAGTGTCGTTTTGGCAAACATCATGCCGTTACTTAAATTACTGTTGTGAGGAATAGCCAGCACAGAGCCGCCGGTTTTTTTCTCGTAGGACGCAAGGTAAGCCCATAAATCTTCAGGATCTGCACTGTCGCCTAATGTGTAAGGAAGCATCTTGCCCGCCCGCGCAGGGCCATCACGGTACACCACCACGCGGTGCAGGTTATTGCCGCGCACTAAGGAGGTCCACTCGTAACCAATTAACGCAGTGAAACGTCCAGGATCATTGTATTGCTCAGCCGTTTCCAGATACTTATTCCAGACAGGCTGCATCAATTCCGGGTCATTGGTTTTCCAGGGCAGTATGCCCTGTGAAAAGCCGCCAATCATCTCTTTTGATACTTGAAGGTTGTTACCGTCTTTAAGCATTTGAAACCATCGACGACCGATGTCATGCGCCATAATTTGCGGGTGACCATTGGCAAGTAACTCGGTAAATCCCATGCCATCAGAATGGTCGGCTATAACCAAAAAATCTAAGGGTTGTTTTAAACGCGCGCGCACGCCACTCGTTGAAAGAACTTCTTCTCCGCGCGCAAATCGATACGCTGCGTCGCCGCCAAGCTGATTACCGCGCAGTGCAGCATCACTTGAATCAGAGGTGTGAAGATGAGTGTCGCCCCACAACAATTGACGTGCCGGAGGTTGATCAATATTGGGCGAGTACTCCACGGCAAGTGTGCTCTCTGGAATGACAAGACTCAGTACTGCAAACAGCAAGGATTTAATAGAAAAGGAGGAATTTTTATACATCATTAACGAGCTCATACTATGATTCAATCGGCACTGCTGCCACGTACAATCAATTCATGGCGCTGAATTTTCCATTCGCTGCCAACACGCGTCATTGCCGTATTGTATGTTGCCCAAAGAATGAAACGCGTGGGGCCATTAGCTTCTGGTTCCGCAAAATAATGCAGTGCTTGAACGTCGCTACGTGTTTGTGCGGTGTTGCCAGTCATTGTCGCCAATTGTGGTGCGAGCAGGTGTTGGGTTGAGGAATACGCGGTCAGCGCTTCCCAAACGTAAGCCACCCATGCTTCCTTACCGCTGATGATGCTATCACCAAAGTTAAGCACCTCTACATCTTCAGCAAAGCAATTCCCATAGCGTTCGATATCTCGCTCATCAACCGCTGCAGCGTAGTTGAGCATGAGATCTTGTAAAGCTATTCGATCAGCAATTAATTCTAATGACATAAGACACCCGATGAAAACCGTTTAAGTTGACTGTTAATACACAGCTTATTATGCTGGAAGCGCCTTAGGCATGCTAGGAAAGAGAAATATGAATAACACTGAAAGACTATCTGATTTAGCAGACTGGCCGAAGCAGGCGCTTCGTGGCCATAAGATGGAAGGATACCGCTATAACTCCAAAGAATTCTTCGCCAAAGAATGGGAGCATATGTGGACCAAAGTATGGCTCTTGCTGGGTCGCGAAGACGAAATGCCCAAGGCTGGTGATTGGCAGTGCGAAGAATTAGGGCCTGAATCTATTTTGATGGTACGCCAGCAAGACGAGAGCATCAAAGCCTTCTACAACGTTTGTCAGCACCGTGGCCAGCGGCTGGTCAGTGAGGCGAAGGGACACGCGCGGCGCTTTGTATGCCCCTACCATAGCTGGGCTTGGACCACTGACGGTGCTTTGAACTTTGTGCAGGACCGCGAAGATTTCCCTCAAGGTGATCCTTGCGGGAAATTGACTTTGGAGGAAGTGCGCTGCGACACCTTCGCCGGATTCGTATGGGTTAACCTGAATCCTGATTGTGTCAGCCTGAAGGAATTTTTAGGACCCGTCTGTGATGACTGGGAAGTATACGGCGTTGAAAAATGGAAACGCTATGCGGCAAAAACAACTGTGCTTCCCTGCAATTGGAAGGTAGTGATGGACAACTTCAACGAGTCCTACCACGTCAATACAGTGCATAAGCCCAAGGGGGCCGACGTAGAGAAACTTGGAATTCATTCAGGCATAGACACAAACTACAAGAATACTCGTTTTGATATGACCGAGGAAGGACACAACCGTATGATTATGCTGGGCGGTTATGGCGGCCCTGCCAAGCACATTGACGAAGTGATCGGAGAACCTCTGGCGACGATATTGCGCGAATGGAATTTGAATCCTGACGACTTCAAGCAGCGCGGCGAAGCAACGCGCGAAGCTCTGCAAAAAGCACGCAGAGAATTGGGACCCGGACGAGGCTACGATTATTTCAACGATCTCAATGACAGCCAGCTAACCGACGCTTATCACTACACCTTGTTGCCTAACTTTGCAGTGTCTATGTGGGTAGATGGTTTCCATTTCTTACGCGCTCGCCCCCACCCCACCGACCCCGAACAGTGCCTGTTCGACAACTGGTGGTACGCGCCCTGCCCTGAAGGTGAAACGGCCGACGTTTCCACAACCGTAGGCATGGTCGCCCGCGATGCAGAAGTTGAGCATGAATTCGTAGACTTCCAAACTGAGTCTTTGGGTCAGACCATCGACCAAGACATTTCGGTGTTTATTCCACAGCAACTCGGCATGCGCTCACGCGGCTACAAAGGGGCGTATCTGTCTGGCCAAGAAAGCCGAACACAGCGGCTGCATGAATTAGTTGACGATTACATCGAAGGCCGTCGTAAATAAGCATTCAAGCCTAGGAAGAAACTCTACTAACAAACTCGAACAATAAGAATACGCCGATGGCATTCAACGCAGAGCGATGGCCAAAGAAACCGCTATTGCTTGGTGCAGCAGCACTACTGTTACTTGTAATTGTAGACCTGCGTGTTGACCACCGACATTTGTTCTGGCGCGCACTGGATCCAAACGCGCAGGCCGGTGCCGGTACGTACATCAAACTTCTCAGCCTGAACGTCAGGCCAAACCAACATTGCCTTAGTTTGCTTGCTGACGTTAGCGCTATTGATTTCGCAATCGCAGACACATTCCGAACCGATGAGGGCTGCGGCTGGGATTCCGCTACAAAATTGAAAAGCAGCCATGGTGTTTCGATTTCAAAGCGCGGCTCAGAAATGAGATGCCCGATGACACTGGCTGCGCACATCTGGCTTGGTGAGTTAAATACCTTAGCCGTGAAAACACTAGGAAGTTCACTAAAGGCTGTAACACACGCCGGCACCTACAACTGCCGGCGCCAAAACCATAATCCAAATTCATCATGGAGCCAGCACGCCTATGCCAATGCCTGGGATATACTGGGTTTTCAATTAAAGGATGGCTCGCAAATCTCGGTGCTAAAAGATTGGGGGAAGAACAACGCCAAAGGAAACTTCTTGCGCAAGGCAAATACAGCCGCCTGTCAGATCTTTGGCGTAGTGCTCGGCCCTGACTACAACGCGGCCCATAGAGACCATTTTCATTTAGATCTTGGTTTTGGTGATATGTGTTCTTAGACGCCGCTATTGGCCAAGTGTTTATTCGTTTAGTACCTGCTCTAAAAGACCCATTGCTTCCTTCAATTTCTGTTCTATTTCCGTATTACTCGGTCGCTTAGCGTCAACATCAAAATTGTCAAAGAAGCTGGGTACCGACATGTTGGCGATGAGTTCAGCCCCAAAATGAGGGGCAGAATTTGCAGCTGCTGCCAATACGCCGGCTCCGCCGCGCCCGCCTGGTGAGGTAGATAAATAGACAACAGGCTTGCCCTGAAAAACTTTACCATCTATTCGTGAAGTCCAGTCAAACAGGTTCTTGTAGGCTACGGAGTAACTGCCATTGTGTTCCGCAAAAGAGATCACCAGCGCATCAGCCTCAGCAATTTTTTGCCTAAAAGCTAAGGCGAGTTCTGGTTGCCCAAGAGCAAGCTCTCGCTCAATGCTGAACAATGGCATTTCATAATCGTTAAGGTCTAGCAGCTCCACCTCGGCACCGGAAACCAGATTAGCGGCGTAATTGGCTAGTTGCCGATTAATCGATTGTTTGCTGTTACTCGCTCCAAAGGCCAGTATTTTCATCTTATTGCTCCGTATAGTTCAATTTATTTCTGTCGCCATATTATTGGGACACACCCTAGCTTGCTAAATTTCGCTGCTGCGGAATATCACTAAGGTATTCTACAAATTCAATTTCAAACCCAGCAGGGTCGATATAGTAGATGTTTTTTCGGTACGGTTCATCAGCTCCGTCTTTGGCAGCTGAAAACCCGGCCTTGGTCAGTCGATCCATTAGCGCTTCTATATTAGTTGTTACAAAGGCGAAGTGCGCCAAGCCAGGTTGGTGCCCCGCCAGGTCTCTGTTATCGCCCTCTCCGTTGTCATTAAATGTTAGATATTGATAGTCGTCACCAAAATGCAGCCAGGTGCGCGGCTTGCCATACCAAGGCGCCTCGCCTTTATCGCGCACGCGCCAATGTGGAAACGCTGCTTGGTAAAACGTCAGCTCGGCTTCAATGTCTGATACTACCAGATTCAGATGCTCTAGATAGATCATGATTACTCTCCCTCATTCAGTTCGATATAAGCATTTTAGTGCCTCAAGTTAACTTGAGGTAAAGCATTATTTTTCATAAAATGCCTTTTCTGCTTTTTAGCGAAGTACAGGGCGAGTCACTATGACAGATGATAAGTGGACAGTTGGGCGTGTCGCAGAACGTTGCGGCGTGAAAGTAAGCACCTTGCACTTCTACGAACAGAAAGGTTTGATTCACAGCACTAGAAATGCCGGAAATCAGCGGCGCTACAAAGCCGATGTTCTGCGACGCGTCTCTGTCATTAAGGCGGCACAGAAAATGGGTATTAGCCTGGCGTCAATACGCGACGCTTTTGCCACATTGCCAGAAGAACGCACGCCAAATATGCGAGATTGGCGTAGGCTTTCATCAGCGTGGCAAGCTGAGTTAAACCAGCGCATCTCTTATCTGGAACGCTTACGCGACTCGCTCACGGGCTGCATTGGTTGTGGCTGTTTGTCGATGAAGAACTGCCCTATCTATAATGCTGATGATAAGCTCTCGGTAGAAGGTAGCGGGCCGGTGATCTTGGACCGTGTTAAGAAACGAAGCAGCTGAGCGCAGAGGATTGAGCCAAGGAACCCCAATGAGCTATAGATTGAACAAGAGAACGCGGCTAGACCTTCCAGTCCGCGTAGGCCCGAGACTACTAATTATGTTGCTGTGTTTGCTCAGCGCGAACGCGCTGTCTGAGTCGAGCTTACAGACAGCAATGATAGGCGATTTAAGGCTGCAGTCTGGAAACATTCTCAAAGACACAACCGTGGCTTATCGTACCAGCGGCAAATTGAACGCAAACAAATCAAACATCATCATAATGCCAAGCTGGTTCACAGGCACGACCGCGAACCTTTTCGAATACGGACTGATAGGCCCCGGTATGCTAGCCGACACAAACAAGTATTTTGTTGTTTCAATTGATGCGCTAAGCAATGGTGTTTCTTCATCACCGTCTAGCGACGCTGCTCAATCGGGTGCTAGCTTCCCGAAAGTGTCCATCTCGGATATGGTGAATTCACAATATAAACTGCTGACAGAACACCTCGACATTCATCATGCCAAAGCGGTTATAGGCATCTCTATGGGCGGCATGCAAACCTTTCAATGGATGGGGCAATACCCTGGGTTTTTTGACAAAGCGGTGCCGATAGACGGGTCACCAAAGATGACGTCCTATGATCTCGTACAATGGAAAACACATGAGGCGGCCATAGAGCTTTTACAAAAGTCTGGCGCCAGTAATCAAGAAATCATGGTATTTCTGTCCACTCTAAACTTAGTGACCTTATGGACACCTGAATATTTTGTAGAAAGTGTTTCTGCATCGGACGTTTCTGCTTACCTAGCCAACGAAAGGAAGACTTATGAGCACACTGATGCCAACGACTACCTTTGGCAATTACGTGCGATGATTACGCACAACGTATTTGTCATTCAAGATATCGACAAACAAGCCTACAGAGATGTTGTTGCGGCGGACGTACTTGTAGTAGCAGTGGAAGGTGACCATATGGTTAACCCAATCCCAGGCAAAGTTCTAGCCAATACTTTAAAGGCGCAATACGCAGAAATCGATAGTAATTGCGGGCATATGGGAACTACGTGCGAGGCTGAAAAAGTAGCGCGCATCGTGAATGATTTTTTAGAAAAATGATATGAAATGAAAGTCAAAGTAGCTATGTATTGAGTGTTTAAAAGTTTTTTTTTAGACGCTAGTTGGAAAGGAACTTCAGACTTTCAGGCTTATCAATATTGCTAGAGTAAATTGCATACTTATTTTTACCCTGCCTCTTTGCCGAATACATAGCGCTGTCGGCGTGCATCATCAGTAGCTCCAGTGTTGTACCGTGCTCAGGGTAAAGAGCTACTCCAATAGACGCCGTTACACTTAGATTATTGCTATTGATCGAGTAGGGTTTTGCAAGGTCCAACAAAAGACGATCAGCAATTTTCTTTGGCACTTCGCAGTCGTTAAAACCCATAAGGAATATAATAAATTCATCTCCACCGAGTCTCGCAACCTCGGTGGTAGCGAGCGTCAGAGTGTTGTTGGACAATCGACATACCAGGTCTTCATCCCTTAGCAATTTATTCAATCTGCAAGCCACTTCCTGAAGCAGCTCGTCACCAGCCGAATGACCCAACTCATCATTCACATTCTTAAAACCATCGAGGTCGAGCATGTAAAGCGCACAACAGGCATTGGTGGCTGATGCTACTTCAATAGACTTCTGAACATGCTCCTTGAGCATTCTGCGATTAGCTAAACCTGTAAGCTCGTCAAAGAAAGCCAGCTGATGGAGTTTTCTCTCAGCATGATCACGCTCCGTTACATCCTGAAATATGCTTGTAAAAACAAATGGTTTTTCGTCTGCGGAGTAGATTATGACGCCTTCAACGGGATACGAAGTGCCATCTAGCCTTCTCAAACGACACTTAATTTTAATTTGACTGTTTTCCTGTAACTCGCTCAATCTTGATTCAAGCGCTTTTCTTTCCTTGTCCGAAGCAATATCAGTAAAGCGAGCTTGTTTAATAACGCCCAGTGAATAACCCAAGTTATCTCTAGCGCTTTGATTAGCGCTTATAATATTTTTTGATTCAACATCAAACACTATTACTTCGCTCACAGAGTTTTCAATAATGCGGCTTAGGCGCGCAGCATTGCGCTCACTCGCGAATGCTTCAGAAGCTGCCAGCGCGTAACGAACCCGGTGCCTTAACACTGGCCAGTTCAGTGGCTTAGAGGTAAAGTCCCAGGCGCCGCTACCAAATGATTTCTCAATGGCCTCAATATCATCTCTACCGGTTAGCACAATGATTGGCGTGTGTTGGTGCTCGGCGATTTGCTTTATGGCTTCACACGTGGCGTAGCCATCCATCACTGGCATCATCAGGTCCAGAAGAATCACATCTGGGTGATGCGAACGAACCTTTTCCAGAGCGTCTTCACCACTGGAGGCCGTGATTACCTGATAGCCTTCTGCAGCGAAAACCTCTTCTGCCAGAATAAGCTGCCCGACATCATCATCAACCGCCAGTATCTTCTTATGTACAGTCATGATATCTCAACTTCAGGCAACCTTTCGCTCTTCGCGCAGCGCTGAACAAGCCAGCGGAAACTCTTCACTTATAGCGATGAAAACTTCATCGCAGTTAGAAATGTCCTCGCTGCGACCCAAATCCTCTAGCTTCTGGCAAAGCTCAGAGAGCCGAGTAGCACCCAAACGGGCACTGCTGGACTTTAGACTGTGAGCATTGAGTTCGATACCAGCCGCATCTCCATTCTCGATGGAAGTAGCTATTACGCCTACGATTTCCGGCGACGTCCTTAAGTACACATCAATCAACCTGTGCACAATATTCGACGTCCCTTTTCCTTGAAGCGCTCTGATGCTCTCTAATGCGGCTTGATCAAGCTGCGGCTGCTCAATTACGTCGGTAACAGCGAGAGCTGTCAAAGCACTTTGAAAACTGTCGAACTCAAATGGCTTACTGAGGTAATCGTCCATGCCTGCTTTTAGGCACCTGTCTCTATCCTCGCTTCGCGCATTGGCTGTCAGCGCGAGAATGGGAATAGCGCTGCCATTTCGGGCTTTTATTTCCTGTTCCCTAATTTTAGCTGTCGCTATAAACCCATCCATCACTGGCATCTGGCAATCCATAATCACAATGTCAAAAGACTTTTGACCCAATTGCTCAAGAGCTTCCTTACCATTAGAGGTTAAGGTTACTTTGGCACCCAGTTCTTCCAACAGCATGACAACCAATTCTTGATTGACCGGGTTGTCTTCCGCGACTAGAACATCGATGTTCAATTGCTTGATCTCGGCAAGCGTGGCTTCAGTGTCAACAGGCTCCTTAAAAATATGGCTATCGCTGTCTAACGCTCTGCAAATATTTGAATGAAGGTCATCTTGCAAGACCGGCTTGGTTAGAAAGGTATGTATGCCGCAGGGCTCGAGGTCTTGTTTGGTAAATTGATCTGAAACAGAACTTAGCATGATGATGACAGGCGAACCGTATCGGCTTTCTTGTACGATCCTTCGACCTAACTCCATACCGTCCATGCCCGGCATGTGATAATCCATAAGCAGTAAATCAAAGCTACGCTCCTGATTTGAAAATTCCTCAAGAATATTCAACGCCGCTATTCCACTGTCAACCGATTCGAATTGCGCACCCCAGTACTCTAGATGCGAACATAGTATCTCTCGGTTTGTCGCATTATCATCAACCACCAAAACGCAGCACTGATCAACCTTACTAATAGAGTCGTCTGAAATTGCACCCACTACCTGGCCCGCCTCAAGAGGCAAACTGAACGAGAATTCAGACCATTCTCCATAACAACTGGTAAAACCGATTTCGCCGCCCATTTTTTCCACGAGCTGCTTACAGATCGCTAAACCCAAACCAGTACCACCAAATTGCTTTGTCGTGCCAGAGTCAGCCTGCTCAAAGGACTCGAAAATTCTGTCTTTGGCTTCATCACGAATTCCAATTCCTGTATCGCGTATCAGAAATAGCAGTTCAAACGGCGTGTCAACGATTGCGTCATCCTTGCTCACACGCTCTATCCTGAGTATTACCTCCCCGCTATTAGTAAACTTGATCGCATTACCCACCAAATTGACGAGAATTTGCCTGATGCGGCCAGCGTCTGACAGCAGGCTATCGGGTATGGCCCTATCAATGTCGCAGAGATATTCAAGTCCTTTTTGCTGAGCCGATTGAGCAAGTGGTACATTAATTTCCTTGATCAGCTCTCGGAGGGAGAATGCTTCTTTATCAATACAGATGGCATCAGAGCTCATCTTGGAAAAGTCGAGAATATCGTTGATGATAGTAAGTAGAGCTTGTCCCGAGCTTCTAACAGTGTTGGCTAAATGTTCCTGCCTATGCGACAAGGTGGTTCTTAGCAGTACCTCAGTCATACCAATCACACCGTTCATGGGGGTACGAATTTCATGACTCATATTCGCTAGGAATTCTCCCTTCGCTAACGCCGACGCTTCCGCTTCATCACGCGCCTTTTCCAACTGTAGCTGGCTGCGCAGCAGCTCGGATGTAAGGACATTGAACTCCTGACCCAGCGCTCCGATCTCATCGTGTCGACTGTGCTCAAAACTTGCATTCAGGTCTCCACTGCTGCGAATTGCAGCTATGTGTTCCCTCAGCGCTTTTACAGGTGCAACGATCAGTTTTTCTAGAACCTGCAATGCAACCAACATCAATAAAAGCACCGATAATGAGAAGAACACAAGTGTTATGAATGCTGTTTGCTTGCCTATGCTTGTAATGTCATTAGGAGTTCGAACCGTGAGGATTGCAAGGGATTGTCCAAACGCGTCTTTAATAACAGACGACTTGGCGATTGTACTTTCCGCGCCATCAGTTTCTTGGAACGTTGCGCGATTGTTGTGCTGGGACAACTCAATGTCTACTTCGATTTCAGTCGCGATTACTTTTAATCGATTTGGAGTGACGAACCGCCCAGACAGAACCGTACCTACACTGGGTCCCGTGCCGTCTGAACGTAGAATTGGGTAGGATGAAAAGAGTAAAAACCCCAGAGGAGTTGCATGTAAGCCCTCGTAGCCTTCTTCAGATTCATCCAGAAAAATGTTTTCATTGAGCTCTAGTAACGATTCTACGTCTTCATGTTTAAGTGAAATATGCGGATTCTCAACACCCTCAGAGGGATTTATCAAGTGCCCTGAAATCAATCGTCCTGCTTTGTTGAAAACCAGCATGACATCGATATTCACTTCAACCCAGTTTTCGGGGTGCAATGAGTTAGAAACGTAACTTGGGGCGTTATTACTGAGCGCAATGTTGTACATATCGTCCCAGTCTGAATACTCGCCGTTGAGCAGCGCAACGCTTGCTTGCTGGTGACGTAAGTTTTTAATCACTCTCTGCAGGTTTTGCTCACCTTGATTGTTCTCGAAGCGTTCGAACTCAGGGTAAACGTAATAATTCAATACGAAAATTGAGCCTACTATCAAACCGGTGCCCAATAGGATAAAAACCAGGAGTACTCGGTGTCGAAGCGACGCAGTAACTGGCAGACTCTCACCCGATCCTTGGTGCATGTGCGAAGGCATGGATATTCCCGTTGTGCTCTAAACAGAGAGAAAGTGCAGATATCTTTCTAATCCCTCTGTGAGTTATCGGCCGACGTTTGTTAACATTTAGCTCATTCAGGGATTCTTGACGGGTTTTTATTGTTTGATTTTTAATCTAGACAGACGTGATCTAACTCTGCCGCTAATCTCGGCCTAAGCTATAGCGACCCATTAGCCCCGAGATTCGACGCAGCATCCATCGCGGAGTAGCTCTTCCAGCTAAAGTTGCCGCAAGGTTAATAGCACCAGGGACACAAATAGCATCACCCTTGAGACACGCTTGATAGCCCTGCGAGGCAACTTCATCTACCTCACCGATAATATAGCCTGGAATCTCAAGCCCCTCACTTTTCCTCTTCGCATTAGCAACCATGTTGGTCGCGGTTACTCCTGGGCACAACGCTGTTATCGATACCCCGGTTCCACTAAGCTCCTCAACAAGTGATTCAGATAACGAGAGTACATAAGCTTTGGTGGCAGCATAGGCGGCTAAGCTCGGCACGGGCTGAAACGCGGCGATTGATGCTACGTTGAGTACACGCCCACTACCTCGCTCTACCATAGGTGGCAAGAAATAGTTCAACATGCTTGTCAGACCACTCACATTAAGATCAATCATGTTCTGCTGTGAGTTGACGCCTAAATCAACGAACCGTCCATGTTCAAGAACGCCAGCGCAGTTAACGAGAACTTCCACCTCAATATTCTGCTTGCCGAGTGTCGCGGAAAGTTTTTTCGCCGATTCGCGCTGAGATAAATCCACGACTTCTACCAATACCTGCCCAGCGGTTTTGCTTTCAAGCTGTTTTGCCAATACTTGCAGTTTATCTTGACTGCGAGCAACCAACACGAGGTTATAATCATCTTCGGCAAATTTCATTGCCAGTGCTTCCCCAATACCGGATGAGGCACCAGTGATAAGGACGGTAGCAGACCGCATCGTACTCTCCAATTTCCTAATTTTCGCGCCTCAGCGCAATAGTTTAGGGCCTAGCTATTAACGACTGGGCACAATCAACACCTTCCCATTTCTGCCTCGCTCGGCTGCACGTGTAACTGCCTGCCTAATTTCACTGACGGTAAAACGTGAATCGACATTGGCTTTAAGAGCGCCGCTGGCAATTAAAGGAATAATCTGACCGAATGCCGCTTGTTTTTCTGCCATGGTAGCTTCTTTGAACCACTTGGAAAGCCAAAAGCCTCGCACGCGAATATCATTAAAGATGGCTACTGCCGGATTAAAGCTTGCAGGTTTACCGGACAAGACACCGTATGATACCAACGTCCCTCCATTATTCAGGCTGCTCGCCAAACGAGAAAAAGTGTCACCACCCACAGCATCAATTGCAAGCACCACTGCTTGTTCGCCCACAGCATTTGATATCTTATCGGCAAGATCTGGACCATCAACTAATACAACAGTCGCGCCTTTCGACATCAATTCATCAGCCAGCCCCTCACGACGAACAACATTGATTGTGTTTATTCCACGCTGCTTCGCGAGTTGGATTATGTATCCGCCAACCGCTGAATTTGCCGCACTGTGCACAATCCAGTCGCCTTCTTTGAGGTCAACAAAACTCGTTAGCATCAGCAAGGCCGACAACGGATTAATCGTGGTCATTGAAAGCTGCTCAATCAGCTCGGGGGACACGTCACCAAGATTCGGTAGCGGTATAAAATGCGCTACAGAAGCAACTATTTCATCCCGCCATGTGCCGCCGCCGGAGAGAAGTACCAGTTGGCCAACTGAAAGGCTTGTTACTTCGCCAGCGGTTTCTACAACCCGACCAACGCCTTCACTGCCTGGAGTAGAAGGTAGTTTTGCGGGCGTGCCATAGTTACCCGAAATCTGAAGTAAGTTAGAAGGGTGTATAGGCGACGCCAAGACCTTTACTCTAACCTCTCCACCTTGTAGCGGCCGCGACTTATCAACTTTCACCTCCAGGACTTCAGCGGGATCGCCCTCTTGACTAAATTGAATGTACTTGAACTCTGACTTGCTCTTATCTGCTGAAGCACTGTAACTGTGGCCTGCCAATGTCACGGCTATGAAGCCAAAGAGCGCGACTAGTAACATAGGCCTAGATGATTTAACTGAATGATGAACTGCCTGCATTTTTAACTTCCCTTTCTGGTTCTGTCGCGAGTTTAGCTCGCTACTACATTTCTGACATTCATAGAACTACGAATCAGCCTGAAACACCACCTTTAATCAACCGCCATTATCTGCAAGGTTATTTGCTCTAATACCGGTAAAGCCATTCCCAAACAAACTGGTTGTTGCTGCCACAACATCCTCTACCGACACATCGGCTTGCTCACGCCACCAACATCCAACTTGCATGGCTGCACCGATGAGAGCATGAGCGTAAATGGCGGCCGTCACAGGCTCGCCGCCGGTAACTCTATTGTTGCTAACGATCACATCTGTAATTTGTGTGCCTAGACTTGCAAGCATTTGATCCAAACCGGAATTGCTTAAACCGGTGGGCACGTCCCGGGTCACAACAATATGCCCCGTCGGGTTCTCATGCATATCAGTAAAAAAAGCTCTCAGGCAGCGCTCCAGCAACTGATCTGTTTCCCCAGGTTCCAGCAGCGATTGAGTAACAACCGATTTCAACCTCGAAATCTCCTGTTCAATGACCGCCTCAAACAAGCCGTGTTTGTCGCCAAAGTGGCTGTATAGAATCGGTCGAGAGATGCCGGCCAGTTCAGCTATTTGCTCTAGTGACGCCGCTTCAAAGCCCTGTTCCGCAAAAACATCTTTCGCTACGTGCAACAACTGCTGGCGACGCTCTGGTCGAGGCAAGCGAGCGCCATTTTTGTTATTAGCCGTCATGTGGTCTCCGAATACATCAATGGGGCCTATCTTACACTCTCGAAAGTTACATTATTGTAGGTTTCAGAGTTGCAACTTACATTATTGTAAGTTACACTGATGAAACATTAATGCCTTAACACTAAAATACAACGGTATTTGTTTCCAAAGGGAGAACAGCTATGACAAGCCCACTGTCCATTACCGACGAAAAGCTGATGCACAACGATGAATCTACAGCAACTAAGCAGCGAAAACTTTTGGCTCCGACCAGCAGCCCTATGCAATGGCGCGTCGCCTTCGCTGCTTTCCAGGCTTTGAGCAAAGACAATGACGACACTATACAGGTGTTCAAGATTGTTGATGCGTTACGAGGTAAAAGTGACGCGCGCAACACCAAGCGAATGAAGCAATCTGTTGTTGGTCGACGAATACTAGAGCAGCGACTAAGCCTAATCGAAGTTCTTTCAGACCGCGATCGACTCCGAACCTTGCCAGAAGATAGCCTAGGTCGCGTGTATCTTGATTTTATGGAGCGTGAAGGGCTTTCCGCCGATGGTCTTGCCGCCGCGGCAAACGAAGGTCGCCAAGGCGAGTTCACCGACCCAGACACTATTACTTATGCGAATTGGGCGCGCGACAGCCACGATCTTTGGCATGTTCTCACCAGTTACGGTCGCGACCCCTTGGGCGAACTTGGACTGCTTGGCGTTCTTTACAGTCAAGGAAGAAATCCGGGCACTGCATTTATCGCTCTGATGTCGATTCCCAAAACGCGAAAAAGCTATCCCGGGGCGCCAGCGATACGTACTGTGCTTCAAGGGTTTCTGATCGGCTTAAAAGCGCGTTGGTTGTTCGCTCAGGATTGGGCTGCCTTACTCGAACGACCCATTAACGAAGTGCGCACCGAACTTCGAATCAATCAGCCAAGCTACTATAAACGCAGCCTACCCTTTTTCGATCCGTCTTTATCAAATAGTGATGCTGCGATCGCCAAGCTCGCTAACGGCGTTTAACAGAGTGCCTGCGATAGATCTAATAGAGACACGTTATGCAAAAATTAGCACCGCTAAAAGAAACGGAAATTTCCGAGAGATTATCGACCTTGGCACATTGGAGTATGGAAGATAATTCTCTCATTGCAGAGTTTGTATTTTCTGATTTTAAGTTAGCGTTCGCGTTTATGACATTGGTCGCCTTTTCCGCTGAAGAGCTTCAGCATCACCCTGAGTGGTCTAATGTTTGGAATACTGTAAAAATCAAGTTAACGACTCACGATGCAGGTAATTCTGTGACGAGTCTTGATATTGAAATGGCGGAAAGAATATCCGATGCTCATAGAACTTTTCTGACTGATTAAGCACTTTCTCGAAACGAATATCAGATTCAGATTTCGCCGATCTAATATTGGCATACATTTCATAATAGCTTCAGTTCTCGATTTCATTACGCAGATCGATAACATCAACACGAAAAGGCTGAGTGAGCATTCTGTCCAAACGCAGCTCTTCTTTAGCTCTAAACTGACCTAAGCCAATCAGCATATTATCGTGCTCGACCCCAGGTTGAGCGCGATAAGTACGAAAAAAATGGTCCCACCACGGGAAATTAAAACCAAAATTGGTATTCATTTCGCCGACGTTAGTGGAATGATGTACGCGATGCATATCAGGCGTTACGACTAACATGCGCGCTATTCGATCAGCCGTTATTGGGAGCTTAAAGTTGCTGTGGTTAAACAATGAGGTTGCATTCAAGAGAATTTCGAATACCACTACAGCAAACGCACTGGGACCGACTAGAAAAACCACTGACAACTTTATGAACGCAGATAGCAAAACTGAAAGGGGGTGAAAGCGGATGCCAGTGCTTACATCAAACTCAGTGTCCGCATGATGCATGCGATGAAACCGCCATAACAAAGGGACGGTGTGATAAAGGCGGTGCTGTAAGTAAACAGCCAAATCCAAAAGTAGCAAAGCTATGACAACCTCCAGCCACCAAGCCAACTCAATGCGACCCAACAATCCAAAACCGATGTCTTCGACCATAACCGCCAAGGCTACCGCGGTTGCAGGCACAAGCATTCGTATAAAGGCTTGGTTAAGCAAGGAAACGCCTAAGTTACTAGGCCAGCGCTTCCAGCGAGAAAGTAGTCGCGCACGCCGCGGAAACCTATGTTCTAGTGCCGCTAGGGCTGCGAATATACCAACGAAAAATACAACACGGATGAACACTTCACTTGCTTGAGGAAAATCCATTGCAGGTGTTTCCAGTTGACGGGTGCTTAGAGATCTTTAACAGGCAAAGCCCAAGCCCAGCATATCAAGAAATTTAAGCCAAAGGCCACGCTTTCCACCGTTACGATCTGCTCGTTCTAATTCCAATTGTGTGATGCGCACACCCAACCACCGCACGGGTTCTGGCGCCCATGGTATGGCCTTTCTTGTAACGAACTTCAGCTTGATAATATCTGAAGGTTGATAGCCAAGTAACTCAATCGCAACGCGAGCGCCAAATCGAGAGGGGCCTACACCATTGCCAGTGTAACCAACAGACCAAGCAAGACGACCGTTGTAAGCCACGCCGGGGACCATACAAAAACGGGTAGATGTAGCGATGATGCCGCCCCATTTATGACTGAACTTTATCTCGCCTGCGAGTTGTGGAAACATCTCGAAAAATTCTCGAGCAAGCTGTTCATGGCGTGCAGGGGCATCCATGTACTTTATGTCGATGCCACGATTGAAATAGTAGCGCACAGCGCCGCCACCACCCCAGGTGATGCGCTTGTCTTTTGTTAAACGAAAATAGTGAAACATATTGTTGAAATCAGCCAAGGCGTGACGCGACCCAGGCAAACCCCAGCCAATTTTCTCTATCTGTTCGTCGCTCAAAGGTTCTGTCGCTATTTGATAATCCCAAATAGGAATAATGCAGCGATTCACTTTACCAACCGGCGAGGTGTAGGCGTTGGTGGCAATCAGTACTTTATTACTGGTGATAGTGTGAGTGCTTTTGGAATTGGGGGAAGCTCCATCGCAGACGGTTGTCATTTGGTTATTGCCCAGTGGCTTAACACTGGTCATGGCTGTACCTTCATAGATGCGCACGCCAAAATGATTCAGCAATACATCCTTTAGACCCCAGCACAGGCGCGCTGGATCAATGACGCCATCAAGGCCGCCGCGATGCCAGCTCGCGGCATAGAAGGTTTCCGATTTGACGTTTTCACGAATGGCCTCTTTATCAAACCATACTACGTCTTCACCGTCTTCCTTTGACTCCAAATATTCCTTATGCAAGCGGCCAGCCGCCTCATCGTCTAGCGCAACTTCAGTCTCTCCCGTTTTTTCATAACGCGCGTCAATGTTATAACGTTCCAGCGTTTCAATAAGCTCTCTAATATTTTGCTCACCAGCCAGCTCAAGCTTGTCTGCTTCATCAGCAAAACGCGATTCCACATTGGATTCGCCATGCGCAATACTAGTATTGAGAAACCCTCCGTTTCTACCGGAGGCGCCATCGGCAATAAACGTCTTTTCGACGAGAACAATGTCAACATCAGCTTGCTTTTCCTTCAACTGCAGCGCCGCCCAAAGTCCGGTAAAGCCACCACCAACAATTAGTAGTTCACAGGTTTCGTCTTTATTGAGCGGAGGTAACACGTCTGGTTTTTCGTCAGAGTCGTGCCACAAGGGCATG
>JBGCFQ010000045.1:0-3879 GCA_045106985.1 Pseudomonadales bacterium | reverse complement strand
TGGCTTTCAGCGCACAGTGGCATTGATGGATTCCGGCGCCGACAACTGGGAGCAGCGCCCGTACATACCTTTGTATGACCAAGCCAATTGGTTTGCCGATGGCGAGCGCATCACCCTGCCGGAAGATTTCTACTCTTCGCGTTTTCTAGTCGACAATATGATCGACTTTATTGATAGCGATCGGGAAGACGGCAAACCCTTCTTTGCCTATTTGCCCTTTATGGCGGTGCACATACCGGTGCAGGCGCCCCAGGAATACATTAACCGCTACATGGGAACCTACGATTCCGGTTGGGATGCACTTCGCCAACAACGTCTTGAGAGCGCAGTAGCCCTGGGCATAGTGCCCGAGGGCACTGCGATGGCGCGCATGAACACAACGGCTGATTGGGATGCGCTTAATGAAGAGCAGAGGCGCTACCAATCTAAACGCATGGCGGTATATGCCGGCATGATAGAGGCGATGGACTTTCACATTGGTCGCTTAATCAATTACCTCAAACAAACTGGGCAGTACGACAACACAATATTCATTTTCACCTCCGACAACGGCAACGAGGCCAGCGGCCCAGCTGACCAGCAAGCCTTTACTGCGCGCATGGGCCCGCAGCGCCTGGGTTATAACCTGGACTACGACACGCTAGGCCTCAAGGGCAGCTACAACACTATAGCCCCCAGCTTCGCCAGCGCCTCTGCAAGCCCCTTGGCCTACTACAAGTTCTACGCAGGCGAAGGCGGAATGCGCGTGCCACTTATCATTGCCGGCAAACCAGTAGCCCACCAGCAAGCGCTTACGCCAGCCTTTGCCTGGGCCACCGACATCAGTCCTACTATTCTCTCAATGGCTGGCGTATCACAAGCTTCAGAGCGCTACGCTGGCAGGCCGGTGCTGCCAATGACAGGGCGCGACCTCACACCTTTGTTACTGGGTGAATCCGAACGGGTCTATGGCCCCGACGATGCAGTAGGGTACGAGCTAACGGACCATGCCGCCTTGTTTCAAGGCGACTATAAGCTGGTAGTGAACCAGGGGCCCGTTGGCGATGGCCAATGGCGCTTGTTCAACATAGTTACAGACCCCGGCGAAACAAAAGACTTAGCCGCATTGCAACCACAGCGCTTTCAGAGCATGTTAACCCGGTATGAGCAATACAGAGTTGAAAACCGCGTAGTGCTTTCGCCGCCGGGTTACAACCGAACAAAACAGCTGCTTTCTAACATATTGTTAAAAAGTAGAGACGATGTGATTGTACTGTTACTAACGTTGCTGTTTTTGTTACCGTTTTATGTTGCTTATCGTATGAAAAGGCGGAGGGAAGGAGAATCAAGGGGTAATGTCTAGCCCTTAGAATCCAGCCGTTCGTTCCACAATTTCTGCCAGAAACTAACCAGCGGCTCATTGCGACCACTAATAACATCGCGCAAACCACCGGCCTCAATGCCTCGTTGGCATTGCTCGGCGGCAACCAGGTCTTCACCAACAAAAATACTCTCGCCAAATTCAAAGGCTGATGTAAATGCGTCGCGCCACTTTGCATCGTTGCTCGCGTCGTTTTTACTTTGATAAGAGTGGCTTTGGTAAACACCGGAAAAGTGCACCACCGACTGCCCGGGCGTGGGCCCCGGTTCGCTGCGAATTATTTGGGCTGACTGAGGTGTTGCTACCACTACGGTACCAGGAAACAAAGTATGGTTAACCGAACCTGGAAAATGCTCTGGCCATTGCGCCTCATCTAATTCGGCAAGTTCCAAAATAGATTTCAAAGCAAAAGCCCAACGTGAGTGCTGCCCACAATAGTCTACTACGCCATGGCTGCTCATCATTGGTACGAGGCTGTCGCGGTGCAAATTTTCGAAGTGGTAACCCTCGTTACTCAGATTTACAACCAGCTTCCAATTGGCCTTAACTTCAAAGCGGCGAGTTGCAAGGCTGCGCATTGCAGTGAAATCGAAGCCGGATAATTCGCTGCTAATATCATCAAGAAAAGTATCCACCTGCGCTTGCGTAACGTTGGGCGTTGCGCCCACGGTTAGCAAGCCGGACTTATCACTAATGGGTAAAGCTGTTAGGCCTATTTCTTCCTTAGAGTCAATGCGGTTATTGCGATCAGTGCTAATGAAAGCGTGTTCTTGACGCCGGCCAACAAGCTTACCGTCCAGGCCGTATGTCCAGCCATGGAATGGGCAACTTAGCGCTTCTTTACAACCCTCGCCCTGTGCTATCTGCGCGCCGCGGTGTTGGCATGCATTAATAAAAGCGCGCAGCACGCCGTCGTCGTCTCGAGTGATTAGTACAGGTCGTTCTAGAATAGTAACGGCTTTGTAACTGTTGGGCTCGGCTAACTCGCCGGCGAAGCCAACTACCTGCGGGGTTTGTAAAAAGAATTGCTCGCGTTCGCGTTGATGTCGCTCGGCATCGAGAAAATGGCTGGCCGCCTCCCTATGCACAGCCTCGCCAAGATCAGTTTGATCGTGCTGCACATTGTGCAGCAGGCGTCGGCAAAGAGCGGTCAAATCGGTATTCATCTTCACATTCTAAGCTAAGCCGGCTGATGTACGCTATCTAAGCTAATGAGGCCTATGGCCCAAACAAACACTCTTCCGCTTGGTTCTTGTACAAGAAACGTATCCGCTATTGGTGGTTGACTTGATCGTGACGCAGATTAGGGATGAGTAGGGACGAACAGGTAACAGTGAGTTTGCTTACGGCATGGACATTTCATACATCTTTCATACGCGATGAAAAATAGGCTACGATCGGTGGTCACGCTTACAGGAAGCCGGTATGCCCGATCTACTCGTCGACAAACACGATGGCATCATGACCATCACCTTCAATCGCCCTCAAGTGCGCAATGCCTTTAGCCCGGAATTGCTGGTGAGTCTTAGTGCGGCTTGGCACGAGTACCGGGACGATAAGTCACTGCGCGTGGCCATTCTCACAGGTGCGGGTGATATCGCGTTCACGGCAGGTGGCGATTTAAAACTATTGATGCCGCTGTTCACGGGTGCGCGCCAAGCGGAAACAGAGACTGAAAAGCACTTTATGTCTGATGTTGGGAATATCATGGGTGCGGCACTGTTGCGGCCTTTTGAATTGTACAAGCCAGTGATTGCAGCCATTAACGGCTACGCATTGGCGGGTGGTACCGAGATAATTCAGTCAACTGATATTCGTATCGCTTCCAGCAATGCCACCTTTGGCCTGACCGAAGTACAGCGTGGCTTGGTGCCTGGCGGTGGCTCCATGGCGCGCCTGGCACGCCAGATTCCCTATTGCAAGGCAATGGAGATGCTGCTCACCGGCGACAGCCTGTCGGCTGAAGAAGCGTGCCGTATTGGTTTTATCAACGAGGTTGTGCCGCCTGAACGTCTTATGCCGCGAGCCTATGAGTTTGCTGAGCGTTTGGCAAAAAATGCACCGCTGGCAATGCAGGCCTGCAAAGAAACGGTGTTGCGCAGCAGTGGTATGGAGTTGAACGACGCGTACGCGCTGGAGCACGAATTGTCGCAGCCAGTGGTGATGTCGAAAGACGCGCGCGAAGGGCCGCGCGCATTCGCTGAAAAGCGTGAACCCAATTATATTGGTGAGTAAGCCTGCCATAGCCAGGAGGAAAAAAATCGAACGCCAGCAATTCCATGAAGTGTTTGCGCAACACCTTCGTTAAGCGCCTTATCAAGAGAAACATCTACTACATGACTGAAAGAAAAATAGCCGTAATAGGTGCGGGACCCTGCGGCCTTCCTGCGTGCAAAGCGCTTGCTGAGCGTGGCTTGGCTTACGAATGCTTCGAAGCCAGTGACAGTGTTGGTGGTGTCTGGAATATTGAACGTGGGGGCGGCGGTTACCGCTCGCTGCACACCAACACTTCACCCCGC
>JBGCFQ010000044.1:0-25140 GCA_045106985.1 Pseudomonadales bacterium | reverse complement strand
CCTTAACTACTACGAGGCATTCAACCTTCCCCATGTTGATATCGTCGCCCTAGGGGACGAGCCAATTGTCGAGATGACTAAAGATGGCTTGATCACTTCAAAAGGGAAATACGATCTCGATGTGTTCGTTTACGCTACAGGCTTTGATGCTGTGACAGGACCACTGACCAAAATCGATATCAGAAACTCGCACGGTCAATCCATTGGGGAGTCATGGGAAGAAAACGGTGTGGAGTCATTTCTCGGCTTGCAAGTTGCCGGATTTCCCAATCTTTTTACCGTGACAGGGCTTGGCAGCCCCTCTGTCCTCAGTAATCTTGCTTACTCTATCGAATACCACGTTAACTGGATTGCTGAATGCATATCTTACCTACGGGAGCACCAGTACAAATCTATAGAGCCAGCTAACGGTGTTCAACAAGCGTGGTCTGACACGGTCAACAAGGCAGCACAAGGCAGAATGTATGTGGCTCCGTCGTGTAATTCCTGGTATCTCGGCAGCAACATCCCCGGCAAACAAAGGAAATTCTTAATATATGTTGGCGGCTGTGATGCCTATGATCAACATTGTCAAAATGCTAAGGACAACGGTTATCAGATGTTCCGTCTCGAACCGGAGTAATTTGCTGCACTCCTGCGAAAAGCTTTGAGGTGTCCGAATTATTGTCAGCGCTGGTCTACGCTTCCGACCACCAGTGGGCCGCATCTAACTTCGCTCGTCTAAAGGGCATGATTCAAGAGATGACTCGACACTCATAGCACAATGCCAGTTCCTCACGCACTGAATCAGAGGCTCTTTGGCAAGTGCGCTTCGAAACTCACAGTTTCTTCTTCTAGCTGAAGGCCGGTCGAATTGAGAATAACGGATACGCTCCAATATCGACCTACGATACTTAACAGGTCCAAAAGTTGTTGCTCGTTCAGCTCATCGCTCAGTATCGCCCAGGTTTCTTCAGAAACAAAAGCGCATTCAAACATTTCGTCTACGGATCGAATGACCGCGGACTCTAATCTAGACCATTCGGTGCTATCTGATCCTTGTATTATTCTCGCTAAGTCACTCGAATCCAGCCCAGCTTCTTTGCCGAACACAGCGTGCTGGGCCAACTCGTAGCCAGAATTACATCGCCAGCCAATGCGAATAATAGCCAGTTCTCTGAGTCGTGGAGAAATAGTTAGATCACGAAAGATATGCTTTTGAAGATTTCGCTGAGCCACCATAAGCTTTGGGTGTTTGGCCCAAAGTCCCGTCACGTTGAGAACGTTTTCATCCTCTGTTTGACATTCACCAAACAGCTCAAGCTGCAAGGCCCTGACCTTATCGGGAGCAAGTGGTTCGATACGCGATTTGTCGAGTCGCAAAATGCTTTACCTCGTTGATCATAAAAGGAGTGTTGAAGACTTAGCCATGCGCGGATGGCTCGAATGCCTGGTCCCAAGGTTCCGGAACCAGTATATAGCCATCGTTTGATCGCTTCATTCTGGAAAATGCAGGGAAGTGTAGGTGCATTCCGGCAATGAGAAACTTGTCGGAAGATGCCATATCAAACATTCGGTTGCGCGCAGCTATTGCACTCTTGGGGTCGGTATCAAAAGAAACACCCGCGTCTGGACGCGGCACCTGCACTTCCGGTACATGTACAGTGTCACCCCATATCAAAAGCGACTCGCTTCCTGAACTCACCAAATATGATGTATGTCCCGGCGTATGTCCTGGACTGGGTATTGCGTGGACTCCCGGCACCACTTCACCGCTATCGAAGAATCGGATGCGGTCAAGGTAAGGTTTAATCTGATTCCGTGCGCCCTGAAAGAACAAGCTTTGTTGTTGTTTGCTCACCTTTGACATCTGTCCATCATCCTGCCAATGAGGTAATTCTTTTTCATGCATGACAATTTCGGCATTCGGAAAAAGATGCTTTTGCGTGGCACGCTCAGACAAGCCGCCCGAGTGATCCGGATGCATATGAGTCAGCAATAGGCTTTTAACATCACTAGGTAAAATTCCGGCTGCTTTCAAATTCTTAATTTGCCGTCCAGCAGTAGGCCCAAGATAGTCGCCTGAGCCCGCGTCGACGACCACCGGAGGATGCCCGGGAACGCGGACCACAAAGGTATTGACTGACGTGCGTCGCCTGCGCTCAGGCATTGTTCGAAAAGCATCGTGCATGAGCTGATCAACTTCGCTTGGGGAAATGTTAATCAAGACGTCCAAGCTGCCATTTAAATAGCCGTCGCTAATTGCCGTCACCACTATGTCGCCAACAAGCCGATGATATATTGGAGGCACCTGCGAGCAGGGGCCGTCACGCTCCGCATCATTCATGAGTTAGCTCCAATTTGAGTGCCAATAAATCTTATCTCTGCGCAAGGGCCACCAGCCTCTATGAAAATACTTCTAGAGTATGCAATAGCTTAGGTATTCTAAATTAGAATATCCTCAAGCCTATGTTGACTATTCCTGATGACACAAATGTTTGGGGCCGTAAGACCGGTCATCGATAATGTTCGATTACGGAATTGTTCAACTTATAGCATATTGAGCTCTCGATGAGCACTTTTTTGGTAGCACTATATGATGAGAGACGATAAAGTTTTGAGTGGATCCTTTCATATTTTTTCAATCTAGTTTACAGATTATGTCACTTTATCCGTCGCAACGGATCATCGATTATTACTCGCTGGAGTGCGTTCAGTCCGTAATCTCGATAGAAGTTGGGATACAACAAAGGTCTACGAATAAGGACAGAATATAAGCTTAATATGCAATAATTAACATCGCGCTTGTGACATTTGGATTTTTACACGCGATTTCAATAAGGAATTTCTGCAAGAGATAACTCGAGATGAAAATAAAATTCAGTTTTCTAATAATACTCATCAGTGTGATCGCGATTAGCGTTCCGGTAACGCACGCAGGGCAGGATGAAGATCAAGGCACATTCGCGGCTCCAAAGGTGGCTTATGTTGGTGTTCTTGGAGACGATGGGCTCACTGTGCGACGCTCTGTATTCTCCTATAATAATGGCGCGGATGAAGTTGTCGGAACAACGACTAGTGTTCATTTCACTTTGGATCGTCCAGCAAAAGTAGTTTGGCCAATCTTCCAGAACTTCAATTTGTGGCAGACTCAGGAGGGAGTCTCATTTACTGGTGCATTCGGAGACAAAGAGGGTGAATTGGAGTATCTAATCTATCATGTAGGGAATAGAGAAAAAGTCTCAATTGATAACTCGATGGCATTTATAGTCCAGCAGCTTGTTCCGGAACACGTCATCGTATTGCATTCGCCGCTTTGGGAGCGCGTGGGTGCTGATGGCAAGCGTCTCGGGAACCGACACGAAGGTAAGAATGTTTTCATGCTTAGTGAAGTCAACGGCAAAACCACAGTGACGGCAGTGATGGAGCACGCATACCACTATTATGGAGCAGATGCTAAAAGCAACGCAGAGGCCGGGTTAAAGCAGCGGCTCAAGATTGCGCAGAACAGGAAGAGAGATATATGGGAAGGATTTGTGCCCAGATTAAGGCAGTTAGTGGAAGGCAAATAATGATCGATGTTTGGCAGCGCCTTGATAAACCGTCATGAACCTGTGGCTAGCACAGCTTTTGAATCAAGCTGTATAAGCGCATATACATAGACTAGTAACCCTCGATCTCTATCCTTATAACCTTTTCAAAGAACCCGGCAATCCGCAACGTAACGGTAGTCGGACCATCGCCAGCATTCAACCAATACCAACCATGCTCGCCGGAAAAAGCAGCAACGATCATCCCGGATTGCTCCATGCCTTCGGCCTCTTCGTAACGGACGAAGAAATCATCGCCGAAAGCTTTATCATGCCCATGAAAATCGGTATAAAGCTGAGTGCGGTCGCTTTTCCAGTCAAAAATAATTGTGTCGCCTTGATCCATGATCGCCTTGTATTCGATCGCACCGTCAATCGGCAGTTCAATCACCATCGATTCTGTTTTCCATGCCTTGTCACGGCCGATAAAATTTTCACCAATTGCCGAAGGCTTGGCGCGGTCGAAAGCATCCTTCTCTACCGCCAGATCGCCGGGAGCGATGAAACGAAACATTGGTACATCATCAGTCGCTGCAATGACAGCGTTATCGGGCTCGATGTAAGCTGGGGATTCGTCGCTATTAATCTCGACGAAGCTAATACCGATTAGCGATCCTAGTCCGAGTGCTGCGAGCACAAGCAAGACAGTCGTGGATTTGTTCATTTAGTAACTCCTTTAACCATTTCAAGATCCCCAAAATCGAGAGAGCTGATAAGTCATAAGCGCAAAACCAGCGACAACTAGGCTGCCATTTACAAAATAGCTAATCCTATTGTGCGAGAGTTCGTTTTCCTGCCCCCTCGTTAACGCACGAATCAATACAACGATAACAAGCAAGACCGCAAATTGCCCGAGTTCGACGCCGACATTAAATGCGATCAGGTTGCCGTACAGCCCTTCAGAGTGAAGCCCCAGGTCCTGCAATTTTGAGGCTAGACCAAGGCCGTGGAACAAACCAAAAATGAACACCGCCAGTCGTACGTCAGGAGTCTCGCCAAACATGCGGCGGAATCCGCCTAAATTGTCAAACCCCTTGTAGGCAACCGATAAGCCTATGATTGCATCCACGACGTATGGATTCACATGTAGCCCGAACAACACGCCACTGATCAGCGTTAAAGTGTGTCCGAGCGCAAACAAACTGACGAAAATAGCAATTTCTCGAATTCGTCGCAGATAAAAAACAACCCCAACAAGAAACAGTAAGTGGTCGTATCCGGTGACCATATGTTTTGCGCCGAGCATGCAGTAAAGCCCAAATTGCATCCCGGGTTCGCCATTAATCAAGTCCCTGTCTGATGGTGAAACGTCATGCGCACTGCTCCCATAAGAGAAGAACAGCAGCGCGATCGCGGCGAACAAAAGCAATGACACTCTTGGGTAATTCGATCTTACCAACGCAGAATCGCGCAACAGCGAGGGTAAAAATGCTCTGCAAATCGACATTTTTGAGAGGCTTCGGCTCGTGGGAATAGCGGCGCACACATTGACCGAAATTAAGATATGCGTCAAGATCGAGGCCGCTGTTTGCTTTTTTCTGAAGGTTTTTTCGAGCGTGAATTCTACTAGTATCGGAGACATTCATGAATGAAGCCTGAATAGCGAGTCTACATGTATTCAACAGCATTTTGACTTTTTTTTAATGGCTTACAGTTGAGTAAGCGATAATCTAGGTATTAGTGGGGCTGGTTGTTACCATCAACTCTGAAAAGTAACCCACTTGAAAAGACATCACTTTGGAGATTTCACTATGAGCGCTCGAATAAAGCTTTTTACCTGTGCTCTCTTTGTTTGGCTTTGCGCGAGCACACCGCTTTATGGACATCATGGAACGGGAATCAACTACGATTCTAACATCAAGTTCAGCCTACCTGCGGAGGTTGTCAAATTTCGATACGCTCAGCCTCATCTGCAAATATTTCTTAATATGAGAAAGACCCTCGAAGACGAAGAAAGCGAAGTCGTTAAATGGGCATGTGAATACGTACCTAACATTCCATTCCTAGTGCGCCAGGGATATTCCAAGAAAATAATGAAGGCGGCTCTCCCAGTTGGTGCAGAAATCACTGTGGTCATGTCGCCCGCACGTTCGGGTAAGCCCGTTTGTCTGGTTCACAAAATGCTCAGCAGCGAAGGCGAATTGATTGGACCTGACCTAGAAAAGATGATCATGCAAGGGAGTCGACAGTGAGTTTTCCTTCGCTGGGTATCATTAACATGGCAGGGACCACTTTATTGATATTTCTTGCCGCCTGCGCTCCACACCAGTCATTCAAGAGTACGTCAACAACAGATGTCAGAGCTGTGCTAGAAGTAGACAACCGCAAATTCGACCCACGAGATTTAAGCGGTATATGGACCCGCGGACATCCCGACGGCGGCACTGGCGGTCCAGAAAGTTGTATAAACGCGATGACCCATACAGGTCCTTGTGGCGACCGCGGTTTCAGTACGGAATTCCCCTCGTTTACGCCCGAAGGGCAAAAAGCGTTTGATGCAAATAAACCCTCCTATGGACGTCGTCTAGGGAGTAATGATGCGGCGGCCCATCCTGAGGAACACATTGGTCGCCGAAGGGCGATTCAACAAGGCGTGGGGAACGACCCGCAAGGAACCTGTAACCCAATAGGTGTTGCTCGTGCGATATTGTTTCCACAAGAACAAGAAATGTTGATGACAGACGACAGAATCTTGCACCATTTTTCTTACATGAATGCATGGCGCAGCATCTGGACCGACGGCCGTCAACTACCGGATATTGACGATATCGCTTCGCCACTCTGGTATGGGTACTCGGCTGGCAAGTGGAATGGGGATACACTCGTTGTGGAGACGATTGGGCAAGATGATCGAATTTGGCTCGATCAATATGGTTATCCGATAAGTGAAGAAGCCCGCTTGGTCGAGCGTTACCGCCGGATCAGCTACAGCACTTTAGAACTTAACATGACGCTAGTCGACCCAAAGTACTATACGAAACCTTGGGTAGGCCAGACAAAGAGATTTCTGTGGAGGCCGAAGGACTATTTCGCAAATAGTAACTGGCCAGGCATGTATTATGACGACTGCGCTCCTATAGATGAAGTGGATTCTTTCAAGTCACTGATTGTGGACCCCTCAGCCGCATCTGTCGAATCCAGGTAGGTATATCTGCATGAGAGTGTGCAGCCGTCGTTTTCCCTGCTACTCAGCCGCTAATTAGAACTACAGTAACAACCTAGAAACTCGGGAGATAATCGCGTGGGATTTCTTGAATGGCTTGAGGAAACAAGCATTGCAGAGTGGGCTCGTGTGAGTATCGAGGGTTATCCGATCATCATCACCGCTCACTCTATTGGACTTGCGGTTATGGTTGGAATTGCAGTGATGCTGGATCTGCGCCTGCTCGGTCGGTTCAGGGAAATCCCTTTTACGACATTCAACAGAATCCTCGTTGCTGCTTGGCTTGGATTTGCAATCAACTTCTTATCCGGCTTGGTACTGTTAACGATGCAGGCAACTGACTACGTATCAAATACGCTATTTCTTATCAAAGTTGGACTCGTTTTACTCGGCGCGGTCATTACCGCACAGCAGCACTTTATGATTTCTAGGAACTCCGTCTCCTGGAGCACAACAGATGCTCCTAGTTCTGCAAAAGTCGTGGCGATCATGTCACTGGTATTCTGGATCGGCGCAATTATTGTTGGTCGTCAGATCGCGTACCAGAACTAATAACGGAGGCGCAGCAATGGACACACTTGCAAACTGGATGCAAAGTACCTGGATTACAAATTTCCTCGTGGAAAACAACGCGTGGATATGGTCAGCGCTAGAGACCTTTCACTTTTTCGGTATGAGCTTATTATTTGGGTCACTGCTCATCATGGACCTTCGTCTAATTGGCTGGGAAAAGGCTTCTACTGTTTTCGACACGGGCAAGCTAGCTCCGATGGCTTTGGCCGGATTTGGCGTTAACCTTATAACCGGAATTATATTCTGCTTTGCAGATCCGCACCGCTATTTAATCAATATCTCGTTTCAGATAAAGATGCTGCTGATATTGCTCGCGGGCCTGAATTTTCTCTACTTCAAGCTCAAGATTGAGTCAGCTGCGAATAGTGCCGGGCCTGGCGAGGACACTGCAGGAATCGCGAAAATTTCTGGCGCAGTATCGCTGCTGGTTTGGCTTGGAGTGCTGTGTTTTGGTCGACTAATACCCTACCTGGGAACGGGTTAAGTAGTAGTTATGCAGGCAATCATCAAAACAGAATCACCCGTTTTCGCTCACTCCGAATCGTTATGATAATTATAGAGGATAACTACAATGAACCATTCCGAATGGGACAATCACAAAACTAGTCAACCAAAAACTGGAGCTACTCTCATCTCTCGCCGAGGCGCTATGCTGGGAATCGCCGGCTTAGCCGCTAGCAGCGTGGTAACGCATGCGGATGAACCGCCAAAGGTTGTTTCCGAACAAGTCGTCGGATGTGATAGCAGCGAGGCGGGGATCACCGCATACATCGAACAATTAACTCAACCGTTGCCCGAAAAAATGTCAGTGAAGGAAGGGTTCGTAAAAGTAGGCTCGGCCAACCTTTGGTATCGAGACACTGGCGGAGACGGCGAAGCCATAATCTTACTTCATCCTTCCTCTATGAGCGGCCATTGCTGGGGCTATCAGGAGCAAGAATTTTCTAGCGCTGGATACCGCGTTATCTCTTATTCGCGACGAGGATATCGCGGAACGATTGTTAATCGAGAAAGTGACGTAAGGGATGCTGTTGATGATCTATTAGAGATTGTCGTCGCCCTGAATATCCAGCGGTTTCACGCTGTCGGCTCGGCCGGCGGAGCGGCAGTCGCGGCTGGCTTTGCTGCACGATGGCCCGATAATGCAAGACTGGCGAGTCTTGTCATAGCGTGCTCTTTGCCGATGTTTGAAAAGTCACCGGATCCAAAAAAGGGCATTGTTTTTCCAAAGAAATTCCTTGAATTTAAGGGTTCGCCTCGACATCTTAGAGGTCTTGGCTCTTCCTACAGGGATGCGAACGCAGCGGGTGTTGCTCGATGGAGAGAACTGCATGAGCGGGCGCGAGGAGAGGTGGATATGCTGGACATGGCGTCGATGCAACCTTTTGGAGCCATATCGTCTTTATCAGAATTTGAAAAGATCAAAGCCCCTACGCTTTACATTTCTGGTTCCGCAGACCTGCTCTGTACGCCAGTATCAATGGAAACCTATGCGAGAAGAACCCCAGACGCAGAGATTGCGATTATAAATGGTGCAGGCCATTCTGCTTTTTGGGAAACACCAAAAGCATTTAACAAACTGGTTATGAATCATGTGGGTCGTGTTCAAAGTTAACAGGCCCACTAGTTCATATAGGTGAAATGGTCATAGTAGTAAAACAGGAAATGAGCTGTGAAATAATCATTCTGCGATGATTGCGAGTATGGTTTTCTTTAATCAGTCAGCATCGATGTTCCTGCATATTGCAATGACTAAGAAGCGGAGGCAAGCTTTGGAAGAAAACGCATTAATAAAATACCTGGAATCACTAATGCGCTAAAAACTATGAATGCAAGGTCATAAGATTGCATTCTGTCGAATATCCATCCTGAAAAGATTGAACCCAGCATGGCGCACATCAAAAACAAGTGCGCCATCCCCAACACTCTGCCGAAAGACTTCGTGCCAAATCGCAAGGAACACATCATGCTTAGAGTAGTTGGAACGCCTCCCATAGCAAAACCGTTAAGGCTGCAAGCGATAATTAGTCCTGCCGTTACAGGCCAACTCAAAAACAGCGTCATTGAAGAAATCGCTAAGGTGGCAATAATCCATTAGATTTTCCTATGGTCCATCTTATCTGCCAAGGTCCCGAAAAGCAGCATTCCGGAAATCACTGATGCTGCAGAAACAGCAATCAATTGCGCTGCCAAGGCAGCATCATGTACATAATCCAACACCAGTGTGCCCAGGTGAAACTGGACGCCATTATACATAACAGCTATCGGCACAAGCCCGATAAGAGGTATCCAGAAAGCTCGTGATCTAAGCATTTCTTTGCTTGTCCAGTCCTTCTCATGCAAAGCCCTAAAGTCACAGGGATTTGGCGTTTCAGCTCCTGGCAGAATAAAGATCAAATATTTTTCCAGCGAAAGGTCTTAATAGTCCGGTGGATATTGAGCAGATAGCGATGGGAATCATCACACTGCTTCGAGTGATGCCAAACTCTTCGATCCAGAAGGGAACAAACAGAGCGAAGCTGTAGATCGTTAGACCAAGCACCAGGGCCTGGTTAGCAAGCGTCAGACACACTATGGACCAGCGGTGGGTTTGCGAAGAAATCAGAGTTTTGCTTCCTTGACGACGCCTTGCAAGAGCTTTTCAAAATCAGCTATGAATCGTCCTTAGCAAATGCCATAAGAAGCAGAAGTCTAACTTGAGGTCATAAGCCGCTGGAAGACAGATTTCAGCAACTAAGTAGAGTGGGTTTACTTATGATCTGTATCGATAAGATCGAACTGAGGCAGCTCCTGTGCCAGTTTTTGCTCGGTTGTGGCAATGGCTGCGATCAGCCACTCTTTAAACAACCTCACTTCTGGTCGGACTTTTTGGCGCTTTGGCCAAACGATGTACATCGAATACGGCGAAGGAACAAGCTTAGGTATGGGTGCTACCAATGACCCACTGATGAGATCCTCGCCAATCAGCAAAAACTGTCCAAGGCCTACGCCCACCCCTTTTCGCACCGCATGATATATCTGGGAAGAGCGCTCCAACGAATGACCACGCGAGGTATCCAGCAACTCATCCGGTGCCACTTGAGACACCCATTCTTCCCATGTGGGGCTAAGCTTCATTGAGTGCAAGAGTTTGAATGGTTCTAGATCAGCCACACTAGAAATTGGGGCGCTACCACGGATTAAGTCCGGGCTCATAATAGGCGTTACGTAAGGCGTGTAGATTTTGGTTGACTCTACATCGCCAGGTTGGTCTGGACTACCAATGATCCCCACATCCGCGTCATCGGTATCAAAATCGACTCCGCGCAGTGTTGCACGGATACTCACTTCAATATCCGGATACTCATGTTCAAACCTCGAGATATGGGGCAACAACCACTCTGCACTGAAAGTCCCCAAAGAGCGCACCACTAAGGTTGTGCGTTCTCCAACCCGGAGTATCTGAGAACACGCCTGGTCAATCAACTCAAAAGCTTCACCCAAGCGATCCACATAAAGTCTACCAACCTCAGTAAGCGCTAACCCGGTTGCATGACGCGTAAACAGCTTGCAGCCAAAGTAATCCTCAAGCAACGTTATGTGGCGACTGATCGCCCCAGGCGTTACATGCAATTCCGAGGCAGCGCCTGTAATACTGCCGTGTCTGCCGACTGTTTCAGCCGCGCGTAATGCCTTTAGTGAAGGAAGGTTGTATTTCACACTGCTAATCGATTTTTAGATTTTCAGCACACTGCAACCAATCAGAAACTTTGTCAAGACCCATTGGAGGAATTGGCAACCCATGGTTGACTTTTTTTTTATTGGCGCTGTGTCAAGCAGCCTCTACTCTACCCCTCTTGTTTAGGATGTAGACGGACTGAATAATGGCTGGCATTAACACTTCAAGACCCGGAAAATTAAATCAGGAGATATTTACATGAGTGTGCTGGTCATCATCGAGTCAAGAAGTGGATGTTTTTTTGATACTGAAGATCACTGCAATATGTGGACAGTTGGAACGTGAGATACGATCGAAGACAAACAAAAGTATATGGCGTGGCCAAGAAAACGGGAATTGCAGATGATATTGGCACCAGACTTGATGGCGAACTTACTCTTAGATATTTTGAAAAATTGGATACCTAAGAAAAACAAATATTGCTCCTAAAGCATGCGAATCAAGTGACGGCTTTGCCCACAATGAACTCAATCAAAACAGTGCTCCACTGTGAGTACTCCCAACACTCCGAGTCAAAAGACAATGAACAAAATATTCGATAATTTTAAAGCCAATGATCCATCACTCGGTCTGTGGCTGAACACGAATGACACGCAGATCGCAGAGATAACCGCCGCTGCAGAATTTGATTGGATCTGTATCGACCTGCAGCATGGTTTGGCTGAAACCGGTGATCTAAAATATATGCTCCCGATTATTGAACGAAGCGGTGCAACACCCATCGTACGCTTGCTAGGCGCAGAACATGATCAGATCGGGCGTGCTCTTGATCTGGGCGCCATGGGCGTCATTGTCCCGATGATCAACACAATTGAAGATGCGCAGATGGCGGCGGCTGCGTGTCGATACCCTCCCATTGGTAATCGGTCCTGTGGGCCAATTAGAGCAATGGCTTACGACCCTACCTATATTTCCAACGCTAATAGCAGGGTCGCATGCATCGTCATGATTGAAACCGCAGAGGGGCTAAGTAATGTAGAAAAAATTGCCGCAATTGAAGGCGTAGATGCATTGTTCGTGGGTCCAGTTGACCTGAGCTTCGCAATAACCGGTAGTGTTGCTGGTTTGCGCACATCTGAGTTTGAAACAGCACTGCAAAAAGTTGTTAGCGCCGCTGGCGCAGTAAATAAACCAGCAGGCATATTCGGAATGAATCCACAGAATGCGATTAAACGCATCAAGGACGGTTTTCAGTTTGTCAGCGTCTCTACTGACACCAATTTGTTTACCGCGGCAGTGAAAGACTCGCTCGAGACTGTAAAAAGCACCTTGTAAACTATTAGTAGAAGGCTGGAAATTTAAACCATTTAACTCTTACAGGGAAACTCACTGTCAGAGGAAAAACGGGATTTATTCAATTCTGCCTTTAAACAAAATTGCATATTGGAATTGGAGAATAGAAGTGAGTGAATTTGCAGATGGTGCTCGTCCACTTGCAGCGGCCACACTAGGGAATATGTGTGGCGCATTGACAATAACCACTTATTCTCAGAGCTTTTTTGTCGGGCCAGTGACTGCCGAATTTGGCTGGTCACCCGGTCAATTCTTCCTTGGCTTCACAATATCTGCCATCCTTGGCATGATTGCGGGCCCGTGGATCGGATCACTTGCACTAAAATTTAACATTCGTGTCATAGCGATGATTGGCCTTGTGGGCCATGCCATTGGTTATCAGCTCTTTTCACTCAACCCTAATTCGCTGATGCTCTGGTATGCCTCATGGGCTGCTTTCACGTTTCTGACAGCGGGCTCCTTGCCGATTATTTGGACTAGCATTCTGAACAGTTGGTTTGTTAAGAATCGCGGCAAGGCCATAGGTGTGACGATGGCTGGTTCTGGTATTATCGCTTTTACCCTGCCACCAGCAATCGAATTTCTTATCAGCAGTTACGGTTGGCGCGCTGCCTATCAAGTGACTGGCGCTGCCGCTCTAGTTATTTCATTTCCTATCGTTTACCTTTGGTTCAGAGAGAAAACCGCAGTGTCTTTTTCCGAACAGGAATCCACGCCAACTGGTAAAAGCTGGGGTATGACCCGCAAGCAGGCAATGCGCACAGCTAAATTTTGGAACCTTGCGATCGTTCTATTTTTAAGTGTATTTGTTGTTGTTGGGATGTTATCAAACTTCGGTCCGATCTTTGGCTCTTTTGGCGTTGAACGGCAGACAATTGCAACTCTGGCGGCGATCATGGGTGCTACCGTTATCTTTGGCAGGCTTTTGGTTGGTGCTTTAGTCGACAGGTTCTGGGCGCCTGCTGTAGCCGTATTCTTCTTCTCATTACTCACTATCAGTCTACTTCTTTTGATAAATGCGCCACTCTCCCTGGCATTGGGGATTGGAGTTTCTATTACCATTGGTCTGGCTGCCGGCGCAGAACTTGATTTGCTCGCCTACCTCACAAGCAAGTACTTTGGACCAAGAAACTATTCCGAAGTTTTTGGCGGAATATTTGCAATCTTCGCTTTAGGTGGCGGAATCTCGCCGGCCGTATTTGGTGAAATGGCTGCTCGAACCGGAAGCTATACAGCGCCACTTTACCTTGGCGTAGCCTTTCTGCTTATCAGCCTTCCACTTTACCTTATGCTTGGAAGCTATCCAAAAGCGGCCATTGAGGAGGTGCAATCGACGCAGGGTTAAATCTAAAGCCCTAGCCCTGCCGCCAATCCTTCGCGATGGGCTCGGTCGTAGACTTTGCTGGCCCGCGACTTTGGCACCATCTGAAAGCCGTGACACGCACCAGGATAGACAACTAACTCTACCGCAACACCTGAGCGCATGAGATTTTGGGCAAACAGAATATTCTCATCCCTGAAAAGATCCTGGCTCACTGTATAAATCCAGGCTTGGGGCAAATTTTTAAATGATTGGGCTCGAGCTGGCACTTGGGGTGCAATCGCCGGCTGATCGCCTAAGTAGCTCTGCCAAGCAAATTGATTATTATTGCGAGTCCAAACAAATTCTCCAACCAGTGGATCACCTAGGTGGTCTTCCTTGCCGGTGAGGTTGTCTAGCATCGGAAATGTGAGATGCTGATGACAAATTGCATACTCTCCCAGATCTCGCATATGTATCGCCAATGCTGAGGCAAGTCCACCTCCGGCACTCTCTCCCCCTACTGCAATTCGGTTAGTGTCCACTCCCAGTTCTGCAGCGTTCTGATGTAACCATGCCAGTGCTGCGCAACAGTCGTCCAAAGGTGCCGGAATAGGGTTCTCTGGCGCCAAGCGATAGTCTACTGAAAGAATGACTACACCCAGCTGAGACGCAAGACTCAAATTCCGCAGGTCCGAGCCCTCCGGCGCACCAATTATGTAGCCTCCTCCATGGAGATGAAGATAGCCAGTACCAGAGGTATTATGAGGCACATACAATAAGCCTCGAACGTCCGGCTGGTTGTCCACTTTGATAAATATTTCGCTGCGTTCAACGTCATATTTCGCTTGATCTTCCAGCACGGTGTTCCTAGCCTGCGCCTGCCGGAAACGCGGCAGCATCTTTGATGTAAAATCAATCTCGGGAACCAAATCCGCAATGGATTGGAGATCTTCTGCGAGTAAGTGTTTAGTTGACATGATCAGGAATCCTTATTAGTAGAGCACTAAAGTGCGCAGCATCTGCGCCACGATTATATGAGGGGATGCCTAAATATTTTGCTAGCATTCTTTCGAATTTTCTCAATCCATATTGCAGATAATATCGCTTTAGCTTTCTGGAAAGATTGCGGTAAATTGAGTATCGACCCTGACAACCAATGGAAGCCTTATGGCGCTAGACAGTGAAACGCTTAACCAGTTCCTCGACACATTAGAGAAATATGTTACCGAGCGACTGCGACCACTAGAATCAAAAGTTGGTGCCGACGACGCGATTCCAGATGAGGTTGTTGAAGAGATGCGCGAAATGGGTCTATTCGGGCTTACCATTCCTGAAACCTATGGTGGACTTGGACTAAATATGGCCGAAGAGGTTGCGGTCGCGCAAGTCTTTGGCCACACCTCACCAGCGTTCAGATCTGTGTTTGGAACGAATGTAGGCATTGGTTCACAGGCCCTCATTATTGATGGCACTGACGAACAAAAACAGAGATATCTCGCTAAAATGGCGACAGGTGAAATTATAGGAGCCTTCTGCCTAACCGAACCTGAATCTGGATCTGATGCTGCATCGGTCCGGACTACTGCCAAGAAGAAGGGCGACAACTATATTATTAACGGAACTAAGCGCTATATTACGAACGCTCCAAAAGCGAGCTTGTTCTCTGTGTTTGCCAGAACAGACCCGACTCAAACAGGATCGCGGGGGGTCTCAGCCTTCCTTGTTGACGCAAATTCCAAGGGTATAGAGCTTGGTGCAGCATATCGAAAAATGGGGCAACAAGGCACTTATGTCTGTGATGTGATGTTCGACGATGTTGAAGTTCCTGCCGAAAATTTAGTGGGCGGAAAAGAAGGTGTTGGTTTTAAGACTGCGATGAAAGTCTTGGATAAAGGTCGACTACATATTAGTGCTGTTAGTATTGGTGCTGCGGAACGATTAATACAAGACAGTGTGCAATACGCGCTTGAACGCAAACAATTCGGTCAGCCAATCGCGCATTTTCAACTGTTGCAAGGCATGCTCGCAGATAGTGAAACAGAGGCTTATGCGGCCAAATGCATGCTTGCTGAAACGGCAAAACGCCGCGATGCTGGCGAAAATGTCGCTGCGGAGGCGGCAAGCTGTAAGTTATTCGCTACTGAAATGGTTGGCCGTGTCGCCGATAGAGCCGTGCAAATATTTGGCGGCGCAGGTTACATCGAAGATTACGGTATCGAACGATTCTATCGAGATGTCAGGCTTTTTCGAATCTATGAAGGCACATCGCAGATACAGCAAACAGTGATAGCCAAGAATATGTTCCAAAAATATAGCCCATAGGCACCATTGTTCAGCGTCTTTTTCAGTTAGTATCAGACTGGAAACGCCGAAGAGTGTTTTTATTTTACTCAGCTAAGATATCGCTCTATCGCGACCTTCCCAGTAAGGTGCTCTCAATATTTTTTTGAGCACTTTACCAGATGGATTGCGTGGTAATTCTTCCAGCAACTCCATCTGACGCGGGATTTTGTAACCTGCAATTTTGTCTCTGCAAAAAATTATCAATTCGTCCACCGTTAACGAGGTATCCGGCTTTAATACGATAAACGCGAGTAGCGCTTCGCCAAACTTTTCGTTCGGAACACCTATAACAGCTACATCACGTACAGATTCATGTTTGGCAATAGCATTTTCTACTTCTACAGGATAGATGTTCTCAGCCCCGCTCACGACCATGTCTTTAATTCGGTCTTTTAAATAGAGATAGCCTTCATCGTCCATGTAGCCGGCATCGCCAGTATGCACCCAACCATCTGTTAAGCTTTCTGAGGTAGCTTGCGGAAGATTGTGATAGCCCTGCATATTGCTAGGCGCTTTAAGCCAAATTTCACCAACCGTTCCTTTGGGCAACTCACTTCCATCAGCGGACATGACCTTAGCCAATGCGCCTGGATAAGGGCGCCCGCAAGAAAGTAAAAGCTCGGGTTTGCCTGCCAATGCACGCTTATGATCCTCTACAGACAGAGCAACAACCGTTCCGGTGGTCTCTGTCATTCCATAAATCTGTGCGAAATCGCATTGAAATACATCGTTGGCTTCGCAAAGAAGAGTTTCAGAGATTGGTGCGGCACCATAGCTGATTTGTTTCAATTTACTGAAATCGCGATCACGAATACCAGGTATTTGGAGCACCGCAGAAATCATGGCAGGGACCATGAATACATTGATTACTGAATTGGTTTCGATATCATCCACAATCCGCTCAGGGTCAAACGATTCATGCAACAAGGTGTGTTGTCCAACATACATTGCAATGGACACAGAGGCCATGCCGCCAATATGGAATAATGGTGCGCAGACAATGCCGCAGTCTCCGGCATTTTCCCTGTGCGCGGAGGCCGCAACACGCATATGGCATAGAGAAATTAGGTTGAACGTCGACGTAACCACGCCTTTTGGGTAACCGGTCGTGCCACTGGTATACAACTGTAGCAATGGGTCATGCTGATCAACCTGACAGACCGGAGTGGACGAGGGATAGTTGCGCGACAATTCATTCAGGTCTTTAAGACCCGCGATACCATTGCTCATCAACCGAACCTCTTTCGGCAGCAATTCACGAACGGCGTCCAGAGTGCCCTCCATGCCTTTCAACACTACCAATATTTTAGCATCGGAATCTCTAACAACATATTCAAGCTCGGCAGCTGCCAAACGATAATTAAAGGATACAAAAACGGCACCGGTCTTTGCCGCTGCAATAAACATCAACAAATGTTCAATACTGTTTTCACCAATAACAGCGATACGATCTCCTTTGCGGATACCCAGATCAAGCAGTGCATTTCCTAAACGGTTGGATAGAGCCTCCATCTCTGCATAGGTTTTTACAACCCCTGCGCTAGTAACACAGGGCTGCTCTGGTTTGTCTCGGGAGTAGAAAGCGAGATAATCCTGAAGTAACATTTTGGGAAATTCCCTGTTCGGAAATAATGTTACTGATTATATTTCTAATCTCTAGAGTCTTCAAAGCAATTCTTTTTCAGCCGTACAACGACGACCTCACAGACGTCGATTAGATCTACGCCCTGTTTTTCCGACAAAATGAGGCGCGCCCCCGCTCATAGATAGCGCTAAGATCTCTCCAGCCATTCATTCCATCATCAATTGATTTATTATTTGACTCCCGCTCTTTCATGTTTGCTATTCACTCAGCTCTTTTTTCTTTCAGAAAATACAACAAAACAGCTCCACACAGCGCGCCACTACCCATAACCAAGGAAACGGTTTGCAGGCTCAGGCCAGCCTGAAAAAGATAGCCCGCGGCTATTGGTGCCAGCACGGCCCCTGCTCTGCCGATGCCAATGGCGAAACCAGTACCTGTGGCACGAACATGGGTAGGAAATACTTTCGCAAACAGTGAATACATGCCAACAACACCGGCGTTAGTAAAGAATCCTGTAACGGCAACCACCACAGTGAGTGACTGTAAGTCACTGCTACCGCGACCAAACCAGGCGATCATCGCTGCCGCGAGCAGTAAAGTAACAATGGTAAGCGGGCGTAGCGCCATTCTCGTTGCGAGATAACCGAAAATCGCTCCGCCAATAGCCCCACCCACGTTCACCCAGGTCAAAACAGTGGCCGCACCTCGTGCCTCAAAGCCCATGTCTACAACAATTTTTGGTATCCATTTGATGATGTAATAAAAACTGGTGATGTGCGCTAAGTACGCCATGGACACGAGTACCGTCACCATAACGAGCCCTGGTTTGAATATGTCGGCGATAGATGTTTTCTCGGCAGTTTCAGCCAGCGGGCTTAACTCGCTTGCGCTCTGATGCCCAAAACGCGCCAATATGGGGTTGATGCGCTCCAATGCACCTGGCGCTCGACGGCGGTCATAAAACACCGGAGACTCCGGCATGAGAAACCACACCAAAGGAATGAAGGCAGCAGTGGCCCATGCGCCAAACAGGAAGATATCCCGCCAACCACCAGCCCCAAGTATGTGCTGTACGCCCAGGCCGCCGAGAATTCCGCCGATAGGGTAGCCAATAACCATTGCTCCCATCGCCAAACCGCGCCAGCGCAAATTCGAAAACTCGGCCGCCGCAGCATTGATAGAGGCAAGCATACCGCCAATTCCCAACCCTGTGATCAGCCGCCAGAAAAGCAGGCTCTGAATGCCGCTGGCGTAAGCTGCCCCGGCCATGCCTATTGTCATTGCCACAAGACAGAATAATATGGTGGGTCGCCTGCCAATCTTATCGGCTACCGGCCCAAGTACAATTGAGCCAATGCCCATGCCGAATAACTCCATGGACAGTATCCAGCCCAGCCCAGCGCGATCTATGCCCCAGTCACTCGCAATCCCAGGAGCTGCAAAGCTGATCGACAGTACATCAAAACCATCGAGTGCATTGAGTCCAACAGTGACAAGCACGGCAGCCCATTGCCAGCTATTCATTGGATTATTTTCTAGTATCGACTTGGGGTTTTTATCCATGGTCTAAACACCTGACTTTTTTAAGGGTGTAACAGCATCGTCTAACACAATACCTTTATCACTAATTCTGGAGTACAGACTGTGACGCTGGGCATTGCCATGCTCTCTGAATATCGCTTCGGCTCTAGCCGCATCACCGGCTTCCATCGCTTCCACAAGATCATGGTGTTGCCCATGCGCGCGAAACAGGGTTGCAAATGCCTGATCTAAACCTACCTGATCAAACACCACTACAGAAGGCCCGATAAAGGGCTTTTTGTTCAAACCCTCGATCATGTCGATCAAAGGTTGCGAACCACAATGATCGACAATTATTTGATGGAAACGGGCGTTCATCTCACCGTATACTTCTTCGTCCTCGGCTGTCAGATAGCGCTTGCTAAAGAGCGCGTCGCCATTTTGAAGACACTGTTCCAACTCTGATAAAACCTCGACCCTTACGCCTCTGTTTACCAGATATCTAGCGGCTACACCTTCCAGAGTTGCCCGCAGTTCAAGCACGTCCAGGGATTCTTGCAGGTCAAACTTCTTCACCGCGAACCCACGTTTGCCAACAGCTTCGAGATATCCTTCCGATGCCAGCACTGGCAGTACATTTCTAACCGGTGTTCGTGAGACACCCAGTGTTTCGGCCATCCCTAGCTCGGTAATGCGTGCTCCCGGGCTGAGCTCGCCAGACAAGATCATTTCCCGGATGCGTTTTAGCAGCGTCGAATTGCTCATTTAGTTTAGTTGACCCTGATCATATATTGGATCCAATAACATCCTGAATCTGCATCATTAGGGACCATTCTACACATTTGTTTAAAAATTGTATCCAATATGGTAATCTCTTGTGGCGTTACAACGACCAAGCGGATAGAGCTCAGGACCAATAATGACAGACAATACCCTAGAAGACATTTTACAGAACGGCGTCAACCCAGTCGAAATGCTGCGCAATTCTCAGGTAGGCGCTTATGTCTACCCGGTAGTGCCATTTGAATTCAGTAACTGGCGGGATGAGCAACTGGCATGGCGCGAAACCTGTGTTCTTTTTGACCAGTCTCACCATATGGTCGATCTGATTGTAGAAGGTCCAGATACCTTTGACTTTCTATCGCGTCTTACGATCAACAGCTTCAAAGGTTTTGCGCCAGGCAAGGCGAAACAAATGGTGCCCTGTAGCCACGACGGCTATGTGATTGGTGATGGCATTCTGTTTTATCTTGAAGAAAACAAAATGATGTTTGTTGGTCGCCAGCCAACAGCAAACTGGATCCAGTTTCATGCGGAGACCAGCGGTATCGACGTTAAGGTTACTTATGATGACCGCTCACCTTCAAACCCAAAGGGCAATGCAGTCAACCGTATTCACTACCGCTACCAGATTCAAGGCCCTAATGCGGCTCAAGTAATAGAAAAACTCAATGGCGGCCCTGTTCCAGAAATTAAGTTTTTCAATTTCGACAAAATCAAAATTAATGGCAAGGAAGTTAATGCCCTGCGCCACGGTATGTCTGGCGCGCCCGGTTTAGAGATCTGGGGACCGTATGAAGAGCGCGAAGATATTCGCGCTGCTATTGTGGCGGCAGGCAAGGACCTTGGCATTGTTGAAGTGGGTTCGCGAACCTATGCGAGTAATACGCTGGAGTCCGGCTGGATCCCATCGCCACTGCCGGCCGTGTATACCGGAGAGGCCATGAAGCCCTATCGTGAATGGCTGTCGGCCAAAAGTTATGAAGGTGCTGCCGGTGCAATTGGTGGTAGTTTCGTTTCCGACAATATTGAAGATTATTACATGACGCCTTATGCATTAGGCTATGGCCCGTTCATCAGATTCGATCATGACTTCATCGGTCGTGAAGCACTGGAAAAAATGCAAGATCAGCCGCAAAGAAAAAAGGTCACCTTTGCGTGGAACGGTGATGATGTCCTTAAGTCCTATGCATCCTTGTTCCAAAAAGATAAACCAGTGCATAAGTTCATTGATCTACCTGTTTCCAACTACACGTCTGCTGGTCACGATAAAGTTGTTAATGAAAAGGGCGAGACAGTCGGCGTGTCCATGTTTTCTGGCTACAGTTTTAATGAGCGAACTATGCTGTCCTTAGGTGTAGTGGATGCAAATGTAAATGAGGGTGACGAGTTAACCCTTTACTGGGGCGAGCCAGATGGCGGCACCGAAAAAATCACTGTTGAGAATCATGAGATGTTGGCCATTCGCGTCATTGTCAGTCCTACACCCTATTCGGAAGTGGCACGGAATACTTATTCGGAGGGTTGGCGAAACAAGTCTTAAATAATATTAGCTGATGCAGTTATGCTAATCTGCCACTGTTATCAATACAGCGAAACGGTGAAGAACCCAGATGTTGATTAGCAATAAGACCTTCAAGTCCCGACTGCGTTTAAGCAACACTCTCATCGCAATGGCGCTGTTGTTTGCCGGCATGCTAGAGAGTGATTTCGCCAGCGCATCAGACTATTCGCCGTACACAAACCGCACCGGGCTGGAACAAGTCTATTGGGGAGACACTCATTTACACACGAGTTTTTCGACGGATGCTGGAATGCGTGGCACCACTATTGGGCCCGACCAGGCTTATCGATGGGCAATTGGCGAAGAAGTAACAACCAGTACCGGATTGAAAACGCGCATTGCGAGGCCGCTGGATTTTCTGGTCATCGCAGATCATGCGGAAAATCTGGGGCTGGGCCCAATGATTGCAGCATCAGACCCCAGATTGCTGGCAAATCCATGGGGCAAAGAGTTGCACGACTTAGTGAAAGCAGGCAAGGGCCACGAAGCATTCATAAAATGGGCCAAAGAAGCCATGATGCCCGTCCAAGACCCACTTGCCGAAGATGGGCTATACGGTCCTATCTGGAAACGACAGATAGACACGGCCGACAGATTTAATACTCCAGGGACGTTCACGGCCTTTATCGGTTACGAATGGACCTCATCTCCCAATTCACAGAATTTACATCGCGTAGTCGTTTTTAAGGACAACGCGAGCCTAGCTGGGCAAATTACCCCCTTTTCGCTATTTGATTCGATAGACCCGGAAGACCTTTGGAATTGGATGGAAAGCTACGAATCGAAAACCGGCGGGAATGTTCTTGCTATTCCACACAATGGCAACCTAAGCAATGGACTGATGTTTGCGACTGAGCGCATGAATGGCAAAGCCATAGATGCCGATTACGCACAAAAACGATCGACCTGGGAGCCGCTTACTGAAACAACGCAGATAAAGGGCGACAGCGAAACACATCCCTTTCTTTCTCCCGACGATGAATTTGCAGATTACGGCACTTGGGACAAGGCCAACATTGGTGGCAGCAAACCGAAGCAACAAGAAATGCTGGAATATGAATACAGTCGATCTGCACTTAAAAATGGCTTGCTGTTGGCAGGCGAAACTGGGGTTAACCCTTTTAAGTTTGGCATGATTGGCTCTACTGATTCACATACTGCAATCGCTGGAACCCGTGAAGAAAACTACTATGGCAAATTCGCCGGCAACGAACCTCAAACCCAACGTTGGAAGCATTATGTAATTCGATCCATTGTTGGCAACGACGAACTGTCTACATTTGCTTACGAGGAACTAGCGTCCGGTTTAGCCGCTGTATGGGCCAAGGAGAATACGCGAGAGGCCTTATTCGAGGCAATGGAACGTAAGGAAGTGTACGCCACGACGGGCACACGTATAAGCGTTAGAGTGTTCGGCGGTTGGGATTACGTAGACACAGACCTAAATAGCCCGAACATGGCAAAACGTGGATACGAAAAAGGCGTTGCAATGGGTGGCGACCTACCAAATAGACCTGACACTGAATCAGCGCCAACATTTATGCTCTATGCGCAAAAAGACCCCATGGGTGCGAACCTTGATCGTATACAAATCGTTAAAGGGTGGTTGGACGCCCAGGGCAAGGTGCGGGAACGTGTATACAATGTCGCTGTATCTGGCGGGCGCGAGATCAAGCAAGATGGCACGGTCACCCCCGTTGGTACAACAGTTGATATAGGCAATGCCACTTACAGCAATACCATTGGCGATAATAGCTTACACGCCTTATGGGTAGATCCCGACTTCCGCGCGCAACAACTCGCATTTTACTATGCCCGAGTGCTGGAGATACCTACCCCTACATGGCCAGCCTACGACCAAAAACGCTTTGGTGATAGTTTGCCTGAGGCTGTGCCACTGCAGGGACAGGAGCGCGCATACACATCTCCTATCTGGTATACGCCCTAGCTAAGACTCTGCAGTAAGAATACTTATCCATTACTGGGTCTTCAGGATTCGTGCACGATACTTCCGCGTGAACGCGAACATCTACGGAGGTTAGTTTGTCCGATTAAATCAAGGCGAGTTCCCATTGCTTAGTCCTGCGCTGTGTAACTTGCGCAGTTCGTGCCGCATTAACTTCCCTACTCCATTGCGGGGCAATGAATCCAACGCGCGAGTCTGCTTTGGAATTTTGTATCGCGCAAGCCTTGGCGTCAGATAAGTCTCTACTTGCTCAATACTAATCTCACCGCTTTCAGGAACATAAAACAGACAGCCCACTTCACCCCATTTATCATCCGGTACACCAATAACCGCCAATTCGCGAACACCAGGAAATTTAGCGAGCTGCACTTCCACCTCAACTGGATACACATTTTCGCCACCGGAAATAAACATGTCTTTCTTGCGGTCGGTAACCGCGTAATAGCCTTCGGCATCGCAAGTTAGAATGTCGCCCGTTTTGAACCAGCCATCCTCAGTGAGAGTGGCTTTGTACTCAGCTTCCTTGCGCCAGTAACCGAGCGTTATGTTGTCGCCCTTAAGATGAAGCTCGCCGGGTACGCCCACAGCAACCGGTTGATTATTATCATCAACAATTCTGGATTGTATTCGAGGGGTAGCAATACCAACGCGACCTGCTTTCTGGTCTATCAGCTTTTTATCCAACGGCATACCAAACACAGTGCCGGCTTCGCTCATACCATAGCCATCAACGATGGAAATACCGTCTGCAAGCCATTCTCTAATCTGTGCTTCAGGGTGTGGTGCGCCACCGGTGAAAATTGCTTTCATTGCCTTCAAAGCTGAAGCATCAAAATCATCCACTGCCCGCAAAGCCAAGGCCATCTGTGGCACGCAAAAATAATGGCTTATTTTCAGGTCAGGGTCGGCGAGCCGTGAGAAAGTCCGCTCAGGGATAAAACGATCTGAGATTGAAACGTGCGCCCCGCGCAATAACGGCGGACGTATCGAGGTTACAATGCCGATAATGTGAAACATCGGCGATTCACACAGAAAGTGGCTATCACTTTCTACCTCACACAGCAGCGAGGAATTGATTGCTGTCTCGGTCAGGTTGCGTTCGCTTAGCATGACGCCCTTGGGCGCGCCGGTTGTGCCTGATGTGTATAGAACAAGGGAAGGCAGGTCGTCTGATTTTTGTTCTGGCCTTAGGGGTTCGCTAATCAGTGCTTGGTCATAGAGTGAATCAATTCTCTTCGCCTTGATACCCAGCGCTTCTGCACCAAACGAATCTGCCAACTCATCAGCGTAAAGCAGTATGGGTTCGCAGTCTTCCATCACCGTGCGTATTTCCGCTGCCGACAACCTCCAGTTCAAGGGCACAAAAATAGCGCCCAAACGAGCGCAGGCAAAATGAAGCGCTATAATTTCAACTCGATTCTTTGCCAGGCACGCAACCCGTTCACCCTCAACAACTCCTTGCTCGGACAATATGGCACTGCACCCTGCCACCAAACGATCCAACGCTTGGTAACTTAGCCTGCGCTCAAAGGTAAGATCGGTAATCGCCGGCGAATCTGGATGCAGACTGGCGTGAAGATGAATGTAGTCCACGTAACTCCCTAAAGCCTATTTGGATTTGTCGTAAGCGCCGAGGCCGGGCTTGAAGGTTTTGTCATCGATAAATTGCTTAATGCCTTCTTTGCGCCCGTCGTTGTCGAAGCTGTTGGCGGCTTCCTGGGCACGAATCAGAAAGTCCTCCGCATTATCGTAGGGCATTTCC
>JBGCFQ010000043.1:0-47673 GCA_045106985.1 Pseudomonadales bacterium | reverse complement strand
ACCGGCTCATCAAATGCGCGAAAACACGACAGGGCTAAATCGAAAGCCCCTGGGGTTAATAAGTGCGCGCCATCTACCATCAAGCAAATTACTTCGCCACTCGCCATGGCCACGGCATCATTAACGGCTTGGGCAGGGCTGGGGTGAGCGTTCTCCACATACATGTATTGAACGGGCACATCTAAAGCGCGTATCGCCTCTTGATCCACGGGCTCTGATGAACCGTTGTCTACCAGTATTACTTCGTATTCAAGTTGCTCAGCACCCTTCTGATAGCCGCGCGATAGGCTTTGTAATGCACGCGTAATTTCTCGCCGCATGTTGTAGGCTATCAGAATGACAGACAATTTCATAGGTTTGGTGCCCGATACAGCAGGAGATGACGATTTTTAAGTACGCAGGTGTTACTCAACAGAATACTAGCTCATATGATACTCATCAGTAGTTTGGGTTTATAGTAAATTCTGGAGCTCAAATATACTCTGCACCTTAAGCGTCTTCTTTTTCTTCTGTAAAAGCAGCTAAATCCTATCGTAGCCGCCGTGGTTGGCTGCAAACTCAGTTCTCTAGCAGGCCCACGGCTGCATTCCTATCCACCCATGCAACCAAAAAAACACTACGGCCATGATGTTTGCCAGCGAGTGTAAAGCGGAGTGCACGTAGGCAAACATCCCATCGGCTTTGATTCTCTGTCGATTCCTAAGCCAATAAAACACTCCATACACACTTACAAGTGCAAACAACCAAGAGAGCAGCCATAAAGCGGCAGACCAGATCGTAAAGTGGCCCATTGCTTCTGTCGCATTATTGCCGGTTACGGAAAAGACGATATTGATTGCCAAAAAACAAAACGTGGCTAGTAGCGGAAGCCCACTTTTGGCGACTGATGTGCCTTTTGATCGCCCAGTGATTTTTCTTATGCCCCACCAAAACGCATACAAAATCGCCGACGCCCACATGCTCAATACGAAAACAGATCCTAGCCATCTAGACCATATCAATGCTGCTGATCTTTTACGGTAGGTTCCATAACTGCCCTCAATAAGAGTACCACCGAATTCATCATTCACTATTGCAACATTCGCGTGCTGGTTACCCTGTGGCCTAAACAAGCTTTTCGTAACAGGTTCAAACACTAGATGCATCCAGTTGATTGAGCGCGGGCTTAGCAAGGCTAAGAGTAGGGTCAAGAGCCAGGTTCTGAGTGGCGTTCTTTGTCGCACTCTCTAGCCCGGCAGCACTCTCAGTTTGTGATTGAGAAACAGCTGGCGATGCATAAAGCAGGATTGCATTTGAAAAGAGCGTAAAAAGGAAGATTGGAAGAACAGTTAATCGATGAGCAAATCGCTTCTTCGAGTAGACCATATCAATTACCTAGTCGGCTTTTGATCAACTTTATAACATTCTTTGATAGTGCAACAGACGCAGGTGAATAAATTAAAAGTTGTTGTTTGTCACTTACAGACGCAAGCGACAAACAACTGGAATGACAGTAGTAACTGAACTAAGCCACGACTACTGGTTGCAACTAGCCACCGAAACGGTAGATAAGGTCAACGCCATAGCTGCGCTTCTCTTTGAAAGAGTCGATGGCAAAACCTAATGTGCCAAAATCGATACCCCACTCACGATACTCTTCATCAGTTAGGTTTCTACCCCAGAGACCAACGCTAAGATCGCCGCCAAGAACACTCATTTCTGACAAAGTGGCCCGCGCATGAACCAAAGTTTGGTCATCTGTGCTGTCGAAGGCGTTAAGCTGCGGATGAAACACCATCTTATCGCGGTACGTTACTTCAGCTCGCAGATTAAGCTGGCCCCATGAAAATGCTGGCGCGTCGTAAGATGCTATAAACGCACCATTGTTTTTAGGCGTTCGTCCTACCACTGCGAAACTGGAAATATCTTCGTTGCCTGTAACAGGGTCTGCCGTGGGCCCAGGACTTGGCAACGCCGTAAGAGGATCAGTTCGCTGCGTAATAAACTCAGTGTACTTAGCGTCTGTATAACCATAATTCAGCATCAGCCGTAAGCCTTCCGTCACCTGAGCTGTAAGCTCCAACTCAAGCCCTTTAATCTCTAGCTCTCCAGCATTGAGAGTAACGGAGGACGCACCGCCTTCACCAGCTTTAAAGCTGTTTACCTGCGCGTCTTGATAATCCATGAAGAAGATCGCGCCATTTAATCTCACCCGGCTGTCGGCCCAGTCCGATTTAATACCCACCTCATAGTTGGTCACAGTTTCTTCGTCGAAACCCAGTTGGAAATCTTCCCGGCTGGCTGATCGAGCGCCGAAGCCACCCGCACGATAGCCATTCGCTACGGTAAAGTAGGTTCGCACGTCATCGTTCCATGCATAGTTCAACGTTAAACCACCGCTCACATTGCTCCAGTCGTCTTCTGCTGCGTTTTCCCTGATGCTGCCGTCCGGGTTAGTAATCCGGGAATTGCGAAGGTAAGCTGACTTATCGTCTTCGGTGTAGCGCAAGCCAACCGTCAGGTCCAACGCATCCGAGAAGGCGTAAGTGAATTGACCATAGGCCGCAATCGAATCGTTTTCAGAACCGTACTCAAATAAGGGCGTGCTGAGTTGCACGTCTTTGCCAAAGCATGGTGCGGGGCTGACGAAATCGCCACAAAGGAAGGCCTGAGCACCTGCGGGCTGCGTGCCAAAGGCAAAGATCGCCGGTAAAATGAACGACTGTGGATTAGCCTCATTACTTTCTTCTTCAAAGTAATACAAACCCGCGGTGTATTGCAGCTTGCCGTCTAGTAAATTACCAAGGAACTGGAATTCGTGCGTCATCTGTTCATTGTCGCTAATCCGCTCAGCGAGAAAAACCGACCGAAGCTCTCCGGCGGGAACAAACTGGCCGGGCGCAACAGTTGGGTCTTGAAGCACTGTCGCGCCGTCGGATGCAAACGAACCGAAGTCAGTGCCTGTAGTGCTGCTGTCCCATTCACGCATCGAACCTACATATTTAATCGTAAGGTTGTCAGTCGCTTCCCATTCGAGGGTAATGGTGTGCATCTCAATATCTGAATTAGTGTCTTTACCCGGCGCATTCGCCATTGGCAGCGAATCTAGGCGATCAGCGCTGGCAAAGGCGGTAGCCGCTTGAGTGATAGCACCACCGAGTTGATTATTAGGTGCGCGAGTGGCAACAATTTGCGACATAGCCCCGTTGCTCTGTCGTTTAGAATTGTCGTACGTATAGTCTGCGGTAAATGAATCAGATGGCGTAAGCCGCAAAGCAATTCGATAAGCATCAGACTCTTGTGCGCCCAGTTTATTACCGTGCACTGAATTGTTTACCAGGCCATCCTTCTCATTGAAGTTATAGGTCAGCTTAGCTGAGAACATATCACCTAGCAGTCCGGTATCAAGAGTGGTTTTACTGCGCAGAAAGTCGCGGTTTCCGAAGGTGAGGTGTTGTTTAAAACCAAATTCCTCACTTGGTTTTGCCGTGATGATATTGACAGCGCCGCCTATGGTGTTGCGACCGTACAAAGTACCCTGCGGCCCGCGCAAAACTTCGATTCGCTCAAGGTCTACCACATCAAATACCGCACCGGTGTTGCGCGCAATGTATACACCGTCGATGTATACACCCACGGTGTTCTCAACAAGCAGTGAGGTTTCACCGGTGCCAACACCGCGAATACTGTAGCCATAATTATCAAGCGAAGAGGGTTGCCTATCAATGCTGACGTTCGCAGCGTATTCCGCCACTTGACCAGCTTCGAATGCGCCAATGGCCTCTAGCTCATCTTGACCAAATGCCACCACAGAAATGGGCGTATCTTGCAATGATGCAACCCTTTTTTGGGAAGTGACAATGATTTCTTCCAACGCTAGGCTTTCTTGGGCCTGAACTGGTGACATCAGCGCAATGCTGAGAGCTGTAGGTATAAATAACGGGCGATTTATCATTGGCAAGAACTCCCTAGGAATATTGTTTGTATTGTTGTCTATCAGACGGAGATACTACCAGCCTGTCACAGCACTCCCAACAGCCGAACACTCAACATGGCCTAATGTTCATCAAAACCAACCGTAAGCTGCGTGTTTTGAATAGCTACTTGCTCTGCATTTCACCTATCAGGCGGTGTCGTAGGTTCCACCTCAGTTAATTTTCGCCTGAATCTTTTTCGCAACGACGTCGCTCACCCAAGTCGTCCACAGGTCCTCGTACTTAGACATGAACACCGCAGCCATGTCGCTGCTGCTGATTTGAGAGTCTTGCATATCAGACAAAAGCTTATTCATCACTTTTGAAGGAAACACCCTTTTCTCGAGATAACCCATCACCTCATCACCAGCAGTTTCTTTAAAATGTGCCGTCACCAAGGTGGCTACGTCAGCCGGCTTCCATGCAGAAGGTTTGGGTTTTTTACACTTTAAAACTTCTTGGGAAACACAATTGTCCCAATTGTCGTCGCCGGCAAAAGGGGCGCCAAAATCCAGTTGCACCATGCCGTGCTTACCTATCAGTGGTGTTGGTGTCCAATAATAGCCAAACCAATTCTTCTCGCTAAAGTTCGCCTTATTAATTGAGCTATTCAGTGCTTCTCCGGTTTTAGGTGTAATCAACTTCCAACCTTTGGACCTCATCTTGAACGCACGAAACAAATTCATATTGATTTGCGAACAGGCCCACCCCCTGGGACAACCAGTAAAGGCGCCCTTAGTGGGATCATCATCGTCGGCAAACAACTCCGGACGGTCGATTACATCGCGCACCGTTTTTAACTCCGGATGTGCGGCGGCGGTAAAGGCAGGTATCCACCAGCCTTCACCAAGCCCTGATATAGGACTGTCGTTGGCCATCACTAATTCGCCGGCTGCTATAGCGCTGCTAACAGACGTTGGGAAATTGTTGGTCCACAGTTCACTGGCGATATCTGGACGCCCTTTTGCCTCCATAGACTCAATAATTTCCAATGTGGTGTCTGGCACCAGACTCACACGGCAGTCATAACCTTCTGACAGAATTAGGCGATCGATATTGGTGATCAGAGAAGCGGTCTCCCAGGGGAGCTCAGCTATTTCAATGTGGCCGCAATGCGCAGCGGCAGGGTTGGCAACGCTCAGCAGTACTGCGCCACACATCGTCTTGAACAGTGCACTTAGTATTTTAATAGCTCACCCTCCTCTGGAATTTGACTTGCAGGATTATTTTGGCCACTTCGGCCCTGTGATATAAATTCAGCCACATAAACTCAGCCTTAAATACTCACTAACACATTAGCGAGTAGCGCTCTAAAATCCGAGCTAGGCAATACCCGCCCGAACAACGTCTGACGCAATTATCATACAACCTAGGCTTTCATAAAAGTACCAATTTGCACAACTCTCCGCTCGTACGCTACTGCGCGACTAAATCAGAACGTTCGGATGATGATTGATTAAGCACGGTGCGCTCAACCTTATCCAAAGATGCCGTCGCTATGAGATCAAAGTTAACGTTCTCCAGTATTTTTTGGCTACCACGTTTCTCGCTATGCTCTCGTTTGCTCGATTTCACGCCTACCAACTGGGCTTGTTGAACGCGGCAACTATAACTATGCTGACAGGCATTCGTAGAAAGTCTAACCCCAGAAAATGGAGTAAACGTACTTTGACCGCCAAATTATCATTATGTTGGGGAAGCATGGAAGGCATAGGCCTTGTGGAATTGATCAAAGTCGCGGCAAACGCTGGGTTTGACGCCATAACCGTTAACTCAGCTCTGTACCAGGACGCCCTTGCTGAAGGCCTGAGCGATATTGACATTGCGGCACTCCTGGCAGATAACAGCGTATTTGTTAGCGGTATTGACCCCTTGTTCAACTGGCTTCCGAGCTCAGTGAAGCTAGAGGGTGACGACGTTATGAGCCGACTTACTCAGGCATCGATGCAGGACATTTTTGATCTAGCACATGTAACGGGCACAAATTTAGTCAACGCGCCTCTAGGGCTGGCCGTTCCAGACAGCGAGCAACAAATAATTGATTGCTTCGCCACGTTGTGTGAACGTGCTGCAGCAGAGCAGTTACGTGTTAGTTTGGAGTTTATGCCCTTCAGCCAAGTGTCAAATCTGAAGATGGCAGCCCGTATTGTTGAAAAAGCGAATTGCCACAACGGCGGGCTCATGTTCGACTGCTGGCATCACCATCGAGCTGGGGGCAATCCCGCTGATATTTTATCGGTGCCGGGCAAAAAGTTCTTTGCCTTACAACTGGATGACGCTCTGCAACAGCCAATGGAGGATATTCTGGATGAGACACTTAATCACCGTGAGTTACCGGGAGAAGGCTGTATTGATTTAGTTCAAACACTGAGAAACTTAAACAACATTGGTGCAGAGTTGGTTTACGACGTGGAAGTGTTTAAGGATTCTTTACGGGGCGAAACAACTGCAGAGCGCGCTCGGCAATTGTTTGAATCGTCACAGAAAGTGGTTGAACAACTCTAGGCGACACGTTCCAAATACTCATCTAACCAAGCGCTGTAATCTACTCTAATGATTGCCGCAACAGCTCGGTCCAACATTTCAAGCATCAATTCATTGTGCTCTTCATTAAGCGCACCAAAGCCAATAGAAACAACCATTGTCATCAATGCGTGAAAGCTCAGGCAACGATACTCCTGCCAGCAGTCTTCAACCGTGATGGGCGCACCAAACGAGCTTCGGTGCGCAACATAGTGCTCTATTATTTTTTGCTCATTGGCGGCCAGCACGTCGGCCGGCAAAGAGTAGATAAGAAAATACTGCAAGTCGCGCGTGCCCCGCCCCCAGTGCACCGCTTGGAAGTCCAGCATCCCCATAGTGTCGCCATTCACAAAAAAGTTTCCTAGATGGCTGTCACCATGCACCAAGCTTTGTGGGCCCGAAAACCAATGTTCTAGCAAGATTGACCAATTCGCCATGGTTTTTTCGAACGCTTGTACAACAGCAGCCGGGATTCTGTCGCCGGCTATTTTCATGCAGGGTTTCAAGGCATGCTGATTCATCGCCTGCGATACGCTTCTCATTTGCTCACCGGTGAAAGGATGATATCGATGCGGCAGAATGGCATCGCGTTGCGACCACTCTAAGTCATAGTGTGCTGAGTGCAGCTCAGCCAGTGCCGCCGCGCATCGGTAGGCAAGTTCCAACGGCGCTCCTGCCATCATATCCGGGTTGGTGAACAGTTTAATTTGCGGATCTGCCAGAAGGTTTTCTTGTATCAAAAAAAAGCGCGTACCTTGTTGCTGCGCGGCATAAGTTGTTGGCGTTCGCAATGGCACCGAATCAGCAACATGCTTGCAAAAGTAGGTTTCAAGTTCCCAAGAGTTGATTACATTCATGAACCAGCGAGTAGCTAGCTGCGGCATGGGCAACTTAATGTACAAACTCAGTTCGCTAGCCGCGCCATCCGTGTTGATATCAACGATTTGAATACAACAGTTACTGCTTTGCGGTTGTTGCTCACGCGCGCGTACGCTGCGTATTTCAACATTCGGATCGAACTGTACAACCGAATGAAGCTGTAATTGAGCGGTAAGGTTTTCTGGCGTTACAAATTCAGAGGCTTTATAGGGCAAGCTGCGACCGAATAAATCTCCTACGGCATCCCGCAATAGAGACCACGCAGGTGAGAGTAATATTCGAGGCAAACTCAGGGCAGCTTTAAAAGACATAAACGATTGTACTACTCAGCCAACCTTGCAATGTCTCTACGAGCAAAAATAACAGTATTGTGTCCGCGGTGAGATCAGACCAGCCTCGCTAACCAGCCATTAGCTATCGTTGCAAGAGATTGGCACGGTAACTGCTAGCTATTATTGGAAAACGATCTAACGGGCACTTCACGCACCAAATTGGCACAGATTGGCAAATCAAAGAAGGTAGTTTCGGGTGCAAGCGTCGCCGTGCGCGTTTCTAGTAGGCCGCTTGTCTTTACAGATCTTGATGGCACCTTATTAGATCACTTCAGCTATTCCTTTGCTGAAGCAGAAGACCTTATTCAAGATCTATCATCACAGCGTATACCATTGATATTCTGCAGCAGCAAAACTCGAGCTGAAATTGAGCCGCTTAGAACGGATATCAATAATAAACACCCCTTTGTTGTGGAGAACGGTGCTGCAGTATTCGTGCCTAGAGATTATTTCGCAATCAAACCACAAGGCGCTGTTCTCCGAGGCAAATACTGGGTTAAGGAGTTTGGCAAAACACGCAAACATTGGTTAGGCGTTTTGCAACGCCACAAGAGTATCTATAGTGAGCAGTTTCGGTCGTTTGTAGACCTTGGAGCACAAGGCATCGCCGACACTTGCGGCTTGAGCATAGAGCAGGCCTCACTCGCGAATCAGCGAGAATACACCGAACCCGTTTTTTGGCTGGGTAGTGAAGCTGTGCGTCAGGCTTTCACTAACTCATTGATTCGATCTGGTGCATTTGTTCAGCAGGGAGGCCGCTTCCTGCACCTTACTGGCGCAGGCGACAAAGGAGTGGCGCTTTTATGGCTGCTTGAACAGTATAAGCGGAGCGAGCCCAACACCGCTTTTCATACCATTGCTATGGGCGACAGCCAAAACGACGTGTCCATGCTTGAAGTAAGCGACAGCGCTATTCTCATTCGGTCACCCGTGCACGACTTGCCGTTACTAGGGCGGCGCAGCGAACTTTACATTAGCGATAAACCCGGTCCAGAAGGCTGGCGCGTGACATTACAAAACACATTAAAACTCTTGGAGCTTAGGCATGGCTGATTTCTACCAGAATGGAATCATCACAACGCTGCACAATCTGTCAGATCGACCACTGCCTGAACTTGAACAAGAGTTGGTTGAATTCAGCAACAAGCGCTCAATGGCGCTCATATTGCCTTCTCTGTTCTCTGAGTTAGAAGGTCCCGCATTGAGCAATATTGTCAAGGAGTTGCAGCAAGCGCCCTACCTTTCAGAAATAGTCATTGGCCTGGACAGAGCCAATGAAGAACAATACAGGGAGGCGCTGGCTTTCTTTTCAGACTTGCCGCAGAAACACCGCGTATTATGGAACGAAGGTCCTCGGCTACAAGCGTTACATGCCGAACTAGACGAACTTGACTTAGCGCCCAAAGAACTGGGCAAAGGTAGAAACGTTTGGTATTGCATGGGCTTTGTGCTGGCTGCTAGCCAGGCGGAATCTATTGCACTGCATGATTGCGACATTACAACCTACGACCGGGAGCTATTAGCTCGCCTCATTTACCCCGTTGCCAATCCACAATTCAACTACGAATTCTGTAAGGGCTTCTATGCGCGTACCGCCAACAACAAAATGAATGGGCGTGTGTGCCGTCTACTTGTAACCCCCTTGCTTCGAGCTCTTAAAAAAATATGCGGCGAATTAGAATATTTACAGTATATGGACAGCTTTCGATATTCACTGGCCGGAGAATTTTCCTTCCGCCGCGATGTACTTAACGATATTCGCATTCCAAGTGACTGGGGTTTAGAAATTGGCGTACTGTCTGAAATGCATAGGAACTATGCCAATAATCGTCTGTGTCAGGTGGATATCGCTAAAACGTATGACCACAAACACCAGGAGCTGTCTTTCGATAATGAAGAGGCTGGCTTGTCTAAAATGTCGATAGATATATCCAAAGCACTGTTTAGAAAGCTGGCCACTCAGGGCGAGACCTTCAGCATGGAGACCTTCCGCTCGGTGAAAGCGACTTACTTTCGTATTGCACTGGACTTAGTAGAGACCTATCGCAACGACGCAATAATGAACGGACTCACCTTGGATATTCATAAGGAAGAGAAAGCGATAGAAATGTTTGCCCAGAATATTATGACGGCAGGAAAGACCTTTCTAGACCACCCTATGGATACGCCTTTCATTCCCAGCTGGAACCGCGTTACCAGCGCCATACCAGACATTCATGAACGCATAGCCGAAGCCGTTGAACTTGATACGATAGAGTTTTCACCCAGCGCCCAAATTCCACTGACTCTTAAGAAACCCTATGTTAGCTCAACAACAGCTTGAACTGCGCGTAGCGCAGCATCTACAGAGAATATACGAGGGCATTCTCACGCCACACCAGCTCGACGAATTGAATGATGAGGTATTGGGAGTTTTTGAATTAAGCGACGTTAAGAGTTCACCTGCTACACATGAAAATTTATGGTCTGAAAAAGACGTCGTTCTAATAAGCTACGCCGACACAATATTCTGTGAGGGCGAAAAACCATTGGCAACTCTGAAAACGTTTCTCGATACGCGACTAAAGAAATTTGTTAACAGCGTGCATATTCTTCCCTTTTTTCCGTATAGCTCAGACGACGGCTTTTCGGTAATCGATTATTCCAGCGTGAATGAGTCGCACGGTGATTGGAGCCACATCAAGGCCATTGCCGAAGACTATAAGCTGATGTCGGACCTCGTGGTAAACCATTGTTCGTCGCGCGGCCTGTGGTTTCAAAATTTCGTTAAGGGTCTTAATCCAGGTAAAGAGTATTTTTTTACCGCGAAGAAGAGTGACGACGTCTCGAAGGTTGTAAGACCGAGAAGTAGCGACCTGCTTCGAGAGACTGAAACGGCTGACGGCACGCAATATGTGTGGTGTACATTCAGTCATGATCAGGTTGATTTCAATTTTAGAAACCCTGCTCTACTGCTAGAATTTTGCCAAATTATCCGTCAATACCTCGACGCAGGCATTAGTATTTTTCGATTAGATGCTATCGCTTTTGTATGGAAAGTTATTGGCACTAGCAGTATCAATTTGCCGCAAACGCATGAAATCGTTAGGTTGTTTAGAACGCTGATTGAACACGCCAAACCCGAAGCGATTATTCTGACCGAAACCAACATTCCCAATAAAGAGAACCTGGACTATTTCGGCAATGCGAACGAAGCGCACTGGGTGTACAACTTCGCTCTGCCTCCCTTGTTGTTACATGCACTGCTATCGGGCAACAGCAAGCATCTTAAGCACTGGCTGATGAGTATGCCTCCGGCACAGAACGGTACCGCTTACCTTAACTTTATAGCATCGCACGACGGCATTGGCCTACGACCCGTCGAGGGCATTCTGGATGATGACGAACAGCAATCTCTTATAGAAACAATGATTGAGTTTGGCGGCCGCGTGTCATGGCGCGCATTAGCCGACGGCCAAACAAAACCTTATGAAATAAACATCTCTCTGATTGATGCACTGCAAGGCACGCTGTCGGGCCTAGATGACTTTGGTATTGAGCGATTCATTTGCGCACACGCCATTATGTTTGCATTGGAGGGTGTGCCTGCCGTTTATTTACACAGCTTTGTTGCAACCCAAAACGATTACGAACGTATGGAGCACACTGGCCACAATCGGGCTATTAATCGACATCAATGGAATGCCGAAGAGCTAGGTGCATTGCTCGATGATAAACGCACCAGCCATTCACGGGTGGCAAAGAGGCTGGGGCAGCTGTTGGAGATTCGCCAAAAACAACCAGCATTTCATCCGAACGCAACTCAGTTCACGCTGCAGCTGGACGCTGAACTGTTCGGCTTTTGGCGGCAAAGCTCAGACAGACGACAAAGTATATTCTGCATCAGTAACATAACGTCAAACCCAGTTCAGCTGCAGCTTAGCCAAATAAACATGATCCTTACTGACCCGTGGTACGAACTGATTGGTGGAGAAGTATTTGACGATCTTGAATCAAGTGTTTGGCTAAACCCTTACCAGACAGTGTGGATCTCAAATGCTGGCAAAGGACCTTAAGAGGCACATGCGTACTTGCAGCCCAACTATGCATATTTCCACTCATGCTTCGGACGAAAGCGTAGCTGCAGCAGTTTGGCCAGCATCATTGGCCTTAACAATCAATGGAAGCGACCGAGGAACCGTGCTCAAGAAGTCGAAACACATCGGCCCGCTCTATGTACAAAAAGCCTTTTATCCAGAAGGGCCCGATTGCGCACACATCTACCTACTGCACCCTCCTGGCGGGGTTGTATCTGGTGACACCTTAGAAATATCAGCGGCTATGAATAATGGTGCTGCAGCTCTTTTTACAACCCCAGGGGCAATGCGTTTGTACCGTGCGCGGGTCGACCCTAATAAGTCCATGTCTTTGCCACAACGGGTTAACAACATTCTAACTATCGATGAATCCAGTCTAGCTGAATGGTTGCCCGGAGAAACAATCGTTTTTAACGGAGCGAACATAGAGCTCAGCACTGCAGTTCAGCTTGATGAAAGCAGCTTGTTCTGCGGCTGGGAGATTATCTGTCTGGGCTTACCCTCCAGCAATCAGCCGTTTAAAGCCGGGCGCTTTACGCAAACCTTTAGCATTACATTAGCCGGCGTTCCAAAATTAGTTGATCGCCTCCAGTTTAGCGCAGAGTCAGAGTACTTGAAGTCCAATTGCGGATTACAGGCCAAACACGTTTACGGCAGCTTAATTGCCGGGCCTTTCGCGAAGTCCTGTGATGAACAGGTTAATGCGCTGCGAGAAATGATCGAGCTGCAAGGCCTGGAGGCCGAATGCTCAGTGACAACAATCAATGAGTTTGTCTTATTACGATATCTAGGCGATTTATCAGACCAGGCAAGAGATGTATTTATTAAGGCTTGGACACTTTTACGACCCGCGCTATGCGGCCGCTCGGCAGTAGAACCACGAATTTGGACTACCTGAAGAACGCACTCGGCAAACACCGGAGATCTCAACGTTTATGGAATTGTTACCAAGAGAAAAAGACAAGCTGCACGTAGTTACCGCCGGCTTGCTGGCTGAGCGCCGGTTAAACCGTGGCCTGAAGCTTAATTACCCCGAGTCCGTGGCGCTAATAACATTAGAAATCATAGAGGGCGCACGCGACGGTAAAACAGTGGCTGAACTTATGAGTGAAGGAAGAGAGATTTTGTCGCGTGATCAGGTAATGGATGGTGTGCCCGAGTTGATTCACGACGTGCAAGTTGAAGCCACATTCCCTGATGGAACCAAGCTGGTTACAGTACACAATCCCATCGTGTGATATTAAAAACATTTATATTTTGTGACATAAATAACGGGAATATTTAAACACTATGAGCGAGCACCTAATACCAGGTCAGTTAATTGTGGAACCTGGCGAGATAAAATTAAACGCAGGGCGAGAGGTTACCACCGTAATGGTCACCAACTCGGGTGACCGACCTATTCAGGTAGGCTCCCATTATCATTTTTACGAAACTAACCCTGCGTTGCAATTTAATCGAGCCAAAACACGCGGTTTTCGATTGAACATAGCGTCTGGAACAGCCGTGCGATTTGAGCCCGGTCAAAACCGTGAAGTACAGTTGGTTAGCTATGCCGGAGAACGAAAAGTTTATGGGTTTCGCGGCGAAATAATGGGTGCACTGGACTAATGCGTACAGACATTATTTCAGTAGAGATAAATATATGACAACCATTGATAGAACCGCTTATGCGCAAATGTTTGGGCCCACCACCTCCGATCGTTTACGCCTTGCTGACACAGCCTTGCTGATTGAGATAGAAAAAGACTATACGCAATACGGCGACGAAGTGAAGTTTGGCGGCGGAAAAGTCATTCGCGACGGAATGGGGCAAAGCCAACTCACGAGCGAACACACCGCGGACTTGGTTATCACCAATGCCACCATTATTGATCATTGGGGGATCGTTAAAGCCGATATAGGCATTAAAAACGGTCGTATAGCTTCGATTGGTAAGGCAGGCAATCCAGATGTGCAAAACAACGTGGATGTCATCATTGGCCCGGGAACTGAAATTTTAGCAGGCGAAGGGCAAATCGTAACGGCCGGCGGCATTGACGCACATATTCATTTCATCTGCCCTCAGCAAGTAGAAGAAGCCTTGATGTCTGGTATCACAACAATGATTGGCGGCGGAACCGGGCCCGCAACAGGCACGAATGCAACCACATGCACTCCTGGGCCCTGGAACATCGGCATGATGCTGCAGGCTACGGATTCTTTACCCATGAACTTTGGTTTTCTGGGCAAAGGCAATGGGAGCTTGCCCGACGCTTTGGATGAGCAATTGGAGGCCGGAGCCTGTGGCTTGAAATTGCATGAAGACTGGGGCACTACGCCATCTTCAATCGATAACTGTTTGTCAGTGGCTGAACGCTACGATGTGCAAGTCGCCATTCATACCGATACATTAAACGAGTCTGGTTTCGTAGAAGAAACTCTTGCCGCCTTTAAAGGCCGAACTATCCACACTTACCATACCGAGGGCGCCGGTGGAGGCCATGCTCCAGACATCATTCGCGCCTGCGCGGAAAATAATGTATTGCCATCGTCCACCAACCCTACGCGACCCTATACGCGCAATACAGTCGACGAGCATCTCGACATGTTGATGGTATGCCATCATCTAGATTCTGGCATACCGGAAGATGTTGCCTTTGCCGACTCACGTATTCGCAAAGAAACCATTGCAGCCGAAGATATTCTGCATGATTTGGGTGCCTTCAGCATGATAGCTTCTGACTCTCAAGCGATGGGTCGTGTAGGTGAAGTCGTAACACGCACGTGGCAAACGGCGCACAAAATGAAACTACAGCGAGGGCCACTTGAACCCGATACAGAGAGGAATGACAACGCGAGGGTTAAGCGCTATATCTCGAAGTACACAATAAATCCGGCAATCGCGCATGGTATAGCTGATGAAGCTGGCTCCATAGAGGTAGGTAAACTCGCAGATCTAGTGCTGTGGAAACCTGCTTTTTTTGGTATCAAACCCTCCACCATACTTAAAGGTGGCTTCATAGCCGCTGCCGCAATGGGCGACCCGAACGCATCAATACCCACGCCGCAGCCGGTCCATTACCGACACATGTTCGGCGCAATGGGTGCGGCAGTTACTTCGACCTGTATTACTTTCACTAGTGCAGCGGCCATACAATCTGGAGCACTTGACAAGTTGAATACGCAGCGGTCCTACGTCGCCTGTCGTAATACTCGAAACATCGGAAAGCGAGATATGGTGCACAACACATTGATGCCGGCGATCACTGTAGATTCACAAACCTACGAAGTAAAAGTAGATGGCCAATTACTTAGCTGCGAACCGGCAAGCGTACTACCGCTAGCTCAATTGTATTGTTTGTTTTAAGCCATCGCACTGCAGCGTGCAGCAATTGAGAGAGCCAACGATAATTGAGAGAAACCAAGATGATTGAAGTTCACACTAAAGCAACAACGAAGCAATTCTGCGAAGTTGACGACATTATTGAGCTTGACCATATTCAGCGAGAGAAAGGACGGCTTAAAGTAACCAGCAAGAACGGTGAGGAGGTGCGATTGTTTCTAGAACGCGGCAAGCTACTTGTGCGCGACCAAGTATTGCAGAGTGACTGTAACAAGCTACTGAAAGTGAGCTTGGCGAAAGAACGGGTCGTAACTGTTCGAACCAACTCCTGGCCAATTTTTAGCCGCGCATGCTATCACTTGGGTAACCGTCACGTGCGAATGCAGATTGGCGATCGGTGGCTAAGATTTTTAGAGGACCCAGTGTTAATTGAACTCGTAGAGATGTTCGGCCTTACCACCGAAATATGCGAAGACGAATTTGAACCTGAATCTGGCGCATATGGCCATGGTCAAGCTGGCAAGCCGCTCGAGCAAGAACACCAGCACGCCCACAAACACTGAGATTTGGAGAGTATGTCTTTAAATCTTTTTCGCTTGATGCAATTGTGCAGTTCGAATTTACCCGTTGGGGGTTACAGCTTTTCGCAAGGAATGGAGTTCGCCATCGAAGATGGTTGGTTAAAGGACGAATCAGACATTCGGCAGTGGATAGAACAAACCTCTGCGGCAACGTTAACCCATAGTGACTTACCTCTCATTAAGCGTCAGTTTAATTGTTTGACTGCCAATGACTGGGCGGCCTCACGCAAATGGAATGACTATACGCTCGCTATTCGCGAAACACGTGAGTTACTGCTGGCCGACATTGCTATGGGGGGAGCCTTGCTGCGCTTAGCTAAAGGTATGTCTATTGAAGTACCCGACTACTGCCTTGAATCGAATGTGAAGCTTTCATTTACCACGGTATTCAGCTGCGTTGCGACCAACTTGCAGTTGTCCTTGGAGGATACGAGTTGCGCCTATTGTTGGACAATTATCGAAAATCAGGTTCTTGCTGCAGCTAAGCTATTACCCATGGGCCAAACCGCTGCGCAGTTAATGCTGTTCGAACTGTCGAAGGAAGTTCAAAAGTGCGTTGCTAACGCATTGGCAATTAGCGACGAGAACATAGGGCTTAGTTTGCCTGGTTTGGCAATGGCAAGCGCCAAACACGAAACTCAGTATTCAAGGCTATATCGGTCTTGAACTTGATTAGCACGAAATACGTAAACACGAGGATAAAACTATGAACCAAACATTAAGAGTGGGTGTGGGTGGCCCCGTAGGCTCTGGCAAAACAGCATTGCTGCGCAACCTTTGTTTAGAGCTTAGAGAAAAATACAACATTGCCGTAGTAACCAATGATATCTACACCAAAGAAGACGCGGAATTTCTAACTCGGCAGAACGCATTAAACGCCGATAGAATTATTGGGGTAGAAACAGGTGGCTGCCCCCACACCGCAATTCGTGAAGACGCATCAATGAACCTAGCGGCTGTTGATGAACTGTGCCAGAGACACCAGGGCTTGGACTTTGTTCTCGTTGAAAGTGGAGGTGATAACTTGAGTGCCACTTTCAGCCCCGAGCTTTCTGACCTGACCATCTATGTGATCGATGTTTCAGCCGGTGACAAAATTCCGCGTAAAGGCGGGCCCGGAATCACCAAAAGTGATCTTTTGATTATCAACAAGATCGATCTTGCGCCCATGGTAGGGGCTTCCCTGGAGGTAATGGATTCTGACTCAAAAAAAATGCGCGGCGAACGCCCCTTCATTTTTGCCAACCTCAAAGAGGGTAAGGGAATGGAAGACATAATTAAGTTTATTGAAACAGAGGGAATGCTAACGCCCTCCGTGTAAAACGGAACAATGATTTAAACGTACTAAACGGAAAATACAGTAAGGAGTAAAAATGAGAGCACTATTTGTGAGTTTGGTTGCAATAGCACCAGTTTCTGCTCAGGCACATACCTTGGAATCAGTATCGAGTATTATTGTGCATGAGTTATTACACCTGATGCCGATGGTAATACCGGCCGTACTGCTTTGCGCGCTGTTGAGAGTGGCATTCAGAAAATAGAACTTTGGAGCCTCACATTCATTAGACTGGCCGTTCACAAAGCCGAAGTGTATATTGCTTACATCAGTTACTTTGGTTTGAGAACACCTGCTATGAACAAATTGGCCCTTTTTCTATTTTCAGTAATTCTGACCAGCTGCACAGACACCAAACAGGCCGACCTAGCAACTGAAGCAAGCGCAGACCGTAACGCCGGCCAAACAAAGGAGGCCGCAAGGTCAGAAGCGGCCTCAGGCAACAATGATGAAATACTGGCCGCTATATTGGCCAAGCAAGACGATGAAGTCATTGCGCGGTTTGCTCATCGCCACCCGGCTGAGACTCTAAGTTTCTTTGGTATAGAACCCGGGATGACAGTAGTAGAGGCGCTACCTGGCGGCGGATGGTATAGCAAAATACTACTGCCCTATCTAGGTGCCAGCGGTAGCTTGATTGGTGTGGACTACGCCGAGCCAATGTTCCATTTATTTGGTTTCTTTTCTGCTGAAAATCTTGAAGCAAAGAAAACCTGGGCAGCTGACTGGACTGCCGAGGCGCAAGGGTGGTACGGCGACAAGGGCGCTGATGTCAGCGCATTCACATTTGGTTCGCAATCAGAGAACACGCATGGCACGGCCGATGCCGTTCTGTTCGTTCGCGCGCTGCACAACCTCGCCCGATTTCAACCCAAAGGCGATTACCTGACAACAGCCTTGCAAGACACCTATAGCGCGCTTAAGCCTGGTGGCGTTGTTGGAGTAGTGCAACATGAAGCACGTGAAGACATGCCCGATGCATGGGCAGCGGGTGCCGCCGGCTACCTAAAGAAAGCATTTGTTATCGAGCAATTTGAAACAGCAGGATTTGAATTTGTCGCCGAGAGCGCTGTAAATAATAACCCCAAAGATCAACCGACTGTTGATGATATCGTATGGCGATTACCACCCTCGTTTAGCGGTTCAAAAGATAATCCAGAGCTAAAGGCCGCAATGCAGGAAGTGGGCGAGTCAAACAGAATGACCTTGCTTTTCAAAAAGCCCAGTTAGACCTTTTGGCAAGCTGATCGCGAGCAGCGCTATTCAAGTACTCCTTTTACCGAAAACGCCATTGCGCTGCAGCTCGCAGCCGGTTCACCCTAGTTTAGTAAAATTCAACGCTCTCTTTGTTTATCAGCTATCTTTAGCTTACAAACGTTTTTCGAGCCAGCCATCCAGGAGACCCATCAATGGACTTTGATATTCCAACGGACGTAGCCGCCTTTTTAACGGAAGTGGATCAGTTCATCGAGAACAAGATAAAACCACTGGAAGCTAAGAACGATAACCAACGTTTTTTTGATCACCGCCGTGAGAATGAACGCACAGACTGGGACCGCGACGGCCTGCCCAACGAGGAGTGGGAAGCACTGTTGTTTGAAGCCAAGCAGCTAGCCATTGAAGCGGGCATTTTCAGCTACCCCTTTCCTGCAGAGCATGGTGGCCGCAATGGCAACAACCTGGGTATGGCGTTGATACGGGAACACTTGGCAGCAAAAGGCTTAGGCCTTCACAACGACCTGCAAAACGAACATTCAGTAGTAGGCAATAACATCGGTCTATTGTTGTTACTGGAATACGGCAGCGAGGAACAAAAAGCAGAATGGCTGGATGGCATGAAGAACGCCAGCAAGAGTTTTGCCTTTGGCATTACCGAGCCGGAGCATGGCTCAGATGCTACCCACATGGAAACTGTTGGCATTCGAGACGGCGATGACTGGGTAATTAATGGCGAAAAAACCTGGAATACCGGCGTGCATGTCGCCGATGCTGACCTGGTAATGGCACGTACCTCAGGCAACGCCGGCGATGGTCTGGGCATTACGGCCTTTCTAGTACCAATGAATGAGCCCGGCGTAAAAGTAGAAGAGTACCTTTGGACATTCAACATGCCCTCAGACCATGCGCATGTTTCCTTCACCGATGTACGCGTGCCCAACAGCGCCATTTTTGGCGAAGAGGGTCACGGCTTGGCGGTGGTGCAGCATTTCTTCAACGAAAATCGTATTCGTCAGGCGGCCTCTAGTTTGGGTGCTGCACGCTACTGCATTAGTGAAGCCGTAAACCATGCCAATGAGCGCAAGCCGTTTGGCAAAAAGCTGTCGGTTAATCAGGGCATTCAGTTCCCATTGGTAGAGCTGCACGCGCGCAGTGAAATGCTTCAGGCGCTGATTCACAAAACCGCTTGGCTAATGGATAGAGACGGCGCTTTTTCCGTTTCCGACAAAGTGTCAATCTGTAACTATCAGGCCAACAGGCTGTGCTGCGAGGCGGCGGATACTGCAATGCAAGTGCATGGCGGCATGGGTTACTCGCGATACAAGCCGTTTGAACACATTTACCGGCACCACCGCCGGTATCGCATAACCGAAGGCGCAGACGAAATTCAAATGCGTCGCGTGGCCGGTTATATGTTCGGTTTTATGTCGCAGCAAAAACCTAAAGGTGTGAGTTAAGCCGTGGGAACCCATGATGCCGAATGAAATGAACCAACTTCTTGAACCCGTGTTGCGCAGAGAGTTTCAGGACTTTACTGCCCTAAAGTCTTGCCAGCAGTTAAGCGCTGGCGCCAGCCAGGAAACATGGCGTATCCGCTATCAAGGCTTGCAAGGCAACGACGGTGAGCAACAACTGGCCCTACGCCGGTCGCAACCCACCGCAGTGCTTGGGTCCAGCGTTGGCGAAATTACGCTGGAGACCGAGGCTGAGCTGTTTCAGTTGGCTATTGCGTCAGGAATTCCCGGGCCAGAAGTGTTCTATGTACTGCGGCCTGAAGACCAGTTGGGCTCTGGTTTCATCATGCAATGGTTGGATGGCGAAACACTGGGGCAACGCATCAATAAGGCACCCGAGCTTGCCGATGTTCGACCACGCCTGGCAAGACAGTGTGGTGAAATTCTCGGAAAGATTCATAAGCTGGAGTGGCGCGATACGGCGTTGGCTGATCAACTTCCCTCGGTAAACCCAGCGGCACTGGTAGACCAAACCTGGGGATACTATCGCGACCTTAATGTGCCCGTGCCAATGATTGACTACACCTGGCGTTGGCTGCGTGACAACCTACCCAGCAATTCGCGCCACACCTTAGTCCATGGCGATTTTCGAAACGGCAACCTGATGGTAACGCCCTCAGGCATTAACGCGGTGCTGGACTGGGAGCTAGCCCATATTGGCGACCCAATGCGCGACCTGGGCTGGTTGTGTGTTAACTCTTGGCGCTTTGGCAACACTGACCTGCCGGTGGGAGGCTTTGGCAACGTCGAAGAGTTGCTCGCCGGCTACCAGAAAACCTCAGGCGTAGAAGTTGACCTAGAAGCCTTACGGTTTTGGCAGGTATTTGGCTCCTTCTGGTGGGCGGTGACCACCTTAACAATGGCGCACAGCTGGCGCACAGGAGAAACACCCAGCCTGGAGCGCCCAGTGATTGGCCGACGGTCATCTGAAGCACAAATGGACTGCGTTAACTTGTTAATTCCGGGCGACTACTCACTACCCAACGGCGACGAACCCATCGCCAGCGGTACCCAGCTGCCAATGCCTGCAGAGTTGATAGAGGGCGTGGCGGTTTTTCTAAAAAAAACCATTGCCACGCAACTTGCCGAACAAGACGACACGCACAATCAATTTCTGGCGCGCGTGGCCGCTAATTCACTGCGCATCGCCCAGCGCGAATTGCAGTACGGGTCGGCAATGGCGCAGCAGGAAAACGTTAGACTAAAAGGTCTGCTACAAGATGATGATGATTTGGACGGCTTGCGTTGGAAATTGACAAATCAACTAAGGGATTCACTCCCGTTAAACACGCAGGGGCTGGCCGAGCATCTGCGTCAAACTGTGGCAGGGCAAACATTTTTGGATCAACCGAACTACAGCGCACTTAAAAAATAATGTTCATCCCACAAAATTTCAACATTCCACAACACTTGTCCAATGAGCAGTTTCAGTTTGAAGTGTTGGCACCCAACCTTGCGAAACTCGATTACGAAGCCGTTATGTCGAGCAAAGAACGTTTGCGGCATGTTTTTGCGGAGAACGATGAGTGGCCAGAAGAGTCCATGAGCTTTGAGGCCAATAAGGATGACCTAGTTAGGCATGAGAATGAGTTCAAGGCACGAGAGGCCTTTGCTTACGCCGTATTTAACTCACAGAAAAACGATTACATTGGTTGTGTTTACATTGACCCTACGCAACGTTCAGGCTACGACTGTGAGGTGTATTTGTGGGTGAAAGATAGCGCGCTTAGTTTAGATAAAGCCTTATTTAGCAGCGTTGATAACTGGCTGAAAGAAGCCTGGCCATTCAAACAACCAGCTTACCCTGGCCGCATTATTGCGTGGTGTGACTGGAATCAAAAATAGAATATTGCTTTGATTTCTTTATGAGCCTGGCTACTTTGATTGATAATGGGCACTGGCACGCGCAGTTAATTTCCCGCACTCACAGAACGCAAGAGGTCCAATGAGCAGTTACACACAAATAATCCAATCGTTTTTCGAATCGGCACCAAATTACACAATTGATTTACCGGCCAATTGGCTACAAGGCCGTACCGCCTTCGGTGGCTTAACCAGCGCGCTGTTAATAGAAGCAATTCAACATCACTACACTGACCTTCCGCCTTTGCGCACGATGCAAGTTAATTTCATTGGGCCCGCCGCTGGCCCGCTCACAATTACCCACAAAGAGCTGAGGCGTGGCAAGAATAACGTCACGATTGAAGCCAAATTAGACAGTGAGCTAGGCGCTGGAACTTACGGTTATTTCACTTTTGGCAGAAGCCGCGAAATGCAGCACAGCATGGACTACCCGTTGAAGCACGCGAGCTTGCAACCGGAAGACGCCGAGCCCATGTTGCCTGTGAGCGAAGAACTTAGCTTTCTTTACAATTTCGAGCGTCGTTTGGTCTCTGGCCCGGCGATACTATCAGGCTCTGACAACCCCGATATACTGCTGTGGACGCGCCACGTAGACCCTGCTGCACGCGAAGGCCTTGGGCCTTTAATGGTACTTGGTGATGCACCACCTGCTGCTCTATGCGCCCTATCCAACGTTCAAGCACTGAGCTCAATGAACTGGAGCATCAACATGCTGACTGATGATGTAAGCACCGAGGACGGCTGGTGGTTAATACGCTCTGCCACTCGCTTTATTCGCGACGGCTATAGTTCGCAACTCATACAAGTGTGGAACAGCCAAGGCCGACGGGTAATGGATTCTATGCAACACCAGGCAGTGTTTGAATAGAGCAAAAACACGCACGTGATATGCCCGCAGTGTCCAAAAAATTACTGTTCCAATAGATCAGTGTTTGATACAGTAATTTACACAAATAAGCACAAAATGTATCGAACGGGGATTTTGGATGAAATTTAAGCAACTCACAACGGCCTGTAGCTTACCGGTGTTGATTTCTTCTATAGCACTTGGTGTGGCACCACAGGCGAATGCGATATTGGAAGAGGTCATAGTAACAACCCAGAAACGGGCGGAATCTCTACAAAGTATTCCATTAGCCGTGACAGCCTTCAGTGGCGAAGAACTCGGCAACATGGGTATCACTGATATCAAAGGTGTTACCGAACGAACCCCGGGCTTCACCATGGGCTCGTTCAACGCTGGGCAACCACAACTTTACATTCGCGGCATAGGCTCTAATGAAGACAGCCCTGCCGGTGACCAGTCAGTCATCGTATTCGTTGACGAAGTGTATATCGGCCGCTCAGCTGGTATGGACGTTGACTTGTTCGACTTGGAGCGAGTTGAAGTACTGCGCGGCCCCCAAGGTACCTTGTTCGGTAAGAACGTGGTTGGTGGTGCTGTAAGCATGATTACCACCAAGCCAACCGATGAATTAAAGATGAAGTTTGAGGCTGGGATTGGTAATTACCAGGCAATCAATTTTCGCGGCCTTGTTAGCGGCCCGTTAGCAGAGAATGTATTTGGTAAAGTGTCATTCTCCAGCCGACGACGCGATGGTTACGTAGACTCAAGAGCAATCGACTATCCCGGTTTTTTTGAACCGGCGGAAGTATTTAACCTGAATGACATACAGCAGTCTGATTTGAATACTGACTCAGTGCGTGGTGCATTACGTTTCACGCCAAGCAGCGAAATGGAAATAAACGTATCAGCCAATTTCTCACGCATGGATCAAGCAGGACCAGGACGACACTTTATTGGGGCCGCTGATGGAAGCAGTCGGTGGCACACTGCTGAATCGGCGCTTATCGCCAACTACGATAATGAGATTCGCACCAACGTAGCGGAAGACCCCGGCTTCTCAAAAATTGATATTGCCGGTGTGACTGCGCGCCTTGATTATGATTTCTCAGACTTCACTTTTACGTCCTTAAGCTCGTTTCGTAAAGTAGAGTCCAGCATCTCTAACCTGGTTTTTGGAACACCCTCGCAAACTAATTTGCTGCTCTCCAACGGAGGCGCGCCATTGTTAAGTGGTTCTAACCCCTACACTGACGATTCCGATACCTTTACTCAGGAGTTCAGATTCACGTCTACAGGCGGTGGTAAGCTACAATGGGTAGCAGGGCTTTATTATTTGCAGGAACAAACTGTACGAAATGAAACTGGCCCCATTGGCGTATTCGGTTCGAACGGCGCCGGAGGTTCTATTCCTTTTGTTCCCATCGGTGATGGCGGTTCATTAGGAGACAACACTACCGACAGCTATGCGATCTTTGGCCAGTTTACCTATGCTGTCACTGATCAACTTAGCGTATCCGTCGGCGGCCGCCAAACCTGGGAAGAAAAAGACTTCATCTCTATTGGTACGCCAACACCCTTGGCGCCAACGAGAAACTTCTCACTCAATCTGAATGAAGACTGGAGCGCCTTCACACCGAAAGTTACAGTTGACTACCAGTTTACTGATAACGCCTTTGTCTACTTCACCTACTCTGAAGGCTTTAAATCGGGTGGTTTCCCTGGCGGTGGCGGCAATGTAGAAATCGCGAGCACCGGTTTTGACCCAGAAGAAGCTATTCTTTACGAGTTGGGTGCTAAAACGGAATGGTTTGATAATCGCGTGCGCTTAAACGTTGCAGCCTTTCAGACCGACTACACTGACCTGCAAATTTTGCAGTTGCTAGTTCCTGTCGACGCCGACCCCAATGACCCCGGCAACTTGATTACTCAAAACGCCGCTGACGCTGAGATCAATGGTGTGGAAGTAGAATTCACATTCGCGCCAATAGATAACTTGATCATTCAAGGCTCCTACACAACGCTGGATACTGAATTCTCGGATTTCTTTATTCCGGCCGGCTTTAGAGCCCCGAGTACTGCGGGAGGTGCGGCGCCAGACCGAACAGGTAATTCACTGCGAAATGCGCCCGAAAGTGCGTACAACATTTTGGTTCGTTACGACCAAGAATTAGCTAACGGTGGCGCAATGCGTTACCAGCTAGACCATCGCTATAAAGACGAAGTAGTGCAAGATCCCGATGAGTTAGAGTTTGCCAAAGTGCCCGAATACGATGTAACTGATCTTCGCATCTCTTACATGGCACCGGAAGACAGCTACCAGATAACTTTATGGATGAAGAATGCCTTCGATGAAGACTACTTCCTGCACAACTTCCCAGTACAAGGCACCGGGTTTGCAACACCCGCTCTACCACGTACCTATGGCGTGACTTTTAGCTGGAATCGTTAATCCCTCGAAACACTCTATCGGGCTGTGCTGTTCGGCAGCCTGATAGTTTAGTTTTCCACCAACTGACTCGCTTTCTTAATAAGGTCTGGCCTTGAAATAGTAGGGTCAGATCACACTTTCGCTGCTCTATCTGAGCGGGAAATCTGCAAGACCAATACATTCATTCGGCCGCCTCCTAGAAGCTACCTTTCATACCTAGGGCACATTTAACTGTTCCGCGCGAAATAATGCGAAAGAAAGTTTTATCTGACCCTACTATTACAATCGCTTTCGCGGTTAATGAATCGTGTATATGGGAATATGAGATGCACCCTGCCTGGCCTGGCCTGGCGCAATGTAGATACCCAAAGCACTAATCGTCCGAATATGATTCCCTCATACAGCATTCGGCGCACTATATTAATAGCCGTAAAATTAAGTTTGCCGGTGCATCGCCGCATCGCTAAGATAAAAATCAGGCCCTTAACATCCGCACCGACCCTGGCTTTATAAGAGACTGACGCCGTTGTGCGAACCTGAACAACAAAAGCCGAGGGGCAAACCATGTTTAAGAAAATCGGTCTCGGCGTTGTGGTCTTGCTACTCGCGACCACAGTCTATGTGGCGGTTAAATTCGTTTTGCCATTAAAGGGGGCCGCTGACAAATTCGGCCCGGAAAGTGCGGCTCGCGACTTTGCTCTGCAAGACAATAGCAAGCTAACACTGCCCACTCCACAAGCCGTCACTTATCAGACAGCACCCAACCCCAATAAGAACTTGTATTGGGGCGAATTGCATCTGCATACCAGTGAAAGTTTCGACGCAACTCTGTTTGGCAACACGCTGGGTATTGAAGACGCTTACCGCTTTGCCAAAGGTGAGTCATTGAACACGGCCGGCGGCGAGCTTATGCAACTTAGCCGCCCGTTGGACTTTGTGGCAATTACCGACCACGCCGAAGGCTTCGGCACCCGCACCCATTGCGGCAATCCCGGCCTTTCGCTTGGAGAACGCGCCGCCTGCTGGCTGGCCAATGAGCCTAACCCAATGATTTTTAAAATCTTGGTTGGCAAGGCTCGTGGCACAGCAGTGCCCGGCGATCCGTCAAAACCTGCAGGCGTCTATCAACAAACAACTCGAGAGTCTCTTAAACCTGGCGCTTTCCCTACCTGCAGAGTGGGCGATGAGGCACACGAACGATGCTATGAGAACGCAGCTAACGATTGGGCCCGCTATATCGATCTCGCCAATAAATACAACGAACCCGGCAAATTGACCACACTGATTGGCTATGAGTATTCGCCAGGAATGCCTGAGCAGGGCAAGCACCATCGCAATATTATTTTCCGCTCCAACACAGTTCCCGAACGAGCGCTTTCAAGCCTGGATGTGCCAAACGCTATTGAACTGTGGAAGGGCCTTGAAGCCACATGCGTAGATGATTGCGACTTCCTGACCATCCCGCATAACCCAAATAAGGCTTGGGGCCTTATGTATTCGCGCTACACCTGGGATGGAAAGGAATACAATGAAGCCGACTGGCGCTTACGCCAAAAGCGCGAACCACTGGCGGAAGTATTCCAGGTTAAGGGCGCGCAGGAATGTGCGCTTGGGGTTGGCGCTACGGATGAAGAATGCGCCTTCGAACAAGTGTTCGACCCTTGCCTGCCAGGTGAAACCACAGGCTGTGCCTTTCAAACAGGTTTTGTTCGCCAAGGGCTTAAAGTAGGCTTAGAGCTTGAGCAAGAGCTAGGATTTAACCCGCTGCGAGTCGGCTTTATAGCCGCTACCGACAGCCACAATTCCAACCCCGGAGATGTGGAAGAGTGGGACTACCCCGGTGCGGTAGGGGCTGTCACCTCCTCTGCAGCTCGGCGCTTGAGAGAAGACAGTGAACCAACAGAGGCCTATAAATCTACTCTTAGATTTAATACGTCCGGTGGTATTGCCGCTGTGTGGGCCCCGGAGAACACCCGCGAAGCGATTTTTGATGCCCTCGCCCGGCGCGAAACCTATGGCACATCCGGCCCACGCATGGGCGTGCGCCTGTTTGCTGGTTGGGGGCCGGGTTGGGGGGTTGGCCCGGAAAGTGATGAGCTAGCTATGAACGACCACAACACAGTCCCAAACCTAATAGCCACAGGTGTGCCAATGGGCGGTGCACTGCGTCCTGATGCGACTAAGGAAATCTCCCCTGGCTTTTTTGTCTGGGCAACACGCGACCCAATCGATGCGCCCTTGCAAAGAATGCAAATGATTAAGGGCTGGATTGATGCGCAGGGCCAAACCCAGGAAAAGGTTGTCGACATTGCCTGCGCTGATGGACTTACCGTAGACCCTGCAACAGGCCGCTGCCCGGACAATGGTGCAAGTGTTGATCTTGATAGCTGCCGCTTTAGCGCTGGCTCTGGCGCCAATGAACTTAAAACCCTCTGGCACGATCCTGATTACGATCCTACTCAAAGTGCCTTCTACTATATTCGAGTGTTAATGAACCCAACATGTCGCTGGTCAAGCTATGACGCAATTCGCCTGGGGCGCACGCCCGACCCTCGCGTTCCAGCAACAATACGGGAACGTGCATGGACCAGTCCAATTTGGCTAGACCGCTCAAGCTAACAAGCTGTTGTCCACTTAAAACAACTCGCTGCCCACATCATAGGAAGCATTCAACAATGGCATACGCTATGAACACTCGCACTGCATCTATTGCGCTAGCGTTGACGCTAATGCTCGCCGCCTGCTCTGTCGACAAAGTAGAGTCAGACAAACGCTCGCAGGCACGAGAGTACTATCAGAATACCAATACGATAATTCCGGCGAATAATGAAATCATCACGTTTCCTGAACCGTCAGCGTCAGCGTCAGGCCATACTCGCGCTCATAGCCGCTCCCTGCCCAACCCAGATCGCAATGCTTATTTTGGCGACTTGCACGTGCATACAACACTCTCCTTTGACGCCTCTGCTTTTGGCACAACCGCTTCACCCGCAGACGCCTACCGCTACGCTCAGGGCGAGGCAATCAAGCACCCCAGTGGCTTTGAAGTACAACTGGCACAACCACTGGATTTTTACGGGGTTACCGACCATGCGATTTTTCTTGGCCTGATCAACGAAGCGTCGGATACCAGCTCACCCGTTTCACAATACGATTTTGCAAAGCCGTATCACAACATTAATGAATCGGTAGATGGCGGCCTGTTGGACTTAAACAGTAGAAGCAAAGTGTTTTACGGGTTTATCAGTGATGTTGTAGCCAACCTTCTCGACGGTACCATCGACAACGCGTTCGTCAACAACGTGAGTAAATCCGCGTGGTCAGAAACCGTTGAAGCGGCCGATGAGGCTTACATGCCCGGAACTTTCACCACCTTTGCGGCATATGAGTTCACATCATCAGGCCAGCATCGCAACGTTATTTTTCGTGGCACCGAACGCTTACCCGCAGTGCCTTTCTCGCGCTTCAACAGCATCAACCCCGAAGGCCTGTGGGACTGGATGGACACGCTGCGCGCACAAGACATAGAAAGCCTGGCAATCCCGCACAACAGCAACGGTTCTAACGGCGCGATGTTTATGTTTAGCGATTGGGCCGGCAACGCCATAGACCAGCAGTACGCCGTCCAGCGCTTGCGCAACGAGCCTCTGGTAGAAATCACCCAGGTCAAAGGCACATCAGACACACACCCACTACTGTCAAAAAACGATGAGTGGGCTGATTTCGAAATTTTCCCCTTGCAGACCTCCACCAGAATACTCAGCGACCCACCAGGCAGCTATGTGAGAAACGCCTGGCTACGTGGTTTGTCTATCGAAGGTGGTTTACTAAAAAAAGAAAATGAAGGCGAAAATAATCCATATAAGTTTGGTGTAATCGGTTCCAGCGATACGCATACGGGTGCTGCCTCACTGCAAGAGAACAACTACTTTGGCAAAATTGGGGCGTTTGACAGCACCGCCGAAAAGCGCGGCTCTATACCTGCAAGTTTTCTTTACGGCACGATGGTGAAACTGGGCGCACCTAAAATGAGTGAGACGGTAGACGATGAAACCTATCTGGATTTTTCGGGCTACAAATACTGGGGCGCGTCGGGCATTGCCGGCGTTTGGGCAGAAGAAAATACCCGTGAAGCGATTTATGACGCACTGCGCCGCAAAGAAACCTTTGCCACCAGCGGCACGCGGATAAAAGTTCGATTTTTTGCCAGTTACGACCTCGCCAATGCACAGCTGAATAACCCTGACTTAGTTAGCACTGCCTACCAAAGCGGAGCCACTATGGGTGCCACCCTGCAAGCGGATGCTGACAGACAACCCACGTTTTTAACCTGGGCCATGGCCGACCCAAACACCGCCCAATTGCAGCGCGTACAAATTATTAAAGGCTGGCTTGTAAACGGCGAGCACCAGGAGCAAGTGTTTGACGTAGCCTGCTCGGACGGCCTGAGCGTAAACCCACAAACCCATCGCTGCCCCAACAACGGCGCACACGTTAATTTGGATGACTGTTCTACCACAGCCAACATGGGCGCGAGCGAGCTCAAAACGCTGTGGCAAGACCCTAACTTCACGCCAGGGCAAGAAGCCTTCTACTACGTACGCGTACTCGAAAACCCTGTCTGCAGATGGTCCACCTGGGACGCAATACACGCTGGTGTTACACCGCGCTCAGACTTGCCAGCCACTATTCAAGAACGCGCATGGTCGTCGCCTATCTGGTATAGCGCGTTGAGCAATAGCAACAACTTTTTAGATTGAGGCTTTTTAGATAAAGACACTATGACTCAACCAATAGAAACGGTCGATGTGCTGATTATCGGCGCTGGCCTGGCGGGCATTGGTGGCGCCTGCCAATTGCGCCGCAACTGCCCGAACCACAGCTTTATGATCTTAGAGTCGCGCGCGGTCAGCGGCGGCACCTGGGATTTATTTCGCTACCCGGGCATTCGCTCCGACAGCGATATGTACACCTACAGTTACGGCTTCAAGCCCTGGCGCGACACATCAACCATTGCCGACGGCCATAAGATTCTCAGCTATATTCGTGAAGCGGCTGCAGAATATGACGTAGATCAGCACATTCGCTACCAACACAAAGTGGTGGCCGCCAACTGGTCTAGCGCCGACAAACACTGGCTAGTGACCGCCGAGCGTGGCGGCTCTAATGATAGCAGCGGCTCTATTGGAGAGAGCGGAAAGAGCAGCGAACAAGTGAGCATCGCCTGCAAGTTTCTGTTTAATTGCACCGGCTATTACAACTATGAGCAAGGTTATACACCCGAGTTCGCTGGCATTGATGATTACAAAGGAGAAGTAATTCACCCCCAACACTGGCCGGAGAACCTGGAGTATCAGGGCAAACGCGTTGTTGTAATCGGCAGTGGCGCCACGGCCGTTACTCTGGTGCCAACAATGTCCAAAGACACCGCTAGCATGGTGATGCTGCAACGCACTCCGACTTATATCGCCAATGTGCCTTCTGAAGATCCACTGGCAAAAACACTACGCAGGTGGCTTCCCGTTAGTTGGGTTTTCCGTCTAACTCGCTGGAAAAAAGTTCTGCTTCAAACCTACGTCTACAAGCTATCCCGAAAGCGCCCGGACGCTTTACGAAAACTCCTGCTAGGCCAAGTACGCGAATCCTTGGGCCCAGATTATGATGTTGCCACTCATTTTACGCCTCCCTATAACCCCTGGGACCAACGCTTGTGCGCAGTACCCGACGGCGATATGTTTACCGCCATTCGAGAGGGGCGAGCCGAAGTGGTGACCGATCATATTGATCAATTCAACGGTAACGGCATTGCACTGAAGTCAGGCAAGCAGCTTGATGCCGACATTGTTGTACTGGCCACTGGCTTGAACCTAAAATTTGCTGGCGGCATTCAGTTCAGTATTGATAGCGAAGCTGTAAACCTTACCGAGCAATTTATTTACCGAGGCATGATGTTCTCCGACATGCCCAACATGGCGTTTACGGTAGGCTATACCAATTCTTCGTGGACACTTAAAACCGATCTTAGCGGTAATTACCTGTGCCGAATGTTGAACAAAATGGCGAGTGCAGGCTACACAACCGTAACACCGCGCATGAAGGGTGAGATTGAAGAAATGCCTTTTCTGGATTTTGATGCTGGCTACGTACTTCGCTCTTTATCGCAGTTTCCAAAACAAGGTAACCGTCTGCCATGGAAAAATTATCAGGATTACATCAGAGACTTTGTTAGCCTGCGTCTAGGCCGCCTGAAAGACAAAGAACTGGAGTTCAGGGAATAGTAGGGTCAGATGAAACTTTCGCATTTCTATCTGAGTTATATGTGAAAGCAAAAGTCCGAAAGTTTCATCTGACCCCACTATTACAACAATACACCAGCTATATAGAATATGGAGACCAAGAAATGAAGAAAGCGCTAATAGTCGTTCTCAGCCTGCTACTTATTGTGGTCATTGGTCGCGCCTTAATGAAAGTACCCGTCGTGCAGGATGCGCTACTTGAACGCGGCACGAATGCTGTTGCCAAACGAGGTAGCGCGCCCTTTCCGGAATCAGAAAGCCTCAGAGTCTACGTTTGTGGCAGCGCATCGCCATTAGGCATGGGGCAGGCTCAGGCATGCATTGCCGTTGTAACGCCGGAGCATTTCTACCTGATCGACTCTGGGGCGGGTTCTACCGACAACATTAATCGCCTTGGTCTGCCAATGAACCGCTTGGATGGTTTGCTACTAACCCATTTTCACTCAGACCACATCGCTGAAATATATGAAGTGAACCTTGCGTCCTGGGTACAGGCCAGGCCACAACCATTAACGATCTACGGCCCGCAGGGTGTAGATGAGGTAACGAACACGGTAAACGCCGGTTACAGGCAAGATCGAATTTATCGCACCGGTCATCATGGTGCAGAACTGCTTCCTCCGGCGCTGGGAGTGTTGGGGCATGAAACAATCGCTCCTGGTGTCATTCTTCAGGATGGCGAACTCACCATAAGCGCCTATGTTGCCGAGCACCCGCCCATTGAACCTGCCGTGGGTTATCGTTTCGATTATCGCGGCCGCAGTGTTGTCATTTCAGGCGACGGTAACGTGAACGGCGAGACGCTCAAGATTGTCGAAGGGGCGGATTTATTGCTGCACGACGCGCTGTCACTACCTACAGTAACAGCACTGTCGAAAGCATTGGGGGCAGCAGGCCAGTCACGCCAATCCAAAATTGTTGCTGACGTAATAGATTACCACGCTTCAAGCGATTCCCTGATTGAACTGGGCGAGAAATCCGATGTAGACATGGTGGCCTTCTACCATCTGGTACCAGTGCCGTTGAATGCTGTATTAGAAGATGTCTTCAAGCGCGGCGTACCAGACAACTTCCTACTCGCAGAAGACCTAATGTGGTTTGAATTGCCGATCAACAATGACGACATTATTGTTAATCGCCGATAAAAAGTGGGGTCAGATAAAACTTCAGCTTCTTTCTCCCTGCAGTTTTATTTATAAAGAGATTCTGTTAGATTAATTAACAGCTCACCAGCGGTTACAAGGAGGTAACCATGGCCCGCTTACTCAGGCTCTGCCCTGTAGGCATTCCTCAGCATATTATCCAGCGTGGCAATAATCGTCAGATTTGTTTTGCTCACGAGCAGGACTTCGCCGTTTATGCGAATTGGCTTGAAGAATACGCTCTGGCCTTTGGCGTTGAACTTCACGCCTGGGTATTTATGACTAACCATGTACATCTACTTGCAACCCCACGAAAGGCCCGTGCGATTTCTGACATGATGCAGGCTCTGGGGCGCCGATACGTGCGTTATTTTAATCGCAAGTATCAACGGACTGGCACTTTATGGGAAGGTCGTTTCAAATCGTGCCTAGTTCAGAGTGAACATTATTTACTTCAATGTCAGCTTTACATTGAGTTAAATCCTGTGAGAGCGAACATGGTGGACGACCCTGGCAAATACGCATGGAGCAGCTATCGCGCACATGCTGTGGGACAAGCCGTAAGTTTACATACCCCTCATCTGGAATATTTGCGGCTATCTAAAACCCCTGTCATCAGGCATAAACACTATAGAGAACTCTTTGTTACCCAACTTGATGTGCAGCTGACACAGCCTATTCGCGACGCCGTTAGCAAAGGCCTCGCTTTGGGCAGTGATCAATTTAAAAATGATATTGAGAAACTCTCAGGTTCCCGAGTGCGGCCAGCCAAAATGGGGAGGCCTAGCAAAAAGAGTTCATCGCTCGAAAGTTTGATCTGACCCCACTAATTTATGGCGCGATTGCTATCGCTGGCGCCAACTTCTTTTGCCAGTGCTCCAGCAAGCTTCTGTTATCCACATCCCAGGGGTGAAACCCTTCTCTAAAAAACTCTTTATAGGCCGCTCTATGCACACCAATAAAACCCTTCTTGGCGAACAAAAACTTGGTGAAACTTTTAATGGTTTTCCATTTCCACAGCTGCTTGTCTTGGCGTAGCATTCTAAATGCCACTTTCAGCGTGTCGGTAAAAAACATAAAAAGGGTAAAGCGCATCACCTTGGCGCGCATTTCATAGCTGCCACCCACTTCGTTATACACATCCATCGCAATGGATTTATGTTCTAACTCTTCAAGTGAGTGCCAACGCCAAAGATCACCTATTGGACCATCTACATTTTTTAGCAGCCGCCCTTCCAAAATATTTTCACCAAAGCTCGCGGTAAAATGCTCAGCCGATACGGTAGAGGCCAGTAACATCATCGCCGTAACCTTCGGATCATTCTTGGCTTGCTCTATTCTCTTTATAAACACACCTTCAAGGTGCTGCAAATCATAACCACGTTGCTCACACAGTATTTTGTTGTACTTTCTGTGCTCGCGGCTGTGAATACCCTCTTGCTTGTAAAAGGCTCTAATTTCACCAAGCAGTTTCTCGTCGCTAATTTGCTCTTCATAATGCCTTACCGAGTCAATGAAATTGCGCTCACCGGCGGGAAAGCTCAAGCTCATTGCATTAAACACGGCGGTTAGAAAGGCATCGTTCTCGGCCCAATCTTCGGCCAAGGCTTTTTCTAATTCGAAGCTTGGATTGCGAGGGTCGATAGTAACGCCCTCTGGCGTTTTAGAAATTGCTCTTAATGCGGTCATACTTGCGTCCTGTTCACTTCTTAATGCAGAAGAAGTATAGTGACTGCAGAGAATAGCAGAGGGATAGTTTAGGCCATAAGAAGGGATACTTTGGGCCAAAGTAGCGACAATCAGAACAAACCTATGACCGATAATAAACCAACGGATGTTTTGCTTGCTGAAAGACTGCTAAGCCTTTTGGCAGACGAAGGCTTTTCGCCAGAACAACTTTATTCACAGGTCGCTTCACCTACCCTTCCCGAAAGCCAACGCGCAGAACAGGCATTTAATGCAAGCGACTTGCCAGAGTTATTGCAGGCAGCGGTGAACCTCAGTAACAATCCAGGCTTGATGCTTAAACTCGGCCAACGCCTGGACATTGCCAGCCTGGGCACCTTCGGTTTTGCACTGATGAGTTGTGCCAGCCTTAAGGACGCGCTGCAATTGTTGGTGAGGTACTTACCCATCACTGGGAGCGGGATATATTTTCAGATGCACACATACCCCAACGAAGTCGCCCTGGAGATACGCTTAGAGCTGGGCAATCCATCGCAGCAGCAATTAGTGACCGAGCTAGCATTTGCGCAAATTTATTCCGCGGGTGAGTTCCTCATCAACCAACCACTGGCAACAGGCTCGGTTCAGTTTGGCTACCCACCCCCGGTGCACCGAAGTGCTTACAACGCCGTTTTTACCGTGCCGATAGAGTTTGGCCACTCACGAAGTCAATTTGTGATACCTAATGAACTGCTCAGCACAAAGGTGTCTAGCGCCAATCCGGCTGGGCATGTGATATTTCAACAGCAATGCGAAGATATGCTGCGAAGGCTGAACAGAGTAGAGAACTTCTCGGCGACAGTGCGTCGTCAATTAATACGTGCCGGTGGCGCCTTGCCTGATGTTAAGCAGGTAGCCGCTCAAATATACGTAAGCGAGCGTACCCTAAAACGACGCCTTATGAATGAAGCCACCAGCTTTCGCGCCATCTGCAATGAAGTGAAGAACGTTCTGGCCTGCCAATACCTGACATCTACCGCACTTACCATCGCCGAAATAGCAAACCTGCTGAACTACTCGGAAACAGTGAGTTTTAGGCGTGCGTTCGTACGCTGGAATGGTATTGCACCCAATGCCTATCGGCAGCAATCAAACAAAGGTGAGAGCCGATAAGACATTACAAGCGACAGCCCTCTCTTGCGCTCGAAAGTTTGATCTGACCCCACTATTCTATTTCGTTAGAAAGATACTCTCTTACAGCTTCTGTCGAAAATGAACCAAAGTGGCCTGGGTGCCATTGCTCAATTCCTTCAAGCGCGAGAATTTGCCCGATCCTTCGCTGGTTTTCTTCAAGGTCGCACATGAAAAAATGTGTGGTTGGCGTCTCGTTCGCGACTATTCCGCCTCGAATCAAGTCTCCGACGAATGCGTGCCGACCGATTAGGATTACCACTGACCCAGGCGTGTGCCCAGGATGGGGCAGGATCTTGCCCGACATGCCGAACTCTGCCAGGTCGACCGCCCCCCCGGTCATCTCGATCTCACGGTCGAGCTTGAATACTGGATAGCTCGACCCCTCGAGTGTCATTCGTATTAAGTGCGCCGTCATCGAGGTTGGGCACAGATCGACGTTGCCACCTGCTGCAATCATTGTGTTGTCGTCGGCACCGCCAATCAACTGAATGCCATAACGTTCCTGGAAAGCCGCCGCCGTCCCGGCATGATCGATGTGACCATGGGTAAGAATAGTGTAATCAATGGTCGCAGGGTCAATTCCCACTTCACGCATTAGCGCCTCAAAACGATCTTCGTCACCGGGGTTGCCAGCATCGATCATCAGGCGTCGATCATTTTCCTCAACCAGGTAAACGTTTGCCGCCTCAACATCGAGCCGAACGATACGTCGTTCATCCGAGTCCTCGATAATGGTAGCCCGATCATTCGCGCAACCTGCTAGGGTTCCGATCACAATCGCGAAAACCCACGCGGTCCAGCCAAAACGTCCTTTCATCTATCCATCTACCTCTGAGAAGTTCGTGTGCGAAATAGGAAAGCCTTCCACACCTATACTAACGCATGCGTTGTAAAATGATATCCTGTTGGCATTGACACCCTGTTGACTAGGCTTAGCGCTGAGCTTTGACAGTGTTCGAAGTATGCACCGGAAATCTATTGTTAATTTGAAATTGGCGTTCAGCGCGAAGAATCGACCAGATTCGCGATAAACCCATTACCTTGCGGAATCACCGAAATGTCCGAACAGAAAATTTGGCTGCTGAGGCTGGTAATTCCAGGCCGTTTTGGCAAACTTATAACGGGCATTCTGCTATTGTGCTTACTGCTGCCCTTGTTTTACTTAGGCACGCAAGCCTATCCTTCCGAAACAACACCAACACTTTTTTTCAGTCTTGTAATTGCCTACATCATTCCTGCATTCAGCCATATCACAACACGAACGGCCGAGGCGCTGCAGCGATTAAAACCGCAATTGGACATAGATGACGACGCGTTCGAACGTCTGCGAGTTCAACTTTACTCAGGCAACCCTCGCTTGGCAGCGTTCAATTTCTGTTTCGGCATGCTTGGTGGCCTGGTACACATGAGCCTCATCTCAGGATCATTCACTGCGGCTCTTGCCCGCTTAATACCAAAGTCTCCAGGCTTTGCCTCCATGCTGGGAGCATTGCTGGTTTGGATTGTCATGACCTCAGTAATTTCTATGCTGATACAGCAGGCCCGCATTTTTTCGCGCCTGGGCCGATACCATGTAAGGGTTTCATTATTCAGTACCCACAACTTACTGCCATTCGGAGGAGTATCGATCAGTTCCAGCCTCGCTATTCTCGGCGCGTTAACCCTGTTTCCACTGATTGGACTGGAGGGTGGCTCGGACATGAAGGAAATTGTTCCCGGGGCCGTCGCTACCTTAATTCCGTTGGTAGTGATATTTTTTATGCCTGTGTGGCCGGTGCACCAACGGTTAGCGTCAATAAAGGCGCAGCAACTAGTGTCTATTAACGATCAAATCGATCAATATCTCGCGCAAAAGGGCAGTGCAGAAGAGGCCGCCCTCAACCTGAACCCGCAGTTCACAACTATGCTGGCTTATCGTCGAGAAATTGCAGACAGCCCAACATGGCCGTTCGATGTCAGCAATGTGGCCAAGCTGACCCTTTATCTTGTTATTCCTCCGCTCACCTGGGTGGCTGCTGCCTTAATGGAGAATCTAGTGGATTCTGTGTTGTAGGATTTAAGCTAAGGTTTTGGCTAAGCGTTAGGCTCATGCCTAGTCATATTTCGGATGTTTAAGAGCCGCTTTGTGATGAGCCCTCTATGGCTTATTAGGGCGCAGGTATTTTGTCTACGCGCAGCCACTCCACAGTGCGACTCATAAAACCAACCTTCACTTTGACAAGCATACGGTCGGGGTCGGATAGAGACACTTTCGCCTTCTTGTACTCTCCTAGCTTCTCCGCAAAGATCAGGCCATGCCACACATCCTGTCTGGGTTTGTCGGCTTGCAGGTCTTTCAGTATCTTGCGACCAACGCGGTCAGGAAACTTATCATTGCGAGCCACAACACCATTGCCCTCCTCTAGCTTGATTTCGATCCAGGCGGGACTATTGGCGTGTTTCCAAATTCCTGAAATATCGCCACTGAAAGCCAGTGGCGTGAACAGTAAAGCGAAAAAAGGAAAAGCGTATCGAATAATCATAAGAGGGTTTCCTGCGAAAGTTTGATCTGACCCTACTATACCTGGGCCTTTGAAGACGACACAACACCGCGGCGAGCCACACACTTGGAATCATATTAGGCCAAGAATGAACTCACGTTCCTACGTACATGAACACAGATTTTGGTCTCAGGGGTCGGGTCGGCCTTGCCACTGATGTCTTACCTTAAGCGCGGCCTACCCAACCTCCCCCTGCCGATATTCACTAGGCGTCACTTTATTCCAACGCACAAACGCTCTGCGAAAATTCACCGTCTCGGAATAGTCCAGTAAGTGCGCTATCTCGGCAACGGTCAATTCGGTCTTGCTTAAGTACTCTTTGGCAAGCAAGTCTCTAACGTCTTCAAAGGTTTCTCTGAAGTTGGTTGATTCTGATTTTAAGCGCCGCCTGAGCGTACGTTCGCTCATGCAGAGGGTTTCAGCGACTTCAGCAATATCAGGAAAGTCACCCGCCGATTGAATCAACACACGCCGCACGTCTGCGGTGGTTTTTTCAGCACTGGCTAAGCCAAGTAACATTTCCTCGCACTGCTGATGAAAGACCACGTGGTCGGATACATTGGCGGTCTTAACGGGTATGTCGAGTACGTCTCCTGGAAGAAAGAACTGGTTATACTCGGCGCCGAAAATGACGTTGCCATTCAACACCGACTTATAGCTATTACTATGCGCAGGTTTGGGAAAGGTGAATTGCACCTGTACGCCGTCTAATCGCCCTCGATGTAACGAGCTTCCGATAAAACTAAACTGTGAGAAGCACAGGTCAGCAGTAATTTGCTGTTGTACGGGCGTACCGCGAGTAAGATTCATACGCAGCAACAAGCCGCCGTTATGATCATGCGATTCCCAACTTGGTTCAAAGAACACTTTCCCGTAGCGTAGCAGTAGCTCATTGGATTCTCTTAGGTTCGCGCAGCTCATTAAGGCAAAACCAAAAGTACCATAACTCTCTATTCCAACTCGCTGGCCTAGGCGCAATGGCAGGCGAGAATCTCCCGTTAGATCCACAGCCGCCTCTAACAGTATCAATACATCGATTCCGGAAAACTTGGTGCCGCCTGATACCGACGCGGGACCTCCTCTTTTCTGGTACAGACTGAACAGTTTTTCCGCGCTAACGCCTACCTCTTCCAACTCGGCCAATAGCTGGGTAAAAACATCACGCTGAAGTCGATTTGCTCTCATCGTTCGCTCCGGGAAAAAGTGGGGTCAGATCAGACTTTCGAAACACTCTCAGCTGGAATATCCGATACTCTCGCGAAAGTCTGATCTGACCCCACTTTTCCACCCCACAGGGTGGCCTAAAATGATTCCATCACTGTTTCGCTGATCACTATACTGCAAGGCCGTAATGGAGGGAATGAAAACGCTAGTGAACAATCAGACAAGCTCTCAGCCCCTACTGGGTTACCGCACCACACTGACCCTACTGGTATTGGCCTATACCCTGTCGATTAGCGACCGGATGATTCTCTCGATCCTGTTTCCAGATATAAAAGCAGAGTTTGGATTAAGCGATACTCAATTGGGCTTGCTAGGTGGTATTTCATTCGCGCTGTTTTACGCCACCATGGGTTTACCAATTGCACGCATGGCAGATCAATACAGCCGCAAGCGAATTATTATTGCATGCCTTGTTATCTTCTCCTTGATGACAGCGTTTAGCGGTTTGGCGGCCGGCTTCATCAGCCTTCTGTTGTTTCGAATTGGTGTAGGCATTGGTGAGGCTGGGGTAAACCCTGCCAGCCACTCGATTATCGCTGATTACTTCCCGCCTAAACGTCGTGCACTCGCCATGGCCACCCTAATGCTGGGCGGCAGTTTTGGAATGATGCTGGGTTTTGTTGGCGGCGGTTTTATTGCCGAAGCCTATGGCTGGCGCGTCGCCCTGGTGGCGGTCGGTGTTCCTGGCCTTTTGCTGGCTGCGTTTATGGCAAAACTATTGCGAGAACCTGGCAGGGGTACGTTTGAAGAGAAATCATCTTCTCACTCTACTGCGCCTTCCCCACCGATTTTAACCACAGCGGCCACTATGTGGGCCAACCCCGCTATGCGGCACTTGGTCGCGGGCTCTATAGTAGCCGGGCTAACATCTTACGGCTTCACTCAGTGGTTACCCACCTTCTTCATCAGAACACACGACCTTAGCCAATCCCAAACAGGAATGTTGATGGCTGGCGTGTTTGGCATATTAGGAGCGATAGGTGCCTTGGTGGCCGGCAAATGGTTTGATCGCCTGTCCATTCGTGGTTTTCAATATGGCCTGTGGATGCTTGCCATTGTTCCATTCGTCACTATGCCGTTCTTTATCATGGGCTTGCTGGCCGACAACCTCACCACAGCCGTACTGCTGTTTATTATTCCTGGCTTCGTAGGTAATTGCTTTCTCGGCCCCACCATCGCCATGGTGCAAACCTTGTCGCCAGTGCATATGCGCGCGGTTTCCTCGGCCATCAAGATGCTGTTCATCAATCTCATCGGTATGGGGTTGGGCCCGCTGTTGGTAGGCATGCTAAGTGACCTTCTCAGCCCTCGTTATGGCGAGGACGCCTTGGGCGTGGCACTTGCTTACTTTACGTTGGTGGGCCTGTGGGGCTCTCTGCATCTGTGGTTGTGTGGGCGGGCCTTGGCGAAACAGGCGAAGCAACAAGCGCAGAAAGTTTGATCTGACCCCAGAAGATTTACGTGACTCCGTTTACTTGCGGTGAGGTAACTAGCGCTCCGTAACTACTCTTATCACTATCACTATCAGTAGAGACGGTCAGGATATTCCAGCAAGCCGATCAATACGTCGCCCCGACCACAATTGGCATCAATTGAAAGAGATTGACGACATTAGCTACCGTTCATGGACAGGGCTGACTTAGGTCAACTTCAAGGCAGTGCGGAGAATATTAGCGCTAATATCCGCAATAATGCGGAAAAGGGTTTGTTCGTATGGAGTTTAATGCCTATAATTTCCGTATTCTTGCGGAGATAAATTGCTGCAGAGATAAATTGTTGCGGAGATAAAACGTGTATATCTGGAATAGTGATGCCTGGCCGAGGTTCTCCTTTGATGAAGCGCCGCTAGCCAAGCCACTGAAATCATTGTTGTATGAACATGGTCGCTTGGTTGGGCGCCTCGAGGCCCTGGGAATGGCTGGAAAGGCAGAGTCTCTTGCAGAAGCTCTGGCAAATGACGTTCTATCATCGAGTGAAATCGAGGGGGAATTGCTTGATCCGGGTCGGGTTCGCTCTTCGGTCTCAAGGGCTCTTGGGTTAGAAGCGGAGGGATTGTCCGATTCAACTCCACGGGAAGATGGCCCAGTAAAAATGGTTACGGACGCGGTACAAAACTACGCGGCGCCTGTTACCCATGAGCGTCTGTTCCTCTGGCACGAAAGTCTTTTCTCCCAACAGCAAATCACACTGAGAGAGATTCTGGTTGGGCAATACCGAAATGATAGTCGCGGCGAAATGCAGATTGTGTCTGGCCCAGATTACAAACCGAAAGTGCACTATGTGGCGCCACCGGCGGAGGCTGTTTCGCATGAGATAGAACAGCTGCTTGAATTTGTAAATGATACGCAGAGCAGTGTTGACCCGATTCTGCGTGCGGGTTTGGCGCACCTTTGGTTCGAGTTGGTTCACCCGTTTGAAGACGGCAACGGCCGCATAGGACGCGCAATGGTCGATTTGCTTTTGTGTAGGGCGGTGCAATCGCCCCACAGGTATTACAGGTTGTCAGAGCAAATGTTGGGCGATAGAAAGCGATATTACAGCCCGCTTGAAAGCGCTGGTAAGCAGTCCAACCTGGACGTGACGCCCTGGATGCTGTGGTTCGTCGATACCGTATTGCGTGCTGTTCGGTCGGCTCACGAAAAGCTGGACGTGGTCGTTGATCGCGCCAGTTTCTGGGACCAGTGGGAGGGCGACCTCTTCAATGCGCGACAGCGCAAAGTTGTTAACCTGCTTCTTGGCAACTTCGACGGAAAGCTGTCGTCCTCCAAATACGCCAAGCTCACAAAGGTGTCTCAGGACACTGCCTCGCGTGATTTAAGCGATTTGCTGGCAAAGGGAATCATTGTGAAAACTGGCGGTGGCCGAAGCACCCGATTTTGCTTGGTTGGAATGGTGCCGGAGAATAGCGGTAGCTAAACAAGGCGCTGCGCGGTAAAGGTCAATGCCTTCTTCTGTATAGGCATGCATGGTGCGGGCCTTACAACCGACATCGCAAAGGGTAGCGGGCTTAGTGTCGAGTATGGATTGTCAGATCGAATTTTCTGAAAAAGTTTGATCTGACCCCACTATTTTCTACCAGTTATAACTTGCGCTCAACCCAACCCGCCGCGATGGTATAGGCCAACGGTTAGCGTAACCCGTAGGCTGGCGTCGCACTGGCGCAGTGTTAGCCGCACCGGTTACGATAGCCTTTTCGTCAAACAAGTTTTTGGCAAACACCTCAACATGCCATCGGTCAGAGCGAATACCGAGATAGGCATCGAATGTGTTGTAGGTATCAAGTGCGCCCAGGTCCGGCGTGAACTGCTCGCCTGTGTAGGAATACAGTGCCCGCCCATAGCCTTCAAAATTGCCAAGGTCTATGCGGTATTCGCTGTTAATACTGGCCGACCAATCTGCTGCCCGCCCGATCGGCTCGCCACCAACTTCGCAGTTTGCTACGGACTGCCCCACTGGAATAATGGCCGCGCCGTTGGCGTCGAAGTTGTTACAGGGGTTGGTAGACCCATCGGCGAACTCTGCATTGGTGTAGCTAAGAGCACCACCAATGAACCAGCTCTCGCTGAGGTTAGCGCTCATCTCCAATTCCGCGCCCCACACCTCTGCGTCACCGTTAGTTGTGATGCCGCTGCGGGTCAGTGCGCCGTCCAAACCGCGTATGGTCAGTGCGCTCACACGCGATATGTAGTCATCAAAGTCTTGCATGAACACAGCGCCGCTTAGCCTCATAGTGCCGCCCATCAGGGTGCTCTTAAAGCCAAGCTCAAAAGATACGCTGTCTTCCGAGTTAAACAACAGTACATCTTCGGGCAATACCGAGCCGGTCACCGTGATGCCACCTGGTCGCCAGCCGGTACCGACCAGCCCGTATATTTTCATGTTATCGCTCAACGCATACTGCAAGGTAATCTGGCCAGTAACAGAATCATCTTCATACTGCGTGTTTGCGTCGCTAAGTACCTGGGTAATCAGAACCCCTGGTTCCAATATGCTGATTCCGTTAGCGCCGGCAACCAGCGACATATCACGATCAACATCAACCTCCTGGTAGCGAAGGCCCAACTGTAAGGTCCATGCATCAGTGAGGTAGAACTGGTTATGGGTGAACAGTCCCCAACGCTTGACGTCTGCCGGGAACACCAATAAGGCACTACCGCCGGCTAAGGGGCTGATAGGGATTTGATGATTGTCCTGGCTGAAAAAGATATCACTGTCTTCGTAGTAAACACCCACCATGTAATCCCAGCTGTCGCCGTTGTCAGTAGCAATGCGAATCTCTTGGGACAAGTCAGTTCGATCGTCTGTCGCAACGCGGCGCGCGACATTGTCGGGATTGGCATTGCCCTGGGCCTGATCAAACTCGCGAACCGATTCGGTTTTTTGGTAGCCGGTTACCGAGGTAATTGTGTGCGATTCCAGGTCCCATTCCATCACCAGCGAGGTGTTCAGGTAGTCGGCATCGGTATGGTCAGACACGCCATCAACACCAACCCTCGCATCAAACCGGTCGAAAGTATCCAGCGCTCGCAGTACACCACTCGGGTCCAGCAGGGCGGCCGCGTCGCCATTGGGCGCACCGCTCAAGGCGCTGATGTCATCAATTTCTCGCTCAAGGTATTGAACGGCCAAGTCAACGCTAAGACTATCCGTCGGTAACCAGCTGAGGCTAAAACGGGCCGCCGTGGTTTCCTCACCGCTGATTTCACCTGTTATAACGTTCTCAATTTCATCGCGGTCACTCTCGTCAAACACGCCTGCTACACGCACTGCCAACTTGCCGGGTATTAGCGGAATGCTGGCCGCTACCTGTGTGTTAATGCCGTCGTTGTCGGCAAACGTTCCGCGAACCTCGCCTTCCACTTCATCCATGTTTGGGCGCGCTGAGTGAATGTTAATAGCACCTGCCGGCGACGTACGCCCTGCCAACGTGCCCTGTGGCCCACGCAGCACTTCAATACGTTGAATATCAAACATCTGCTGGAACACCGCGTTGGAATCCACTATCGCCTGATTCCAATAGGTTGTAACCGTGGCCTCTGCTGCGGAAACCGGAGTGTGAGAGATGCCGCGCAAACTCATGCGCCCGCTACGTCCGGACAAGCTGGTGATCTGCAGGCCGGCCGTGAGGGACTCAATGTCTGCAAATTTGAGCGCGTTAAAATCCTTGAGAGTATCGCCGCTGAGAACATTAATCGTCGCCGGAATATCCTGTACGGACTCTGAACGCTTTTGGGCCGTAACAATCACCTCTTCCAGAATCAAGTCGTTGGCCAAAGCGTGGTGGCTGCCCATAGCTATTGGCATTGCCAGCATTGCGGCCAACGTGGTCAGTTTGAAACCGTGATGTCGTGCAGATGCCATGAGGGTTGCTCCCTTTTAATTATGCGTATTATTCATCGCAGCAATTATTAGCGCGGGAGGCTTCATACAGGGAATCATATTAGGACATATTTGGGGTATGCATCAACGCGCAATGACTGCAGAATTATGGCCGGATATGATTCCATAGTTTATCCTGCGCTCTCTAGACTGGGGAAGGTCTGACCAATCTCAATCCAATCTAAAAAGTGGGGTCAGATGAAACTTTCGCGTTGCGCCTCGAGCGTGAACGATGGTGAGTTCTAAAATTTCATCTGACCCCACTTTTTCAGCGCAAGGCTTATGGTGTACTCAACAATGAAAAAGATCCTCGGCCTGGCTGTACTACTGGTTATTGTCACATTCGCAGTTAAAACCTATCTAGACAACAATCGCCCGCACAACCCTAAAGTATTTGGCCCTCCCGAAAAAACTCACTGGAAGCCAGTTGGCGCTCGCGCTGCTGGGCAGCATAGCTATGATGCTATACCCGAGCCGGATACCTTTAGTGCTATCCATGTAAACGTGGCCAATTCAGACAGCGTATGGGGCGTTGCCGCTCCCATGTTTGAACTCGACTGGGTTGCAGAGCCTGCTTATTTCGTGGGTAATGGTCCCCTCCTCGACAACGAAGGCAATCTCTACTTTAGCCCGCAGTTTTACCACGGTGAGCGCGTGGTACTGGTGTCACTCGACGGCAAAACGGGTGAGCGACGCTGGTCCATACCTGCCGACGACGACATACAAGCAAGCAGCCCGGCATTTATTTTGAATGACCCGGAAAACCCGGGGAAGCAAATTATCTATGTCGTTGGCTACAATCGCGTTATGGCCTTGCGACCAGACGGTTCTACCTTATGGAGCAAAGCCACCGGTTTGGAACTTCCCTCTTCTGATAAGGGAAACACCGCCGCCACCAAATTCCATAGTTTCAATTATCACCCCGCAACGGATTCATTGGTGTCGATCACCAAAGCCGGGGCCCTATTTGCGTTTAGCCGTAAGACAGGTGAGCTGATCGCCCCTATCGGTCAAATACCCGGCGCACCTGCCATCAGTGGCAACGGCACCAAGATACCCAAATTCATTCTGAACAAAGTTGACCCATTGATGGACAAGGCTTTTGGCAAAACCGACGCTGGCTTGAGTTTGTTCTCCTCCGCCGTGAATTACATCTATGGTGGTGGCGGTATTGTGACGAACTATTTCAGTATCGACCCCGGCAGCAGTCGTATTTATATGGCGGCTACTGCAGAAGATGCAGAGGACGGCACCGAAGATGGCCGATCAGAAATCGGCGCAATTTACGCCTTAGATCTGATTGATGACGGCAACGGGAGCTTGCAGTTCCAAGTGTTAAACCGCAAGACCTTCGAGGGTGGCACCGGATCAACGCCAGCGCTAAGCGCAAGCGGCCACCGCCTGTATGTGTCGGACAACGCCGGTAACGTTATCGCGCTTGATAGTGAGCTAAAGGAAGTATGGCGTGTGGACGTTGGCGAGCCGCTGGTGGGTTCCATCACAGTAGCAGCGGACAATAATGAGCTGTATGCCGTTACCGCTAACGATGTGATTCAGTTGATTGACGAAGGCGACCACGGCATTAGAAGCTGGGCAGCTGAGCTAAGCGGCTTTGATGGCTATGCCAACGTTGATGTGCAATCCAACGCCTTAACGGCAACTGTAACCGCCAACGGCGTGGTGGTTATGATTGGTGGTGGCAAAACATTGCTGGGAAAAACGCTTATGTTGCATATGGGCATGGGCCTGCTAGACCGTAAAACCGGTAAGCTGCGTTACTTTGCCGAAGGCCGGGAAGACTCACTGGCCATGAGTGTGGTTGCGGCCGACGGCAGTATTTATGTCGCTCATTCTCCCCTAAGGCGCGCCGTAGGCAAGGCCATGTACCCTGAGTTAACACCCGATATCACCGGTGGTATTGCGCGTTTCAAACCCATTCGTTTGGATCTGTTGGCACGTGATGCAATATGCGCCGCTGAGGCGCGTGCGGCTAATGCCGGCACGCTTGACCAAGCCACAGAGCTGGCAGCCATCAACACCGATGTACGACAGATAAAGATATTGTTTAAGCAGGCTGGGAACGCCATTGCTGAAGCAGTTAGTGATGGTGACATGACGACTGAGGATGCCGACACTCTGAGTAATTCTCTAGAACAGAGCGCTGCCAATCTGACGCCAAGCAATCTGGAGCGTGCGGTAACAGAAATGGCGGCGGCTTGTGGGATGTTTGATTAGTTCTGAGCTGGTTATAATGTCTAAAGCCGCCCTTCGAAGTTAACCGTTTGCTGGTAAGTGTTTATTCCGGTGACGAAAATTACAGATGTTTCTCAGGCGACATTTTTTCGTGCAGCACCCGAATGACTCGAACATTTTGTTCTTCAAGTTGGTAATAAATAACATGACGCATGATCTGTAGAGATCGGTATCCATGACGAACCGCCCCACAAGATTTGCCGAGTTCAGGGTTATCGAGAAGCTGGTTTATCCCCTCGATTAATTGATCATAATATTGATCGGCTTGTGTCTCGCTCCATTGCTCGAAGCTTTAAAGCCAGATGTCTTCAAAGTCTTCCTCTGCTCGGTGGGTTTTGAAAATTCGTCGCATTTCTCAGGTTAAACCCGCTTTTTTCTTAGCTTTTCGGCGAATGGCTCCCATGTCAAGCTCACCTGCGTCACCGCTATTTTCTCCGTCGATTAACGCTTGCCGTAAGGCTTCTAGTTTTTGTTCGTCTTCTTCCATTTTGCGTAAGGAAGCTCGCACAACCTCACTAGCATTGCCGTATCGTCCACTTTTGATCTGAGTTGAAATGAAATCTTCAAAGTGTTCGCCGAGGTTGAAACTGGTTGTTTTTGCCATGATTACATCCATCTTTCGATTACTATAAGTTACTATATTATAGTAATTTTGGCAAATAAAGGAGAACTTAGCCACAGACCGCATGAGGTGAGGACTGCAGAGGATTATGTCCTTTGAGACGGAAAATTCTTAGTACCTCAAGCTCGCAGTTATCTTCCTGATTTAAGAATGTGTGGCACCGTCTACCAGCGTGCGATCCTTATCGGTCGTTTGACTGACGTGTTAATGGGTAAACTGTCCCCGGATACCCAAGCTCGCAGTTATCTTCCTGATTTAAAAATGTGCCACCATCTACCAGCGTGCGATCCTTATCGGTCGTTTGACTGACGTGTTAATGGGTAAACTGTCCCCGGATACCCGGAGGGCAGTCAGTTCGCTCTCTTCCGGCTTGGCTGGTCTACCACGGCGTCCTGGAAACGCATTCGCCCCGTAGTCGTCCAGCTGCTGCTTCCACTTGTAGAGACGGTTACGAGGGATGCCTAACTCTCTTGCGAGCTGAGC
>JBGCFQ010000042.1:0-62971 GCA_045106985.1 Pseudomonadales bacterium | reverse complement strand
GGCTTATTCCAGCCTGCAACCACGTTCAAACCTACTCGCCCCTGACCCAGCTGGTCGATGGTAGCCAGCTGCTTCGCTGTTACGATAGGATGGTTAAACGCGGTATGCACCGTTGCGAACACCTGTATTCGCTTGGTGTTGGCCAGCAAGCCTGCAGCCCAAGTAACGGGCTCTAGTACTCCGCCATGAAAATCGGTATCACCGCCGTAACCTATCCAGCGAGCAATCGGCAGCATGAACTCCACACCTGCGTCATCACACTGCTTTACCAAATCAAGGTTGTTTTCCCAGCTATTGCGCCATCGTTCTTCAACTTTAGTAACCGCCATACCGCTGGAACAATTGGCTGAAAAGATACCCAATTTGAACTTATTCTCATTGAACAACGGGCTTGAAGACGACATTCGCTAACCTCTGGCTTTTTACATTACTATGTGCAGAACGCGGCATGCTGGACTTATGTCCACAAAGTTACTAGCAGTCGCAGAAATACACAGGGTGCTCAAATAATAAATTATCATGTGTTTTAAATATTATTTTAAGCTTAAAATTACATCTTAATCTAAGACTTTACTTCTATGCAAGCCAAAACTAAGACCTCAAAGCCAGACCACGCCAACACCAGTCTTGATAAGCACTGGCATCTATCAACCAGCGATCATGAGATCGCCCTCACCGAAATAGAGTTTTCCATTTTTCGAATTTTCGCCGCGTTCAACCGCTGGATGGACGATTTGGCCGCCTGCTGTTATGACGATGTAGAGCAAAGTTGCACAGGAATTGACTTCGCCATATTGAATGTTATTCGCATGCATGACCGACCAAAAAGTATTTCAGAAATTGGCCGACTGCTGAATCGTGATGATATTTCAAACCTGCAATACAGCATTCGCAAACTTACAAAGGGCGGATTTATCTGTAAGAAAGGCGCGCTAGGCCATAAGAAAGGAGCTACCTACACCACAACAGATCGCGGTGTAGAGGTTACTCAGGCTTATGCACAATATCGTAAGGAACTTCTATTGCCGCTGACTCAAGCGATAGCCAATAGCGATGAGCGCATGGACCAGGTAGCAAACGTGCTGAGCCTGCTTTCCGGCATTTACGATCAGGCAGCCTGTGTTGCGGCAACCCATCGCGATACATGAGGTACTTTGAAGACTTTCATGTCGGCGAGGTCATCGAGCTTGCGCGATACACAGTAGACCAAGAAGAAATTATTTCTTTTGCTAGCCAGTATGACCCGCAGTATTTTCATTGTGATCCAAACGCCGCTCAACAGTCTGCCATAGGAGGTTTGATTGCCAGCGGCTGGCATACTTGCAGTATTTTTATGCGCCTACAGTGCGATGCCTTTCTTGTCGATTCTGCCTCAATAGCGTCCCCAGGCGTAGACGAAGTTCGCTGGATTGCTCCGGTGCACCCAGGCGACACATTGTCTGGAACAGTAGAAGTGTTCGAAACGCGCCGCTCTCGTACCAGGCCTGATAGAGGTATAGTGCGTTGCCACTGCGCGCTTCTCAATCAGAACGCAGACCAAGTACTAACTCTTAGCACAGCAGGATTTTTTTCTTGCCGGAATAAAAAATGACCGACCCCAACAACGTAACAGCCGACGAATTTATTGCTGAAACCATCGACAAAGCGACTATAGGCCGCGCCCAAATAGGCGTTTTGCTTATCGCCCTATTGCTGAATATGTTAGACGGTTTCGACGTAACAGCCATGGCGTTTGCGGCGCACGGTATTGGCGAACAACTGCACATTGCAACGGATAAGTTAGGCCTTGTTTTCAGCGTTGCAACCGCAGGAATGATGATTGGTGCAATGTTTATCGCACCCATCTCAGACTCGATCGGTCGTCGAGCAATGATCATCACGTGCGTGGCATGTATTGGCTCAAGCATGCTACTCACCGCCTTCGCTACGTCGCTGTGGCAGCTCGTGATACTGCGCGCCATCACTGGCCTCGGTGTTGGCAGTATGCTGGCCAGCCTAGCGGCCATTGCCTCTGAATACACGTCTGAAAAATACCGCAGCTTCTCGGTCGTGTTTATTACAGCGGGCTACCCCTTAGGCGCCACATTGGGTGGCGTTTTGGTAGCGCCTCTTATTCCTCAATACGGATGGCAGCTTGTGTTTATCGCCGGCGGGCTAGCAACGTTACTGATGTTAGTAGCGGTCTTTTTCTTCATACCAGACTCTTTGCAGTTCTTATGTAACAAGCAACCGCCAAATGCATTGCAAAGAGTCAATGCCATTCTTGATAGACTCGGGCGTCCCGCATTGACTACTCTGCCACTTAGGGTATCGGCGCAGAGTATCGATAAAGCCAACGTTGTAAGCTTGCTAAAACCAGGTCGCAGGTCAGGTACAATTCGCTTGTGGGCCGCCTCCTTCTTTTGCCTAACCAGCTTGTACTTCCTATTAAGCTGGGTTCCCAAACTCGTTATCAATGCAGGCCTTTCTGAATCAACCGGGGTCTATGCCTCGGTTGCCTTTAACGGAGGCGGTGTTCTAGGCATCATTATTCTTGGCTTAATGGCTGCACGAATATCGCTTTCCACACTGATAGGTTCGTTTCTTTGTATAGCCGCTGTCGGTATGCTGACCTTTGCATTAGCCGATGGCATGAATCATTTGATGTGGTACCTCGGTGTAATTGGCTTCTTTCTGTCAGCCGGCTTTACCGGCTTGTATGCCGTTGCGGCGAAAGCGTATCCCACCGAATTGCGCGCTACAGGCATCGGCTGGGCAATCGGCTTGGGTCGTGTTGGCGCGGTGGTCGGGCCCTTTGCGGGGGGATTACTCATTGCGGCTGGGCTAGGCATGGAAATGAATTTCATTATCTTCGGTGTGCCGCTAATAGCCGGCGGCTTGCTCGCCTATTCTTTGGCGGTAAAGTAATTTCAAATAGCTTATTATTACGCCCTCAATACATAGCTAAATGGACGCCCAGTGAAGTTGTGGCACGAACTTGAAGTCGGCACTCAGATAAGTACTGAAAGCCGAACAGTCAGCGCTGACGAAGTGCGCGAATTTGCTTTGGAATTTGACCCCCAGCCCTATCATCTCGATGCGGAAGCGGCTGCAAATTCGATTTTTGGTGATCTCTGCGCCAGCGGTTGGCAGGCAAATGCGATAACCATGCAATTACTCACGGACGCTTTACAGCATGAAAGTGTCGCCCTAATGGGCGTGCGCTCGGTAAAGCGATGTCGCTGGAAGCTGCCCTTGTTTGTGGGCGACACAGTCACAGCGAAAATCAGTTTAGAAAGCAAGTGCGACGACCTATACGACTCACGGTTTGGCATTTGCTTGTGTTCGGTAGTTCTGGAAAATCAAAATGAAAAGCCAGTGTTACTGATGGACACCGAATTGTTAATCAGCAAAAAATGTTCAGATTGAACAACTGGAAGAACGCCGCGTGAATCTTGAAAAACTCTATATACGAAACCGATGGTTTGAAGATTTGCCTGTGGGCGAATTTCACGTGTTTGGTTCACATACATTCAGTGAAAAAGAAGTCATTGAATTTGGACGCAAGTACTCTCCTGCCGCACATTACACCGACCCTGAAGCCGCCTTCGACACCGCCCACAGAGGCTTGGTCGTGTCGGAATGGCATATAGCCGCTACCTGGATGAAGTTGATGGTTGGCTACATGGAGCGTTTTGCAACAGGTGTGCAGGATGGCCGCCGTAACGGTGCAGGTGTGGGCATTCAGGATATGCAGTGGCTAAGACCCGTGAGGCCGGGCCATACGCTGACGTACACCTATGAGATTATTGAAAAGCCTGAACGCGTGGTACGTAACACCTGGGGCATTATCCGCAGCAGAAACGAAGCCTTCAATCAAAACAACGAGCGAGTCTTTAGTTTTGAAATTGATATCTTGGCCGAGAGAAATCCGGAGCGTGTTCCCGAAACATTACCTAGCGACAGAACGGCCAATAACTAAAACCAACATCTTCTGTTGAAATAGCGTAACGAGGATGATGCGGGTATTTCGGAGCGAAGACCCAAAGCGTTTCGCGGGGTCGGCTCTAGCGCCACAGACGGGTCAGAGATGGCCCGCTGAGCGCAAAAATATCTGTTCCATCGTCACTGAGCGGGGGCTATTGACCAGAAAGCGTTTTAAATAACGGCCGTCACTTCTATTTCTACTTTTGCCCTATCCTCAACCAAAGCAACTACTTGAACAACACTCATCGCGGGAAAGTTCTTACCCATAACGTCACGATAAGCCTCGCCTACACCTCTTAGCTGGCTGGTGTACTCCTGCTTATCGGTAATATACCAGGTCATACGCACCATGTGTTCAGCACCGCCGCCAGCCGCTTCAAGCACAGCCTTTACATTCTCCAGCGCCTGTTTCACCTGCGCGACAAAATCATCACTTTCAAATTCTGCGTTAGCATTCCAACCTATTTGGCCGCCAACATACAGCGTTTGGCCCGATGCGGCCAAAACACCGTTTGCGTAGCCTTTGGGCTGCACCCATCCCTCGGGCAATATTGCTTGATGCATGTGGTAACCTCAGGCTATAAAATTCAATCGCTGGATTATATTTTAAACTTAAAATATAATCCAGCGATCAACAGCCATAAAAGATGACGGAGACAGTAGATGAGCAACACAGCACTACTAGAACTAGTAAAGGGTATTTCGAACGGCGGCATTCAGATTATTGATCTTACTGCAACGCTAGAGCCCAGCACGCCCACATTGCAATTGCCGACCGAATTTGGCTGGGGCGTTTCGTGGCCTTTCCACATTGAGGAAATTTCGCGTTACAACGAAAAGGGTCCCGCTTGGTATTGGAACAATTTCAAATGCGGCGAACACACTGGAACGCATTTTGACGCTCCCATTCATTGGGTAACCGGCAAAGATCATGAAAACCATGCGACCGACACTGTGCCACTTGACCGCTTTATAGGTCCGGCTTGTGTTATTGACGCTTCGGCAGAATCGGCATCAGACCCAGATTTTCTGATGTCCGTTGATTTTGTTAAAGCCTGGGAGGCCCAGCATGGCGAGATAGAGGCCGGCTCCTGGGTTTTATACCGCAGCGATTGGTCCAAAAAGACCAATGCTGAAGAGTATTTGAACATGCATGAAGACGGCGGTCACACGCCTGGCTGGGAACCTGAAACTGTCATTTTCCTTGCCGAAGAACGCAACGTCATGGGCGTAGGCGTTGAGACAGTGGGTACAGACTCCGGGCAGGCGAGCGGGCAAGAGCCTATATTTCCATGCCACAACTTAATGCACGGCGCCAATAAGTGTGGCTTGGCCGGCTTAACCAATCTCGACATGCTGCCACCAAAAGGCGCGGTTCTGATTGCCCCACCTCTGAAAATCAAAGATGGCTCGGGCAGCCCTGCTCGTGTACTTGCGCTAGTAGAAAGCTAACAGTCTATTCCAATGGCCGAACGTTCATTCAAACAAGAAGTACTTAAACTACACGCCGGCGATGGCGATGTGTTTCGCGGGGAAGGTATTCTCGCGGTCACCAAAGCGTTGCTTCAGTCAGGTGTTTCCTATGTAGGCGGTTATCAAGGCTCGCCAATTTCGCACCTTATGGATGTGCTCAACGACGCCCAGGATATTCTCGTCGACCTTGGCGTGCATTTCGAAGCGAATGGCAGCGAAGCCACTGCGGCGGCAATGCTCAGCGCATCGATTAATTATCCGCTGCGCGGAGCCGTCACCTGGAAATCAACCGTGGGCACTAATGTTGCCTCCGACGCCTTGTCAAACCTGGCTTCTTCCGGCGTTACGGGTGGTGCTATGGTCATTGTGGGTGAAGACTACGGCGAGGGCTCAAGCATTATGCAAGAGCGCACCTACGCTTTTGCCATGAAAGCGCAGATGTGGCTAATGGACCCGCGACCTAACCTGCCCAGCATAGTTGATATGATAGAAAAAGGCTTCGAATTAAGCGAAGCCAGTAATACGCCTATCTTTTTTATGATGCGTATTCGAGGCTGCCATGTCACCGGTGAGTTTGTTGCTAAAGACAACAAAGCCCCTGATTACAGCAGTCTGAACCCTGTGATACCCAAACGAGAAGCAGAGAAAATTATTCTGCCACCGAATGTGTATCACCAAGAACAAGAAAAAATAGCGGATCGTTGGCCAGCCGCCATTAATTTCATCCGCGACAATAAACTCAACGAAGTATTTGAGGGCCGCCATGAGCACGTTGGCATTATAAGCTGCGGTGGCACATACAATACTATTATTCGCGCCTTACAACGCCAGGGTTTAGCCGATTCTTACGGTAATACCGATATTCCTCTGTATGTTTTGAACGTTGCCTACCCTTTAGTACCAGACGAAGTCATAGAATTTTGTCGTACCAAACAAGACGTTATGTTGTTAGAAGAAGGTCAGCCTTCTTACATTGAGCCTGAAATCAACACGCTGCTGCGCCAGCAAGACATTCAAACCAGAATTGCAGGCAAAAGCGTATTACCACGTGCTGGCGAATACACCGGCCATGTACTGCTGACCGGCCTTACAAAATTTATTACTGAACTTCGCGGCCAAGCGATTGAATTGCGCCTAAGCCTAGAGCAAGTAAATGATCTAGAGTCTCCCCTAACACGTGAAGATGCTAAATTACTGCTTGAGAACGTGCCCGCTCGGCCTTCTGGCTTATGTACAGGCTGCCCCGAGAGGCCCTTGTTTAGCGCCATCAAACAGGTACAGGAAGAGCTCGGACCATTTCATATTAGCTCAGACATAGGCTGCCATTCTTTTGCAACGCTAGAGCCTTTCAACCTTGGAAATACCATTATGGGTTATGGCTTATCGTTAGCCAGCTCATCCGCTATGCGCGCTGCACTGCCGCACAAATCCATTAGTATTATGGGCGATGGCGGCTTTTGGCATAACGGCCTAACCACAGGCGTGGCCAGCGCCGTGTTCAACAAACACGACGGCGTATTATTCATTATCAACAATGGCTATTCAGCTGCAACAGGTGGGCAAGACATTCCGTCGATGCTTCAACCGAATAATTTAATTGCCACTACACTAGACGCAGAAAAACTGGAGCGTGATCAGTCACAGTCCATCGAGAGCGCTTGCCGTGGCGCTGGGGTGGAATGGATTCGCACCATTAGCACTTATGATATTGACGAGATGAAAAGCTCGTTAACAATGGCGCTTTCTACAAACGAGCCAGGGCTAAAGGTCATCATCGCTGAAGGCGAGTGCATGCTAAATAGGCAGCGACGCATCAAACCGCTTATGAAGAAGTCGATCGACGATGGTAAGCGTACTGTCAAAGCGCGTTTCTACGTTGACTCACAAACCTGTACTGGCGATCACGCCTGTATTCGGCTTTCCGGTTGCCCTTCGCTCACAATCAAAGCGAACCCTGATCCTTTGCGCGAAGACCCAGTATCGTACGTAGACAACAGTTGTGTAGGGTGCGGCGTGTGCGGCGAGAATGTTCACTCAGCCATTCTCTGCCCATCCTTTTCGAAAATTGACGTTATTCATAACCCGGGCGTGCTGGACAAGCTTGCATGGCGTGTACGCCAAACTGTTATTGGCTGGCTGCAACCCAGCAGCACAAGTTAATTCGTATGAGCAATTACCAGCAATCCATCAATATCATTGCAGCGGCACTTGGCGGCCAGGGCGGAGCTGTGTTCACCAATTGGCTGATTGACGTTGCCGAATCCAATGACTGGGTCGTACAAAGCACGTCACTGGCCGGTGTGGCGCAACGTACAGGTGCGACCATTTACTACATAGAAATGATGCCGCGCAGCGCCACCCGTAACGATTTACCGGTGCTTTCGCTATTTCCATCGCCAGGCGACATTGATATTGCCATTTGCTCCGAGCTCTCGGAAGCTGGCCGCATGTTGCAGCGAGGCTTTATCACACCTGAGCGCACCGCACTGATCACCTCAAGCAACCGTGTTTACAGCATCAGCGAAAAGATCCAGTTGGCCGACGGCACTATAAATCCCGAAGCTCTGGCCGACACTGCTAAAGACTACGCTAAGCAAATGGTTGCCTTTGATATGCAAAAAGTTGCTGACGAATCTGGCTCTGTGATCAGCTCCGTACTGCTGGGCGCCATTGCCGGCGCAGGCGTATTGCCTTTCGATAAAAACGATTTCATTGCAAGCATAGAAAAATCCGGCAAGGCGGTAGCGAGTAGTGTTGCGGCTTTTAATGTGGGCTTCGAGCGTGCAGCCGAAAGTATAGCCTCGGTAGCAAAAGAAAGTGAAGATCATAAGAGCGATGTTCAAATTTTTGAGCCAACTGTCAATGCCGGCGATACACCACCAGAAAATGTAGACCCTATGCTAGCCGAACAGGTGGCGAGCGATATACCCGAGCCCGCGCGTATTATTTGCCTGCACGGGATAGTAAAAGCGACTGAATATCAAGACGTAGAATATGCCGAGGCCTACTTAGCACACATAAAAAGAATTGCGTTTCTGGACGATGGCAGCGGCGACTACGAGTTAACCCAACATGCCGCACGCTACCTCGCGCTGTGGATGTGTTTTGAAGACGTCCCTCGAGTAGCCCAATTAAAATTGCGCGCAACACGCATGAACGAGATTCGCCAGGAAGTCGGCCTTAAAGATGAAAGTGGAGATGATGACGGCGCTGAAAAAATAATGTACGTCACCGAATTCTTCAAGCCGAGAGTTGAAGAGATGTGCGCGATATTGCCCGCGGCAATAGGTGAAAGGCTAATGGCTAGTTCACTAGGCTATAAATTCCTGAATCTTTTTTCAGGCGGCAAAAAACTTCGAACCAATACCGTATCTATATTTCTTGCGCTTCGCTTCCTTGCAAGCCTGCGCCGTTTTCGGCGCGGCAGTATGGGTTACAAACATGAACACGCGCTGATTCAACAATGGCTTACCGCTATTGAGCAAGCCGCAGAACAGCAGAAGTTTGAGTTAGCGAAAGAATTGGCACAATGCGGTCGAATCGTTAAGGGTTATGGCAATACCCGCGAAAGAACAAGCAAGCAGGTCAAAGCCATTTTGAATGCAAACGGCGAAGCCAGCTTAGTAAGCGCATTGCGCACAGCGGCTTTGGCGGATGATCAAAACGAACAATTTTCAAAACTATTACTGAACTGAGGATACACCGTGGGCTCAAACAGCTGGCCAAAAATGAACTGGGAAGATCCGTTTCAACTGGAACAACAATTGACGGAGGAAGAGCGCTTAATTCGTGATACCGCGAACCAATTTGCTCAAGACAAACTAGCGCCTAGAGTTCGCGCCGCGTTTCAGGAAGAAAAAGCAGAACCAGAAATATTCAGAGAGTTTGGCGAGCTTGGCTTACTAGGTTCAACCATTGAAGGCTATGGCTGTCCTGGCGTTGGCTACGTGAGTTACGGCTTGGCCGCACGCGCGATTGAGATGGTCGACTCAGGCTATCGCTCAATGATGTCAGTGCAGTCCAGTTTGGTGATGTATCCAATTCACGCTTACGGGTCAGAGCAGCAAAGAGAAAAGTACCTTCCAAAGCTTGCGACGGGCGAGTGGATTGGCTGCTTCGGACTCACCGAGCCCGATCACGGTTCAGACCCTGGTAGCATGATCACCAATGCCAAACGCGTTGAAGATGGCTTTGTTCTTAATGGCGCAAAAATGTGGATTTCCAATTCACCCTTTGCCGACGTATTCGTTGTTTGGGCGAAACTGCGTGACGAGAACGATGCCATTCGCGGCTTTGTACTTGAGAAAGGAATGGCTGGCCTGTCAGCGCCAAAAATTGAAGGCAAGCTAAGCTTGCGTGCTTCAACTACCGGGCAAATCGTAATGCAAGATGTGCACGTGCCAGAAGCTAATTTGCTTCCCAATGTCTCTGGCCTGAAAGGCCCTATGGGCTGTTTAAGCAATGCGCGTTATGGAATTGCCTGGGGTGCGCTTGGCGCTGCCGAGGATTGCTGGCGTACGGCGAGAGATTACACAATGGGTCGCACACAATTCGGCAAACCCCTTGCGGCCAATCAATTGGTGCAAAAAAAATTAGCCGACATGCAAACGGATATCTTTATAGGTTTGCAGGCATGCTTGCGCGCAGGCCGTTTGCGGGAAGAAGGTCAGCTATCGCCCGAGCTAATCTCAATGATTAAACGCAACTCTTGCGGCAAAGCGCTCGATATAGCGCGCACAGCCAGAGACATGCTCGGTGGCAATGGCATTTCGGACGAGTACCCAGTAATGCGCCACATGCTAAACCTTGAAACTGTTAACACATACGAGGGCACGCACGATATTCATGCGCTCATACTGGGGCGGAACATTACTGGTATTGCGGCGTTCTGAACCGGCTGTTCTTTTTGGCTTTAAGAAAAAGTACGGAATTGGGGACAAGGGACTAGCTAATCCGCCCAGAATTGCTTAAGTCCCTTTGCTTCGCTGCGCGACAGCTCCGCTGTACCCTCTCTCCACCCTGCGAGCCACACAAGTGGCTATGCGTTTTGCGAAGGTAAGAAACGCAGGCCGAAAGATCGAAGTAGACTCGCCATTGCGAGGCTACTTTTATGAAAGAGGGGACCGAGGATCGGTCAAGCTCGTAGCAAAATGCATAGCGGCTTGTGTGGCGGGTTGCTCAGAGTCTTTCTACAGAGGCCCATCCAACTTCTCAACAAGCTCATCCAACAACTCATACAGCAACTCCAGCTTTCCATAACCGAACTTCTCAGTAATGTACTCATAGCGCTCCGCCGACTTAGGTGCTACCTGTTCAAACAGCGCAGAGCCAGTTTTGGTCAAGGATAAAACCGAACTGCGTTGGTCGCCGGCCACGCTGGCACGAGTTATTAACGCCCTCGCTTCAAGCGCTTGCACTATTCGCGACACCGACGGCATCATCAAATAGCAACGCTGCGAAAGCTCACTCAAGGTTTGGCTATCAACTTGTTCCAGTGAGCGAATAACACGCCATTGCTGAGGGGTCAGGTCGTTGTCACGTAAAGCAGGCAGAAACTCTTTCATCACCACTTCACGAGCACGCATCAGCGACATAGGTAGCGAACGATCAAAGTCTCTCAGCGGTCGCTCAGATATGGAGACAGTTGTATCTGCGGCGCCCCGGCTCTTCGTCTCGTCTTCCACTTTGCTTTCTGCCTCTACTCGCACCCTTGCTCTCAACTGAGTCTACAGAGGCTCATCGATGATGCCATTTGATAATGTGCCAACACCTTCAACACTCACTTCAACAACATCGCCGGGTGCAAGATACTTGGGCGGATCAAAGCGCGCACCAGCTCCATTTGGTGTTCCAGTAAGAATGACATCACCCGGCTTCAGAACACAGAACGTGGATAAGTAAGAAATAATATAGGCGATAGGAAACATCATGTTAGCCGTCGTGTCATCTTGCCTGAGCTCACCATTCACATGCGTGCTTACTCGCATATCGGTCAAGCCTTCGGCGGTAAATTCGTCGGCTGTCACTATCCATGGACCAATAGAACCGGAATTCACAAAGTTCTTGCCCTGCGTAACATTAAACTTTGCGTGGCGAACCCAATCTCGCAAGGTGCCTTCATTGGCCACACTCAAACCGGCTATGTGCTCAAATGCCTGGGCCTCAGGTATTCGTCGCCCCGCTTTACCAATCACAATAACTATCTCGCCTTCATAATCCAATTGCATGGACTCAGGCGGCCGCCACAATGGCTTGTTGTGGGCTGTTAAAGAATCAGGGCTGCGCATAAACACACTGGGGAACTTTGGCGCCTCAGACCCATCTTTATACTCTGCGTTTCGATTGGCGTAATTCACACCAATACAGGCAATTTTTTCTGGCTTAGCGATAGTGGGCAAATAGCTAATATCGGTCAGCGCATGGTCGGCGCTTAGAGTGCTGGCCACTTCCTGCATTTCAGGTAGGCGCGCGGTTTCTATTACGGACTGTAAATCCAACCCCTGCCGCGCCCCTAGATCAATCACTCCATCCTCCAGAGCCACACCCCAGCTAGACTTCCCTTCCACTTCAAAACTCAAAAATCGCATGCCACACCTTTCCCATTGGCAACTGGAAACCGCCAATTGCTAAGTTATACTCATATTTGCACAGAAGTATTTAACATGTTAAGTTATATTTCAAGACAATTTGAGCTTTTAATACAAATACAACGATAATTTCCTCAATTATTGAGGAAATTAAGTGGTCATCAGCATAACGCGTTAATTAAAAGTCAAAAGAGTCAGGATTTACATTCAGGATACTAAGAGGCACCGAACTATGTCCGATTTTGATAAGAATGCTAGCAGCGCCCAAGCATACCTAAGTCGCTTTCAACAAAACGTCACCGGCCACTTTATTAATGGAAAAATGCTCGTTCCTGAAGGCGCCAATACTTTCACCAATACAACACCGGTAGACCAAAGCTCGTTGGGAGAGGTGGTTGCAGGCACAGAAGCTGACATCGACCAGGCTTGTGAGGCTGCCGAGGCTGCTTTCGAGCAGTGGGGCAATGTCACTGGCGCAGAGCGAAAGAAAATACTGCACAACTTTGCCGACAAAATAGTCGATCACGCTGAAGAAATTGCGCTGGTTGAATCGATGGATTGCGGCCAAGCCATTCGCTTTATGAAAGCCGCTGCAATTCGCGGCGCCGCAAACTTTCGCTTCTTTGCCGACAAAGCGCCCGAGGCCACCAACGGCTTGTCGCTGTATCAAGATGAACACACCAACTACACCATGCGCTACCCCATCGGCCCTGTAGGGATTATCACGCCATGGAACACGCCGTTTATGTTGTCTACCTGGAAAATTGCGCCCGCATTGGCTGCAGGTTGCACAGTGGTTCATAAGCCAGCTGAACTTTCTCCGCTGTCAGCCATGTTGCTTGCCGAAATTGCGCAGAAGTCGGAAATTCCCGATGGCGTTTGGAATACAGTAAACGGCATGGGCGAGGTGGTTGGCAAACGACTCACAGAGCACCCTGCGATCAAGGCGGTTGCTCTAGTGGGGGAAACCGCAACAGGCAGCCACATAATGCGCCAAGGTGCTGATACCTTAAAGCGTGTTCACTTTGAACTGGGCGGAAAAAATCCGGTCATCGTTTTTGACGACGCCGATTTCGAACGCGCCTTAGACGCTGTGGTGTTTATGATTTACAGCCTCAATGGCCAACGATGTACTTCGTCGAGTCGATTGCTAATACAAAATGGCATTAGCGAGAAGTTTCTCGCAGCTCTTGAGCAACGCGTGCGTAATTTACAGGTAGGTCATCCGCTGGACCCCAATACAGAGGTAGGGCCTTTGGTGCACAAGGGCCACTTCGAGAAAGTGATGAGCTATATGGACATCGCTAAAGAAGACGGTGCCACTGTCGCTGTTGGTGGAACGCGACTGACTGAGTTAGGAGAAGGAAACTACGTTAGCCCAACTTTATTCACCAATGCAAGTAACTCAATGCGCATCGCCAGAGAAGAGATTTTTGGCCCCGTTTTAACCGCAGTGACCTTCGATACTGAGGAGCAAGCCATTGCTATGGCCAACGATTCTGATTATGGTTTAGCCGGCTACATATGGACCGAAAATACAGGCCGTGCCATGCGCATGGCTCGCCACGTAGAGTCTGGCATGTTGTGGATAAATTCTGAAAACAACCGCAACCTGCCTTCACCGTTTGGCGGCGTAAAAATGTCTGGCATTGGCCGTGACGGCGGCGACTACAGCTTCGACTTCTATATGGAAACCAAAAATGTGTGCATCGCACATGGCACACATAAAGTGCCGGCGCTTGGCAAATCGACATAAACAAGGGTAGCGCACAGTAATGAGCTTATATTACGTACAAAAACTACTTTACGAATTGAACCGCGACGAAAAATTGCAGCAGCAATTCAAAGAAGAAGCCGACAGTGTACTCAACCAGTACTCACTAACTGACGAAGAAGTGTTGGCGTTAACTAAGCCAGATATAGGTCTGCTTTACGTTCTGGGCGTGAATGGGCAAATACTCATGCACTTCGCAGCCATGAGTGGCTACGCTTGGCCCGAATATATTCAGGCAATGCGTGACGGCTTAGCTGAGCACGGTGCAGTGCGTGAAGGTCTGTATGCAACAACTGACGGTAAAGGTGCAATATGAGTTTAGTGTTTGCAGGTATTTGCTCGCACGCTCCTGGGATTACCGGGCGCAAGCATATGGCAGACTCAGACGACGCAGATACATTTTATGCTGCATTTGACGGTATGCGTGAAGAGCTTGAAGCCAGCCGTCCCGATGCATTGATTGTTATTGCTGCCGAGCACTTCGCCAATTTCTTTATGAATAACATGCCCGCCTATTGCATGGGCATGGGCGAGCAATACTACGGACCTATTGAAGATCCCGATTGGTTAGGCATACAACGCACCAACATTCCCGGCGACGCCAATCTGTCGCGCGAACTAATTTCTTCTGTTATGGGCAGTGTTGATGTTGCCTATGCCGAAGAGTGGAAATTTGACCACGGCATAAGCGTACCACTTCACTTTCTTACTCCGCGCTACGACCTGCCCATCATTCCGGTAAACATCAATTGCCAGGGACCGCCATTAACACCTCTGCACCGCGCATGGGAATTTGGCAAAGCATTACGTACTGCTTGCGATGCAAGCGACAAACGCATTGCCTTGGTAGGCACCGGCGGTATTTCACATTGGCCTGCCACACCCGATTCAGGAAAGGTAAACGAAGCCTGGGACAAAGATTTTCTTGACCGCTGGCAAAGCAACGACAAACAACGCCTATTGGATTACACCGACGAACAGACGTATCTTGACGCTGGCCAGGGTGGTTTTGAAATCCGTACATTCATTGCAGTATCTGCTGCCACCGCAGGTTGCAGTGCGCGCATTGAATACTATCGTCCTATACCGATTTTTGCCGTGGGCTGCACGGTAGGCATCGTTAATTTATAAGGAACTTTTTGTAGGTACTCTTTTTAAGGAAAAAACATGGCGCATTTTATTCTCGACCACTCTGGCAATCTTTCGACCAGCGACATTAACGCGAAAGTTCTTTTTTCGGCCCTGCATAAGGCCATGGATGAGTCCGGCATTTTTCCACTCGCAGGTCTTCGCAGTCGCGTACTACGTGCTGATGAGTACTACGTCGCTAACGGCGATGAAAACATGGCGTATATTCATCTGAATTTTCGCATTGGCCCCGGACGCAGTGATGAAGAGCTAACAGGCGCTTTCACTTTAATAAAAGAGTTAGTACTGCAGCATTTCGATGCCTTAATGCAGGGCCAAGCCATCGCGCTCTCTATAGAAATGAGCGAACTCCCTGAAAAGTTACGCCACAACGCCAACAATATTCGCCAGTACTTATAACAGCAGGTCACCACATGCTTAACTCAGAACAAATTGATAGTGCCGCAGCTGAGCTCTTTGAGGCGGAACGAACTCGAACAGCCATAGACCCAATTTCCTTACGCCACGACAGCATGGATATGGCAGACGCTTATGCAATACAGAAATGCTGGGTAGATAAGAAGATTGCTAACGGCCAAAAAGTCATCGGTTACAAAATTGGTCTTACGTCACGCGCTATGCAGCAAGCCATGAAAATCGATACACCGGACTATGGCGTTTTGCTAGACGATATGTTGTTTGAAAACAACTCGGCCATATCGGCAACCGATTTTATCGACCCTCGAATTGAAGTTGAATTGGCGTTTGTATTAAAGAAACAACTCTTCGGCGACAACTTAAGTATTGAAGACGTTTTAGATGCCACTGACTACGTGCAGCCAGCGCTTGAACTTATTGCCGCTCGCAGCCATCGAGTGCACCCTGATACGGGCTACACTCGAAACGTGTTCGACACCATATCCGACAATGCTGCTAATGCCGGCATTATTTTGGGCGGCACATGTTTTACGCCCAGTGAACATGACCTACGATGGTGCGGTGCTCTCTGCTACCAAAACGATGTATTAGAGGAAACGGGGCTGGCTGCCGGCGTACTCGACCACCCAGCGAATGGCATTAGATGGATAGCAAAACGCTTTGCGGCACACGACATAGCGCTTGAGCCTGGCCAGATACTGTTGGCTGGTTCATTCACACGACCGCTGAAAGTTAGCGCCGGCGACACCATTAGAGCCGATTACGGCAAACTAGGCGAAATAAACTGCCGCTTTATTTGAGTACGCGAACCATGCAGCTAAAACAGAATTCTTTCAAACAAGCTCTAAAAGCCGGCAAACCCATTTACGGCCTTTGGCTGGGCTTGCCGCATTCAAGTTGTGCAGAGATTGCCGCAGGCGCGGGCTTCGATTGGTTGCTTATCGATATGGAGCATGCGCCCTATAGCTTGATGGACGTGCAACATCACCTGCAAGCGATCGCGCCCTACAATACGTCAGCGTTAGTCCGACCGGTTGAAGGTAGAACAGCCGTTATCAAACAACTCCTCGACATAGGCGTACAAACCTTGCTGGTGCCCATGGTAGAAACCGCTGAGCAAGCTGAAGAACTAGTGCAGGACGTTCGCTACCCGCCTCAGGGGCGTCGTGGTCTTGGTACATCAATGGCACGCGGCGCGCACTGGAATGGCATTGGCGATTACTTACACACAGCCAATGACGAAATATGTTTAATCGTGCAAGTAGAGTCGACTACAGCTGTAGAGAACATTGACGCCATCGCAAACGTAGACGGCGTAGACGCGGTATTTATTGGCCCCTCCGACCTATCAGCCTCAATGGGTTACATTGGAGAACATGGAAACCCTGCGGTGATAGAGGCTATAGAGGGCTGCATTAAATCAGTGCGGGCCGCTGGCAAGGCCGCTGGCGTTCTAGCCGTTGATGCAGAGCTGGTAAAACATTACGTAGCGCACGGCGTCACATTTGTTGGCGTGGGCGCGGACTCAGGGTTGCTGGCTAGCAGCGTGAGGAATTTGGCCGCCTCGTTCAAATCAGATAAGACCGAAGAGCATAAAGCGGGTTATTGAGTTCTTAATTCGGCGAATGATACAAAAGAGTTGTTGTAAGAAACTGTAGGAATAAAAAAAGGTTCGCCAGAAGCGAACCCAAACAAAACCTATTGAAGGATCAAGTGATTGACAGCTAAGCTGCGCAACCACCCGATACATGAGCAGCTTAGCTATCGCTCATCTGCCCGAAACAAACTCTGGGTAGGCTTCAATTCCACATTCTGAAATATCCACGCCTTCGTATTCCTCTTCTTCACTAACACGTATGCCAAGCGCTAGCTTCAACACCCACCAGACAACGAAGCTGGCCGCAAACACCCAAACAAATATTGTGGCCGCGCCTAACAATTGCCCACCAAAGGTAGTTCCACTGTTTGTGAGTGGCACAGCAAGTAAGCCCCAAAGGCCAACTGTTCCATGCACTGATATCGCGCCTACAGGGTCGTCGATTTTGACCTTGTCCAGGAGCAATATAGAGAATACAACCAACACACCACCAACCGCTCCAATAAGGGTGGCCGCTAGAGCTGTAGGCGTTGATGGCTCGGCGGTAATCGCAACCAAGCCAGCCAACGCACCATTAATGGCCATCGTAAGGTCGGCTTTCCCAAACATGATACGAGCGGTAAGCAACGCTGCAATCAAACCGCCAGCAGCCGCTGTATTGGTATTCAGAAACACCATGGCAACCGAGTTTGCACTGGCTATATCACCAAGCTTTAACACCGAACCGCCGTTGAATCCGAACCAACCCATCCAGAGGATGAACATACCCAAAGTAGCAAGCGGCATGTTAGCGCCTTGAATGGCATTTATAGAACCGTCTTTGCCATACTTTCCCTTTCGTGCGCCAAGCAAGATTACACCTGCCAGTGCCGCTGCTGCGCCGGCCATGTGCACAATGCCTGACCCTGCAAAGTCAGAGAAGCCCGCTTCGCCCAGGTTGAACATGCCAAATACGTCCTTACCACCCCAAGTCCAGCTTCCTTCCAGAGGATAGATAACCCCGGTCATCACAACTGCAAATGCTAAAAATGCCCATAACTTCATACGCTCAGCGACAGCGCCGGACACAATCGACATAGCGGTGGCAACAAACACTACTTGAAAGAAGAAGTCTGACGCACTGGAGTATACCGCGTCGCCGTCAAAGCCATTCTCAGCTGACGCCGCCAGCGCGTCGGCCGCCACAGTGTCACCGCCATTGATACCACTAAGGAAGATGCCGCCGTCATACATAATCGCGTATCCACATACGAGATACATAAGGCAGGACACGGCAAACAAGGCAACGTTTTTGGTTAGAATTTCTGTCGTGTTTTTCGAGCGCACAAGGCCAGCTTCAAGCATCGAGAAACCCGCTGCCATCCACATCACCAGAGCGCCACACATCAAGAAATAGAAAGTGTCTATTGCGTACTGTAATTCAAAAATTTGATTTTCCATCTAGAATGTCCTCACATCAATAAAGTACTGCTTGCTAAATCGCGTCATGGTCCACTTCACCCGTGCGGATACGAATCGCTTTCTCGAGTTCGGTAACGAACACTTTGCCATCACCAATCTTTCCAGTGCTTGCGGCTTTGCAGATAACGTCGATTGTTTGGTCCAGCACGCTATCGATCACCGCGACTTCTATCTTTGCCTTCGGCAAAAAATCCACTTGATATTCAGCGCCACGATACATTTCCGTGTGGCCTTTTTGCCTACCGAAACCACGCACCTCAGTGACGGTTATGCCTTGCACGCCTATGTCGGACAAAGCCTCTCTAACTGCATCAAGCCGGAACGGCTTAACAATGGCGGTAATCATTTTCATGGTTAACTCCTTAATCATTAACTAGCCTCTGATTACGAAATAGCACGAAGCGTGCCACCTTCTAAAAATCCCTGTTTTCTAATGGCTTAAGCCGTTATTGGGTATGAATCGCAGCAATAAAGAATGAAGACCGCTACAGAAATAGTGCACGAAGTGGTGCACGCATTTGGATTGTGCGCTGAAATGTGGCGCGTAAGGCAGGATGCCGGGAGTGACTAGATGAGGGTCGGGCCAGAGATGGCCTATTGAACGGAAATACAACCCAAGTCTCTCGTGTGACGGAGATTGAGCACGACCACATGCCCGTCTTCACTCAAGCAAGTTACGAAAGCACTAACTCGAAGAAATAGACTGCTTAGGATTCTTCTTCAAGTCGCGAGTGTCAAAACACTCGCCGTCTGCCACTCTTTGGCGCGCGAGTATTTTCACGTCGGCTCGCTTTGGTTTGTTCGATGCGGTTTTTGGCAAGACATCGCAAAAAGCGATATAGCCTGGTGCTTTGAAATACGCGAGTTGCGCAAGGCAGCGTTCAACAATCGCTTCGGCTGTAGCTTGGTCGGCCTCATAACCCTCATGCAACACAATACAAGCCGCCACTTCATCGCCACGCAGCTCATCTGGCACCGCTGCAACTAAGCCTTCCTGAATACAATCATCCAAAGAGAGAATTGCCTCAACTTCTAGTGCCGCAATGTTTTCTCCAGAACGACGAATGACATTCTTTCGACGATCAACAAAATGCAGGCAGCCATCTTCATGTTGCATAACCACGTCGCCAGTATTCAGCCAGCCGTCTTTCCACGCTTCTTGCGTTGCTTTTGGATCTTTAAAGTAACCTGAAAAGAAATCTTGCTGCTTGTTCTCGAAGGCTGATCGAACTCTTAATTCACCGGGCGTGCCAGGCTCCACAATAGAACCCTGCTCATCAATAAGTTGGTACTCTACTGCGTCAGTAGGTCGACCAAAACAACTCTCTCCTACATGTCTCGGCTCTTTGTTGGCCGTAATGCAACCACCTGCACCACATTCGGTCATTGCCCAGCTTTCTATCAGCGGGAAACCAAAACGTTCTTGAAACGGTGCGTGATGTTTGGGATTCACACCTGCACCAAAACCAAACTTTACCTGCCCATTCAAATCATCGGTGGGTTCTTCGGGCAGCTGAAGCAAAATGGCTGGAAGCACGCCAAGATAGTGCAACATTGTGGCCTTCGACTCGCGTACGGATTGCCACCAGGTACTGGGGTGAAATCTGTCGAGTTGAATAATACAACCGGCGTTCATAATCATCGCCGTGGATGAAACGGCCATCGCATTCATATGGCCTAGGGGTAACGGTGTGAGCAAACGTTCCTTACCCCATTCAATAGCGCCCAAGCCATCTAGGTGTTTATACCAGTCACCGAACGCCATAAAATAGGCGTTAGACAAGATGCAGGCCTTGGGGCGGCCAGTACTGCCAGAGGTATACAGCAGGGCGCATTCTTTATCTTTATCAGCGCTAGAATCATCTGAAACCGCAGTGCCGCTAAGTTCTGGCAAGCTTTGTAAATCGTTACTCGCAACCAAGACCGGAGCCGGTTCAGCGCTCTGCTCTGCTCTCATCTCGGCTTTCAGTTCAGTAATAGCATCTGCCAATAAATCCATTTTTTCAGGCAGGCATACAATCGCAACAGCCTCGCTGTGTGCCAGAAAATAGGAAATTTCGTTGGCGGGCATTTCTGTATTAACGGGAACCACGCTGCAGCCTAGGCTATTAAGCGCCAACCAGTTAAAAAAGAACTCAGGCCGGTTCTCAAGCGCCAAAACAATACGTTGCCCACTCAGCAAACCACAGCGTTGATACTCTTGTTTAGCCTCGAGCACTTTGATCATCGCCTGCGCGTAGCTGTAATCAATAGCCGTTGATGAATACTGTTGAGCCGCGGTTAAAGGTATGTGCAGAAAGGCCTTTTCTGCGGCAAGTTCACAGGTTTTCTGAAATTCCTTAAAAACAGTACTCAATGTTTTACTCGATTGCTGTGTAACAGATCTTTATTTTAAGCTTAAAGTAATTGCAAGAAAAGTGTTGATTGCTTCACTTCCTATTCAGCCTCCCCCAGATAAGCCTCAAGTTTACTCATCGTCATTAGAAAATCCCTGAGCTCAGTTGTACTTAACGTTGAGAGAAAGTTTGCTTCCCACTCTAGAGCCTGCGGCACAATCTGCTGGTAAAGCTGGCCACCCTCATCTGTTAAGGCTATTTTTCTTGCACGATTGTCGTCCTCATCCACTCTGGCAATCACCAGCCCTTTGTCTTCAAGCTGCTGCAAGGCGCGCGATACGCGTGACTTGTCCATAAACGTATCGCTTGGTAAAACCCGCGAGCTAACCTCCTTATGCTGGCCCAATCGCGCCAGTATGCGCCACTGGGCAACAGTAACCCCATTCGGAGCACCATAGGCCTGATTACAGGCATCGCTGACTCGCTTGGCAAGGTTCACCAGCCGATACGGCGTGTAGTGGTTTAGTAGCAATGATCGTTCAGTATCCAAAAGCGCCTCAAAGTTTGCTTTTAATCCTCTCACGTGAGAGGATATTCATCGTCGTTGGAAGATAATATACGATATAAAGCCCGTTTATGGCTATTTATCTTCTAATACTGCTCTTAAGCAAGAACATTAATAAGCATAAACGAACCACAAAGGTATTCTGTCATGGCTGATTCAAACGATAATTTTCTGTGGAACTGCTGGTACGCGGCAGGCTGGAATCATGAAGTAGAAGAAGCAGGCAAATTGGCCCGCACCTTTCTTGAAAAACCCATTGTTATTTTCCGCGGCGAGTCCGGTCGCTACGTTGCGCTAGACAATCGCTGCTGCCATCGCGCCGCGCCGCTGTCTATGGGTCGCATTGAGGGCGACTGCATTCGCTGCATGTACCACGGTCTTAAATTCGACTCAGACGGCATTTGTATTGAGATACCTGGCCAAGACAAAGTGCCTGCTTCGCATAAAGTGCGCAGCTACCCCATCGAGGCTAGAGGAAACCTACTGTGGATCTGGATGGGTGACCCAGAACTGGCCAACCCCGATGACATAATCGATTATGCACCGCTGCAAAGCCCCGAATGGCAAGGCCTGCCGCAAGAGGCCTACTTACACTATGACTGCAGTTGGATGCTGATTATCGACAACCTTGCTGACTTCTCTCACCTTGCCTTTGTTCACACCAATACCTTGGGAGGCTCCGAAGCTTACGCAGTAGAAACCCGGCAGGAAATAGAACGACTAGACAATGGTTTTCAGTTTGAGCGTTGGCATCGGGAAAGTAAGCCAGCGCCCTATCATGTAAAAGCATTCCCAAAGGGGCCTGATATTGTCGACCGACGCAATTACGTACAAATGTTCGCGCCAGGCATATTCCTGATGGAAACAGCCTTTGGCCCGCTGGGCTGGGATACCGCGGAAGATCAGTCTGAGGTTAAACAATACAGAAACTGTCAGTACATGACACCAGAAACAAAAAGTACTTCACACTTTTTCTGGAACTACCTGCGTAATTATCAAAAGGACGATGAATCGATATCTCTGTCGCTGCAAGAAAGTTTGCTAGAAGGTTTTTGGGAAGATAAGGTCATCATCGAAGCTCAACAGAAGCTGTTAGAAATAGACGAACCATTCCAGCCGCGCGGAATCGCCGCTGACTCAGCTTTGTCGCACTTTCGAAAAACCTGGGACACGCTGGTAGAGCAAGAACGAAGTCAGCACCCTCGCAGTGAAGTGATAGTAACCCGCTCTATCCTTTAGGAAGTCTCGCTAGTTTAGGCTGGCCATACTTTCGGAAACAAGCGATCATCAGCTGGGTACTCGCCCGGCTGAACACTCACTTCTTCTGGGTTTACCGTTGGGTCGGCACCATCGTGCGGATGCCACACACAGTCATCACCCAACCAGCGAGTAGAAATGGCCACCCGCCGTTGGTTAGAGGATTGATTACCACCAGCCCCGTGTAGTATCCAGGACGAAAATACAATCGCGTCACCCGGCTCCACATCCCAACCAACGATATCAAAACGTCCTCGATCAGCATCAATATCCGGCACCGGCACGGCTTCAGACTTACCCGTCCAGGCCGCATTTGGGTGGTCTTTACGATCGCCAAAAACCTCAGGCTGATAATAGTTGCCATCAAGATGCGAACCACGCACAAATTCCATCGCACTGCCTGCCACCGTTGCCGGTGTTAGCGCTACCCACACCGAACACACTTGCTTACCTAAAAATGGCCAATAGGGAATGTCTTGGTGCCAGGGCGTTACCGCGGTTGTTTCGGGCTCCTTAACAAGCAAGTGATCAAAGTAGAAACGCGCAGAGTTACTGCCCATCGCTTGGGCCGCCAACTGTGCACACGGCGACTCAAGCACGTAACGATTAATCTCTTCGTTTTTCTGCCACAAATAGCGATCAGTGAACATCCTGTCGCGCCGCCGTCCTGGCGCACCGTCGTTAACCCATTGGCTAGGCGCTTCCAACTGCCTATCGGTAAACGCCAGTAAGTACTCAACCCAATCCGAAGACACTGCGCTTTTTACGTGCAGCACACCATCATCATTAAACGATTGGACTTGGCTTGGAGTTAGAATTGGAATGATGTTTGTATCTGACATATGTACTTGCTCCGAATATCCTAACTTAAGTTGGGAAAGTGACGTCGTCGTGCATATCCACCGTCGCACGAGAGGTTAGGCATGTGTTTCCGTTCAGTGGGGCATCCCTGCCCCATCCCGCGTCCGTCCTTGGCGCTATTCACTACAACACATGCCTAACCTCCCGCAAGACTACCACGGTTAGAGCGACAAACCCCTCGAATACAGCCCATATAGTGACAAACGGATTGCATACTGTTTTGAAGCGAATAGCGCCAGGGATAGTAGCGAGGGACGGCACATGGATGTGCCATTGAGCGCAAAAACAATATGCAATCTGTTTGGCACGGGCTAAGAATATAGATGGGTGAATATAGGCCTTGACGTTAAAGTAGACCTCATCTCCCTCAATACCCACTATTCCAATCAGGAAGCACCACGCCGTTTTCACTGGCATAAACTTCCCATAAAGAAATCATTTCCTTCAATTTTTCTGGATGACTTTCAGCAAGATTATTTTGCTCAGCCAAATCCTGATCAAGATTGTACAACTGCCAGTCGTCAATACCCTGCGGCTTAAACATATGAACCAATGACCAAGAGCCTTGGCGAATACTTCGCTTGCCGAACAATTCGAAGCCCAACACTCTTTCTTTAACTTCAGAAAGCCCGGGAGTATCCACTCCTTCATTCGCCAGCACAGCCAACATAGATTGACCGCTAATTTTTGCCACATCCCTTCCGCGAAAAACACCGCCCGGCTTAGCTATTCCAGCGAGTTCCAACAAAGTAGGCGCTATATCCTTAACGCTAAGCAGCGCATTGCTTTTACTTCCACCTAAAGACAGAGCCGGGTAAGAAATAAATGCAGGCACACGCGTTCCGCCCTGCGTTACATACGCTTTATAGCCACGAAATGCCGGTGTAGCCGCCCAACCCCAACCAGGGCCGTACAACACATAGGAATCGGGGCCACCTAGCGATGCCAGGTCGTACTTGAAAGTACCCAACACCCACTCTCTGGCTTTTGGAAAAACAGGTTCAGGAAACAGGGCATCCAGGCTGTGACCTTCAGCGCCGTTGTCAGACATAAACACAACAATCGTATTATCTAACTGGCCACTCGCCTTCAAGGAATCGATTAGGCGGCCTGTGTGCCGGTCTACTTCGTCCAACATCGCCGCGTAAATTTCCATACGCCGCGCCGACAAGGCCTGCTCTTCTTCGCTCAACTCATTCCACGCAGGTGCATCCGCGGGGCGGGGGCCAAGCTTTGTATCTTTCGGCACAAAGCCTAACTCTATCTGGCGCTGTAAGCGCTTGCGCGCCAGTGCCTCGTAGCCCTCATCGTATTTGCCTTTGTGGCGCGCTATAGCTGCAGCGGGCGCTTGCAGTGGCCAGTGTGGCGCGCTAAACGATAAGTAAGCAAAAAACGGCTGCTCTTGTTTCGAGCTTGATTCTTGTTTTAGTTCTAAATAGTCGAGCATCTTGTCGACGTAGAATTGGCTGGAGTATTCGAAATTGTCTGGCAATGCATCCAGCATTTTGCCGTCTTCACGGTACTTGGCTTTACCGCGATTACCTATTTCGGTTTCCCACAAAGACTGCATATCTGAAAAATGCCCGGCGCCACCTTGCAACAAAGCAAAAGCATGATCAAAACCTCGTTGCGTAGGCGCTTGATCATCCGCCAAACCCAAATGCCATTTACCCGCCATATACGTGCGGTAACCCGCGTCTTGAAACACAGCCGGCAAGGGCGCTACGCGCTCGTGCAAATAGCCCTCGTAACCGGGCTTACCTTTTTGGTTTGGCGCCAGCTCCTCAAACATGTTGCCCAGCCCAGCAACGTGGCTATCTACACCCGACAACAACATTGAACGAGTTGGCGAGCAGGTAGGTGCTGTATGAAAATTAGTAAGCGCTACTGAGTCTGCAGCTAAGCCGTCAATGTTTGGGGTAGGAATTTCGCCGCCGAAGTAGCCTAGATCTGAAAAACCCATGTCGTCGACAACAATCAGTAATACATTAGGTTTATCAGAAGGAGAAGGGGAAATAGAAGCAGGAGCGGGCTGAACAATTTCTAAAGTCGGAGTCAGCTCTTGCTGACAGGCACTCAGAAAAAGTACTAGAACCAGTAATAATCCTAACAACAAAGCCGTTCGCTTATCAGGGTCTTGAAAAAGAAAATGGAGGGCACTGGGCCCTCCATTCATTTTATTGCGCTTCATTACAAACCTCACACAGCGCAATGAGTAACACAGCGCCTAAAAATTATAAGCTCCGGTAACTCCCCACCATCGAGGAGGGCCATAAACCGCAGTACCACCAAGAATACCTAAGTCCAAAGCATACTGCTTGTACTCTTCGTCACCGGCGTTCTTCATCCAGGCTTTAATGCTGAAGTTATCATTAGCCCAACTGGCACTAAGGTTCGTCACATTATAGGCTTCTTGTACTGCGGCGCCTCCGTTGGTGACTTCAAGGAATTGATCGCCGTAATAGGAGCCATCTACCTGAAATGCAACATTGCCGCCTAATGCGTCAATATTATAGCGAAATAGGTAGTTAAAGCTAACGTCTGGAGCGTTCGGCAATTCAACACCATTAAGAATATCCACAGGCCAGTCTACGCTAAAGCCAACGGGTGTTCCCTGTAGCTGAGGAGTTTGCACACCGTCTACAGAAGAGTCCTGGAACGACATACCAAGAATAATGTCCCAGCGCTCGTTGGGCAGCAAGGTTAATTCAATCTCAGCACCCTGGTTCTCAGCCTGCGCGTTTGCCACACTTGGTGTGCCGCCGGCGAAAGTAAAGGCCTGATAGTCATCGTAGTCGTAATAAAACGCGGTAGCATTCAATCTGGCGCGGCCATCAAGAAACTCAGCCTTCACACCTAACTCAAAAGCATCTAACACTTCTTCACTGTGCCGAACTTGAGCCACGGTTACGTTAGCAGATGGTGCAAAGTTACCACCTTTAATGCCTCGATTATAAGATGCGAACAACAGCGTGCTGTCATTCATACGATAATCCAGTTGCAGACGCGCGGCGTAATCGCCGTAGTCCACCTCATCTTGATTGCCACCCACTGCAGCCACAGCCTGTGCAAGATTTAGAGTCTCAACGGCAACCGCTGTGCCATCATTAGCTCCTGATGCTACGTCAGTAATCAAGGCGTCGGCCTGGAAAGTAGTCGTTAAGTCCAGTTCCTTGTCATCTTGTGAATATCGGTAACCCGCAATCAGAGTCATCGCGTCACTTAAATCAAATTCCACCTGGCCGAAGACTGACCAGTTAGTGGATTCCAGTAGATAGTCTTGCGCCACTCGGGCATTAACAGCTAGATTGTTGCCCGCGCCGTCAAAAAAACCTAGCTCGGCGGCCACACCACCAACTGGCGCGCCCACGGTCACTACGTCGGCGTCTGTTTCCATATCCAGAAAGTAGGCACCAGCGGTCCAGCGCAGCCTTTCTCCCTCACTGGACAGGCGTATCTCCTGCGATATCTGTGAGAAGTCAGCAACCGTCGTGAATTCAATGATGGGTGGTGGTATGCCGTCTCCATCTTCCGTGTAGAACTTATCGGTCGCTGAATAGTTGGTGATCGACACAAGACTCAAGCTGTCGCTCAATTCCCAATCGAGCTTAGCTGTTACGTTGGTTGTATCACGATCCATAAAGCCAGCGTAATCAGAATAGTGTTTGAATGGTTCGGGCGAGTCGCCCGTAAATGTCGTTCGGCCAGCAGTATCGACTGGTGCGAAGCAATTGATCTGATCGTTGCAGAAAAAGATAGCCGATGTAGCCCCGGCAGGTGCGCCAATCACATTGGTTACAAAGCCGGTAAACTCTGGTGGCACATAGGCATTAGGGTCCGCCGGATCACTGGGCGCTCCGCCGCTACCGCCGTAAGGCAGAAAGCTATAACCACCGGTAGGCACATCATTATCTTCGGAATACTTAACCATTAATTCAAGAGTTGCAGCGTCTGACAGGTCAAACTGGAATGAACCTCTAAGAGCAAAGCCATCCGAACCACCCAAATCCTGGCCGCTGGCAGGTGGCAGTACGCCAACAGGTACGTCGGTTAAAGCTTGTGGATAAGTAGCCGACTCAATGTATCCGTCAGATTTTTCTGTACGCGCTGCAAAACGATATCGCACGCTCGGCGAGAACGACCCGCCAACAGCTGCCTCAAAGCTTCTTTTATCGTAATCAGCAAAGGTCCCTTCAACGTAGCCATTGGTTTCTTCGTCGTCCGCTCCGTTAGTCAAATAGTGAATCACACCACCTGTAGCGTTACGACCAAACAAAGTGCCCTGTGGGCCGCGAAGTACTTCAACACGATCAATATCAAATAGCTGACCACTAATAGCGTTCATGCTCGCAACGTAAGCGTCATCTATGTAAACCGCTACGGGCGCTTCGTTGTTGTCGGTAAAGTTATTCTGCGATACACCGCGAATATTGAATGTCACAAGGTTAGGCGAGAAGCTGGTCATTTGCAGGCCGGCAATCTGCTCAGTAATTTCGGTGGTGTTGGTCACACCCAGCGCCTTCATCTGCTCACCTGAAAATGCGGTGACCGATATACCAACGTCCTGCAGATTTTGCTCACGCTTTTGCGCGGTAACCACAATCTCCTCAAGCACCGACGCCTGTGTTCCAAATCCGATACTGGCAGCGGTTACGGCGGCGGCAAGTTTGCTCGCTCGCGCCAATCTATGATGTCTGTTGATGTGCTTCATATTGCTTCCTCGATATTGACCCTGAGAGTAGGACCACTTGAAATTAGCTTATTTTTTGTCCGTTCCTTTCACCCGCTTACTCGCTAAACGCGAAGTCACAAGCCCTTTTTCTTATAGGCTGCTCGGGTAGTAGTTTGTACTATCACCCTCATAGCAGGCAAGTTACCAATTAATAGGGGGCCTAGCGTGGTAATGCGCGCACTGCAGATTGGCTCAGAGAGAAGCAAAAAACACCTTTTCAAGCAGGCTCATAATGCACCGTCTTTAGAACATTTCTTCCTGAGCCCCTATTTATGGCCCGAGAGTTGATGGCCCGCGCGCTCACCCTCATGCACCGCACCTTCCCACATTTGCATGCCCATCAACTCGGCATGAGCAAAAGCTATACGACCGTGCTGTTCGCGAATTACATCGCTAACCGCTGGCTTACCGTCTTTACCGAAGAAAAACCCGGGAGGTGTCGCGGCATACGCGTGTCCTTGTCGGTTAACCACTATGCCGGCAATGTCGCGCTCTGCATTAAAACCGGCCGAGCCGAACATCTTGGTAAACTGGCGCTTTATATGGCTTTCGATATCGGCATAACTCAGTGAGAACATTTTCATTCGCGCCGCCACACACTGCTTATCAACCGCCAAACCAGGCATGCAGAAAGAGTTGTACAGGGTAAGCACCGTTGGCTTGGCTGGGTCTAATGGCATCGGCTCTTTACCATCGATGATCATTTGCTTGCGCAATGTGGTAAACCACCCCATGTCATCACCAAACCATCGCACCGACGCCACACCCAGCTTGTCCATAAACTTCCAGTTGGTAAGTGCGACATTTACCAACATCATCGGCGCGTGCATAAACTGGTCCATAGCATCCAAATGCCTCTGCGGCAGGTCGCTAACCACACGCTTGTTAAGATGCTGCTGACCGCCCATTACTACATGCTTGGCCGTTACTTTGTGCATCTCACCGCCATTGTGATACGTCACATCAACAACATCGGCCGACTCTACAGGCCCTCTGTGTTTTACGTTTACCACGAGTGAACTCAAGCGCATCCTCACTTTCTGATGCTTATTGTCAATCAGGTCTCGATCGATCGGGTTTGAGAGCACAGCGCCTAAATCAGGCGAGTCGCCAAAAATACCTGGAATAAGTTCTTTTACAATATGACGTAGAGTGCCCGTATTGCCACCCGGCCACTGCGCTAAAATAACATCGTTAGTTGGATCGCCTAAACCCAACACTCGCCCGTATTCGGTCACACCCGGTTGCAAAAAATTACTCGCTTGCAACGCCGAAATAACGTCGCCACCCAAGCCCATACCCATTGCCGCGCCAAAAGGATTTAAATAGTCGTGAATGATTGGGTTATCGAGGCCCATTTCATTAATCAGAAACTCTTTGTAGGTCATGCTGTCGAGCCAGCGATCCCAGTCCTCACGTTCCGGCGGTTGCCTATAGGTTTCCATCCATAAGAAATCGTTCTTGGTTTTTGTGTCGAAGGGCACATCCTTGAATCGGTTTGCCCAGGGGTTTACAGCCATACCATGGCCTTCATGAAACCAGCCGAGATCAGTCTTTTCCCATGCCAAATGCATAGGCGTGTAATTGTCCTCAGGTATTTTTAAATCAGAGTTAGTTGGCTGCTGCCATTCGAATCGCTGCGGCAGCTTCAGTTGGTCCCAAATGGGCGAGTACATGCCAATTTTTTTGGCGACTGACAAAGGCCATACCGCTCCGGTTGAACCTTGCGGCGCCCAAAGCCTGTGGCCGTCCACTTCAAATTCGTTTTGTCGCGCTTCGCCACCAAACATAGAGTGGTTATCTAAAATAAGAACGCGCGCGTCAGGATTCTCTTTTCGATACGTATAGGCCGCGGTACACCCTGCAAAGCCAGCACCAACCACTACCAAGTCGTATTCTTCGTCACTGTCTTTTGCTCTGTTTAATAAACCAGCGAAATCGTCGTTGCGAAAAGTATGCGCGGCATTAACAACGTCATGGGTATTGCCATTTGAGCTGGCGTAATCGCCTACGCCACCCGGTCCAGACCAACTTGCATCCAAGCCCGTTAAAGGCAAAGGCATCGTGCGCCCTAAGGCGAATTTGTCTGGTGCCGCTTTAGACGCAGCACCTTTAACCCCTGGCGCCGCACTAGAAAGCAGAGCCGCACCGCTGCCAAGCAAAGTGCCACCAACAAAGTCTCTACGACTGATTGGCTTTTTAATCGTTTCCTTAGAGTCTGTAGATTTCTTATCAGACATGATGCCATCTCCACTATGAGTTAGAAATTGCCTAGAGCTATAAACTGCCTAGAGCCAAAAACTGCCTAGAGCTATAAACTGCCTAGAGCTATAAACAGCCTAGAGCTAGAACTTACCAACAACGTACATTTCACCCTGCGACCACCATTCGCCGTCTATTTTCTCCCACAGAAAAACCATTTTGAACGTAAACGGCTCATCGCCAGACTCTACGGGCGGAGTTACATGGAAGTTCACCCAGTCCCAACCTGCATCGCCGTTAACAACACTGTTTATCGACTCTACTCTTACATTCGAAGCGATGACCTCCTCATAAACCGGTCGCAGCTCAGCGCGTCCAATTTTAGTTGTGCCATCGGGGCCAGTAGATATCGCATCGTCTGAGTAGAAACGGGTTATGATCGGCTCAATGTCGTTAGCTGCAAAAGCGGCTTCCTTCATATCGTATTTTGCGCGAATAGCGGCTTGGAAATCTTGCAATTGCTGTTCGGCGCTAACCTGGGCCGCGGCAGCTTGCCCGACTCCTCCAGAATTAGCAGCACATGAACACAGGCTGGCAAGCACCAGCAGTAAACCCAGTTTTAGCTTTGACATAACAAATACCCCATTTATTGTTTCGTTACTCAGTTTCGTACTGCTTTTCTTCAGCTAGCTATTTTTCATCGAACCAAAGTTTGTCACTCGACCCATAATCTGTCAAGTGACCAAACAACGACTAATTGATACACTGTACAAATAGCACTTGGAGTACACATTCAAACTAATGAGTCTTTCGGTAAGAAAAGGAACGGCCACCCGCAAAGCCGGCGTTGCAACATCCTCACGAGTCATTCAGGCGGCCCATGATTTGCTTGAGAGTCAGCCTCTTTCAAAATTCAGCATGCGAAATGTGGCAGATAGCGCCGGCGTGAGCCTCGCCAATCTTCAATACTATTTCCCCCGTCGCGAAGACTTAGTACACGCTATGTTTGAGGATATTGGCCAACGCTATCAAATAGCAAGTCAACGCGTGGTTGAGGCACAAGCTGCGAACTCGCCAATCGATCGCTTCGAAGCCATACTGCGCTTTCATTTGGAAGATGCCTCCAAACGCACAACACGGCAGTTCTTTATTCAGTTCTGGGCGCTGCTAGGCTCTATGGATAATTTTGAGGGGCGCTATCTCGAGGAACTGTATGCCATTGATATTCAGCAACTCTCCGAACATATTGCACAATTACATACCGGAATGCACAGGGCAAAGATTCAACAAAAGGCGTTATTGATAGCCAGCATGGTAGAGGGTTTGATGGTGGTGCTAGGAGAAACGTCTAAGAACCCCAGCGCTACCAAGCGTTCCATTCAAGCCGCGTTCGAGGCGGCGAGAATGATAGCGCTGCAAAAATAGACATCAAGAATGCAGCTGTGTAACCAGCCCTTCTTGTACTACCTGCGCATCATAGGCCTTACGCGCAAATACTTCCCGCACCATCGGTACGAAGTGGTCCAGGCTTTTGGCTTCGAAGTCTGGGTCGAATGACGCCTGATCCCAGCGCTCACAGAAAGCCTCACAACTATCAAAGCAAGGATGGTCACGAAATTCGTCGCGGGCATTTCTATCCCAACCATAGTGATGCGCGTAGTACACCATCTGGAAAATTCCGTGGTGTTCGACCACCCAGGTCACGTCCCATCGAACGAACGGCCGAATGACCTCTGCAGCGAACTTGTCATGATTTTGTGGGGCGAGGCCATCGCCAATATCATGCAGCAAAGCGCCAACAATCCAATCAATATCCGCACCATCGGCTTCGGCTCGAGTTGCTGATTGCAAGGCGTGCTCTAACCGGGTGATCTTATAGCCTTCCAATGTGCTCTCGCCATGGCTGCGCAGCTCGACAAGAATTCGCTCGCCCGTTGCGGCGTGAAAGCCCTCCTCTAACTCATGTAATAAAAGATAGTCTTCTTTTGTACCGTCCTTCATTTGCGTAAATGAAACCGTCGTACTCGCCATTTTTACCGCCCACAGCCAAAGCTTAATAAAGAGCCCTGATTCTAAACCACGCAATCGTGATTGGGCTAGCCGCAAACTTCTGTTAGCCTGTGTAGTTAACGAATAACACCTAACCCTTGTCCATTTAAGCAACCATTTATGCAAACTATGAACTCAGCCTCTTTAAACATAAACCGCCTATTTTCACTGCATGGCAAAGTTGCCGTGGTTACAGGAGGGTCGCGCGGCATTGGCTATATGATTGCCCAAGGCCTGCTAGAGGCCGGTGCCACTGTGTATATAACCGCGCGCAAAGAACAACCTTGTATTGAGGCTGCCAAGTCACTGTCCGAATTCGGAAAATGTTTTGCATTAGCTGGCGATGTTGCCAATGCTGACGATCGCGCAGCACTTGTCGCGCGCTTGCAAGCCGAGGAATCAGCGCTGCACATATTGGTAAATAATGCGGGCACATCGTGGGGCCAGTCCTTTGAAGAATACTCCGAGGCGGGCTTTAATAAGGTCATGCAAGTTAATGTGAATTCGGTATTTACCTTAACCAGGGATCTAGCTCCGTTACTCAAGCTAGGCGCCACCGAAGAAGACCCAGCTCGAGTCATCAACATCGGCTCTATGGAAGGGCTGCATATCCCTTCGGTTCATGCACTTCCGAATTTTTCCTACACCACCAGCAAAGCCGCGGTTCATCACTTAACCAAGCATCTGGCTGTTGAACTTGGCTCGGCTAACGTGACAGTAAACGCCATAGCACCTGGCTTCTTCCCAAGCCAGATGACCAAGCATCTGTTTGCCGGTGACGAGTTGGGTATCATTGAGAACAACAGCTTGTTGGGTAGGGTAGGAAAAGCGGAAGAAATGGCGGGTATTGCAATCTATTTAAGCTCAATGGCCGGTGCCTACACTACCGGAACGGTTATACCTGTTGATGGTGGGACCGTGGTTAATTACCAACATGGCGGACAAGCATCAAGCTAGGCCTTACGCAGCATTGGCTCACGCCTACATTATTCATTTTTTAGGGAGAAACTTATGTCTGCATTTGAAAACGCTAAAGCTTTTTTTGAAGCCTGCGAAACCGCTAAAGGTTGGGCCGGCTGCAAGCAATACGTAGCAGCCAACGCATGTTTTGAAGCACAAAGCGAACCCATAGCCGAAATGGATTCAGTAGAAGACTACTGTGAATGGATAGCGGCGTTCGGAACAGTCACCGCACCCGGTGCGAGTTATGAGCTGCACACTGCCAGCTTTGACGAAGTGTCGCGCACAGCTCTATTTTTTGGAACCTACAATGCTAAACACACCGGCGAGGGCGGCCCGGTTCCTGCTACAAATCAAGAGACTCACTCGCACTATGTGTACTCAATAACAATGGATGCAAACAACAAAGTAGAGCGTATGGTGAAAATCTGGAACGCGCCTTGGGCAATGCGAGAGCTAGGCTGGGCATAACCAACGGCTCTTTTTGTACGTCTTTTTTACTCAGCTGTTCACTTTATCTATAGCAGCATTAGAAGCGCGGTGACTCCCAACATCGCAATAACCAGGTATCGATACGTTTGTTCAGGTATTTCCCGAACAATACGAATACCCAGGTAAGCACCCAAGGCCACGGCCGGAAACGCCACAGCGCTCAACAAAGCGCTGTCGACCGTGATGGTTTCCCACACCACAATGTGAAACGGCATTTTAAGCAGGTTCACTATCAGAAAAAACCACGCGGCCGTGCCTATAAACTGATTCTTAGGCAGCCGCATCGACAGAAAGTACAAGGTCATCACCGAGCCGGCCACATTGCCGACCATGCTTGCAAAGCCTCCAGCCATGCCAAAGAACGCTACAAACCAGGTTGAACTAGGAATAGCCAGGTCCTTTGCCCTTTCGCGCCACACCATAATAGCGACGCTAAGAAAAATAATGACAGCCATCATCACTTTGAAACTCTCGTCGTCTATTTGGTGGCCAACAAAGGTTCCCAGCAAGATACCAACAAAGGCCAACGGTAATAGCCGACGTAGAAGCTGCCAATTCGCATGGCGATTGTAGTACCAGGCTCCGATGACATCAGCGCAAATAAGTATAACCAGCAATACACCGGCCGACTGTTTGCCACCAAAAACAATCGCCATCAGCGGTACAGCCAACATACCAACGCCGCTTACGCCCGTTTTTGCCATACCTACTAACAATGCAGCGCAAAACATCATCAGTAAATCGGTAGCCGAAAGCGTATAGTTGAATAAATCGCTAAATAATTCGATAACAGTTCCTTAAAAACGGACAGAGGGCTTGATGAGAATTTCTATGGGCTCAGTAACGAAGCGCAAAATGTCGTGTTTCGTTACCGGTCTTTGGATTGTCCGGTACCATAAACGCTAGAATCAACGACCCTATCGCAAAGCCAGTGCCACAAAGAAATACCGCAGCATGGGAGTTAACCCACACCAAACCAAGTGCTGCCGGAATAACCACAGCCGCTATATGACTTATAGTGAATGAAACACCTGCCGTACTGGCCATGTCTTGCGCATCACCAATTTTTTGAAAATAGGTAGTGATGGCGATCGCTAATGCGAAGAACATATGGTCAATCACGTACAAAGCCGCACCAAGCCTGGCGTCTTCAACGAAGGCGTAGGCTGTGAACACAAAAATTAAGCCTACGTATTCAATGATCAAGGCTCGTCTCTCACCAATCTTTGCTATGGTCGCGCCAATACGCTCTGCAAAAAGCCAGTTAAACGCGTAATTAATCAAGAAAAGCAGGCTTACTTGGGCAGCGCTGTAACCAAATTTCTCCACCATTAGAAATGCAGCAAACACCATAAATATCTGACGTCTGGCGCCAGAAAAAAAAGTAAGCGCGTAGTAAAGCCAATAGCGTTGGCGCAACACCAAATGCATGTGTTGTTCACCCTTGCTAGGAAACTGCGGAAAGCCTAGCCACATAAATACGGCCAAACAAAGGCAGGCGGTTCCGGCAATCAAAAACAATATTTGGTAATCAAGCTGCACCCACTCTAGAAAACCGTACAAAACCGCATACACAACAAGTGAGGTAACCGACCCTACCGCTAACAAGCGGCCTAATACTTGAGGCGCTTCGTCTTCCGATAACCACTGCAGTGATAAAGATTGCTTAACCGCTTCAAAGTAATGAAAACCAATCGACATAAGTACTGTAGTGAAATACAAACCATACTCAAACGGAAAAAAACCGGTCATTGCTACGCCAATACCCAATAGCAATAAAGACCATAGAGCCAGCATCTGTTCTTTCAATATAAGCAGAACAAAAATCATGGTGAAACTTAGAAAGCCTGGCACCTCGCGCAAGCTTTGCAGAATTCCTATCTCCACACCTGTAAAGGCAGCACGCTCAACAACAAAATTATTCAACAATGCATTCCAGGCATTGAACGCAACAGGCATAGCAATCGACATCAAAATTAATAATGTGATCGGATTTTGCCAATTGTGTTTAGGCGGCTGTTGGGGAGTTCGCATAGTACGGCTTACATTCTTTGCTCAGTTACAACGCAATCCTCATTCAACCTCTGGGAGGACTACTGAGCCGTGCAGTGAAGGGATAGTACGGCGGTTTAATAAAGCGGTTCGCTTCCGTCTAAACCAAATTCTGGCCAGGCGCCGTGTACATATGTTTGGCAGTTACCGTAGCCTACACCACCACCCACCGGGTCCACCACCTTTATCATGCAATCTCTAAACTGCTTGTAGCGTGCCAGCACATCGGGCGTTGACGCGTCGGCAACATAATCACCGTCTACATGTTGCACACCTCGCCAACTACCATGGTGGTGTCCATCGCCACCATGGTAATGCCCTGCGCCTAAGTAGAAGCCGGTTTCCGAGCATTTTTCAAATGTCATTTGCCGCGAAGAGCCATCTTCCATATCGAAGTTAAACTCGCCATGCTGCAAACGCTTGGTCGTTGAGTCAAAGTGCAAATGTGGCGTCATACCAATAACACAATCTGCTTTTTCTCCTTGTACTGATGCTGATATCAAGTCGTGCTCTACACCACCCTGCACTTTTTGATGTAAAAACCCAGCGCCAGAAAAGCGCAAGAAATAATGGTGGAATGCGTACTGGCTGCCGTCCTCACGCTGAAACAACATAGGATTCCATATCGCCAAAGCCTGTGGAATATGCTGATGAAAATCCGGCTCCATGTCACTCAGGGGCATACCAACCTGAGGACGAATACCCCAGGATTTGTCACGGGTGCTTACCCATTGCTCTTGGCTAATCTCGCTTCGCTTTCCGTCCATCTCCAGCCAACCCGACACAACCCCAGTTTGATGGTAACGCAACTGATCCGTGGCTTTACGGTAGCCTCGCATGTCGCGTCGGTCTTCACGCTCTTCCATCACGCAGGCTGCACGTGACTCAAATACGATGTCAAAGGCAATGGGTTGCTCATCGTTCGCTTCAAGTCGAATTCGAACCTTATGCAAAGGTTCCAGTATGTCGTAGTGAATTGGGCCTGTGCTTACGCCATCAGTATCTTCACTCAAGGCACGGCTTGCACGCACTACCCATTGCTCTTTACCTCTGGCGATGCCTGCGTAGGCATCAACAACATTGCGGTTTGTGTATTTGCCAAAGCCAAAAGCTATTTGCATCGAGCCGTCTTTAGCCGCGGCCATACCGCAGACTTTTTCGGCCCAAGCTGGGTCACTCTGACCTACAGACGCAAAGGTCTCAACTACCTGATGATTAAATTGCTCGTCAGCCGCTAACAGTGGTCCAATTGATCCGCTCATTGTTTCCTTTCACCTTTTCCTGCAAAGACGGTTTTCTGTATAGTACCGCGCAGACAATAGTAAGGCACAGACCATAGTTGTACCAAACGAGCGTCTGTTCAAGAAGCGTTTTTTAACGAAAACACTTTTAAACCCTGAGTAATGACCAACATTCCATGAGCGAAAAAAAACAATACCGTCAGGCACGATTTATACGCCCACAGGGTGCTACCGAACTCATTTTAGTACGCCACGGTGAGTCACGCGCCGCAAGTGAGGACTCACCTTTCCCTTTGCTTAATGGCCAGGGTGACCCCGAACTATCGGCCGAAGGCCAACAGCAAGCTCAACACCTGGCCGCGCGTTTGGCAAAACAGCCAATAGACGCTGTCTACGTTACAAACCTGCGTCGCACCCATGAAACCGCCGCACCATTGTGCGAGCTTAATGGCTTCACTCCAAAAGTAATTGCCGATCTTCGAGAAATTCATTTGGGCGATTGGGAAGGCGGCCTGTTTCGTATCAAATCACATGAAGGTCACCCACAAGCGCTTGCGATGCAACAGCAGCAAGAATGGGGCGCCATTCCTGGGGCAGAAACGAATGCTCAGCTTCACACTCGCGTGCAACGCGGCTTGTCAGAAATTGTCTCGGCACACCCGGATCAAATTGTAATGCTGGTGGTTCATGGCGGTGTGATTGGCAGCATACTTGCCGCTGCTACCGGCTCACAGCCGTTTGCCTTTCTCGGGGCCGACAATGCCTCAATCAGTCATGTTGTAGCGCATGAAGGGCGAATGGTTTTGCGTCGCTTTAATGACACCAATCATTTGTCTGCGCATATTGGTGCTGAGCTTTCGATGCCAACTTGAATTAGGCCAACCTGAAGCTGCTTTAACCCGCTCAGCGATACGTCACTACTTTTAATTTGAATGTTTAGCCTAAACGCGTCAAGCCTTCGTACTAAGCAAGAGGATTACTGGTAGCTTTTGCGAAGGTAAAAGAGCCGGCCGAAAAAGCAAAAATGACCGATCGCAGGCCGGGCATTTTTGTGAAGGAGGGTATTGCGGAGCGACCGTGCGAGCGCAGCAAAAGCTATCAGTGATTCTCTTGCGCTGCTATGCGCATCCCCACCACGGCTAAACTTTCCTTAAAGGTAAGCTTCTGCCAAATCACAGCACATACCAACCAACATAGGCGTAAGTTCTTTGGCTGTTTCAGTGTCTTCGCGCGTATGAACCCAACCAAGATAAGTGAAACTTCTCGCCAGCATAAACAATGGCAAGGTATTAAGCGCTTCCTCGCTAAGTGGCCGTTCAGCCTGATACGAAGAGAGTAAGGCCTCACGTGCGACGGAATAATTAGGATCGTCTTGAATAAAATACAGCGCGGTTGCCAACTCGAACATGTACCAACCAAAGCCGGCGTCATCAAAATCGATCAGCTGTACATTGTCGCCATCCACTAGCAAATTCTCTGGTACAAGGTCGGCGTGAATCATGCCGTATACTGATGCAGCCTTCTCCATTGCGCTTAACTCTTCGCGCACTCGGTCACGCGCGCGCGTAACCAACTCTCGCTGTGCTGGCGTTAATGCCTCTAATTCCCAAAAACGACCCCAGAACGGATTGTTGCCGACCAGACCTTCGTAATCCCAGGCGTGCCGAACAAAGTCTTGCGGCAACGTCCAAACGCTGCTGTGTTGGTGAATGCGCGCGGCCGATTGTCCAATAGTTGCATAAATTCGCTCAATCTCTGCGGTATTATCGCCCAAGCCCTCTTCCACCGAGCCCAACTGATCGCCATCAATCCACGCTAGCAAATCTACTTGGCGAGCCTCAGCAACATCTGGATGTGGCACCACAGCGAAGCTCTCGCCAGAACTGCGAGGAATTAAATCAGGAGCGAAAACACCTGAATCTTGTAAAGCACTCATCCACTGAGCTTCTGATCGCAAGGCGGCGTCACTGTGGTAGCCCGCGCGATGAACACGTAATGCATAGAGCGAACTCTCATTCGTTTCCAACCTGTAAACGGCGTTTTCCCGATGCTTAATCAGTTTCAAACTCTTACACTCAAAACCCCACAGTGGCACAGCGCTAAGCGCCAACTCTCGAAGATTTGCCAGCATCTGCTCTTCCGGCGAGCTTACCGTATTAGCATTCATTACTAAGCACCTCTTCTAAAGTAGTCAGCAGCTGGTCAGCATTTGCGTGTGAGAACACAATGGGCGGGCGCATCTTAAGAATATTATCCCCTGGGCCAATTTTACTGATCAGCACCTGTTTCTCTTTCATGCGGTTTACCACGCGCCTAGCTAAGTCAGTGGCGGGTGTTTTTGTCTCTCTGTCACTGACCAACTCAAGCCCTACAAACAAACCTGGCCCACGAACATCGCCTATTGCATCGAACCGGTTTTGTAATTGAGCCAGACCATCTCGAATAGTGCGCCCAACCGCATCGGCATTTTCAACCAGCTTTTCGTCCTGCATCACATTCAACACCGCCTGCGCCACCGCGCATGAAACGGGATTTCCACCAAAGGTATTAAAATACATAACGTCTTCGCGAAAGCCGTTTACCAATTCTGGCGACGACACCACCCCTGCTATGGGGTGACCATTACCCATAGGCTTACCCATAGCGACTATGTCGGGCTGTACGCCTGCGTACTCATGGCCCCACATTCTCCCACTGCGGCCAAAACCGGATTGAACTTCATCAAAAATAACCAGCCCACCTTTCGCACGCACACGATCGGCCGCGCGCTGTAAATAACCAGGCGGCACATTGGGCACTCCTTCATTGGCATAAATCGGGCACACCAGCATGCCGGCTAAACCAATTCCTTCTTGCTCGAATTCCTCAATCGCCTTATCAATGGTTGCAACATAGGCATCAACCAATGCCTCACCTTGTAAGCCGTTCAATGGCCGGTAAGAATCGGGGTAGGGAACCGCTTTCACATTAGGGCCAATTGCCTGGCCCGCATTAAACAGTGTCGCTAATTCGTCTACGGCTGCGGTATTGCCATGATAAGTTTCATTCGTACAGATAATGCCTTTCGCGCCAGTTGTATGGCGCGCGATTCGCATGGCCAAATCGTCCGCCTCGCTGCCAGTGCAGGTAAACATCACCATCGACAAGGGCTCGGCAAAGGTTGCAACAAGGCTTTCACCGTAATCTAAAATGGTTTCGTGTAAGTAGCGCGTGTGAATATTTAAAGTGCTGGCCTGTTCGTGCAGCGCTGCAACCACCTTGGGGTGGCAATGGCCCACGTTGGCCACATTATTGTAAACATCCAAATACTCTGTGCCGTCAGCTGCATACAGTTTCACACCCTGGCCACGCACCAGATGCAATGGTTCGTCATAAAACAGCGGCGTCTTTCGCCCTAGCAAGGAATCACGTCGGGCGAGTAAGTTATCACCTCTGTTACTCATACTCATCCCTGGCCTTGCTCTTCGTAGAATGCACGCAGTACAACAGGGCTCTCTGGTAAGGTAGAGCCGCCATCAACAATAATGGTTTGCCCAGTTATATACGACGCCTCATCGCTGGCGAGAAACAACATAGCGTAAGCAATGTCTTCAGGCACACCTATTTTTCCATTAGGTATCAGCGACGCCATTTCTTTCAGCTCTTCATCGTCTGCCAAAAGACCCATCGCTTGCGTCATGATGTAGCCAGGCTCTACACCGTTAACAGTGATGTTTTCTCGCCCAAGTTCCAGCGCCGCAGTGCGAATAAATGCATTCATGCCGCCTTTTGATGCCGCGTAGTTTGAGGTACCTGGCATTGCCACCGTAGGACCAGTGACTGACGACGTTAATATAATGCGCCCACCGCCCTGCTTTCTAAAAAACGGCAGTGACTCCTGAGTTATCCAAAATGCTGCCTTCATGTTTACGGCCAGGGTTTGATCTAACACATCGTCGGGCATATCAGCCACGCTGTGCATGGGAAAAATCGCCGCGTTATGAATGGCGATGTCTATTCGTCCCCAAGCCTCTACCGTTGCAGCCACAACCCTTTCTATTTCAGAACGCTGACCCACATCGCACTGCACCAACATGGCCTCGCCACCCGCGGCCACTATGTCGTCGACTGTTTGCTGGCCGTTATCGGCCGAGCGCGTCGCCACTACTACTTTTGCGCCAGACTGGGCGAACACTTTGGCAATACCTTCGCCTATGCCCTGGCCAGCCCCAGTAACAATCGCTACGCGGCCGTCTAGCTTCACTTGCATGGTCATACTGTTGCTCCTTCTTTGCTTTTGCCGTCACTTGTCACTTTTGGCTTGCCCTTCGATAACAATATGATGGCGAGAAAAATCCCAAGGCTCACTATCAAAGCAGCAGCTGCGGCCCAGTTAATTGCAGTGTAGTCGTTCTGATTCAATAGCCACGCCGCGGCCGAAGGTCCTACTGCAGCACCCAAACCCTGAAGCGCTGTCATAATAACGATGAACTTACCCTTATCGTCTAAGGTGGCAATAACCCCTAGCTGATAAGACGTTGCCATAACGTACAAGCCTTGGTAAGCACAGGCGCCGGCATAGAATGCCATTGATGAAAATTGCCCTACCAGTAACCACAGAACCCACAGCTGGCCAAGTAACGCGATCGCTATTGGCACAAAGCGTCCAAAGCGTTGCGCCGCGGCAGCGGCCGCTAAAGCGCCAAATATCGCAGCAATCTGCGAAACGCCCAGCGCCAAGCCAATCGTGTTTGGGTCCAGCCCTGCTTGCTGACCCATACGCTCTATAAAGCCCCAGAAACCGAATACAGCCAGGTAATAAACGAAGCCTCCGAACAAGCCCAAATACAAAAGGGGCATAGCTGACTTTAGCGATTCACTATCAGCATCATCAACAGCATGCTGAATTGAGCCAACGTCGCCGTGGTCAGGAAACCACGTGAGAAATATCATCGACACAAGCGCAAGCGCCGCCATCATGTAGAACACACCGTTGACGCCAGTCGTTGTCATTAACGTAGGCGCTAGCGCGAATAAAATCCCCATAAGCAAACCTTGCACAGCTTGGCCAATACCAAAAGCTCGATCAGGCTCGCGATTATCTCCCAGAGCTGCAACAACAATGGCAAAAACACAACCGCCTACATAGCCCGACAAAAACCTGAGCAGCATAATCTGTGTGTGCCCTTCGAACAGAGAGCTGCCAAAATTTAGCAGGGCGTAAATAGCGAGGCCAACAAACAACGAAATTCGCCAGCGAACTTTTCGCACCCAAAGCGCGGCCACCAATAAGCCAAGAACCAAGCCGATACCTTCAGCGCTGGCTATTGCGCCTGCCTGCTGTTCTGAAAAACCATAGCTGTCTATAAGACCGCCGACTATCATTGGCATTAAGATAACGGCCGCTGGCCCCACGGGATAAACAGCGGAGATAAGAGTGGTTTGTGAAATGCTGTGATCTAGACCTTGCGGTGTTGCCATAGGTGTCGCCCTTTTTATTGTCTGTTTGATCAGTTCATGAACGAGCTTCAAAGTACAACATCACTAGGCACTCAGTACTTTGCATACCGCGCAATGACCTATGGCTTGGAGCGAACAAAGTACATAAGGAGTAGCCTTATGCTCCACCATAAATTAATTCACCGCCTGATCCGCGTATAACTCGCGCACTTTCTTGTTGTCTGAAGTCGCCACGGCAACCAGAGTAACGTTCGCGCTCGAGTTCACCAAAGTAAGCGAGCGGATCGCCACCCCCTGATCTCCTAATTTTTTTGCTATCTCCGCCAACGCGCCAGGGCGATCTTCGGCTCTAATAAGCACGATGTCATTTGAAATAACCTGATAGCCAGCATCCATCAACAACTCAAGGCCTTTGTCATAATCGCTAACGGCCAAACTCAAACAGGAATCAGCACCCATTTGACTAAAATCTATATCACGAATATCAACCTCGTGCTTAGCGAGTAGTTCCGTTACTTCGGCAATCGGATTTCGAGTGTTGTCGCTGAGTATTGTCAGTAGCTTCATTCGGATGGCTCCTATTATTGGTCTTTCTGTTCGAGTTGCTGCTGCCGGCTGTTTTCCATAGCAACATCCGCCACAAACTGATCGACCAATTCTGTGGTGAGATTAGGCATAACAATAATATGGCTAATGCCGCTGGCCGTTGCCAGCTGCCATTTGTCTTGTATCCAACTAACCACAGCCGGCATTACAACCGTAATCGAATCAGGATTACGCCACGCGTCAATTCCGTGATCGCAAAGTTTTTTCTCGGCGTACTCAGCAAGCTGTAAAGAATACTCAATGCGCTGCTTAAAGCCTTCTTTGCCCATCGCTCGCATCGCGTACCACATAAACAGCGGAGTAATACCGTTACGCGAACCAGTGACCGTTGTGTCTAGCGTACCAATGTATGCAATAGAGCGAGCAATGCGGTTAACATTCTGCTTTAACGCTAACACCATGCCGCAAGGAATTGGCGAGCCAATAAATTTGTGACCGCTAATCGACATACTGTGTGCGCCATCAGCAAAATCGAAATTGGGTTTGTTATCCAAAAAAGGAGCAATAGCCCCACACATCGCCGCATCAGAGTGAATGTAATATTCCGAGACAGCCAGGTCGTCAATTATCGAACGTATGCGTCCAATATCATCTTTGGCCTCGGTCATTGTTGTACCAATATTGGCAAAAATGATTGGCGTTACATCGCGATTAACGCGAATTGTTTCACGCAAGTCATCATAATCAATTTCGCCATTAGGCAGCGAGCGAATCATAATATTGCGCATATTCAAAAAATGCAGGTTTTTCGATACGCTGTAATGAGTGTCTTTCGAGTAGTACACAATGCTATTGGGGTGCAGTTCGCGCGCCAAGTATAAGCCGTACAGATTGCCTTCCGTGCCGCCATTGGTGACATAGCCCCACCAGTCATCTTTAGGCGCGTTCATTATGTCAGCCCACCACGTCAATACTTCGCGTTCAAACTCTCGGCTGTCTACTTTTGATGTGCTGGCCACAAACGGGTCGCCCACATTGTTCAATGAGTAGCTCAAGAAGGGCAATAGGCTGGAATAATCGAAATCCCGCGCGGATGGGTAACCCATCATCGTTTCTGAGTGGGCGCTAACGTAGCCCAGATGTTCAGCTAAACGATCTCGATCTTCATCAGAAATTGCGTAGGTAGTCATGAATGCTTGCTCACTGATAGCTGGCTTAAATTACACTAAAGAATCTACCAGCAAGAATAACACTGAGGGTGCGAGTAAACAGCCTACTCCAGTATAAAACGTAGCGGTCATTGCGCCATAAGGAACCAACTTGGGGTCAGTAGCGGCAAGCCCACCGGCAACACCACTCGTGGTACCCATAAGCCCGCCATAAACCATCGCTGACTGTGGATTGTTCAAGCCAATGAATGGTGCCACAAAGGGCGTACCCACCATCACCAATACCGATTTAATAAGACCAGCTCCAACGCTTAGAGCAATAACTTCAGAGCTGGCGTTTAGCGCCGTACCCGTGACCGGGCCAACTATATAAGTCGCCGCACCGGCACCAATAGTACTAATAGAAACACTGTCGGTGTAGCCAAAGGCAATCGCCACAATCGCGCCTACGGCAAACGACAGTACAACGCCCAAAAGAACGGATAGCACTCCCACAAACCCAGAGCGCTTTATTTCACGCAAGTCGGCGCCATAAGCTGTAGCAACAATGGCAAAGTCTCGAAACATGGCTCCACCCAGCACACCCACACCGGTTAGCAAACTTATGTCGGCCACGCCTTTTGAACCGCCAGTGGCTGCGCCAGCAAAGTACGCCAGCACCAAACCAAGAATGATGGCGATCGCCGAGCCATGAAAGCGGCCATTCGAAAATTTATCGGATGCCCAGTACGATACCCACATGACGATGCCAACAAATACAAAAGCGACAATCAGGGAATTCTTGGCAAACACTTGGGCCAGCAGAACGTCCATTAGCTCACCTCTCCTTTATTCGCCTTTGAATCGTCTTGATCGCTATTTACCTGACCATTGTTGCCGCCCATTTTCACTAACACAGGAACCATGGCAAAAGACAACACCACAGCAATTACGCCCGCAAACACCGATACCCAACCACTGTTAATCGCTGAAAATACATTTTGTTTGGCTGCCATTGCAATAACTATTGGTATGTACATCGCGCTCCAGAAAGTAATGCCTTTTGCTGTTTCCGGGGCAAGACTAAAGCGGCGACCACTGGCGTTATGAATCAAAATTAGCGCGAGCATCGCGATGCCTACACCGCCCACATTCGCTTGTACGCCAATGAGTTGCCCAATGAGTTGGCCGCTGAAGGAACCCAGAAGCAAACAGGCGCCCAGAAGTGCAACACCGTAAACGATCATGAGCCTTCCCTTATAACCGGTGGCACTACATCAAGATTCCATCGGGTGGCCTGTTCATAGGCAAAAGCGACTTGCAACGTTGCGAAATCCTCATAGCGCGGTCCAATCACCTGCAGCCCCATTGGTAACCCTGCGGTGCTGAACCCGGCGGGTACGTTTATAACAGGGCAGCCCGATAAAGTACCGGGAGTAACGACCTCCATCCAACGGTGATAGGTATCCATTGCTCGTCCGGCAATGCTCTTTGGCCAATGAATGTTGGCGTCGAATGGAAACACCTGCGCGGTGGGCAGTACCAGAAAATCATACTGCTCAAACGCTTTCAGTAGAGCGGCGTACCATCTTGAACGCGCTTGTGACGCCTGGTACACATCCAGAGCGGTTAGCGCTTCAGCGCCGTGAGCTTCCCAAACCGCTTCAGGCTTAAGCTGCGCGCGAAGTTTTTCATTACTGTACAGCTCGCCAAATTTACCTCGGTTAAGCCAATGGCGAAACACCAACCAGGTTTGCCATAACTCCTCCATGGAATAATCAACAGTTGCTTGCTCAATCTCACAACCAATCGCGGTAAAACCCTCCAACGCCTTTTCACACAAAGGCAATACACCCTCTTCCATCGCCAGGTATCCATCGAAGTCACCCAGCCATCCTATGCGTGACCCTTTAAAGTTACGCTGCAAAGAATTACTGAACTGCTGCGGGTCCATGGTCAGTGACGACGGTGAATGTTTGTCATAGCCGGCAATAGTCGACAGCAGCATAGCCGTGTCGCTAACATTGCCAGCCATAGGTCCATTGCAAGGAAGCTCTTCGATAAAACTTGAAGAAAGCGGCACCAAGCCTGGTGTAGGGCGAAATCCAATAACATTGCTATACGCCGCAGGGTTTCGCAAAGAACCCATAAAATCGCTGCCATCAGCAACCGATACCATATTCAATGCCAGCGCCGTTGCCGCACCGCCGCTGCTGCCTCCTGCCGTGCTTTTGCCGTCGTAGGCGTTTAAGGTGGTACCAAATACTTCGTTATAAGACTGCGAGCCCAAGCCAAATTCCGGCACATTGGTTTTCGCGGTAACAACACAGCCAGCCTGCTTCATTCGGGCTACGTGAATCGTGTCGGTCGTTGCCACATTGTCTTTGAAAATAGGTGACCCATTGCTGGTGACAAAACCTTCCGCGTTAGCAAGGTCTTTCACCGCTACAGGAATGCCATGCAACCACCCTTGGTTACTTCCCATCGCTAGCTGTTTATCCTTGTCTCGGGCTTGCAGCATCAAGTCATCAGAATTTGCGCGCGACACCAATGCATTAAACTCTGAATTCAAGCGATCAACTTGCGCTATGTGCGCTGCCATTAGTTCGGCACAAGAAATTCTCTTGTTCTTGATAGCCGAGGCCATTTGCATCGCAGTCCACTCAAGCGGATTGGCTTGCGTGCCAATAAGTTCTCGCTCTTTGGGTCGTCGGCCCATTGCACCGGCGGCCGTACTAGCAATACCAGAGCCATAAGCAATGCTCGTGACTGAGGTGTTACGGATAAGCCGGCGTCGGCTTAGACGTGTATTGTGTGTTTGTATCATTTATTTTTTCACCTTACACTGGTTTTACTGTTCATAAACTCTGCCGAGCGTAACTTTGAGTAGTCTTGACCTCACGCCAAAAATGTCACCGCGCTTTCTTGTTTACGTGCGCAACTACCTGCTGGACAACAATATAGACCCAACCCCTGTGTTCGAACACTGCGGCGTCAACGAAGTGACCGAGACTGAACACGCCGTGCCACTGCCTAGCTCAAAGCTAATTGAACTGATGCATTACGCCGCCGACGCCTGCGAGGATAGCCTTCTGGGCTTTAATATGGCAACTCATTTCCACTATGAGAGCAGCGCCTTGGTTGTGTTGGCAATGCTGGCCGCGCCTACCGTAGAAACAGCACTTAAAACACTAAGCCATTTTGATCGCTATGTTGATACAGGCATTACCACCTCCTATGAATTCGGTAACGAGAGCTCTGTCTTTCGAGCTGAATTGCTTGGCGTTGACAGTAAAACGACAGATCATTTAAACGAGTACCTTCTAACATTCACGGCACACGCACTGAATACAGCAACACGCAAGAAAATGCCCGTCACCGAAGTGCATTTTCAGCATCAACGCAGCGAAGACCTTGACAAAGTAGAGCAGTTCTTTTCTGCACCGGTTAAATACCAGAAAGAAAGTAATCGCTTATTTTTTGCCAGCAGCTTTCTGAAGGAACAACTATTTACCAGCAACGAACTACTGTACGAAATTTTGCAAAATGCACTTAAAACCTATTTCTACGCGGAATCACGAGAACTTGGCTTTGTTGACTCTGTGTGCCGCGAGCTCATGCTCAGCAACGAGCATCATCGGGAAGGAAGCCCGCAACCACAAACGGCTAACCTCGAGTCTGTGGCCGACAAGCTCGCCATCTCATCTCGAACACTGCGTCGTCGTTTAAAAGACGAGGGCTACACATTTCAGGAAGTAAAAAACCTTGCTCGTGAACGCTTGGCAAAACACCTGCTGGCCAATACGCGACTGAGTCTTTCAGAAATCTCTTTCACAGTCGGCTTTTCAGAACTCAGCGCTTTCAGCCGAGCCTTTAAGCGCTGGACATCCAATACGCCGCAAGACTACCGTCGCACCGTGCATAAATTGATCACAGCTTAAGCCTGAGCAGAAAATACTGAGATCTTTTTTGATACATTGAAACAGGCATAAGCCGCTCTTCCTAGATCAGTCAAGAGTTTGGCCGATTTAGTCAAAGCTATAGTGCGCTTGGTTCGCGTAGTCTATTCATCAGGCCTCAGCTACCAACTTTTATACTAATAACGTCAGCTGCAGCGATGGGGCACTACGTGCCCCACTTATTCCGCGCGCTTAGACGATTCGCTTAACGGGTACCATTTCTCGACTAGCAGCAGAACATAAACGATTCCTCGTTATACCCGGTGTAACAGCCGGGTTTTTTTGGAGAACACAATGAATATTAGAACGGCCCTTTTAGTTTGTCCGTTAGTAACTTTAGCCGCCTGCAGTGATACTGAAACCGATAGTTCCTCGACGTCTATCAATGCGGCCGATTTAATAGTTGTTAACGCGGCCGTTCATACCATGGAGACCAGCCAGGCGACCGCAACCGCCGTAGCAATACGCGACGGCAAGTATATTTACGTTGGCGACAGGGCCGGCGCCGAGGCATTGGCCAACGCTGACACCCAAGTGCTTGACGCACAACAGCGAATGCTCATGCCAGGAATCAATGATTCGCACCAGCACCCCATTGAAGGTGGAACCAAAGAATTGTTCGAATGCACCTTTCCATTTACAGCCGGCCCCGAAGAAATTTCCAGTAAGTTAACAGCCTGCGTAGAAGCACAACCCGATTCGGACTGGATACGAGGCGGCCAGTTCTCAAGTGACTTTTTCGTTGATCACCCAATGCCCTCTCCACGCTTGTGGCTAGATGCCATTTCCAGCGACAAAGCTATTGTTCTAGTAGACGACGCTTATCACAACGCTTGGATGAACAGTAAAGCGCTCGCCGAGCTAGGCGTATCCAAACCGGAAGATTTGCCTCACGGGGTAGAGATGGCGCTTGATCAAGAAGGTAAGTTTGATGGCTTCATGATAGAAGCCTTCGGCTTCTTAAAAGACAATGTGCATTGGAGTCCGGAACAGTATGCTCAAGCGGCAGCGCACGCTGTAAAGTTGGCAAATGGTTTTGGTATTACCGGACTCAAAGCAACTGCCATAGGCGAGGCCGAGCTTAAAGCATTTAAGCAACTCGGTGACGAAGGAAAACTAAGCGCCCACGTTGCTGGCGCTATTGGTACACCCTACGGCCACCGTGAGGAGCCACTCAACATTAGCGTTTACACAGACTTACGCGATCGTTACAAAGCACCTAACTTCAATACTAATTTTATCAAAATATTTATGGACGGCGTGCCGACCGCTGCGCGTACTGCCGCAATGTTAGCACCCTACACTGCGGCTAAAGAAGGCGACGAACGCAGCGACGGGCAACTTCATATTGCTGCAGACATTCTCGACGTCGACGTAGTCGCTCTTGACGCGGCTGGCTTTACCATCAAAATTCATACCGCGGGTGATCGTTCCGTACGGGTTGCTTTAGACGCGATTGAAAAAGCGCGTAAAGCAAACGGTACTGCGCCAAATCGACGCCATGAGCTGGCACACGCCGGTTACGTAGACAATGCCGACATGGGTCGCTTCGCGGCACTCAATGCCATTCCAGATTTTTCGCCCTACATCTGGTTCCCCTCACCCATTATGGATTCGGTGTTAACAGCTGTTGGAGAACGCGGAGAGTTTTACTGGCCAACCAAAACGCTACTCGCCACTGGCGCAGAGCTAGCGCCAGGCTCAGACTGGCCGGCGGCTGTTCCCAGCATGAACCCCTGGCCTGGCATTGAAGCCTTGGTCACACGGGCGGATCCATTTGCAAACACAAACGCCACGCTGTGGGCAGACGAAGCTGTAAGCGTGCAACAAGCCTTGCAGATTTTTACCGTAAATGGCTCACGAGCACTAATGGTCGATGAGCAAAGCGGATCAATTGCTGTGGGTAAGTCAGCCGATTTTATTGTGCTGAATCAAAACCTATTTGACATAGAACCACAAAAAATTAGCGACACACAGGTAGTGATGACCTACTTCGCTGGCAAGCAGGTTTACAGTCAACCCTGAGATTTAGCCTAAGCAAAATACCTGGCCAAAAGATTTGGCCAGGCCGTTCACTCCCAATGCGGCGCAACCATGCGCCGTTTTCCATCAAACGTTTTGGAAACACCGGGCTCGTCAAGCTCCTTTCGGTCCCACAGCTCACAGGTCACTTGCTTGTGTTTCTGATCTAAACCTTCACAGTAATTACTGTAACGACATAGCATTGCTTCGCTGCCCCGACCTTGACGAACTTTTTCGAAAAAGTCTGGGTCGGCCAGCGCTTGGCGAGCAAAGCCGATAATGTCGGCCTGCTCGTTGTTCAGCACTGTCTCAGCTTGATAGAAATTGTGTATGCCGCCCGCCACGACCACCGGCAGTGTATGGCCCGCATCACGCACTGTTTGGCGAATGCGCGCCACCGGCTCAATGTTACGTCCAAAGGGCCCTTGCGCATCTGATATGTAGCCAGGCATGCACTCGTAACCGCTTTGGCCAGTATAGGGGTAGGCCGCCCAACCTACTTTCGGTTGCTTGGCATCGTCAAATTTACCGCCACGCGAGAGCGAAATAAAATCCATGCCTGCATTAGCGAACTGCTCCGCGAAGTAACAGCCGGCTTCGAGGTCATTACCCTCTGCAATAATTTCATCACTGAGAAATCGACAACCAACGACAAAATTGTCAGACGTGGCAGCACGCACAGCTGAATACACTTCCAAGGGCAAACGTACACGGTTTTCTTTTGCGCCCCCATAGCCGTCTTCTCTTGTATTGGTTGCGGATAAAAACGACGCCATGGTGTACGCATGGGCATAGTGTAGTTCTACGCCATCAAGCCCTGCTTCTTCAGCGCGGCGCGCAGCGTCTGCAAACAAGGTTGGCAGCGTTTGTGGTAACTCAGCTATTTGCGGTATGTGCGTGTCGGTAACACGTTCGCGATAGCCCTGCGTCATGTCTTCCCATTCTTTCTCGGTTAACGCGTCTTGCAAAGCTTCATCATTGAGCTCTAACAACAATTCGCGAACTTTCTCATCATTCGCATCGCTTGTTAAATCTAGCGCGTCACGATGAGCATCGTTAACCTCTAAAAAACGACTCAAAAACTTCTGCTGGTCTGGTCGGCGTCGTATGCTAAGAAAATCAATCAATTGAATAAAGAAACGGGTTTGGCCATCGCTGGCTTCACGCACGGTGTCTGCCAGTTTCTTTAGTCCGGCAATGTAGCGATCATCACCAATGCGCAACAACGGGCCGCTTGCAAGGTCGCGAATGCCAGTAGCTTCAGCAACAATTACACCGGGTTTACCTTGTGCAAAACGTCGGTACCACTCCAGAACATCCTCAGTAACTTCACCGTCCTCATTCGACCGCCACGGCACCATGGCAGGCACCCAAGTTCGTTGCTCAATTGTGGTTGGCCCCACAGCCAGCGGCGTATACAAGGTACTTTGCGCCGCCTCAGCGCGACTGGGCCACTCGTCGCAGACCACTGTGTATTTTATTCGCTCAGCAGGTTTCCACATTGTGCGTTTCACTCCCTTCTGTTCTGTCATGCTCAGTTCTATTGCGCTCGGTTTTACTAAAGAGCACAGGTTGTAACCATCATACCGCATTTAATGATATATTTTAAGCTTAAAACATATTACTTGCAGCAGCGCTTTAGTGACTAAAGTGGTTAAGAAAATGCGACAAACAAAAAGTACGGTAAAATCAGACCGAGCATTAGGTAAATAACACTAAGGCGTTAATAATGAAGAAAATAACAACCACCGCACTGTTTCTCACTTTTGTCTCGGCGGTCTCACTTCTTTTGGCAGCCTGTACTGCGCAAACCCCCAACGCGTCAATTTCAGCTGACCCAGCTGACATAGTGCTCACCAATGGCGCCATTTATAGAGGCGCGAGCCAGGCAGGTCAAAACGACTGGGTAGACACCATCGCCATCAAAGGCAAGCGTATTAACTTTCTGGGCAACGCCAAATCGGCCAAGCGCTATATTGGTGCCAACACCCAAGTAATCGACCTTAAAGGCCGCATGGCAATGCCAGGCTTAATTGATGCACACCTGCATCCGCTTGACGGCGCCTTGGCGAATTTATACCGCTGCAAGTTCCCCTTCACTGCCACTCCTGAGATGGTGCAAAAAACGGTTGCCCAGTGTGTGAAGTCGGCTGGCGATCGCCAATGGATTATTGGTGGGCGTTGGGACAGCGACTTCTTTATTAACAACAATATTGAGTCACCCAGGCGGTTTCTCGACGAAGTCTCAGCCGACAAAGCGGTGTTTCTGCGCGCCGATTCAGGTCATGACGGGTGGGCTAACAGTAAAGGCTTATCGTTAGCAGGCATTAGTCGTGACAGCCTAGACCCGGAGGGCGGCACGATTGTTCGTGACGCCAATGGCGAGCCAAATGGTGTGCTGATGGAGAAGGCAAGTTACGAAGTAGTAGACCAATTGCCGCTACCCACCCAGGAAGAGTATTTGAACGCTGCACGCGAGTTAATGCGCATTGCCAATGGCTACGGTGTTACCGGAATGAAAGACGCCTCGGCCGATTTGATAGATTTGAAAACACTTCACGGTTTAGCAAAGCTCGAACAATTAACGTCTCATATGGCAACAGCCATAACCGTGAATAAAACGGACTGGGCTGAGGGACAATTTGATATTGGCCGGTTTACTAAACTACGCACCGAATACCAAGCGAAAAATGTGAACACCGAATTCATTAAGATCTTCATGGATGGCGTGCCAACCTCTTCGCGCACTGCCGCAATGCTGGACGATTATCTGCCTGCCGAAGATGGCGGTAAAACGCATGCCGGAGATACGCATTATACCCAAGCGCAGTTGAGCGACATGTTGGCCGCAATGGACAAGGCCGGTTTTACAGTAAAGATTCATACGGCCGGCGACCGCTCGGTGCGCATGGCTCTAAATGCCATTGAGTCAACACGTGAGCTAAACGGCCAGATTGGACTACGACATGAGTTGGCCCATGCGGGTTACATTGCACCAAGTGATATTGCACGCTTCGCTCAGCTCAACGCTGTCGCCGACTTATCGCCATACTTGTGGCACCCCTCGCCCATTATAGATTCAATAGTCAATGCCGTAGGACCACGCGCACTGCAGTATTGGCCAATCAAAGCCCTGATGGCTGCCGACGCGCCGCTGTTAGTCGGTTCAGATTGGCCCAGCGCCGTTGCCAGCATGAACCCATGGTTAGGCATGGAAGCCATGGTAAGCCGCGCCGACCCTGGTGGTGGCCCTATTAACGACAATTCAGCAACGCTGTGGCCTGAGCAGGCTATTACGGTACAGCAGGCTATCTCAATCTACACCACACGTGGTGCCTTGGCGTTAAAACTGGACGACAGCATTGGTTCGCTTTCGGTGGGCAAACTCGCTGATATTATTGTGTTAGATCAAAACCTATTTGAAGTATCTACCGACAAAATTGGCGACACGCAAGTTATGGCGACCTGGTTTGAGGGGCGGCTAGTGCACGCAACTGAAGCATGGAGCGCAGAACAATAGTGATGGTATAGGTTAACGCGCTATAAGCCAACGCCAGCAACATGCTCGAAGTGCTCTACCGTAGGAAAGGGGTCGAAGTAGTGATGCAGCAACTTAAAAAATCATTTTCACTCACCGTTATTGATCATCAATCCTACTATTAAACCTGGCGATAAATAAGCAGGTTTTCTTCATAGTCTTTTATAGAAAATTCCTTGTTGCCAAATTCGCTGGGCTCAATGCCACTACGAAATATGACACCGCGTTCGTCTAGCCTTTCGAACTCGGACTGAAGGTCGGTGGTTTCGAATATAACAATATTACTTGCGTAACTTTTTTTCTCATGGTCCATCACCAGATAAATTCTCGAATCACTGAGTTCTAGCACCGCATAGTCGGGGTCTTTAATCGAACTTTTATGCACGCATAGAAATCCTAGAAAGTGTTCATACCAGTCAATAGTGGTTTCTATGTCACAGACTTTTAACCCGCAAGATGTTTTTATCATTGTTAGTACTCTTTTCAGTAGCCTTGTTTTCTTTCATTCCTGCTTCGCACTGACCTAAGCGCCCTGCCAAATAAACTCAATTCTGATACCACCCGGTTCATTGCACATCATATGCATCCTGGGCCCGTCTCCTACTAGTTCCGGAGCAAACTCCATTACCACGCCAGGAAACTTTCGAAGCCGGCTATGGAGCTCATGTAGCTTCTTCTCCGACTCCAATTCTAAGGCCAAATGATGCAAGCCCACGTTAGACCGACGATTAAAATCAATAACCTTGCCAGTTTGATCTACCTGCCACAACGTCAACCGCAGTTTTCCGTCAGACACTGCCGTACGTGGGTAAGAAGCGTCATAGCCCGATTCCGTCCAAGCCAACAATTCAGTAAAAAACGATCTACTGGCCTGCAAGTCTTTCACCGCCAAACCCAAGTGATTAATTCCCATGGTATCGGCCATCAATCCTCCTTTCACCGCCGTAAACTGGTGGCCGCGCTTCTACCGGTAGTCGCGCCAACCCCAGCCTGTAGACCTACAAGCTCATCAACCAATGTACCGTCGCATTCAAACAGCAAGCACTTGTGCATACTGAAATCTACTTCAGCGCTCTACTCCCATATCATAATCCAAACGGCAACTTGGCGATAAGGCTTGAAACAATCAATAATGACTTTTTAGAGCATGTATCATGCATCAACGTGCAATTAGAAAGGAGTGGCAATGACGGGTTCTATAGAGGGCAAATCAATAATTATTACCGGCGCGGGAAGCGGCTTCGGACAATTAGTGAGTGAAAAAGCCGCCGCACTAGGCGCCAAAATAAGCTGTGCCGACGTCGACACAGAATCTGTTGAAGCGGTTGCAGCTAACATTCGCGACAATGGGGGCAGCGCTCAAGCTGTAACAGCGGACGTAACCAAACCAGAACAGATGCGCGAACTCGCCAAAGCCGCCGTTGCAGCCTTTGGCAGCATTGATGTAATGCTTAACAATGCCGGCGTCATGCCGCTTTCTCTTATCAGCGACCACGAACAGGCTCTAGACGCATGGCATCAATGCATCGATATCAATTTTAAGGGTGTTGTTAACGGAACCGCAGCGGTCTACGACCAAATGATAGAACAAGGTCGAGGCCACGTCATAAACCTTTCATCAATATACGGTAACCACCCAGTCATGGGGGCCGCTGTGTATGGCGCAACCAAGGCCGCCGTTAATTACTTCTCAGAATCTTTGCGAGTAGACGCCCGAGGCAAAATAAAGGTAACGGTTATAAAACCTACTGCAGTGCTTAACACTGGCCTGGCCGCCGGTGTGATTAACCCTGCAGCTGGCGCTGGCTGTGTAGGCCACAACATTGAGGAGTACGGCGCGCTGATTGGCGGCTTTATCGAGGGCTCTGCCCCTGCAGAGGCAAGCGACCCGTGCAATATAAATTATCAAATTATGGCACCGGAGCACATCGCGGATGCCATCATTCATGCCATTAATCAGCCCTGGGGCGTTAACATATCCGACATGACCATTAGGGCCTCGGGTGATCATTATATTATCTAACGTAACGTCTTTAGGGCGACGAGTTAGTTAAGGCGCAGTAAGTACGCTATTAGTACATTACCCGATATTCGGAGAGACCTCATATGGTGCAGCTGACGTGGGTCGAGGTCTATTCATCGAAGCTGACTGTCCTTACTGCCCCGGCGATTAATACCGCCTAGAACCATCTCCTGTTTTTCAAAGCTGGTTTGGCAGGCAATGCACATTTGAACGCCCGGCATCGCCGCGCGGCGCTCTTCTGGAATTGGCGTATCGCACTCCTCACAGTGAGTCGCACTCTTGCCAGTCACTATACTCTCTCTGGCGCGCTTCACCGCATCACCAACGCTCGCATCGATTTGATCTTGTACCGCGCCATCACGCGCCCAACCACCTGCCATTTTTAAACGGACTCCAACATCGCTATTTCTTACCCAAAAGCCTAATAACTCTAACAACCCAACAACGTTTGGTCTTTCAATGCATGGTACCGAAGCGCTAGCGAAATACAGTGCTTCAACTCCTTTGAAGGCAATTGTTCCGATATCGGTAACTTAATTGCCCTCTTGCCTTCAAAATTCAACAGAGGGCCGTACACTTCCTTAAACGTTTCAATCAAAGTAGTCTTGCAATTAAAAAACACAAAACAGCTATCTGCGTGCTTTTGCTTCCAATCAATACGCACTGCACTGCCGCCTTTTACAAGGTAGCTTAGCTCGCCCCATTTCAGCGTTTCTTCAACCTCACCAAGAGTATACTCGTTTGCCGTAACGAGAATGTGCTCACGCAGTTCTAACATTCTGGGGCGAACAACGTCTGGATACGCATCAAATTTGGCTTGCACACTATTATTCATTGCTGTCTTCGGGTAACACTCTACCGCCTGTTTTCTAGCACAGCTTGATAAAGCTCCATCAGGTCATCAGGCTGCGTTTCATGCGTCACAACGTCTTTTGGTAACTGCAGCCACGCTTGTGCACTTCTGGTCCAGATATGCGCATCAACCGTCACATTTTCAGATGCGTCCAAAGTACCAGGCTGTAGTTTTATGATAGAGGCTGTCGCGCTGCCAACGCCGTAAATTATATTGCCGCAACCGCTACAGCTGAAGCGAGTGTTGCTATGGCCGTCATCTGATACACGCTTCCAAGCTGTAAGCTCCCCCGTGACAGAGAGCGCCGTAAGAGGATACACCGCTCCCATTGAAAAGGCACTGCCAGTGCGTTTCTGGCAATCTTTGCAATGGCAGGCGTATGTCATCAGACTTTCGCCTTCCACCGTGTACTGTATCTGGCCGCATTGGCAGGAACCTGTCGACATGCTTACTTTTCCTATGCTATCGATACCTTTTCGCTTACTACCATAGCGCTCCAGGCTGGCAACTCCTCTGCAAAACTTGCTCCGGTAGCCACAAGCTCATGAGGCGTTTCTAAACAGGCCACAGCCATGTGTGTTTCACCAGGCCACTGGTTTGAGCGAAAAAACAGCCTTGTTCCACAAGAGGAACAGAAGCCACGCTGCGACTCGGCACTGGATTGATACCATTGCAAAGAAGTCTCACCGGTTTCAATGCAGAATTCACTATCGCCAGCACCAACCCAACACACGGCTGAAGCACCATGGGCTCGCCGGCACGAGTCACAAACACACTCTTTGATGAACAGCGGCGGTCCGCTAAAGGCGAATTTAACCGCGCCGCACATACATGAGCCCTTATGTTCTTTCTTCATCCTCTTTTCCCAACGTTGTTAAGGTGCCTCCGAACGAATCGATAACAAAAGGTCCACAAGCGCGTCGCTATCAGGAAACGTTCCCGTTGTGTACTTTGAATAAACAATCACTCCGTCGACCTCAACGTCGAAAATACCCCGGCCCCGCTCGATAAGTTCAGACTCAGCGCCGAGTGCTTTGTTAATGTCGGCTGCCAAACTGACCGCCTGCGGCTTATAGTTTCACTGCCCACAATAAGTAATTGCTATTTTCATCAATGCCCCCTATAAATTTTGGTTCGGTCGACGAGCACAGAGTAACAGACACAATCGTTTTACTTAAGCCAAGCGTATTTCCTAGGCCTTAAACAGACCGTGCTACTTTCTGTCATCTATCTCTTTGAGAAACTCTCTGGCGAGGTCTTGCGCGGCTTTGCCGTGAGCATCTCTTGCGTCTGCCCATGTGCGACAGTACCAACATATACGTTCAGCGATCGTGTTTTCCGAGCGCTCATCAAGCTTCTCTCTCAAACTAAGAACTTGCCTTCCAAGTTGGATCAGCGACTCTGTCTCAGTATCTGTGTTCAGCCTGAGCTTTGGAAAGGGGTTAAAGTCACTTACACAGAAAACCAAATCATTTTTTCCGTCCACTGCTTGCTGAAGATGAGGAATTATTCGCTCTCGCAACTCGTCTTCCAAAGCATCCAATTGCGAATAGAGTTTTGCCTTCGATACCATTAAACATTCACCCCAGCCACATACCCAGACGACCATGCCCACTGAAAGTTGAAACCGCCCAAATGACCACTAACGTCGAGCACTTCGCCGATAAAAAATAAGCCAGGCTGTTGTTTTGCTTCCATAGTTTTAGAACTAATACTGTTTGTATCTACGCCGCCCAGCGTAACCTCGGCGGTACGATAGCCCTCGGTTGCCGAGGGTTTTAAATGCCAGGCGTTAATGTGATTAGCGACGTCCGTCAATCGTTGGTCGCTAAACTCAGCCAGCACGGTTTGTTCATGGTCGGCCCACCAAAGGCCTTGCAGTTCACGAACTAATGATTTCGAAAAGCGTTGACCAAGCACTGTTTTCAGCAAACTTTTACCCTGTTGCTTCTTCGCCCTCAATAGCCATTCAGTTGCGTCGGTACCGGGCAGCAAATCTATGACAATTTCATCGCCAGGATGCCAGTAATTTGAAATCTGTAAAACCGAAGGTCCACTGATACCCCGGTGTGTAAACAACAAGTTCTCGGTGAAGTGCTGCCCCCTGCAACTGATCTCAACCTCCAGGGCTAAACCTGAGAGCCGTTCGCAAATAGGCTTCATCATTGCACTGAACATAAATGGCACGAGTCCTGCCCGCCGCTCTGTTAGCGGTAGCTTAAATTGCTCAGCGAGTTTGTAACCGAAGTCACTGCCACCCAATGTCGGCACCGACAACGCCCCTGTCGCAATCACCAAGGAGTGACAATATAGAGCAGCGCGCTCCTCATTAAAGCTGAGTTTATACTGGCGGCCGCGCTCGCTCTGGTCTTGTCCTAGTTGCGGCGTGCTCGATACGGATTCAACGCGCTGAACATCGCTATGCGTTTTAACGGTAACACCCGCTAACTCACACTCACTGCGCAACATGTTTAGAATATCGCGCGCAGAGTTCTTACAAAATATCTGACTGTGTTTTCGCTCCTCGTAGTCAATATTATATTGCTCAACCAGCGCTATAAAATCCCACTGGGTAAACTGCATCAATGCTGACTTACAGAAATGTACATTGTTCGAAATGTAGTTATCGGCTTCCACAAAATGATTAGTGAAATTGCAGCGCCCACCGCCAGACATGAGAATTTTCTTGCCTATCTTGTTGGCCTTCTCCAGCACCAACACTGTCCGCCCACGTTTCGCTGCAGTAAAAGCGCAGAATAAGCCAGCAGCACCAGCGCCTAATACGATTACATCGTAATGTAATTTCGCCCCGCTACTCACAGAAAAGCGGATAGAAAAGAGTGTTGGTAAATGTCATCGAAAGCTAACTTCTACGTCGAGGCGGAGAGGAGGATCTCTTGCTAGTTTTTTTTGCCGCGCGGTTTTTTACAGTACTTCGGCCCGCAGGCTTAGCTGTGGCACGCCGGTTATCCTTCCCTGCACTCTTTGCTCCACTTTTCCCTTCATTCTGCTCTGCACTTCTTGTCAGGGCGTTTCTGGCTGCTACGCTTAGCCGGGGCTTTTTAGGCGCAGCGTTATTGGCCGCTGCTTTTTTGGGCTCGGGTTTGCCTTCAGGCCTTTTACGCGCCGGTTTTTTACGCGCCGATTTGCCTCTTGCATTAGAAGGAGACTTGGAAGCCTCGCTGCTCGAGCCCTCGATAGCCTTATTTAACTGCGCCAATTCGTCGCGTGTAACGTTGCGCCATTGCCCTGGTTTTAAACGACCCAGTTCAACGTTCATAATGCGTGAGCGTTGCAACTGAACAACGTCATAGCCAAGGTAATCACACATACGCCGAATTTGACGATTCAAACCTTGAGTTAGAGTAATTTTGAATACGTTACGGCTCAATACAGCCACTTTGCAAGGCTTGGTCACCGTATCAAGAATGGGGATACCCTTCGACATCCTACTGGCAAAGTCAGGCGCTATCGTCTTATTAACCGTAACGATATACTCTTTACTGTGAGCATTCTCTGCCCGCAGTATTTTATTAACAATATCGCCGTCGCTGGTGAGTAAAATCAAACCCTCTGAAGGCTTATCCAAACGACCTATAGGGAAAACACGTTCATCGTGATCCACTGCATCAATGATGTTTCCCTTAACATGTTGCTCAGTAGTGCAGGTAATGCCAATGGGTTTGTTATAAACAATGTAGATTCGGTCTGACTTGCTTTCTGTGTTATTGGCTATTTCAACACCGTCAACGGTAACTTCATCTCCGAATTCCACCCGCGCGCCCAGCTCGGGTCTCTTGCCATTAATTTTAACGCGATTAGTCTCTATCAGTTTATCGGCCTCTCGGCGTGAGCACTGCCCGGAACTGCTGATAAATTTGTTAAGGCGTATGCCGTCGTTATTGCTCAAGGTGCTGGCCTTTAAAGGGTGCTTGATTGCGCTTAATTCATGATGCTGCTTTGAGTCGCCACGCAACTATTCCGCCGTCCTGTCTTCTTTCCGTTTCTGACTATAAGCGTCGTAATCTTCATCAACTTGAGACATGCATTCCTCAAATTGGACTTGCGGCAACTTCTGGCAGTCCAGGCGATGATTACCCTGTGCCGCATCATAAATTTGTTCGTTGCTGCAACCAAGGATAGTCACCGCTGCAAACAACACGCTTAGAACTCTTTGTAACATGATTGATTCCTACTCTAACAGACCAACAAGCCTAGCGAAGTTGGCTACGGACATGAACACAGAAATCCCAATTAAAATGGGATAAATGTAGAGAAAAACACGAGGCGCGGTAGCGTTTCCAGCCTTTATCGACGATTTAAGCGCATTATGCGATTTGGCCAGCGTCCAGGCCAGCCAAGCAGAGAACAGCAGCGCCAATAATTTAACGGCTGCCTGTTCCATTAGCACTCTTTGCTGCCAAGCTAATACTTGCCGACGGCCACTGCCGTGCAGACCATAGAATATAGCCCCCAATGGCAAAGTCTACAGCAGCACAGAAATAAGGGTACCAGTTGAACACGCCCGTATTGATGAAAAACTCATTGTGCACCACATCATACACAGCATGAAGCAACCACATTATAGCGACCGCATAGGCAGACCACTTGAACTGATACAGCAAGCCGAGTATTGCAATAGCAAAGTAGGGGATGCCGAACAGAAATTCCTTAAGAACAATACCGTCGCCGTCAGCAAACAGTCCGAACCCCATGTAGAACATCGGCAGAAACAACAGCGAAAGTGTGTATGCCCAAGATTCTAGCTGCCATGACCTGGACGCAATGACTAGCATGGCTGCAAATAACAGCCCCATAGAAATCTCTACCATAGCCTTATCCTATAAGTGATTAACACCGAGTAAAAAGACTCGAGAAATACGCATAATCTCTTGACCATGCCTCAGTGCACCTTCACTCATTTAGAGTCAACTGATTGCGTGAACTAGGCCGAGACTATGGATACCAAACACAAGACCAGTAAAACAATGACCATAACAACGCCAATCGTGAAGAGGTTTCTTCTTAGAGGCACAAGGTTAGAACCAGTATGCACATATAAGTGGCAACAGCGAGACAGCACAAAAAGCGACGCAACCGCTAACGACAGGGCACTAACACCATTAGAAGCCCACAAAACGACGCAGAGGACGTAAAAGAGCACCGGAATTTCAAATTGACTGCGAATATTGTTGTTAATTTTTTGCACGGATTCGGGCCAGGCATCTTCATACAGAGCACGTCGCTCTTCATCCACCTCACCCGCCTTAACGGCCTTCTTTTTTGCGCCTAACAATGCAACATACACATAGAGCGTAAGCGCTATTTGAGCAATGACAGGAAGGAATATTAGAGAGTTATTCATAGTTCATATCTACTTGGATTTAATTACAGTTTAACGCGTCTTCTGAACGAGCTATTCGATCGATCTCGCACAACGGCTGTGCAGCATTCTCAGCATCTACCACGTCCAGCCTGCAGCTAGGCTGATGCTATTAAATGTGCGGTTCTCTCTACACGACACTCATACGAGCCCATGTCAAATTCCCGGCAAATCAAAGGTCGGTTTTCATAAATAGAGCACATGTACGTATCGCGGTCCAAGGCAGAGCACCAACCATCATCCAGGCGCAGCATGGTTTCACCACCCCACTTGTCAACGTCAATGTGTATGTCGGGAACGCCGGTATCCGAAATAATCATGACTTCTAAACGACAACAGCACGCCTGGCAATTTGAGCAAGAAACGTCACTAGTTGATTTATCTTCAGTGTTAAGAGTCATGTGCTTATTCGGTAAAAACGTTGCCGCAGTCTAACTCAGATCTGATTTACAGTGGCCGAGAAAGGCTGGTCGAGTATTGGAAGTGCTTGTTACAACTTCGTTTTTTCAGTCTTTTTTTCAGCAAGCATTGGGAATATTTTTGACAAGTACTTGCCACCGGTAAACCCATACAACATCAACAAAGTAGACAGCATAAAGCCGGATACTAGCAATACTACATTCGCTTCACCAAAATAGGCTGCCGCACTGTAAACAATAAATGCTAGCCCTCCAATAATTCCTGACAGCACTCGATAAATCATTGGCCTATTTCCTCAGTTGTTGTTTTTCAGCAGCCAAAATGACATGCACTGCTACGAGCTGCCGCGATCTATTCTATCGCCAGCCGACATATATTTACCCGTGGCTGCAACGTGATCACCGGCCTTTGCCAATCCGAATTTTGGCATGTTGTTATACACACACTCATACTGCCCTTTCTGAGACAG
>JBGCFQ010000041.1:0-60565 GCA_045106985.1 Pseudomonadales bacterium | reverse complement strand
TCCGTAGTGCTTCGCGAATTGTTTGTTTCCAATTCGAGGCGAACCGTAGGCGTAGATTCCTTTTACCTCATATCCAAGCTCTGCTTCAATGCGATAGGCTGCCAGTTGCGCCAAAGCAGCGCCGAGGCTATGGCCTACCAGTATTATTCTTTGAGAATCGGGCAGTTGTACAATGTGCTCAGCGAGATCGTTCCACACCTGGGCTAAGTCGCCATCGAAACCTCGGTGTACTTTGCCTTTATAAAATTCTCGTTGCACAAATCTAACGCTCAAATCAGTAATGACATCTGGTAAATCGTCTGTTCCGCGAAATGCAATTATGGTGTGGTCGTCTTTGCTAGCGATGAAGGCGCTGACATTAGACTTTTGAATCCACTGAGCACTGTAACCCCAGCTTTGTAATTGAGGTTCAACACAGACCATGCCGGTCGGGTCAATTAATCTGTCTTCTACTGAACTGTCACAAGACCAGTCGTGATACACAAGTTCGGCCATGTCAGCCATCCACATTGCATTGGCTGGATGATGGGTTGACAGCGCAGGGTCGAACGTAAACAGGCTGCTTGGTATGACGTCATCACGCCCATAACGTAACTTATTAATCGTTTGTCCAATGGATCGCAATCGGCAATTCGCTGAACTCTTGCAGTTAAGCGGTTGCGTTACGCTCCAGGAATTTAGCAATTCGTCACTGGGCGTTACTTGCAACAGTTGACTTGAGTAGCGTCGTGCAAAAGCGATATCGTCGGTAGCTTCGGTGTCGTCCAGTGGGCCATCGGTATTGATAACATAGTGCGCAAATGTTCGGTTTATAGCCTGTGGTTCGTCAGTCGTTGTTCGCAATGTATCGAGTCGCAACATAAAGGTCTCAGCAAAGCATGCATTTAGCGCTGTGAACTGAGACACAAGTAACTGAGCTTGTTCCGTATTACTTTTTAGGCAGAGCGCAGCTTCCTTAAATTCGAACAGCCCAGGGGCGCTTGACACCTTTATTTTGTTAAGCTTAGGGCACAAAGTTGAAATAACGTCGCGAGCATTGCTGGACATCTTTATTGGATTGCGACTAGCACATCCGTTAGCCTCGCTATGAGAGGGGAAGCAAAGGGTAAGGTATAGAGCGAATAGAAAAAACACTACCGAAGAGATGTGTTGTTCGGAGTGGGAAGTATTTGCCATCGTTCTATTCAATTTCTTTATGCGCGTTTTTATTGAAAAATTATGGAGGCTATTTCAACACCTAAAACCTAAATGGAGTTTCGTTGCTGAACGGGTTCTCTAACCCAACGAAACTTGCTTGTGGAGTCTGTGAGTCAGGGAAACTGTCAAGCAAACGGGAGTAAAAGTCAGAGTAGGTGCCATCAAAATGCCCGCTGTTCCAAACGTTCTCAATCGCTAAACTAAAAAGGCCGCGCCCTTTTTCCTCAATAGATTTCTGACTGTCATCGCAGCCTGAAAAAATAGTCACGTTGGCTTTCACGTCAGTCTTCACATTGGCCAGCTCGCTCAATCTTATTAATTGATTGCTTGCTTTATTCGATTCCCAAACCATGCTTCTAAGCCCTTCTGGCATCTCTCTGGCGACAGCTGAGCTTTCAATGGGAGTGTCTGACCGGTTGATACGGCCGGAACGATCGTAAAGCAAGACATTACTGCTGGTTGAAAACAACTGGGAATGATCTCGCGTCATCGTTCCGCTATGGCAACAGTCCAGAAAGCCAAGAATGTTAACTCCCATTTCGAAGTCGGTTAGAAGGCCACCAAGTTCGTCATCAAAAAGTTCGCCATCGAACAAACACAAGGTTTCATCGCAATTATCGGCTTCCTCTCCAGACATGTCGCGGTGATGATTGCCATGGCCAGCATAACTAAATAGAAAGTGATCGCCAGGTTCGAGGACGCTGGCGAACGATTGAAATGCAGAAATTACAGCCGCTCGCGTCGCTTCAGTCGTGAGCAACTTATGTTCGCTGTAACCAGCATTTACTGATAATCTAGCCAGAGCCCTTGCATCATTCTCTGGGCCCTCTAGCTCACCGCGCCAGCCCGAATAATAGTCTGGAGAGCAATTGTTCACGCCTATGTGCAGAGCAATTTTGCGTTGGGTTTTATAAGTTTTGAGCATGTCGCCTCACATAGTAAGCCTATCTAAGTATTGATACAAACATAGCGTGTTGACGTAGCCGCCACGCTAACAATCCATGATACATTATCATCGTATCTTGTCTCGATTAATGTTGTTGTTCTCCGATCATTGCCTAGAAGGTTAGTGAATATGAAATTCAAACGCAGAGAGTTGGGCTTGGGTGGCTTGGCAGTATTGGGCGGTGTAGCGCTAAATCAGTCAAGCGCAGCTTCCTCCATCAGTAATGTTTCAACATGCATAAAGCGCAACTCGTCGCAACTAAGCGCGAACAACTGGTCTGAATGGAAGCAATTTGAAGTTGGCGTAGTCGCTGAGTTCAAGGTTTATGGCCAGTATTTAACAGTAAGTTGCAAGCCAGGTGTGCAAGATGGCGGGCAGGATTGGCGAGAAGTGGCGCATGTATCTCTAACTATCGGAATTAGTGGAGAGCAGGATTATTTGTTTGGCGGGTCTGTTGATGATAGTGGGTCCGTCTTGCTGATTAATACAAAGAGTTGGAGAATAGATGACCAGATTAATCGGAACATTGTTTCTATTGGCCCCTTCAATCGCGGAGAAAGAATGGGTAACGTTTCTGTGCAGCCATTTTCCGGTTTCAGATTAAAGGCCAAAGCTTTTGCAAAGGGCGATCTCGTTCAATTCGATTTTCTAAACGGAGGAGAAAATCAAATTCCAGGCTATCGATTGAGACAGTACCAGGCGCGCACCGATACTGATCTTCAGAGGTATAAGAAGGCTAAGTAATACCCGTTCAAGCTAAGTCGGTGTCGGGCTTATCTCCGAAGGAATAGCTTACTTAGAAGGTACTGGGGTTAGAGTGATAGGTATTGAAGCTAGAGAGCCTGAAATGCCTGCTGCATATGATATTTTCGACATAGTTTGAGCTGCGGCTAGACCTGAGTGAAAAGGGTGTTTATTCTTACTCTACTCATGAAAAGGACCGTTAGAAGCTATGGTTGAAACAATCACAGGACATGACCGCTCTGACGGTATTACCTATATAGACCTGCTAAACGCCGATGAGGTTTCACCACCCGCAGTGTATTTGGAGGAGTCCCCATACCCACCTGGTGTTACAACGGTTAAAACAGACCGGTATTTTAGCCAGGAAGAGCACAATCGCGAAGTGGAAATGCTCTGGAAGCGCGTGTGGCAAATGGCTTGCCACCAGTCAGACATTCCCAATGTGGGCGATACCCATGTATACGACATCGCAGAGCTGTCTTATATCGTTGTTCGCGTATCGGCAACCGAAGTAAAAGCCTTTCCAAATTCTTGCCTGCACCGTGGTCGCGCTTTATGCGATGCGCACAAAAAAGAATTGCATGCTATCCGCTGCCCATTCCATGGCTGGTCGTGGAATCTGGACGGTAGCCTAAAAGAAATTCCGGCGCAGTGGGATTTCCCCTCGGTCACCGCCGACGCGTATTCTCTTACTGAGGTAAAGGTGGGTTACTGGGGCGGTTTTTACTTTATCAACCCAGATCCGAATTGCGAATCACTTGAAGATTTCCTCGGCGATATCGATCGTCATTTTGCCATTCCGTTTGAGCGCCGTTACAAGGCCGCGCATATGATCAAGCGCTTGCCGTGCAACTGGAAAGTGGCGCAGGAAGCCTTTATGGAGTCTTATCACGTGGTTGCTACGCATCCGGAACTGCTGTCGTATTTTGGCGACACTAATTCCAAATACGATGTGTGGAATAACGTGTCGCGCGCCATGTCGGCCTTGGGCACTCCCAGCCCGCATACTGGCCTTGATAACCCAGACATGTCGGCCTTTCCCGACAAAAAAGAGTTTCAGAGTTTTAAACACCCATTGAATGGCCATGTGTACCGCAGGCTAGAAGAAAACAGGGTTGAGGTAACACTGCCCAATGGTAAAACAGGTCAGTTTACGGCGGCAGCCGATTACATCAGCGGAGATGTTAAATCGGCCGACCTACAGAGCTGTGAATGGATAGGGGGCAAGATTTGTCCTGGTGAAGAGAACACGGCAAAGGTTTACGCGAGCGAGTCACCGCAAGCCTACCGCCGCACTGAAGCCAGAGCAAAGAGAGAAGAACTGCGTGAGCAGTTTGGTGATACTGCTGACGGCATTTCAGATGCTGATTTGTGTGACGCCATCTTCTACTCGGTGTTTCCAAACATGAGCCCCTGGGCAGACTACAACCCGATTTTTTACCGTTTCCGGCCAGACGGCAATAACCCGGAACAATCCTTTCATGAAGTGATGTTTATGGTGGCCTTGCCGGAAGGGGCTGAATTGCCGCCGCCAGCCGAATGTACTTTTCTAGATCTCGATGACGATTACACACTCGCTACCGAGTTTGGTAGCAGCCTGACCAAAATATTTAATCAGGATGCGGTGAACCATGGTGCGGTGCAGCGGGGCTTACATTCCCACCCTAAAGGCGAAACGATATTTGCGAGTTATCAGGAATCTAAGATTCGCCACTTTCATGACACTTTGAATAAGTGGTTGTCGAGTGAGGTGGCGCCCAAAACAGAAACGACTGGGGCGAAAAAGAAATAAAACAATGCGAAGAACATTAAAGAAATGGGATAAAAAGTAAGTAGAACCCTCAAGATTAACAGTCACAAACCTTAACCGTCACCGGTCAGTTGCAGGTACCCTTAATGATTAAAAGTTTTTCTCTACCGTTGACGATAACTCTCTTACTAAGCTCGCTGAATGCAGGCGCAGTAGACATCGAATTTCGGTCGTCGGTAAAAGGCTTTGAGTTTACGAATGCAGAAAAAGCGCTTATTCGAGAAATAGCAAATGATGCCGAAGTAGAGATACGAGTTCTGCTTCCAGGCTTGAGCGAAGAATTAGTACTGGAAGTTGAAGCGAGCACTTTCGTCATTCCGCAAACGGGAGAGTTGGGAGCCTCTCAATCTACAGCGAGAGTTAAATGGGCTGTAGACCCAACTCGCGATGGCGGTGTAAGCAAGATCGCTAAGGGCAAGCTGCGCCATACGTTGTTTCATGAATTTCATCATTTAGTCAGCGGCTATATTTTTGCCGTTGGCAAGCCAGTGAATTCCATAATGGATGCCGCGGTTAACGAAGGCATGGCAACGGTGTTTGCGAGAGATTTTTCGGGAGCAGTAGCGCCTTGGGCAGACTATCCAGAGAATATTGATAGTTGGGTAACCGAGTTGCAAGGCGTAACGAGTTTTGAAGAGTACGATCAGTGGATGTATCAACACCCGGATGGGCGCAGCTGGATTGGCTACAAGGTGGGAACTTATTTGATTGACCGTGCTATCAAAGCAACCGGCAAGTCATCCGTAGAGCTTATAAATGCTTCCCCTGACGAAATAATACGTCTGGGCCGGTAAAAGAAAAACGGGACTGAGGAATTATTTTTTAATCCCTCCGTCCCCTTTAACGCCATTCAATACAGACAGGGCTACTCAGGCACTGCAAAGCCTCGTTTCTGCAAGATGTACTTAACATCAGGGTCGCCACCGCGAAACGCCCGGTAGGCATCCTTACGATCGGTTTCATTGCCCGTTGCCAATATCATAGACCGGAAGCGCTCAGCGGTTTCCTTGTGCCATGGCGAGCCAGCTTCTTCAAAGGCGGCCCATGTGTCAGCATCCATTGTTTCTGACCACAAATAGCTGTAATAACCTGCCGAATACGCATCCGACGTAAACAGGTGGTTAAATTGCGGCAGACGGTGACGCATCACTATCTCGCTTGGCATACCGATAGCTTCTAAGGTCTCACGTTCGAATGCGTCTGGGTCGCTTACCGCTTCGCTACGATTGTGTAGCTTCATATCAACGATGGCTGATGAAAGATATTCAACCGTACTAAACCCTTCGTTGAATGTGGCAGAGGCTTCAATTTTGTCGACCAATGCTTGTGGAATAGGCTCGCCTGTATCGGTATGCAGCGCATAGTTGTCTAATACATAGCGGGTTAACAACCAGTTTTCGTTCACCTGACTTGGGTACTCAACAAAGTCGCGAGGGGTGCCCGACAAGCCGGGGTAGACGATGTCGTAGTTGAGGTAATGCAGTGCATGACCAAACTCATGGAATAATGTCGAGGCGTCGTCAACACTGATCAGTGTGGGTGCGCCGTCACCACCCTGAACAAAGTTATTGTTGTTAGAGGCCAGTACCATATCGTTCTGGCCGCCAAGTGCGTATTGGCTTCGGTAGGTGGTCATCCATGCGCCGGAGCGCTTGCCTTCGCGGGCGAAGTTGTCGAGGTAAAATAGGCCAACGATTTTTTCGCCACGCTTAACTTCAAAGGTTCTAACGTCGGGATGAAACACAGGTACCGACCCAGTGTTTTCACTAAACTGCATGCCATACAATTTGCCAGCCGCATCGAACATGGCCGCCATCATATTGTCGAGCTTAAAGTAGGGCTTTAGTTCGGCCTGGTCCAAATCGTACTTGTCTTTACGAACCTTCTCGGCATAAAACCGGTAATCCCAGGGTGCTATTTTGATACCGGCCTGTTCTTGATCAGCAATCGCTTGCATGTCGGCTACTTCTTCCTTCACGCGAGCAACCGCAGCCGGCCACACCTTCATCATTAACTCCATGGCCCGTTCCGGGTCTTTGGCCATTGTGTCGTCCATGCGGTAATGGGCGTGCGTTTTAAAGCCCAGTAGCTTGGCGCGTTTTGCGCGCAGATCAAGAATGTTGGTAATGATGGCGTTGGTGTCGTTTTGGTCGCCATTGTCGCCACGGTTTATGTAGGCCTTGTAGACTTGCTCGCGCAAATCCCGTCGCGTGCTATTGCTTAAGAAGGGTTGCATAACCGAGCGGGTATTTTTCAGCGCCCAGCCTTCCTTGTTTTGGTTTTGGGCCGCCTGGCGAATAGAGGCGACAAAGCTTGCGGGTAAACCGGCTAAATCAGCTTCTTCAGTGAGGTAAATGTAGGTTTCTTCGTCGGCCAAGACCTTGTTTGAAAAACTCGAAAATGCTTTAGCTAGCTCGGTATTTAACGTGACAAGTTCGGTTTTTTTCTGAGGTTCGAGTAAGGCCCCATCGCGCACCAGCTCTTCGTAATCACGCTCTACCAGCCGTGTTTGTTGCGCGTTCAAGCCCGCCGCTTTTCTATTGTTATAAACGGCTTCAAAGCGTTCAAGAAGTGCTGGGTCTAGCGTTAACTCGGTGATAAACGCCGATACTTTTGGTATCCATTCGGCTTCTATTTCCCGGCCCTCGGGAGTGGAAAGGTTGCTGCTGTATACACCCCACAAGCTGAACAAATTGTTGAGTTGCTTGCCGGCCAGTTGCATTGGCAGAGTAAAGTTCTCGAAGCTGGCAGGTTCAGGATTGCTACCTATTACTTCTATCTCCGCTTCAAGGCTGTCCATACTGGCCTGAAAGGCTGCAGGGAAGTCACTCGTTTTAAGTTTATCCCAGGCGGGAACGCCCTGGTATGGTCCTGTCCACTCCGCCAGCAGCGTATTGCCGCTAAGATCACTTTTGGTCATTGTCTGTAAGTCCTTCTTAGCGTCCTGAATTACCGGCGCTGACAGGTTGCTGCATGAGGCTAGAAAAACTGCGGATAGAAGGGCGGCCGACGCCGTCAGTGATTTAGTATCAAGTTTGCTTTTTATCATCGATAAGTCTCAATTGTGGAGCCATCAGGCGAGCCGTTAGTTTTTCCGCTTCACCGTTCTGCATTATTGTTCTTTTGTGCGGCAGCGGCCGGTCAACAACAGCCAACAGATACCGTACAATGATGGTGCACACAATACTATTCGATGCTCGTGAATACAATTGCCTGCAGCATCTGGGCCTTTAACTTAAGCTCGTTTCCCGCTAAGCCTCAAACCCCCTCAGAACGTTAACCGCGTTAACGCCCAACTCCTCAATTGCATATCCGCCTTCCATAACAAACAATGTCGGAATCCCTTGCTTGCCGATCATCTTGCCAGTGGTGAAAAAGTCTTCCGAGTTTAATTTAAAAAAACTAATCGGATCATTCTCATACGCGTCAACGCCAAGTGAAACGACTAAGTACCTTGGTGCGAACTTTTCGATTTGACCTAAAGCGTCGTTAAGAGCATTGCGCCACTGATCGAACGGTGTGCCTGGTGGCATGGGGTAGTTGTGGTTGTAGCCTCTTCCAACACCCTCGCCAATTTCATCCGCATAGCCGAGAAAATGTGGGAATGCGTCTTCCGGGTCGCCATGCAAAGAGCAGAACAAAACGTCATCTCGGGCATAGAATATGTCTTGGGTTCCGTTACCGTGATGAAAATCTATATCTAGTATGGCAACACGCTCGGCGCCGTTCTTGCGAAGGTGCTGTGTAGCGATGGCAGCGTTATTAAGGAAGCAGTAGCCGCCGAACAAATCGCGAGCCGCATGATGGCCAGGGGGGCGGCACAAAGAGAATACGCCCTGATCACCACTCAGTAGGTGTTGCGCACCTGTTAGCGCCACATCCTTTGAGACCAGTGCCGCTTGCCAGGTGCCTTCGGTGATGGAGGTCTCCGCTGCCATTGCGTAATAACCCAACTTACCATCAATGTGGCGCGGCACGCGGTTTTGCATGCGTCGCGCTGGCCATACGCTGGCAATTGCCTCGCCAGCGTAACCAGCTTGCTGCCATTCTTCCCAGGCGTTTTCCAGAAAGGCGACGAATTGTGCATCATGCACCGCCAACACGGGCTCCAATGAAAACTCTTCGGGGGCTTGTATCTCGCCGAGGCCAGTTGCGTGGATGGCTTGAAGAACCATGTCAGCTCGGGACGGCCGCTCGAAAGGTTGTACCAACTCACCACCGTATAATTCCGACGTGGCGTCTCTTAAACGGTGAACGTCGCTGTAGATAGTCCTCATCGAATGCTGTCTCCTCTGCTTAGCGATTGCGCTTACACAGTGCGGCTATAGTGCTGCGATCAGCGTCAGTCCAATGCCGGCGATAACGGCTGCGATAAGCGCATAGGGAATCTGTGTCAGTGCGTGTTCCATCACGCCGCAACCACTGCCTTGGGCCGCGAGTACGGTGGAGTCTGAATAAAAGCAGGCGTGGCTGCCGAATGCACTGGCGGAAATCAGTGCACCTATAGCAAGCGGTGTGCTGACGCCAACGCTTTCCGCCAATGGCATGACAACGGGTATGGCAATGGCAAAAACCCCCCAACTGGAGCCGGTCGCGAAGGAGATTAAGGCCATGGTGATGAACACCACCAGCGGCAACAGCGTTGCAGTCATATAGGGCGTAACGTTTTCTATCACAAACTCGGCCAAACCGAGTTGGTCATTCACTTCCTTGAACATGAATGCAACCACAACAATCGTTAACGCTGGCACCATCATTTTTATGCCGTCGAGTACAGCGTCGAACATCTCGCCCCAGGCTAGTAGTTTCTGCACGCCATAAAGAAGGATAGTAACGGCAACGGCGAGGATAACGCCCAATTGCACATCAAGGTCGTACCAGGCACTGAATCCTAATAGGGCAAGGATGGGCACAAAAAAATGGTAAATACGAACTCGGTCAGAATTCCCGGTGTCTGTCTCTTCGAATTCGTCTACGCTTTCCGTGTTGTCCGTTTCAGCGGCACGGGCCTCAACGGTTTTCATCATTCCAATATCGGGTACTCGCCCGAGTGCAACCAATGGTACTAGCAGGGCAGCAACCCACGGATACAACATGTAGGGAATTGAATTAACATAGAGACGCATGCCTTCTCCAGCAGCGGCTACATCGGACGCCTCTAAAACACCGGCAAAAAACACAGCCCACGTAGAGATAGGAACAAGAACGCAAATAGGTGCTGCGGTGGAATCCACCACATAGGCCAGCTTTTCTCGCGATACGCGAAACTTATCCGTTACCTTGCGCATGGCCGAGCCCACAGCGAGGGCGTTTAGGTAGTCGTCTATGAATATCAGCAGGCCAAGTAGCCAGGTGTATAGCAGGGCGCTACTTGAACTATTAGCGCGTGCGGCCAATGCGAGACTGAAGGCATTCGTAGCACCTACTCGCATCAAAAGCGCAATCAGGCTGCCCATCAGACCGCAGACGATAATCACCCAGGCGATGGTTTCGTCCATCATCACTTTCAGCAGAATAGCTGAAAAATTGACCGCTGCTGTGCTAGGCCCAAGAAGCAGTAGGCCGGCAAGCACGCCAGCTAACAATGATTCAATGGGGGCGGCGACTGAGAATGGCTGTTGCAATAGCAACGATAGCGGGTACTAGCGATAGCCAACTGGGTTCGGTAGTCATAACATCAGCTCTTTTTTATTTGGCCGCTAGTCTACTTGATTTGGTTTAAGCCGTCTGTTCCTCTACCGCCCGCCATCCCGCATCAAATGCCGCATCCATAAGTGCTGTTGCCTCTGAATCTGAATTGGCAATGGATATTCGCCCATATTGCGCGCGGCCAATCTCATGCGGTGCTTGTCCTTCCTCCCATTCAGGGTCTTCCAGAGTAAGGTAAGCATAGGCATAGCCATGCGGAATGCGGTTAACCGTGATCGCTTCAATATCGGTTTCATGATTGAAGCCGTGTTGACCCAACATTGATTGCAGTTGATCGCGAATCTGCTGCTCGTAACTTTCAAAGGGTGTTGAGTAAATTGTATGGCGGCCCAGGCGCAATTGATCGCGAGCGGACATGTTCCCTTTTGGAGCGTTCAGTGAGTCGCCTGCGGTCATCATGGGTGAGTTCATCATAAACACGGCCATTGGATCTTCCGGCCCGCGGGGTGGCTCGTAGCCGCCTATGGTTACGCTAGGTGCGGTGCTCACCCATTGAAATGGATCGTTAGGGCATTGGAAGATAGTAGAGCCGAGCTTGGAGTAGGCGCGCCCGTTTTTCAGCAGCACGTTGGCGTAGACAAAGGGCGTTTTCACTCCGTAACTTAGGCCTTCTTTTTGTGCTGTCGACATTTCAGGGCACAGATGAGGTATCAGGCCGTTGTAGCAGGCTAAAACGCAGTGGTCGGCCGTTACGCGTAAGGGTTTTCCATGCTGAACATAATCCACTTCTACTTTCGTGACGTCGACCTCTCGCACACCCACCGCGGTGCTGCTCAGGCGTAGTCGCGTGCTCAGGCTTGCTTGATCGAGGGCGTTGTAGTTGAAGTGCGCAATAGCAACGTCTTCTGGCCCCTTCATGTCTGGAGCAACAGCGGGTATTAGTTTTTGCACTAACAGTCTTGCAATGGAGGCGTTGCCATCGGCGAACATTCTTACTTCCATAAGGCTGTCCATAAAGCTTCCGGCCAGAGCCGCGGCGGTTTTCCCCAGCCAGCCCACGGCGCGAATACCTGCGCCACCGGATACCAGCCCTTCTAGCACGCTGAGATTCCAGCCATTCATACCCGTTAAATGCACCAGTAAAGAATTTAACAACGGCAGTGTTTCGTTTTGAAGGCCAACCTTGTCTAGCAGAAACTGGTTATAGCTAACAGAGTTAACATAGTCCCACTTTTCGCCCAGCGATAAGCCATCCAGAAAGTCTTCGTTGCCACCAAACAAGGCGATTAGTTTGGTCTGTTCGGATGTTGGTAGCGGTAAAGAGCGTACTGTTTCTTCATAACCTTCTCCGCCGAACAGTGAGGCAACCCAGTTACGGCCCACCACTACATGGCCGTTTGGCCCTGGCAATGCAACGCCATTGTCGGCGTCAAGTATGCCTGCCAGCATTAGGTTGTCTGGCGTGTTGGCTTTCATCTTCGCAACGTACGCGTCGTCAACGCCAATGTCAGCCATCAACTCAGCCGCCTGTGTGCTGTAGCCACTTGGGCTTTCCAGGTTTTGGGCGCCGCCCAGGCTGAGAATCATTCGGCCATCATGATGAAACTCATTGCGTTTAGCGTGGCCACCAAAATCGTCGTGGTTGTCCAGCAACAGAATGCGTGCATCTTCGCCCATCTTCTTTCGATAATAATGGGCCGTTGCCAAGCCGCTCATGCCAGCACCCACCACCACTAAGTCGTAGTGTTCGTCCAGTTGTTCATACTCCGCCGGTTTGATCCCTCGCCATGCCAGATCATGCGCTACTTCAAAAGACCCAACGTGGCTACCACGCATACCAGTCAGCGTAGGAGGATAGTTGGCAGAAGCAGGAGGAGGGCTGAACGTGGTGGGCGGATTAGATGGCACGGTTGCCTGAATATCGGGCTCACCACCGCAGGCGTGGAGCATAAGACCCCCAGTGCCAATTGCCACACCGTTTAAAAAATCCCGGCGGCTTATCTGTATCGGCATTGTTGTCTCCACGGGTTGATTGGTTCAATATTGGTTCAGATACATGTCATGTGACATGCTATGCGTTATATTTCACCAAGCTCGTTGACATGTCAACTGTTCGTGGTCTCTGATTGCATTCAGGGTGCAATCAGATTGCCAATCAAGCGCGTTTTACGTTCATCCACCTGAGCCGCCTCGGCAAAGCGGTACCAATTCGCCGTTGCCGATTTGATATTTTCGATAAGTCGTTTGGCGGAAGCTATATTGAGCCCTTGGCGCTGCGCAACGGCGAGAAAGTCCGCATCATTGATGTTGTCTCTTTTACGATTGATCGTCATCTGATGCAGGCTGGTGAATTCGCCATCGGGGTTGTAGGCGTAGGTAACATCATAGGCGGGGCTAAGTCGCCACTGACCGTTCTTATCCATGAGATAAGCAATTTGCTTGGTATGGTCGTCGCGGTTGTACGCTAACACATTAAATACCATGCGCAGGAACAGCTGCTCTTTGTCGGCCATGCCTAAACCGAATAAATTGCACATTAAAAAAGCCTGTTCGTAGGACGTGGCACCGGGCATATTAAAATCATGATGGCCCAGGGCGCACAGTGATTGCATATGTAATTTCTGGCCGTCTTCAGTGCGATCAAATCGTTTCGTCATAAAGTGCGCGCGATTGTTTTCTTCCATCAATCGGCATTGAGTCATTTCAATACCGGCTTCCTTTGCCATCAAATGGTAAGCGTACTCTATGCGGCCGTAGCCTTTTGGGTCTGCCAGTTCTTTGTCTTTATTGTTGGAAACACCGTCAAACTTTAGCAGCCAATAGCTATAGCCATCACCGGCTTCGATCTGACCGGAGCGAACATTATTGGTTGTCTCATTCCAGGCAATGATGGCCTTGGCACGAGCGCCGCCCGCCGAGGTGCCCACCGCCAGAATATTATTTAGGCCGTCGATGTTGTTATGCGTTGCCTGCGGGTAGAGTTTCTCGTTTTGCTCTTCCTTGAGCGCAAGAACTTTTGACGACAGCTCTACCAGCTCCTGAATATCGAGCGATACGGTGTCGGTCGCGTTCTTCTCAAAGACTGGATGAAATTCAAGAGCGCCCATGCCGCGCATGCCAACATACGTTAAGCGCTCAACCGGGTTGAAAGCTTTTGGGGTGCGCCCCGTTTCGGCTAGCCATTGGTCGATTAAGGCGTTACCGAATTTGTCGGGCAGGGAGTCAGCTAACAGCCCGGGTAAGCCTTTATAGGTATCTTCGTTCAGGGTTGGGAAGGCGAATATCTCATCTCCAAGCGGCATGTGCATTGGCGCCAGCTCGATGCCGGTTTTTTTGAACGTTGGATCGTATTCGAACACACCACATTCACGATCACTGTCCCAGAGAACGTAAGCAACTGTAGCGCCCCAAAGCCTAACTTCAGCAGGTGTCATGTCTGGTCTTCCGGCCACTGGATATTGCTGGATGGCTTGCTGTTCTTTGAGCTGCGCACACGTTGTCGTGACTGTTTGGATTCTTTGCCTGGCCTACTGGCCAACTCGTAAGGTGAGAGGTCAGGAGTGTCGATCACTCCCAGTAACTCCTCAAGCTTACCGAGATAGGCAATGACCTTCAGTAATCCGTCGGACTTCACCGCCTCACCAGCCTCCATTCGTTGCAAAGTGCGCTCAGAAATACCGGCTTCAAAGGCCAGTTCTGATTGCTTAAGGTTCTTGGCAATTCTCAGACGAGTGATGTGATCACCGAGTCTTTGAAGATTATTTTCAGTCATAATAAAAAGACAGTTAACGCGTGCTAATTAGATATTAACGTATTAATACGCCACTACTAACGTATTATTATCCATAAATCACTTATTTGCAAAAATAACATCTATAAAACGACATATAGCAAGTATTATATAGATGTAGAGCATTTAAACGTTATTTCTGGCGTATTAAGCGTTAATCAGTTTGATCTATTCGAATAGACCTCAGAAATAGCTGGGGTGAATTTAGAGGCGGAAAATACAATTACCCGAAATTAGGTGTTAACCCTGCTAGGCCTCCCACAATGGATGCCCACTTTGGGTATGAGTTCTAGCGGGCTAACAACTTTTTCGTTAACCGCCTCAACAAAACGGATCCATCAATTCCGCGCCAAACATCACGGCCCCCAAATTTATGGCCGGTGTATACGGCTGATTAGCCGCATGCTGGCGAAACGCCAACATGTCCTGGAATATCTCATTCACGCGGTTGCCCTGGTAAATGGCACTGCCGCCAGAGTTCGCGAGCAACTCTTGTACAGCGGGAATAAGCGTATCCACCACCTGACAAGAATCATTTCGAAATTCTACTCGGTCGACATTGTTGAACGGCTCGCCACGGTCTACATACCCCAGCAGCGTATCGTAAGTGTTATTTAGCTTTAGCTTGGCCGTGCTTATTGCGGTTTGTGCTCTTGCGGCTGCTAACTGCCCAGCGGGGCTATCCACTACTTTTTTCCCCACGCTGTTCAAGCGCTCAGAGTTGTATTTGCAGTAAGCATCTAAGGCGCCCTGTGCAGCACCAATGCAGGGTGTAGACACCGCGCGGATAAACACTTGGCCGAAGGGCAGTTTGTAAATGGGGGCGGTGTTTACGGCATGGCCGGGGGCAATGCCTAAAAAGCCGTCCATAAAACTGTGTACGCGGTAGCTGGGCACAAAGGCTTTTTGTACTTTGATCGTTTTACTGCCCGAGCCTTGCAGGCCGGTTACGTGCCAGTCATCTACTATTTCGTAGTCGCTGCGCGGTATGAGGAACGAGCCAATTTGCGGTATGTCGGGGAAGCGTTCGTCGTCGGGCATGAGTCCACCCACAAATACCCATTCAGCGTGGTCGCTGCCGCTGGAGAACTGCCATTGGCCTGAAAAATTAAACCCGCCATCCACAGGCTCGGCTTTGCCGCGTGGCGCGTAGGAAGATGATATTAAGGTGTTGTTGTCTTGGCCCCATACCTCTTGCTGGGCTTGGTCGTCCAGTAGGCCCAGTTGCCAGTTGTGTACACCCACCACGCTAAGCACCCAGCCGGTTGATGGGCAGCCACGGGCAACTTCGATCACGACCTTGTAAAAGTCCTTAGGGCTCATCTCATAGCCACCATAGCGCGCGGGTTGCATCATCTTGAAGAAACCTGCGGCTTTTAACTCAGTGATGGTTTCGTCGGGTATGCGGCGTAATGTGCGTGTGTGTGAGGAACGGCTTTCTAGTACGGGGCGCATATCCTTGGCGCGTTGCAGGAGGTTTTCCGCGGTTGAGTTGTTCATGGGGCGTACCTTGTTTTTTTACAGGTCAAAGGTTAGAGATCAAAAAGCGCAAAGCCTGAGTAAACCAACCTAGCTTAGCTATGGTCAACAAAGCTGTTCCTGATGTAATAGTAATCGTGCGCGGTTGACACATTAGCCGTTGCTGCGGCGTAATACGGGCGGTTTCCTTAATCACTTAATCCAAAGGTAACCTAAAGCTTACCTAAAGATTACCAAGAGACAGCCGAGATAGTCGCCATGAGCCAATGCCCCCATTTAAACCTGCTGGACCTGGATGCCTACGTAGACGGCATGCCTTATGAACGGCTGGCCGAATTGCGCCAAGCAGGCTCAATCGTTCACATAGAAGACCCACAGAACGGCGTGCCGTACTGGGCCGTAGTAAAGCGTGACGCGCTGGATTTTGTGTCTCAGAACCCGGCCTTGTTCAGCTCGGCAGAAGAAGGCCCATTCCCCATGGAAATGGAAGAAGGCCAAGAGCTGCAGCAAGAGATGATGCGCGAGCATTTCATTATTAGTATGGATCCGCCACGGCATATGAAGTTTCGCAAAGTGGTGCGTGACGCTTTCACACCGCGCGCGGTAAACGCGATGGAGCCTTGGCTGCGCGATCGTGCCCGCGAAATTATTGACGCTATTGCCGCCCGTGGCGAATGCGAGTTCATTGAAGAAGTGGCGGCGGAATTGCCGCTTATGGCAATTCTTGAAATATTGGGTGTACCCAGCGAAGACCGAAAGAAGTTCTTTGAATGGACCAACATCATGGCCTTTGCCGACGACCCAGACATTGCCGGCGGCGCGGAAGAGGCGCAGACCGCCAACTTTGAAGTGCTGATTTACGCAGCCGAGCTGGCGCAAAAGCAACGTGCCAATCCTACCAGTACTGTGGTGCAAGCCATGCTTGAAGGCGAGGTAGACGGTGTACAACTTACTGAAGAAATGTTCGCCTGGATGTTCATTTTAATTATGGTGGGCGGTAACGAAAGCACACGTACTGTTACCGCGCACGGCATGCGTTTGCTGATGGAGCACCCTGAGCAGCTAGAGTACTTAGTAGAGCACCCTGAAGACATAGGCCACGCGGTAGAAGAAATTCTTCGCTATAACACGGCTTTTATTGCCATGCGCCGCACTGCCATGCAAGACATTGAAATGTTTGGGGAGCAAGTTAAGAAGGGCGACAAAATTGTTTTGCATTACCACGCTGTAAATCATGATGAAGATGCCTACGGCGATGACGCAATGCAGTTTGATATTCACCGCCATAGGCGTATGCCTAAACTGCGTCAGGAATTGCGCAGCTTTGGTATTGGTGAGCACTTTTGTTTAGGTATGAACCTAGCCCGGCTTGAGCTAAATATTATTTTTGAAGAGCTGATACCTCGCCTGCGCAACCCAGAGTTTGCCGGTGATGTTACCTACATGCGCTCGTTCTTTATTAGCACCATCAAGGCTATGCCTATAAAGTTCACACCCGAGCAAGTAGCTCGGGCCTAGAAAACGCGGCCTGCGCTACCTACTTTTCGGCAGCATTCCCGCTATCAATTCCACTATCGGTCCCACTATCAATCCCACTATAGTGCAAGCTAATGATCTTCCATTGTCCATCGATCCTTTGCCACACGTCAGTCTCATACGCTTTTGACGTAGACTTCGTTCCATCAGCCGCGCGCGTGCGGTTGTCGATGAAGGACGTTGTTATAGCGACGTTGCCACCGGGCATCACTTGCACCTGAATATTAGACATTTCGTTTAGCTCAACACCGCCGCCCGCTTGCATTAATTCGGTCCACATTTTGTGGTAAGCCGCCATGTCCACTCTCTCGCCATCACCGAAATACGCCGTCGCATTGTCGGCATAAAGGCCGAAGTAGGCTTCGACATCGTTGTTAGCATAGGCACGGTCAAATGCTTTGATTGCAGCGTGCAGATCAGCATTCTGCCCTACCTTCTCCTCAGCATTCTCCTTTGCATGGTGTTCAGCCATTGCAGAGAACGATATTAATAGGATGACAAAGCAGCTTATGATTTTTCGCATGATTTCAACTCCAAGTGTTTAGCGTTAGGCGGCATATTCATACATGTCATTTGACATGTCAAACGAAATGCTCCACCATGTCGACTGACATGTAAAAGTATTAAGTCTAATGTCGAAGCATTGTTTTGAAGCGTGGTGTCGAGTTAGTTCTGAACGCAGCGCATAAAACGTCGTTACAACAGAAAAAATAGGGAACGCAACATGGCTAAATTAGTAAGAAAACGTTTACTGCATGCTCGCTTTACTAAGACTCGGTTAGCCCAATCGATTTCGTCGGCATTGTTAATACCTGTTGTTTCTACGTCGGTGTTGGCACAGCCGGTTTTAGAAGAAATAGTAGTTACGGCTACCAAACGTGCTGAATCAATTATGGATGTGCCGTTGGCCATTTCGGTTGTTTCTGGTGACTTTGCTCGCGAAGCCAACCTGAATGATATTAAAGATGTGGTAAAGCTTAGCCCAGGTGTAACGGGCAATAGCCAGGACAGCTTTCTGGATGCTATTACCATCAGAGGTATTCGCACCAACGATTTTGGTAATGGCGGAGACCCGGCTATTGGTGTTTACAAAAATGGTAATTACCAGGGGCGAAACGGCGTAGCGGTTAGCAGCTTGTTTGATATCGATCGCGTCGAGGTGCTTCGTGGTCCGCAGGCTTTTCTATTTGGCCGAGGGGCCATTTCAGGTGCTATCAACACACATACTGCGAAAGCGAGTCCAGATCAGCAGTCTGGCTATATTGAACTTGATGCAGGTGAACGTGGCGTATTGGTAGGAGAGGGTGCCTTCAATATTCCATTGGGTGATGAAACAGCGATGCGAATCGCTCTGTATCATTCTGAAGAAGATGGTTGGGCGCGAAACCTTGCTGATGGCGAGGATTATTTTGCCCATGAAAAAGATGCCGTACGTGTATCGTTTAACCATACTTCAGACAAGCTTGAAGCTAATCTGGTTATGGAGTACGAAGACCGACAGCAAGACGGAACAGTTTATCGAGCGCTAGATTTCAGTGAAGCTTTGCCGCGTCTAACGGCCGCTGCTGCGGCGAATGGCAATTTTGCTGCCCCAGCGTCAGCCGGTAATAACCCTCAAGACTTTAATGCTGATTTAGGTGCGGGTGATGAGGGTATCTTTGACCGAGGCGAAGTTCTTGGTTTAGGCCTGCAGTTGGATTACCAGTTAGATGGCATGGTTCTTACGTCTATTACTGGATACCGCGATCACGAATATGGCTATGCAGAAGATTACGACGGTACATCTGTAGAATTATTCTATTACGCGCAAGATCAGGAAGGGGATTACCTTGAACAAGAGTTTCGCCTCACATCTGATACTGAAGATGCTTTAAGTTGGTACGCTGGTGCCTCGTATTACCAAGAAGATATTGATACCGTTTTTACGTCGCAGCAGGCAGAAGAAGTCTATTGCGGAATTTATTTTGGCGCGGCATGCAGCTATGTAGGTGCCTATTACGGATTCGCCTTTGAACCCAGTGCTGATGGGCAGATTAATGACCTAAACCGAATTGTCGGCGATTACGAAGGTTATGCAGCGTATATTGATTTGGCCTATGACTTTAACGAGTCCTTCGATATAGGCTTCGGTGTACGTTATACCTATGACGAGAAAACCTTTTCACAGCAAACTCTACCAAACGATTCCTTTTTTGCCGGCGGTGTAGGCGCACCACAAACAGGTGGTTTGGTGGTCTCCGACACACAAGACTGGGACGCGATTACCTGGCGTCTGGTTGGAAACTATCATTTTGACGGACATTTAGTGTTCGCGAGTGTTTCAACGGGCTCTAAATCAGGCGGGTTTGACAGCTTCCGTCTTGACGTAAACGGTGTGCCCAACTCATTTGATAAAGAGGAATCTATTTCCTATGAATTGGGATACAAAGGAACGATATGGGACGGCAGAACCCAGATAACAGCGAACCTTTTCTACTATGAATATGAGGATTTGCAGATTGTGTTTACAGCACCCGGTGAGCCACTTTCGCAGGTTGGCAATATCGGTGAAGTCGAAGGTTTAGGCTTTGAAGGAACAGCCAATACCGCGCTGAGTGATCATTTCACGCTGCAAGTGGGGGTCTCATGGCTCGACACAGAAGTCAGCGGCTATCAGCCAATATGCGATCCTATCGGAACTGACGCCTGCGAAGGGCAAGCTTTGAGTGGCGTGCCAGAATGGACTTTCTTTGGCGCACTTAGAGCAGGCTTCCCCGTTGAAAATGGTGAGTGGATTGGCAGCCTGATTTACTCTCAAGAAGGTGAGACGTACAGTAATATTAATCGCGCACTGGCGGCTAGAAATGAAGGTTTTAAGGACGCACAACTCAGCGTTGGTTTCCAGTCTAAGGATAACTGGAGTTTGAAGCTGTACGTAGAAAATCTGACGGACGAAGATGGGTATGACGGTATTGTGGCCGGCAATACCGCAGCCGGCACAAGCAATTACCCGGAATTAGGTCTTAACCCTTTTAGGCCTCGAACAATTGGTGCCCGTTTTGGGTATGAGTTCTAGCGGGCTAACAAATTCGCTTCAAAGATATGCGCAAATTCTTTACTAGGAATAGCAATGAATGTTTCTGTAGCACTTAACTCTCAAATCCGGGGCTTAGGCTTTTGGTCCGCAATAGTTGCCATAGCAACGACGGTGGTGTCTGTGTTTCTTCCATTGGATGCACCGGCTGGCTACACTGCAGAACACGCAGAACGAGTAGCCTGGCTAAGCGCCAATCGTGGTGCTTTTATTGCCGGTTGGCTTAATCAAATAGTCGCCATGCTCAGCTTGTCTGGTCTCTTTTTCGCTATTGCCTGGCAAATTGCGGCTAAGAATCCACTGCGTGCCATTCTTGCAGCCATGGTTATTCTGATGTCAGTGATGGCCTTCATCACCGTGAAATTTATTGCCGTATGGACGATTCCTTTATTAGCAGACACGATCACTGCGGGTGCGCAGGGCGCGGATATGGCGGATGCCTTACTGCTGATGTTGAACGTGACGCTACCATTTTCGCTTTATACATCATTTGATTGGCTGGGCTTCTGGCTGTATGCGGTGTTTGCGCTGCTGGTGGCCAGGCCGCTTTGGGGTGGCGCAATGAGCTTGAAAGTTGTATCCGCTACGTTGGCGATTTTCGGCATCGTTTATCACGCAATGATTGTTACTTTGCTGCTTGGCGCGATGGCGACCGTAGACATCAATACCTACTTTCTCAGCGCGTCGGGTCTTCTATTGATTGTGATATTGGCAATGGCCGTTCACTTCAGAGAAGAGAAATAAGATGAAGAACCTGGGATATGCCAGTTAGGTTTCGTGACATGATTATTGTGGAAAGCAAGGCTTGGATTGCACCAGAGGAGTAAGGTTTGAAAAACAGTACAATCAAGAGGCGTGATTTTTTAAACGGTGTCGCACTCACTTCACTGGCAGCTGCAACGCCCTTTCGCGCGCTGGCTTTTGGTGCTGTAGAAGGTGCTGTAGAAGGTGCAGCAGAAAGCGCGGCGCAAGATTATTACCCGCCGTTGCTTAACGGTATGCGCGGCAGCCACAAAGGCTCCTTCGAGGCGGCCCACGCACTGGTAATGCAGGGCATACGGCCTAGTGATTATGAGCGTGTAGACGATGTGTATGACCTGGTTATCGTCGGTGGTGGCATCAGCGGCCTAGCGGCGGCGTATCAGTACCGAAAGCAAATAGGGGTTGATGCAAAAATTCTGGTGCTCGACAACCATGATGACTTTGGTGGCCACGCCAAGCGCAATGAGTTCCAGTCCGGCGGCAAAACGCTATTGTCCTTTGGCGGCAGCATCAATCTAGAGCAAAACGCGATGAGCCCGGCAGCGTACCAGCTACTGGAGGAAATCGGCGTAGACTTTAAAGCCCTGCAAGACGCAAGCGCAGAGGATTATTCCTTTTCCAATGGCGAAGCGCCTTTTGGACTGTATCTGGGAGGTGATTTATACAGTGAAGATCAAATGGTCGCGGGCCCTTGGGTTAGCACCTGGGCTGGTGTAGGTAATTACCGCGCGCAAATACAATCGTTAAGCTTGCCGAAAGAAGATATAGACAAACTGATTAGCCTGGCGGGTGGCGAAAAAAACTATCTGGCTGATGTTGCCTTGGCTGATAAAGAAAAGTATCTACACAACACCAGTTACGCTAGTTTTCTGTATGAGAGAGTCGGCCTGTCTGCCCCAGCCGCAAGGCTAGTAGAGCCTTGGGCGCGTGCGATTTTTGGTGTGGGTATCGAAGGTGTTTCTGTTAGGGAGGCCTTTGCGCTCGGTGCACCTGGTTACAATGCGATTGGGCTTCCAGTCGAAGAGGCACAAGACGACGAACACGACTACCGCAGCCCCATGTTTCCAGACGGAAATGCCTCGGTTGCGCGCTTGTTTGTGCGCAAACTTATCCCTGAAGTCGCACCTGGAAATTCAATGCAAGACCTGATAACCGCGCGGTTTGATTACTCGATGCTTGATCGCAGAACTTCGCCAGTACGGGTGCGCTTGAACAGCACGGCGGTCAATGTGACTCATCATGGTAAGAAAGCGGTGGATGTGTCTTATGTGACTGGCGGCCGTGCTTTTAAGGTGCGCGGCAAGCATTGTATTCTTGCTGGCTACAACGGAATGATTCCGCATCTTTGTCCTGAATTGCCGAAGGCGCAAAAAGAAAGTTTGGCCTACGGTGTTAAAACTCCTTTTGTGTGGGCGAACGTGCTGCTGAATACCGGTGCCGCGGTCCGCCAAGTTGATGCATCGGTAGTCCAATGCCCTGGTAGTGTTTTTGAATTGGTCGCTCACGCACCACCGGTGACATTGGGGGACTATAGCCCGCCCAGCACAGCGAAAGACCCGATGGTAATGTTTATGGGAAATGTGCCCGCACCTCACACCAAGGGCGACCAGTCTGCTCGTGATGTCTTTCGTTTAGGTCGGCATAAACTTTTCACAACGCCATTCGCGGATTACGAGGCGGCGATCATCGAGCAGCTTAGTGGCATGTTCGGTCGTCACGGATTTGATGCCAAGCGCGACATTGAAGCCATTACTCTAAACCGTTGGTCCCACGGCTACGCTTACGAATACATGGATTTGTATGATCCCAGTTGGAAAAAAGGCCAAGCGCCACACGAATTAGGCCGCAAGCCCTTTGGCCGCATCAGTATTGCCAACTCTGACTCTGAAGCATATGCCTATGTTCAGGCCGCGATTGATGCGGCAATTCGTGCGGTCGGTGAAGTGAGCGCTTAAGCAGAAGAGTGACTATTCTGCAGCACAGAGCGCTCAACGGTTTACTTTAGAACCCACCTGATAGAGGAGACTCTGCAATGATCGAATCAATAGGGCGTATTCCAGTAGACGCCGCAAAACAGTACGGGAATAAAATAGCGCTTATCCTTCCCGATCGAAGCTTGTCGTTCAATGAACTCGATACACTGTCTAATCGATGTGCCAACGCCCTAGTAAACCTGGGATTAAAGCCGGGTGATAGGGTAACCCTGTACTCCGGTAATTGTTGGGAGTGGGTGGTCAGCTATTACGGGGCTCTAAAGACGGGCGCCGTAATCAACCCGATCAACGTGATGCTGACTCCGGGAGAGGTTGAATTCGTGGCCAACGATTGCGGCGCGACTATGGTTATTGCGTCGCACGACAAAGCGCTTGCTATCGCGGGCGTGAAAGAGAAATCACAAGTCAGGGAGCTGATCGCCTTTGGCGATGAAACACTGCCTGAAGGGGTACTGTCGTTCAATGAAATTCTCGCCGGTAGCGACGACAATTTTGAGATGGGTGATATCGATCCCGATTCGCTGTCCACTATCGGCTACACCTCAGGCACCACGGGCCACCCGAAAGGCGCTCGTCTGTCACACCGCAATATCGTACTGAATGTGGCCATGACGGCGCTGATGCATCAACGCAGTGACAAAGACACGGTTGTGACCGCATTGCCTTGTCCGCATGTGTACGGCAACGTTGTTATGAGTGGCGCTATCCAGAATGGCATGACGCTGGTGTTGCATCCCGCGTTTGAAGAGAAAACCATTTTGCAGAGCATTCAGGAACACAAGGCCACTCTGTTTGAAGGCGTGCCCACCATGTATATGTTCCTGCTCAATCATCCAGCGCTGGATAACTACGACCTGTCGTCATTACGCTGCTGTACGGTTGGCGGGCAAACCATGCCAGTACCAAAAATGGAAGCCGTGGAAGAACGCTTCGGTTGCCCCTTGATTGAATTGTGGGGCATGACTGAAATTGGTGGCCTGGGCGCAACCTTCGCTTCTAACGGTCCTATTAAGCACGGCTCAATAGGCGTTGCGCTGCCGTATACCGAGGCGCGGATTGCCGACACCGAGAACGCCAGCATAACCTTGCCCACAGGGGAAGTAGGCGAGCTGATGATCAAAGGCGGCATCGTGATGCAGGGTTATTACGGCAATGAGCAGGCGACCAAAGACACCATCGAAGCGGATGGCTGGCTGCACACTGGTGATGTGGCTTCTATGGATGAAGACGGCTGCGTGTTCATTGTTGATCGCAAGAAAGACATGATTTTAACGGCTGGCTTCAATGTGTACCCCGCTGAAATTGAGCGCGTGGTTGCGGGGCACCCGGATGTGGCGCTGGTTGCAGTGGGAAGCATTCCCGACGAAAACAAGGGCGAACTGGCCAAGGCCTACATCGTTCCAAAAACCGGCACATCGCCCAACGCCAACGACATAATTAGCTACTGTCGTGAACACATGGCCGCCTACAAAGTGCCTCGTGCAGTGCAATTTGTAGATGATTTACCTAAAACCAGTACCGGCAAAGTGATGCGCCGCCAATTGAAAACACTAGATCAAAACACCTGATAGGGAGATACCGACATGAACATAGAGTCTGATTTTGTGATGACCATTAACGGCGAGAGTGTTACAAACGATAACACCTTGCCGGTGTATAACCCCGCAACAAGGACCGTGTTTGCACAAGTGCCTGACGCATCGCAGGCGCAGCTAGATGAAACGGTCACTACGGCGCGCCAGGCGTTTAATCTTTGGAGCAAAACACCGGTTGAGGAACGCCAGGCAGCGTTGGAGCGCTTTGCCGACCTTATTGAAGCACACGCCGAGGGCATCATGACCTTGTTGACGCGCGAGCAGGGTAAACCCAGAGCCGGTGCCGAGTGGGAAGTGTTCGGTTCTGCCACCTGGTTACGCGCTACTGGGTCGCTGCGGCTGCCAGTAGAAATGGTTGACGAGACCGAAGAGCGGCGAGTGACTACTTGTCACACGCCTGTCGGTGTAGTGGGGGCCATTGTGCCGTGGAACTTCCCTATTCTGCTGGCGATCTGGAAAATTGCACCTGCGTTGATGGCTGGTTGTACTGTTATAGTGAAACCGTCGCCCTATACGCCACTGTGTGACCTGAAGATTGTTGAGTTGGCACAACAAGTGCTGCCGCCGGGTGTTCTAAGTGCGGTCAGCGGAGGTGACGACCTCGGCAAGTGGATGACAGCACACCCTGAGATCAATAAGATTGCTTTCACAGGCTCGACCGAGACAGGGCGCCATGTGATGCGTTCAGCGGCAGACACAATCAAGCGAGTAACCCTGGAGCTTGGTGGTAACGACCCAGCTATTGTTTTGCCAGACGTGGATGCCAAGGCGCTTGCGCCTGAATTATTCTGGGCAGCGTTTCAGAACAATGCTCAATTCTGCAATTCCACCAAGCGACTTTACATCCATGAGGATGTGTATGACGAGGTTCGTGATGCGCTAGCTGATTTCATCGCCAGTAATATAAGGGTTGGAGATGGTGCCGAAGCTGATACAGACTTGGGCCCAATCCAAAATTCCATGCAGTATGGCAAGGTTCAGGACTATTTTGCCGATTGCCATGCAAACGGCTACCAGTTCGCCATAGGCGGTGAAATCGATGAAAGCGCGGCGGGTTGGTTTGTGCCAGTAAGCCTGGTGGACAACCCTCCGGAAGATTCCAGAATTGTTAAAGAAGAGCCTTTTGGCCCAATCTTGCCCTTGATGAAATGGTCGGATGAGGACGATGTTATTGCCAAGGCCAATGACACGATATATGGCTTGGGCGCTTCTGTTTGGGGCAAAGATCAGGAAGCGCTGGAGCGCATTGGCAGCCAACTTGAAGCGGGCACCGTTTGGCTTAATGAAGTGCACCAGTACTCGCCGTTTCAAGCCTTTGGTGGTCACAAGCAGTCTGGCCTTGGTTGTGAGAACTCCTTGCACGGCCTGATGGAATACACCAACTGGCAGACAACAACGCTCAACAAAACACACGCTTAACACCCTGATCCACCAGTAGGAGAAACACCAATGAAGAAATTAATCGCAGGCGTCGCATCGCTAGTACTTTCCCACGGAGCCTTGGCTGGCAGTGGGGCTGGCACTGGGGCTGAAAGTGGAACCGACAGCAGCGCCGTTGTGTTGCCGGCCGAATTGAGTAAGACGGATCTTGCCGGTGAAGCTTTCAATCGCGAAGACGTTAACAAAACCACTCACAAGGACGGTCATGTCACTCTCGATATAACATCCCTGTTGTCCAGCGACAAAAAGTTCTCCTCGGGGATGTATAAATCAGGCAAGACCCGCATAGAGATTAGCGAGCCCTATGGAGTGGATGAATTCATGTACTTTCTTGAGGGCAGTGTCACCCTCACTTCAAGCGATGGCACAGTGCAGACCATCGAAGCAGGTGAAGGTGTCACTGTTCCAAAGGAATGGACCGGTATCTGGGAAACCAATGGCTATAGCAAAATCTGGGTGATCTATTCCGCTGAAGAGCCAAGTGAATAGCTACGCCCATAGGCAATAATTTTTCACGGCGCCAAATGAAGTAAACTAAGGGAAGAAAGACGGAAAACAACACTTAGGAAACTCTTAACAAGCGATGAGCGAACGCAAACAACAGATATTACAAACAGCCGTTGAAATAATTGCCGACGAAGGTTATAGCAGCTTGAGTATGCGTGCCTTGGCTCGCGCCAGCGGCATGAAGTTGGGCGCGTTGCAGTATCACTTTCGAACCACGGAAGACATGCTGCGCGCGCTTGCTGATTATATCGCGGCAGAGTATGCGTGCGCTTTTGATGAGTTTCGCAATTCTGATACACCACCGACTATTCACGATATTGCTGTATTTATGCTGGACGACACGGCCGGTGCAGAATTGCTAACCGACAGGCTTTGGCCACAGCTCTGGGCAATGCAGTCAGTTGAACCCCTAATGATGGACTTGGTGGAAGACACCTATGCGATTTATTTGCAGTTTATGGAGGACGCTCTCATCAAGTTAGGCAACAAGTCTCCTCGCTCAGAGGCGCTGTGTCTGATGTCGTTACTGGAGGGGGAATTGCTTTTTGCCGGGGAAGGAAGGCGTTGGAACGCAGATAGAGATGCGTTTCGCGAAACTGCATTGGATTTTATTGATGCCAGGTATGGAACGAAAAGTTGAGAGCGCTCAGCGTTGGTAGGTGGCTTCACTGTTTAGGTCAACATTGCCAGACTCCGCGCTTTCCTTCACACTATTGATGCGACTATAGGCTAAGGAAGCCCCTATAGAGAGTGGAGTGAAGAGCGTGGACGTTATTCCAATTTCAACGCCTCGTTAAAACTATGGAGTTGAAAATGTCTGATTCAAATACCAATAACATTTCAGTCGTCGTTGTAGGAGCTGGTTTCTCCGGGCTCTATTTACTGCACAGATTGCGTCAAATGGGCGTGTCTGCAAGAGCATTTGAGGCCGGTAGCGATGTTGGGGGAACCTGGTATTGGAACCGATATCCGGGCGCTCGATGCGACATTGAAAGTATCGATTATTCCTACAGTTTTGATCCGGAACTGGAGCAGGAATGGGAGTGGACTGAAAAGTACGCAACCCAACCTGAGATTCTCAGTTACGCACAGCATGTAGCCAAAAAATATGACCTGAACCGCGACATTAGCTTCAATACACGCGTTGTGAAATCGGTTTGGGATGAGAAAATATCTCGCTGGGCTGTAACGACCGAAAACGGCGAAACCATAAGCAGCCAGTTTTTCATCATGGCAACTGGGTGCTTGTCACAGCCTAAGAATCTTGATATTAAGGGCGCCGACAATTTTGACGGCGAGATTTACAGCACACATAGTTGGCCTCATGAAGGGGTCGATTTTTCCGGCAAACGTGTTGGTGTTATCGGCACCGGTTCTTCTGGCATTCAATCCATTCCGCTTATTGCTGCTGAAGCGCAAAACACTACCGTATTTCAGCGCACCGCGAATTATTCCATACCCGCAGGCAACGGCCCAATATCTGAAGAAAAGCGTGCGGTAAAAACCCGTTACCAAGAGTACCGGGAAGAGGCGCGATGGACCCCGGTTGGGGTTCCCAAGGTCCCAAACCTTGATTACGCCCTGATGTTGTCGGACGAAGAACGAAACGCACGCTATGAAGTGCTTTGGGGCACAGGGGCTATTCCGCATCTTAGCGGTGAATTTGCAGACCTGATGACCAACAAACAAGCCAATGACACCTTCGCAGAGTTTGCGCGCGCTAAAATCCGCAGCGTAATTAACGACCCTGATGTGGCCGACACACTAAGTCCTACTACCTTTCCTATTTGTACTAAACGGGCCTGCCTTGATAGTGGTTACTTTGAAACGTTTAACAAGAGCAATGTTAGTCTTGTGGACATTAAGAAAAATCCAATCGCTGAAATTACAGCAAGCGGCGTAAAAACACAGGATGAGAGTTTTGAGTTTGACGCGATCGTTTTTGCCACAGGGTTTGACGCGATGACCGGCGCACTGTTAGCGATTGATATTCAGGGGCGTGACCAACTGTCATTGAAAGACAAATGGGCTGACGGGGCGGTGAGCTATTTAGGCATTGGTGTTTCACACTTTCCGAATTTCTTTATGGTGACCGGCCCCGGAAGCCCGTCGGTGTTGTCGAATATGATGGTGTCCATAGAGCAGCATGTTGATTGGATTACGGATTGTATTGGCTACATGGAGACAGAAGACCTGGATGTTATAGAAGCGACACCAACAGCCGAAAATGGCTGGGTGAACTACGGCACGGCCTGGAGCGACCTCACGCTATTTCCACAAGCTAACTCTTGGTATATGGGTGCCAACGTGCCGGGCAAGCCGCGTGTATGCCTGCCTTTTGTGGGTGGTGTTGGGGCTTACCGCAGAGCGTGCAACGATGTGATTGCGCAAGATTATCTAGGCTTTGAGTTTTCCGGCCCTACGGGCAGTCGCTTTAACGACGGATTAGTTCGGCGCCAGCAGCCGGATGTAGTTGCCATCCTAGAAGCTTTAGCAGAAATGAACCTACCAGGAATGGAAACCCTGTCTCCCGCAGACGCCCGGGCAATGTCGGTTGCGATGAACGCGGGCAACCCTGATGGTCCTGCAGTTGGTGAGGTTAGCGATGATGTCTTTTTAGGCGCTGATGGCGAGTTGGACTATAGATTATACCGGCCAGATACGCCTGGTCCGCATCCAATGGCATTGTATTTTCATGGCGGCGGCTGGGTGTTTGGGGATCACACATCCGACGATGCCTTTTGTCGTGACCTGTGCGTGCGTTCGAACACAATTATTGTGTCTGCCAATTACCGGCATGCACCCGAGAGTCCATTTCCAGCAGCTGATAACGATGGCTTTGCCGCGCTGCAATGGATTGCTGAAAACAGCGAAAGTTTAGGCGGCATCGCTGGCGAGTTGGTCGTGTGTGGTTGGAGTGCCGGCGGTGGTATCGCTGCTTCTGTGTGCCAACGTGCGCGCGATAACGGCGGGCCTGCAATAAAGGGGCAGATTCTCATCACCCCAGCGTTGGACGCTATGGATGAGCGCGCGTCCTTGACCGAGAACGGCGAGGGTTTTGTTCTTACTAAGGCGACGATGGATTGGTTTTGGAATCATTACGTTGGTGATGCTAACCGTGACGATCCTCGAATATCGCCGTTACGCGCTACAAATTTGGCGAACCTTCCTCCCGCATTTATTGTTACTGCCGAATTTGACCCATTGCGTGATCAAGGTCAAGCTTATGCCAACGCGTTGAATGCCGCCGGAACAGAGGCTCGCAACATCACTTATCCCGGCCAAATGCACACATCGTTTGCTGCAGTGGGTGTTATTTTATCGGCGAATAAAGCCAGAGAAGAAATCGCTGACCAGTTGCAACAGTTCTTTGAGGTTTTGGAACCTGCTTAGAAAAACACAAAAAAATAGAAGAAGGAAGTAGGGGGAGAAATAAACAATGGGCTCAACAAGACGCTCATTTCTGCAACGCTCAACCGCGCTAGCGGCGCTCTGTTCGCCTGCATTTCTACGCGCTTCATCAGTCGATAAAGGGTGTGTAGAAACGGTAATTCCCTCTGCGCCGGCCGGATTACGGATGCCTGCTGAGTGGCATCCGCACAAAGCAACCTGGATGGCTTATGGCGCCACCGTTGAGGCTTGGGGCGACTCGACGGAAACGGCTTTTGATAGAGACTTGTCAAACAGCCGTATTGTGGCGCGCCAGGACCTAGTTCGACTGGCGGCTAATATTTCTCGTTTTGAACGTATTTACTTGTTGGTTAACGATGCAGATGATGAGGCTCAGGCTCGCTCTTTGCTGAAGGCCGTTACTGCGCAGACATCAGCAAAGGATCAATTTTCCAATACGCTTGATACTTCTGGGCGAATCTACATTGGCAAAGACAAAACGCAGTCGAGCCTACCCGCTATCGGTACTTTCGAAATAGTTTTTGTGCGAGCACCGTTGGACGACCTTTGGAGTCGCGATTCCGCGCCGGTTATTTCGCAAGACGCTGCAGGCAAAATGGTTGGTGTTAATCTCAACTTTAATGGCTGGGGGCAGTGGCCGCTCTCATCCGGTGTGTGCGACTGGATTAAAGACCCTTTGAAGACCCTAGCGGGCGTTATAGACCAACCGATAGAGCGAGACAGGAAAGTCGCGAGTTTCATTAACACTTATACTGGCATGCCCGAAGTAAGAACCTGGTTAACGGCTGAAGGTGGTTGCTTCGAAGTGAATGGAGCAGGCTTAGGCATGGCAATGGCAAGCTCTATCATTAACGACAATCGCAATCCGAATAAATCGCAACAAGAGATTGACGCGGAGTTAGGGCGCTTGTTTGGTATTGAGCACATGATTTGGATGCCGGGTGTTAAAGGCGAAGAGTTGACCGACTGGCACATAGATTTCACTGCCCGCTTTGTATCGAAAAATCAAATTGTGGCGGCATTTGATCGTAACTTCGAACCGGAAGACAACCGCAACGAACTCGCGCTTCTAGCCTCAATTGAGCATATTAATGGATTACCCGCAGAGAAGAGGGCGCGATACTTAGGCGATGCCAATGCAAAGTTGGATTTGCAGATGCTGCCAGTACCAAATATAGAAAAAGTTTATTCTTCGTATAAGACCCGGAATGTTGAATCAGGTATTACTGAAAGATCCTTAGAAGAATTTATCCTGACCACTGAGCCGGGTTACATCGGTTATTACCATGTAAATGGCGCTGTTATCGTTGGACAGTTTGGGGACGTTGAAGCGGACCTTGAGGCGTTCAATAGCATTCAGGCGCTATACCCAGAACATCTCGTGATCCAAATCAGTACTGACGGCTTGGCCAGTGGTGGTGGAAGTATCCGTTGTGCAACTCAACAGCAACCGCTTGCGGGGCGCGCTCTGTTATAGCGAATTGAAGAAATAGGGCAGTAACAAAAATGGTCCCTCCTTCCACATAACTCTTTTTGGTTTCAGAATTGAGTATACTGTCCCCGAAATCCATAACTCTTTTTGGTTTCAGAATTGAGTATACTGTCCCCGAAATCCTTATCCGAAAAATTCATGGAGCGACACGAATGAAATTAGGTTTCCTGCTGGGCTATTCCGGCAAGCATATAAACATTGACATGAATATCATCAAGCACGCAGAGAGCCTGGGTTTCGACTCAGTGTGGACTGCTGAGGCCTATGGTAGCGACGCGGTGACGACCGCTACCTGGGTGCTGGCGCAAACTGAAAAGATTCGTGTGGGCACGGCTATCATGCAGATGCCTGCGCGTACACCTGCTATGGCCGCTATGACGTCCATGTCTTTGGCGCAAATGTCGAACGATCGCTTTATTGTCGGGCTTGGCGCTTCGGGGCCACAGGTGGTAGAGGGTTGGCATGGCGTCCCTTACGGCAAGCCAATCACACGTACCCGTGAATACATTCAAATCATGCGTGCCATTATGGCGCGGGAAGAGAAGGTGTCTTTTGATGGCAAGGTGTATCAAATGCCAAACAAAGGAGAGGGCACCACAGGCCTTGGTAAGCCATTAAAGTCTATTCTGGCGGCTAACCCCGACATTCCTATCTATACAGCGTCTATAACCCCTGCAGGTTTGCGTTGTGCCGGCGAAGTAGCTGACGGGGTGTTTCCTGTATGGATGGACCCGGATAAATACAGCATCTTTGCCGACGACCTAGAGGCTGGTTTTGCCAAGGCAGGCAATGGTAAGAGCCTAAAGGATTTCGATGTTGCACCTTTTGTGGGTTGCACCATCAATGATGACCTAGAGGCAGCTTACTCCGCGAGCAAACCGATGTTGGCTTTGTATATTGGCGGCATGGGTGCCAAGGGTAAGAACTTTTACAACGATTACGCTCACCGCCTGGGCTACGGCGACGTGGCCGAGAGCATCCAGGAGTTGTACCTTGCGGGTCGCAAAGACGAAGCCGAGGCCTTGGTGCCAAATGAGTTGGTCGATGAAGTGTCGCTGGTGGGTCCACGTGATCGCATCCGGGAGCGACTGCAGCGCTGGAAAGACGCCGGAAAGCGTGGTGAGGTGGGTAGCATGCTGGTAGGCAGCAGTGATCCGGCTGCACTGGAGTTGCTGGCGGAGGAAATGCTCTAAAAAAAGGTAAGCAGAAAATAGGGGACAGACCACGTTTAAGCAAATGCTAAACGTGGTTTGTGCTCGCTTACTCCCCTTTCAATATTGGTCTGAGATCTTCCAACTTGTCGAACAAATGCCAGATGTAATCTTCAGTACCATTTTCCCTATGCGGGTGTAGGTCTGATAGTTCTGGGTCATTTCTGTAGCTATCGAATGCATCCTTCGATTCCCATTCAACAAGAATTAGAACGGTTCTTGGTGAGATGTCGCCGGCCGCTGCTTCGCGATATTTCCCCAAGGCCAGCAGCTTGCCTCCGTGACTGGCTACCGCCTTCGGCGAGCGTTTTGAATACGCCATGTATTCGCTTCGATCGCTAACATTGAATAAGTTGAGTGCGTATACGGGCATGGTCATTTCCTATGGTTCTTCAGTGTAATTGGCCGATGTTTGCAGGGTGCAAGTTCTACTTTTTCTCAAGCGCATCCAGATCACTGGCATCGTGTCGATCTTTCACACCGCTGTCGGTGGGGCGGTTTACTTTTCGACCTCGGCGTACTGCCGGTCGTGCGTGAATGTCAGAAGCCCACCGCTGTAGGTGCCTGTATGACTCAACCTGCAAAAACTCTTTTGATTCGTATAAACCTGTCAGCACCAATTGGCCATACCAACTGTAAACCGCCATATCGGCGATGCTGTAATCATCACCGCAGAGAAAGCGTCGTGATTCCAGTGTGCGATCAAGTACATCTAGTTGGCGTTTTATCTCCATGGCAAAACGATTGATGGGATACTCCCATTTCTCTGGCGCATAGGCATAAAAATGCCCAAAGCCTCCTCCTAGATAGGGTGCACTGCCTATCTGCCAAAATAGCCAGGAAAGACATTCCGCGCGCCCAGCTCCCATTGGAATAAAGGCGTCATACTTTTCGGCCAGATACAACATGATGGCCCCAGACTCAAACACTCGAGTAGGTGGTGAGGTGCTGTGATCAAGCATTGCCGGTATTTTGGAGTTGGGATTGATGTCAACAAAGCCGCTACCGAATTGCTCGCCTTCGTTGATATTAATAAACCAGGCATCGTACTCGGCGTCTTTTCCTATCGCCAATAACTCCTCTAGCAGCACAGTCACTTTTACGCCATTGGGCGTTGCCACTGAATAGAGTTGCAGTGGATGCTTACCAACCGGCAGTTCTTTTTCGTGAGTGGCGCCTGCAACCGGTCGATTAATGCTGGCGAACTTACTCTCGGTTTCTTTTTCCCATTGCCAAACCGCTGGTGGTTGGTACCCCGTGGAATCATTCATATTTTTCTCTTGTACCTTAACTACTTAATTCAGAAAGGCGTTTCTTTAGGGCGCTGAGTGCGCGCTTGTTCGCGTTTTTAATGTCATCTTTTGACGGCTCTTGAGAGCTGATGTCTCCAAGCTCTTCTAACACTGCATGCACATCGTCGTGACCATCAACCAATGCCATCTCATTCATCCAACGTTGCACATTTGGGAAGGGCGCAAAATTATAGACGTTGGTAAATTGCGGCTGCAGCTGACCAATTTCTACGTAAGCCGCAATGTCGGCCAATGTCATCTCGTCGCCTGCTAGAAAACGTGACTTGGCAAGCCATCCAGACTCAAAGGCCTTAAGCGCGCGGGTTAAATTTGAAGCGGCCGATTGCTGCATAATATCCGGAATATTGAGGTCTTTGCGAATACGGGGTGCCACCATGCCTAGCGATGCGTCACGTACACTTCGATGGTGGTAATGTAAGTACCAATCAACCTTGGCCCGTTGTTGAAGACCTTCGGGATACAAATCGGTCCACTTATGCTTGCGCGCCAGATAACACATTATGGCGTGGGCTTCGCTCAGCATAAAACCGGTATCTGGCTCTTCATAAAATGGAATCGTGCCACCGGGGTTTTTGGCGAGGTAGGAGGGGTTTCGGCTACCAATCTCGCCACTTGAACCGGGGTTGATCAACACCATTTCGAATCGCAATCGCTTATAAATCATAAGCCACATAAGGGCGCGCACCGGTTGTGAAAATGGCACGCCATATAAGATTGGGGTTGATGTCATTTGATTCTCTGCCTTAGTGCATTTTTAGAATATCAGCTCGTGCATCAGTATCTTCAATGATGCGTACTAGTTCAACAGATGAGGCTGGAATAACAATAATGCGTTTAACGCCTGTTGATTGATTTGACGCTACGAATAAGTGTAAGGCTCGGTTATCATTCAATACTGAATGGAAAAGGAGTCATTTATGTACCGAGGTATCTACACCCTCATAGGCCAAGAGCTCAGCATGTTTACTCGCAAGCTCGAAGCTCAACTTCGATACCAGGGCATACCTTATCAGTGGGAGTACAAAGGGCAGCACAACACCGCGGATATTGAAGCCCGTGGTGGTACCCGGTTTATACCTTTGTTGCAAACGCCAGACGGCTGGACTATCAGTGACACCATAGCCCTCGGCCCAATGCTTCACGATCGTTTTTTTGAGGTCCCTGTGTTGCCAGCGTCACCGGCACAGCGCAGCGCCAGTTTCGTTCTCGAAGATTTTTTTAATCACTGGTTTCCTCGGCACGCGTTGCACTCGCGCTGGTGCTACCCCGACAACGTCGTTGCCACTGGGCCAAAGTTTGGTATGAATGTTCTGCTGGGCAAATCCATTGCCGACGACGCTAGCACAGAGGAGCAGGCACAAATTGCCGACTTCGGCCAAATGATGCTGGACGCATTTGGCGCTGCAGCCTGTGAAGTGCAGGGTGCCGGCCCAGACAAGAAAGAAGAAATGCAAAGCGACTATGGCAAGATGATGGCCTTCTTGAGCAAACACTTTGAGCAACACGATTTCTTGCTTGGTGGTCGAGCCTGCCTTGCCGATTTTGCTTTAGTTGGACCAGTAAAAGCGCATTTTTTGGAGGACCCTGAACCGCGCAGTTGGCTGGGTGAACACCTGAAGCCGATGGAAGCCTATGTCGACAGAGTTTGGAGTGGTGCGAAAATTAATGCCGAGTGGTTGGCTGATGATACGATTCCCGAAACGCTGCACCCCCTGCTTGACCACGCCTTGAATAATTACCAGCGCTTTGCCGCAAGCAGTCTTGAAGCGGCCGCGAAAGGTGAGAAAACTTTTGAGTTAGATCTTGGCCACGGACCATTTACCGCCAGGTCCATGAAGCGGCTGGAGAAAGCACGCTTGCACGTTCAAGATGAAGTGCTGCGTTGCGAAGGGCAAAACTCCAGCCTGAAAGAGACGGGAGTTCTAGACTTTTATTTGCGGCCGAATATTATTGGCACTAAATAACTAATAAGAATAAAAAGGGATGGAGGAATTAAATAATAATCCCTCTGTCTCCTTTATGCTTGCATCCCCCTTGCTTGCAATAGGCCGCTAAGCTAGTCAGTGCATCAGTCGTAAATAGTCGGTATAGGAACCCGCTTGTGTTGGGTTTTCTGATAGATTTCAACAAGCTTTTCTACAATGGCTGGGTCTACCGATCTTCCTTCTAAAAAGTCATCGATCTGGTCGTAGGTCATTCCCAATGCTTGTTCATCCGCCTTTTGTGGCGACAGCGATTCTAAATCGGCGGTCGGCGCCTTGTGAACAATATGAGCCGGGGCCCCTAAATATTCCGCTACTTGCCGAACCTGACGTTTGTTGAGTCCAAACAACGGGGCCAGATCACAGGCCCCATCACCGTACTTTGTATAGAAACCAGTAATGTTCTCTGCGGAATGATCGGTTCCCAATACCAGGCCGTTCAGCATACCGGCAATCTCGTATTGAATGACCATTCGGGTGCGGGCCTTTACATTACCCTTAATGAAATCGCGCTTGCTGTCGCTGCCGGGAAGCAGATTGTTTTCTTCCAGCGCCTGGCAGGTTTGCTCATGGATAGCGTCGGTGCCTGGTTGTACATTCACTGACAGCGCTTGGCTAGGTTGGATGAAATCGATAGAGTCCTGCGCATCCGACTCGTCTTGTTGCACATTGTAGGGCAGTCGTACTCCAACAAACTGATACTCGCCATCATCTTCGGAATTCAGCTGGTCCACTGCCAGCTGCGCTAGGCGGCCCAAAGTGCAGGAATCAATTCCGCCACTAATACCCAGTACCAGAGTGCGCATGTGGGCGCCCTTCAATTGTCCTTTTATGAAATCGACTCGGCGAGTCATCTCTTCTTCGGCATTAATCTCTGGCTGCACGCGCATTTCATCAATGATCGATTGCATGGCTTTTACTCTGTTTGCGTAGGTTTAATAAAACAAGCGTCTATTATCGCTTAAAAACGATGGATTTTCGATGCTTTCATTGAGCCTGATTCCAAGGCACTCGATAAATATCCCCGCACCGAAAGTGTGCACATCCTCCTATGTCGGGCTGTGATGGATATCGATTTTTCGGTGGTGAGGAAGATCGCATCCCGTGATCGGAGATTGGAATTTCTCCAGATTAGCCTTTCACTGATTTTCCTGTTTATATTAACGCTATGCACGAAGCCATCACTAACACTGTCTTATCAGCAACCGGCGCAGAGGCGATTAGCCACGCCACCGTCATTCAATCACTATGGAGTGGTTACGGCGAGATTGTTCGCCTTGAACTGGAAGGCAGTGCGCACTATTCGGTAATTCTCAAGCATATTAAACTGCCCGAGGCGGGTAGCCATCCACGTGGTTGGAATACGGGGCTTTCGCACCAGCGCAAAATACGCTCGTATCAAGTGGAAGCACACTGGTATCAAGATTACGCAGCTCAGTGCGGCCGTGATTGTGCGGTGCCGGTCTGTCTTGCCGTCGATGTTTTAGACGATGAAACAGTGTTGGTGTTAACAGATCTTGATGCGGCCGGGTTTCCCGAGAGAAAAGACAGCGTGGGGATAAAAGATATTCACGCCTGCTTGGACTGGCTGGCAAGCTTCCATGCAACATTTCTGGGAAGCCCAGCAAGCGGCTTATGGGAATGCGGTACTTACTGGCACCTTGAAACCCGTCCCGACGAATTGGCGGCTCTCGAGGACGTTGCCCTGCGCGAAGCGGCACCACTGATCGATCAACAATTGCGGCAGTGTCGCTACCAAACCCTGGTTCACGGCGATGCCAAACTGGCCAACTTCTGCTTTACGACCACTACTCCGACCCCTGGTGTCGCTGCGGTAGATTTTCAGTATGTGGGGCGAGGTTGCGGCATGAAAGACGTGGCCTATTTTATTGGCAGTTGTGTGAGCGAAGATGACTGCGAAGCATTGGAAAGCACATTGTTGGAGTACTATTTTTCAGTGCTGATTCAGCGGGTAATTGAGAAACATCCTAGTCTAGATACTGCTGAACTAGAAACGGAGTGGCGAGCGCTCTACTATGTCGCCTGGGCAGACTTTCATCGCTTTCTAAAAGGTTGGAGTCCGGGTCACTGGAAAATTAATAGCTATAGTGAGAAGCTAACACGACATGTTATAGAAGAGCTGAAAGCATGAGCGAGCCTCTTTCTGTAGAGCAACTCCAGAAGCTCTGTGATAAAGCTATACAAGCAGCACAAGAAGCCGGCCAATTTATTCAAAGTGTCGACCGCAATGCAGTGCAGCGAAAATTCAAAGAAGCGGGCAGTAGTCAGGCCTCTCAGATAGTTACCGAAGTGGACGTTCGCAGTGAAGCAATTATTGGCGAAAATCTGCGGGAAATTTCAGAGCAATTCGATATTGCTTTCGTTGGCGAAGAGTCATCGCCGAAGGCAACTGAATTCACTGCCGACCTTATGAGCGAGTGTTTGCTCAAGCCGTATTTCTGGTGTGTAGATCCATTGGATGGCACCTTACCCTTTGTAGAAGGGAGGGCGGGCTATGCCGTTTCAATCGCACTGCTTGAACAATCAGGAAAGCCATTGATTGGCGTTGTATACGACCCTGCGGAATCAACGCTGATCCACGCCATTATAGGGCAGGGAGTTTATAGAGATCTGGCTCCGCTTAGTAGCGTGAAGCAAACATCAGAAACCTTAGTTGTATTTGCAGACGCTAGCTTCAAAGCTCATGAGAATTACGATAGAACACTCGACACCTTAAACGCCTGCGCACAGAATTTCGGCCTGGATGGCGTTACATTTTTGTATGGCAGCGGCGCCGTAAAAAATGCCTGTCAAGTATTAGACTATTCGGCAGCCTGCTACGTGAAGCTTCCAAAAAACGAAGACGGCGGTGGCAGTATTTGGGATTACGCAGCAACCGCTTGTATTGTGAGCGAGGCTGGGAGCTGGGCCAGTAACATACACGGTCAACCTCTAGAGCTTAATCGGCAGGGCTCGACCTTTATGAATCATCAAGGTGTAATTTATGCGTCGAGCGAGCAGATAGCGCGTTACCTAATTAACGCACTTTAGTTTGCAGTCAGTGCCCTGCTGCCGCCTGGAAGTTTGCTGCGCAGCCAGATGATACGTTCTGACAACACCAGCGGAAGCGCAAGCATCGCCGGTGTTGCAATTAATGTAAGTACGGTGGCGAACGACAAGCCAAAAACAATCGCTTGTGACAGCGGTGCCCAAAACATGGCCATTTCACCCTCAGGTGTAATTGTTCTAGACAACAAGTCCACCGAAAACCCACACGCTAGCGGTAACAGACCGCACACCGTTGTTACCGTTGTCAGCAATACCGGGCGCATTCGCTGTGCAGTAGCCCGCACGATAATGGTTCTTGTTTCCAGCTCTGGATGCAATTTACGCAGATAGTTAAACGTATCTATCAAGATAATATTGTTATTCACCACAATGCCGGCGAGGGCCAGCACACCCACACCGGTAAGCAGGGCACTGAATGGCTTGGCCAATATCAGCAGGCCAAGCAATACACCGGCCGTAGACATCACAACAGCCACGAGTATCAAAGTACTTTGATAGAAATTATTAAACTGGGTAACGAGTAAAATAAACATCAGCGCCAACGCCAAACTGAACGCTGCAGACACAAAGGCCATAGAGTCGGCCTGTTCTTCATTTGCACCTCGAAAACGAATGTCCAAGGCCTCATCAAAGTCTTGCTTCTGCAGCCAGTTATCTATTTTCTCTACCACGGCATCCGCCATAATGCCCTCAGCAACACCCGCCCGAATAAGTTCCACAGGCACACCGTCAATGCGTTTTAATAGGTCCACACCTGGGGCCGGATTTAGGCTAACGAAGTTGCTCAACGGCACAATGCCTTGATTGGTGCTTACGCGCATTTCTTCGATGGCTTTAATGCCACGTTCACTGCGCGGATAGCGAACGCGTATATCGACGGAATCGTCGGCATTATCGGGCCTATACTCTGCGACTTTTACGCCGTTGGTTACCAGCTGCACGGCCAAGCCAGCCGACGACACATCAGCGCCATAAACAGCGGCCTGGGTTCGATCTACTTCCATACGCCATTCAATAGACGGCAGCACTGCCGAGTCGTCTATGTCGATGAGTTGTGGCAGAGTATTTAGGTAGGCACGAATGCGTGCCATGGCTGGTTCAAGAAGTGCGCGATCGCTAGACGTCAATTCTATTTGGATGGGCTTGCCTACGGGTGGGCCATTCTCAAGTGGCCTAACTTCCACCCGAATGCCCGCCAAGTGGGCTGTTCGTTCACGTACCTGTTGAATGACTTCGTTGCCGCCAATCTCACGCTCTGCCTCTGGCGTAAGTTCCAGAAATACGGACCCGATTCGATCAGAACTGCTGCTTTGGAAACTGCTGCTACTCGTGCCGGGCAATATTGTTTGCGTATTGGCGTAACGGATACCGGGTATTTTCAATATCTCATTTTCTGCTTCGAGAACTAACTCGTTAACTTCGTTGGCTGAAAAATTGCCGCGGCCGAGCACGCCCACTTGAATAAATTGAGGGTCTGCATCAGAGAAGAAAATGGTCCCTACGCCAAACCTTCCATAGGCCCAGAAGATGCTACCCAATAGGCCAAATATAAACACCAGGGTAAACACAGGTTTGGCGCAAACCAGCGTAAGCAATCGCGCAAACAAACCGGTGAAACCGCCAAGTAGAGCTGGGTCGCTTTGTTCCAGCTGTGCTTGTGCCTCGCTCTCGCGAGCGCTGTGCACCGACGGCTTGCCAAACATCGACCCCAATACTGGGCCAAATAAAAGGGCGTAAAACAATGAACCTATCAAAACGGTAAAGACTGTGACCGGCAGGTAAGCCATAAATTGACCTGATACTCCTGGCCAAAATAGCATGGGCAGAAAGGCCGCGAGGGTTGTCGCGGTGGATGCTGTTACCGGCCAAAACATACGCTTAACAGATTCTTGATAGGCCGAGCTGTGGTCCATGCCTTTGCCCATCATACGATTGGCATACTCAGTAACAACGATCCCGCCGTCAATCAACATGCCCAAGCCTAACAACATGCCGAACATAACCATGAAGTTAAATGTGTAGCCAAGCAGGTAAATAATCGTAACTGAGAACAGCAGAGAGAAAGGGATTCCTAGTCCCACTACCAAGCCGCTGCGAAAGCCCATGATGGCGACTACCACTATCATAACAAGCGCCAGGGCTGTGAGTATGTTGCCTTCAAGCTCGCGTACCTGTACTGCCGCAAATTCGGCCTGGTTTTGTGATACTAGCAGCTCAACGCCTGCTGGAAGTGTCTCGCGCGCGGCATCCACCCGAAGAAGTACCTTGCTGACACTATCAATAACATTAGCGTTGGCGCGTTTTTTCACACCGATGGAAATTGTGTCGCGGCCGTTATAGCGCGCATAACTTGTTCGGTCTGCAAATGTTCTGCGCACGCTGGCAACATCTTTCAATGTGACTACTGTATCACCAGCGGTGCGAATGGGTAGATCGAGTATGTCGTCGGCATGTTCTATAACGGCCGGTACTTTAACCGCAAAGCGACCTTCATCTGAGTCCACATTTCCTGCCGGAATAAGACGGTTGTTTCGCTGTAAGGTCGTAATTAGCGCTTCACTAGAAATGTTATAGGCGTTGAGGGCGTCGGGATCAATGATCACTTCAAGAACCTCTTCGCGTTGACCTTGCAGGTCGGCGCTGAGTACAGATGGGATGGATTCAATGCTGTCGCGCAGTGCTAATGCAGCCTGATAAAGAACGCGTTCGGGAACGTTGTCGCCGATAAAGTTGATTCGCACCATGGGAAATGCATCAACGTTAAGCTCATTAACAAAGGGTTCTTCGGCCGTTGCTGGTATTTCCGCCTTGGCGCGATTCACGGCTTCGCGCACATCCGCCAGTGCGGTGTTAAGGTCATGTGAAACATCAAACTCAACAAAGAAGGAGGCCATGCCCTCTACCGCCGTCGCTCGAAGCTCAATAACGCCTTCAAGCTTGCGCAACTCCGATTCCATTGGTTGAACTAACAGCCGCTCAGCGTCTTCCGGCGATATGCCGTCATGCATAACACCAACGTAAAACAACGGTAGTTCTATATGAGGGTCGTTGGCTATAGGTAAGGCACTGCGTGCCATAATGCCCATCAGCACCAACACCGCAAGTAACGACAGAGTAGTGCGAGAGCGGCTGAACACAGTCTCGATGAGCGCGTTCAAAGAGCGGCTATCCGGCCCTTCTGTTCATCGACATAAACGGGCTCAACAAATTCTCCTATGGCAACATACTCCTGACCGACAGTGATCAGGTTTACGGTGTCAGGAAGTCCTGTAATCCAAAGCCCTTCAACGCCATCTTCAAGGATTTCAATTGGGCTAAACATCACCCTATTAGTGTCGTCGAGTATTCTTAAACCCATTTCGCCGGCGTCATTCAGGCTAAGCAGTGATGATGCAACCTTGTGAGCAGCGACACTCTCCACTCCAATACGCATCGAGACTGTGAGCCCGGAGCGAATACTATAGTCCTTATTGTTGACCGTTATTTCTACCGGGTACGTTCTGGTCACAGGGTCGCTGCGTTTGCCAACAAAGGAAACTACCCCGGCGAGTTCGCGGCCTACGCTTGTTGCTCCGTTCACGGCTTGACCCTGTGCTAATGCTTCCACTTCTGCTTCAGTAACGTCGGCGTGCACCAGCATTGGATTAAGGTCGATAAGGGTTGCACACGCAGCGCCCGACACAGCGTAGTCACCAACGTTCATGTGCAAGTCTTCCACCAATCCGGAGAAAGGCGCCGTAATGCGAGTTTTGGCCAAGTTCAACTCCTGGCGTCGTAATTGAGCAAGGGCAGTTGCCTTGCGGGCCTGTACCTTGGCAATGTCTACGTCCGACAGCAGGCCTCTTTTTTTCAATGCTTCGCTGCCTTGCAGTTCTATGTGGGCGGTTTCAAGCGCGGCTTTTGCTTCCTTCAAAGACACTGCTCGGTCATCAACAGCGATTTCGCACAAGAGATCACCCTTTGTTACCTGCATACCTCGTTCTACAGGGCGTGAGACGATATTGCCCGTGATTTCAGCCTTCACATCCACTATACGTTTGCTTTCAGTGCGGCCTCGCAAAACAACTTCTCGCGTGCGAAGTTGCGAGTCCAGAACCGCAACGCGCACGCGGTTGGATTCCGTTTTACTGTCTGCGCTTACTAACTGGGTGTCCCGTGTACTGTTTTGTCCTTGGGTGCCGTTGTCTTGCTTACTCGACAACAGACCCGAACCCATCCAGAGCGCTAGTCCGATGACTACAATCGAGGCGGAAATGATGTTTCTTGACATACTTTAAACCTTGGGAAGAGGCGCTCAAACACGCCGATACAACTGTTCTTATCCATAGTTACGCGCCTTATTTCCAATCAGACCACCAATTTTCGAAAAAATGTTTTGGCTGGATAATTAGTGCTTGCAAGCCCGCCAAGCCATAACCGCACGATCCCTGCTCAGATCGTCAATTTAACAGGCTATGAAAGGCAAATATGCGGCCTCGGCATCCGGTTTCTTACCCTATAGGCAGGCTAGCAATTACGCAGATTCTAGGCGAGTATGTGCTCACAATGTATCGTCATTACGGAGTCCTCATGCCACAACTTACTTTATTCTTAAGCGGCCTGCTGCTCGGCATAGCTGCTCAAACCGCGGCTCAGGCTGCCAGCGATATTGCAGACCCTTACAACTGGTACCAAGAATCCTACGGTCCGCTATGGCTTAACTCGCCAGAAAAAAATGTCCAAAAGCTAATGGGGTATTACGCGAAAGAAGTAAGCGTGCACGCTGAAGACGGCGGCATTTCGGTACAGAGCCAGCAGGAGCTGATTGAAACACCCATGGCTGCTTGGTTTGCCGAAGGCTGGTTAACAGCAGAGCTTACAGGCTTGAAAATGAACCGCATCAATACCACCACGGCAAGCTATAAGGCGAAATGGCTGGATAGCTATAAGAGTGGCGATACTGAGGTATCTTGTGGTTGGTACCTGGCCGATTGGATCAATGACAGCTGGTCGTTTACAGCGTATGCCGATATTGATTGTGCGACGCATGGCTTGTAGCTTGGGTTTCAAGGCTTCAACGCAAAGCTCAGGGAGCGCTCACTTAACTTACAGTAAAGTCTTGGCCTCGCGCACGTCGTAGCAATAGCGACAGACCAAGTTTACTTCGCTTCCACTAACACTGCACTAGCAACTGATACGCATCGCTGCCAAAGAGGCATTTGGCTCTGAGAGCGCTGAAGACCCAGAGTTCCTGGCAGTGCTTAAAAGGCCTACGCAAGTGGAATTATCGGAGATGTTTGGCAGTACATATAAACGAGTTTGACGAAGCCATCGTTAGCAAAATGATCTGGCCTCGTTTCTTCGAGACCACCCGGCGTTAAGCTCTGCTAAGCAAGTCTTTGGCAATGGCCACAATTTGCATCTCATCTGTGCCGGCGTAAATCTGAAGAATTTTGGCATCACGCATAAACTGCTCTACTCGCGTTGCACGCATGTATCCGGCGCCACCAAAAATTTGTACGGTTTCGGTGGCAACTTCCATCGCTGTTTGAGCGGCGTACAGTTTCATTGCGGATGCTTCAGACAACGTGAAATCTTTTCCTGAGGCTCTCGTTTCGATAAAACGAAACACTAAGTTTTCAAGGTTCAGGCGCGCTACTTCCATTTTCGCCAACTTCAGTTGAATAAGTTGATAGCTGCTGATGGGCTGGCCAAACTGTACACGGGTTTTACTGTATTCCAGCGACATCTCAAGCGCTCTTTCGACAAGACCTAAGGCCATGGCGGCCACACCGGAACGTTCGGTGCTGAATGTGGATTTAGCGCCTGATCGACCATAACCGTCCTCTGATTCGCCCATCAAGCGCTCTGGCCCTGCTTTCACATCAGCGAGGAACAATTCACCGGTTGGCGATGACCCAATTCCCATTTTCTTGAACGGCGCGCTTTGCTCGAGACCTTCCATGCCTGAATCGAGAATGAACGATACGATTTTGCGGTCCCTTGCTTCTACAGCTTCGTCATCAAGCCGGCAGATGAAGACGATGGTATCGGCATAGGGGCCGTTGGTGATGAAGGTTTTGTTGCCATTAAGAATATAGCCGCCTTTGCCGTCGCGTTTTGCCGTGGCTTTCATCGCACCAAAGGCGTCCGAACCTGAGTTTGGTTCGGTGATGGCCCAAGCGCCGATTTTCTCCAGCGTCATCAGTTCACGCGCGTACTTCTTTTTCTGCGCCAGGCTGCCCTTAGACATAATGGCACTGGCGGTAAGCCCAACAGATACACCCAGCGCTGTAATCATTCCACCGCAGTGGCGACTAAGCTCAATAGAGGGCAGCAGGCTCATGCCAGCGGCGTCTATAGCTTCTTCGCTTACCGGGCCGCTCGTTTGGACGGGAGCGGATTTTTCCTCTACCGCTTCGCCACGCGCAATCGCCTCTTCTCTGGCGATCTTTGCGTCAAAGCTGGCGCCCGCCATCTCGTCGATACCGAAGGTCTTAAAGAACTTCCGTAACAAGTCATACGGCGGAAGACCGTTGTATTCCAGGTCATCAATATGCGGCACAATTTCCTTCTCGATGAAGTCGCGCATCATACTTCTAACCATTTGCTGTTGTTCAGTCCACCCGATCATGGGTTACTCCTAGTTTAGTTACTTACGTTAGTGGCGATTGGGTTCAAGTCGGGCAATGGGCACCTTGGTTATTCTAACTCATATAGTCAATAAGATGATCTTGCGCGCGAGAGGTCGCTAATGGTTCAGGTAACGAAACCGACGAAGATACAAAACAAAAATACCCGTACCTGCAATCACTAGTGGCAACGCAATGTGAGTGAGACTCTCTTTGTAAAGGCTTGCTGTGAGCGCCGAGCCTGCGAACGCAAAGGAAATTTGAACCGTGCCCAGCAACGACGAAGCCAGCCCGGCAATGTGCGGCAGCGGTGCTAGCGCTAGGGCCGTAGTATTTGGAAACAGCAAGCCCAAGCCAAACATGTACGAGATGATTCCGAGTAAAAGCCAGATCAAAGAAACAGGCTGTACAGCGAGAACATATACGTTCAGCACGGTAGCAAATAGAAATATATAGGCCGCGTATTTGATCAGAGTAAGTTCGCCAAGAGTGCTCACGGTCATCCGGCTGAGTACACTGCCACCAACAAAAAATATCATTACCGCACTGAGTATGGGGCCAACTTCTATTGTTGGACGCTTGTAAACGTCAACGATGACATTACCAAACCCACTCAAAATGGACATGAAGCCGAAAAATGCGAAGCCCAATAGCAAGCTAGACCACACCGATTGGCGGGAGGCTAAAAAATGCAGAAACGTTTTCGAGAAAGCATCTCGTTCGGCCGTATTTTTTTGATCTTTTCTTGGAGGTTCTCGCAAGCTACATAGGCAGAGAAAAATGCTGACGAAAGCGGCGGCAGTTAAAAACACAAAGACACTTTGCCAACTCACCATTGCTCCAAGCCAGCCACCAACGGCCGGCCCAACAATTGGCAGTGTTGCTAATACGGCTATATACAAAGCCAGCAGCTTTGTCAGTTCATGCCCTGAGCGAAGATCACGTGCCAGAGTTCGCGACATAACGGCGGTTCCCGCGGCACCCAAGCCCTGAATAAATCGGCCAGCGAACAATGCCGTGATATTTTCGGCAAACACGCATACTACGCTCCCCAGCAGGAAAACACCCAGCGCGGAGTACAACACCGGCAGGCGCCCAATACGATCTGCAGCAACACCGCAGGGTATTTGCCCAAGTGCATAACTTGCAAGGAACACAGAGATGAGCATCTGTGCACTGGCAGCACTGGTATGCAGTTCACCTTCAATAATTGGCAGAACGGGAACAATAAAATCTGTTGCCAGCGCGGCCAATACAACAATTGAAATTAAAGCGGCAACTTGCAAGCAGGTGTCTCCATCGGATTTGTGCGCATCATAAACTCTTTTGTGTTGGAGGGGGATTATGAACTCAACACATGTGCGAGACTTGGTTCGCCGTTACGTGGCGTAATGAATTGCAGTTGATACCGAGGAGTATTGATCCGGACGAGGTCTTTCTTGCTGGTGAAGCGGTCAGAGATCCCCAGGTTCTTACAAGTCATACGCTACAACAATCCCGCTTCCGCTTTCAATGTTGGTTGTAAGGCCTGACTAATAAGCTGCCAAGAGCATGAGAAGATGGTTAACTGAAGAGCGCCGGCTTGGCGCACATTATCTCGCCGTAGGCGCGTGCTCTTTAACAAACGGCAAGAGAGCGTCCAGAATTTCTGGAAGGTAGGGCGCGAACTGAAAGGAGGAATTCTGAATCAGTGTGGTCGCCGATCTTGAATTTGTAACCGGATGTAAATAATCGGTGTATGCTGTGTGGTGAAGAAGAAGCGTGGCGGGGATTTTGATGGCGGCAAGTTCTTTATCGGTCATACCAAGCGCAGTTTGATGCATCGTCGCCTGTAAATGATCTCCAGACGTTTCCATTGCGGCCAGGAAGTTGTCAATGTTTTCATTAAAAAAACGCTGCTGCTTCTCGACAGAATTGCGCTCTAAATAGGCGCTCCAAAGCGGTGTTTTCGCCAATGCCTTCATGCTTGTTATCGGTTCTTCGCTAACATGCTTCGTGGTGGTCAGTTTTTTATCATGTAAGTATTTATAAAAATATTCCTCAGACAAACGCGTAGCGGCGAGCGGTCCACCAGTGAGTGGAGCAATAACAAGAGCGGCGATGTCTTCAGGGTATCGAGAAGCGAGTATCAGGTTGGAGCGGGCTCCAGAAGACATGCCATAAAGTATTACTGGGCCAAAGCCTAGGCGCTCTATTAATACGTGTAAGTCTTCTCCTTCTTCAACCATCTGTGGTTCAGGCCCAAAGGTAACTTCAGACTGGCCGAGATTGCGCCGGTCATAAATAATCACTTTCAGCTCAGGTTCCGCCGCGGCCACATTTCGCGCAAAGCTACCAAAGCCACGGGTGTCGCCGTTACCACCCGGTGTTATAAGCAATGGAATAGTGCCCTTAGGGTTATAGATTTCAACGTGTAGCGTTACGCCACGCTTAGGCCGCAGATTTATAGCGTGAGTTTGCATCTCTACATTTTCAGCACCTGCGGTGGGTGCGGCATTAAAATACACCTCGAACCAGGTGTTGTTAGCGGCGCCGCGAAATAGTGTCACGTCCATTACATCGTTTTGAACATCGGACACTTTTTTAAGGTTTTCTTTTTCAGTGTTCGCCGCGTTAGCGCTGGAAAAGGGGAGCAAGGCTGCAGCGAGAAATGCAGTAAGCAGAGCGGCTAGTGTGGCGCGATGTATCATGGTGTTCTCTGCAGTTATGTCGGCCGGATTATTTTACCTACCGAAAGGTAGGTTTGCAAGAGGTTGGAAAAATGCGAGAATTCGGGGGCAGATCACGTTTACCGCTGCTCGATTAACACTGCACTAACAGTTGATGCGCCAAGCCAGCTTCACGGTGACCGTGAATTTCTTCGTACTCGCTGCTATTGGTCATTTCAATAAACGCCGCAACCGAAGGGTACTTGGCGATCGCCCCCATGTCCCACTGTAAATCACCATCACCAATGAAAAGTACATTGGCGTCGCTGGCAAATAAAAACTCGCCGCCAAGTTTTGTTACGAGCTCGGTCACCTTAGCGCCATAACGCATATAGGCTTCTTTCCCTGAGAGTTCAGCATCGCTGCCGTCCGGGTACTCGGCGAATTCCTTAAACTTCAACAAGTTCAACATATTGATTGGACCACCCTGATCTTTCTCTATCAATGCGGCTATTTGTTCTTCTCGTGACGTAATTGCCATTTTCGTTATCTCTTTTGTGCTTGTTTCTAAAAAGTTTCGTTATTGCAGTGGTTGATATGAAGTCTGTCGTCACTGTTAAATTGTTGCTGCGGCATGAGCGGTCTTTCTTCTTCGAACCATCAGCCCATTTTCTTCAGTGCTGTGTCTTCAGCTGTTGGCTTCCACTCTGGCGGCCCGGAACAAAAATTCAGGGCCTCCTTCAGTTTTGTTGCCTGCTTGATGTCTTCAAACATTGTGACCCAAACCATAAATGTCAGTTTAATTGGGTTCTGCGTATTAACATTTTTAATCAGCCCAAAGACCACAGCCTCTTTTTCCTGTGCGAACGTGCCGAACATTCTGTCCCAGATGATAAACAGATTGCCGTAGTTCTTATCAATGTACTGTGGATTGCTACAATGGTGAACACGGTGGTGTGAAGGCGTTTTCAGTACCCATTCCAGAACACCTAGCTTGCCAACCCATTGGGTGTGCCCAACCACTCCCCACAGAGTTGCTATTACGCCTGCATCCACTGTAATCGTTGGATCAAAACCAACGAAAGGCAGAATTGCAAAGAACGGAATTTTACTGACGGGGTCAAGCCAGGCCTGGCTAAATGCAACGGAAAAATTCATTTCTTCGCTGCAGTGATGGTTCATATGGATCGCCCACATAAACCGTTTCAGTTGTTAGCTCGTTCAAAAAATCACGCTAGCAGATTAAGAAAAACACGCATTAGAAACACTTTCCGATCATTTCATACAGTATACCAGCCCAATAAGCAGCGTTTGCTAAATGCAGGAAAGCAATAACTCCCTCCGTAAGGGCAGCGCGCTATTTCTTTGCTGCTTTCGTTTTGGATTTGGTCTTCGGTTCTGCTTTGGCTTTGGTTTTAGCTTTGCTCTTTGTTGCTGCCTTTCGCTTAACGGGTGTCTTTCGCTTAGCTCGCGTCTTGGGTTCGCGCTCCGTTGTGACTAGCCCGGTTGCTTCCTCCAATTCAACCAATGCAAGCTCCATATAGTCTATAACGCGTTGCACCTGTGGTACTGAACGACGGCAGGCAATGATGCCAAAGTCCACATTGTCGGCGTTGGTCACCAGCGTAATATTCATTGCCATTCCATCGGTCACAATAGACAAGGGGTAAGAGCCGGTTAATTTGGCGCCGTTCCAATACATGGTTTCACGTATGCCGGGAACGTTAGAAATAGTAACGTTATACGGTGGCAAGTGAGATATTAGTCCCATTGGCATCAACAGTAATGAGGGCGTTTGCATGATCAAACTCACCATCTCTACCTCACTGGGCGTCATTTCAGCGAAGTACTGTTTGCCGGCTTGCACTGAGGCGCGTATGGCCTGAAATCGCTCGGCGGGGTCGGCAATATTGGTCGCCAAATTTGCACTTATTGTGGCCACTGCATTGCCCGATTCCAGATCACCTTCTTGTCGCAGTGATACTGGCACCATGGCTTTAAGAGAGTACTTTGGTAGCTCGGCGTGGGTTTGCAAATATTGACGCAGAGCGCCGGCACACATGGCCAGAACCGCATCATTGAAGGTGCCATCCAGAGCCTTGGCCATGGTTCTAATGCGGGCGAACGGCCAAGACTGCGCTACGAATCGTCGGCTGCCATTGATCTCAGTATTGAGCGAACTGCGTGGCACCTTTAGGTGCGGTAATGACAGTTTGCCTTCACCCCTCCAGGCGCCGGCAAAACCCTGTACGGCACGAAGAATATTGGCGCTGCTGTCAAAGCTGGACTTCAGCATATCGGAAACGTTGCGCAGGTCTCCCTGGCTATATTCTGCAGGCTTGCCCATAGTAAGCGCTGCTTTATAGCGTTGCCAAGACTGCAGCGACAAGGGAGACTCGGCCATAATGTGGTTGGGGTCGGAAGAGAGCATGCTGCGCGATATATGGATTGAACGGGCTCCATCCACTGCGGCGTGGTGAGTTTTACTGTACACCGCAAATTGGCGGTCTTGCAGGCCCTCTATCAAGTGCATCTCCCACAAAGGTCGACTTCTATCCAACAAAGTGCCATGCAGTCGAGAGACTAAGTTAAACAGCTCACGATAACGGCCCGGCTTGGGCAGCGCCGAGTGTCGAACGTGATAGTCCATATCCAACTCGCGATCCCGTTCCCAGTGAGCGGCCCCGGCCAACCCCAATCGCCCGGTATGCAGCCTGTCCCCAAAGGGCGGAAGAAGGGTCTCAGAGGTGCGTAGTGTTTCTGCCAAGTCGTGTAGAAACTCCTGCTCATTTGCGCCTTCCGGCAAGGTATAGAGGCTGATCCCAGCCACGTGCATGGGGGTGTCCTTGTTCTCACTCAACAAGAAGCCCTTGTCAACTAGGCTCAGTTTTTTCATTGTTATTCGTTCCTTAACGAAGCTGATGAATAGTGTGTCAGTGTTTGTTGATTTAGCATACTTTAGAAATGGGGTGTGCCCCCACTTATTTCGGAGGCAGATCACGTTTAGCGCCTATCTAAACGTGGTCTGTCTCCTATTTGTATTATGAGGCGGTATACTCCTGCATAGCGATCTGCGATAGAGGTTCCTCCGATATGTTTGCTTTTTTGTCTTACAATCGATCCAGTGAAAAGTTAAATGCTGTAACTCTGCTGTTTGCTTTGTTTATCACTCTAACGGCCTGCAGTGGCGGTGGTGGCGACTCTAATCCACCGGTTGCTGCTTCGCCCGCAGCGCCTGCCACACCAACGCCAACTCCGACACCAACGCCAACTCCGCCACCGCCACCGCCACCCGTAAGTAACGATCCGCCGACGCCAGAGTTTGGTTTGAAAATGCGTGAATCACTCACCGCTTTGCAGTTTTCTACTGCGCCTGCCGCAATTGAAAATGTTGAATTGTTTAACGCCTTTCCAGCACACGCTTTTTCTAACCCCGTTTTTCTCACTGCTATACCCGGTAGCAATGACCTTGCCGTTGTGGAGCAGGGCGGACGCATTCTAAGATTTGATTCGTCGGGCGTTGGTGACTTAACCGTTATGCTCGACATCAGTGCGCGCCAACCCATGCAAGCCAATGAAGAAGGCTTGCTTGGTTTGGCATTCGATCCTAATTACGAATCCTCTGGCCGTGCGTACCTTCATTACACTGACCACAGCCCAAGAAGGTCTGTACTTTCCCGAGTGCAGCGTTCATCTGCGAACCCGCTACTGTTCGATGAGTCTAGCGAGCAGGTACTACTCGAGGCTAATCAGCCGTTCTCAAATCATAATGGCGGTATGTTGGCTTATGGGCCTGATGGTATGTTGTATATGGCCCTGGGTGATGGAGGCGCGGCCAATGACCCGCAAAACAATTCTCAGCGTTTATCGAATTTGCTCGGCAAGCTGTTGCGCTTGGATACGTCTGGCGCAGGCGCGAGTATTCCTGCCGACAACCCTTTTGTTAATCAAGCCGGCGCCCGTGGTGAAATCTGGGCCTATGGCTTACGCAATCCATGGCGTTTTTCTTTTGATCGGCTCACAGGAGATTTATGGCTTGGCGATGTGGGCCAGAACTCGCGCGAAGAAATAAACATTGTAACGAGAGGTAGCAACTACGGTTGGCGAGTGTTTGAAGCCGAAGAACGATTTGACGACAGCCAAAATGGCTTGCCTGATTCCGCGTTTACACCACCTGTATTCAGTTATGGCCGTGACAGCGGTTTTTCTGTTAGTGGTGGCTATGTTTACCGCGGCAGTGCGGTTCCAAGCTTACAAGGCCGCTATGTTTATGCTGATTTTGGCGGCGAAATTTGGGCTCTGGAATACGATGGTACAACAGTGCGCAGTAATCAAAGCTTGGGAATAGTAAATTCAGTGTCGTCATTTGGCGAAGACGCAGACGCCGAACTGTATGCACTTGCGTTGGGTGGCAGTGTATTCTCGTTCAGACAAGCTGAAGGCGGCGGCGCGTTAGCTGCACCGCAACTTCTATCCAACAGTGGTTTGTTCACTGACCTGGTTATGTTAACGCCAGCTGCAGGAGTGATTGAGTACGATGTTAACACCGCGTTTTGGAGCGATGGTGCATCTAAGCGCCGTTGGATAGCTGTTCCGAACGGCATGCAAATTACTTTCAATGAGAACGGAGCCTGGCAGTTCCCTGTAGGCACTGTCGTTGTAAAACACTTCGAGTATTTGCGTGAAGAAGGTGTGCCGGAAAGTAACGAGCGACTTGAAACTCGCGTGTTGGTGAACACTGAAAATGGTTTTCAAGGTTTCGTATACCGCTGGAATGAAGCGCAAACTGATGCGCTATTGTTGGCGGGTAGCGAACAAGAAACGCTGCAAATAAGCTCGGCGACTGGCATGCAAACGCAGGTTTGGCACTACCCATCTCGTGCAGAATGCTTGGCGTGTCATACAAGCGCTGCTGGTGAAGTGCTTGGGGTAAATACGCGGCAAATAAACCGCGACTTCAACTTTAGTTTTAATTCTGAATCCATCACTGACAATCAACTGCGCAGCTGGAACAACATAGCACTGTTCAGCACCGATATAGGTAACGCACAAGACTTGCCAGCAATAATTAGCGCCAGTGATGCTTCCGAAACTATAGAGGCCCGTGCACGTGCCTATCTAGATACCAACTGCGCGCAATGTCATCGCCCGGGTGGTGCCGCAGGCAGCGCACTTGATCTTCGCTATAGCGTTGCGGCAAGTGCAATGAATGCGATCGGCGTTGAGTCACAAGCTGCATCCGTGTCTGGGCTATTGATAGCGCCAGGTGCAAAGGAAGACAGCATCGTGTGGCAGCGCATGGCGTCATTGAGCGCAAACAGAATGCCGCCATTGGCCAGCAACAGAGTAGATGAAGAGGGTGTTGCACTTATCGGCGAGTGGATAGATTCTCTGTGATCTCAGGTTTAAGCTGGGCAGGATCTATGTTGTTTGTTGGCGAGAGCTAAGAAGGAATTCTTCGGCCTGCAATACGCAATGATTCAATTCTGTGGCACACTCAGTATCAACGCTCTAATCCCTTAAGAGGCTTGTCTATGCTGGTATTTCTCGCAGCCGTCACTCTGGCCCTACTGACTTCTTTTCTTTGCTCCATTATGGAGTCTGTTTTACTCACAGTGCGTAATTCTGATGTAGAGCAGCTGGTTCGCAGCGAACATGCCGCCGGCCCCATATTACGTGGTTTCAAAACTGATATGGACGCGCCGATTGCTTCCATTCTAATAGTGAACACAATCGCCCACACAATTGGCGCCACTGTTGCTGGCGCCAGCTACGAAACCGCTGTAGGGGCGGATTCTCTGTGGATATTCAGTATTGTGTTCACTATTGCGGTCTTGTTGTTGTCAGAGATTATTCCTAAAACCTTGGGTGTAGCCTATGCAAAACAGCTTTCTGTACCTGTTGCCTACTCCATTAAATTCCTAAATTTCGCCTTGCATCCTTTGGTGTCGGTTAGCGAGCGCTTATCAAAAGTGATACGTGGCGACGAACAGCGACCGGTAACGTCGTCTGAGGAAATTCGACTGCTGGCAATTCTTGGCCGCAGAGAAGGTGCGGTGGCGGAGCAAACGGCAAAAATGATAGTACGCGCCACTCGCCTGTCTAAAACGCAGGTGCGCGATGTAATGATTCCGAGACAAGGTGTTAAGTTCTTAACTTCTGACTTGCCCTTGGAGAAAGTACTGGAAATAGTGCATAGCAGCGGCTTTAGCCGTATTCCAGTGTCAAGCTCTGCCGATTTAGATGATTTTGTAGGCGTTCTCTTGGCAAAGGAATTATTGATATACGTTGGCGATCATTCTTCAAACAACCTGGACTGGAATACCTTGATACGCCAGCCTATCGTTGTTCCCGAACATCAGGCACTGACTAAGGCGTTGCGAACATTCCAGGATGTACAAAGCCACTTCGCAATGGTTGTAGATGAATATGGCAGCGTACATGGCATAGTAACATTGGAAGATGTGTTAGAAGAAGTGGTTGGTAACATCTACGATGAGTCGGATGTTCAAGTGGATGATTTGGTTAAACAGAGTGACGGAAGTATTGAGCTTAATGCCAATACCGAAATGCGCGACGTGTGTGAGCTGCTGGAACTTGAATGGCAACCAGAGGATAGCGCCAAGAGCATCGGCGGACAGATTACCGAAATAATGGAAACCTTGCCGCAAAAAGGCGATTGCGTGGAGTGGCGAGGGTATCGCTTGAGTGTTACTGAGGCTGAACCTACGCGCGTATTAAGTGTGGCTATTCGAAAAGTTGAGGATAACGAGGAGGGCGCGTAAAGGTGCAGGCGGGCTATTCTTTATTTCATTACTCTATCGGCAGTCGTTAGAACGCGCTGTACGCAGGATCATGCTCTGCCATGATATCCATCGCTATCGTGTTCAAGTCGGCCTGATAGTTATCTCCGTCATCGAAATCAGCGAGGTCGTGATTGTAGATGGCATTCAGCCACACTAAGCCGCCAGCCGTTCTAAGAATGTCTCCTGGGTGGCCGAGAGCGTCGGTATACAGCGATGAGGCTACGGGGCCACTTAGCGCGGTTAAGTCTGTCAGGTTGCCGGAGTCCCACAGCTTCTGCAGTTCGTGGGCAGCGGCACCGTATGGCAGACAGTAGAATTTGGTATCTGGAAATTCTATTCGAAGGGTGTCGATTAGGGCGTGAAACTGGTTGGTATGAAAATCGTCCCAGCCATCTTCATGTTGTTCGCCCGTTACGCTCGCCGGTTGCGTCATCCAGGGCAAGGCAAGGAAAATCTCCACGTCAGGGTTTTCGAGTAAGGCATATTCTGTCCAGGTGACGTAGCCGTCCACCTCTGGCTCATCGCCGTGATAAGTCATACCAAAGGTTTCAATGCCGCCCTCGTCTAGCAAGGCTTGAATGCTAGCGCGCTTAGTCGTGTTGGCCCACAACTGTGCAGGCGTGCCACTAGCTCCACCAGAGAAAAAAACTTCTTGGCTGTGGTCGGTTAAGCCCGCGGTGGCGGCGAAGGTTCCAAGTTTTTCGGCGGCTGGTCTGAAGAAACTGTGGCCAATGAATAAGCTGTTTTTACCTGTTATTGATTCTGGTTCGGGTTCGGGTTCGGGTTCGGGTTCGGGTTCGGGTTCGGGTTCTGGCTCTGGCTCTGGCTCTGGCTCTGGCTCTGGCTCTGGCTCTGGCTCTGGCTCTGGGGCAGGTTCCGGGGCAGGATCGGTTTCAGGTTCCGTGCCGGTTTCAGTCTCGGTCTCGGTTTCTGTTTCAGGTTGTGTTGCTTGATCGGTGTTGTTGCTGCTTTCAGCGTTTGCTTGCTCACTACGAGCGCTATTATCCCCGTTGCAGGCTGCGAGTAAGCAGCAGGTGAGTAGCACTGAAACAAACTTAAAAGGGGGAAGCATAAAAGGGCTCTGAAAAGTAAGCGCTGATCAAATAATAGACAATCAGGTGCGCTTCATTTGGCCGCTTGTCAGATAAAAACGTGGGAATGGCCAGTATTCCTTGGCGGCTAAGGGCGGCGGTGGAATTCAAAAGTAATCCTTTCGGCGCCTTTTCCCTAAATATTACTTTCGTATCATCAATCTAAGTCAAGTTGCGGTTAGCCAGCCACTAAGGCGTAACAATATTAAATCCCCCGTCAGACGTACTCAACAGCGAGAAAAAGCTCAGCAGGTCCAGCTTACTACCGGTCAGCTCCAGCTCATCGCTGAACAACACCTCATTAATGCCTGCTTGTTGGGTTAGCAGCTTAATGAATAGGTCATGGGTTAGGGTAAGTGTTGCATTGGCGTCAGGGTCTGGTGCTTGCTGCTTGTGGTGCAGTACGGCGTTTTCTATTGTCAGCACATAGCTTTCATTGATGTCTGTGAATATAAAGTTAACCGTTAGGTGTTCCCCGTCGGCTTCAGGGCCATTTAAGGAAACGGCTATAACATCGAGAAAGTTCGACACTGGCATGTATTTGAGAAAATCTACGTTGGCGGCCAGGTTCAGTGTGTCGTCTGCTCCGCCATGTCTAAGCTCATACGCGCCGCTAAGATACACGTCTCGCCAAGGGCCAGACTCGGCAATATAGCCCAGTTGGTCATAGGTATTGGCCAGTAATGTTTTGGCTTGCGTATTATCTGGCTCAGCAAACACCAGCTGGTTAAGCACTTGGGCTACCCATCGGTACTCGCCCTTTTTAAATGACTCTTGTGCTTTGCTTAGCACATTGTCTGAGCCACCCATATACTCAATTGTTCTTGTTGCCGTCTCCACCGGTGGTAGCGGGTTTAGGTTAGCCGGGTTGGCGTCGTACCAGCCGAAATAGAACTGGTAAACCGCTTTTACATTGTGGCTTAGTGTTCCGTAATAACCTCGGTTAGAAAAGTTGCTGCGCAGCGATTCAGGCAATGTGATTTGCTCGGCTATCTCCAGTGGTGTGAAACCACTGTTGGCCAGGCGAATGGTTTGGTCGTGGATGTATTTGTATAGGTCGCGTTGTTTTTTCAGAAAATCAACAACTTGCTCATTGCCCCAAATTGGCCAGTGATGGCTGCCAAAGTAAATTTCTGCCTCACCGAACAGATCGATAGCTTCGTCAATGGTGTTGCTCCAGTTCAGGCTGTCTCGCACTTTGGCACCGCGCAAGGTATACACGTTGTGCATTTGGCGGGACACCATTTCAGCACCGCACCATGCATTGTGCTTTGGCAAGTAAAACGTTAGCTCGGCAGGTGCTTCTGAATCTGCTGCGTTTTGAAAAACAAAGGGCACGCCGTCGATTGTTTCTTGCTGCGGTGTTTGGCTTACAAGCGTGGTGGGCGGCAGAACACTTATAGATCCCACACCCGGCTCTTTGCCTAAGCCTGTATCCACATGGCCACGCACAGACCTTGGTAAGCGTTTGCCGTACATATAGAGAGACCTGCGGTACATGGCAACGCCAGCCATTGCGTTTTCGCTGCTGGCCTCTTGCATGAAGCCCTCGGGCGCGATTATACGAACCTTTCCAGTTTCAACTTGCTCAGGTGTTACCAGTGCTGTTACCCCGCCGTAGTGGTCTACATGACTGTGGGTGAATATAACGGCCACTATTAGCTTGGCTTTCTGTTCTGTTTTCTCTTTTGCCTCTAAATGCTGCATGGCAAAGTCAAAAGCACGTTTTGCTGTTTCTTTTGAGGTTAGGGGGTCTACAACAATCCAACCGCTTTCGCCTTCAATTAAGGTCATATTCGCAAGGTCAAAACCGCGCAGTTGGTAAATGCCGTCGGTTACTTTAAACAGGCCGTGAATGTTGTTGAGTTTGGCCTGGCGCCAAAGGCTGGGGTTAACGCTGGCAGGTGCATCGCCCTGAATGAATTCGTAGGCTGTTTGGTCCCAGACGGTTCCAATGCCTGGGCTTTCAATTTTGAGGTTTTCGACGGAGGCGATTAAGCCGCGACGGGCTTCGATAAAATCTTGTTGGTCTTCAAAGGGAAGTTGCTTGAGCACTTCCGCGTTGGCTTCGCTTGTTGCCTGTGTAGGCGCGCTGAAGCCAAATTCGTCGGCCGAGCCTTCTGTTGGATTGGTTGCATAGCTTGGGTCTATAGGATCTATTTGATCAGTGCAGCCAGTTAAACTGGCTGCAATTAGGCCTACGAGCAAAGAACGCGCAATTAGCTTTTTCATAGAGGGCACTTTTGTATAGACAAACTAGCGAACACTTTATTTCCCTCGTTACCTCACAACCGTCGTACCGCCGTCCACCGGTATTATCTGCCCAGTTATAAAACCACCTGCTGTGCTGGCAAGCATTATGGCCAAGCCAGCAATGTCTTTCTCTCCTCCCCAACGTTGTAAGGGAATAGAAGCACACTCTATTTCATACTGCTCTTTGCTTACGTATTCTGTCATTGCAGTAAAAAAGCGCCCAGGGGCAATGGCGTTTACGCGGATATGCTGCGCCGCAAGAACGGCAGAAAGGTTGCGTGTTACCTGGTGGATAGCCGATTTGCTCGGTGCATAACTTAGGGTGTCGGTTTCACCACAAATGCCGGCTACAGACCCTATGTTGATAACACTGGCAGTATTTTCTGCTGTTGAGCCATTTGCTAGCAAAGGGGTTAACTCGCGAGTAAGAAAGAATGGCGACTTAACGTTTAGGTCCATTACTTTGTCCCAGCCCATTTCAGGGAAGTTCTCAAAACTCTCTAACCAGCCACGCCCCGCGTTGTTAACCAATACGTCAATGCTCTCTTCGCGTTCTTTGAGTGTGTTCGCCAGGGCAACAACCTCGTCCATGCTACTGATGTCACCAGGCAGTGCCACGCAGTCGCCAAAGGCTTGCAGTTCAAGGGCTGCGGCCTGGCAGGCATCGGCCTTGCGCGCTGTAATGTACACACGCTTTGCGCCTGCGCCTAGAAAGGCTTTGGCCATGTAAAAACCGAGCCCACGAGACCCGCCGGTAACAACGCAGACTTTATTGTGCATGGAGAAAAGTTGTTCAAGCATTGTGCTTATTCCTTAATAAGAGATTTAAAAACCAAAGAGCTATTCAAGGGTGAAGTTTACAGATTTCCGTTGAGGGATATTAGAGTGGGATATCATAGCGATATATATTATGGCATGATGGCTGCCAATATATAGAGATTTTTATCCGGCTAGAAAATTCAGCCAAAGAGCTCAGGAAGAACAAAGAGAGAACGATACTAATGAATAAAGTGCTTAAGTTATTGGTGTTACTGCCCGCCATTCTATTTATAGTCATGGGGATTCGCTGGCTTATAGCCCCTGCCGGCGTAGCACCTGGATTGGGCCTTACTCTCGAGGAAGGTCTGGGGCTTAGTACTCAGGTTGGCGACATGGCTGGCTTTTTCCTTACGCTTGGCAGTTGTATGTTAATCGCCATCATCACTGAGCGTCGAAGCTGGTTTTACCCACCGATGATGTTGTTGGCAATCACCGCAATAGGCCGAATCCTCGCCTGGCTATTGCATGATGCCGCACTGGCCGGCAGCCAGATAATGGTGGAAGTAATCGTGGCCGTGATACTACTGATTGCATCGCGCCGTTTGCCGCAGCAGGACTGAGGCGATGAGAACCTTTCCTATGGTCGGTGTAGTTCTGCGTAGCTTAATTAAATGCTCAGCGTTGTGCCTGGGTGTTGGCTCCGTTGGCTCCGTTGGCGCTTTTGGCCTTGAGAGCCTGGGAGAGAGCGGGGTTGAGGGCGGAGGCGAGAGCAGGGTAAATAGCGAGGCAGAGAGCGGAATAGAGCAGCTAGTGAACGAGAAGGCCGATCTACATTCAACTCTACCTTCAGTTTCAGCTTTACCTTTACCTTCAACCAGTCCAAAGCCACCAAACATCGTTTTCATTTTGGCAGACGACTTAGGCTATACCGACATAGCACCGTACGGCAGCGAGGTGAATACACCCAGCCTGGCGGCATTGGCAGAGCAGGGCGTGCGCTTTAGCAATTACCACACCGCGGCTAATTGCGCGCCCTCGCGAGCCATGTTGCTTACCGGGGTAGACAGCCATTTAGCCGGAGTGCCTAACATTCCTGAAATGCTGGCACCAGAACAGCGCAAGCACTCGAATTACCAAGGCGTGTTGGGCGACAACGTGGTGACTGTGGCAACCCTTCTAGAAGGCGCCGGCTACCACACTTACATGGCGGGCAAATGGCACTTGGGTGCGACGCCCAACAAGCGGCCTAGCCGTCGTGGCTTTCAGCGCACAGTGGCATTGATGGATTCCGGCGCCGACAACTGGGAGCAGCGCCCGTACATACCTTTGTATGACCAAGCCAATTGGTTTGCCGATGGCGAGCGCATCACCCTGCCGGAAGATTTCTACTCTTCGCG
>JBGCFQ010000040.1:0-74766 GCA_045106985.1 Pseudomonadales bacterium | reverse complement strand
GTAAGCGTCTTCGTTGTGCTGACGTTGAGCCTTGTCTGTGTAGCCAGCCGCTTCGAGCAATGTTTTTCTCCTACAACTACAAGGCTTTGGAAAATTGATTCGCTATTACGGCGAATGACTTTGGAACGTACTTGTCTTCGTCTTCAACCGTTGCAAAGAGTTTGTCTAGCCAGGCGGCATGCTTATCACTCTCGCCGAGACTGATACACAGAGTTTCTACTGCCAGGAACACCTGTTCAGCACTGCTAAAGTCACGGTACTCCCCGGTAGACGATTTCTTCAGCAAACTCATTCTCAACGCTTTCTTATCAGCAATGCTATAGTTTCGGGCGGCCAAGTCGCTTGCCAGTGTATCAAGTAAGCGGGCCGTTTGCGCGGCTTGTTCTACTACTGCAGAACTGCTTTTTCGCGCTGCTGCGTGCAATGCACGAAGTTGACTACTAAGTTGCCCCGCCTGCTCCGGTTTTAAGTAATCTAGTACCGAAATCAGCACAGTAATGCTTGCATCATTAAGCCTCACTACTCCGGGTGGTAACCCTCGGCTCGCTTTTTGAGGCGCCCAACGAATATCGCTCATCGGATGGTGGCAAGCATGGCAGTCGAAAAAAGACAGTTCAGGAAACAAACTCGATTCACTGAATAATGGGCTTTGCAGCAAATCCATTGATTGCTTACCTGTATAGGCGAGTCCGGCCAACCACATATTGACGCTAGGGATGCCTCCTTTCCTTTGCTTGTAGTCAGCATCAACGCTGTAATGTGCAGGCTGGTTTGCAGTAAACGTTTCCAGCTCAAAACTCAACCTCGGATGCCCTGCCCCCATGATTTTGTGAGTAGCAAATTTGTCTTTAGTTCCCAAGTGACATGACAAACACAGCTTGGCTCGCGCGGCAGCATCCTCTGTTGGATACATACCTTTAGCAAGGTTATCGGCATGGCTAACACCTGGCTCTGTATGAGTTTCTATCCATCTTTCAGAACCACCATGACAGGACTCGCAGCTTACACCGTCTGTTATTTGAAAGCGTCGGCCGCGAGTGTCTGCAGGAACATTATCAGCATGGCAATCCAGGCACATTTTAGCAGTGTGCGCCGCCCCGATCCCCAGCTTGCGAGCGATTGTTTTTGACTGATCCGTAAGTAAGGTTCGGTAGGCGCGCGAATGATAGTCTTCGCGCAACCAAACCCGATATTCGTTGAGCCAAACATTGGATGACTCATCCTTTGCGACTTTGCCATGGCACACGCTGTTAGAACAACTCGCAACACCAAGATGATCGTCGCTAGAACTCTCTGGCAAAGTTTGCGCTAAAGCGAACGACGCCAGTGCAAAAGCTATGGCTCCGGCGGCGTTGATAGTCAGGCGTTTACGCATAGCTTAGTCTTTGCCATCCCGCTGAGATTGTTTTTCATCAACTTTATCGGTAACAAACCAGGGCTCGCCTTTTTCATTCAAGTACATGCGCTGCATTTCTTCGGCATTGAATGGTCGAGACCCTCGACGACCGAAGACAGCTACTTGCCCGCCCGTTTCGTCAACGCCACGATCCCTCTCAAGCCCGCGAGATAAAGCCAAGGCTGGAGACTTGGTCGGGTAGGTCGCAATCAACTCCGGTTTCGGCTCTGGACTAAAGCCATAGAACTTCGGCTGCGAATCCGGCGACGTCAGTTGCAGAATCTTCAATCCACCGACGCCATCTGCGACGTAGGCAAACAGCGTAGCGTTAGTAGAAGCAACCGTAATATCTCGGCTATCGCGCAATGCTCCATTGGCACTGTAAAGTTGCAGCAGTTTGATGTTTTCCGGCTGTTTTATGTCGACTATCGCTACACCATATGACCCTGCAGCCACATAAGCAAATGTACGCGCCAAGTGAATTCCATGGCCATCAGCAAGTGAAATAACATTGTTTTCTGTCAGCCTTGGTCTAGAAGGTTGGGTGACATCTATTACCTTCAAGCCATCATCGTCCGTCACAAATAGATAGCGGAATTGCAAAGCCAATTTACGTGGCGAGTTTAGAGGCAACACAGCTTCGAGCTTTGGCTGCAGCGGGTTATCAATATTCAACACAACCAAGCCAGCATCTGCTGCTATGTATGCATAGTAGCCGCCCAACACCATATGCTTGGCGCCATTGAGAATACCGTTTTCATTCCACGTCATGGCACGCTTGAGTTTATTGTTGCTCGGGTCACCATCCACCAAGGTATTAACGTCAAAGGCAAACAAGCCCTCTTCGGCATCTGTAACAAATGCGTAGTTATACAGTGGGTGGAATGGTTGTTCCTGGTTTGCAATCCGCATCAAATCACCCCGGTTGCGCTCAGGCGCAATAGGTTGATTGGTTGGCAACACAAGGCAAGTCGCATTACGGGATTTAATGTGCGTGTCCTGACTAAGAGGGCTAACTGGCGCGGTAACAAATTTCTGAGAGAAGCCTTTGTTAGCAATATTAGCAATATCGTATACACGAACACCTTTCTTACCTAAGGATGCGAACAGATATTCTCCTCGCATCTGTAGACAGTTAACATCATTGGCCGCATGCGAATGCCCTTTCTGAATAACTTTGTTGTTTTTCAAATGATTCTGGAAGAAATCCGGATAGGCATACTTATGAAGATAACTGCCCAACACAGCTTGTGGCTCTTCCCACTCGGTAACCTCCACTCCAGTGATGTGATCTTCCCCGCCTACCCACGCGTAGTGGCCTATAAAGTCCACGAACTGAGTGCCATACATTAGCAACTGAGCCATGATCGCATTGTTATCGTTTTCCTCTGACAAATGGCAATCCGTGCACTGTTTGGTTTCTGTTTTTCGCACAGTATGCGGAAAGTGCGGATTGAAAGCCTGTGAGCTAAAGCCGCTTGATGCTATTGGCGGCTGCTGAATGTAAATTTTCTCTCGGTTGGAGTTAGTGGACGAAAGTACGAGTGCAGACGTTGATCTAACAGGTGCTATCTTTCCACCCTTGGCGGTATCGCGTTTGCCGAGCAAAAACATTTGGTCCCTTGCCACCTGCGGATTGTAGGTAGCAAAGTTTCGCGTTGTTCCACCTTCATAATGTTTGCGGTCAGTCTTCTGATTTGCCTCAATCGGCAGGTGGCAGCCACCACAGGATGTTGTCCACGACGTATGGCAGGAGTAACACTCCATCTCATCAAATGAATGGGCTAAATCGGCTTCGGCCAAGTCGGGCCCCCAGTTCTGCTTGGAAGTATCTCTGCTCATCAACTTCGCACGCGCTGCCTTTGGGTTATATTCAGCGTGATTCTTATTGACGGCGTCTTTGACAAGGCTTACTTCCCATTCCTTCTCGGGATCTAAAACTGACCTTTGAATTAGCTTATTGTCGATCCATTCAAAACGCTTCTTACCATCAGGATTGCGTATAGCCGCTAAATCAGTTCCGCCTTCCAAAGCGGCCGGTCCTGACGCACGAAGATTTGGGTAATCCTTCGATGTACCGTGACAGTCGACACAATCAATTTCGACAGCCGCGGCTACTTCGCCGTAAATATGTCCATTGCCGTGATTATCCTGTGAGAAATGACAGTCAACACAATGCATACCAGCGTCTAAGTGAATGGATGACATATGCACCGCTTTATCAAACTTCTTCGGATCATTGTCGCTAACCTTGTCTCCGGCAGCATCTAGCAGGTGACCGTCTCTGTCGCGTTTGAACACTGCGCGGAAGTTCCATCCATGACCATGATAATCAGCAAACTGTGTGTCTTTTAGTCCGGGGTTCAACTCCGACACTTTTTCAAGAAACTCAAGGTCTGCCCATTTTCCGCGAACAGCAGCCCCTTCAGGGTTACGTTCATTTACGTGACGTATCTCCTTATCAGTTGGGTATACTTGCTTTTCGGGCCACATAGACGGTGCGTCCGACTCGTAGTCCCACATTGTGTAACCCAAATAGGTGTTGATGAACATATTTGGTTGATGCATGTGACAAGACATACACTGACTGGTTGGAATTGCTCGGGTAAATTCATGTTTTAAAGGATGCCCCTTTTCTTTCTTTGAGATTGTTGGGTCAACGGTATTGCTCTTGCCCTTGTGGCCAAACTGAGCGTACGGCCCTGAATGGCGGGGGTCGCGATCATTTGCGTATACCACATGACAACTGGCACAGCCTGAGCTTCTGTAATCACCAGGCTGATCATTAGTACCCATAAATCCAGTATGCGGATCGTTTAAACGCGTTTTAGTAATGTTGATAACAGGTACAGATATGCGGGCACCTGTGCCGGGGCCTCGGTTTGATTGACGAATATCCGGTTTTCCAGGCTCTTCAAGTCTTTGCAGTTGACCCAAGGCGTTAGGCAAACCAACTTCAGGAAATAAATTAGATATGTTACGACCACCGGGCTCAAACACGCGAAAAACATCCCCCGGTTTAATAGTTTCCCAAGCGGGTAAGGGATAGAGGTAAGGTAGAATTCCCTTCTCTTCCATTTCAGGCGTAGGCTTTATCGGGCCTACGAGCTTAGCGGGACCGCCTTCTCGCGTGTAAGCCTCTCCTATGATGTATTGCTTGTAAGGTAAAATGCCGTTGTTGTAAGAAGCACCACCCCACAACATTGCAGAGGTCGCCATCAAACTCCGCTCTTGCGCTTCAATAATTGCTAAATGGCAGGCGCCACAGGATTCACGAGCAATACGGCTGTCGGATGGATTCACAAAACGGACAAATTCCGGGCTTTCCCGGTTCAACAAGGTGTAGCTGCGCTTCGGGTTAGCACTGCTTGGGAAATGCCAATCATCAGGATACTTAGGCAGTACATGAGCCTGCTCAAGAAGCCCCATGTACTGAGGGTCTTTTCTGCCTAATCCTTCTGCTGCAAAAATTGACGAGTTACCACCATGGCAATCCGTACAGCCCAGCTTAACAGCAGGGTTGGCATGCATGGTTTTCTGATCAGATTTGGTGTGGCAGCTTTGGCAGCCAGAGCTTTTTGCCAACATGTCGTCTGCACTTTGGCTTACCGGTGCCGCTGGCGTTACCGTATAAACTCGATCCACCGGCTTACTGCCTTCTGCCGCCAAGCCTATATGAGACACAAACAACAACAGCAGGCCAAGGGAGCCACTTATAATTGCTCTGTTTTTCATACGATCACTGTATTTCATGAATCCAACCTTTAAGTCATCGACAGACTAGTATGTCAAGATGACATTGAGTAACAGCGAGTCCGGGTCATCGTTTCCGAACAGGCTTTTGAAGCCATCGCCAGCAAACAATTTTGCGTACGATAGTCTCAACACTATGTTTTGAGAGTTCAGCGGACGCCAAATTAAGGCAGCTGAGGCATCAACCCCTATATCCTCATCGATGTTGTCTTGCTGACGAGCAACTTCAAGAACTTCGGTAGTATCGAACGCAATTTTGTTCACATTAAAAGAGAGCCGCAATTCGGGCATCAATTCCAAGTCAACTCCTGCACCAATCATAACAATGCCGGGGTTGGTGAAATTCGATTGACCATGCTCTTTACTGGACCTCAGTGAATTCAACACACCGTTGCGTGCCGACAACGCCACTTTGCCGCCCGCAATAAAAGGAACACCTTGTCGTATCCAATAACTGGTGTCTGCACCCGCAAACTGTGGGTTTTCGAATATCGCGTCGTACCCTTCTGACTTGTCGTCAAACGGGTCATCATCTCCCGATCCATAAAGCACCGAGAAGCGTGGTCGAATCCAATCGAAATCCATCGACGCTTCAGCGGCGAAGAACATAGCTTGAATATCCGACTTCTCGTTGCTGAACACTCCCTTGTCAACTTCACCAAAAGCAGCGTAAAGAGAGGTCGTAAGGTTCAACCGTCCAAAGTGCCCATCGCCGTTGTAACCTATATAACCAACGTCGTATTCTCTGAAACGCTCGCCACCAATGGAGGCCGGGCGCGCAATAAAGCCGTTGTTGTCATAAAACGCATCGTCATCTTCACGATTCATGTTATACGCCACGGTGAACTGGGAAAAGAAGCCCAATCGAGGAACGTCTTGCAAATACACATTTGCAATAAATACATCGTCCTCACGCAGCGATTCACCAATATCATTCAAGCCACTATTGGTGTCTTTTTCCATCCTGCGAAACCAGGCCAGATTATATTGGACCTTATTGTTGTCACGAGTTCCAAACAAGCGAACACCGAACTGCGCATCCTGAAACAAAAAGCCGCGAAAATCACTGGAGAATGGCTGAATACCAACACGCAGGCTGTCGAAGTCATAGCGGTCGGAGACGTTTCTCAAATGTTTATCTACAAATGCCGCCTGAATTCCAACATGACTATCGTCCCTTGTTTCACCTTCTGACGGGTTAACATTTAGGCCGAGAATCTCATCAATTTCAGTGTAGTTGTAGTTAAACACCGGTGTGAAACGAAATTCATAATCTGGTGGCTTAAAAACGGTGTTGCCCTTGTAATAGACGAATTCCGCCGCCAAGTTTTGATTGTAAAGGAACTGGTCGTAACCACCGAATACACTATTCGACGCCGGATTAAGTGTGCTTTGCAAACCCACCGGTGTTGGCACGCTGCGCGGCTCTACTACTGAGTCTGAAATCACTGAAACGTTAAAAAACCAATCGTCATGAATAGGCTTGTCACCTTTCAGCGTGTTCTGATTGTACGGATCGTACCAACGCTCCTTGTAACCCAGGGAATCAACAATCCTCCAGCGATCAGGTATTGGCACGGCATCTACGAATTGGTCAATAGTCGGCCTAGGCACAGGAGATATCGCAAGGCGTCTTACTGTTCGTGGTTCTTTTGGCTTTCTGCTGCGTTCAACAACCTCACCCGTGTATTGGTCGACCTCTTTCTCGCGGTATTCACAATCACGATTGGCGCCAGTCGAGCGCCGGCGGCTAGATCTGCTGCGTTCACGAGCGTCGTTATCATCGCAGGCAACCGCGTTTTCCGTTGAGGCTGAATTCTGCGCATTCGCCGAAGGACTCACAATGAGTGCAGGGCTTGCGACAATCAACAGTGTGATTACTGCGATAAAGTGCTTATAGTCCATCACACACACCCTCTTCCTCGCTGTTGATGAATGGCGCTTGCGGGCATTGAACATACCTCAATCGCGTTCCTTGCGGGGTTAGTTGGTCCGCTCGAAGTTCTGGTGGCGCGTTACCAATAGATCCTCCCAACTCCTCGCCAGCGCGGTGCAAACCCAAAAAGGAAATCATATCGTCTTGGTCAATGCCGTCACCGGACACACCTATGCCCCCAACCAATTCATTACCTCGAAAGATAGGCACGCTGCCTGGAAAAATCTGTATTCCATTGCCCGCTCGCAACGAAGTAACATCCTGAACGCAGTTCTGAGGCACATCAGTGGGTGCAAGGCCAGCGACAAACAGAATATGTTCTAGTACTCGGTTTAGAATCAAATCGAGTTGCAAGCCAGTAGAAAATACACTCCAATCACCGTTGGCAAAATTCTTACTGAAAGGCCCAGGCGCGTTGCCCTCGATACCATCAGGATAAAAAGGTCTGGATAAATTGCCGCCGGCTCTATCAGTAAACGCAATGCCATCAGCCAGCGCTGTAGGCCCAATAAAAGCCTGCGCATTATCAACATAGCTGGATATTGGTGGCTGATCTATTCGATTCAAACCCATTAAGTAAGTAGGCGATGTTGAAATTGAGTTAAGAAATTGTGCGGCAGTGGGTGACGAAAACAAAGCGGTTGTTCGCGCTTTTTGCAGTGACACATCTGCGCCAAATACCGGTGCATCACGGGTCCTTGCCATAGCCAGCACTTCACCTTCAGTATCAACAATGGAGATCGTGACTCTTGCTTGGCTGTCCAGCGGTCTGCGAATTTGCGCTCTGGCTTCATTAGCAACGCCTAAGGCATTTTGCATAATGGTGCGTACTTCATTTTCGGTTAGAGCGGCACCAGTTAACAACGCCGCGTCAGTTCCATCTCTGGGTTGAAATCTATCGGTATCAGTTTGGTCAACAAACACAAAAGCATCGAGCCCAGGGTAATTCGCAGCATCAGCTCTTATTCCGGAGGCAGGTTGTCCAAAGGCTGTGCCAGCCCGAATTGTGCCGTCTGAGTAGCCCGGCACAGGTATTAACGATCCATCCGCAGCGGCAAAACCGGCGAAGGTAGCCGCGCTAGCCGCCGGCGCCGATATGTCGTTCAATCGAACATCGCTGAAACGCAGCGTTTTTCCATCAACTGTTATACGATCAGAGCGGCGGTCATCTGGCGCGCCAAATCCGGCGGTTGCTGCCGTTGCTATTACCTCGTCAATATCGTTATCAGTATCGAGCAGGTTTTTGTCGAGGCTGTAGAGGTTGTCGGCAATAACACCAACACCACCAACAACAGCGCCGTCTTTATACAATGGAAATCCGCCTGGATCGGCAGCAAGACCAAAAGGGGAACGCAGAGGGCCCGGATCAGTAGTGCCAGAATCGCTAAACCGAGCACTAAAGTCGGAACAGGCAAATTGACTAAACTGCACACCAAACAACGGACCTGCTGGTTGATTGTCTTCACCCGGATTAAAATTCTGCTGCACAATTTGGTTGGCTGTTCGGGTAGAAAATGCATTACCTTCGCTTGAAAGATAAGCGCCAGTTACAGCCTTGCTTATGGCCGCTAAGGCGTCTGCTCCAACGCTCACAGGTAATTCAACACCATCTAACCCTGAACTGACGGTGCGTGTATTAGGTACCGTGGTGCTCAGTGTAATCGAAGCAGCGGTATCTACACCGGCCATTCGATACACGGCCAACACATTGCCAACGCGGTCAGTCACCGCAATTGTTGCTTGCTCGCCAATATCTTGCGCCTGCACAACAGCCTGCGCCAATACCTGGCTAACATCGTCTACAGTGAGGATAGATTGTGCATCAGTGCATTGACCCACACATTCTTCATTATTAGTGTCCACGCTCGAAGAACTTCCAGGAGTACTTGTACTTCCTCCGCCGCCGCAGGCCGCCAAAGCGCTAAAACACAGCAAACCAAAAAGCGCTGGCTTGAGCCGAGAAAAGCAAAGCCTATTTGAGCAATCCATGGATTCCAACATAACTGGCCTCAGCGTCCGTTTCTGTTCTGTGATGTCATTCATGGTGTACTCGCACCTGCCTTCTTGGCGGTCATCGCGCTGCCATCTGGATAGTGGTAGCCGTGACAACCTACGCAATCCAAAGCTACTGTGTCGTGAGTGCTGGTGTCATGGCATTGCAGACAGTTGCCGATTTCCGGTATCGAGATATCTGTAGCCAAGGACGAATCTGCCACCGCGTGGCAACTCTCGCACACAGCTCTTTCATTCTCTCCAGCAAGAGCTAGATGGCTTTGATGGTCGAAGTCTGACCGTGTATACCAATCATTGCTGATCTTGATGGGCTGAATGTACCAACGATCACTGATATCGCTTGCACCAGTATCAACTACAACATGGCAGGTAACGCAGCCAGTATTGGCAAATTGGTATTCAGCCTCTTTGAGCGCTTCCGCTCGACCACAATCTAGACCGGTTCCCTGGCAGGCAGCTCGACCTTCGCGCTTGCCTGGCACGCGCCTTGGCTTGGTAGCCGCACGCTGCTCGCGCAGCACCGGGTCGGTAAACTCCCTAATAAAATGAGCCTCCATTGCGACAATCGCAGAGCGTTGGTCGCCATGAGGAAGCTCAATATCCGGATCAAAAACGTCGAAAGTAAGACTATGACAACTGCGGCAGTCTTTGTCCATGCTTACCGGAGCGAAGTGCTCACCATCGTCTTGCAACTGATGGCAGTTGTTACACTGCATTGGCTCACCGCTATTCTGCAACTGAACTTTTTCGGGATCTAAATGCAAGTCGTGAGGGAACTTAAGGTTTGATTTCTCGACCAATTCACTGTGTGGCAAACTTGGACGTTCAATCTCCCACCCCATAGAGCCACCCTTTCCTTTCGGTGTTAGCATGGAATATCGAAATGCTGGATGCGCGCCGTCGGCAAAACCAGTGACAGGCTTTGACCTTACGTCAGCATCCGCAACGCTTTTAATATCGAAGCGGTCTATTTCAGCATGACAGTCGACGCAAAGCCCGTCGTCTGTGCGAACTATTTGTGCTGGCTCATTATGATCTCTGTGACATGAAGCGCAGCGGAACTCAGCAAACTCATGAACCTTGTGCACATCAAGATTAATATGGTCTTTGAGATCTCTATGGCACGCTAGGCACTGCTGGTCTTGAACCATCTGAAACGGTTGAACGTGGCAGGTCTGGCAGTTGTCGCCAATTTCTGGAATTCTATGTGCGGGAATAAGTGGTCCCGATGACCAACTATTGTCAGATGGTATGGGCAAATCACGAAGTGACTTAGAAACGTCTTCATCGAACAAACCCACGGTTGGTAGCACCAGGAAAAACACCAATATCAGCGCCAATGCGATATAGCCGATCACGCGCACCGAGATCGCGCTTTGCGCCAGGTCAGTAGCAAACCGAGGTTTAGCCGCAGTCAGTGCTCCGGAACTTTGCACTTGAATGGCAAGATCGAAACCCATGGGTGCAGCAACTAAACTGAGCTCATAGCCTTCCACAACAAGTGTGTCACCAAGACTCAAAGATCCCTTAGAGCTAGCCTCATCATTGCAACTAACACTTAAGCCTTTGTCTGCACGATAGCTCGCCTTTCCATCGCCGGTTTTTCTAATGACAAGCTGACACCCTGCGGGTAAACCAAGAGACACCAAGCAACGGTCGTCTGAACCAAAGCTCAATTCTTTGGCGTCATAGTCCAGGTCTTCAAATTCAGACTGACTCGAGGATACTTCTTTGCGGACTAAATACTGCATGAGTACAAGTTACAACCTGCCTACCAATAAACGAAAACTGAAACAATATGAACCAACAACGCTCCTAGAAGAGCGACCGTCATTGGGATATGAATAAATAACCAGACCTTCACTAAGCCTTGCATGCGAATATCTTTTCGCAGCACACGCAGTATCATTTGGCGGCGACTAAACAGCGTTAGCAGCTCATTCAACCCCGCGGCTTCCGAGCGCTTATTACTTCGAGGAACGCGCTTCGCCAATCGGTCGATGACCAACTGCTGGTCAGTATTTGCCTGCGCTTTCCCGCCACCATCGGATTGAGCCACTTGCACTTTGGACTTATCACGGCCCGACAACTGCGCAAAAAAACCTCCACCGTAGCGTGTAAGCGCTATAGCGCTGGTTACTGTACTTTGCACATCTGCTCCGCATTCTGCGGACACACTCGCGGCCTGCTCGTCTATCTCTGCCAACTCATCAAGCCAGTGCTGCCGCGATTGATTGAGCCGGTTGTCGGCCATTTTGCGCGGGTAATGAAGATAAACGTATATGCCGTAGAAACCGGAAAGTATTACGGCTGTCATCAGAACATAGGCAAGAGTATGAACATTCCAGCCAAATTGAGCTGCACAGTGCAAAGTGCCAACCAGCAGCAGCAAGGCACCAAGATATACGTGAGCGGAAGTCCAGCCTTGTACCGTACCAATAGCCGACGAGTAACGTCTTTTACGCACTCCAAGTATTGATAGCCAAACAATAAGCAGTGCACCCAAGGTACCAAGCACATAACCTTGCCAAGTACCGCCGTTGGCTGGCTGAGCGCCTCCCTGCGAGAGATACAGCGCAATAGAAAGCACTGCAACAACCAGAGCAACAATCAGATAGCGTCGATTTTTATAAGCTAGAATGTTCTGATGCATCGCTTATCGTCCACTCACCAATTCGCCAAATTGATCGGGCCCTAATCGTATTGCCGCACCAGTAGGGCAGGCTCTTACACACGCAGGTCCGCCGGACATATTCATACAAGCATCACACTTAACCGCCTTCTTGCCCTTTGCCTTGGCTTCGGCAGATGGCTCGAAAGACTCTGGCTCACCTGGGCCATGCCCGGCCCCTAAAAATAACCAACTTAATAGGCTTGGTTTCTTAGGCGCTTCGTAGGTCAGCTTAATCACATCGTACGGACAATTTGTTTCGCAGTTGCCGCAGCCAATGCATTTGGAATCGATAAACACTTCACCACCACCAGAACGATGAATAGCATCGGCCGGACAATCTTTCATGCAATGAGGCTGCTCGCAGTGTCGACAAGACACCGGTACATGAATTTGTGCATACGACGCACCGGTAGCCCGATCCAGGCGAGAAATTCCTCCGTGCGTATCGGCACAAGCTTTCTCGCAGTTGTCGCAACCAACACACAATGCTTCATCAATAATCAAGGCGTTAGTTGACTCACCCAATCCCTGATCCATAAGAAAATTAATCGCTTTACCACCTTCAGGGTAAGAGGCCATTGCACGACTTTGGCGTAACTGTTCGCTGGCTAATGTTTGCAACTTATCTATGTTGTCGGATTCACCGCCAACCAACTTCAAGAATTGTCCTTTGTTGATTCTAATGGATTCAACACGCACAGCCGCCTTGGCAGTTTCTTGGCGCACGGGTGTACCCATGAGCGCCATCTGCCCCACCAAGTCTCCCGATTGCAGCTGCGAAAGAACAAGCTCTACGTCATCCGGTTTTTGCACCAGTACAACGGTGCCTGAACGAATCAAATCTAGGTAATCCCCTTCCTCACCCTGACTATAAAGCGTCTCGCCAGCTTTGAAACTCTTGAGCTCAACTTGGGATGCCAGCAATGCCAGCTCATCGGCCGGCAAAGACGTTTTAAAGGCCAATTCCAGAGCCCGCATAATGAACACACGATCGATGCCTTCGCGCACATCGTCGTTAGAATTCATCAACTTGACCATGATGCGCCGTGGCGTTTCTATTAATATGCAATCTGATTTGGCGACCGCATTGCCCTGGCGCGGTCGACCCGACAGCAAGCTCATTTCACCAAAAAATTGGCCAGCATCTAACTCATTGCTAGGACCGTCTTTCTGAAACTGAACGGAGGCACCGCCCTCTACCAGCGTGTAAAACGAATTACTATACTCCCCGTCTTTATAAATGTACTCGCCCGCTTTGATCAGCTTGGTAAGCTTGCCGCCCTCATCTTGCAAGGCTTTATCACGATCGATTACCGCCTCATCGTAATCAGCGCCTTCTAGCGAGATCATGATATTGCTTTCAATAAGAAGCTCGCGGAAAGACAAGGCATTCATTCGACGAAACATGGGAACGCGTTTCTGATACAGATCAAGCACATCCTCAGCATCCATCGCATAAGGTAGTAGCCTAAATTGTTTCTGTAACAAAGGATAATCTGCAGGCTTTATCTCAACGCCACGAATAAACTCGATAACATCATGGCCTTGATTCATCGCCTGTTTGATCAGCGGATAGCCGCCCAGAGCGCCAATAATGTAAAGCCCGGGAACATTGCTTTGATAATGCCTATCGAGATCAGGGATGGCGTCAGGCTTTTTATTGGGCAGCTCAATGCCACAACTTTCAACAAAACTGCGGGGCGGGATAGCTCCCAGTCTAGCGATAATTCTATGACACTCCAGCCTTACTTCGCCTTCCGGCGTGTTCAACAGGATAGCGCCTGGCTCACCATTAGACGCAGGCAACTCCACTCCGGCAATATTCGTTTCGTATTTGCAATAGAAGGCTTTCTTCTTGTCGTTAATCGCAGCCAGCACATTATTCAAATTGCCTTCTTTTGCGCGGCTAAATTCTGCCTTACGGTTAACGATATAAACCGTATTATTGTTTAGTAAGCCAATGGCGTTCTCAATCGCAGCGTCACCAGCACCAACAACGACAATGGTTTCATCTTTAAACTCTTCGGGATCGTCAAGCTGATACATGACGAAATCTGATTCCGCGTCACCATCCACTCCAAGGCGACGAGGATTACCCTGAAAGCCAATAGCAAGCACAACATTCTCGGCAAGAACTTCGCTGCCATCTTGTAGCCCAATAGAAAATTGGCCATTGCTGTCATTGCGGGCGAGTTTTTTAACTTCCGAGTCGAAGCGAATATTGATTTTTAATTCTTTAAGCGTCTCATCCCAACTATCAAGAATTTGCTCTCTTTTTCCTGCTTCAAACTGCATCGGGCTGCGCAACGCCAAGAAGCCTGGCTCAGCCATTACGTGCTTGCCTTTCTGGTATCTGTAGATTGTTTTTGAGTGGGTATTAAAGCCTTCCAGCAAGACATGTGTAGGCTCAGACTGATTCGTCTCAATATCGTATTGCGCTGCTCGACCGGCCGCACTCAAACCTGCAGGCCCGGAACCAATTATTGCAACTTGAAAGACCTTACCCAAAACCCAGCGCCCCTAAAAAATGCTCACTTTTTAATGCGTCAGCTACTTTTTACTACCGGAGTTACGCTCTACTGCACCAGCTAGCCTCTATGAGCAAGCTAACCGCAGTACAACAACCCTTACCTTCCTTCTCGGCTAAACTTAGCTGCCTACTTACAAAACACCGTACGCCAGCATCGCATCAGCCACCTTCACAAACCCAGCCAGGTTTGCCCCCTTAAGGTAGTCAACTCGATCTCCTTCGGTTCCATACTCTACACAACTTGCGTGTATATTTTTCATGATATCGCGCAACAAATCCTGCAGCTCGTCTTCCGACCATGATATTCGTGCACTGTTCTGACTCATTTCTAAACCAGAAACCGCAACGCCACCAGCATTAGCAGCCTTACTTGGCGCAAACAAAATTTTGGCCGACTGAAATACCTCAATAGCGTCTTGCTCACTCGGCATGTTGGCACCTTCAGAAACGCCGGTGCAGCCATTTTTAATGAGAGTTTTTGCATCTTGCTCGTTGATTTCGTTCTGCGTTGCACACGGGAATGCCAAATCACATGGCACAGACCATGGCCTTTCTCCTGCTACAAATTTGCAGCCATATTTCTCAGCGTACTCAGAGATTCGCCCCCGGCGCTTAGTTTTTAATTCAATCACGTAGGCAAGCTTTTCAGCGTCAATGCCCGCTTCATCGTAAATGAAGCCAGATGAATCTGAGAGCGTTACGGCTTTACCGCCCAATTGATTAATTTTCTCTACCGCGTAGGTTGCAACATTACCCGAGCCTGAAACAGCGCAGACTTTGCCTTCCATTGACTGCCCTGAATGCTGCAGCATATTGTCCATGAAATACACGGTTCCGTAACCCGTGGCTTCGGTGCGAATTAGGCTACCGCCAAACTCCATTCCTTTGCCTGTAAGAATGCCTTTGAATTCATTAGCCAAACGCTTGTACTGGCCAAACATATAACCAATTTCACGGGCGCCAACGCCAATATCGCCAGCCGGCACGTCGGTATCAGCTCCAATATGGCGAAAAAGCTCAGTCATAAAGCTTTGGCAGAAGCGCATTACTTCATTATCGCTTTTGCCTTTTGGATTAAAATCAGATCCGCCTTTACCGCCGCCCATTGGCAAGCCTGTAAGACTGTTTTTGAACGTTTGCTCAAACGCTAAAAACTTGAGAACACTAAGCGTTACACTGGGATGGAACCGAAGCCCACCTTTATAAGGACCAATCGAATTATTGTTTTGAACTCGGTAGCCACGATTAACCCGAATATTACCATCATCATCTTCCCAGCAAACTCGGAAAATAATCACCCTGTCTGGTTCTGTCATTCGTTCAAGAATGCGCATATCTTTATAGCGTGGTTTATCAGCTATAAAGGGCGTAACGGTGGATGCCACTTCAAATACAGCTTGGTGAAACTCAGTTTCGCCGGGGTTGCGCTTAATCAAGCCGCGCATGAATTCTTCGACAGTTTGGTCAGTCATGATCTATCCCTTTATCTATTTTTTAGAATTATTAAACTTCCAATGGTCCAAGTCTTTGGGAGAATGTAACAGAACGTAAAATTAACAGATGACCACACCCACAACAAGCTATTACGCCAAAAGATGTGATTTAAAATACGTAATGGTTTATCGCCAAACCTAAAAGTGAGTTGAGTAGGCTATAAGCTGGTAGTAGGTACAAACAAAAAATCGCCTGATTCATGTCCACCAAACTTGATCGGCGCATATTGTGGAACTTGTTCAAACTGAGCTGCAGATGCGGCGTAACTCACAAGCTCAGCCACTTTTCCATGCAACTGCTTTCCCTCAATGACCGTCTCGTTTTGTTTTAGCACATCAAGAAATGCCTTAGCAAAAATCGAATGTTCACCGCCGCCTCCGTCAAGCACCGGGGCGAGACCTCCAGAGCTAAGCGACAATCGTGAGCGCTTTTCTGTCAGCATCTTCAGCCACGCAACCCAGGTTTTATCAGACCGTCCAGCGTCTAAGCGAGACAACGATGAACGAGTCATTGCACCGGAATAGCAAGAATCTGAGACAATGAGCACTTTGCGCGCATTCATCGCGTTTATGATATCGGTGATCGCTATGTTGGAAATCCAATTCGCCGAGCTGTCTTCCTCTGCATCAACGGGCATCCAATGTCCACGATTATTCACTTCATCAAGTGTGCCGTGCCCCGCGTAGTAGATAAGTAAATTATCGTCCTCATTGAGCTCCGAACGCAATTCATTCAAGGCTGAAAGAATATCGTAACGAGTGGCATCCACCAATTTGCGTACTTTGAAGCCATATTGTTGTTCAAGAATCGCGGCTACAGCCTCAGTGTCATTAACGGATGTTCGTAAGCTCGGCAATGATTGGTACTGTTTATTGCCGATTACAAGTGCATGATAGTTGCCGTAATCTAGCTTCGGGATTTTTGTGTTCTTTTTTGCTTCTCTGGTTTGCTTAGCGATTGCCGCCGGTTCGGGTATTAGCGCTTTACGCTCGAAATTGAAACTTAGATCGGCACGCTGGCCTTTTTTATCGATAGCAATAATAGAAACAGGGGTCATTGAACGGGTAATCGGCACGCTCTTTTGGAAAAAGCCATCAGCGTCAACACCTACCCTCTCTTCGTTAATTAGCAACTCCATCAACCCTGCAGCGCTTTGCACCTGGCCGATGACAGTACGCTGATCAATGTCGTCGCGAGCGGGAACATTAGGCTCTTCGCCTCTTGTTCGAAGAACTTGGGGCTCTATGAGCTGAATAACAGGCAATGCGCTCGCCACCTGAATAGACGCCTCACTAAGTGCGGCTAAAGACTTACGGCTAGAAGATATCGCTTCTTTTAACTTGGCCAACTCGGCTTCAGCACTTTGCACCTCGTTGCCTTTAGCGCGCAGCCTAGTATTCAATTCCTCCTGCTGGCGCTGCTGGTCTGCCAGCTTTTCTTTCTGCGAGGCCAATTCATCACTTTGTTTTTGCAATGCGGCCAACTTCATTTCAAGCTCACTTCCAGCAGCACGCTTCTTTAAATCGGCCTGTTCAAGCTCCTGCTCGCGCTGATCCAACTCTTTACGCAATAGGCTTATAGCTCTTTCTTTTTCATTCAGAACTAGCTCTGCATCCTTAACTCGCTCGCGTCGCTGCTCTTCTAGCTGACCTTTTTCCTGCTGGGCTTTTAGGTCTGCCAAAATTCGTTGCTGTTCTTGCTGTTGTGCTGCAAGGGTTCGCTCTCTTTCTTCAAGAGACTCACTCTTGTTTTTCAGTGCGGCCAGCTTCGATTCAAGCTCCGAGCCTATAGAACGTTTATCTAAATCCGCTTGATTAAGTTCGTTTTGCTGGCGCTGTAATTCCTCACGTTGGCGGCGCAGCTCCTCTTCTCTAGCGTCTAATGACAGCTGCACCTTGGCCGCTCTGGCTCGCCCATCTTCCTCACGCTGCCTTTCCGATCGCAGCTTCGCCGCCATCCGTTCTTGTTCTTTTTGTTGAGCTACAAGCTGACGCTCCCTGTTTTCAAGCTCGTCGCGCTGGGCATTTAATGCCGCCAACTGAGACTGAAGCTCCAATCCCACTTGCTGTTTAGAATCCGACTGTTGGAGCTGCTTACGCAGAGCATCGCGTTCAAGCTGCAATTCTTGCTCCCGCTGCAACAGCGTCTTTTGTTGCTCCTGCAAAGCAGACGCAGACGCGGCAACCGCTTGCTTCTCTCTTAGCAACGCTTGTTGCGACGTCGCCGACTGGTCTAGCTTTTTTACCAAGTCTTGAATCTGTTGTTGCTGTAGCTGAAGTTGCCGGTCCTTGGCGCTTGGTTGCGCCGTGTCAGGCTCAACAGTGAATGACACTTCTTTGGCTAACTTCTTGCTCATTCCTGAAGCTTTCTCATACCACTCAGCTGCGATTGCAGTGCTCTGCTCTACCCCTTGACCTGTTTCATAGAGCTGCCCGAGATTTATTTGTGCAGCGCGGAAATTTTGCTCTGCTGATTTGAGATACCACTGAGCAGCCAAAGTGTAGTTAGGATCTACACCCAAGCCTTTTTCGTAGATTTCACCCACATAATTTTGCGCTTTCGCATCACCAGACTCGGCCAGAGGCAACCAAATTCGCATCGAGGTGCCATAATCTGCCCGATCATAGGCAACATATTCGCCGCCTCTAATCTCACAATCTACCGCAACGGTTTTGATTGGGCGGCGTTGGGTAACGTAATTTACACGCCCTCCAAGCTTCCTCACAGCGCCTGGAAGAAGGCAATCGACGGGCAGAAGCTCGTCCGCCCGATCAGCGCTGTTACCCGCCGTAGTTACAGGTAAAATTGCCACACCAATAGCAAACAGCAGACTTCCACTAATTGAATATCTTCGTCGATTTCGTGTTTTACCACCCGCTAGCCAACTAGGCACGATTTACTCCCCGATGCTGTCAGTGTTGACACCGCATTATCGCTATAATTATTCTAAACCCAGCGCCATGCAGTGATGTACGAAAAATCACTTATTTAAGCAGTTTATACTCATTATCAACGGCTGTGACAAAAGTCAGTGATCTGTATGCGATTATATTCTTCAATATAGCGTTTCGGAATCTGTCACAACCAATATTATGCAAAAAAGAATAATCCCATGCGTACTCACACTCTAATCTTAACGGCTAGCATTTTTAGTTTTATAAACTCCTGCGCATGGGTGGAAGGAATCGAATCGTTGGATTCCGCTTCAGAAATCCAGGCAGACTTCCTCCACAAGGTTGTTGAAAAGAGTGGCTCTGGCACGCGCTTACACGTATACATAGAAGGTGATGGTAAGCCGTGGCGAACAAAATACGCTATCGCTAGAGACCCAAGCCCTCGCAAACCATTAATGCTAAAACTGATGAATCTAGACCCAGCCAACGCTCTATATCTTGGTAGACCCTGTTACTACCAAACAATAGATGAAAAATGTAATGCACATTGGTGGACCGACGCTCGTTACAGTCGCCGAGTCGTGGATAGCATGAATCAAGCTTTGGACAAATTCAGTGACCGATCTGTGCAGAAAATACTAATTGGTCACAGCGGAGGAGGAACACTCGCGGCCTTGATGGCAGGCACTAGGCGAGATGTGGAGGCCGTCGTTACATTAGCTGGAAATCTCAACGTTCTAGCGTGGACCAAACACCACGGCTACACACCACTAAAAAACTCTTTAGACCCTGCTGAGCAAGAGCCTTTACCTGAAAATATTCGACAAGTTCATATGCTTGGCGGCGACGACCAAGTAATTAAGCGAGAGATGCTGGAGGGGTACACCGAAAGACAATTAGGCACTGCCGGAATCATACTTGTAGACAGCTATGGTCACAGCTGTTGCTGGCACAAAGAGTGGCCAGAGATATTGAAAAGGAATGACCTAAGCGAGTGACTGAAAAAAGAGGCTCCGCAGTATCTCGCGAAGCCTCCATTGATCAACTAAAGCTCGAATCTTATACCTATAGAAAAGACATTATTAGTAACGTCGGCCAAGCCGATTGATCGCTCATAATTGAAAAACATCTGGCTGCCGTGGGGCAACACTAATGACGCCCCTATGTTTCCGAGGGCGAAATTCTCGTCTGCAGCATCGGACTGGAATGAAAAAGAGGTAGCAGTGGGATCAAATACATATTGTGAAACGACGGCTCTCTGCTCATCATCAAACTCATGATGAAGCTCCAACCCTATGTAAGGTATCCAAACGCCATAGCCCGCACTAATTGTTTTGGACACCTGAGCACCTAGAACAGCCCGCAGTGAATCAATAGATTGATCTCCGACCATCATCGCCAATTCGCCACCGCTTTCGGTAAAACCATCAATATCCGCAGAACTACTTTGCACTCTGCCGAAAAGAGATGTGCTCCAGGAATCACTTGTAATGTCATAACCTGCACCGAGGGAGAACGCTGTGCTATCGCCATCGGTATTGGCTACTAAAGCCTGATTAACGTTGCCTGCATAAGCAACGTTTCGCTGAGCATCATAATCTTGCTTACCAAATGACAAAACCGCATCAATATAGAAGCTTCCGGCATAGTATGTTCCGTAAAGCGTCGCACCCGTATTGTCATTCTCAGAGCTGCCATAGCCCAAGTCTAAATCGACATCCGTGCTTGAATAATCGATCGCAATACCGCCGACCAAATTGTCGGAAAAGCGATAATCCATTCCAATCGTCAGGCCGTAAGAATCGTACTCGAAGCCATCTTCCTCAGAGGTTCTATCCTTTTCTCCAGTACCTCCAGTTGCACTTACAAATAGTCCAAGCTTACTAAACCCTTCGTCTCCAGCCGCGCCTCCTGTCGTTGGATCCAAGGACCACTGCACGCCTGCAACTGGGTTAGCTATAGAGCTTCCTCGAATAGTAGCCATTCTTCCTACTACGCTGCCGACCTGATTAAAGGCGGTATCAGAAGATCCTGACGCCATTGCACCCACTTCTTCCGGCGCAATTCTTTGCAGAGCTTCACGCAGTTCAGCCTCATCTAAATCAAGCGCAAAGCCAGTACCACCAGCGCCTTGCTGCGCGTTCGAGGTTTGCACTAGCTCTCTGCAGCGCTCAAACAATTGTTGTTGCCCAGCAGGAAGAGTGCCCTGACCACCCCCAAGCGCACCCATTTGTGGGCAGATAGTTTGAACCACAGCCGCTGTCGCGGATTGCACACCGTTTTGTCCAGGTATGGCGTTCAAGTCAGCAAAAACGCTGGCCGATGACATTGTCAGTGCAAGACCAAAAGATAGTCCCGCCAGTCTAAAGGCACCGTTATACGTTGGAATATTGTGGTATTTGTTTTTCATTTTTGTGGTGCGTCCCTATGTTTTATGGCAAATTCACAGCGCTATCTGAGCGAAAAAGCGCCTTTATTTACACTATTTTACAGGCAGATTAGCGACGAAAGAATAAGTCAATGAAGGACATTGATGCAAGCAGTTAATAGTCGCAGCCTATCTTTATTAAGAGTCAATTCACCCTTGGCGCCTATTTTCTGTGTTTTTAGCTCACCTAGATGTGACATTAATCACTTAGCGCATGATTAACCTCGCACGGACAGCTTAGCAGCCAAAGCGGCCACGAATATTCTCAACATCACATCAGCAACATCTACTCAATTGATTCGCAGCGTTTAGGCCATTGGGATTCTGGACGCACCATCTTGAGGCACGAATCGGAGTTTGCATTTCTAATCTTCACCCTTCTCTGGTCTCACCGGGCAGTCGTACGGCTAAGACATCACTTATAGCACCGTGCAAAACAGAGTTGGCTGTAGAGCCTAAAAGAAGCTGCAAACCATGTCGGCCGTGTGAGCCAACCACGATTAGGTCAACGTCCAGCTCCTTCGCCTTGCGATGAATTTCTGCAGCCGATCGTCCTGTTTCTACAAATCGCTGATCAGCAGGAATGCCAAACTCTTCGCCCAATTTGTCGAATTGCTGCATAGCTGACGCAGCCGCCTGCCGTTCAAAATCTACAGAGGAGGTATACACCATTTCGCCAATATAGACTGGTTCGTTCACATATATAAGATTAATTTTTGCATCGGCATTCGTCACCGCTAGCGCTTTAAGCAGAACATGCTCGTGATCACCCATTAAGTCCAGCGCGACAAGTACATTTTTGTAAATGCTCATTGTTCTCTCCAGAGTTGTTTTCTCAAGGCAATGATAAAACAGCCCAATACTGAAGGACTTGATTCAGGTCAAATAAATGCAGCACTAACTAGCCTTTAAATTCACTTAATCAGGGCTCTAGATCAACGCGTTCCCAACAATCATTCTCGAGTTGATAACATTGCCTGTCTTTCGGATTGCGCCAATTTGCATACCAAAACTCCACTCGAACCGGAAATACACGGTAGCCTTTCCAGTTCATCGGTAGTGGAATTTGCTCGTAGCCAAATGACTTCCTAACTTTTTCCATCCTAAACTGATGTGACTCTTTGCCCCTGCTAGGTTCAGATTGATTACTTGCCCACGATACGACTTGCCGTTGGCGGTCTCTTTTGCTCCAAATAGACTCGGCTTCCACGTCAGATACAATGCCAGCTTGCCCGTCGATTATGATTTGCAGACTCAAACTGCGCAGGTAAAAACACAAGCTGACATTGTGATTGCTGGCCATCTGAATTCCTTTACCCGACGCAGAGTTGGCGAAAAAAAGCGGCCCGAAGCTATTAATATCTTCTATCACTACGCTTCGTGATGAGGGTACGCAAGCGAGGCTGGCCGTAGAAAGAGTTGCCACATTGGAATCTGACACACCCGCAACGCTCGCGTCACGCACCGCCTCCTTTGCCCTATCCATTGCTTCGCTAAGAAGCTCATTGTGTCTGGTCGCAATCATTTTTCTGTCCTCTAAATCTACGGATGAAAACTGTCTCGCCCGTGTTTTAAATAACGTTGTTCTTCTTAAGTGTATGAACCTCTTAAAGGCGTTGGTGCATCAGTGATGATGTGCCATAGACCCATCTGCGAGCAGCATCGATAGAGCACCACCAATTGTCCACAGGGCGAAAACCAGTAGCATTAGCGCAGCAGAATTTCGAACAAAGCTGTTATTCAAGAACTCTACAAACCTTTGGGCGGTTAATCCTGCAGCTAGCATTGCAGGTAAAGTGCCTACACCAAAAATAAGCATGAGCGCCGCCGAACCCACGGGGTCAGGAGACAACATCGACCAGGACAAAGCGCTGTACACCAAACCACAGGGCATCCAACCCCACAATGCACCCAACATGAATACGACCTGCGGAGAGCTTGGCCGCATTAACGAACTTGTGGCTGGCTGTAAATAACGCCATACGACTGATGTAAGTGCTTCAAGCTTGGTCAGCCCCATCCACCACCTACCGGTATAACAGGCCATCGCAGCAAGCATCAATCCGGCTAATAGCTTTGCGATTACAGCGAAATGGAATCCTAAGGACTGAATGGAAAAACTGACGCTGCCCAGTGCCAGTCCAGCCAAGCCATAACTCATTACCCGGCCAATGCTGAATAAAGGAACATAGAGTAAAGGAAACGATGCTGGGCTCGAGCTGGCAATCACATCACCCTGTTGCGGTTGCTTATCGAGCAGTAGTAAGCCATGCACTCCGCCGCACATTGAGAGGCAATGACCGCTACCGAGCAGGCCCAACATAAACGCAGATACCATATCAGCGCTGCTCACTTTGCCGCCCCGTTTTACTCACTTGTGTGCTTTCCTTATGGCTGACAACCTGTACTTGGCGATTTCTCTTCGAGCAATCGTCTTCAAACAGTATTCGATCGGCTTCACGATCAAGATCATCGTATTGACCACTGCGAACCGCCCACCAATATAAAACAGCTGCCACAAACACTAGTAATAATGCGATAGGAATTAGCAGGTACAAGCTCGGCATGCTTAGCCAGCCACCAAGGGTTGCTCGATACTTTGGCGCACTTCAGCAGAAGTCTGGCCATCAGCGCGCTCTCTTGCCGACTTAGATTGGTCCATTATGCGACTAAGTCGTTTTGAATTAAAAATTACGACAAGAGAACTTAAGGACATTCCAATGGCGGCCGCCCAAGGTGGCAAAAAGCCGAACGCAGCCATAGGTATACTAATTAAGTTATACGCGGCTGCCCAAGTTATGTTCTGCAGCACTAGTGTTTTAGCAGAGTCTGCTAATCTAAAGGCGAATAAAGTAGCCATCAGTGAGTCTTTGATCAAGACGGCATCAGCTCTGGACTTGCTAATATCAGCCGCACCGTGCATAGCAATAGAAACATCTGCACTCGATAGAACAGGTGCATCGTTAACGCCGTCTCCAATCATTAAAACAGTTTTGCCTCGCGCTTGCAGATCATGAATATAATCCAATTTATTTTCAGGGCTCGCCTCAGCGCACACATTTCCGACCGATAACAATCGTGCGACTCGTTTAACTTTAGGCTCTGTGTCACCGCTTAATAAGTGAATCTGGTAAGCTCCTTGCAGCAAGGCTTCTACACACGCTCTCGCATCGGTTCGCAGGCTTTCACTGAATGAAAAAGAAGCCAGGACTTTTTGCTCATCACACAGCAAGCAATCGGCTGCGCCGAGCAATGTGTCACTCACCTCTGCACTACACTTTTCACTACTCCAACTTGGCTTACCAAAGCGATAGGACTTGCCTGCTATACACCCTTCAACCCCGTAACTTAAAACCTCACGCCCAGCGGTGACAGGCAGATAAGCTTCGTCTGCTACGGACCTGAGCGCTGACGCAATAGGATGCAGCGAATGCACTTCAAGACTTGCTGCAAGCTTTATGGCGTTTGAATTGCTTTCAGCCGATTTGCTATCAACGGAGAACATCAGCGTGCTTTCCGTTAATGTGCCAGTCTTGTCAAAAACGATATCAGTGACATAGGGCAAAACCTGCAGAAACCTGCCACTGAAAGGCACAATACCGGCATTTCTCGCTGCCTTATGGGCCTCGGCAAGAGCTAGAGGTGTAGCCAATGCCAACGCACAGGGACAACTAACAATTAGCACAGCCAAACTGGTTGAAAGCGCCATTGACGGATCTATTACAAGCCAGATCGAGGCCGTTACAGCAGCAGCCGTGAGAACCGTCACAATGAACCATGGACTTAAACGATCAATAAGTTGGGCATAGAAGGGCTTACTTGCATCGGCTGCATCAATCAAGCGGTCAATATGGGCAATACTACTTTCATTCGCAGTGCGCGAGACCTTAACCCATACCGAGTCACCACAGTTGACACTACCAGCCAAAACCGAGTCTCCAAGCAATTTGTTTACGGTAGAGCTCTCGCCGGTAAACGCCGACTCATCAAAACAGCTATGGCCATCAACAATTACGCCATCTGCACAAACAGCCTCGCCTCCGCGACTTAAGATTATGTCGCCCACCTTCAGATCCTTACTCAACATGGGTTGCAGTTGGCTGTCTGACTCTTCCTTTCCGAATTCAAGGGTCAGCGCTTCCTTCTGGCTATCGACGGTTGAAGAGCTCTGGTCAATTGAGCTTCGTTTCAGAGCGATGATGGGTATAAGCCCTGCGGCACTAACTGTTGATGGCTGGCGCGACAAGGTCTCCATGAACCGGCTAAGCAATAGGAAGAACACAAACATGCAGACAGTATCGAAGTATACTAACTCACCGCCTAGCACAGTAGCGTGTGCACTCACGGTGTAAGCAACGCCAAGTGCGATGACAATCGGAACATCCATATTCACCCGAGTATGGTAAACAGCTCTTAACGCGCTTCGAAAAAAGGGGGCCGCGCAGTAAAGTAGGCTAATTGTTGCTAATAAAAAACTCGCGAGGCGCAATAAGTTTTGAGTTGCGGGGTCCATGCTTTGCCAATCGCCGGCGTATAAACCCAGTGACAACATGCCCACTTGCATCATTAGCAAACCAGCAACGCCTAGGCGTCTTTGAAGCTCAGACTTCTCCACAGCATAGGCTTTAGTGCGCGCTTGCTCGCACCAGCCACTGGCAACGTAACCCAGTGCGTTGATAGCGCGCATAATGACCGACAATTTCTGATCCTCCAGCCGCCAACTCACCTTTACGTGACCTTGTCTCAGATTGACCTGTACCGCATCCACGCCATCTACAGCAGATACTACGGATTCAATAAGCCACGCGCAGGCGCTGCAGTGGATACCCTCCACCAACAATTTCGCACTAGCTATGCTCTCGTCCTTGGTTACAAACGGTAAATCACTGAGCAGTAAGTCAAGTGACTCAAACTCTGTACTCATTGCCTCGCTATTTGGCGTCTCCGCCATGCTCGACCGGCGCTCGTAATACATTTCAAAGCCGCCCCCCTGTATGCATTGGTGCACGGCTAAACATGCAGGGCAGCAAAATAGCCGCTTCTCCTCGCCGACCAGCGTTGACCATGTATCGTCTTGAACAAATTTTAACGCGCAATGGAAGCAGCTACTCATTCACCCGACTCTCGAGCCTTCGACGTATTACGGTCGTCACTGTTCTTGCTATCAACAACCCCTAACCCGTCGCGCATATAGTGACCCAAAGCAGGCTCGTCGTTGTGTTTAAACGCCAGAACAACGGTGAACAAAGAAGCGATAACTACCGAAGACATTAGTACGATAATAAACCAGGGCCAGAACTCCCTGTACCAGGGCTTCACAGCTGGCCCCTCCTGAGCCGTCATCGTAGCTCACCGATAAGGCGACTTTCGTGCGTAATTCGAGAGCCGTCAGTGTCGATACTGAAAACAATAGGTATCACGACTTTAGTCATGTCGTTCTTGCTTGCCTGAACTCTTACACGGAAGCTCTCCACCTCAGCTGCTCCAATAAAATATTGCGCAGAACCCATTAGCCTTAATGGAATTGCCGATTCCACACCAACGTTTAAGATCAACGGGCTATCTTGTTTATTTGCTACTTTGAGTAAGTAAGTGTTTTCTATTAACTCAGAATTACTTGAAGTATTCATGACCTGCCTATCACGCAAGACGCTCAGCTCTACGCTGTCTATTGAAAGTACACGCCAGGTAAAAAAAACCAGCATCGTTAACAACACCAATGAATAGCCGACCACTTTCGGTCTGATAATGTACTCTAAACGGCGTTCCCCCTTATCGCCTTTGTTTAATGCATTTTCAGTCGTGTAACTGATCAAGCCTGGTGGATAAGACATTTTCTCCATAATGGAATCACAGGCATCTATGCATAAGGCACAAGCGATGCATTGGTATTGCAAGCCGTCTCGTATATCAATACCTGTAGGGCACACCTGCACACATAACTTACAGTCAATGCAGTTGCCTTTACCTGTTTCCGCAATATCCTCCTCATGTTTTCGAGAGCCCCTGGGTTCGCCACGAGCAGCATCGTAAGACACAATCAAAGTATCGCTATCAAACATTACGGACTGAAACCGCGCATAGGGGCACATGTACTCACACACCTGCTCACGCATCCATCCCGCGTTTAAATAGGTAGCCAGAGTAAAAAAAACGACCCAGCTTAGCGGTTCCCAATGTACAGCTAGAAAACCCGGCTGCAAGGAGTGAAATAGCCAACCAAGATCGTGAATGGGTGTAAAGTAGCCTACAAAAGTAAATCCGGTTGAAAATGCAATAAACAACCAAGCAAGGTGCTTACTCAGTTTTTTAATTGCTTTCTTGACAGACCACGGCTGACCATCGAGTTTGCGCCGCTGGTTACGTGTACCCTCTATTTTTTGTTCAACCCACATAAACATCGCGGTCCATACTGTTTGCGGGCAGGTATAGCCGCACCAGACTCGGCCCGCAACCGACGTAACCAAAAACAAGGCCAAAGCCGCAATTATTAGTATCAAGGCCAGTAGCGACAAATCCTGCGGCCAAATAGTTAAACCAAATATATAAAACTTGCGGGCGGGCAAATCGAACAGCACCGCTTGCCTGTCGCTCCATGAGAGCCAAGGTAAGCAAAAGTAACCAAGCAGCAGGGGCCACCCTGTATATTGGCGCAGCCGTTGATAAAAACCTTCTATTTTACGGGTGTATATTTTTTCCCGCTTTTCGTAAAGATCCAGCTCTGCAACTTCAGCCGGTGCCCACTCATGTAAGGGAATATTTTGGTCAGGCACCTTAGCAGGTTTTGGCACCACCTTACTCCGCTTTAGAAAGGCTTAGAACATACGCGGCCAGCAAATTTATTTTTACATCACTGAGTAAACTGTCATGTGCGGGCATTTGGCCGCTGCGCCCAGCGCTTACAGACATGTAGATTTGCTCCACAGAACCGCCATAGAGCCACACGTCGTCAATCAATGACGGTGCTCCAACTAATGAGTTACCCGATCCATCAGCCGAATGACAACTAACGCAGTAAGTAGTAAACGTTTCTCTGCCCTGCTCAATCGCGCCTGCGTCTGCATCATCAACATTGCCACTTAGGCTGCGCACATAGCTAACAACGTGGGGCAACTTTTGAGGGCCGAGAACATCCTTCCAGGCCACCATTGCGGCTTGACGGCCATGCTTTATGGAATGCAATATTTGGTCTTCAGTTCCACCCCACTGCCATTGTGCGTCTGCAAGCGATGGGAAACCAAAGCCACCCTCTCCTTTTTGCCCATGGCAAACAGAACAGTTAGTGGCAAATAGTCGTTTGCCCATATTGTTGGCCTTTGGATTAAGAGCAAGCTCCTGAAGCGAGTCATCTGCAAACGACGACACACTTGCACTGAAGGCCTCGTCTACTTGACGAGCTGCGCGATCGTGCTCATCTATAGAGCTCCAGCCCAGAACGCCACTAAATGAACCTAAGCCCGGATAAACAATTAGGTAAGCAATGCTAAAAATAACGCTGAGGATAAACATCCAAAACCACCATGCCGGTAGTGGATTATCTTCTTCTACAATACCGTCGTATACATGACCCGTTGTATTATCCGTTCTGGGATTCTTAATTTTTCGAGTTGCTAGAAGCAGCCAAACCAGAGCAACTATCGTTATCGCCGTTAGAACAATTATCCATACACTCCAGAAAGTGCTCATGCTCGTTCACCCTTAGCGGTTTTGGGGCTTGAATCACCTGAGGCGCGGCCTAAGTTCCCGCTCTCTTTAACAGAACTTTCTGAAGACTCTCGACCAGAATCAACTTGTCTACGTGACGCGCCCTCCTCACCAAACGGCAACATCGCTGCATCTTCGTAGTACGATTTGCGCTTGCGACTAAATACAACAATGCAAATTGCTATAAACGCTATAAACAGCAAAACAGTAGATAGTGCACGCAGCAAGTTAATGTCGATAATACTGTCCATATTGATTAGCTCCGGGGAAATAGCAAACCCAATTGTTGTAAGTAAGCAATGAGGGCGTCCGCTTCCGTTTTACCATCCACACTGTTTGCAGCATTCGCTATCTGGCTGTCCTTATAAGGCACACCAACCATACGCAGCGCCTTCATTTTTCCAGCTGTGTGCGAACCATCCAACGTGCGTTCAAAAAGCCACGGATAAGAAGGCATATTTGACTCAGGTACAACGTCGCGGGGGTTAAACAAGTGCAACCTGTGCCAGTCATTACTGTATCGTCCGCCAACTCTGGCCAAGTCTGGCCCAGTGCGCTTACTGCCCCATAAATGCGGGTGGTTATAGACTAACTCGTTGGCCATGGTGTAATGACCGTAGCGCTCGGTTTCAGAACGCAATGTGCGAATCATTTGAGAGTGGCAATTATTGCAGCCCTCTCGAATGTATATGTCGCGGCCCTCTAGCGGCAACGCGGCAAGAGGTTCTAAACCTTCTGCAGGCTCTCTCGTTTGACGCTCCATCATTAATGGCACCAGCTCTACCAAGGTTCCGAAGCTAATCGCCAGAATCATGAACAGAATCATCAAGCCAATGTTTTTTTCTAGAACTTCATGCTTCATGCGCTAACGCCTCCAATCAAACCAGAGTTCGTAACTGGAGACTCAAACTCTGCAAGCCTGACCGAATCGCGCGGCTCAGGCTCACGAATAGTCTTGAACATATTCCAGGCCATTAACAACATACCGGCGAAAAAGATGCCTCCCCCTATCAAACGTACTGTGTAGCCCGGATAGCTTGCTTGCACACTCTCCACAAAACTGTAAGTCAGTGTTCCATCGCTGTTGTAAGCACGCCACATGAGCCCTTGCACAATTCCGTTCACCCACATAGATGCTATGTATAAAACAGTGCCAATCGTGGACATCCAGAAGTGGATATTGATCCAAACAATGCTGTACATTTGCTTACGATCAAAGAGAACTGGAATCAAATAGTAGATCGTACCGATGGAAATCATTGCTACCCAACCCAGCGCACCTGAATGAACATGGCCAATCGTCCAGTCCGTATAATGCGAAAGCGCATTGACTGTTTTTATTGCCATCATGGGTCCTTCGAACGTCGACATTCCATAGAATGACAACGATACGATTAGAAAGCGCAAGATCGGATCTGTGCGCAATTTATGCCAAGCACCACTGAGCGTCATCATGCCGTTGATCATGCCGCCCCAACTGGGCGCCAACAGTATCAACGACATCACCATGCCCAAGCTTTGCGCCCAATCTGGCAAGGCTGTGTAATGCAGGTGATGCGGGCCAGCCCAAATATAAACGGCAATCAATGCCCAGAAATGCACAATAGACAAACGATAGGAATACACCGGGCGTTCGGCCTGCTTGGGAACAAAGTAATACATCATTCCCAAAAAGCCGGCCGTTAGAAAAAAGCCAACCGCATTATGCCCATACCACCACTGCACCATTGCATCTACCGCCCCTGAGTATATTGGGTAGGACTTTCCAAGAGAAACGGGTATTGCGAGGCTATTGATTATGTGCAATACAGCAACGGTTACAATAAATGCCCCGAAGAACCAGTTCGCGACATAAATATGCGATATCTTTCGACGCATGATCGTACCAAAAAACAGAATGGCATACAGTATCCAAACAACGGCGATCAAAATATCGATCGGCCACTCTAGCTCGGCATACTCCTTGCTGGTGTTTAGTCCAAGAGGCAACGTGATGGCCGCAAGTACAATGACGAGCATCCAGCCCCAAAAAACAACCGACGCAAGCCGGTCTGATATCAATCTTACGTAGCACGTTCGTTGAACAACAAATAACGATGACGCAAACAAGGCCGAGCCACCAAAAGCAAATATGACGGCATTGGTATGCAATGGACGCAAACGTCCAAAAGACAACCAGGGAATGTCCATACTCAGCTGCGGCCAAATCATCAAGGCTGCAATATATACGCCTACGCCCATCCCAACTATGCCCCAAATAACGGTCATAACGGCGAACTGCTTTACAACGGCATAGTTATAATCGTGATCGTCAGCTGCGTCTATCGTCGGCTGCGAACCCGCTGCATGGTTCTGATTCTCAGCGGTCATAGTTTCCCCTAGCAAATAAGTGTTCGTTGTAACGTGGTAGCGAGTAGTACCGGCTTAATCAGAAAATACGGGGGCCGCGCCGAAGTCCCATAACATAACGCTGCCGCCCATAATGCATATCACCATCACCATGGCGACGGCAACGATGGCGCTTGCATACAGAAACCCCTGCTCAGCGGGCTGGCGCATAACGATTGGAACACCGGTATAAAGCAAGTACAGCGCCCAGCAAACGGCAACTATGCCTGCCACCAGATCAAGCCAAAGCAAGGGGTAAAATCCGACGAGTCCCACCAAGAACAGGGGCGTGCATGCGAAACCAATCACACTAATCCCTTTCGCCACACTGGTTTCGGCACCGTAAGTCTGTGACATCCAATGAGTTAGGTAGCCAATCACTATCACAGCGCCAAGCATCGCAAAGTAAAACAGTGCAATTATCGGCACGGCACTTTCCGGGGTTAGTTTTACTGCATCGCCTTGAGCAACTCGCCAGCCAATCTCAGTTACTCCGAAATGCCACGCCGCAGCCGGTAACAATGCCATAAACGCTGGGTAGGCCATCATTCCCACAAAACTGTCGAGTGGTTTATCGGCGAGATACCGCCATTGCGTTTCAGGTGAAAGAAGATACCCAAATGGGTTGGTAGCCAGCATGATTTCTTGCCATCTGTAAGATGGTTAGAAGATTAGCAAGCAGGTAGACTATGGTAATTGATCTAAATCAAACAATAAGCAACTAGGCAGTTCAATGCATGACTTTAGCAATATCCTTGAGTGTCGCAGCGTCGAGGATGTTCACATCCTTACCATTTACTGCTATCACATTACTTTTCTTGAATTTGCTTAAAACACGACTGACGGTTTCAATAGTTAAGCCAAGAAAATTGCCTATATCCTGGCGAGACATAGCCAATTGAAAACGACTGCCAGACAATTGGCGTTGTACATGTCTAGCCGAAAGACTCAACAGGAATGAGGCGACGCGCTCGTCTGCAGTATTCTTGCTAATCAGTGTTAGTAGTTTCTGATCATCGCTAATACCGCGGCTCATAATTCGGAAAAATTGACGCTGAAGCTCTGGCAGCTCACGACTGAGATGCGCTAGCTGGGAAAATGGAATTTCGCAGACTGCTGCTGTATCCAATGCAACAGCCGTACTTGTGTACGCGTGCCCGGCTATTCCATCAATACCCAGAATTTCGCCGGGAAGGTAAAAGCCTACAACCTGCTCTTCGCCTGCGCTGGTGACACTGTACGCCTTGAGTGCACCCGAGCGCACGGCATACACCGACTGGAAGTCACCACCCTGTTTATACAGAGTCTCACCTTTGTGCAGAGGCTTACCTTGTTGAACAATAGCTTCTAGTTTAACAACGTCGTCTGTCGCCATTGATAATGGTAAACAGATGCTCGAAAGCCTGCAGCTGGCACAGCTGATGTTTTCGTTATGCGGACACGTTACCTGTTCCAATGGCATGTGTAAGGCTTCCATAGTTCCTGAGGGTTCATAGACAGATCGACAGCCACCCAATTAATAGACAGGGTCATCATAGAAGCAGAATCCAGACTTAGCTAGAGAAACAGCTTACAGTGTTCGAGAAAATGTTGTTGATGTTGAATCAAGATAGCTGTCGAATAGCATACAGATATTTCTCAGCAGCAGGCGCCCACGCTCTGTAACACGAATTGAATCCTTCTCCAGCTCTATCAATCCATCCTGCGCCGCACTGTGCAAGCCATTCTTAGCTGCAATAAAGTATTGGTCAAAGTTGATGGAGTATTGTTGCGAAAACGACGTTGTATTGACGTATAACCGGCTGATTATTCTGTTTATAAGGTCACGACGGATAATATCGTCTTGATTAAGCGACAGTCCGCGAGCAACCGGCAACAGCCCACCATCGATGGCCTTGTAGTAGTCTTCGAGCTGTTTATGATTCTGAGAGTAATTCTTAGCGAAGGTACTAATCGAAGATACACCCAAGCCAATGGTTTCGGGCGCATTGATTATGGAATAGCCCTGAAAACTTCGCTGCAACCTTCCCGAACTCGCCGCCTCGGCCATACGATCGCTCTCGAGAACAAAGTGGTCCATGCCTATGTACCGATAGCCATTGGAAAGCAATGTGTTGGCCGCAACGCATATCATTTTGAGTTTTTCGCTGGCCCCAGGAATTGTTAAGCGGTCCAAAGCCCGCTGCGATGGAAACTGCCGAGGCAAGTGTGCGTAGTTATACAACGCGATTCGATCTGGTTTTAGCATAACAACGCTTTCAATGGTTTTTGAAAATGACTCGACTGTCTGCTCTGGCAAACCGACTATTAAGTCGTAGCTTATTGAGTCGAAGCCAAAGTCTCGCGCGGCACTTGTTAGCTTAGCAACATGCTCTTTGGACTGCAGGCGATTTACGGCGCGCTGTACGACGGGACTAAAATCTTGCACACCCATACTAATGCGGTTAAATCCAAGTCCCTTCAATAAGCTCAATGTATCGCGCTCTACAGTTCGTGGATCAATCTCTATGCTGAACTCCCGACCTTGTTCACTGCTGAAAGAAAATTCGGTCGCCAACTGATAAACCAACTCGGTCAACTGCCCTCGATCTAGAAAAGTGGGCGTACCACCACCGAAATGCAACGAAGTAATCTGCCGGCGTTTACCAACGCGCTCGGCTACCATCGACGCTTCTTTATACAAGAACTCTAAGTACTTATTGGCTTTCGAATGATCTCTTGTAACGATTTTATTGCAGGCACAGTAGTAGCAAATGTTCTCGCAGAAAGGTATGTGGATATACAGCGAAAGGGGCTCTGATGAACTATTTTTGGCCTGCAAGCAATGTTCATGCTCATCAACCCCATAGTTAGCACTGAATGTCTGTGCGCCTGGGTAGGAAGTGTAACGCGGGCCGCGAACATCATAGCGGCGCAAAAAGTCAGCGTCCCAAACAAAGTGGCTATCGTGCACTTGGGCTCAGCTCCTGAAAAGTGACCGGCTCACACTGCTAAGCGGCTGCAGACTGGCTTTCGCTGTACGTCTGCTAATGTTCCAATAGCCAAGCAGCCCTCGTTGCAGCAGCAAGCTGTTGGCTGTCACTAAACGGTCAAGTGCATCTCGCACCGAGTTAGCCTCCGTAATAGCTGTACGACTTCCTTGATGAAAATTGCGCCACTGCTCCTGATTCAACTGATGCAATTCTGCGGCACCCTCGGCCAGTGCGCCTGCGGCACCCAGAAAGGAATACACACCGATCATTTCGGCGAAAGTAATACCCGCAACAGCGACATCCATGCCATTTTCAAGCCTTGCCCTGAGCGGAGCAAAATCGCCGCGCTTGCCGCTCTCAAATACAGGGTCATCAACCTCTTTAAATGCCTTTGCTATGTCTCGCCAGTCGTCGGCCGACAATTGCTTTTGCGCTGCGGGGAAGACGATCGTCTCCTCTCGTTTTACGTGCTCGGCATAAAACTTTAGGAACTCCTCAATTGTAGAGCGCAACATATGAGGTTGTAGTTTTTCATCACCACGATACACAGCATTGAGCTTGTGATACAGATATTGGCTCTCTGCTGCTAAGTCCTTATGCTCTGCCATTAGCTCCAAAACATCGGATCGCACACTGCTGCGTTGCTCTAAGAGTTTTTCAAATATGCGGTCTTCCAAAGGGTGATGGTGCTTGTCCGGAAACTCCATTAGGTAACGCATCATGTCGCGAATAAGTGCAACATCGATTTGCCCTCGCCTACCGGCTCTCGATACTTCGTCAAACATAGCTCGGCGTAGTTTGCCTATATAGCCGTGCTCATCGTGCAAACGTTGCATAACCCTGGTTCGATTCTTATCTTGAGAAGAACGGCGCTTAGCGGCCATAGCTGTTCCTTTCTGCATGAGTCATAAAGAAAGTACATGCTAAGAGAACAAGACTGCTCTGTATTTGATCGAGATCAATTGAAATGCGATTGGAGCTGACGCGCTCGAAAAGCGGCTATCAAGCGACGTTAATGACTAAACCAAACTACACGAACCAATATCGAGGCGCCCATAGCGAGCAGTGCCAGCATAGCGATGCGCCGATAGAACAACCCTGAGTATCGACTAAACAGGACGTAGCCCACCTTGTTACTAAGGTAAAGAACTGGCAGAACTGCTAAAAAGAGATAGATGGTGGGCAAGCGAACAAAGCCCGAGACAGTGAAAGTGCATAACGCCACCAATGCCGACAGCATAAAGAAGGTCATCAGCAAGGCCCTACTTCGCGCAGGGTCCGGCTGCGTTAATAAGGCAAATACAATAACCGGTGGACCAGGTATAGCGAGAGCGCCATTCATTAAGCCCGAGCTCAAACCTGCGATCCAGCCGAGTGTTGGACATCGAAATGGTTGAGATGCTTTCACCTGCGTTAGCGCAGTACAGGCTACAAAAATCGATACTGCGATCAACAGCTGGAACAGCTTTACAGAAATAAAGCTAAGCAATGAAGCGCCGATTACTGTCCCCAACACTGACATTAGCAACATCGGCCTCATTGATTTAAAAGACACCAAACCCCAATAGGTTCCAAGCCCCATAAAACTGATGGCCAACGCCAAGCCGGCGCTTAGCACCACGGCATCGGTGGGGGCCAGCACCCACGAAAACCCAGGAACTGCGGCCAAGGCAAAACCGAAACCGGTAAACGAACGAAGCACTGACGCGGCGATAACTACTGCATACAAAAACAACAGTTGCGGGGCATTCACACCGAAAAGCGCTTCCAACGAAAGAGGGTCCTTGAGAGTTGTTAGCCAAGTGGCGCGAGCGCATTGGAACTGAGTGTTGTAATCAGCAATTATAACATGTTGAAGATCTGCGTATTTGGCAATCAATCCAGCATTTAGTGCTCGGTCGCCCATAAAGTTCGCGCAGCTTGCACCTCCATTGTAAGATAAACCAAGCCTACCTCTGGGAGAACACTATGTGCGACGAAAATACTGAACAGGAAAACCAAGAATACCTACTCAAAAGACGAGAGTTTGGCAAGCTTGGAGTTTCTATTGGCCTATCTGTGGGTGTCGCTGCGGGCATGGCTGCACTGATACCGGACTCGGCAAATGCTATGGACATTACTGAGTCAGACGTGGACGTCACAATGGCAAACGGTATTTCCGACTGCTATTTCGTGAGACCGTCAATTGGAAAACACCCCGCCGTTTTAATGTGGCCGGATATAAAAGGGCTTAGGACAGCCTATAAGGCGATGGGCAAACGTCTTGCTGAGGCCGGCTATGCCGTGTTAGTTGTAAATCAATTCTATCGAGACGCCAAAGCACCGGTGGTTGGCCCTGAGGCCAGCTTTAGCGACCCCGATACTCGTGCCTACTTGATTGGAATGGCACGTAAACTTGGTGAATCTAATGCCATATCAGATGCCAAAGCTTACATCAGCTTTCTCGACCAACAGGACGGCGTCGATATTACACGAAAAATGGGCACGGCTGGTTATTGCATGGGCGGTCCATTAATCATGCGAACAGCCGCAGCTGCTCCAAATCGTGTAGGTGCCGCAGCGTCTTTTCATGGCGGAGGCATGGCCACTGATAAGACCGACAGCCCGCATTTACTGATCCCGAAGTCTCCGGCACATGTACTGCACGCGATCGCAGAAAATGACGATGCCAAAAACCCGCAAATGAAAGAGGTTCTTGCTGCGGCTTATAAAGCAGCAGGCGTGCCGGCAGAAATTACAGTATACAAAGACACGATGCATGGTTGGTGCGCTTTGGATTCAACTGTTTATCACAAAGCGCAAGCGGAGCTTGCCTGGGCTAGAATGTTGGCATTGTTTGAGAGGGCTCTGGTATAAAGATTCACTTTGTCTCACAACGATTAATCTCTAAAGCCGGCCAGCGTGAATCTTACTGCTTGCGCTGCGCTAGGCGTATTACTGACAGAACAAAAGCAATATAGAAGCAAAAGCTGAAAGCGAATAGCATTGCGATAGCTTACAAGCAGTGGTCTCCGGGCGACAATGCTTGCACGTATTGTCCCTGCCAAGCTATTACAGCAATTTCAAATGAATAGCAGTAAAAGCTGCTTTACTCTATCGCCCAGAAGCATCAGAGAGATCAAAGGACTTATTTTCAGCATGGATGACCAACTTGTTTACTTAACAATGGACGCGTTTTCCATTCTTGGCGTGGTCGTATTTGCGATATCAGGGGCTCTATATGCAGCCGAAAAGAAGATGGACATTCTTGGTTTTATCTTGATTGGCACAGTGACTGGTTTGGGTGGAGGGACGTTAAAAGACTTATTACTGGGTGTAAGCCCGGTATCTTGGGTTACTGACCCTAGCAACATCTACCTTTGCGTCGCTGCGGCTACTATTACCTACTATTCGGTAAACATGCTTCATTCCCGCCAGCGTTGGATATTGTGGATGGACGCCATTGGACTCGCAGTCTTTGCCGTGATGGGAGCCAGATCGGCGTTAGCGGCCGACGTATCGCCTCTGATTGCTGTGGTAATGGGCGTAATGACAGCCACTTTCGGTGGGATCATGCGCGATGTGCTTTGTGCGCAAGTGTTAACGCTAATGCGACCGGAGATATATGTCACTGCAGCCCTGCTGGGATCATTCACCTATGTAGTTTGTGTCTTGTTCAACATGCCTGATAGCTTGGCAGTGATAATGTCCTTTTTGGTTTCTTTTTGCCTGCGCGGAGCTGCCATTGCCTATAAGCTAACGCTTCCCAACCGGTATTTATGACCTTTCACCTAGCCCTACATTTTCTAGTTCCGGCGTTGATAGCTGCTCTCTTCTTTAGGGCGAACTGGCGAGCAGCCTATTTTGTAATGATGGCCACAATGCTCGTAGATGTTGATCACCTCTTGGCTAATCCCATATACGATCCGGGGCGTTGTAGCATCGGTTTCCACCCACTGCATCAGCTCTGGTTTATCTTTTTTTACGTCGCGCTTTGTTTTATACCAAAAACTCGATGGCTCGGGTTTGGCCTATCTGTGCACATGGCACTGGATGCCATAGATTGCCAGGTAACTAATGGAGTGTGGATTACACCTGCGATCTAACACCTTAACTTTAGCACGCTAATTTGAACAGCGACTCTGTAGATTGCGGCAAACCGATCATGCGCCAAAAGCATCCTTCACTACAGCAGTTTCTGCTAATGCATAAACGATGCTGGTCGCGGCAGCTGACCGTTGGTCACCTGCCGACTTACCTAACGATCACATGAAACCACCTTCCGAGTGGGCAGCTTCCTCTAAAAACTCACTGGTATCAAAGGCTATCGCGCCTATCGCGAAATACGCTCCGTTACTCGGTTTCTGCCCTATATTTTTTGAGCGAAGCCAGAGATCGAGTAACATATGCACTGGAATGGTAGACGAGTCCAAGTGAAGTCACCTTGTCGATTCTTACAACGCACAATTGCCGTTATAAATCTACTCAGCATACAAATTTCGAAAGATACTAAGAAATAGATCTGTGGCGCTTAGCCGCTGTTCTCATTCATAGCTGCCCTTTCGGTTACTATGAAGACGTTAGTTGAAGGTGGAGAGTTTATGAAATCTTTTTTAAACAGCAGTTTTCCATTACCCTCTTTTCATCGCAGCTTGGGAAGCGCTCGATTACCTATAATTGAAATCATACTAGTTGTCGTCATTTTGATCGTAGGTAGCGCTTATGTTTACCATTACCTTTCGAACGCTGATGTGGACCTTTCTGTAGTGGCGGACAACAAACCGTCAGCTTCGCGCTCCCCCTCCTCAGACATTGACGCGCTAAGCTTCTCTGCAGAGAGTCCGCGTACAGACACTGAGATTTCGACTTCTGCTTCTGCTGCTTCTGTCGTCGATGAACGTGCACCTCTACCACTTTCCGACCCTAAAGTTCTGCGCAAATACGGGCTCCCAGCTAGCGTGCCTGCGCTGAACTCAAGCGATGGAGCTATGCTTTATCAATTAAAGCTTCTTAAACCAGCCTCCAACATTATTGAATGGTCGGAAGCTGAAGACTTGGCTCGTAGGTTTGCCATAGTTATTTATAATCTCTCCTACGGAGATATAGCATATCGATATCTACCTATCGCACGTCCCGCCGAACAGTTTTCTGTGTTAAACAAAGATGGTGAGCTGACGATTGATCCCGCTTCTTTCAGTCGATACGACGCCTATGCCAAGGCATTTTCTTTGTTGAATTCTGATAGGATAGTCTCCATTTACCGCTTCTTTTGGCCAGTAATGAAGAGGGCATTTGCTGAACTCGGTGAACCGAATAAGTCTCTGCACCTTGAGGTACTCAGAACAATGGGGCTTATGCTGGAAACACCCAAGCTGAACGCTCCACCCCATTTGATGAAAGTTGGCGTAACTTACAAGTACGTAGACTCAGAGATAGAAAACTTAGCAGCCGTGCAAAAACTGTTACTGCGAGTTGGCCCTTCTAATAGTCAACTTATCGTTAACAAGCTGATTGAGCTGAAAAAGCGCCTGCAGCACCCTCCAGCAGCAAGAGCAGCGGGAAAGGCTTCATAAAAATTGAGCCTTTAGGCAATACTCTGAGAGGAAGTTGGGAGTTGGGAGTTGGGTAAAGCAAACGCTGAAATGTATTTGTTTGATCGCTTTGGTTGGATATGTGTTTTGCGAATAGAAGCGTAACCAAGAACTTAATTACATACACTCTTTGCTGTTTTCTATTTTGACGTGAAAAGGGATAATACGTCTATGCCAGCAGAAGAGTAAATGCATATATGCCACACCAACAAGACCAAGTTATAGAAAATAAGAGTTATATAGTTTCAAAAGCAGACGAACCCGCCGACGTTTTACGTAAGCGTTTCCAGCAATGGGGCTACCTTTACATTAAAGACTTTGTCGCTACTGGCAAGTGTGACGCCTTAATGTCTGACCTGCTCTACCAGTTAGACCCCCACATTACACGCGATCAAGAAACTGGCCTTCCGGCTCTCTTCGGTTCACCTTTTTTTGAGACCGATGCGATTTGGGATGAGGTCTATCCCAAGATCCAAAACCTGGAGTCGTTCCACAGCTTTTTCCACGAACCCGAATTGATGCAATTAATGCAAACCGTGAGCAACGCCGAAGTATTCGTTTACCCGATGAAAATGGCACGCATATCAACGCCACGTAAGCTCGGCTATGAAACACCGCCACACCAAGACGCGTACTCCCACCACGCGGGCCCAACAATGGCCGGTGTTTGGGTTGCCTTGCACCCAGTGTCAGAAGCCATGGGCCGGGTTAAAGTTTTACCCGGCTCACATAAACGCGGCGTGCGAGAAGTGTTTGAAGCAGAAGGCGTGGGTGGCGTGCAGTGTGAAATTTATCCAGACGAAACGTGTTGGCATGTGTCTGACTTTGAAACAGGTGACGTACTAATATTTCACTCAGCTACTGTACACAAAGCGGAGCCTAACACTGCAAAACACGCAGTTCGCCTGAGTGTAGACACGCGATTTTGTGATTACGGTGCACCCGTCTTTTCAACCAATATAGAGCCGCATCACGGCTGGCGAATTGAAGAGCTTAACTGGGAGAGTATTTACTCAGCTTGGCAAAGCAAAGACTATCAATATTACTGGCGCGACTATCCCAATCTTTTCTAAAGAGACCAAAGCCTCTTCAAACCAGCGAGCATTGTCCAAAATCAGCGTTGTAGCCAAGCATTTCTATTAAAAGAACCCCAAAGGGTTAATATCATAGCTGATCAACATATTTTTAGTCTGCTGATAATGATCCAGCGCTAACTTATGTGTTTCCCGTCCAATGCCTGATTTTTTGTAACCACCAAAGGCAGCGTGTGCTGGATAAGCGTGATAGCAATTCATCCAGACCCTGCCGGCCTGTATCGCACGCCCCATGCGAAAGGCCTTGTTGGTATCTCTAGTCCATACGCCTGCACCGAGGCCATACTCAGTATGATTTGCAATCGCCAGTGCCTCCGCTTCATCCTTAAAGGTAGTAAGGCCCAATGTCGGACCAAAAATTTCTTCCTGGAATACGCGCATATTGTTGCTACCTTTGAGCAAGGTAGGCTGAACATAATATCCGCCGCTCAATTCAGCGGCGACACTCGCCTTTTGACCGCCTAACAGAACCTCGGCTCCTTCATCTCGCGCAACAACCATATAGTCCAATATCTTATCCAATTGCTGCTGCGACGCTTGAGCACCAACCATCGTGTCGGTATCCAAAGGATTGCCCTGCTGTATATTCTTTGCGCGCTCTAACACCCGCTCAATAAATTCGTCATAGATACTTTCATGAATTAGCGCCCTAGATGGGCAAGTGCATACCTCGCCCTGATTAAAAAAGCCCAGCAATAATCCTTCAATGCACTTACTTGTGTATTCTTCTTCGTAAGACAGTACATCTTCAAAAAAGATATTTGGTGATTTTCCGCCGAGCTCTACAGTAGAAGGTATCAAGTTCTTTGCGGCGTTCGCCAACACTAACTTACCAACAGCCGTAGAACCCGTAAACGCAATTTTAGCGATTCTTGAACTGGTTGCTAGAGCATTGCCTATCTCTGCTCCGTAGCCATTCAGAATATTCACGACTCCGGCAGGCAAAAGATCAGCAATCATCTCCATCATTATCAGTACAGAAACAGGCGTTTGCTCGGCGGGTTTCAAAATCACGCAATTACCGGCCGCCAGTGCAGGGGCCAACTTCCAGCCAGCCATCAATAAAGGAAAGTTCCACGGGATGATTTGACCAACAACACCTAAGGGCTCATGAAAATGATAAGACACCGTATTAGCATCAATATCGGCGGTAGAACCTTCTTGTGCTCGAATACAACCCGCAAAGTAGCGAAAGTGGTCAGCCAACAACGGTATGTCAGCGTTAAGGGTTTCACGAATTCCTTTTCCGTTATCCCAGGTTTCTACATAAGCCAAGGTTTCCAAATTGGCTTCTATACGATCGGCAATTTTCAGCAGTATATTCGAACGTTCGGCAGCGGCTGTTCGCCCCCACTCGGCGCTGGCTCCGTGAGCGGCATCAAGCGCCTTATCTAAATCAGCCTCGGATGAACGGGCAACTTCACAATAAACTTGGCCAGTTACAGGCGAAACATTTTCAAAATACTCGCCCTTGGTCGGTGCCATCCACTCACCACCAACAAAGTTATCGTAACGATTTTTAAAACTGAATAACGCATCCTTCTGTCCTGGCATCGCGTAAATCATGGTTAATCCTTTCGTTGATAATGGTGAGCAAGCTCATACTAAATATAGGCAGTTAGGTCGTAAGATCAATCCATAGACTACGCCGTAGCGGTGGGTGCTGGTTGTGCACCACGTACCAATGCTCCAGGCATAGCTTCAGTCTCTACGCCATCTTTCATGATCACCTCACCACCGACTAAGGTATAGAGATAGCCTCTGGCTTTTTGAAACATGCGCCGCCCACCTGCTGGGAGGTCATAAATTATCTCTGGCGATTCGAGATCCAGGTTTTCAAAATCAATAATATTGATATCTGCACGCATACCCACTTCCAAGGTTCCGCGATCTTCCAAACACACCGCTCTGGCCGTATCATGAGAATGGAATTTTACGGCTTGTTCTAGGCTGAACTTTCGGCCTGGTCGGTCACGCACAAAGTGGCTGAGCAAGAATGTCGGCATAGACGCATCCGACAACACACCGCAATGCGCCCCCGTATCGGCCAAGCTAATAACGGTATTGTCGTCTTCTAACATTTCGAATTGACGATCAAGGTTGCGTTGGTCATATCCCATGAATGGGAAATACAGAATCGCTTTCCCATCCCGTGCGAGCAAGGCATCGTAAGCGTATTCCTGTGGTGAAACGCCAGCGGCTTTCGCTTTAGCCGCAATGCTTTGATCGGCTCCCTGCTCGTAGTCAGGGTTTTCATCCAGCTCGTACATTAAGTCGAAATCCGACACCATTCGATCAGCAATCTCATGACCCATGCTTGGCGTTGGCTCTGCCAAAATAGCGGCCTTTAGAGCAGGGTCTCGCAACTTTTCTATCCGTTCTTCGGGGCTTAACGCCATCAAAGGTCCAAAGTTCTGGTGCAAGAAAAATGGGTTTACCGTGCCATGGTAGCTCATCAACACATTAACCGGCCGTGCGCCAACGTGCGCTACTAATTGCGCGCCTTCGGCATTCGCTTCGGCAACGAATTCCAGCTGTTCTTTCACACGCACCCACTGTTCGTCTGTTTGATAGAAAAGAACGAAATTAAAACGACAGTTGTTTTCAATCGACAGGCGTTTCATCCACTCCATTTCACCGCGCCAGGCATCATCTTCCCAATCTGAAACCATGCCATAAAAGCCCTTACCTAACTCGCCCAGCTTTTCTCCAATTCCAAATAGCTCGTCTTCTTCAGAGTAAGTGCCCGGCATCGAAATGCCATTTCGGGTTTTATGCAATTCAGTTCGTGAGGTTGTAAAACCAACGCCGCCGGCAGCAATTCCCTCAGCTACCAAAGTCGCCATTTGCTCAACATCTTCAGGCGTCGCTCGTTCATTATTCGCCCCGCGATCTCCCATCACATAGGTTCTAATCGCACAGTGCGGCACCTGCGCGGCAACGTTCACAGCACGAGGCATTTCGTCTAGAGCATCCAAGTACTCGGGAAAGGTTTCCCAATTCCACTTCACACCTTCTGCCAATGCGGCACCTGGAATATCCTCAACATCTTCTACAACTTCGATTAGCTGCTGATGCGCCTCGTCGTTAGGCTTGCACGGTGCAAAACCGATGCCGCAATTACCCATAACCAAGGTCGTTATGCCATGATGGTTTGCCGGGCTGCAGTAAGGGTCCCATGTGGCCTGGCCATCCATATGAGAATGGGTGTCAACCCAGCCTGGAGATACAACCGCACCGCCGGCGTCTATAGTCTCTGCCGCGCTATCAGTAATTGACTCGCCTTGCGTGGTATTCGCCACTCTGGCCACCACACCGTCTTTAATACCTATTTCACCTTGAAAAGAGACATTGCCTGTACCGTCAACAATCTGGCCGTTTTTAATTACTAAGTCGTACATGAGATTCCCTGCTATACCAATCAGGCAGCTAAACTACCGTGAACCGAGCCATTTTTCTATAGACAGGCGCACTGTTAAAGCATTCTTTAACAACTGTAATGCGCCATGCTCACAGTTGGGCGCTAGCGTGCAAGCGACTGATAAGTTTGATGCAACAGACTCGCGGCGCGCATGTCACCCACAGTACCCGATCGCATTCGATTCATCACATAGCCAAAACTCATTCTGGCGTCCATATCAATCTGTGATAGCGACCCTCCCCAGCCACCCCAATAGCAGGCATTCTTATTTGGACTGACGGGTTGAGCTTCGGTGTTAAGCCCAAACCCCATACCAAAACGTACCGGGTAGCCTAGTGCCAGGTCAACGCCGTCAGTTTGTTGCTCAAATATTTTTCGGCATCCATCTTCAGACAGTAAGCGCACACCGTCTACCTCGCCTCCACATGCAATTGCGCTGTGAATTCGAGCTACCGAGCGCGCATTGCCATGGCCGTTCGCCGCAGGAATTTCCGCGGTTCGCCACGCGCTTTTTCTCGGTACCAACGCATCTAAGGGAGGGTTAGCAAGAGTCCTTACCGCAATTGACATTGGATCGGCATCTGTTTCCGGCTGCGTTTCGGGCGGTTCTAGAAAACCTATTCGAGAAAGGTGCTCTTCCGACGTACCTATGTGAAAGTCTGCATCAAGTGGCTGAGCTACTTCCTCTCTGAAAAATTCGCCAAGAGTTGTACCAATGATTCTGCGCACTATTTCATTCTGTAGATGGCCTTGAGTAATGGCGTGATAGCCGCTTTGCGTTCCGGGCTCCCACCACGGTGCCTGCGCCGCCAGTAAGTTTATGATTTTCTCATGGTCGCAGAAATCTTCGAATACGATTGGTTCCTCTACAGAGGACAAGCCTGCAGAGTGACTCATGATATGACGCACTTGAATGTTCTGTTTTCCGTTCTGGGCAAACTCTGGCCAATAGGTGGACACCTTCTCATTGAAGTCTAACAGCCCTCGGTCAGCAAGCATGAGCATTACAGTAGCTGCCATGGTTTTGGTTGTTGACCAGACATTAACAATCGTGTCCTCTTGCCACTGAGCGCCTTCTGCATCAACCAAATCGCCACCCCAGAGGTCAACCACACTTTCACCGTCAACCGTTACTGCAACACTGGCACCAATATCCAGCCCATCTTCAAAGTTCTTGGCGAAAGCGTCTTTTACGCTGGCAAATTTTGGGTCGCAGCGGCCATTTATATCTACAGGCATTACCGGGAAATCCTTTGCTCTCGAATCTTGAGAGCGGTTGTTTTGAGATGTTTTATCTTAGCACTGAGGGGCAATTTCGGTCAGACTAAATACCAAAACTTATAAGGTCGCGAATCCTGGCTTGCGCTCCAATCGCCAATATTGCAACCCACCACGGAAGCGCTCATACTCAAACCACAAATAAACAGAGGGTATTGCGATGTTTGTTTCAGAACCTTTAGAAAAGCCGGCTATTCCTGCTGTGGTACTCACAGCTTTATTATTGTTGCCGACGGCTCAATCCCATTCCCAATCCATGATGATACTCGGTGGTAATTCCCACGCAGAGGCCTGCTATCGCTCAGCAGGGCTTGCTGCGCAATTCTCGCACGCTGGCCGGGATGACCTGGACGAATGCAACAAAGCAATAGAGTTAGGCGCTCTCGCACTGCCAGACCGCGTAGCCACCTATGTGAACAGAGGCATTGTGCATGCCGCGCGCGAAGATTACATCGCAGCTGTCGCCGACTACCGGCGCGCTGAAAAAATGAATCCTGACAGCCCGGAAGTTGCTATTAATATGGGTAACCTGTGGTTCTTGAGTGGTCACTATGAGGAGGCCGTTGAACGTTATGCGTTCGCCTTGGAAAACTCAGCGGAACGTCACTTACCCATAGCGCATTATAATCGCGGCATGGCCTTGGAGAAAGCCGGCGAAACATCAGCGGCCATCAAAGATTATGAAGCCGCATTAACTATGTCGCCAGAATGGGCAAGAGTACAAAAGAGATTAGATAGGCTAAAGACTCTAGAGCAATAAGCGGGCGCCATTTGCGCGTTCTTACAATCTCGATGTCAGACAATCAGTAGTTAGTTGCTATCTCGGTGGGCGCGAAATCTTTGTCTTCAGCAAACTTGCTGAATTCAGGGACCAATAGCTTATCAACACGTTCTAAGCAGTCCGGTGCATCCAGGTTGAGCCTTAAATCAGTAACGTAGCCGTCAGTAAAATCGTACTTTTTCTGAAATTTTATTGTTTTATTCGAAACAGCGAATGCGCCCTGCTTAACCAAAGCCCAAAATCCAATGTTCGACATAGAACGGCTTTTTATTCCAAGCGATCTCAACAAATAGCGGTTCGCCAACATTACCCGTGCAAAACCGTTTTCGCGGCGCCCCTGATAGCTACTCCACAGAGAGACACTCAAACTATTATAACTAATGCGTATAGGAGCGAGTTGAGGCCACCATACACAGTCGCCGCCAGTAACATCAATGGACGTTGTGTATTGTTCAAACTCATTAGTGTACTTTATTGAGCCCGACGCCTCTCGAGCAACAAGTTCTTCTAATAATTCCTGGCTGGCAAATCGAGTATCAAGAGCTGGCAACATGCCCACCCTTATGTCACCAGACATATTCCACATCATGTTTTTTTCTGGGCTAATATGGAAGTAATATTGTGTGCCCGGGGACGCTATTGTCAACGTGTTGTAGTCAAGCTGTGGGGAGCGTACGTTGGGGCAGTCCTTCTCCAGTGCTCGGTAAGTGCCCTCAAGCAACTTTCGATACCTGGGATCATAGTGATCTACATTTGATACATTTATCCAAATGCGTCCCTTTTCTGCTGCCTCGTACAATTGCTCAGCGCTCGCTCCCTTGATGCAAACAGCGCGCCATTCATCTGGCTTTTCGGGGTCATTGCCCATGGTAAAGCACTGCAGGCGTCGCCGCGGATGGGCATGTAGTAATTCAATCAAACCATCTCGCTGAAAAAGCGGTAGCTTGTGAAACGAATGCTGAGAAGAACCAAAATTTTCGCCAAAATGCTCTAAAGTCTCCTTCCCCCATGGAAAACGCATGTTTTCAAGCTCTTCCAGAGTTGGCTGATCCTCTTGTTCAGATGGCATAGAGCGGCTACTACGTTGAATCTAGAGTAAATTTAAGCAGAACAATCCCACGTAGGACCCTCTCGCATGTACTCTAAAACCTAGTAAGGCCTCGACCTTCTGTCAAGAAAACAGTCTATTTATGACACAGCTGCAGCAGCCATGCCTAGAGCGGTTACTAGGGTGGAAGGGTGGATCGTTTCCACTGTTTGTTCTAAACGGCCGCTCGACCGCGTTGCTCCACCAAGGCGTACATCACCACCAGTAGAAAACCATACAGAATAGAGAAGCGTCCACTCATTAACGGTGCCTCTGCAAAACCACAGATGGCCGCCATTAGAACGCTGGAAGCAGCCGCGGCAGAGATATTTCTCTGCAACCTATCGTCGTTCAACATGCAGCGCTTACGGAAATAGCGAAACGGTATGAGATACAGAAAGAAGATGGCCGCAAGCCCAAACAGTCCTTTCATCGAAAGTGCGTTTAACACTTCATTATGAGCCGACCCTTTGCCATCGGTCCCTATATGCTCGGTAACTCTACCGGCTTCGATCATCTCTTTCTTAATAGCTGATCGCTCCTGATAGGATGTCCCCAACAATGGTGAACGCTTGAAGGTTTCGATAGCCACTTTCCACAAATCGAATCGCAATCCTAGGGAGTTTTTGTGATTAATACTGTCACCATCCAGATATTGCTGCACATTTGAGGTCGCCGCATCTACCCGTTCTTTGATAATGGGCGCCGTTAAGTAACTTATTGCGACTATCAAGCCAACAGCTCCAACAGCAGTTATAAGCAACCGAGGAGACCCCCGCGCGAGCAATAATTGGGCAATTATTGGCACGCTGACCAATGCCAGCCAACTCGCCCGAGTACCAGACTTAACGATAATGACAAAGACTGCGCATATGCCCAGCACTGACAGCATCTGCCAGACCAATTTTCCGCGATCCAAGGTGAATTGCGCAACCACCATAGGCAGCAACAACACAGCGGCGAACGCAGAATCAAGCAGTCCCAATCCGAAATCATAGCGCGTTTCATCAATAAGCTTAAAACGCGTTTCGGGATACAGATCAAGACCTAAAACCAGAACAGCCGCTATCAATGGCGCACTGCTAATGCAGCGAAGTAGCGGCAATATCGGCAACTCGTAGCGGTACAACGTGAGGAGCGGAATAATCAACACTGTGTAGCGCAATGGCGCGTCCAACGGACGTGCTGATTCGCTCAACAATGACATAGGTACAGCTGCCAACGATACAAAAGACAGCGCAAACACCCAAGCCGCTGGCAGCGGTGGTGCGCCTCGACTCCGTTGCATCAGCAACGGTATACACAGACAAATGGCCGCCAACATGGCTGCTTGACTGAGGTATTGATTAATAATCGCCGTAGACAATGCCAATGCGATGAGGCTAAAAAGCAATAACGAATCTTTAGGTTCTGGCAAATCGGGCGAAAAACTATTCTGCTTCAACGGAGGCCGTTTCCTTTGAATTCCCTAGTCTGGGAGACGGAGCACATAGTAATGCAGATGCCAGAACTGCGCGACTACTGATCACCGGGAATCATAACCTTTATTTTTAACAATACTTTCGAGAGCCGGACCGCTTTTTTACGGTCCAACGCAAAAGAATACCCTCTCATTTGCCTTTGCGGCTGGCAATTCCGCGCAACTGATAATTCATGACTTATGAAAGTTCGCTTAAATGAAAAAGTTGATATGTTAGCTTAGGAAAACGCAGCGTAGGGCCTACCCTTAAACGCGGCATTTCATCTCCAGTTCTCAAGCCAGCGTGGCTCCGTGAGTAGCTGCAGACGTTCATTAACCACATAGACCAAAGGATACTTACCGCTTGCCTGCGCCTCTCCCGCTTGAATGTCCCTTAATAAGGCCTGCAAATCGTTTACATCAGAAACAGCTAATTCAGGCGCCCCTGGTGGCTTGTCTCTGTGCGCGCCAAAAATTCTGACATTAGTCGCTGCAACTGACAGCACTGTTTCAGCAGACCGCAAGTAGCTAGCTAGGTTACTGTTGGGTAGAAAGGCATAGAGTGAGCCAGGGTAGATGAAATCACCACTGAAGAGACTGCCACTGTCTACATCAAGAAGCGATATGGAATCTTCAGTGTGTCCAGGCGTATAAAGTACCTGCAATTGCCTATCACCCAAAGACATGACTGAGTCGGGCTCCAGCCATTCATGAACCTTTAAGGTCGGCGTTTTCACTCCTTCCGCTGCGCCAAGATGTTCTTGCCAGCTTAGTTGCAACGCGTTGTTAGTTACACGCTCACGAAGGTATGGAAGGTCAACAACAGCAACACGTTCAAACGTCACTGTATTGCCAATATGATCATAATGGAAATGAGACGGTACAAAAGTGATGGGCCGGTCAGTGAGAGACTCGGCCACAGCGCGAATATCTCTAAAACCTGGGCCAGCGTCGAACAGAACAGCTCGCTCACTCCCCACTATTAGGTAACTGTAGTTTTGCTGTTCGTAACGGGGTTCACCAATTGCAAAGGTTCGCTCATCCAAGGCCTGTATCGTAAAATAATCGTCATGCCAACGAACACTGGAGCCCTCATCTACCCCCTCAACCAAAGGAGCTGGCTCACCCGCGCCCAGTAGGTCAAACATTATTAAGTGTCTCTGCCCGATTATTGCTCCAACCAGCAAAGGAATCGCAATAATAATACTAAGTAAGAGTTTCACTCTGTTTCAGGCCTTCTTTGATTTAGCTAAGTGGCGAACAGGTCTTCTACAGCCCTATGGGCCTGGTCTATTGCGGCGTCCATTGTAGCACTGGCAGCCGCATCTGAGTTGGCTATGGCGATATTGCCTAAGGTTTGGCGTCCTGCTTCGTGGGCCGGCACGGCGGCAGACATATCGTCGTACATGGGGTTTCGTGATCTCGCATATCCATGGGCCCAGCGATTAACGGTTATACCCACAATATCACTCGCCGGGTCAAAGCCACCTTCACCTAAAGCACCTGCAAGCTGTTTACGAGTCTCTCGCTCTATATTTTCAAAAGGAGTAGCGAACAATTCATGCCTTCCGGCAATGCGTTGCTCCCTAGGTGAAGCCAAGGTATTTGCACCGAGAGCAAAACGCTCCATATGCACCACAATAGGATCGTCAGGCGAATGTGAAAAACGATAGCCGCCCATGCTGATCGGGAAATCAAGAAAACTCACTGAATAATAGGAAGAAGGGGCCGATATCTGAGCAATACTCAAATTCTTCCAAGCTCTCCAGTTACTCAACAACACGCTGGTATAAATAATCGGTGACTTGACTGACCATTCGAGTGCTTTCGCCTGACCTTCATCCAACTCTGGGCACAAATGAGGAATGATAGCGTTATAGGTAGCCAGCACGCATTGTTTTGCCGACACTTGATACGCTCTACCGTCGCGCACAAACTGCACCCGAACGTGTCGTTCGTTATCGTGCTCCACCTTCACCGCCGTGGAATTAAGACGTATCCGAGTGCTAGAATCAGCGCGGTCCAGTTGGCTGTAATCAAAAGGCGCGGCTACTATATCTTCCATGCTATTACCTTGAGCCACAGCCGGGATCATTCTTCTAACTAACAACCTGGCAATAGAGGCATTACCGTCCGGAAAATGAAAGATGTAGGGTTCAGATTCTTCATCGGCACCAGCAAGCGCTGTCGCGTTCAAGCCTGGCAGGCCAACATAGCCAATCAAACCCAAGGCCGTTGCCGTTTCTATGCTAGAAAGCGAGTCATTTGTTAAGCCCTGTAAAAATGAGAACACTTCCGGGCTATCAATACCAATATGTCTAACTAAAAAGTCTTTATAACTAATATTCCTGAGGTACTCTTTCTGATCTTCAGCTGCAATGTCGGTTAAAAGATTCTCGTTGATGCCCATCAACCGACTGAGCTGTTGTTGTGCTTCGGCCGATAATGGCATTTGCGCTACGGCCTGCTCAAGGCTCATATGCGGTTCAGCGAGTGGTAAGAAATTATCGTAGGTTTGCATCGGGTAAGCGACTAACTTGTCCGAACCATAAGCTTCCTTGTCAAAATAAACGCTACCGCCTAGGTCATGACGTTGAAAGAAGTCTTGGTCGTAGGCGGTTTCGAAACGCTTTGTATCGACACCAATGTCAGCCAACAGGCCTTTGGCTACAGCGCTGTATGAGCCAGGGTCTTCCAGTGACTGGCTGCCACCGTAACTTAGGTAGCTTTTATTTTTGTAATAAAACTCATTACGCTTTGCATGGCCGCCAAAGTCATCATGGTTGTCAAGAATAAGAATGCGCGCAAAGGGATCACGCTGACGATAAAAATGTGCCGCTGCCAAACCACTAATACCCGCTCCCACCACGATCAAGTCATAGGGGTCCTCATTGTTCTTTTGTACCGGCCCCCAATCGCGCCGCCCAGCACGTGCCAACTCGTGTGCGACCTCATATGAACCGGTGTGACTGCCACGCAGGCCTGTTTTTGCCGGTGGGTAATCATGAATTGCAGCTGAGCGTTGTTGGACTGCGGGTGATGCGCAACCTGAAATAGCCGCGCCCATAGCCACTGACTTCGCGCCATTCACGAAATCGCGTCGCGAAATAGCACGATTCATACCAAGCCTTTTATCATCCATCAAACACTCCTACGACGTGTAACCGCATCCTCATTACAAAGTTGCCACTTCATTGCTTAGACATACAGTTCGATAATGAACAATCTAGCGAAATTAAACAAGTGAGCCAGCTGTATAGCGTTCCATCAGCCAAGTCCAAGCTTCCCATTTAGTATCGCTGATCAATATTGAGAACCCCTGCGGCAGGGAAGGAAAAACTGAGGATTTTTTTCGATCTAGTATACTGCTGCTGAAATTAATAGAATTGAAATTAAAATCTAAAAGCAGAAGGAAATAAAACGATGGCTCAAACCACGGATCACGAAATCGTATCAATCTATCCGTTCACTGATGCGGAAATCGACGACTTGATGAACAACTCAGTAGAGTGCGTGCTTATGTGGGGCACCAAGGATGGCTGGCCGGTGGGCGTTACACATGCATTTGTATGGCACGAAGGTAAGATATGGCTCACCTTCGCAGCACATCGTCACCGAGCGGCTGCAATACAACGTGACGAGCGTGTATCTGTTGTTGTGAGCAGCGCTGGCTATCCGCAGCAGCACGAGAGCCTGCCAAAAGGCGCTATTACCTTCAAAGGTATTGGCAAATTCAAAGACGATGATGCGACTAAAGATTGGATGTACAAAGCGCTTTCAGCAAAGCTCAACCCTGACAGCGAAGAAGGCAAGGCGTTCTTTTATAACTTGCTAGACTCACCACTGCGCACCGTGTTGGAAGTCACCCCTGTTAAGAAAATCATGTACAACGGTGGAACGGCTGAAAAGCACATGGCCGGCACAGCCACGGAAGACGAACTGGGCGAGCGTTTGTCTGGTGACAAAGAACGCATGAACGCGGAGCGTAAGAAACGCGGCCTAGACCCTCGCTAAAGAGACCCTCGCTAAAAGAGTTCTTCTCTGAAAACAGAAGCTCATCAAACTTACTCTATCAGCAATAGTTTAAGGCGGTCTAGCACAGGCCGCCTCCGACTCCATAGGATGCTAAAAAAAACTCAAACTTCTTTTGGTAGCTCGGCACTGCGAATAACCAACTCGCCAATCACCAATAAACACGCTACACCCAATACAACAGGCATTTGCCAACCTTCGCCTGGTGTGTACATAAACAAGAAGGTCGACACCCCAAGAATAAACATACAGACCGTTGCGCACAGCTTGGCTGTCAACAATCCGCCCGGTACCCGATAGGGTCTGTGACGCTCAGTGTCGATCACCCTCAGTTTTATGTAGGCCAGCAGCATGCCTTGATATGGCAACAGAAAGATAACCGCACTGAAGGCAAACAAAGACCAAAACAAATCTTCGTTTGAACCCGATAAAAAACCATACAAGCAAATCGTTACTGTACTCACAACACCCATCAACACCGCCGCACCAACTGGAGTGCCACGCGTTTTATGATGCATCGCAAATACAGCCGGCAGTTCGCCTTCCATTGCTGCCTCAGCAGCTGACCTATTGCAGCCAAGTGACCAAGTAACTGCGTTTGAGAAAAAGGTGAACATTGTTGCAACACCAAGAGCGATCACAAACCACTGCCCTATCTCCGAACCACCGTAAAAGAGACGCAATGTATCAACCAGACCTTCAACTAGATTAATGTCGCCAACCGGAATCGCTGCCAATATCGCCATGGTACCAAACAGGTATAACAGGATTATAATAAGGCCCGACAAAAAAACAGCCCTTGGAACGTCACGCGCAGGGTTTTTCATTTCTTCACTGCTAGAGCTAATTAATTCGAAGCCGAGCATGCCGTAAATAATAACTGGTATGTACTGCAGGCCTTCGTTCCAACTCGGCGTTAAGCTTTCCAAATTTAGGGGGTTGGCCATGCCGTGAGTTTGGGTATAAGACACCGCGCCAAAAATCACAACGAGGAACACGACTACTTTCAGAACCGCACCAAGGTTAGGAACCCACTTGCCTACATCAAGCGTTAGTACATTTACCCATACCGCCACCCAGGAAAGCGCCACACCAATGGCTATTTGCCACATCAAGCTCATTTCCGGGTAGAACATCTGCTTGAAAATACCCGCAAACAGAATGTAGATAGCCGGCATCCAAACCGCGGTGTTCACCCAATAACACCAGGTAGCGCGCGATGCCCAACGCCCGCCATAAGCGTCTCGTATCCAAGCGTAAATGCCACCCTGCTCTGGGTATGTGCAGCCCAACTCAGCACAAATCATCGCAAATGGAATAAAAAATACTATGCCCAGAAAGACCCACCAGAATATGCTGGACGCCCCAACAGACGCTCCCGCAGCTAGTGTATCGAGCAGCAAAATAGCTGACACGGTAAACAGGACCAAATCTCTTTGACGCAGCGTCTTTTGGTGAACAGCGGGTTCCGACACAGTCTTCAGCCTTTTATAGTTATTAGTCTGTGTGGCATTTGGCCACAAAGCCATTTAACATTCAAACAATGAATCAATCACGCCCCCGGAATGAAAAGCAAGAACAGTTGCAAGCGCTACTGCAAAAAGGCTTTTTGGCTCTACATCAAAACGAAATTAAGCAGGCCTCGGAATGTTGCCGCCAAGCGCTAGCAATAAAACCTGATCTGGTTCAGGCACACTTTCTTGTTGGCCTAATTGCTTTAGAAGCTAAAGACCGAAAAACGGCCTTCAGCGCGTTTGGATCGGTAACCCACCTCCAACCGCAACACGTCGCCGCCTGGGCACAGCTTGCAAAGCTGTTTATGAGCGAGGGGCAAGTAAACCGTGCAGACGCGGCGCTTGAACAAGCCACCACACAGGCCTCCGCTGACCCCTTAGTGCACGACCTAGTCGGTTCGGTATACTCAATGATGGGTGAGCACGATGCTGCGCTGGAATGGCATCGGCGAGCTGTAGAGAAGAATCCCGGCCATGTACCTTACATGGTGAACCTGGCAAACAGTCTAATTTACCATGGTGAGACCGACGACGCCGAACAGCAACTACGAGAAGTATTAAAGCAGCAGCCGGCCAACCCGCAAGCTCACTGGATGCTGTCCAGCACACGAAAGGTCGATGGCGACGCACATATTAAAGAAATTCAAAACCTATTGAGCACCCGACCAAGGGGCCATGCCGTTAACCACCGAGGCGATGCTTTTATGCATTACGCTGCGGGAAAGGAGTTAGAAGACCTAGAACGCTGGGAGGAGGCGTTTGAGGAATTCGACGCAGGGGCACGAGCACGCAGGGAGACAGTAGAATTTGATGAACAAAACGAGCGCGACACTTTTAACCGCTTGGAGGAAACCTATACTGCCGACTGGCTACAAAGCCGTGAGCCGGGCAACAGCGCCGTTGAGCCTATCTTTATTCTCGGTCAACCCAGAACAGGAACCACGCTGGTTGAACGTGTAATCACCAGCCACTCAAAAGTGAAGTCAGCTGGTGAATTGCAGCAGTTTGGGCTTGCTTTACGGCGCTTGTCGAAGTTCCGAGACCCACGCCGCTTTTCACCGGAGCTGTTCGAGCACGCGGCCGAACTAAACCCTAAAGAAGTAGGGTCTATGTACATGGCGACTACCAAGAAAATGCGCGGCAATGCGCCTCACTTTGTCGACAAGCTACCCAGCAACTATTTGTATATACCCTTGTTACTCGCCGCTTTGCCAAACGCGAAGATCATTCATCTCACTCGCGACCCCATGGATGCCTGCTTTGCCAGTTATAAGCAATTATTCGCTGACGCCTACCTGCATTCCTACGACCAACTGGAAATGGCACGCCACCATGCCCGCTACTTGCGCCTTATGGACACCTGGCAGCAACGCTTTCCAAATCGGCTGTTCAATGTATCGTATGAAGATTTTGCCGGTAACCTGGAGCCCAACGCACACAAGCTTGTTGATCATCTAGGTTTAGACTGGGAAGACGATTGCCTAAATTTCCACCAGCAATCAGCGGCTGTCTCAACGGCAAGTGCCGTGCAGGTGCGCGAACCAGCGCACACCCGTTCAATCGGTCGTTGGAGGCGCTATGAATCGCAGCTTCAACCTATGCTTGACACCCTCAAATCTGAGGGACTTTTAAGTCACTAATCTTGCCCCCCTTCTAGCACTGATAAATGAGGCTGGAGAAAAGGGACTCGATGCAAAAGGCCTTAGCTGCACGCAAAAAATAACATATTGCTTGGACCCTAATTTTCTGGCTTAATCGCGAGCAGTAGTATTAAAAGTATAGAGATGCTGAGAGATCCCTGCGGTTCAAGGGGCATCCGATAAAACATCCAGAAAAATACATTCAAATACCCGAGGAATCTGCATGAACGGCCGCATCCAGTACAAGGAGTTTCCGCGCAAAACCCGCCTTGCACAAGCAATATCATTCGCTGTTTTATCGTCAAGTTTAGTTGCAGAATCAAGCGCCCAGGAGCTTGAGGAAATAATCGTTACAGCCACCAAGCGACAGGAATCAGTACAAGATATTCCGCTAGCTATAACGGCAGTGTCTGGCGATTTTATTCGGGCAACCAATCTCGATGATGTAAAGGATCTGGTTTCTTTAACACCGGGCGTCACAGGCAACAGTAAAGACAGCTTTATTGACGCGATTAGTATTCGTGGCATTCGAACACAAGATTTTGGAGTTGGCGGAGACCCTTCGGCGGCATTTTTCAAAAACAACTTATACGAAGGTCGAAATGGCGCGGTAGTCACCAGTCTGTTTGATGTTGACCGGGCGGAAGTATTGCGCGGGCCACAGGGCTTCCTGTTTGGTCGTAACGCCATAGGCGGAGCATTCAGCGTGCACACCACTCGCGCCGAAGTGGGCGGTGACGCTAACGGCTACATGGACTTTGATATAGGCCAGCGCGGTCACTTGGTAACAGAGGCCGCTGTAAATATTCCGGTTAACGATCGCTTTGCACTACGAGTTGCCTCGTTCTATTCCACCGAAGATGGCTACGTCGATAACCTTTCCGGTGGCCCTGACTTAATTGCGCACGACAAAATAGCATTGCGTCTGTCTAGCAGCTACGAGCATGAACGTTTGTCTGTGTACACAACATTAGACTATGAGACGCGCGAACAATCTGGCACAGCGTATAGAGCGATTAGAGGCACAGACAATGTTGACGCGCTTGAAGCCTTAGTTGGCACTATCAATGAGTCTCCTGACGGTCGCACAATTGCCTCCGATCTTGAGTTAGGCAGCAACGACGACGCCGATCTTCTAACCTTAGGCGTGCACATCGCCTACGATCTTGATTGGGCAACGCTTGAGTCAAGTACAGGTTATAAAGACCACGACTATCTATACAATGAAGACTACGACGGCAGTAACCTCAACTTAAGTAACTACCGCCAAGACCAGGAAGGCAGTTACTTCCAAACAGAACTGAAGCTTATTTCGCAAACCGATGGCCCACTGTCATGGTACGCGGGCGCCTCCTATTATCGCGAAGATATTGACGTGACGTTTACCAATGCCGGCTCTGAAGAAGCGTTTTGTGCCTACTATGGTGCATATTACGGCGCCTACAACTGCGCCGACTATGTTGGTTATTGGCAAGCCTATTATGGGCCCGGCTACGGAGTCGGCGATTTCGTGCCTTCGTCTGACGGCAACCTGTTAGAACAAGGAATTGTCAGCGGCAAGAATACGGGCTGGGCAACCTATGTGAACCTCGACTGGGCCGTTAACGATCAATGGGATGTAAGCTTGGGTGTTCGCTATACCTTTGATGAGAAGGAATTTTCAACCACTGTGCTACCCGTTGAAAGTGACATTGGCCCTTACTTTTTATGGGGCTTTACAACGGATGGCGCGCTTACTGATACGCAGGATTGGGACGACACCTCCCCACGGGTAATTATTCGATACAAGCCAACAGATGACAGATTGTTTTATGCCAGCGCCACCCGCGGCGGCAAATCTGGGGGCTTTGGTACCTTCTCGGTAACGGATGTTAACGACCCGACCACACCAACCTTTCAGTGGTTTGCTGACGGTGCCGATGCGCCATTTACCCAAGCCGATGGACTTCGCCCAAGTACCTTTAAACCCGAAACCGTTTGGTCTTACGAACTCGGTTATAAAGACACTTGGTTTGAAGCAAGCAACGTAAGTTTGTCGGTCTTTATGTACGACTACGAAGACCTACAAGTCAACTATTTTGACCAAGGCGCGCGTGTTGGCAATACCGATGAGGCTGAAGGCAAGGGCGCTGAATTCACTCTTACCTCACCGCTTAGTGAACACTTTTCTGTGTATCTTGCGGCAGCATGGTTTGACAGTGAAGCACGCGGATTGGACTTCGTTTGTGGCGAGCCAGGAACCTGCGAAGGTCGCAAACTTTTCTGGGCACCAGACTTCTCCGGCGCTGTTGTTCTAAACGCTAACTACCCAGCAAACGGCGGCGAGCTTGTTGCTGCACTGGAAATGTTTTGGGAATCTGAGCGCGGCGGCGGTTGGGACAATATCCAAACCTCGGTAATAGACTCTTACCAAGACGTGTCTATGCGTATTGGCTACGAGTCAGACGCCGGATGGGGCGTTACCGCCTACGTAGAGAATTTGACAGACGAACTCTACTACGACGGTTCGGCAAACAATGGCGCGATAACTCCCGGGTTTTTCTTTGGTCCCAGCCGACCAAGAACCTACGGCCTACGTTTTGGCTTTGAATTCTAGCTTAACTGTTTTCCATAAATAGGCTCCTGCCTATTTATGTGCAGTGCTTTGGGTCCATCCCTGCTCCTGCCGCTAGATTCCGGCTAAGTGCTTTTTCAAAACAGAAACTAGTTAAGTTGTCGTCTACTTCTTAGTGGTCGGTTGCCAAACACCATTCGCCGTCGCTAAGGGATAGTCAGCGGGTACCACAAAGCCAAATTGGTAAACAACTCTGGCTTTGTCTCCTGTAATGACATTGGTGCCGTGCACAAAATCAGAAGCAAAAAAAGCCCATAGGTCTCCCTCATCCAACTCCAACTGCATGTTTCCAATTCGAGGTCGCACACTCTCGTCACTCCCTTGCACCAGAATATTACAGCGCAAATGCTTGTCGCCCGTCTGTTGATAATGCGGGTGCGCATCACGATGCGGCTGAATAAAACCGCCAGGCTGAATCAAAGAAATAATCCAGCCCAGATACGGGTCGACCGGGCATTCAGAAATATTAAGATGGTCCGCTATTCTCTTCCCTAACTCGCTCATCAACGGGTCGCAGTACTGGGTATTGAATATTTTTTTACGAAAGCGGTTTGCTCCAGCTTGACTGCCTTCCAAAACACCTCTCGCAAGGTAATCGAGCGCCGTGTTTGCGAGCCGCATGCGCTCCTCAGCGCTAATAAATTGCGGTATGACCAAGGCACTCATAAGTTTAAACTTGTCACGAAAAATAGCTGAATAATGATTAGCTTATCATAGGCTAGATTGACTACGGGAAATCAGGTGACCTTAAAGGAGCCTGCAGATAAGTTGTACGAGAAAGTGTACATTCCGCAATGTAGTGTTCACTCGCTCTACATATGCAGCAACTTGTCACCAAGAGGTACAGCATAACCAGACATTCGCAATAGACCTAACTCTAGGGACTTCTTTGACATTGGATAACAAGGATTATTGATCCAGCTAGCTCACCGCTTGCCTGAGGTGAGATTTATAGGCGTGTCTTTCATCTCAAAATATGAGTCTCCACGATGTGCTTGGTAAATACCCTTTAGCCACTCATAGCTTTTGTATTGTTCAAACTGCTGATTCTTTTGTTGCAACCGGCCTGCAAAGTGCTGTGATGAATACACTGGTTGTTGAGGAGGTAGAATTATCGGCGCTAATAGGCTTGCGGCACTGATATCCGCAATGGAAATCCTATCACCCACCAGGAATTGCCGACCATCAGCCAACTTTTCGTCCAAGATTCCAGAGATCTTTCCTAAACGTTCAATACCTTTATCTTGAGATAATGGTGGCAATGCTGAAAACGCTACCTGCGGATTGTCCATATTGCTTGCACATTTCTTCCATATTGTTTTGCCAGAATACACTCTCACACGGTTAAAGCATGCCTACCCCTTACAGGAGAATCCAATGAAACTTTCAATCGCCGTATTACTGACACTGTGCATTACACAAGTGGCACTCGCACAACCACGCCATCATCGTGCTCCCAATATCGATAGGCTGACTAAGGATTTGCAGCTGAGCAGCGAACAAGCAGCAGATGTAGAAGCAATACTCACCGAGCATCACGAACTGGCAGGCAACAAACTGCAAGCCAGCAGAGAAGCAATGGGCGAGCAGCGTCAAGCCACACGGGAGCGTTTAGCGGGCGTGTTGGACGAAGAGCAGTTAGAAACGTTTGACGCAATGGCCGCGAAAAGACGCGCTAGACGTGATGAACGGCGTGCCGAAAAACGCGAAGGAAGAGAGGGACGTAAACCCAGCGGCCAGTAAGGATAGTTTTCAGCGCGGAGGAATTAAAACCATATTCCCCACGTGCTTCTTCTCTAAAAACTCTTTTTGCGCATCAACAATGCGCTCTAAGGGGAAGGTTTTTGCAAGCAATGGACGTATCTCGTTTCTTTCAACATAAGTGATCAAGTTCGAAAAAACAGGTTCGTCCCACGCTGTGCAGCCAATTAATCGAAGGTCTTTGAGGTAAAAGATACGCATGTCCAGGGTCACCATTGGACCGCCTATCGCGCCCGATGATACATACTGCCCGCCGCGCTTAAGCACACGCAATAAATCTCCGAAGCCATCGCCGGCAACATTGTCGAACACTACATCAATTGAATTTTCGCCCAGTGAAGCAAGCACATTTTCGCCTCGCGCCAAGCCTTGTGTTGCGCCGAGGTCTGTAAGCTGCGGCAACTTCTCTTTCGCGGCTATTGCAACAACCTCAGCGCCACGACGAGTACACAGCTGAACAAGCGCTGACCCTACACCGCCGGAAGCACCAGTAACTAAAACACGATCGCCTGCTGCCACTTTGGCTCTGTGCACCATGTTCTCAGCGGTTCCGTAGGCGCACGGCAAGGTGGCCAACTCAGCGTCGCTCCAATCGCTATTGATCTCGAACACTTCGCTGGCAGGCACTTTTACGTATTGTGCGAAAGCACCATCGAAGTCGGACGCCATCCATACATTTTCAAGTGAATCGAAACCTTCCGAACGCATGCAGGCCCGAACCAGTACTCTCTGCCCAAGGGAAGCTTCATCGCCGCCCTCTCCTACCGCGACTATGCGCCCGCAGCAATCGGTACCTTGAATAAAAGGAAACGGCGTCGCATCGTTCCAGCCACCATCGGCTTTGTCCGTCGCTTCGCCTTCTTGAGCCTCAGCGCCATCCTCAGTGCTGGTGGTAACGCTTGATGAATACCAACCTACTCGTGTGTTGATCTCGGTATTGTTAACTCCAGCGGCAAGAACTTGCAGGAGAACTTCCCCGTTTGCCGGTGTAGGGATAGGAACCTGGCAATAATCGAGCTTGTCGTAACCACCATTAGCTCTGGTGACTACGGCCCACATTTTATTGTTTTTCATTTCGTTGTTGTGAAGTCAACGGCATACCTATTTACGCACCATACGCTTCTCGCCGCGCCCATGACCCAAATTAGCTTCATGAACAACATAGGCTTTGATTGCCTCAGATTCCTCATTAGTCATGTAGTCTTTCCAGGCAGGCATACCATTCACTTGTAGCCCACCGTCCATCACAATCGCTTGCCAGGCAGGTGCTATGGCATCTATTCGGTAACGCAAATCAGGCACTAGGCCTGCACTAATTGCATTACCACCATGGCACACAACGCACAGTCCGTTAAACACTGCACGGCCCTCTTCTACTTGCTTGGCAGTGCCTTGCGCTAGCTTCGGTGCAGTGAGGGCTTCTTCTACAGTTTCAACTATAGGTAACTCAACTGAGCCGCCAACTTTATACACGAGTACTCGGCTAATATTAATCATGTTGCGTGGCTCAGACACCGCGCCAAAAGGTAGACCCGTCTCGCCGCCCCAGCCTTGCATTACAGCTACATATTGTTCGCCGTCTATTTCATAGGTCATAGGTGCAGCCATAACGCCGCCCTGCACATCAGACGACCATAGGGTTTCACCATTCGAGGCTGACATCGCCTTGAATTGACCGTCTAAATCTCCCTGGAACAGTAAATCGCCGGCCGTTGATAACAAGCCGCTGCTGGAGTAGTAGCCCTGTTCTACGCGCCATTTTTCCTGTTTGGCGACCGGGTCCCAGGCAATCAACACACCTTTCAGCGCCATTGGGCCAATTGCCGCGCGTTGCTCTTCACTGAAGTCATCTGGCAAGGAAACCATAATCGATGTGTTGTAATTTATATTCCAGATTGTTTTACGCTTCTCCATCGTAAAGTCGTCAAGATAGATCGCGTTAGTTTCCATAGCCGGGATGTAAACCGTACCGGTCTTGGGACTAAAACTCATTGGGTGCCAGTTATGCGCGCCACTGGGCCCTGGAAATGTAGTTATATCAGCAGTGCCTTGGCGAGCGTTTTTCGCCTCTACTGGTCGCCCAGTTTGCATATCAACATGTGTTGCCCAAGTAGCCAAAGAATACTTATCCGCAGACAACAACTCGCCAGTAGCGCGATCAATCACATAGAAAAAACCATTCTTCGGCGCCTGCATAATAACCTGACGTTGTTTGCCTTCTATTTCGAGCTCGGCAAGAATCATGTGTTGCGTGGCGGTGTAATCCCAGTTATCACCGGGTGTTGTCTGGTAGTGCCATTTGTACGCTCCGGTGTCAGCGTCTACCGCAACGATGGAAGACAGGAATAGGTTATCGCCGCCTTCAGGGCTTCGGATTTTTTGGTTCCAACTTGAACCGTTGCCCACGCCAACGTAAAGCAGGTTCAACTCAGGGTCAAAAGCAAACGAGTCCCATGCCGTGCCACCGCCGCCGCTTTTCCACCATTCTCCATTCCAGGTTTCGGCTATCCACTTCTGAGTATCATCTTCAAAGCCGTCAGCAGGATTACCCGGTACTGTGAAGAAGCGCCAGGTAAGATCGCCAGTGTCAGCATCGTAGGCCGACACGTAGCCGCGCGCACCGTGCATTTCAGCGCCGCCATTACCAATAATAACCTTGCCGTTAACTATGCGTGGCGCACCAGTAATACTATATGGAGGGCCCTGATTTACTCGCGTGTCTACTTCCCAAGCCGGCTCCCCAGTCTCCTGACTGAGCGCTATCAATCGGCCATCGATGGTTCCTACATACACTTTATCTCCCCAAAGGGCGACGCCACGGTTAACCACATCGCAGCAGGTGTACGCGCTGTACTCTTTGGGCACCTTAGGGTCGTATTGCCACAAGGGTTGGCCCGTTTTCGCGTCAAGCACATAGACAATGCTCCAAGGGCCAGTGGTATACATCTTCCCGCCAGAGACCAAAGGTGTGGCTTCTACGCCTCTTTTGGTAGGTAGATCGTAATACCAGGCCAAGCCAAGTTTATCAACATTGCCGGTTGATACTTGAGTCAATGGGCTAAAACGTTGTTCGCTGTAAGTGCGACCATGGCTAAGCCATTCTCCTGGGTTAGCGTCAGCGTTGATAATACTACTACCGTTTATCAATGGGACGGTTGTCGCTGCCGCGATCGCTTCACCCGACGAATCAGAACTTTCTACTTTTGGCTCCGAGTCTGAGTCTGGCTTTGCACACGCCTGCAATAGTGCGCCGCAGGCAAGGAACAGGAGTATTCTAGTCGCTTGATTCTTTAACATTGTGATAGCCTTTCCTTACTTTAGTTTTGATGCTTTTGTTTTTATCGGACAAAGGTCCGTGTGCTTGGCACGATCTAGAATAACTTATTGAGGCAATCCATCAACTAGCTATTCAATTCCTTCTTCAACACTTCCTTATTGACGCGGTTTTTATCACTCTGCACCAGTGGCAACGATCGCTTATAGACCACTCGGCTAGGAATCATATATGAGGCCAAATGCTTCTTCAATTCAAACAGAATCTCTTTCTCAGTTATCTCATTCGCGGCTGAGTACACTAGCACTATTTCTTCCTCAATAAGCTCGTTGTCTACTGCAAGCACGGCGCATTGATCAATTTGAGGGAAATTCTCGCGAACGACAGATTCAATTTCAAAAGGTGACACCCTGAAACCTCTAGTTTTGATCATGTCGTCTTTTCGAGATACAAAATAGAAGTAGCCTTCTTCGTCTTTGTAAACGTAATCCCCGGTGGCAACCACAATCTCGTCAGTTAACTGCCCTTCGAGAACAATAACATCTTTTAGAATATCTACAGACTTGAAGCGCTGTTCGTTTTGCTCTGGCGCATTCCAAAAACCACGGTAAATATAACCACCCCGATGAATCAACTCTCCTACTTCGCGTGGTGCACATTCCTTGCCTTCCTCATTAATGACGTACAGCTCCACGTCTGGAATAGGCTTACCAATAGAGTTAGGCCTTATTTTCACTTGGGCAGGGTCTAGGTAGGTAGAACGAAACGCCTCGGTAAGGCCGTGCATAGAATAAAAATCGGCGTTACGGAACGTTTGCTTACAGTCGTCTATCATCTTCACCGTAACGTTGCCACCAGATGAGGTAATGGTCTTTACGCTGTCAAACAATTCTGCACTGGGCCTACGCTGCAGGTCTTCATCAAACATTTGAGAAATATTGACCGGCATAAGGGGTATAACGGTTACCTTGTCGTCAATCAGATGGTTAAAAAAATCTTCAGGAAGAATAAAGCGATGCAATGCCAAGGTGGCGCGCTTATACAGTGTGCAAAATATTTGATTTAATCCGTAGTCCAAATTGAAGATGAGCAAACCGGAAATTACGTCGTCTTCCTCTAGGCTCAAATACTGCGAGACAACCCGCGCAGAATCAATCAAGTTGCGATGTGAGATCACAATACCTTTTGGCGTTCCGGTCAAACCAAAGGAGTAAGTGATAACGGCATTGTTATGACCGCTGATGTCACATGCGTAGGGTTTGTTGTAGTACTTATAAATTTCATCGAAGGATGCGACATCTTTGCCAGACGCCTCGTAGGAAATAATATGTCCGTCGAAGTTAATTTCTTCAATACTCTCTAGTTTCAGCTTGTCTGTGATAATGCATTTAATATCACAGTCTTTAATAATGTACTCAACCTGTTCCGGCTGCAGCATTTTGGTCAATGGCACTAGCACGTAGTCGGTAGATAAAATACCGAGCACTGCAATAACTTGGTCGATACTCTTACTGGAGTACACGCCAATTCGAGCATTTTTTGGCAGATCCAATTCCGTCAAGTAACTTGCCACTTGATTCACTTTGCCAAATAACTCTTTGTAGCTAGTGCTCTTTTCACCGAGAACCAAAGCTGTTTTATCGCTGCAGCTGTGCACAGCATCTTCCAGCAGCGTTCGAATACTGTTAATTGACATGCGGTACCCCCTGTGCGCCCAAGGTCCAGATATCGTAATTGCTGTCTAGTACGGTACTGGGCTTATGGTCTGAGCTTAGAATTTTTTTGTAGAAGAAAGAGATAATCAACTCAATTTCTTCCACGCTTAGAACCTTTGTAATACCACCTGTCAACACAATCGAATTGACCTGCAATAATTTCAGGTTGATATAAGACTGCTTGTAATGCGACGTTTTGCAAAGAACCAGGAAAATAGCGAGCTGCATTAATACCTTCGTCGCTTTCTCACCCTGCTCATTGAAAATATTTTCTGTTACTTTTAGGTAGGCCAACAATTCGTAAACGAATTCATTGCTTTGAGCCGCTAAGATCAGTGATTGCTTTGACCTGTATACGCCAAGACGCTTGAACACAAGCCGGTCATATTCATTCTCTGTCACCAGATTGTCTTCAACCAAATCTTTTGAATAATGAATATCCGTTGTTGCGCCACCAATGTCTAAAAGAATGAAAGGGTTGGCAACCGAAAACTTCTCTCCTATCATCGGCAACGCACGGTTAACGATATAAGGCGTTGAAAATATCTGATTGGACGTAATGTCGTACAAACTCTTGATATCTTCCTTGCCTTCAATATCTTGCTGGTAAAGATTAACCAAATACTCTTTCAAATTCTGTTCTACAATATGCAATCGCTCGTCAACAATATTCGGCAATACCACAACGTTATCCACGTTTTTTTGTATCAACGGCGCGTCTTTCGCACTGCCGACAAACACTACATTCGAATAATCTAGTTCGTTTAAGTAGTTAAATAGCTTGTCTGTGAACAAACCACTGTGGGTGTCAATACCGCCTACGACAATAACCACATCAATTCGGTCACTCGGCAACGAGTAGTCTTCAATATTCTGATAAATAATCGTATCGATAATATTGATGCCCGAATTAAAAGCAATATTGGTGGCATACTTTAATGAAAACGAATTCGTTAAACCTATGATCAAGGTGCTTAAGCCGCCATTTGCAGAAGAGCAGATATGTACATCTTCTTTTTCAAAGCGAGATATTGTTGCGCCACACTTGCCCATTAGGTCATCAAGAATATCCTTATTGAAGTCTCTAAAATGCTGCTCAATAGATTCGGAAGTACTGACCTTCATGTACGTACTGCCAATATCAATCAAACATTTGTTAGCCATTTCACTTACCACTGCATAATTCCTATGTCGTGAATGATGTCATTGACGATACTGGTTGTGTCTTTACTCAGATCGCATTGCGCCTTTTCATACTCATAACAGCGGTCGGGTATGGGCACATTTCCTCGTTTCATAATTCTAATGTTCTTCTGTGCATCGCGAATGGTGATCATTTCATTTTTATTGATGATATGTGGCGAGAAAGGCACATCGATAGTGCCATTTTTTATGGAGTTAAATACTTTGCGCCACAAGGTATCGGCCGGGTCATTAAACACCGCCTCCATTATGGCCTTTACTTCCAGAGTTAAAATCTCTTCTTCTTCTTCATCAACCACATTCGGCAAGCCATTCAGAATACGTAGGCAATACTGTGTATCCGCAACGGTTTTAGCGTTGGCTTCCTTCGTCGGTATACCGGTAGCTTCTTCTCTGGTTTTAGTAATGATCTTGTCGGCACCTACCATTGATGCGATCACTGTAGACAGGTTTATCAGCTGCTCTGCGAAATCCTTGTTCGTAGGGAACGCACCCATCCATTGGTGGTAAACCAGGTTGATTGTAGCGTCTTCGCAGCCAATCTCGGCCGCATAGTGCTTCGCCAACTTCTTTATTACCGCCCCGGTTACGATGTCTTGGTTCATCGAACCTTGTTGCGCAAACGAAACAGAGAATGACTTCACGCCCTCTTCTAAAGACAGCAACATTTCCAGCAATTGAATAACGATGGTGATTGAAGGAGGCACCAATGTGGCGGTCAGCGGCCCAAACGACTCCCTATTGATAGGTTCATTGAGTTCAGAATAATTGGCGCAAACACGCTCTACGTACTTCCAATACAGAAACGCTTTGTCTAAGGGGAAGTTCTTTGAGTATGGCAAAAGATAGGTGATCGGGCCGCCTTCTATTTCAAAGATGCCGGACGCTATGGCCGTCTCTATCAACAATCGTGCGTCGGGTGTGCCGTGGCGCAAACTGACAGGTTTGTTGAAGTGCGTGATCATCTTGCGTGTTGTTCGATAACCATGCGTAACCAAGGGGTAGCCGTTGAGCATATCCTTGTCGTTTTCTTCACTCAAACGCAGCATTTTCTTTGCCGTGGCGTAATCGTTTAAGCGCGTGTTCGAGTCAACCGTAAGTGGCAGCACATCTACATTGGCGTCTACGAAATATTCATACAATGCGTACTGTTGCTTGTAGGTTGGAAAACCACCTCTGGGCTGAACCAGCATCTTTTCTTTGTGCTTGAAATGATGAGATATAAACAGGTCTTTACTGGCGTTTTTAACAAACTCAGTTACTTCAGCAAAGTCGAATGCATCAACATATTCGTTGCTGAGAATAACTTCTCTTTCTTCTTGTAATAAGCTCACTGTTGAGCTCTCGACTCTAACAATTCTTCAAGCATATTCAGCCCTGTATTCAAATCTATTTGATGACACACTAGGTCAAAGCCGTACTTTTTATAGCGTGTGATAATGTCGTCGCTATTGCCGCTGCCCACAACCAGATTGCCTCCAATCATCATGATCAAATCGTCCAGATTGTCGTACTTGGCTTTCAGTAGCTTCACCTCGCGCCCCCAACCTTCAGCCTCTCCATTCAAGGAGGAGATCATCAGAACCTCGGCCCCAGTCTCTACAGCAGCGTCGAAGAATTCTTCAAGATGGGTATTAACGCCCAGATTAAACACGGTATAACCCCTCGCCTGCAGGGAGAGGTCAATAAGCCGATTGGCGACCACGTGGATATCATTACCCACCACGCCTGTTATTACCTTCATAGTTTGTTACTTCCAACGGTTTGGCACGCCTTATTTGGACCACATTGGGCGCCAAAAGAGATAACTGCAATAATATCAAATGTTTAAGGGCAGCTCTATCAATAACTCACACTGCGTTATCATCTGCGCATGGCCCGTCCATAGAGAAGAACTCCAAGCCGCCGGCAAAAAACATTGTTTCATAGAGAGCCAGCCCCTAGAATTCTGCCCCCTACCTTTGCAACATACGACATGAGAAGCACCCATGAGTTTTTTTACGGCCGATATTTGTGATGAATACAGTGACAGAGTGCATGTGCTGGACGCAGGTTACAGAAACTATGGTGGCGGCGACAAGTGCCAGGGCGAAGTTGTTACCCTAAAGCTCGATAGAAACAATTCTGATTTGATCACGCTGCTAAGAGACGTTGATGGAAGCGGCAAAGTGGTAGTGGTTGATGTTGATCAGGAATACTTTGCTGTTGTTGGCGAGAACTTGATGAAGTTTGCACACGCTAGCAACTACACTGGAATTATCGTCAATGGCTACATCAGAGACACTTTTCAGATAAAAGACATTCCTGTTGCGCTGTTCGCGCTTGGCACTTGCCCGCGAAAATACATACCCGTGACTGAGGGAGAGCTGCATGCAGCCTCGTCTTTTGGTGGCATCGACTGGAAAAGCGGTCTGTATTTGTATGCTGATACTGATGGCGTTATTGTGAGCGAGCAAAAGATCGTATAGCACAACTTATGTTGACTGAAGCCCAATCGGAAGGACCGAGTGCATGCTACGCACAGCCATAGCCGATGCCTCTGCAGCATCAGAAAGCACAATCAGCTCAGCCGAGCTGGCCGACGAATTAATCCAGTTTATACACGCCGACTACGTTATTAGCGATAGCGAAACGCAGCGAGTTTACGAATGTGATGGCCTAGCGGCCTATTGTGAATTGCCGCTGCTGACAGTGCTTCCCGAAACAGTTGAACAAATACAAAAAATACTACAGCTATGTCATCTGCATAAAGTAGCGGTTGTCGCGAGAGGCGCAGGCACGGGCTTATCGGCTGGCGCTACCCCTAACAAGTACGGCGTACTGCTATCGCTGGCTAAGTTTGATCAAATAACTAATATCGACCCTATAGCAGGCTTAGCAACAGTGCAGCCAGGTGTACGCAATCTCGCCATCACTGAAGCGGCTGCTCAATATGGTTTGTATTACGCCCCTGACCCCTCCTCACAAATCGCCTGCTCTATTGGCGGTAATGTGGCAGAGAACGCAGGCGGCGTGCACTGCCTTAAATATGGCTTAACCGTACACAATGTCGTAAAGGTCGAGTTTCTCACCGTAGAAGGCGAGCGGATCACGCTCGGCAATGAAGGCTTGGATAGCTATGGTGCTGATTTACTCGCGCTTATTCATGGCTCTGAAGGCCTGCTGGGTGTTGTAACCGAAATCACGGTCAAGCTATTGCCAACCCCTGAAGCTGCTCAGCTTATTCTGGCGGGTTTTGACTCAGTGACAACAGCGGGCAACGCCGTCGGTGAGATCATTGCACGCGGCATCATTCCGGGAGGCTTGGAAATGATGGACAGCTTTGCAATCCAGGCCTCAGAAGCCTTTGCGCAAGCAGGCTACCCTCTCGAAGCCAAAGCCCTACTGCTCTGCGAGGTTGATGGCACAATTGAGGAAGTGACCGAGCACGTAAACACAGTCTCAGCGCTGTTCAAGGAGCTAGGGGCAACCAGCGTACGTGCCTCTCAGGACGACGCAGAAAGAATGCTGCTGTGGAAAGGCCGTAAATCAGCATTCCCCGCGGTCGGACGACTGTCTCCTGATTACTATTGCATGGACGGCACCATACCACGCGGCCAATTAGCGCGCGTTCTTAATGAGATAGAGCGTCTTTCACACGAATACGGATTACGTGTTGCCAATGTATTTCACGCTGGCGATGGCAATCTGCACCCCCTTATTTTGTTTGATAGCAGCATTAAAGGCGAATTCGAAAGAACAGAACAGTTCGGCGGCCGAATTCTCGAACTTTGCGTTGAAGCGGGCGGCTGCATCACCGGCGAGCATGGCGTAGGCCTTGAAAAAATACATCAGATGGCGGTTCAGTTTTCCGACCAAGAGATTTCGCAGTTTCACGCGATCAAAGCGGCATTCGACCCCTGCGGCACGCTTAACCCAGGCAAAGGTATTCCGACGTTAAAACGCTGCCAGGAATACAGGTCCCTCGGGGCGAATAGGGATAGCCGTGAGAGTCTCCACAGCGTCAGGAATGCTGATGACTGATATTAGCGAACAGCTCGTCGACCAGGTTAAAACCGCGCTTGCCAATCAAACGCTTCTGCGTATCCAGGGAAACAATACTAAGTCGGCACTTGGGCGCGCCGTGGAAGAAAGAGAAGAAGAAACTACGGCGGAGGTCATTTCTCTATCGCAGCACACAGGCATAGTGAAGTACGAGCCTGTTGAACTGATACTCACCGCCCGAGCGGGTACTACCCTAGCCGAAATAGACCAAGCGCTGAACCAGCACAATCAAATGCTGGCCTGCGACCCTCGTCGATACAAAGGGAAAGCAACAATTGCGGGTTCACTCGCCAGCAACCAATCCGGCAGTGCCAGACCTTGGGTGGGTTCACTGAGAGACCATACGCTTGGTATAAGGCTGATTAACGGCCATGGCGAACATTTACAGTTCGGCGGCCAGGTATTAAAAAACGTAGCGGGTTATGACGTATCGCGTTTACAAGCAGGCGCCATGGGAACGCTGGGGGTTATCACAGAGGTCAGCGTGAAGGTGCTGCCTAAACCCGCCGCCAGCATCACACTAATTAAAGAGCTATCCGCCGAACACGCTCTACAAGAAATGAACCGGCTAGCGCGAAGCCCAAAGCCGCTCACAGGCGCTAGTTGGCTTGATGGGCAGCTCTATCTGCGCTTGCAAGGAGCGCACAGCTCGGTATCAGCAACCGCTATGCAATGGCAGAAAGAGTGGCAAGCAAACGCGCTTGATGCTGAAAAAGCGAACGACTTTTGGCATAAATTGCGCGAACATGAGTTACGGTTTTTTCAGCAGCGAAGCCCAGAGCTCCCACTTTGGCGTTTTTCAGTAAACCCAAGCGCGGGGCATTTTCTTGGCAGTGAGAATTGGGCGTTTGACTGGACAGGAGCACAACGCTGGCTGCAAGGTGATTTTGATCCGCAGCAATTACAGGACTTCGCACTCAAGGCAGGCGGCGAAGTACAAATGATCGAAGGCGGTGATCGCCATGGAGAAGTATCTTTCGTAGCCAACAAGGTGCTTAAACAAATCCACCAAAATGTGAAAGCGGCTTTAGACCCTCAGGGCATATTTAATGCCGGAAGGCTTTATAGCTGGCTTTGATTAGTCGACAGTCGACAGTCGATAGCTGAGCGAAAAATAATGCATACCGAACTTCATTCACAATTGGCTCATAAGGCTGACGCACAGCAGGCTAAAGATATCATTCAAGCCTGTGTGCACTGCGGTTTTTGCAATGCTACTTGCCCCACCTACCAACATTTTAATGACGAACGTGATGGACCACGAGGACGAATCTACTTAATCAAACAGTTGCTGGAAACCAATGAAGTCAGCGTCAAAACCCAGCACCATCTCGATCGCTGCCTGAGCTGCCGCAGCTGCGAAACAAGCTGTCCATCTGGCGTGGAATACGGCCGGTTAATTGATATTGGCAGACATATAGTTGAGCAAAAAGTTGAACGTAGCTACATTAATAAAATTACTCGGTGGCTGCTGCGTAAACTGCTCCCCTACCCTAATCGATTTGGCCCCTTTGTAAGGTTCGGCCAGTTCTTTAGGCCAATTCTGCTCGGCTCATTGAAGAACGTTGTTCCACTGAAACAAAAGCCCGGCCTGTGGCCCGCAAAAAAACACGCGCGAACTATGTTAGCGCTGCGCGGTTGCGCACAAGCTGTAGCAACGCCTAACACGAACTCTGCCACCGCAAGAGTGTTAGACCGTCTGGGCATTAGCTTAGTAGAAGAACCCGAGGCCGGCTGCTGCGGCGCCGTTGACTACCACCTGTCAGCACATAAAGACGGGCTTAACGCCATGCGTAAAAACATTGATGCCTGGTGGCCCGCCATAGAAGCAGGTGCAGAAGCTATAGTGGTTACCGCATCAGGTTGTGGTGCACTGGTGCAGGAGTATGGGGACAAGCTCGCAGAGGACCCAATCTATGCCAGCAAAGCCGCTCACGTCTCACAACTCAGCTGTGACATCAGCGAAGTGTTATTAAAAGAAGATCTAAGCCAACTTAAGCTAGGCAATACCAGCACTAAAACAGCGTTTCACTGCCCTTGCACCTTACAGCATGGTTTAAAGCTAGACGGCAACGTTGAAAAAATTCTTCAGAAAGTGGGCGTGCCCTTAAGCAAAACAAAAGATGCTCATCTGTGTTGTGGCTCGGCAGGTACCTATTCCATCTTGCAATCTGAGACCAGTCAGCAACTGTTACAAAACAAGCTTAACGGCTTAATGATAGAAAGTCCGCAACAGATCGTGACGGCGAACGTTGGCTGTCAGCTTCACTTGGGTACAAAGTCTACTGTGCCGGTTAAACACTGGATTGAATTGCTAGACCAATAAAGTGCCGCGCTATTTCACCGCATCGAAAATTATCTGGTTGTAAACAGTAGCGTACTCACGCAGTTTTTTACGCAAGCTTCGGTGGCTGTTTCCGTAGATAGTATCGCTACTACCTTCTGCTACCTGGTACCCCACTTTATTTTTTATGCTGGCAACTTGGTTTTTTGTTAAACCAGGGTAACTCAATCCTCTGCCAGCAAAAGCCATCAATTCTGGCTTGTCGTTTTTCAACATCAGCGCTGCGTCAGCTTGGGGGTCCGCATCTTCAACCCACAGCATTGTGGCGACGACTTCTTTTTCTCTTGGTGACATAGTGGTTTGCTCTAAACTTGCCTCGTCTACAAGCGATTCGTTCGATTTTGCCGACCCATTGCATCCTGACAATGCACCTGCTACCAGCAGAATCGATACATACGACGCAATATAATTCATGAACTTACTCCAGGCTTAAAACTCCCATTTGTCAAAAGGCCGGGAAACCTCTGTCGGTTTACGGATAAAATCATATAGATTGCTAACATCAAAATGAAAATACTGATATCGACACTACCGCCACCACCGCCTGAAGAAGTAGGTGCAGGTGTGGGAGCAGGTGGAGTAGGCGTCACTTCTTCATTCACGGTAATACTAACCGTTGCCGTAACTTCAGCGTCTCCATCGCTAATCCGGTAGTCAAATGAGGTGGTGCCAGTAAAACCATCTGCTTGGGTGTAATCAATACTGAGTTCGTCAGCCGCAATAGCCGCCGTGCCAGAAACTACGTTGTTAAGCCCTACAATACGCAGGGTATTATTGTCAGCGTCTGAATCGTTGCTCAGAACATTTAAATTGTTAGGCGTAGATGATTGCGCGAGAGTGAAGCTATCGTCATTCGCAACAGGAGGAGTATTTGTTGAACCACCCCCTTCGCCAATAGTAATGTTTGCTGGATTCACTGCAAAAAATGGCTGCGTTGTGCATTGCACGCGAACTCGGCCCATGCTTGTGTTAATAGCAGGAATTTCAACCGAAGCGCTGCCACTATTCGCGGTCGAGGCAAGCAAGGTTATGCTATTGGTCATGCCACCATCGGTTGATAATGTTATTTGAACATTTGCGCAATTTATGGGAGCTGCCGTTGTGTTCGCCACATCCCAACTCACAGTCTGCGTTCCAGCAGTCCAACGTGAACCGTTTGGAGTGTTGACTGTAAAAGGACCTGCAGAATCACTAACGGATAGTTGTCTATCATCAGAGATGACACCGCCATTGCCATCACGTACGGTCAATCTAAAATTCAGCGTTCTGGCGGTTGTAGGCAATATCTCGCCGTAGGTTGTAGCCGCGTTAACAACGTCGCTGATTTGGGGGAAGGTACGGCTGGCATTATCAGCTGGTGTGAAAGAACGAAACAAGGGACGCTGCCCATCATCAACAAAACTTGCACGGCTGTTCGTGGCCGGCCCAAGGTCCATCTGCTCCCAAGCATAACTTAGGTTGTCACCTACATCAGCGTCGCTCGCGGACCCCGTTAGAACAAACGGTGTTTGCATTGGAATAGCGCCGTCGGCTCCTGCTGCAACTGCGGGAATAGAGTTGCTCGTGGAGGACGCTGTTCCACAGCTACTCCCTTCATCTGATGCTAGATATGTGCGGATTTGCTCAATACTATTGGTATGAAAGTAAGCATCCGCCGCTGCTTGTATATCTTCCTCGCCGCAGATGCTTGCGTAAGCCATGATGGTAGAACCACTGCCCGGTTCGAACGCGTTCATGGGTGCTCTGCTTCCAG
>JBGCFQ010000004.1:0-97114 GCA_045106985.1 Pseudomonadales bacterium | reverse complement strand
TGTCGTCGCGTATCAGCGTCAGGCTGCCATCCTGCTGGAATAGGGTGCTTACCCTGGCTGCCAGGAGCCGCGACAATCGTGCTAGAGGCTGGGACTGGTTGAGCTAGCGGTTGTGTGGACGCTGCCTGAGCCTGATTTTGTAGCGGGGCTTCTTGTTCGGTTCTTTTACTTGCTCGTCGCTCGCGCACGTCACCATCATTCAAAGCAAAATATAAGTGTTTAACTTCGGTATACGGTGCACTGTTAAGCACCAACACGCCCTTTTCCACTAATGACGCGACTACGCTCTGAACATTCTGGTCGGTCCAGAAAGGAAACAAAGCGCGCATTTTAGCTTGCTCCGCGTGCTGCCATTGAAGATCTCCGTCGCGATGCTGTGTGCTCGCGTGCAAGCTGATTTCTTGCAGTCCTTGCAGCATCACCGCCTCTTCCAGCCCAAGCGTTGCCGCAAGAGAGGGGGAAAAAGAAATGGCGCGTTCAGGTAACAGCGAGGGCATAAATAGGATGCTCGAATCGGCCGGCAATTTTAAGCGCCTAGCAGAGCGACTGTCACGAACTATTGCTACAATGTTCGACTCTTTCAAACACTATGGAGCGCCACTCTTGGCCAAAGCGCGCAAAGCGTTCGTCTGTACAGACTGCGGACAGGATTTTCAAAAATGGCAAGGGCAGTGTGTTAACTGTAAGGCCTGGAATACTGTATCGGAAATTTCTCTGGGTATGCCGGAACGCGGTACTGCGGGTGGTGCTCGCACCATGGGCTACGCTGGTGAGCGATCAAGCGTAAAGATACTGAGTGACATTAAGGCAGACGAACATCCACGGCTTGCCACTGGCATGGCTGAGTTTGACCGCGTTTTAGGTGGTGGATTGGTTCCAGGTTCGGCCATATTGATTGGCGGTAACCCGGGTGCTGGCAAAAGCACATTGTTGTTGCAGACGATGTGTACTCTGGCGGCGAAAATACCAGCTCTTTATGTGACGGGCGAAGAATCGTTACATCAGATCGCGATGAGAGCGCAGCGCCTGAAGCTGCCTACCGACGATCTCAAGTTGCTGGCTGAAACCAATATTAGTAGCATTTTGCAGGCCATTGAGGAGCACCAGCCCAAACTGGTGGTGGTCGACTCTGTGCAGGCAACCTTTGTGCCCGATATTAATTCAGCGCCGGGCGGGGTTGCCCAGGTTCGTGAATCAGCGGCTTATTTAATTCAAGCGGCCAAGCAACGCGGCTTTGTGTTGTTCCTGGTGGGCCATGTAACCAAAGACGGCAGTCTAGCTGGCCCCAAAGTGCTCGAACACATGATCGATAGCTCGATTCTGCTAGAAGGCAGTCACGATAGTCGGTTCAGAACCTTGCGCGGCCAGAAGAATCGATTTGGCGCGGTGAACGAGCTGGGTGTGTTCGCGATGACCGAGCAGGGCTTGAAAGAAGTAAAGAACCCCTCGGCGATTTTTCTTACGCGCGGTGATGAGATGACGCCCGGCACTGTGGTTATGGTGGTGTGGGAAGGTACTCGGCCTTTGCTTGTTGAAATTCAGGCGCTTGTTGACGACAGTCAGTTGGCTAACCCCCGGCGTGTTGCAGTGGGCCTTGAGCAAAATAGACTGGCTTTGTTGCTCGCTGTTTTGCATCGCCATGGTGGTTTGCAGATTGGTTCTATGGACGTGTTTGTTAACGTTGTGGGTGGCGTGAAAGTGTTGGAAACCAGCGCCGATTTGGCTTTGCTAATGGCGCTTGTGAGTAGTTTGAGAAATTTTATCTTGCCGCAGGAGTTGGTAGTGTTTGGTGAGGTAGGCTTGGGTGGAGAAATTCGCCCGGTGCCTTCAGGCCAGGAGCGCTTGAAAGAAGCGGCGAAGCACGGTTTTACCAAAGCAATTGTGCCACGCGCGAATGTTCCGCGTGGGGGCATTGAGGGTATGGAAATTTTGGCGGTTGATAAGTTGTCTGGGGCCTTGGATGCTTTGGAGAATGTGCTCTGAGCTCTTTGGCAGAGAGTAATAATGTAGGCCGCATTGCATCGAAGAGACCCACGCATAGCCGCGATGAGGGCCTTCGGCTATCAATTGTTAATGATCACCTATTTTTACCCAGCGGCAAAGATCGAAAAATTTTCCTTGTTACTGCATAGAAGTGATTTGCTGTTGCGGTTCTTGTGGAAACAGTAAAAGTGGTCAGGCCGCAGGCCCGCCACTCGTTTCAACAAGAACCGCAACAGCGAATCGCGTGTTCAAACATTAAAAGCCAAGGCTCACGCCAACTTCTTATAACGAACTCTTTTCGGCACTAGCCCCGCTTCACCAACGCGCTTCTTCCGATCTTCTTCATAATCAGAAAAATTGCCCTCATGGAAAAATACATTACTGTCGCCTTCAAACGCCAGAATGTGAGTTGCCGTGCGGTCCAGAAACCAACGGTCGTGCGAGATGACCATAATAGTGCCCGGAAAGGCCAATATTGCGTCTTCAAGCGCCCTTAAAGTTTCCACGTCTAGATCATTGGTCGGCTCATCAAGCAGAATGACATTGGCGCCTTGCTTCAGCACTTTGGCTAAGTGCAATCGGTTGCGCTCACCACCCGACAGATCCTTCACGAACTTTTGCTGGTCACTGCCACGAAAGTTGAAGCGGCCAACGTAGGCTCGCGAGGATACTTCGTAATTGCCGATCGTAAGAATGTCTAAGCCGTCAGACAACTCGTCCCAGACGGTTTTGCTGCCATCCAAATCTTCGCGACTTTGGTCCACGTACGATAGTTGCACTGTTTCACCGATATCGACATTACCTGAGTCAGGCTCTTCCATGCCTGCAATCATCTTAAACAGTGTTGATTTACCCGCACCATTGCCACCAATTACGCCAACGATTGCGCCTCGCGGAACCGAAAAGCTGACATCGTCGAGCAGCATTTCGCCCCTAAAAGACTTACTGATGCCATTGATCTCAATCACCTTATCGCCCAGACGGGGTCCTGGTGGAATGTAGATCTCGAGTGTCTCGTTGCGCTCTTGAAACTCGCGGCTATTGAGCTCTTCAAAACGGGCCAGGCGGGCTTTGCTTTTGCTTTGCCGTCCTTTCGGGTTTGATCGAGCCCATTCAAGCTCAGACTTAATAGACCTTTCATGCGCGGCCTGGTGTTTCTCTTCCATTGCCAGGCGCTGTTCTTTGGTTTCCAACCAAGTTGAGTAGTTGCCCTCATAGGGAATACCTCTGCCTCGGTCGAGTTCCAGAATCCAGCCGGCCGCGTTATCAAGAAAGTAGCGGTCGTGGGTAATGGCCACCACGGTCCCAGAAAAATCTGCGAGAAAGTGCTCCAGCCAGGCCACGCTTTCGGCATCGAGATGGTTGGTGGGCTCATCAAGTAGCAGCATGTCAGGGCCACTAAGTAGCAGTCGGCATAACGCAACACGGCGTTTTTCGCCGCCTGACAGTTTGGAAACATCAGCGTCCCATGGCGGCAGGCGCAATGCGTCGGCTGCAACTTCAAGCTTATGCTCCATATTGTGTGCATCGCTAGCCTGAATAATGTTCTCTAAGCGGGCCTGTTCAGCCGCTAGGGCATCAAAGTCAGCGTCGGGCTCAGCATAGGCAGCATAAAGTGCGTCTAGGGCTTCAAGTGCTTGTTTAGCCTCGGAAAAGCCTTCTTCTACGTTGCCGCGAACATCTTTGGTTTCGTCCAATTGTGGTTCTTGTGGTAGATAGCCAATACGAATATCGGCCATTGGCCTGGCTTCGCCTTCGATCTCTGTGTCCAGCCCAGCCATGATTCTTAACAGCGTCGATTTCCCAGATCCATTCAGGCCCAGAACCCCGATTTTGGCCCCTGGAAAGAACGACAGAGATATGTCTTTAAGAATCTCGCGCTTTGGCGGCACAATCTTGCCCACCCGATTCATCGTGTAAATATATTGAGCCACAGGGATTCCGTCGTTGAAAAAAAGCGCAAAGTAACCAAATTGCCCGACAAGCGCAACACTGAAAGTCAAACAGCTGTCTATACTGAATAAATAACGCGCAGTCTTAATGGAGCCGGGCGAGTAAGTAGTGGACATAGACGACCGAAAAAACGGGCCCCAGACTAGTGCTGGGTCGCTCTCCGAGATTGTTGCATCAAACGAGGCTAGCGCCGAGTTTCTGGAGCACATAGTTGCTTCTGTGCCTGATTTAATCTTCGTAATCGATCTAAATGCGCTGAGCGTAGTTTATTCCAATCGTGATATTTTCCAACACTTTGGCTGGCCGGCACAGGATGCCGACGCTTGCCCCAATGTTACGGCCGCAAGATGGTCAGAAATGCTTCATCCAGATGATCGCCTTGTCAGCTCTCCCACGGAAATAGCCAGGCGGCTGCAGGATAGTGATGTTGTCGATGACGTATTTCGCTGCAAAACGAGCGACGGAGAGTGGCATCACTTCCAGACCCGCTGTACACGGATAGAAGACAATGAAGCGGATAATCTTGCCTTGGTAGTCGCCAGAGATATATCTGATCGCACCTTGTTGGACAAGGGTCAGCGGATGGCCGTAAAGGTGTTTGAGAATAGCAACGACGGCATTATGATTTTGGATGCTTATGCCCGAATCACTCAGGTTAATCCGGCGTTGATAGAAATGAGCGGCTTTAGCAGCGAGGAGCTGTTGGGCGAACTTGCTGAGGGCTTAATTCTGCCTCATGAAGAAAATAGCGGTAGTGGGCCTGCAGCGAATGACGCACCAGGAACCGGTTTGATGAAAGAAGCTCTGGGTCTTGGCTTTGCCCAGGGGGAATGCCTGGGAATAAGAAAGTCAGGTGATGCGTTTCACTCCATGACCACATGTACAGTCCTGCGCGAAGATGATGATAGTGTTCAATGTGTCATTGTCACCTTGCGCGATATCACTGAAAGCAAGTCAAATGAAGAGCGTATTCGTCATCTAGCCTACTACGATGCCTTAACCGGCCTACCCAATAGAACGTTGTTTCATGACCGTTTGGATCATGAGCTTCAGCGCTGTGAACGCAACAATCACTGCGCTGCGCTGTTGTTTTTGGACCTTGACCAGTTTAAAGCGGTGAATGACTCGCTTGGCCATGCTGCAGGCGACAAGCTACTGAAAATAGCCTCTGAGAGGCTAAAAGATAATGTTCGCAGTGAAGACACCGTAGCCAGAATGAGTGGTGATGAATTCACTATTATTCTGAGTGGGCAAAGCAACAAAGAGCAAATGGTAGCTGCGGCGTCACATGTGGCTCGTAAGATTTTGCGCGAGCTTTGTGATCCATTTACGCTTGAGGGCAATGAAGCCTTCGTCAGCGTCAGTATTGGTGTGTCTGTTTATCCGGATGATGGCCAAACGCCTTCGATGTTGTTGCGCAATGCTGACACAGCTATGTATTTTGCAAAAGAAGCTGGAAAAAACAATTTCCAGTTCTATACATCGAAAATGAACGCTCATTCAGTGGAACAGCTGGCTTTCCAGAATGCGCTACATAAGGCCGTGAATGATCAGGAGTTCGAAGTTTTCTATCAACCGCAATATTGCTATACCCAGCATGACCTGCGCACAGTAGAGAGCTTGCTGCGTTGGCGCCAGCCAAATGGTGACCTTGTGTCGCCGATGAAATTTATTGCTCTTGCTGAGCAAACCGGTTTGATTATTCGCATGGGCGAATGGTTGATTAATCGCTCTCTGTGGCAGTTTGCCGAATGGCGCGAAATGAATATGCCGGTGGACAGGATCGCTATTAATCTATCTGCTCGGCAATTTGGCGATGAGCAGCTGGTGCACTATGTATCCAATTTGCTCGATAAATATGATGTGCCGGCTAGCACTGTAGAATTTGAGCTAACAGAAAGCGTTCTCATGGCCGATATTGGCGTGACTCGTTCAGTGTTGCAGCAACTAAAGGATCTTGGTGTTACGGTTGTAATAGACGATTTTGGTACGGGCTATTCGTCGCTGAACTACCTAAAAGAGCTGCCGATCGATGGTTTAAAGATTGATGGAAGCTTTGTTGCCGGCTTACCTGGTGGCAAAGAAGACCAGCAGATCATTAAGGTGATCATAGCGCTCGCTGAGGGCTTTGATTTACGTGTTGTAGCCGAAGGTGTTGAGACGGCTGAGCAATCTGCTTTTCTCGAAGCGTTGGGCTGTTCTGCCGCCCAGGGATATCACTTTGCTGGCCCTAAACCTGCCTATGAACTAGAGCAGTTTTTTGAGGTGACAGATCGCAGTTCCAGCGAACAGAAAAGCGCCTGACGGCAACCCCTAAGACCCAGCTAACATGCTCCAAACTCTGCCCGTAGGCCCGCATTTCATGTAGAATGCGCGCTCTTTCAGTGGCGGCCCTCAAGGAGTATTTTCAATGTTCAGTAAGCAGCAGACAATTGCAGGCTTTGATGATGAAGTTTGGCAGGCAATCTCCGATGAAGAGCTGCGTCAAGAGCAGCATATTGAACTGATCGCGTCTGAAAACTACGCCAGCCCTAGAGTTATGCAGGCTCAAGGCTCAGTGCTTACCAATAAATACGCAGAAGGATACCCGGGCAAGCGATACTACGGTGGTTGCGAACATGTCGATACTGTGGAAGATTTGGCCATAGACCGTGTTAAGAAATTGTTTGGTGCAGACTACGCCAATGTTCAACCTCATTCGGGCTCGCAGGCTAATTCCGCGGTATACATGGCGCTCATGAATGCTGGTGACACTGTGCTGGGAATGAGTTTGGCTCACGGTGGCCATCTCACTCACGGTGCGTCAGTGAACTTTTCAGGCAAAACATACAATGCTGTTCAGTATGGTTTGCACCCAGACACAGGCGAAATTGATTACGATCAGGTTCAGAGTTTAGCGCGCGAACATAAGCCTAAAATGATTATGGCGGGTTTCTCTGCGTACTCCATGATTGCTGATTGGCAGCGGTTCAGAGATATCGCTGATGAAGTCGGTGCTTATCTTGTAGTAGATATGGCGCACGTTGCAGGCTTGGTCGCGGCAGGCGAATACCCCAATCCAGTACAAATAGCCGACGTCACAACGTCTACAACGCACAAAACACTCGGTGGTCCACGCGGCGGAATAATTCTTGCCAAAGCTAACCCTGATCTGGAAAAAAAGCTGAATTCAGCTGTGTTTCCTGGTGGCCAAGGCGGCCCACTGATGCACATTATTGCGGCTAAGGCCATCTGTTTCAAAGAGGCGATGACCGACGAATACAAAATCTACCAGCAGCAAGTTGTTAAAAATGCGAAAGCGCTTGCCGGTGAGATAATTGCCCAGGGAATAGATGTTGTTTCTGGCGGAACAGAGAATCACTTGTTTCTGGTGGACTTGATCAGCAAGGATATTACCGGCAAAGACGCTGATGCTGCACTCGGCCGAGCGCACATTACAGTGAATAAAAATGCAGTGCCGAATGACCCGCGCTCCCCTTTTGTTACTAGCGGTTTACGCGTTGGGACGCCCGCTGCCACTCGACGTGGGTTCAAAGAAGCCGAGATGCGCCAAATTGCCCAATGGATTGCACGCATTGTTAATGACATAGACAGTGATGCTGTTAATGCTGCTGTGCGCGATGAAGTGAGCGAACTCTGTGGTCGTTTCCCTGTGTATCGCAACTAAATTGAACTGACTGACTGGCTAATATGCGCTGCCCATTTTGTAATGAAGCTGAAACGAAAGTAATAGACTCTCGTTTAGTGAGTGAAGGTGATCAGATACGACGGCGGCGCGAGTGTCTGAGCTGCTCTGAACGGTTTACTACTTACGAAGTCGCTGAACTTCTAATGCCGCGCATCATCAAGTCGAATGATGTCCCCGAGCCTTTCAACGAAGCCAAGTTGCGTGCAGGTATTCAAAAGGCGCTAGAAAAGCGGCCGGTTAGTATCGAAGTGGTGGACTTGGCTGTTAGTGCGATCAAACACGATTTGCAATCCATGGGTGAGCGCGAAGTGCCTGCCATCAAGCTAGGTGAGCTTGTTATGCAGCAGCTCAAGACAATAGATCATGTTGCCTATGTGCGTTTTGCCTCGGTCTATCGTAGTTTTCAGGACCTTGCTGAATTTCGTGATGAAATAGACAAGCTCTCACAGGAAGAGTAACGTTTTGCTTTGGTGTCTCTCTCATTTTTGAGGGTTGCGTTTGTATTCCTGATGTTTGTTTTCCGGCAGGCCACGTTCTAACTCTATGATATTCAATTACACAAACGAAGAACGCCGATTTATGACGCGGGCTGTAGAACTGGCGAAAAAAGGCCAGTTTTCAGCTATGCCTAATCCTTGCGTTGGCTGTGTGCTGGTAAAAAACGGGGACGTCATTGCTGAGGGCTGGCATGAGCGGCCTGGTGGCCCGCATGCTGAAGCAATGGCTTTACAAAAAGCTGGCCCCAATGCTCGTGGCTGTACCGCGTACGTTACCCTTGAACCTTGCAGCTTTGTTGGCCGAACGCCAGCGTGCAGCTCTAGTTTGGTCGCGGCCGGTGTGGAGCGGGTCGTATGTGCAATGCAAGACCCCCACAGTCTGGTGTCGGGAAAAGGTTTTGCGGAATTGCGTAATGCTGGGATCGAAGTGAAGTTTGGCTTGTTGGAAGCCGAAGCTGAGGCGTTAAATCCAGGGTATATCAAGCGGCAAAAACTTAAGCTTCCCAGGGTGACGCTGAAGATGGCGATGAGTTTGGATGGCCGCACTGCCATGGCAAGCGGAGAAAGCCAGTGGATCACTGGCGCGGAAGCGCGACGTGACGTGCAGTTGCTTAGGGCTAAATGCTGCTGCATCTTGACGGGCATTAATACGGTATTGCATGACAATCCGACGATGAATGTGCGACCAGAGGGTTTGGATGTAGAGGGTCTTGAATTAATGGCTGGGCGTCAACCGCTTCGCGCCATACTGGATAGTAAGGCCCAGGTTGTCGCTAGCATGAATATAGTGGAAGCGTCTGGGAATGTGCTGTTGTTTATCGAAGCCGGGGCGGTTGCTGACATGTCTATGCAAAACGCTGAGACCGTTCAGATTGTTTCTCAGCCAAGCTCGCCACTGGATTTAAGAAAGGTGTTAGAAGAAATAGCCCTGCACCAATGCAATGAGGTGTTGGTGGAAGCCGGCCCTACATTGGCAGGTGCTTTTGTTGAACAGGGTCTAGTTGATCATTTGGTAATATATGTTGCGCCCAAGTTAATGGGGAGCGGTGCGCGGCCTCTGTTGAGTTTGCCAATTGAATCGATGGCTGAAAATGTTCAGCTCGAGTTTCTCAACGTTCAAGCTATTGGTGACGATATACGTATAGACGCAGTACCTCATCATAGGTCGTCGACCTAGCTGTCTTTACCAAGTTTGTTAACTGTGTCTTTTGCTACGGGATTATTGTCTGGTTTGATTGAATTACCAGTAGTGTTGCATTTTAGTTTTTCGGGAGCTACATAATATGTTTACAGGAATCATTCAAACTTTAGGTTCCATTGATCGCATAGATCACAAACAAGGGGATGTGTGCCTAGTAGTGGGCACTGGTGAGTTGGATACACAAGCTATTAAATTGGGTGACAGTATTGCGGTGAATGGTGTGTGCCTAACTGTTACCGACTATGACAACACCACATTTTCTGCTGATGTATCCATTGAGACTTTAGACAACACAACGCTTGGTGGTTTATCAATTGGTTCATCTGTAAACCTGGAAAAGGCAGTGCTACCCAGCGAGCCGCTAGGGGGGCACATTGTTAGCGGTCATGTGGACGGGGTTGGTAGTGTTAGGCAAATGAAAGACGATGGCCGAAGCACACGGTATCAGTTCGCGGTGCCTGAAAATCTCAGTCGGTACATCGCCAAGAAAGGCTCGGTGACGATTGACGGTGTAAGCCTCACAGTTAATGAAGTTGAAGGCAACGAATTTTCGGTTAATATTATTCCGCATACCCAGAAGGAAACCATTTTTCACTGTTATCAGGTGGCAACGACAGTGAACATAGAAGTGGATGTTGTGGCGCGATATGTTGAACGACTATTGCAGTTCAAAAGTGCAGACGGGCCAAGCCTGAGTTATGCAACCTTGGCCGACAATGGCTTTGCGCCCTAGCAGGCCGAGTTAGCTGCTTTCGTCGGCTATAGCTTAAGCAGGCTGGCGTAGGATTTGTCATAGGCCGCTTGATTGAATACCGGAGCGCGACCTAGATGGGTAAATCCATGATCGCAGTCTGCATGAACCTGAATATCTACGCCGTTTAAATTGCTGGTAGCTTGCTTGATGGCAGAAATGTCTTCTGCTGGCGTCCAAGCGTCTATTGCGCCGAATTGGAGTGATGCAGGGCATGGGAGTTTAGTGAGCTCTGATGCAAGTTCGCCAATTCGCACGCCATGCCAAGCGGCTACCCCATCAAGTTTCGCGTCAATTGCGGCTCGGAAAACGGGCCGGCCACCGAAGCAAATTCCTAGGCCAATAATCCTTTGCTCTGTGTGTGCAGCCCTTACATGGTCAAGTAGCGCGCTGACATCGCAGTCGCAGTCTTGGTCGTTGAGAGCGCCCATTCTGGCCATCGCTTTTTGAATGCCAGCTTCGTTGGCAATCAGAGGGCCTGGCTCAGTTCGCCAGAAGCTGTCCAATGCGTAAACTCGAAAACCACTGTCTAAAAAGCGTTGGCAATGAAGCAAAAAAGTATCATCAACGCCGAAAACTGATGGTACGACCACTAGGTTTGTACTAGCGTTGTTTTCTTCGTTTTGCAGCACGGTGCAGGGGATCTCACCGTCGTCCGAATGAGCTCGTAGGTTGAAGTCTTCGCGAATCATAGAAAGCTTTGCTGAGTTGATTGAAAGATTGTGACTCTAAATGCGCTGTGAGCGGTTGGCAAGTGCACCAACGGCTGTGAGCGACATTGCCAAGGTGGTATCATGCTCGCCATCGTGTAACTCGTGGATGCTGATTAATGAGCGAAATAGCGACTTTTGAAGGTGACTTTACTGGCAGCAAGCGGAAGTTTGCCCTTGTTGTATCGCGCTTTAATAGTTTCATCGTCGATAGCTTGGTTACTGGCGCGGTTGATACCTTGCGACGTCATGGCGTGGCCGAGAAAGATATCTCAGTGTACCGAGCCCCTGGTGCCTATGAATTGCCTTTATTGGCAAGCAAAGTGGCCGCCAAAGATGGCGTTGATGCAATTATTGCTTTGGGAGCTGTTATTCGTGGCGGAACCCCCCACTTCGAGTATGTGTCAGGCGAGTGCGTAAAAGGCTTGGCGCAGGTGAGTCTCGACAGTGGAATTCCAGTCGCATTTGGTGTGCTGACTGTAGACAATATTGAGCAAGCTATTGAGCGCGCTGGTACCAAAGCGGGTAATAAAGGCGAAGAAGCTGCACTTTCTGCGTTAGAAATGGCCAGCTTGTTAAGCAAAATTTAGAGGGCGACCAGCCTCTGTAATCCGGCATCAGCAATGATGCCCCACTCGCGTTCCTTCTATGTCTAAAAATGATCTAAAGCTGTCGAAGAACCATCAACAGCAAATAGCCGTGCGCAAGCAGGCCCGGCACTATGCGGTGCAAGCCATTTATCAGTGGCGCATGGCAGGGGCCTCACCTGCCGCTATTGAAGCGGAGTTCAGAGCCGATTACGACATGACAAAGGTTGATGAAGAGTTCTTTCATGATCTTCTGACAGGCGTGGCCGGCGATTTCGAAAACTTACAGCTACAGTTGGCCGACGCGATTGACCGCCAGGTTGATGATCTTGATGTGGTTGAGTTAGCACTGTTAACAAGCGGTGCCTATGAGTTGGCGGCGCATATTGAAGTACCCTATAAAGTTGTTATCAATGAGTACGTTAACTTGGCGAAAAAATTTGGGGCAACGGATAGCTACAAATACGTAAACGGCGTGTTGGATAAGCTTGCCGGTTCTTTACGCCCTATCGAAATTGCGCGTCAGAGCTAAATGCCCAGCGAGTTTGATTTAATTCGCCGACACTTTCTTGAGCCGGCCTTCACTCGACCGCATGTGCTGACATCGATTGGCGATGATTGTGCCTTGCTGGACGCTTTGCCGGAAAACCACGCATTGGCCATATCGACAGACACTCTTGTGTCCGGGGTCCATTTTCTTGAGTCTGCGTCACCCGATCTGATAGCGAGTCGAGCCATGCGTGTGAGTATTAGTGATCTCGCAGCTATGGGAGCAGCCCCCTATGGTTTTACGCTTGCTTTGTCGGTGCCGGATTTTGATGAAGAATGGATTAGTGGTTTTGCGGGAGGTGTGCATGCCACGGCCAGGGCGTTCGATATTCCTTTGATCGGGGGCGACACAACCCGTGGTCCGCTGACTATTACCGTCACAGTGTTGGGCAAAGTGGACAAGGGCGCCGCCTTGCGTCGTAATGGGGCTAAGCTCGGTGATGCTGTATTTGTTACAGGCAGTCTTGGTGATGGAGCGGCCGCTCTAACCTTACTGCAAACCCATAAGCTCGAAGAAAACCCTTATTTGCACGAACGTTACTATCAACCGGATGTTGATTTGGTGCTGGGTAAAAGGCTAAGCAAGCTGGCGAATTCGGCCATCGATGTCTCAGACGGTTTGCTGGCTGATCTTCAGCACATACTCTCAGCCAGTGGCGTGGGAGCGGAGCTAAAGCTAGAGTCGCTGCCGATCGCAAAAACGACCGCGACACTTGCTGCGAATACCGCTCAATCTCAGGAGTGGGCTTTGATCGGCGGAGATGATTATCGCTTGTGCGTTACGATGCCAGCGGAGGCTGCTGAAGATGTTAGCCTTGCTGATAATCAGTTGATTAGGATTGGCACGATTGTAGCTGAAACAGGTATTCGACTATTAGATGCTTGCGGAGATGCGGTGGAGTTGCCGCATACTCTAGGCTATGACCATGTCCATTGATTTGCTATGAATCACGCAATTTTGCCAAGTTTCAAACAACTATTGAGCAAGCCGGTTCAGTTGTTGGCGTTGGGCTTTGGCAGCGGTTTAGTTCCGAAAGCGCCGGGCACTTGGGGTAGTGTGGCGGCCGTTGCAATCTATTTAGTGTCTATAACTTTTCTGCCTGCAAGTGTGCAGCTTGTTGTTATCACTTTGGCTTTTTTTCTTGGTGTATATTTGTGTGGCGCCTGTGCCGAAGCGCTGGGCGTACATGATCATGGAGCCATTGTGTGGGATGAATTCGTCGGCCAATGGCTAGTGTTGGTCTATCTGTTTGAGTCGCTGGGAGCCCGCAGCGCTGTGGCTGTGGTTACGGGCTTTGCTTTGTTCCGTTTTTTCGACATAGCTAAGCCGTGGCCAATTCGATGGGCCGATCGACAGGTGCATGGCGGCTTTGGGATAATGCTTGACGACGTATTGGCTGCAGGTATGGCGGTTGCCTTGCTTGCCGCACTGAACGCTGTAAACGGCTTAAGTTGGATGGGTTTATGAAATTCAATGCTAAAACTCTAATAGCCGTTGCCTTATTGGCGTTGCTAGTGATAGTGCAACGGCTAGATCCACAGACGGACTCCCGTTCACCAGCGCAGGCTCAAAATCAATCTGAGACAAATGCTCAAGATTCTCTATCTGGTAAAGTTCATAGAGTTGTCGATGGCGATAGTTTGTATTTAAGCGGCCACAAGAAACAGATTCGATTATGGGCAGTAGATGCGCCAGAGACATCCGAAGCAGGTTATCAACGTGCCAAAGATCAGTTGAAATCACTGGCAATGGGGCAACAATTAAGTTGTTACGTTCAAGATGTGGATAAATACGGCCGCACAGTTGCACGCTGCGAAGATAAGTCTGGTCGTGATATTAACAAGGCAATGCTCGACAGTGGTAAAGCAAATGAGTACTGCCGTTTTTCAAAAAATTTCTATGGCCACTGTGATTGAACTTTTCGCCTTATAAGGCGGAGAGCGTTTAACGGCTTTAGGTAAGGATTTAAACATTAGGAGGTAATACGTGAGTTATAAGGTATACGGGATTGGAGCTGCATTGGTTGACACTGAGATTGAGGTGAGTGACGACTTCCTTCAGCAGGCTGGAGTGGAAAAAGGTGTGATGACCTTAGTAGACGAGCAGCGTCAATCGGAGCTGTTAGATCACTTGGAGGGTCACCTGGAAACATCCAAGCTGGCGAGTGGTGGTTCTGCAGCCAATAGTATTATTGCGTGTAGTTATTTTGGTAGCTCGGCGTTTTACAGTTGTAAGGTAGCTGCTGACCAGAATGGCAGTTTCTACTTGAATGACCTCAATGCAGCGGGCGTTGATCACAACCAGAATGCTAATGAGAGCGCAGGCATTACCGGTAAATGCCTAGTAATGATCACTCCGGATGCAGAGCGCAGCATGAATACCTTCCTTGGTATTAGCGAACAGCTGTCGACATCTGAAATTGATGAGACGGCCATAAAAAATTCTGAATACGTTTATCTTGAAGGCTACTTGGCGACGTCGCCGACGGGTCGTGCAGCCGCCGTTAAAACGCGTGAGATAGCGGAGCAAGCGGGTGTAAAGACCGCAATGAGTTTGTCTGACCCTTTTCTTGTGGAAGTCTTTAAGGATGGTCTGCAAGAAATGTTGGGCACCAAGGTAGACCTGTTGTTTTGCAATGAAGCGGAGGCCATGAGTTGGGCTGGAGTAGAAAAGCTGGAAGATGCAATCGACACGCTTAAGTCTATTGCTGCTACTTTTGCCGTAACCATGGGCGCAAAAGGCGCGCTGCTCTATGACGGTCAGTCATTGATTGAGGTTGCATCACATCCGGTGAAGGCGATAGACACTAATGGCGCAGGTGATATGTTTGCCGGCGCTTTTATGTTTGCAGTCACAGCCGGTCATGATTTCGCCTCTGCTGGTCGCTTGGCTAGCTTGGCATCGGCAGAGGTTGTGTCCAACTTCGGTCCGCGATTGCCAGCTGAAAGGCATGCAGAGCTGCTACAGCAGGCCGGTTTATAGATCGGCCCGAAGTGTCGCCTATTCGCTGTCTAGAATGCTGCGAATGTCGACGCTGACCAATACAGTTTCACCGTTTGAAAATTCAAAGCTTAGCTGATCCTGGGTTTTTGAATCTTCAGCGTCAAAGCCAAACAGCATCAGATGCTTGCCGCCGGGTTCGAAGACCACGGTGCTTTCTGGTGGTACATCGACACTATTGATCCGACGCATTTTCATGGTGCCGTTTTCATGTTGATGCTCATGAAGCTCAATGCTACGTGCTGAGTCGCTTTTTGCTGCGGTAAGTGTGATTGCTGTGCTGCCGGTGTTGCTTAAGTGGAAATAAGCTGTGGCGGTAGTTGAGCTAGCAATTGGCGCTCTCACGTAAGCATTAGTGATCTGGATGGCTCGGGTTGTATCCGATTCATTTGGTGAGGTACATGACGTGGTCAGTGCAGCTAGAAGCAATGTGGTCAGGGCTTGGTGAAGCTTCATCTACGTGGTTCCTGAAAAAGAAGGCGGGATCAGTTTCGCATTTTGAAGGATTTCTCGCCAACTCAACGAACTATTTCTGTTTTTGCAGGCCCAAGTTAGCGGCTGGCTAAGCTCAGCAGCTATAATTCGGCGCAGGCTTGCGATTTTCGGGTCGACTTGCATAACCTTTACAGGATTCATTGTGACCATTTCTTTCTGTCATCGCACGTTTCTAACTTTTTTGTTGCTATTCGTTGCGACCACGTCAAGAGCCGCTGGTGATTTTTCTGAAGCCGCAAAACCGGCTTTTGGTCAGGAGTGGGCCTCCTCAAACGAGACCGTCGAATTTCTGCCTGTCGAAGAAGCCTACAAGTTATTGGCGGAGCGAAGTTCTAATGGCGATCTTTCGTTCAGCTGGAGTATTGCTGAGGGCTATTATCTTTACGGCCATGCGTTTTCTGGCGCTGTCATTAAGGGCGACGAAGAGCAGGAGATGGTGCTTAATGTCCCGCCTGGCCTGGCTAAAACTGACGAGTACTTTGGCGATGTTGAAGTTTACTACCATAATGCGCTTATCTCAGCGCAGCCCGCGCTAGAGGCTGAGCAGTTCAGTATCACATCGCAGGGTTGTGCTGATGCAGGACTGTGTTACCCGCCGCGCACACAATATTTTGCTGTTGCCGAATCGGGCGAATTGCTTGAGCAAGATTCATTTGGGGTTGTCGGCGAGAATGCTGTTTCGGTTGAAAGTAGACCAGATGGAAGTGATGCACCATCTACGTCATTTCTCATGATGGTTCTCTTCGCATTCCTTGGCGGCATGGTTTTAAACCTTATGCCATGTGTTTTTCCTGTTCTGGCATTAAAAGTTCTCGGTCTAGTGAATGCTGGTGTAATTTCGCGCGAGGAGCAGAAAGCGCACGGTTTGAGCTACTCAGTAGGTGTTGTCGTTAGTTTTCTGGCTGTGGGCGGTGTGTTGTTAGCGTTGCGTGCGGCAGGCGAGGCCCTAGGTTGGGGGTTTCAGCTGCAAACCCCCTGGATTGTTGCTAGTTTGGCGTACTTGTTTTTTGCACTGGCTCTAAGTCTTTCCGGGTTTATTGAGTTTGGTGCAAGTTGGGCGGGTGCAGGTCAGAACCTAACCGAGCGCAGCGGTCATAGTGGCAGCTTTTTTACGGGTGTTTTGGCTGTGGTAGTAGCCAGTCCATGTACTGCACCGTTTATGGGTGCCGCACTCGGATTTGCGTTGGTTCAGCCACCTCTTATGGCTTTGAGTATTTTCGCTGCTTTGGGCCTGGGCATGGCCGCGCCTTTTGTTCTGCTTGTGTGGGTCCCGGCTTTGGCGCAGATGTTGCCAAGACCAGGACCATGGATGGTCACCTTTAAGGAAGTTATGGCCGTACCTTTGTATGTAACGGCAATATGGCTAATTTGGGTTGTGGGCCGCCAAACTGGCGTTGACGGCATGGCTGCAGTGCTTATTGGTTGCGTACTGATTTTTTTAGCGTTGTGGCTCTGGCGTGGAGACGGATTAGTCAGGCGACTGTTGGCCTTTGTCTCTCTGGCATTGGCGATCAGTTTAGCGGCTGGGCCATTCTTGAAGGAACGGGTGTTAAGCAGCGCCCAAGCGTCTAATGCTTATTCAGCTGAGAAGGTTCTTCAGCTGCGTGCAAATGGGCAACCAGTGTTCGTAAATCTCACGGCTGATTGGTGCATTACTTGTTTGGCAAATGAGCGTGTAGCTTTGTCCAAATCGTCAGTGATGGAGGCTTTTAGTGAAGCCAATGTGGCGTATCTAAAAGGCGATTGGACCAATAATGACCCGCTTATAACTGAGCTACTGCGTCAGTACGACCGTAGCGGCGTTCCTCTGTACCTTCTCTTTCCTGCGGATGCTTCAGAGCCAGCTCAGATTCTTCCGCAGATTCTAACGCCAAGCGTCGTCATCGACGCGGTGCGAGCAATCTAGCAGCGACTTTTTGCGAGCTTGCAACTGTTGGCGAGCGATTAAAAATTCACCTAGCATGCGTAAATATTCATCAATAGTCGCCGAAAATCTTTAAATAAGTAGACATATTCTTCGAATTTATCCTAGACTGCCTTCTGATCTTCTGATTGGCCGATAATAACCTTTATCGCAACCGGCCTCAACGCAGCACAGAGAGAGATGCATTATGGACATACGTAAAGTCAAGAAACTGATTGAATTGCTAGAAGAGTCAAATATCGACGAACTTGAAATTCATGAGGGCGAAGAGTCTGTGCGTATCAGTCGGCACGCCAAGCAGGCTGCGGTGTATCACTCCGCTCCTCCGCCCGCAGTAGCCAGCGCTGCGCCTGCTGCTCCCGTTGTAAATTCTGAAATAAGCGCAGAACAAGTGCCTAGTGGCCACTCCGTGAAATCGCCGATGGTAGGCACGTTTTACCGCTCGCCATCGCCTGGTTCAAAGTCCTTTGTTGAAGTGGGTCAAAGCATTAATGCCGGTGATGTGGTTTGCATCGTTGAGGCTATGAAGATGATGAACCAGATTGAAGCCGACAAGTCTGGCATCATCGAAGCAATTTTGGTCGAAGACGGCGATCCTATAGAGTTTGATCAACCGTTGATTGTGATTGCGTAATCGAGATTAGTCGCCTACTTGAAGCTGCAGCTTTAGTGAGCGGCTCAAGTCGGCAACCCTGATCAGAAAATATGAATTTCTTCCCACAGCCAGTGTGAAAAGCGAATGTTAGAAAAATTAGTTATTGCTAACCGCGGTGAAATTGCACTGCGCATTTTGCGGGCGTGTAAAGAGCTCGATATTCCAACCGTTGCAGTGCATAGCAAAGTCGACGCCGACTTGATGCACGTGCGCCTAGCAGACGAGTCTGTTTGTATAGGCCCTAACCCTTCGGCCAAAAGCTATTTGCATATAGCGGCCATAATAGCGGCTGCCGAAATTACGGATGCGTCAGCGATCCATCCGGGCTATGGTTTTTTAGCTGAAAATGCCGATTTTGCAGAGCAGGTCGAGCGCAGCGGCTTTGTTTTTGTTGGCCCTTCAGCCGACTTAATCCGAATGATGGGTGACAAGGTGTCGGCTATTAAAGCGATGCAGGCGGCGGGCGTGCCTACGGTACCCGGTTCGAATGGTCCGTTAACCCAAGATGGCGATCGATCTCTTAGAATAGCCGACGAGATTGGCTACCCGGTTATCATCAAGGCGGCGTCTGGTGGCGGTGGTCGTGGCATGCGAGTTGTTAACGAAGCAAGCGAGTTGTTAAATTCAGTCGATTTAACACGCAGTGAGGCAATGGCCGCCTTTGGTGATGCGACAGTTTATCTAGAAAAGTTCCTTCAGAATCCTCGTCATGTTGAAGTACAAGTGTTAGCTGATGGCAAGGGGCGAGCCGTTCATTTGGGCGATAGAGACTGTTCTTTGCAGCGTCGGCATCAAAAGGTTCTGGAAGAGGCGCCGGCTCCCGGCATCGAGCCTAAAGCTCGCGAGGCTGTAGCGGCGTTGTGTGCCAAGGCTTGTATTGATATCGGTTATCGTGGTGCTGGAACTTTTGAGTTTCTGTATGAAAACGGTGAGTTTTATTTTATTGAAATGAACACGCGCGTGCAGGTTGAGCACCCGGTGACTGAAATGGTAACCGGTATAGATATAGTTAAGGAGCAGTTAAGCATTGCTGCAGGCAACTCACTGTCCTTTACTCAAGATGACGTGCAAATTAAGGGGCACTCTATAGAATGCCGAATTAACGCTGAGGATGCCAAAACATTTATGCCAAGCCCGGGTACGGTTATTCATTACCATCCCCCTGGTGGTAACGGCGTACGAGTAGATTCTCACCTCTACAGCGGCTATACCGTACCTCCTTATTATGATTCGCTTGTGGCGAAAGTGATCACCACAGCCGACACTCGTGAGGCGGCGTTAAAACGCATGAGCAATGCACTTGAAGAAATGGTTATATTGGGAATTAGTACAAACATTGCGCTGCAGCAAGATCTGGTGACAGACGAGCAATTTGGTGTGGGTGGGGTCAATATCCATTACTTAGAAAAGAAACTGGGCCTGTCTTAGTATTCTATTACAACACCAAGGTGGCGGTTTATCTTTTAACAGCTTGTCCAAACGGTGAAGCTTCTTTGTGAGCGAATTTATTCAACTTGAATTTCAACTGGCTGGGTCAGATATTGAGTCAGTGGAGTTTGCGCTGTTTGAAATAGGCGCGCTGGCAGTCTCTCTACAAAGTGCCTCTGGAGAAGCACTGTTTGAGTTGGTAAAAGGCGGCGGTGAGGTCTGGCAACAACTCAAGCTGCAAGCCTTGTTCAATATTGACGCCGATCTTGATAGCCTGCAGCAAGGGCTTACACAAATTATTGGCGCGCCAGGAGATGATAGCTGGAAGCTCAATGCTGTTGAGGATAAGGACTGGCATCGAGCCTGGATGGATCGCTTTAATCCAATCTGCTTTGGTGAACGCCTATGGGTTTGCCCGTCGTGGAAGCCGGTGCCTGCAGGCTGCCAATACCCGATAATACTAGACCCTGGTACGGCGTTCGGTACAGGCACCCATCCAACAACCGCATTGTGTCTTGAATGGCTGGATCAATTCGATTGCGGCGATAAACGAGTCATAGACTTTGGCTGTGGTTCTGGTGTGCTCGCAATCGCCGCTGCCTTACTTGGCGCTTGTTATGTAAGTGCGATTGATAATGATCATGATGCGGTAGAGCATAGTCAGGAAAATTGTGTAAAAAACGGCCTGTCTGAGGCTCAAATCAAATCTCATCATGTCGGCAGCTACCCCGATGCAGAAGAAAGCGCAGACGTGGTGTTAGCTAATATTCTTGCAGGTCCTTTAGTCGTATTGGCAGCAGAAATTTGTGCGCTGCTGAAACCCGGTGGCAATCTTATTCTGTCAGGTATACTAGACTTTCAGATCGAAGAAATAACAACAGCCTATGGTGATATGGTTCGTTTCCAGCCACCTGTTCTTCGAGATGAGTGGGTATTGTTGTCGGGTACGAAACAGTAAAAGTTTGAATAGATTCGATGCAGCTTTGTGTCGTTAATAACAACTTAACAAGCATCATGAACGAAATGATCAGCCAATGCCCGAAATGCATGACGTCATTCAGGGTAACCGAAGAGCAGTTGGATGTTGCCGGCGGTCAGGTGCGTTGTGGTTATTGCATGAATGTATTTATGGGCCGCGAATACCTGATTAGCGGCGGTCAGAGCGATGGCCTGGTCGATGAAGATGTGCTTCGTTCTTTGATCGACCCACGCGAGGAATCTTCAGATCAACAGACCTCCCCTCCCTCTACGGAATTTTCTGACGCGAATGCTCTAACGACAAAGCTGACGCAGAGCGAAGAAGTTCGGCAATTCGACGGTATTCAGTCTGGGGCTGATTTATCGTATAGCGCGGAATCAGAGCCTCTGTCTCCAGACAAAGATGCATTGTCCGATTCGCTGATCGAGCCCGAGATACAGTTGATAGAGGAAAGGCTCAAATTTGACGAAGACGATCTTCGAAGCTCCTCTGATGAGGATTGGGCGCTGGCCCTGCTTGCGGAGTTAGAAGACCCTCCTGCAAGCAGTTCGCAAGCGTCGAAAGACCAGGTTGCAAGTGATGAATGGGACCCTCTGCAGGAGCTGATGTCGGAGCCGGCGGTTGAGCCTAACGACAAAACTTCTGTGCAAGCAACAAGGTCTGGTTTGGGTTTTGAAGAAATTATCTTCGATTCGGTACCAGATTTTGACGACGAGCCATTACAGCAGCTGACAAATGAGCCGCTCATTGACGCGCCGGAAGCAAGTCCTTTGGTGCAGGGTGATGCAAGTTCAGAGTTTGTTCAAGTAGACCCAATAGAGATGGCTGAGCTGCCCGAGCAAGCCTTTGACCCTGAGCAAAGGCTTGAGCAGGAGCAAGGCTTAGTAGAAGAGCAGACATCGAGCCCTGAGCCTAATCGGTGGGATGCTGAATTGGCGCTGGGTGACGAACACGCTTTGTTGTCGACGGAGCCTTTGCCGGAGAGTGAAACCCTAGTCGATCATGCTGAAGAGCCCGCTGATGTTTGGGGTTCGATGGTCGAGGAAATCGAGACTGACTATTCTGTTCCCGCAGATGGGCTAAAACCAGATCCTGAGCCGCGGTCTACGTCGAGTGCGGACGAAGATCCGTCGAATGAGTATTTATATGAAGACGCATCGAGTGTTTATGCGTCGCAAGGCAGTGGCGCTAGCGAGGCAATCTCGTTATCTGAAATGTTATTGCATTCGCCTGCTAATGAGCCAACGCCAACTGCAGCAGATCGCCGTCAGCATACTACTGATTTTCTGCCGCAACATATTGACCTTGAAACACAAGATGCAGAGCTGACGTCTGAACCCAAGCCAATGCCCTGGAATTGGGTTGCTGGAGTGGCAGGGATGGTCCTGTTGCTTGTGCTGCAATACACTTATTTTTATTGGAGTGACCTGATTACAAGTGATAGAACCCGGCCAATATTGACAACAATCTGTAACGTTGTAGGCTGTGAACTGCCGCTGTATCGCGACCTTGGGAATATTGAGCAGCAGTTGGTTGTAAGAGTGCATACGGAGATTGATGACGCTCTAGCGGCGGACATAATTATCAAAAACAAATCGAGTATTGGTCAGCCGTTCCCTGTGTTACAACTGACTTTCTCGGATATGAGGAATCAACCGGTCGCTACGAGGAAATTCTTTCCCAATGAGTATCTTGATGGCGAGTTGCGTGGAGAAGCCTTGATGCCTAGCGGAAGTCCAATACGATTGTCGTTAATTGTGAGGGACCCTGGCGCCGATGCGACCAACTACGAGCTTAAGCTGCTACCTACCCTGTGAAGCCCACTCCTCTAAAAATAGGCAACATTAGTTTGCCTAATTGCGTTGTTCTCGCGCCAATGGCTGGAGTTACCGATTTGCCGTTTCGGCAGATGGCGTATCGACTGGGTGCCGGTATGGTTGTCTCGGAGATGTTGACCTCTGATAAGCGACTTTGGAATAGCCGAAAATCACGACTTAGATTGAAATTTGGTGACGATACTGGCCCGAAGGTTGTGCAGATTGCGGGTGGTGATGCTGAAATGCTGTCAGATGCCGCGCGCGAAGTTGCAGACCTTGGCGCCGAAATGATCGATATTAATATGGGCTGCCCTGCCAAGAAGGTGTGCAACAAGGCTGCGGGCTCTGCACTATTGCGCGACGAAAAGCTGGTGGCTGACATTCTGCAGTCGGTTGTTGGAAGCGTAGATGTTCCGGTTACTCTGAAAATTCGAACAGGCTGGTCACTTGAGAATAAGAATGCAGTGACAGTGGCCAAAATAGCTGAGGACAGTGGTATTGCCTGTGTGACGGTCCATGGGCGAACCAGAGCGTGTCGCTTTGTGGGGGATGTTGACTACGACAGCATTGCAGCCGTGAAGGCGAGCGTTTCAATTCCGGTGATTGCAAACGGGGATATTGACTCGGCGGTCAAAGCTGAACAGATAATGCTCAAAACGGGCGTCGATGGTGTCATGGTCGGTCGCGCAGCCTTAGGGCAACCCTGGATATTGGGAAATATCGCACAATACTTGCACAAAGGGTTACAATTACGCCGCCCAAATGTGCAGGATGTACGGAATTTGTTACTTGAACACTTGGCTACTCTTCATGCATTCTATGATGAATTTCTGGGCACTCGAATCGCGCGAAAACACGTTGCTTGGTACTTGCAATACATACCGCAGTCTGAGGAATTCAGGAAGCAATTCAACAAAATAGACTCTGCCGATGCGCAAGTTTTTCATCTAGCAGCTTATTTTGAACAGTATTTGATGACATATAAAGAAGAGGGCTAAGCCGCATGAGTACAGATTATTTTCAGAGTCAGCCGCCAGGGCCTGCCAGTGGAATGGAAGAGGCTGTGGTCGAAATCAGTGATGCAGAGCGCATCAAGCAGTTTCTAACTCAGGCGCCTGTTGAGCACGCACAAACTTTGCGTGACAGCGTTGAGGTGGCTATGAACAACTACTTCTCCCATCTTGATGGTCAACAAGTGACTGATGTTTATGAGATGGTTCTTTCTGAAGTGGAAGCGCCTTTGTTGGAGTGTGTGATGAAGTACACTCGTAACAATCAAACTAAAGCGTCCATCCTATTGGGGTTGAATAGAGGCACTTTGCGTAAGAAGCTCAAGCAATACGGCCTTCTCTAGACCACCTAGAGGCACCCGAAGTCTATAGGGACCTGTTACTGGTCTCTGCTTTGGGGGTTTATTGCTAATCATTACGAGGGGGGTGATCTCCCTCCCTTGTGCTAACACTTCTCGCATTAAGTGCGAGGAGTGATTATTCTTTTTCAAACTATCCTATCCGGCGTTCTCAGTGCGGTCTAGCGTGCTAATTTGCGGTATCATACCGCTTTTAAAACAGCCAGAACGACCACGTAATGACCGAAGACTCCAATGTGCGCGTTAGCCGCGCTTTACTCAGTGTTTCAGATAAAAACGGAATAGTAGAATTCGCGCAGGCTTTGCGTTCCCTTGGCATTGATTTGCTCTCAACTGGCGGCACGTTTAAGTTGTTGGTTGATAACAATATTGAAGTAACGGAAGTAGCTGATTACACCGGATTTCCAGAAATGATGGATGGCCGTGTAAAAACCTTACACCCTAAAATCCATGGTGGCATTCTCGGTCGACGTGATGTTGATGCAAGCGTTATGCAGGAACATGGTATCGGTGCAATCGACCTGGTTGTGGTTAATCTATATCCATTCGAGCAAACTATTGCCAGGCCCGATTGTGATTTAGCGCTTGCGATAGAGAATATTGATATTGGCGGTCCAACAATGCTGCGAGCCGCGGCCAAGAATAATCGCTTCGTAGCCACCGTTGTTAAGCCAGCCGATTATTCGGTAGTGTTGGAATCTCTACAATCTAATGACGGCCAGCTTAATGCAGCGCAGCGCTTTGATTTAGCTGTGAAAACCTTCGAGCATACGGCTGCTTATGATGCGGCAATTGCCAATTATCTTGGTGCGCAGACAAGCGAGGAAAATGCCGAATATCCGCGCACATTTACTACTCAATTAAGCAAAGCGCAGAATATGCGGTATGGCGAGAATCCTCATCAATCAGCTGCATTTTATGTGGAGCGCAATGCGCATCCAGCGTCGATCGCTGGCGCCACGCAGCTGCAGGGGAAAGCGCTTTCCTATAACAATATTGCCGATACAGATGCCGCCCTTGAATGTGTTAAGCAGTTCGATAGCGCCGCTTGCGTTATTGTTAAGCATGCAAACCCATGTGGCGTAGCGATTGCCGACGATTTATTGGGGGCTTATAACAAAGCCTACGCCACAGATCCTACGTCAGCTTTTGGCGGAATAATAGCCTTTAACCGGCCCTTGGATTGCAAGACCGCCCAAGCAATTGTTGATCGACAGTTTGTTGAGGTAATCATTGCACCGGGTTTGGATGCGGGCGTGTCAGAAATCATTTCCAGTAAAGCGAATGTTCGCCTTCTGGAATGTGGGCCTTTTCTATCAGCTACTGCTGAAGAAGTCGTTTCGACAGAATATGATTACAAACGAGTCAATGGTGGCTTGTTGCTTCAGCAACGGGACGAGGCAATTGTAATGCCGTCAGACCTTACGGTTGTCAGTAAGCGTCAGCCTACAGCAGAAGAATTTGCAGACCTGCAGTTTTGTTGGAGAGTCGCCAAATTCGTGAAATCTAATGCGATCGTCTACGCCCGGGATGGCCAAACAATCGGTGTGGGTGCTGGACAAATGAGCCGCATATATTCTGCTCGCATCGCTGCGATTAAAGCGGCCGACGAAAGCCTGCTAGTTGAAGGTTCGGTGATGGCCTCTGACGCATTTTTTCCTTTTAGAGATGGAATTGATGCGGCTGCTGAGTCAGGCATAGCTGCGGTGATTCAACCGGGAGGCTCAGTTCGCGACGAAGAGGTCATTGCCGCTGCTGACGAGGCAGGAATGGCGATGGTGTTTACCGGGATGCGTCACTTTAGACACTAGTAACCTTTTTTCCTAATAACCGATTTTCGACTAATTGCTGGGGCAAAGTAAGAACAATGAATGTGTTAGTTATAGGAGGCGGCGGTCGCGAACATGCACTAGCTTGGAAACTTGCACAATCTGATTTGGTAGATGCTGTGTTTGTTGCGCCGGGAAATGCCGGTTCTGCCAGTGAGCCAAATATTCAAAACGTGACTATTGATCCTCTAGATTTTGTCGAGCAGCTTGCATTTGTCGAAGCCAATAACATAAAACTGACTATCGTTGGGCCAGAACAGCCTCTCGTTGATGGTATTGTTGATTACTACACAGAGCGTGGGCATCGCTGTTTTGGCCCCACTGCTGCGGCGTCGCAGTTGGAGGGATCAAAATCTTTTACAAAAGATTTTCTGGCGCGTAATAACATACCAACGGCCGCCTACGAAGTATTCACCGATGCTGAAAAAGCTTGTGAATATTTGACTAAGGGAGCGTTTCCCATTGTTGTGAAGGCGGACGGTTTGGCTGCAGGTAAAGGTGTCGTCATTGCTGAGTCTTTAGCAGAGGCTGAATCGACTGTTCGAGATATGCTTGCCGGTAACTCTTTTGGTGACGCAGGACGCCGTGTGGTTATCGAAGAATTTATGCAGGGCGAGGAGGCCAGCTTTATCGCTATTGTTGATGGCACTGATGTGTTGCCATTTGCCAGTTCGCAAGACCATAAGGCCGCACTGAATGGCGACAAAGGCCCAAATACTGGAGGAATGGGAGCTTATTCGCCTGCGCCGGTGGTTACTGCGGAAGTGCACGAACATATTATGCGTGACATCATGCAACCGACAGTTGAGGCAATGGCCAAAGAGGGGAACCGTTATCGTGGGTTTCTGTACGCGGGCGTAATGATTGACCAACAGGGTGCGGCTCGTGTGGTTGAGTTTAATTGCCGTTTCGGTGATCCTGAAACGCAACCTATTATGCTACGAATGAAATCTGATTTGGCTGGGCTGGCGATAGCGGCAATAGACGGCGACCTCGCCTCCGAAGTGATCGACTGGGACGATAGAGCTGCCGTGGGCGTAGTGATGGCCGCAGGTGGATACCCAGGTAGCTACCAAAAAGGAGATCAAATAACGGGTCTTGATAAGGTAGATGCAGCTGCAAAAGTGTTTCATGCGGGTACAAAAACTTCTAGTGATGGCGGTATTGAAACGTGCGGAGGTCGCGTATTGTGCGTCACAGCCTTGGGTGAAAGTGTCGCTGCTGCACAACAGACATGTTACGACGGCGTAGAGCGAATTCATTGGAATCAAGTGCAGTTCCGAACAGATATAGCTTATCGTGCAATTCGACGCGAGCAGGAATTGAATTGCTAAACGCTCAGCTTTCTAGCCTTTGTTCCTATTGGGCAAGCCAATGATCTATAAGGCTGTTGCCGTATTGGCTAACAGGCTTGTCGTTGCAGCTGTGCTCCTACTTGGGTATTCAGCCCTAAGCTACTCACCGTTAATCTACGCAGCCCCCGTTCTTAAGGTCGATGCTAAAAATTCTAGTGTTCGGGTTGATCGATACATCGACGTGCTATTTGATGAGACAGATTCACTAGAACTCGCCGACTTAATGCTGCGCAAGCATAATCGCAATTTCGCGCCGTTGACGTTAGACCGACCCGAATTCGGTTTTACAGATGCAACACTTTGGGTACGTCTTAGTATTCGTAATATAAGCCCTGATGCTGAACGCTTTAGTATGCAGTTTATGCCAATCAGCGTTTCCTACCTGAAAGTGTTTGATGTGCCGCTCAACCGGAATGCGTCACAAGCTGTAGAGCTTTACGACTTCAATGATAAGCGTGAATACAGTCTGCGAGTCATATCGCCTGGTTTGATAATTCATCTTGGTCAATTTGATCCGGGACAGACCAGAAGCATTTATTTAAAAGTGAAATCCAGACATCCGCTTAATTTGGATTCCTGGGTTTACTCGTCGGAATCGCTCGGTAACGAAGTGACGATTAACAACAATTTTAACACCTTCCTTCTCGGCGGGCTTTTTGCCGCGGTGCTGGGAGCGCTCGTAGCACTGGTGTTGGTGCGCGAAAGAATATTCCTATATGGAGCGCTACATGCATTAGCGGTTATCGGGTTCTTGAGAAGCGCTTGGGGTTATGCGGCCTTTCTTGTCGTTGATGAAGCGACCCATAACGGTTTGGCCACTTATCTTTTTGGGCTACTTAACGTTTTCTTCTTGTTGTTAATGACACAACGAATTACTACAGAGACGGCAACCGGAGCTAAATCGTCACGCCTGCTATTCGTTTTTGCTCTGGCTAATTTCCTGGTAGCGGTACTGATTTCGTTTGTTCTTGACGAGGTGGTGAGTTTTTACCTCTTTTATGCCGCGCATACAGCCAGTGTAGTGCTGATAGTAATTGTAATGCTATTCGCTTATTCGGAAGCACATAAGAGCTACCTGCTTTTATTAGCGATTTGTTACGCACTCACGCTCGTAACTATTTTTGCTAACACTTTGACCGCCATGGCAGACCTTTCTGCTGTAGCAATGGGTACAAGAGTTATTGGGTCTCTGGCGGTGTTAATCGTTATATTTGAGATGGCAGCGCTGGTATTGTTCTATATTGAGCAGCGTAGTAACCAATATGCGACCAGGCTGCGTTCCAAATTTAATCAAGAATTGATAGAGAATCAGACATCATTGCTTAGCAAGTTAACTCATGAAATTCGCACGCCAATGGCGGGTATCTTAGGAATGAGCGAATTGCTGCGTTCAACTGCTATGTCTGAGTCGCAATCGGAGTTCGCGGACAATATTGACCGATCTTCTCAAGAGTTACTCCACATCATCGATGACGTAACTGCGTTTGCTCATATTCAGAACGGAACTTTGCCAATACAGAAACAAACCTTCAACATTCTTGAAATGCTGGATGAGCTGATGCTGGCGTTCGCACCGGAAGCAGAGCGTAAAAATATCGAGCTTGTATCATTTGTTGAGCCTGGTCAGCCGAGCTTTGTAGACGGTGATTTGGTTCGCACCCGGCATATAGTGAGCAATTTAATCAGTCATTGTGTGGCGCACTTACGTGATGGGGAAGTTGTTATTCGAGCCGTTGTCCATCCACGAGAGCTAAGAATAACAGTGCAGGATAATGGCCCAGGGATTAGTTCAGAGGGCTTGGCAGAACTGTTTGTCGAAGACGATGGGCTCACACACGCCATACCAACGCGCGGGGGTATTGGATTACCCTTATCAAAGCAAATTGCCGAAGCACTGGGAGGACGGCTAGATGCCGAGAGCTTACTGCGTGAAGGATCGAAGTTTGAACTTAGCTTGCCCGTAGGCGACTGCCCCAATCCTCCAGCTAACCCTGCTGATGTAGAAAGGTTGCGAGAATTACGCATTCTGGTCGTAGACGATAGTAGTACCTACTGCGATGTAATAGAACGTCAAGTCATGCACTGGGGAACTTACGTAGAGTCTTGCATGAGTGGAAGTGAAGCTTTGGCCTTGCTTCGTGCAAATGAAAATATTAAGCAGCCTTATGATGTGCTGCTGGTAGATTATTCGATGCCTGGCATGAACGGCATGCAGCTGGCTGAGCGAATAAAAAGCGATAGTTTGATCAATGACCAGAACTTGTTGATTGTTATGCTAACAGGCTTAAACACGATGCCTGATTCACAGTTAGCACGAAAGCTCGGTATCCAGCGTATTGTGCACAAGCCACTGAGTTCTAAAGCGTTACAGAAATTACTGCTGGATGAGTTAGGCAGTACCGAAGCGCCTGTGTCACCGGAATTGAGACAGGAAGCGGCTCAAGAACAATTGCAATCCATAAAAATATTGTTGGCCGAGGACAATGATATTAGCGCGCGCGTTATTGAGCGAATGTTGCAGCGATTAGGTGTTAGTGTTCAGCTGGTGGAGAACGGTGAAGACGCCTTGCGCGCTATACAGCGTTCGCATTTTGACCTAGTGTTAATGGATTGCGAAATGCCAGTAATGGATGGTTTTGAGGCCACTGAGTTAGTACGTAGGTGGGAGGAAGAATCTGGTCGAATGCGAACGACAGTAATCGCACTGACGGCGCATTTGCTGGAGCAGTTGGAAGATAGAATCAAGGAAGCCGGAATGGATCATCAGGTGTCAAAGCCATTGAGAATCAACGAACTTGAGGCACTTCTTACTCGATGGATACCGGCCTATCGTGTGGTAAATGGAGGGTAGGAATATGGCTATTGATAAGCTTGCCAATGTTAGACGTCTAAGTTTTATAGACCGGGTCATCGGCTCTGCCGATGAGATGTTGAAAACATTTGCTGGTGGCAAGCAGCTGGAGAGCAGCCGGCCATCACCTGCGGATCAGCTAGAGTCGCAGAATGAGTCTATAAACGACCAGCAACGCGTACACACGGCTGCGCTCATGAGGGTGAATCATACGGGTGAGGTTTGTGCTCAGGCGCTTTACCGAGGTCAGTCGCTGTCGGCAAAGTCTGAGTCGGTTAGACGCTCAATGATGGCCGCAGCCGCGGAAGAAGAAGATCATTTAGTTTGGTGCGAGAAGCGTATTCACGAACTGGGATCGCATACCAGCTACCTAAATCCGCTTTGGTATGCCATGTCTTTTTCGATGGGGGCTCTAACAGGTATTTTAAGTGATAAGATCAGTCTTGGTTTTGTTGCAGCGACCGAGGAGCAAGTGTGCAAACACTTAAACGAACACTATGAGCAAATACCTGGCGGTGATTTAAAAAGCAGGGCGATACTCGAACAGATGCTGATTGACGAAAATAGTCATGCAGAACATGCAATTGATGAAGGCGGGCTCAATTTCCCGGGGGTTGTAAAACAATCTATGACGGTATTGTCGAAAGCAATGACTGGATCGTCTTATCACCTCTAGTCAGTAGAGCATCTTCTAGGTTGTATCTTAATAAGCTGATTTCACCAGCCGCATAACGCTAGAACCTAGAGGACCGTACTTTCTCCAGCTGATCGCACACGATTCTGGCGCCCTGTAAAATACGCAGAGAATGCCTTTGAATTAGGTCGGGAGGGACAAAGTATAAATTGTTATGAGTCGCGGCGCGTAAGCTAGGCCAATTCCGCCAATTATCTAACCACTCGGGTTTAGACTCGCCCATGCCTGAGGCGATGATCGCTTCAGGATCAGCCTTTAATAGGGACTCAAGGTTAATCTTTGGTGCTACGGATGGTTCATCTGCAAATACATTGCGGCCACCACACAACTTGAATACATCGCTTACCAGGTGCTCGCCGTTTAGAGTTTGAAGTGGTTCGTCCCATACTTGATAAAATATCGAAACCGGTTCTTTCTTTGAAAAATGTTCGCGTAAGCGCAGTAATTCTGTGAGGTATGCGTCGGCGGTGTCAGTGGCAGTCTCACTATGGCCTGTGAGTATGCCTAAGTCTCTTACGTTTTTTGCCAGATCTTCAAGTTGACCTGGGTTTGATACGTATACCGCTAAGCCAAGGCTTCGTAGCTGGTCTAAATGTTCCGCTTTGCTACCTTCTTTCCATGCCACGACCAAGTCTGGTTTGAAGCTTAGAATCGCTTCCACGCTGAATACATTGTATGAGCCAACGTGAGGCAGTTTTTTGGCTTCCTCCGGGTAGTCGCTATAACCTACAGCGGCTACAATTTCCTTGCCGGCTCCGGCTGAGTATAAATTCTCAACTATATGCGGCGCTAAGGCGACGACCCGCCGCGCTGGCTGCTTTAGCCTGACTACATTTCCGATGCCATCTTCTACTGAAATTCCTTCTTGCATCCGCAGTCTAGATCCTTCTTGCAGATTTACCACAGCACCATAGCTGCTGAATGACACCAGCCATAATACTGCCATCAGTATAATTAACATGGGTATGTTTGTTGTCGAAGTCTGTATTTTCATACTCAGGGTAGATTGAAATAGATTGCACAGCTAAAAAGTAAAGCCGCTTCACAGAGTTCAATTGATGCGCCTGCGGTGTCTCCGGTGAAACCATCGATACGGTTTATCCACAATTGCCTCCAATAGAAAGCAACAATCATGGTAACCGTTAGGGCGACTGCAGCGAGTGATAATCCTAATAAGGCAACAACAACAAGCAAGGAGATAGCAAGTGAAATAAATATGGCCTGACGGGCTGGATTATCTGCCGCTGCACTGCCTATGCCTGCGTGGCGTACATAATCAGTTGATACGAAAAGAAACATAGCACTGGCTCGACCAATGATACAGCTTGCAACAATTGCCTGCGGGAAGTTTACTAGATGAAGTAGCGCTACAAGCTTTAGCAGCAACAATAAGCTCAGCGCAACCACGGCAATTGTGCCCGCACTAGGGTCCTTCATAATGTCGAGGCTACGCTCTTTGTTACCCAAACCGCCGAGTAAAGCGTCGCCTGAATCAGCAAGCCCGTCTAAATGCAAAGCGCCTGTGATTGCCACCCACACAATAAGTAGCAATGCAGCGGTTATGCTAGCAGGGAGGTTGTTGGTAACGCTAAGCACTAGCCACAATATGGCAGCTATTGCCAGGCCCGCAAACGGATAGTAAGCCGCGGACAATGTTCGCATCGCTTTGTTGTCTTGAATGCGTAACCAGCGTCCAACTGGAAGTAAAGTCATGAATTGTAGTGCACAGAGCAACGCCTGAAAGTGAAGCAACAGGGCGCCCGGTGCTTGTGCGTTTGAGTCTTTCATTAATTTAAATAGTGGATAGTCGGTTATGGAAAACTACTCGCCCGAACTGGCGCTGTTCATCATCTTGTGAATAGCTTAAGCGAGAATAGCAGGCGTAGGGAACGTCCCAAGGATCGCTTGCGTGAGCAGTGCCCAAGGTATCGGCTAGCAACATTCTAATAGTTCCGCCGTGTGTGACGCATAGAATGTTTTCGCCGTTGTGGCTGTTTAGCACTTCGTTCAGTCCGGACTTACAGCGATGGTTAAAAGAGGCGAGCGACTCACCACCTGCAGGAGATACACCACTTTCGAGCGCCCAGAAATCACGCATTTTTTCTGGTTCTTCTTGAGCTATATCGGACCATTTTCGTCCTTCCCAGGCCCCAAAGCTTATCTCTCTTAAATCGTCAATAATAGTCAGCGGCAACTGTCGCTTATTCGCAAGAGCGCTGGCAAACAGCTGGCATCTTTTTAACGGAGAGCTGACAATACGCTGCCAGTTTGCTGAGGATGATTCCACAGACATATGCATCTGTTGCCAACCTTCATCGGTTAGTTCTACATCTATGGCACCACGCACGATTTCACCACCCACGCATTGACCGTGGCGCAATAGGTCTATTGTGGTGCTAATCAATAGTTTTTACCGGCCGTTACGGCGGCCTCTCGGAAGGTTGCCATTTCATTGTGCAGTGCCAGCGCATGCTGAATGAAGGGAATGGCTAGTGCGGCCCCTGAGCCTTCGCCCAGGCGCAAGCCCAAATCGAAAAGAGGTTTGGCATCCATTTTAGTCAATATATGTTGGTGACCTGGCTCTGTAGATCGATGTGCAAACAACATCCAGTTACGAATGGAGGGGTTTATTTGGCAGGCGATGAGTGCCGCCGAAGAACAGATGTAGCCATCAACTAGAATGGGAACACCTTTCTGTGCAGCGCTAATGTAGGCTCCAACCATTGCGGCTATTTCCAAGCCGCCTACATGAGAGAGAATGCCAAGAGGAGTACGAATGCTGGTGCGATGTTTATCGAGTCCGGTGCGCACTACTTTCTGCTTTTGCTCAAGAACGGAATCGGTGATCCCAGTACCACGGCCAACACTTTGTTCTACTGGCAGTGTTAACGCCGCGCTGCAAATTGCTGAGGCCGACGTGGTGTTTCCGATTCCCATTTCACCCGCTACAAACAACTGACAATCTTCTTCAGCGCCGAATTGTCTGCCAGCTTCCAGGCATTTTTCGAGCAGCTCATCACCCAGTGAGGCTTGCTCACAAAAATTATGGCTGCCTGCGGCTAGTTGTAGGTTATGCAGATTTTCAGCATCGTCCAATGGCGTGGCTGTGCCTAAGTTAACCACGCTAAAGCTCGCATTCAGTTTTCTGGCTAATACTGAAACGGCAGCGCCACCGGATAAAAAATTGCCAATCATTTGCGCGGTGACTTCTTGTGGAAATGCCGATACGCCTTCGGTGGCAACTCCATGATCAGCAGCAAAAATGCGCAGGCTCACATTTGATAGCTCTGGCTTTGATGATCCTTGCCAGCCGGCGAATTTAATGGCTATGTCTTCCAATACGCCGAGAGAGCCAACTGGTTTTGTCAGTGATGCCTGTCGGGCTTCGGCTGCCTCTTGAGCGCGTGATGATGTTTGAGCTGCAGGCTCATTTAACCACTGAAGCATAGATATACCACTTAAACGGGAAACTGCTTATTTTAGCTGCTGTGGCAGCCCAGCAACCAACATTGTGACTTTGTCGCATCGTTGGGCCAGTTCTTGATGCAATCGGCCGCTTTCGTCAACAAACCGTCTGCTTAATTCGCCCATAGGCACAATACCTTGTCCCACTTCGTTGCTGACAAGCAGCAATTCGCCAGGAAGGTCGTCGATGCACTCTAGCAATGCGCTCCGTTCCTGTTCCCAGATTTCTTCGATGAGACAGTTGCTTACCCATAATGTAAGGCAGTCAACCAGCAGGCAGCTGTCTGCGGCCGAATGCTCAAGCAGGGATTTGGCCAGCTGAAGAGGTTCTTCGATCAGTTTCCACGATGAATCCCTTCGTTGCTGGTGGATTTTAATACGTGCAGACATCTCTTCATCAAGAGATTGAGAGGTGGCTACATAGAGAAGAGGCCGTCCACTTTCGATCGCCAATGCTTCAGCGTGCCGGCTTTTGCCGGAACGTGCTCCTCCCAAAATCAAGTGTTTCATTCTACAAGCCCCATTGATGGAACGACTACTGGCCTGCCGTTGTCGGGATGATCAATGATATGTGCGTCCACGTTAAATACTTCTTTTATGTTCTCTGCGGTTAAAACGTCTTGTGCCGTGCCGTGCGCCATTGATGAGCCTTGATGAAGCAATATCAATCGATCGGCGTATTGCGCCGCCAGGTTAAAGTCATGGAGCACCAATATGATGGCGCAACCGTTTCGAGCAAACTCGCGCAATACCGTCAGTACTTTCGCTCGGAGCGCTAGGTCGAGTGCAGCCGTTGGCTCATCCAGCAGCAAGCAGCGTTGCTTGGCTATTGGGCTTGTCTCGTCGCACCAGATCTGGCTAAGCACCCTAGCCAACTGAACACGTTGTCGCTCGCCGCCACTTAGTTCGGTATACAGCCTGTGGCGCAGATGCGAGGCGTCTAAGCGGTCCAGGCATTGCAAGGAAATCTCTCTATCCCGAACTTGACCGGTATCATGTGGCGTCCGCCCGAGTCGAACTACTTCTTCCACACTGAACGGAAAACTGAGTAGGGAAAATTGCGGTAACACCGCCATTTGTTTTGCTAAGGCGCGATTCTCCCAATTAGCCGGAGCCATTTCTAGAAACGTACTCGTTCCAGAAGAGGGTGCCATCTCTCCGCTAATCGTATTTAGCAGTGAGGTCTTACCGGCTCCATTAGGCCCAAGAATGGCGATGATCTCGCCTGCGTCTGCCGTAAGCTCTATATTGCTAAGCAGCGCTTTACCATAAGCGGTTACGCTAGCATTGTTTACGCTAATGACTGTCATTGCATTCCATACTGATGTCGACGCCTCAGCAGTGATATAAAGAATGGCGCGCCAATGGCGGCAGTAACAATGCCTATAGGTAACTCGCTCGGTGCGATAATAACGCGAGCGAAGGTATCGGCGAGCAACAGTAACACGGCACCTGCACACGCTGCACAAGGTAGAAGGAAGCGGTGGTCAGGCCCGATAAGTAGCCGAATCAAATGCGGAATTACGAGGCCAACAAATGCGATAGTGCCCGCTAGCGCAACAACTAAGCCAACGCCGAATGCTGCAAGTAATATCAATTCAATTTTTAGCGTTTGCACCTTAATACCAAGGTGTCGTGCTTCTGACTCACCTAAAAGCAACGCGTTGAGTGCTGTAGCGTGTTGTGGCAGACGGCTGACAAGTATTATTAATGTAATCATCGCCAAGGTAACGCGTGGCCAGCTAGCGCCATCAAGGCCGCCCATTTGCCAAAGGCTTATTCTCCTTAGCATATCGTTACTTGCGAAAAACTCGAGTAGATGATTAACCGCGCCGGCAAGGGCGGTTATCGCGATGCCTGCTAACAACATCGTTGCAACAGAGGTGCCATCTGGCCCGGTCGCTAACTTGTACACAAATAAGGCGCAAAAGGCACCGCCCAAAAAAGCGGCAAATGCGACCAGCGACAAACTTCCAATTCCATGCGATACCAGCAAACCTTCGCCTAGGACAATTGCAAAGCTTGCTCCAGCTAAAGCGCCGCCACTTACGCCGATCAGGGAAGGGTCGGCAAGCGGGTTGCGAAATAAACCCTGCATTGCGGTGCCGCATATTGCCAGTATGCCGCCTACGCTTAACGCCAGTAATGCCCTTGGTATTCGAATTTGCTGCACAATCAAACTGCTTTGATTGTCCTCTTGCCACAATGCAGCGAAAATGTCAGATGGTGATAATTCAGCTGGGCCTGTGCCGATAGCCAACAATAAGCACAGTGGTAATGCAATCAGTAATACAATCAGCAGGGCGCTTGGTTTGATTAGCCTAACCATGTGAAGCTGGCCTCGCGGGCTGTGCGAAGTCAGGACCGAGAAGGCTCAGCTCTAAGTGCTTTTCTATCGTGTCCGCTAGGCGCTCGAGTTCGCGGTGTCTAATGTGATCGATATCTACCGTTTGCGCATCTTCGATACCCATCCAGTCAAGTAATGCGCTGCAGGCTTCTGCTTTGTCGAATAAGCCATGCACGTAGGTGCCAATTATCTGCTCATCAGCGGATATCGCGCCATCAACTCGTGCATCGTCGAACACTAGGAAAGGCTTGCTAAGCGCTGCCCCTTCGCTGATTCCACAGTGTATTTCATAGCCTTCCACTGCAGCTTGCGAGCCATAAAGCAGGCATCCTGACACTCGCTCTAACTGCTTCGCAGCTTTGAGAGTCGTTTGCATATTGAGTAGCGACATGGCTTTACTAGACCCTGGTACTCCCTCAATACCTTCTGGGTCATGAACAATGTCTCCCAGCATCTGGAAACCGCCGCAAATACCCAGAAGCTTTCCGCCATAGCGCAAATGTTTGTTGATTGCTTTCAGCCAGCCTCTGTCTAACAAGTGCTGCAGGTCGTTACGTACACTTTTACTGCCGGGTAATATGATGACGTCAGCGTTGGGTACGGGCTCATCTATGCCGACATAAATCAACTCAACGGCCGGGTTAAGCCGCAAGCTATCAAAGTCTGTGTGGTTGCTGATTCTAGGAAGTACCGGAACAACTACCCTTATGGCGCTTTCTGTTACGGGTGGTTGCCATGCATCAATTGCGTCCTCGGCGTCTAACTGAAGGCCATGCAAATAAGGAAGAACTCCGATAACAGGTTTTCCAGTATGCTGTTCTAGCCAATCTAAACCAGGCTCTAATAAACTGATATCACCTCTGAATCTATTTATGACAAAGCCCTTAACTCTGGCCTGTTCGCTAGCGCTTAGAAGCGCCAAGGTGCCAACCAGGTGCGCAAAAACACCGCCACGATCAATATCCGCTATCAATATAACGTCGCAGTCTACCGCCTCGGCGAAGCCCATATTGGCGATATCACCCTCGCGCAAGTTGATTTCGGCGGGGCTTCCGGCACCCTCAGCGATGACGACAGAATATTGATCGCTCAAACGTTGATGTGACTCTAGGACAGCTTGCATCGCGAACTGTTTGTAATCGTGAAAGGCGGTTGCGTCCTGATTGCCAATGGCCTTGCCGTGGATAATCACCTGTGCCGCGGTATCAGTGGAAGGTTTTAACAGAACCGGGTTCATGTCGGTATGCGCTTGTAAGCCGGCTGCTATCGCCTGCAAAGCTTGGGCCCTACCGATTTCACCGCCGTCAGCTGTTACGGCACTGTTTAGTGCCATATTTTGTGACTTAAATGGAGCGACAGAAACGCCTCTGCGTGCAAGTACTCGGCACAAGCCAGCAACGAGCACGGTTTTGCCCGCGTCAGACGTGGTGCCCTGCACCATGAGTGTGGTAGCAGGCATATGCGTGGCTTAGTAGTCTACGCCTTGGCGGGCTTTTATACCTGCTTTGAAGGCATGCTTAACGTCTTTTACTTCTGACACAGTATCCATTGCTTCTTGCAGAGTCGAGCCGCCGCCACGCCCGCTTACAACAACACTTTGCTCTACTGGGCGGCCTTTTATCGCATCGATAATCATCTTTTCATCGAGATAGTCGTAGGCAAGCATGTAGGTCATTTCGTCTAACACAACGAGTTGGTAACTCGGGTCGCTTAGCATGGCTGCTGCCTGCTCCCAAGTGCGCTCAGCGGCTTCGATGTCTGAGGTTCGATCCTGGGTATTCCAGGTAAAGCCAGTACCCATTTGATACAGTTTGACTTCAGGACATTTGTCTCGAATATACAGTTCTTCGCCAGATAGCTGCTCGCCCTTAATGAACTGAATAACACCTACTTTTTGGCCGTATCCAAGTGCTCTCATCACCATTCCAAACGATGAGCTGGATTTTCCCTTGCCATTACCTGTGAGCAAAATGGCGACGCCGCGTTCTGTAGATGCTTCTTCTATGCGCGCATCTACTTTTTCTTTCTGCTTCTCCATAGATGCTTTGTGTTTCTTGTTTTTGCGATCATCGTCATTGCTCATTATTGGTCTCCAAAGCGGATGCTTAAGCTTAATTATCGAGTGGGAGTGTACACAAATGTGATAAAGGCTTCGCGGCCAAGCGACAAATATCTACCCAACGAAAAATCCAGGGCGGTGGTGTACTGCTTGTCAGCAATATTATCCACTCGTGCCTCTATCTTGAACTGTTCATTGATTTGATAGTAAGCCCTCAGATCGATTAGGCCATAGCCGGAAAGGGCGGTGAAATTACCTGGGTCGTCAAAACGTTCGCTTTCCGCAAGCACCGACATGCCCAGCCCAAATTTACTCCAGCGGCGGTCCACATCAAGAGACACAGTTTTTTCTGCCCTGCGCCTTAGAAGCAGGCCATTTGCTTTGTTTTCGGGTTCAAGATAGGCACCACTTAATGCCACTTCAACACCGTAAAGCTCAGTGCTTACTTCAAACTCAATACCACTTATTTGCGCTTCAGCTGTTTGGTCTGTTTCAAAAGTGTTTGAGTTAAATTGAATCAGGTTTTCTATATCATTTTGGAATGCTGACACATAGAAGCTTGCGCCGCTATAGAGACCTTTTAGCGTTAGTTCAACACTTTGCGATTCTTCTGGATTGAAAGTGGGGTCGCCAAAGTTAGGAAAGTACAAATCGTTGAATGTAGGTGGCTTGAATCCCTCCGCGTATGAGGCCACCAAGCGAAGCTCATCATTGAGTTCGAAACCAACTTGAACTGACGCCGTGGTATGGCTACCAAACTGTTCATTGTCATCGTTGCGAGCTCCTATCAATGTATCGAATCGACCAAAGTCAGACTGCAATTGGACGAAGGCGGCTTTGTTGTCGCGCGAAGATACATCGTACTCTGTGGTGCCAGTGACCTCGTCTTTTTGATAATCCAGCCCTGCGCTTACTTCGTGCGCTCCCAACGAAAAAACGTTGAGCCAAGTTGCTTCTGTTTTTTCAGTATCGAAAGAACCGCCATTGAAGGTAGTACTAAGGTCAACGTTGTCGGCGAGGTTGTTTGATTCGTCGCGGCTTCGGCCTAACATGAACGCCGTGGTATACACGTCGCTTGCATTGAAGTCTAGCCTGGCTGACAAGGCGTCTACTTTGTTGGTTGAGAAAATGAAGCAATCAACCGGAGCGAAGGTAACCCTATCACCACAGGCGCTATCATATTCCGACTCGCCATCGTTATAGTTGTAGCTGACCTTGAGCTTGAGCATTTCATTGAACGTTTGCCGATAATTCAATGCAAGAGAGTTGTTGCGAAAGGCGTCTTTATCCGCCGATGCGCCAGCTTTTGACTCGGTGTTATCGATACCATCGGTATGGAACATATTGGCGGTTACATCGAAACCGACACTGTCACCATTAAGCGATGCAAATACCGTGTTTTGACTGGTATTGTTGCTTCCAAACGAACTCTTTATTGCGAGTTCTCGGCCTTCCCTACCTCTTCGGGTAATTATGTTTACCACCCCTCCTATGGCATCCGCACCCCACAGCGCTGATTTCGGGCCGCGTATTATTTCGATGCGTTCAACATTCGACAGGCTTATCGCTGAAAGTGCTGCGCTGCCCAAGGTGGCGCTGCCAATGCGGACGCCATCGATTAGAAACAGTGAGTGATCGCTCTGATTTCCTCGCAATAATAATGACGTAGCGCTTCCGCGGCCACCTGTTCGCAGAAGTGAGACTCCGGCTGCGCGAGACAACAAGTCGAAGATATCGATGGCCTGTATGCGTTCGATATCGTTGCGGTCAAACACTGAGACAGCCGCAAGCACCGATGAAAAATCTTGCTCCGTGCGTGTGGCTGTTACAACGGTGGTTTCCATTGAGGTTTCTTGAGCGGCGATTTGAGCCGAAACCGTTAAACTTGTTGCCACTGAGCAAGCGGCCATTGCTCTCATTAAATGGGTATTGGTAAACATACTAGCGTCCTCTAAACAGTACGAGCCAACCGCAATAACACATTGGTTGGCGAGTTAGGTATCGCGAGCAATGGAGGAGTCTAGGAGCGAGGAATAGGCACTTGAACAGCGCCCAGCAAGCAGCCAGTGATGAAGCCCTCCGCTACATCGTTAAGTTGCAAAATTGGATTACAGCTTTTGGGCTGAAACCAACTTAAGTTGAGGCTAAGGCCGGTGTCGGGCTGATGACGCACTCAAATGAGTGATTCACTTACCGTTGCGGGGGCAGCGGTGGTTTCTCTCCACACTTCCCGTTTACCCTGCTGAACAAAATTCAAGCAGGCACCTAAACGCTCGGGCGCCACTTTAATCACAGTCCCTCACTGTGTCAATGACGATCTGACGGGGGTGGTCTGACTTATTCTCGACCGTGGTCATCATTGGCCGTCGCGAATTGGAGCGGGACTGCCAGCGTTGTTGGGTTTGTGGCCTATCTCATACCAATCTATATGGCGAGTCACTAGCATCACCGCTCCAAGCACTAAAAAGCACAGCGACGCTCCCATGAGCAGGGCATAGTCTTCCGATTGGATGATAATAAAGAGCAGGCCGTACAGCAGCGACAGAGTGGTGCCAAAACCAGCAGCGTTTGGCCAACCACGCAACACACTGCGTAAGTAGAGGCTTACAATTGCAACACTTGCCAGCGTGGCAACAGAATAGGCAATAGCGAAGTTAATGTGCTCTGAAAGCGCTATTAATAGTAGGAAAAACACTGCAATGGAAAAACCGACTAGTGCATACTGTACTGGGTGGACCGGTAGCTTTTTAAGCAATTCGAATACAATAAACCCTATGAAAATGAGAGCTACGAAAAGAAACCCATATTTTATTGCGCGTTCTGACTGAAGGTAAATGTCGACTGGATTAACCAGTTCAACACCAAAAGCCATAGCAGCATGGTGGTCACAAAAAGCCGAATCACAAACGCGTTCTGGCGTATTAGGAACCGAGGCATACTCATTAACATGCCAGCTAGCAGTGAAGTTATTTTTTGATATGTCGCTCGAAGCGGGTAAGAACGCCCCGATAAATTTTGGGTGCGGCCAGTCAGCCTGTAGCTGCAGGTCTGTCTGCTTACCGGCAGGTATGAAATTCAAACTGTTCATGCCTCGCAGCTCCAAGCTGAGGTCAAACTCCAATTGTTGCTGATCGTCAAGTAGCAGGGTAGTTAATGGTAGGTGTAATCCGCTCGGGTCGCGTGAATCTAGCGAACCTGGAAGCAGGCGATATTGGGATTGATTGAGCTGAAGCTCTGATACGCTATTGAGTCCTCGGGGGTCGCTGATGTGCCAGACTATTCTGGGCTCCTTTATAGAAATAACACTTTTATTTTTAGTTAGCTGTTGTTTGGCGCTGCCGATATCGCTGTTATTAAAATGGCCCGTGTAATGTATTGAGCTCGTGAAAACTGTTAGCGGATAAATGCCGCGCTTTCTAACGTCAGTCTTCATGTCAGCGTTGAGCTTTGTTTCTACAGGAGAGATGTAGACTGTTTTCTTAATTAGCTCGTCGTGTTTTTCGAAACGAAAACCGTTGTCATCAATTCCCTGAACACTGTGCTGCTGTTCATAGTCAATCGCTATCATTGGTCCTGAAACCACCTGAGATCCTGTCCAGCTGGCCGCTACGGAAGCTTCGGCTGAAGCCCTCAGGTGCGACCGCTCACTAATTTTGGATTCAATCATGCCCAGGGGAATCAAAATCAATAATGCAATACCTGCAATGCTGGCAAACTTGATGAATAGTGAGCGGTTCATGTCGAATCCTGTTAGTAAATAAGTGGCGTAGCATGCCTATGTTATGTGGCGATAAGCGGGCCAACTTATAGCTAATAGTGCTGAATAAAGGCGAATTGTGGCAAGCCGTGTTTTACCAGCAGGGTGTCACTGGTCATTGGGTTACAATAGAATTTTGAGAAAGTGCAGTTCATAAATGTCGTGTCGTACGCCTTATCAATTCGCTAGAAATGTACATGCTTGGGGTGGGGCCTTATTAGCCATCGTTCTGATATTGGTTAGTGTGACTGGCACGGCCTTGGTGTGGAAACGCGAATACCTATGGTTAACCATTCCACAGGTGCGAGGCGAGTTCGAATTGGCGCCCGCAGAGGCCGCGGAAATTCATCACGCTGCGTGGTCGAATTTCGGTGCGCAGAATGTGCTTCTAACTGCTTTTAATCATCAGAACCTGCGTTTGCACAAAGTTTTTTTGAGAGACAGCCGATATGCGTATTTGAGCAGTGAAGGAAAACTGCTCGCCGAGTGGCAAGCCGGAGAGCGTTTTGAAGAGCTGCTGTACGACTTTCACCACCGGCTCTTGCTGGATACACCCGGGCTTTGGATTGTCGGGTTTTCGGCAATGTTTATGTTGGTGCTGGTGCCATTCGGCGTAGTCGCTTGGTGGCCTTCGCGAAAAGCGTTCCGTCCAAGGTTGTGGATGCGCGGAGCGTGGCAGGCCCGGCGCGAAATGCGCATGACCCATCGAAATATGGGCGTTGTATTGTGCTTGCCGCTTGCCTGTGTTTTAGCAAGTGGCGTCATTCTTGTTTTTCCGCAACAGGCGCAAGAGGTTTTGTTAGGGTCTTCAATGAGTCGGGCAACGTCATTGCAAGACGCAGAGTCAATAACATCAGAACCCCAAGACGCAACAACAGCACGGCAAGAATATCGGCCTAAGGAGCTAGCTGACGCTACCCATGCAATTGCTGTGGCGCAAACGCACTTTGATGGTTCGCGTATTCGTTCTGTTAGTGTTTCGCCGCAGGATGATGGTGTGTTCACCATTGGGCTGCAGAGGCTCGATGAGTTTCATCAGAATGGCTGGAATAATGTCACTGTTGATGGCGCTACAGGTCAAATAATAAAACGATTAGATTCAGCTGATCTTGATGCAATTGAAAAACTTTACAAGTTGATGTTGCCTCTGCATACCGGCAGAGTAGGAAATATTGGCTATCGAATGGCGCTCAGTTTGGTAGGGTGCGGAATCATGCTGTTAGCCGGTTTGGGGCTGCGGAGTTTTTTGCGTTCATTTCGCAAAGCCTAATAACTGTAGTGCCTCATCTTACTCTTCCTGCCCTGTTGTTCTTAGCTGAAGATGGCAAACTCTGATAGGGTATGCGTTAAGGTCTATAGGAAACACGGAGTAAGAACATGACAAAGCCTCGAATTGCGATTAATGGTTTTGGTCGGATTGGCCGCACTGTCACTCGCATAGCCAAATTACGTAAGCACTATGATGTGGTTGCCGTGAACGACCTTGCCAGCGCGGATCAACTTGCCTATGCCTTTAAGTTCGATAGCATTCATGGAGTGTACCAAGGCGACGTTGATGTAAATGATAATACCTTAACAATTGACGGCGACGCGTTTACCGTTTTATCGGAACGTGACCCAGCAAAGCTGCCGTGGGCGGATCTTGGCGTTGACTATGTTGTGGAGAGCACGGGAAAGTTTCGAATGCTGGAGCAGTTGCAATGGCATCTTGATAGCGGTGCAAAACGAGTGTTGTTAACGGTGCCACCTAAAGAGCCTTTGGCTGCCACTCTAGTGACAGGTGTGAACGACCATGTAGTAACTGCGGACTCAAAAATTATTAGTAATGCCAGTTGCACCACAAACTGCGCGGCACCGTTGGCGAAGGTAATGCACGAACAATTCGGTATTAAGCGTGGCCTGTTAACCACTGTGCATGCCTATACCTCTGATCAGCGCTTAATTGACGCCCCGCACCCCGATCCGCGACGTTCAAGAAGTGCAGCAACAAATATTGTGCCAACATCTACTGGAGCTGCCAAGGCTATTGGTATTGTATTGCCAGAGTTAGCAGGAAAGCTGGATGGTCTGGCGATGCGAGTGCCTGTCTCGGATGGTAGCATCGTAGACATGACTATAGAATTGGAGCGTAACGTCACGGTAGAGGAGGTGAATGCTGCGTTAAAGCTTGCCTCAGAAACATCACTCAAGGGCATCCTTAGTTATTGTACAGACCCTATCGTTTCCAGCGATGTTATTGGCAACTCTCATTCCAGTATCTTCGACGCTGAGCTTACTCAGGTGATGGGTGGAAACTTGGTTAAGATTGTCAGCTGGTATGACAACGAATGGGGTTATAGCACTCGTATGGAAGAGCTGATTGGTCGGCTAGCAGTGATGGATGGCTTTGGGGAATAAGGCGTCCAGAGTCGCTACAAGCTGTGCCAAAATTCATCTGCGAATGGACAAACCTGGTGTAATCTAGCGTTCTAAACAGGCTCTGTTGATCGCTTCTTATGTTCAAAATGTCAGGCATTAAAATCACTACCTTTTTAGCAGCTTGCCTGCTACTTCAGGCGTGCTCAAGCGGTGGCGAAGGCCTCCTATTTGAGGAGACGCTGCAACTTCCGCCGTCCTCCTTAACGATCTATCCCACAGCTTCCCCAGAGGGAGCAGCGGGAGAAATGAACACGCTGTCTTTCAAGGTGACGATCACCGAACCACAAAACACTGATGTCAGCATTCAGTATCAAACTATGGATGGCTCGGCGACAGAAGGCGCTGATTACTTTGCTGCAAATGGGGAAGTGATTATCCCTGCAGGCTCAATGCAAGCATCCATCGATATTGATTTGCTTGGCGATGCAGACGAAGAACCGGCGGAGTCGTTTCGATTGCAAATTCAAACTACGGCGAATGCCATCCCCACTGCCACTGAGATAATCGGCACCATTGCTAACGACGATAGTAGCTGTAACTCGCCCTACGTCAAAGCGCAGCCCAATCGCTGGCGTGTCATCGATGGCGATCCACTCAACTATGCGCATCGTGGTGGCGTTATCGACTTTCCCGAGAATACGCTCTACGCCTACGCCGAAGTAGCGCTTGCGGGTGCCGACGTGCTTGAGATGGATGTCTATCAAGCGGCTGATAACGAGTTAGTTATATTGCACGATCTTGATGTAGATAGAACTACCAATGGCACCGGTAACGTCGTAGATCTCAGCCTGGCCGAGTTACAGTCACTTGATGCGGCTTATTGGTTCGTTCCTGGCGTGGGAACGCCGCATGATAGGCCCGCAGCAGACTATATCTTTCGTGGTATTGCGACCGGCGACAAACCGCCTCCTGCAGGATACAGCGCTGAAGACTTTCGTATCCCTACGCTAGAACAGGCCTTACAGCGTTTTTCGGCCAACCTAATTAATGTTGAGCTTAAGCCCGATCTGGATGGCGATGGTGACTACGAGTTGCAGATTGCTACCCTGCTTCAGCGCTATGGTAGATTCAATGATCTTATTGCAGCTTCATTTGTAGATGAGGCGGCGAACAATTTCAAAGCGGTATCTCCTTGCGTGCATACCTCGGTTCCATTGGACCAAGGCACGGCAATAGTGCTTGGCGCTCTCGGCCCCGCTGCGATGCCGCCAGTGCCAGAGCACGTTGCTTTCCAGGTGCCACCAGATACCAGCCAGATTAGCCAAATACCGGAAGACTTTTTCTTGGAAGTTGTCACTCCTGATTTCATCAGTGATGCTCACGCGGTGAATCTTGCCGTCCAAGTTTGGACTGTGAATACCTGTGAGGAAATGCTAAGAATGATAGATTTGGGCGTTGATGCGATTATGACGGATAGGCCAATCTTGCTAGAAGATATACTCAATACGCCAATTGCAGAGCGGAGTTGCGAGCAATAAATCCCGCTTCCCCCTATCTTATTTACGCTCTATTTTTCTTCGATGCGATAGCTGTGGCTAACGTCAACGCCTGCGGCGGTAAGCATAATCGACGCTGAACAATATTTTTCGGCAGAAAGGTCAACGGCTCTTTTGACAACGCTGTCTTTGAGTTTGTCACCCGAAACCACAAATTCCAGGTGAATCTTGGTAAACACGGCAGGCACGGCATCGGCGCGCTCAGCCTTCAATTCGGTCACGCAACCAGTGACCTGCTGGCGGCTCTTTTTGAGAATGGTTACTACGTCATAGCTGGCGCAACCTCCTAATCCCATCAATATCAGCTCCATTGGTCGTGCGCCCGCGTTCGTGCCACCTGTGTCTTCTGGGCCATCTAAAATTGTAGTGTGGCCTGTGCCTGATGTTGCTTCGAACTGGACATCACCTTTCCATTCGATCTTTGCTTCCATGGTGTGCTCCTGAATTGAAACTGAAAATGCGAAAGTTGATTATTAAATGGCTGCGGAGCTTACCACACTGCCGAAAATGACTCGAACACCAGCGATTTCAGTGACCATCTGTCTTAATTAGGTCACTCAATGATGAGCGGTCGGTTCTGGCTGGTAAATGTAAATCCATACACTAATCTTACAGAAGATTGATTACTTTTTGAGTAGGTATTTATAGTGACGCAAGTAGCTCTTACTCCGCATATTGACCGTGTGGAACAATTTCTCGCTCATTGCCATCGACGCCGCTATCCTGCCAAAAGCACGCTTATTTACGCAGGTGATGATTGCGATTCCTTGTACTACGTAATCAAGGGCTCTGTGACCGTTGTTATCGAAGATGACGAAGGCCGCGAAATGATTGTCGCTTATTTGAACGATGGCGACTTTTTCGGCGAAATGGGTTTGTTCGATATCGAGGGTGCGCGTAGTGCCTGGGTTCGAGCTAAAACCGAATGTGAGGTTGCTGAAATCAGTTATCAGAAGTTCACTGAAATTTCTGATCGTGAACCGCAGTTTATTAAGGCCATTGGCAAACAGATGGCTAACCGCTTGCGTAACACAACACGTAAAGTAGGTGACTTAGCCTTTTTGGATGTTACCGGTCGGGTGGCGAGAGCCTTGCTAGACCTGAGTAAAGAGCCGGATGCTATGACTCATCCAGATGGTATGCAGATCAAGATCACTCGCCAGGAGATTGGCCGAATTGTTGGTTGTTCGCGCGAGATGGTGGGTCGAGTACTGAAGAGCCTTGAAGAACAAGGACTGGTGCACGTTAAGGGCAAGACAATGGTGGTTTACGGGACGCGTTAGCGCGTCTTGTAATCTTCCTAACTCTACTAGTTCGTCATAATCCTTTGGGTGGACAGATAACCTCTACTTAGAATTCCTATTCCGTCAGTGTCAGCAGCACTAATTTGCTACGTGGCGCTGGCCGCTCCGCGGTACCCTCTATCGCAAAAGTAGCCTCGCAATGGCGAGTCTATTTTGTTCCTTCGGTCTGCTTTTCTTAACTTCGCAAATCAGTACTGCTGAAACTGCCTTCCTTTGTGCCGACGATGAATATTTAGCGGTTTTTACAAGGATGCCGCACAGAGTGAGCGCAGGGAGTGCAACTCCTGTTCGCGTAGGTAAAAAGAATGAGGCCGAAAGAGCCAAAATGACTTTGCAAAAGGCATTTTTGCGAAAGAGGGTACGGCGGAGCCGCCCATTCTCGTAGCGAAGAGGAGTTGCACTTCCTGCGCGGAGTAAGAACTCTTTACTCACAGCACAAAATTTTACTTACAAAAAAACAACTCAGTAAGCGCCACCCCAGGATCGTCCTGTCGCATAAACGCCTCGCCTACCAAAAAGCCATTCACCTCATGCTCACGCATTCGACTTACATCTTCTTTACTGTGAATGCCGCTCTCTGTAATAACCAAACAGTCTTCTGGAATGCCAGGCAACAAATCAATAGTGGTCTGCAAGCTGGTTTCAAAGGTGTGCAAGTTTCGATTGTTGATACCAACCATTGCTGGCTTCAACGTCAATGCGCGTTTTAACTCTGCTTCATCGTGAACTTCAATCAGCGCATCCATACCAAGCTCAGTTGCCTGCAGGTAGAGTTCTTCAAACAATTGGCTGTCGTCAAAAGCAGCAACGATCAACAAAATGCAATCGGCGCCCATCGCCCTGGATTCAGCAATGTGATAATCGTCAACCATGAAGTCTTTGCGCAGAACAGGAATTGACACTGATTGGCGTGCCTGCTGCAGGTAATCCGGGTGCCCTTGAAAAAAATCACGATCGGTCAGTACCGACAAACAAGCAGCTCCTGCTTGCTCATACGCTTTCGCGATTTCCGCGGGAACAAAGTGTTCCCGTATCACGCCTTTGCTGGGTGAGGCTTTTTTAACTTCAGCAATGACGGCACTTCGCTTGTTTGCAATGACGTTTTGCAATGACGCTGTGAAACCTCTGCATGGAGCTAGTTCTTGCATGATTTCAGTAAGCTGCTCAAAAGGCACTTTGCTGCGAGCGGCTGCAACTTCTTCTCGCTTCCGCTGCAGTATGGTGTCTAAAATCGTACTGCTCATGCCGAGGCCTTAAGTAATTGAGTGAATTCTACTAGCTCATTCATTTTCTGTTGTGCCAGTCCTGCGGACATAGCATCTTGAGCCATGCTAATGCCTTGCTCGATAGTGTTGCACAGATCGGCAGCGTAAATCGCCGCGCCGGCATTTAATGCGAGCATGTTTGATGCGGTCTCATTTTCGCCTGTATAGGCCGCTTTTATTAATGCCAAGCTCTGTTCTGCATTGTCTACTTTGAGCTCGTCCAGGTTGCCGCGCGGCAGGCCAAATTGTTCGGGTGTAAGTGAGTATTGTTTTATCTGTCCGTCTTTTAATTCGTACACTTGATTGCCGCTGGCTATGGACAGTTCGTCCAGGCCGTCGTTGGAGTGCACGCACAGCATGTGTTTAGCACCTACAGCCTTGAATACTTCAGCAAATGTTGGCAGCCAATCTGCGCTAAATACACCGACTAATCCATGTGCTGCGCTCGCGGGGTTGGTCAATGGGCCAAGTAAATTAAATACCGTACGAACCGCCAATTCTTTTCGTGGCCCTATTGCGTGGCGCATGGCGCTGTGGTGGTTTACCGAGAACATAAAGCCGACACCCACTTCGCTTATGCAGCGGCCAACTTCATCGGCACTGAGATCAAGGCGTACTCCTGCACACTCCAATAAGTCGGCGGCGCCACTTTTACTCGTAATGGAACGGTTGCCATGCTTTGCGACTGTTGCGCCTGCGGCTGCCACAACGAAGCTGCTCGCGGTAGATACGTTAAAAATTTTGGGCCCGCTGTCGCCACCAGTGCCAACAATATCGGTTAGCGCTGTGTTCTCAATAACCACTTTATTGGCCAGCTCTCGCATGACTTTAGCCGCACCGATAACCTCTTCGTTGGTTTCTCCTTTTATAGCCAACGCTACAAGAAATCCGCCAATTTGTGCGTCGCTGCTTTGGCCTGTCATGATTTCGCGCATCACCGATTGCATGTCGGTCTCGCTCAAATTTCTGCCCGCGATGAGTTCAGCTACGCCCTGTTGGATATTCATTTCACCTCCGTTTCTAGAAAATTGCGCAGTAGGTCGTGGCCGTACTCACTCAATATTGATTCGGGGTGAAACTGTACTCCCTCAACACTTAAGGTGCTGTGCCTAAGCCCCATTATTTCATCCTTGCTACCGTCCTCATTACAAGTCCAAGCGCTAACGTGTAACTCTTCAGGCAGTGAGGTTTCACTTACCACTAAAGAGTGATATCTGGTAGCGGTAAATGGACTTGGGATGTTCTTAAACACGCCTTTGCCATCATGATATATAGAAGATGTTTTGCCATGCATTGCCTGGCGAGCGCGTACTACCTCACCGCCGAAGTGTTGCCCAATACTTTGATGGCCAAGGCAAATGCCAAGCAAGGGAATCTTGCCAGCGAAATGCTCTATTGCAGAAAGAGACACTCCTGCTTCGTTAGGGGTGCATGGGCCGGGGGATATCACGATGCGCTCTGGCTGCCATTGCAAAATTTGTTCAACGTTGACTTCATCGTTACGTACTACTTTAACCTCGCTCCCTAGCTCCGCTAAATACTGAACGACGTTGTAGGTGAACGAATCGTAGTTATCAATCATTAAGAGCATAGCTGTACCGCCTTAATTATTGCACGCGCTTTGTTCATGCATTCTTTCCATTCCAGTTCGGGTTGCGAGTCGGCAACTATTCCCGCTCCGGCCTGTAAGTAAATCTTTTTATTTTGAATGACCGCCGTACGAATCGCGATGGCGGTATCCATTTCTCCATGCCAGGAAATGTAACCCACGGCCCCCCCATAAACACCACGTTTAACAGGTTCGAGTTCGTCAATTATTTCCATAGCTCGAATTTTTGGAGCCCCGCTCAAGGTGCCCGCAGGTAAGCAAGCCTTCATCACATCTATGGCATTTAGGTCTTCGCGCAAGGTGCCGGTGACCTTAGAGACAATGTGCATTACATGAGAGTACCTCTCAATCATCATTTTCTCGCCGAGGGTAACACTGCCAGTGGTTGCGATACGGCCAACGTCATTGCGTCCCAGATCAATCAGCATTAGATGTTCCGCCAGCTCTTTTTCATCGGCGAGCAGCTCTGCCTCCAGTGCTTGGTCTTCTTCTTCGCTGCGACCGCGTCTACGTGTGCCAGCAAGTGGCCGCACTGTGACGGTATTGTCCTGCAGCCGAGCCAGAATTTCGGGCGACGAACCAACAATGTCCAGCTCATCCAAATTGAGATAATACATGTAGGGCGACGGGTTCAATAGGCGCAAGGCACGGTAAAGATCAATCGGCTCCTCTGTGAACGGCGCCGACAAGCGTTGCGACAACACCACCTGCATGCAGTCGCCCTCGAGAATGTATTCTTTGATTCGTTCTACCGCCCCTTCGAATTCACTGCGTTCGAAAGAGAATTCAAATTGGCCGATGTCTTTGTCGTGGTCCTGTTTTTCTGGCGGCGCTAGAACGCGAGCTTGTAATTCTGTACTTCGAATTTTTTGACTCAACTCCGACAATCGCTCAAGACCCAGTTGATACGCATTCGTTTGGTCTGGGTCGCAATGCACCACAATTTTCAGCGTGCCTGATAAGTTATCAAATACAACAATTTCATCGGCAAGCATGAGAACAACATCGGGATTTCCTAAAGTGTCGTCTTTGTTTGTTATTTCAATAGTACTGCTGGCTAATCGCGGTTCAGCGTAACGAGCGGCGTCGTAACCGAAGTAGCCGACTAAGCCACCATTGAAGCTGGGCAGTTCGTCTAATTCAGGAACTCTATAACGTTGCCGAAAACTCTCAATAAAATCCAGCGGCTTTGCGTCTTGGTGCGACTCGATCACTTGACCACAATGGCGAACCTCAATCTTGTAGTCGCGCACTGTTAGTACTGTCTTACAAGGCAAGCCAATAATGGAGTAGCGACCCCATGTCTCGCCACCTTCTACTGATTCGAATAAGAATGAATAGGGACCTTGCGCGAGTTTTAGATAAGTGCTGAGCGGCGTGTCGAGGTCGGCTAGTAGTTCTTTAACCAGCGGAATGCGGTTATAGCCTTTCTCCGCTAATTCGGTGAACTGCTGAAGATTCATTGTGTGTACCCTTAAGTCTTATGGTGTGCTCTTCGCTTTTCGATGTAGAAGCGCAGTAACGAAGAGTGCGAACAAATAATGGCAGCAGTGCGTAAGCGAGTGCCGCAGGTGAGCTTCACCAGCGCCAGCGAAAATGCCTTGCTTGCATGCCTCTTATGTTCATAAAACTGTATGGGTTGGGGCGTAAAACCAAACTATAACTGATATTTCTAAACCTGCAAAGCCAATCCCACGCTTTCAATGGCTCCTATTTAACAGACATACATTAACTAGACCTTAGCCAATTGATCGCGCATGGCTGAGATAACCTCGGCGTAATCGGGCTTGCTAAAAATCGCCGACCCCGCCACAAAAGTATCAGCGCCGGCCTTTGCTACCTCAGCAATGTTTGCCACGCCCACACCGCCGTCTACTTCGAGCCGAATCGGACGTCCGCTTTCTTCAATCAGGGCGCGGGCTTCGCGCAACTTATCTAAAGTGCGGGGAATAAAGCTTTGCCCACCAAAACCGGGGTTAACCGACATTAGCAACACCATGTCGACTTTGTCCATTACGTAGCGCAATGTATCAAGCGGTGTGGCGGGGTTAAACACCAGCCCTGATTTACATCCAGCGCTTTGAATGAGCTGCAACGATCGGTCGACATGCTGACTGGCTTCAGGGTGAAAAGTGATGAAGCTTGCGCCTGCCTCGGCAAAGTCACCAATAAGTCGATCAACAGGGCTAACCATTAAATGCACGTCGATGGGTGCGGTAACGCCATGCTTGCGAAGTGCTGAGCAAACCATAGGCCCTATGGTCAAATTCGGTACGTAATGGTTGTCCATTACGTCGAAGTGGACGATATCAGCGCCCGCGGCCAACACATTGTCTACTTCTTCGCCAAGCCGAGCAAAGTCTGCGGCCAGGATAGAGGGGGCGATCAGATAATCGTGTGACATGATGACGAGTGTTCCAAAACAGCTAATTCGCCGGGCATTCTACGCGATTGAGTTTTCGCCAACTACACTTAAAGGCATACGCAGGAAAAAATAGACATGCGCGGCTAAAAAAGGATTTTCGATGCGGCTTTTTCTAAGCTCAGTGCTGCTTATGCTGGCTCTTAACCCCGTGCAGGTATATGCACTGCTTGATGATCCGGTGTGGCTAGAAGTAGACGGCTCCCAACTGCCAAGCTGGAGCTACGTTGATAGAACCGGTGCAGCTAAGGGTGGCGTTGTGCTGTTGCTGGGCTCTGGTACGAGCGGAGCATGGCCTCATTCTCTCGCCAGTATGGGCGACTATTTGCCTGATCATGGCTGGCATACGGTGTCGATCAGGGCAGATTTTGAGATGAATGATTCCACCAATCTGGCGAAACGAGTGAACGCGGCAATCGGTGCCCTGCCAGTTGTTGCCGGCAAGCCCATTGTTGTGATTGCGGCCCACTCAATTGCGCGACATGTTGCGCTACAGCAGATAGAGAAGGGCTTTAGCAAACAGCCTTCGGCATTTGTTTTCCTTAATCGCCCCGTGTTTGAAGGCGAAGGTGAAGCGAGTAAGTTCCACAAGGAGCAACTGGCCATTCTTGATTTGAGTGATGGAGCCACGACCAAGGCCGAGTTTTGGCGCCACCGACGTAACCTTGCGGCCGAAAACAAGCAGCGATTCTATAAGCACGTTGCTTTGCCCCTGACCGGCCCTAACTGGACCAGTAAGCCTGATCGCTTAGGTAAAAAAATAATTGGCTGGTTGAAGCGCTCGTATCCCTAAGGCGCCTTGGACTTAGTCAGAGACTTGCTGCGTGCGCTGCTGCGCCATTTCAAGCCGTTGCGGCGTGCCCACATCCAACCATGGGCCATCGAGCATACTGCCGCCCAGCTGCTGTTGGCTGATCGCTGCGTTGAATAGCGGGAGCATTGCTTGCGCACCACTGCCTACGTTGTCAAATAGGCTTGGTGAGTAGCGTGCCATTCCGCAAAAGGTAAGCAACGGCTCGCTTGAACCCTTGTATTTAGGCTGAACAATTCCGTCATTTAGGCTGAAATCGCCAGGCAGATAATCCGGGGTAGTCGTCAGCAGCAGATGGCCGAGCGTCTCACCTAAAGGCTCATTGCAAAGTTGCGGCAGGGGATTAGCGCAATAAACATCAGCATTCATAATCAGAAATTCATCACGCCTCAGTCGTTCGAAGCTTGCCAATGCCTTGGCGATTCCGCCAGCTGTTTCCAGAGCTTCGGGCTCGTGTGAGTACTCTATTTGTAGACCGTAGTGTTCGCCGTTGCCTACATGGCTTTGAATTAAATGACCCAGCCAGCAAAGATTGATAACCACGAATTCAATACCGGCTGTGCTGAGGTTTTCCAGGTGGTAGTCGATCAACGTTTTGCCGTTGACGCGTAATAAGGGCTTTGGGGTGTGATCGGTCAATGGTCGCATGCGTTCACCGCGACCCGCGGCAAGAATCATTGCAGCGGGCTTGTGTTTGTTTTCGGCGCGACTCATAGCTCTGTTCTGGTTCTCGTGCTGTACCAGGTTTGCTGCTGAGCTATCGGCAGCAAGGTACCTACGAACCAGCTAGTGAATTGGCTAAACTCTGAATGGGCTCCAGCCACTTCTTGAACGTACTCGCACACGAGGGGAATATCACTTAGGTAGCCAGGTTTGTTATCGCGTAGATAAAGTCGGCCGAAGGTGCCTAGCACTCGCACATGTCGTTGTAGGCTCATGAAGTCGAACCAGCCCAGGAATGTCTCATCGCTTACTGAAGTGTCGAGATAGAGGGAGGTTTTGGCCTGTTCGGCAAAACTCAAAGCCCACTGATGAGTACGTGCAAGCGGCCACTTGATGTAGCAATCGCGCAGTAATGACACCAGGTCATAGGTCATCGGTGCTATTAGGGTGTCTTGAAAATCTATGACAGCCAGGTCAGAGTCGGCAGTTACCATTAGGTTGCGGCTTTGATAGTCGTAGTGAGTAGGCACTTGCGGCTGCTGAAGGGCTTGGTCAATTAACTGCTGGCAGAAAATGTCGAATAATTCTCGTTCCTTGGCGCTCATTTCATAGCCAAGTAAGCCTTCAACAAACCATTCAGGAAAACGTTCAAGGTCTTCACGCATTTGTACCGCGCTGTATGTGAGTAGAGCGTCGGCTGGCTTAAGTTGCTGTAATTGGCCTAGGATAGTCAGCGCTTTGCTATACCAGTGCTCAACCGATGTATCGTTTAGTTCGCCTAGCAATAGGGTGTCGCCTAAGTCGCTTTGCAGAAAATAACCCTGCTCCAAATCGACTGCCAGAACCTGCGGTACATTGATACCTTGATCTGCGAGAAGTTGAGCAATGGACAGAAATTCGGCGTTTTTTTCCGTTTCAGGTGGTGCGAATACGGCAATATAGTGACTTTCGTCAACGGTCAGTCGAAAGTACTTACGAAAGCTCGCGTCACCAGACAAGGCGTGGCAGCTGCTTGAGCGGCCGAAGCCTAATTCAGCAAGTTGCTTATTGCTCCAGTGCTGAATGTTTATCGTGGTGTTATTTGTCTTGCTAGCAGAGGAATTGGTCATTAGTGTATGGCGCTGAATTGAACAACGGCGACATTATAGCGGGCTTGTCACTGCAAACCTGCCTGCGCCGCTTTAAGGTTAGCGCATCTTTGAACACCATGGGTACATGCCACCCCGCCAAACCCTCAATAGGTGCAGCAATACCTGTATTGCTTCGCCCTTTCTTTGTGTGCCCAATATTTCTCCTGCCCCTGCTGCTCGGCGCGGTTCTAACTTTTTGGAGTTTACCTGGCTTAGCAGAAGAATCTGAGGCAGGGCGAACGAAGTCGGTTGCCGAGCTGGATTGGGTGCCGGCGCGGTTGCTTGGCAGTAATGCTGATCTGGGTCATTGTGATGGTCTCTATGTTCCGCCAAAAAGTAATAGCCCGGAGGCCGATCAAGAGCCTTCTCGGTCACCATTGCGCTCAACGGCGCGTGAAAGCGAGTTGACTGGCAATCGTAAAGTTACCTTTAGCGGCGATGTTGTTATACAAGAAGGTTATCGCCGGCTAACGGCTGAAAAAGCTACCTACGACCGGGAAACGGAGCAAATGGAGCTTTCCGGTGGCTTGCTACTGCGTGAGCCTGGTATTGCGATCAGAGCCGATCGCGCCATGATTAACGCACAAGATGGCACTGGCACTTTGGCACCTGCTGACTATGTGCTGCATCGGCAGCATGTTCGCGGTGGCGCAGAAGAAATATCACGTCAGGCTGATGGAAGTTTGTTCTTGTCTCAGGGTACCTATACGCGTTGTGAACCTAATAACAATGCATGGGTTTTGCAGGGCTCAAGTTTTGTGATTGATCAGGAGAAAGGTACAGGAACCGCTCGAAACGCGCGGCTTAAGGTTAAAGGTGTGCCGATCTTCTATTCGCCCTGGTTGCAGTTTCCTATTGATGAAAGGCGCAAAACAGGGCTGCTTTGGCCAAGTTATTCCAACACTTCAACAGGCGGTATTGATGTAGCGATTCCGTATTACATTAATTTGGCGCCAAATTACGATGCGACCATTACACCCAGGTACATCAGTAACAGGGGGCTGCTTGCAGAAGCTGAGACACGTTGGCTGAATCCATACGGTAGTTGGGTGGCGAGCGGCTCTTACTTGAGCGATGAGGAAGAAACTAATCGGGATAGATGGCTAGTAGCACTAAAAGAGCGAGGCAATATAGGTAGCCGTATTCGTACCAGTATTGATTTTACCCGGGTAAGTGACGACGAGTTTTTCAATGACTTAAGTACTCGTGGTCTTGAAGTGAAACGCGAAACACATTTGGACCAGTTAGCCCAAATCTTCTATACCCTGCCAAGCTGGAACATTTCGGCCAAGCTACAACAGTTTCAAACGATTGAAACCAGCATCTTGCCAGAGAATGAACCATATAAGTTATTGCCGCAGGTCAGGGTGTCGCGCCGCAGTCTGGGTTTACCTTTTCAGCTGCAATATGGTTTCGAAGCTGAGTACAGTTATTTTGATCATGACATACGCGAGCGTGGTCATCGACTATACGCAGAACCTGGGCTTAGTTTTCCTATGGAGTGGCTTGCCGGTTTTGTAAAGCCCAGTATCAAGCTTAAGCATGCCAGTTATTTTATCGATCGGGCGCAAGTAGATAACAGTGATGATGAAGAACAGTACACTGTGCCCGTGTTCAAGCTCGATAGTGGCTTGTTCTTTGAGCGTGACATGACGGTTGGTGACTCTTCATACCAGCAGACACTTGAACCAAGGCTGTTCTATCTGAACGTGCCAGAGCAAGATCAATCCGATATTCCCTCGTTTGATACAACCGTGCTGACCTTCGGTTATACGCAGTTGTTTCGTGAAGATCGTTTTACAGGGCGTGATCGAGTAGGTGACTCCGACCAGCTAACCTTGGGCCTCACCACCCGTTTTATTGACGACGAAGGTGCAGAGAAGCTAACAGCCAGCCTCGGTCAAATATTCTATTTCAAAGATAGGCGAGTCGGTTTGCCGTCCGGTTTGCGAGCTGAGGACGCCGATGCCACCTCGGCCGTCGCAGCGGAAATGGAGTACAGGCCTACAGACCATTTACGGCTGACCTCATCGTTTTTGTGGGATACCGCAGAAGACAAAATCGATCAGGGAAGTTTGCAGTTTCAATACGAACCTGAAGATGACATTCTCATTAATTTTGCCTACCGTTATCGTCGCGACAACCCTTTGTTTCAACAAGGAAATAGCATTTTTGGCGAAACTATTGAACAAACTGATGTTTCTGCGGTCTTTCCTTTTGGTAAGCATTGGCGCGCCTACTTGCGCTGGCAATATGACCTTGCTCAAGAAAGCACCATTGAAGATCTGGTGGGCATTGAATACAGCGACTGTTGCTGGGATATCCGTGTGGTATATCAACGCGGCCTAAATGGTGCTTCTGACGGTAACTTTGCGATAAACAACAGCGAATTCGAGTTACGCCGAGAACATGCCGTGTATGTGCAGTTTGTGTTGCGTGGACTGGGTAGCCTGGGTGACAAGATTGATCGTATACTGGACCGTAGCATCCTCGGATACAGCGATTTCAGAAACAATTTTCGTTAGCACTTCTAGTAGAAAGTACTTCTCGATATGACTTCCTCGGTATAACTATGAATCAAATACATTTTAAAGTAGCCAAAGCATTGTTGTTGGCCGTGAGTGTCGGCCTGACGTCAGCGGCGCATGGTGCCGCGCAATTGCTGGATAAAGTCGCGGTTATTGTCGAAGACGATATCGTTATGGAAAGCCAGTTGCAGGAACGGCTTAGTATCGTTCGCGCCAATGTTGAGCAGCAGGGCGCGGAGATGCCAGAAGAGGATGAGCTTCGCCATCAGGTGCTTGAGCGCATGATAGTGGAAAGTCTGCAATTGCAAATGGGTGATCGAGCCGGCGTGCGTATCACTGACGAGGCCTTGAATGATGCAATCAGTAATATTGCGCGCTCAAATGGCATGAGTGCCGAGCAGTTTCGGGCCGCGCTGGAGGCCGAGGGCTCGTCATACGTTGCGATGCGTGAAAACATTCGACATGAGATGATATTGAAGCGTGTTCAACAAGGCAATGTGAACAATCGGGTTCAGATTTCCGAGCATGAAGTGGAGAACTTCCTGAATTCCGAAGAAGGCCGTCTGCTGACAGCGCCCACCTATCACGCAGGGCACTTCATGTTCGTTAACAACGGCAATATGTCCGAACAAGAAAAGGTCGCAGTCGCTCAAGCAGCTGAACAGTTAGTGAAGCAATTGCGTGATGGTCAGTCCTTTGAGGCCTTATTAAAGTCCACAGAGTATCAGGGTTTTGAAGCCCAAGGTGGTGATTTAGGCTGGCGTAAAAAAGAGGACTTACCGAGCATTTTCACCGAAGTTGTTCCTGCCCTGGACGTGGGAGAAGTTGCGGATCCCGTTGTCGCGGGCAATGGTTGGCACGTTATTAAGCTGCTGGAACAACGCGGTGGTGAGAAGCGCATGGTAGACCAAACTTCAGTGCGTCATATTTTGATTAAAACGTCAGAAATCATGACCAGTGAGCAAGCCCACACAAAGATAGCCGGTCTGCACAAATCGATTACCAAGGAAGACGGGGACTTTGCCGAGCTGGCCAAAGAGCATTCCGAAGATATTGGTTCGGCGTCGGAAGGCGGGGATCTAGGCTGGGCTAGCGCTGGCCAGATGGTGCCTGAGTTTGAGCAAATGATGCTGGGTACTCCCATAGGGGCAGTCAGTGAACCGTTTGAATCACAGTACGGTTGGCATTTTTTGCGTGTAGATGACCGACGTACAAAGGACATGAGCGACCAGGTTGTCAAAAATAAAGCCAGTCAATTCATCTACCAAAGAAAGTTTGATGATGAGCTGGCTGCCTGGTTGCAAAAAATTCGTGACGAAGCCTACATTGATATTAAGTAGTGAATGACACCTTATTGATAACGCCTGGCGAGCCGGGCGGTATCGGCCCCGATCTTGTATGCCAGTTAGCTCAGAAGCCTTCGCCTTATGCGCTGTGTGTTGTAGCTGACCCCGGCGTTCTTGAGAGCAGGTCTCGCCTCCTCGGCTTGCCGCTTACTCTGCATGAGTGCACTATTGAATCGCTGCCAGAAGCGCCATTGGACGTTGGGCATATAGCCGTGCTTCCCGTCGCCTTAGCCGCGGCAGTAAGAGTTGGTGAGGCAAGCTGCGAGCACGCGAGTTACGTTTTGCAGTGTCTTGATGTGGCGACTGATGCATGTCTTTCCGGGCATGCCGGGGCAATGGTTACCGGGCCTATCAATAAAGCCTCGATAATAGATGCGGGCTATGAATTCAGTGGCCACACCGAATACTTAGCGCAACGCACAGGCGTTGAGCGCGTTGTAATGATGTTGGCGAGTGACAAAATGCGTGTGGCATTGGCTACCACACATCTGCCGCTAGTAGAGGTAAGCGCTGCCATTACGCGAAGCAGTCTGGAACAAACCTTACTCATTTTGCATTCTGAAATACAAAAGCGTTTTGGCCTGCCTGAGCCTCGCATTAGTGTATGTGGTCTTAATCCGCACGCTGGCGAACAAGGCCATCTGGGCCGCGAAGAGATAGAAGTCATAGGGCCTGTGTGTGATGAAATGCGTGGCGCTGGAATGGATGTCACCGGTCCCCTGCCAGCCGACACAGCATTTACGCCCAAGTCACTTCAATCTGTTGATGTTGTGCTGGCTATGTATCACGACCAGGGTTTACCTGTGATAAAACATTCAGATTTCGGCCGTACAGTAAATGTGACCCTGGGCTTACCCATAGTAAGAACATCGGTAGATCACGGAACAGCATTGGATATAGCGGGCTCAGGGTTGGCCGACACTACGAGCCTTAAAGCGGCTTTAGACATGGCGCAGACTATGTGTCGATCTTTAGCGTGAGCAAAGGAGAACATGAGTAAGCGACATATTGCCAGGAAGCGTTTCGGGCAGAATTTTTTGGTCGATGCAAATATTATCGGTAAAATTATTAATAGCATTGGCGCTGTGCCAGGGCAGACGCTGATTGAAATTGGCCCTGGCTTAGGGGCCTTAACCAGTCCATTACTGGAAACCGGTGCTGATTTGTTAGTGCTCGAGATAGATCGCGACTTGGCTGAATCACTGGAGCTGCGCTATTGCAAACAATCCAATTTTTCGATGGTGTGCGGAGACGCGCTGAAGTACGATTTTTCTGACCCAAGCTTACCGGAGCAATACCGTGTAGTGGGCAATTTACCCTACAATATTTCAACACCACTCATATTTCATCTATTAGCTTATAAAAGCCGAATTAAAAACATGATATTCATGCTGCAAAGTGAAGTTGTTGATCGAATGGCTGCAGAGCCTGGAGGCAAGGAATATGGACGCTTATCGGTAATGGTTCAATATCATTGCAACGTCGAGCGTCTCCTTAATGTTCCCCCAAGCGCATTTAAGCCGGCTCCAAAAGTCATGTCTGCAATAGTGGGGCTAACGCCAACATCTACGGCTCAAGCCGATACAAAGCTCGATGACGCCTTGGCCATAGTAGTTAGGGCCGCATTTGCTTCGCGAAGAAAAACATTACGCAATAATTTACGGGAGTTTCTTTCAGAGCAAGAAATTGAAGCCTGTGGTATAAATCCTGGGGCTAGGGCAGAAACAGTGAGCGTGAGTGAATTTGTGTCGCTCGCGCGTGCTCTAAGGGGCAGCGACCACATAACACAGGAGATGTCATGAGTGAAGCTGGCCAGTCAGGCAGTGAGGGTGCGAACAATATAGAGGTGCGTGTAATTACGCAGTATATTCCGGAGCAATCTAGCCCAGATAGAAATGAATACGTTTTCGCATACACAATAACTATTACTAACTCGGGCAGTGAAGCGGCGCAGCTTATAAGCCGCTACTGGCGCATTACAGACGCCAATGACGAAGTGCTAGAGGTTCGTGGAGAAGGCGTGGTTGGGCAGCAACCTTACCTTGAGCCGGGAGAAAGCTATCGCTACACCAGTGGTACCGTACTAAAAACGGCTGTTGGTTATATGCAAGGGAGTTACCAAATGCGCAGCAAAACAGGTATGGAATTTGACGCTGAGGTGGCTGCATTTTCATTGTCCCTACCGACAGCTCTGCACTAGCACAAAGATATTATGTCTGTCTGGGCGATTGGGGACATACAAGGGTGCGTTGAGCCTCTTCAAAATCTGCTGCACAGTATTAGTTTTAAGTCAGACAGAGACCAGCTTTGGATTGCTGGAGACCTGGTTAATCGTGGCCCAGCGTCTTTAGACGTACTGCGTTTACTCTACGCACTTAGAGATAACTGTACTATCGTACTCGGCAATCATGACCTTCATTTGCTTGCAGTCGCCAGCGGAGAGCGGCCCGTCGGGCGCAAGGACACATTTTCTGACGTGCTCAACGCCGCGGATAGAGAGCCATTGTTAGAATGGCTGCAGCGACAAAAGCTTATGCACATTGATTCGAAACGGAAAATGCTCATGGTGCACGCTGGCATACCTCCAATCTGGAATATTGAGCAGGCTGAAGGTTATGCTATGGAAGTAGAGAAAATACTTGTTTCATCCTCGGCAAGTGAGTTTTTTGCCAATATGTATGGAGATGACTCTACAATGAGTGTTTCCACAGAAAAGCCTATGGATCGCCTCAGGCAAATTACAAATTACTTTACCCGAATGCGTTTTTGCACAGAAAAAGGCGTGTTGGATTTGGCCGACAAATCAAGTGTTACCTCTGAACGACCCGGTTATAAGCCCTGGTTCGAATATACAAATTCGCTGCCGAAAGATTTTCAAATAGTGTTTGGCCACTGGGCTGCATTAGAGGGAAGAACAACTAACAATTCTGTTCATGCTCTGGACACCGGGTGCGTATGGGGCGCCTGTTTAACCGCTTTTGACCTTGATAGCAGGCAGCGGAAGAGTTGCCAGTGCTAAATTTACAATATAAAAACCGATTTATTCAATAGACGCGTAAAGCATATAAAACTGTTTTCCTAATATAATTTCGTTTTTAATGCGCGGATTTTCTCGCCATTTTGGCTACTCGCTGCGCATAGCGTTGATTTAAAACCCAGTTTTTTTTGCCTGAAAATTGTCATACAGTCGTCTTTCTGACGCCATTAATTTGCCGCGTTGCTGCGAATTATTTTTTTACTCGCTGTCTAAAATTCCGAGTCTATGCTTATTTTAAGCGCCCAAAAAATGTGAATTGACTCACACCGCAATAGTGAACGGGCCCACATCGGAGAGTTTACAGATCATGAGTATTTTTGACCGATATCAGGACCGCTACGAATCCACCAAGGAAACGGAGCTCTCACTTGAAGATTTTCTGCACCTTTGTAAGGAGGACCCGAGCGTCTACGCAAGCCCTGCCGAACGCATGCTGAAAGCCATTGGCGAGCCGGAACTTGTAGACACTTCATCCGACGCAAGGCTAAGCCGAATATTTTCTAACAAAGTTATTAAGCGTTACAGTGTTTTCGCTGATTTTTATGGCATGGATGAAGCCATAGAGCGAATCGTTTCATTTTTTCGTCACGCTGCACAGGGCTTAGAGGAGCGAAAGCAAATTCTGTATCTTTTGGGTCCCGTTGGAGGTGGTAAGTCATCTTTGGCTGAAAAGCTAAAAGAGTTAATGCAGAACGAACCTATTTATGCGATCAAAGGCTCTCCCGTTTTTGAATCGCCACTGGGCTTGTTCGAAGCAAGCGAAGACGGTGAACTACTCCGCGAAGAGTTTGGTATACCCGAACGCTATCTACGATCAATAAAATCTCCATGGGCGACTAAACGCCTACACGAATTTGGGGGTGACCTCAGTCAATTCAAGGTGGTGAAGCTGTATCCTTCAATGCTTGACCAGGTTTCCATTTCAAAAACCGAGCCAGGTGACGAAAACAATCAAGACATATCGTCGCTGGTGGGCAAAGTCGATATTCGAAAACTGGAAGACTATCCCCAGAACGATCCGGATGCCTATAGCTTTTCTGGCGGGCTTTGTCGTTCGAACCAGGGTTTGCTGGAGTTTGTCGAGATGTTTAAAGCGCCTATCAAGGTGCTCCACCCGCTTCTCACTGCAACACAAGAAGGTAATTACAACAGTACTGAAGGTTTGGCGGCGATACCATTTGACGGAATCATTCTTGCGCACTCTAACGAGTCTGAATGGCAAACGTTTCGAAACAATAAAAACAATGAGGCCTTTATAGACCGGGTTAGCATTGTGAAAGTACCCTACTGTCTGCGCGTCTCGGAAGAGACTGAGATTTACGAAAAGCTATTGCAGAATAGCTCTTTGTCGAGTTCGCCCTGTGCGCCCGACACCTTGGAATCTTTAGCTCAGTTCACTGTACTTTCGCGACTTGTTGAGCCAGAAAACTCCAGCGTGTATTCGAAAATGCGCGTGTACGACGGGGAAAACCTGAAAGACACAGACCCCAAGGCCAAGTCTATGCAGGAGTACCATGACATGGCAGGTGTCAATGAGGGTATGAGCGGCTTATCAACGCGCTTTGCTTTCAAGATTCTTTCGCGAGTTTTTAACTTTGATTCAACGGAAGTATCGGCCAACCCCGTGCACTTGTTCTACGTACTGGAACAACAGATAGAGCAAGAGCAGTTCCCGCAGGAAATTGGCGATCGATACCTGCGTTGCCTCAAGGAGTACATCACTCCGCGTTATGTTGATTTTATTGGTAAAGAAATTCAAACCGCGTATCTGGAATCGTACTCTGAGTACGGTCAAAACATTTTTGATCGTTATGTTACCTATGCTGACTTCTGGATTCAGGATCAGGAATTTCGTGACCCTGAAACTGGAGAGATTCTTGATAGAGCGGCACTTAACGAAGAGCTTGAGAAGATCGAGAAACCTACTGGCATTAGTAACCCCAAAGATTTTCGTAATGAAGTGGTCAACTTTGTACTGCGGGCACGGGCGAACAACAACGGCAACAACCCAAATTGGGTGAGCTATGAAAAACTACGAACCGTTATAGAGAAGAAGATGTTCTCCAATACTGAAGAGCTACTGCCAGTGATTTCATTTAACACTAAGGCAAGTAATGACGATAAGACCAAGCACAGCGAATTCGTGAAACGCATGGTTGAACGTGGTTATACGGAAAAGCAGGTGAGAATGTTGTCTGAATGGTACGTGCGAGTTCGTAAGTCACAATAGCTCAGTCACACTTTGGAGACGGCTGATGAGCTATGTTATTGATCGACGACTTAATCAAAAGCAAAAAAGTACTGTAAACCGACAACGGTTTATGGAGCGGTATCGAAAGCATATCAAGAAAGCGGTAGAAGAGGCGGTGAACAAGCGCTCTATCACCGATGTCGATAGCGGTGAGAAAATCAGCATTCCTAAAGGTGATGTGTCAGAGCCTATATTTACTCAAGGCTCTGGCGGCGAGCGTGAGCAAGTTCATCCTAGAAATAAGGAGTTTATTACCGGCGATCGAATCGCTAGACCCCCCTCAGGCGGAGGTAAGGGGAGTAAGGCTAGTAATCAAGGCGAAGGAGATGACGAGTTTCAATTTCAAATTTCGCATGACGAATTTCTGAATGTTATGTTTGATGGTTTGGAACTTCCAAATTTAGTCAAGCGTCACTTGGCAGGTTCGGATGTGTTCAAGACGGTTAGAGCGGGTTTTAGCCAGGAAGGTAATCCGAATCAGATAAATATTGTGCGTTCGCTACGTAGTGCGCAAGCGCGTCGTATAGCATTAGTGGGTAAGGATCGACGGAGAATTCGTGAAATAGAAGCGCAATTGAGTCGGCTATCTGTCGTTGATGAGAATGACGAAAGTGCTGGTGACATGGCTGTTGCCTTGCTTCCTCAGGCCCTTTCTGAACAACGCGAGGCGCTGGAGGCGGAGCTGAAAAAATCGCGCACAAAAGTCAAGAGCATACCCTGGCTAGACACCTTCGACCTTAAGTACAACTTGCATACGAAGCACCCTGTGCCGCGCTCCAAGGCGGTAATGTTCTGCATTATGGATGTGTCTGGGTCGATGAATCAGGCTACTAAGGATATGGCTAAACGTTTTTTTATTCTGTTGTATTTATTCCTGCAGCGAAATTACGATCAAACAGATGTAGTGTTTATTCGCCACCATACAAGTGCCAAAGAAGTAGACGAACAAGAGTTCTTCTACTCTCGTGAAACAGGCGGCACAATTGTGTCCAGCGCTCTGTATATGATGAAGGATATTATTGAGGATCGTTATCCCGCTGAACAATGGAATGTGTATGGCGCGCAGGCGTCAGATGGCGATAACTGGAATGATGATTCAAGCACCTGTCATCAACTGCTCTGCGAATCAATTATGCCTTTGGTGCAGCATTATTCCTATGTAGAGATAACGCCGCGAGATCATCAGGCACTTTGGAGTGCCTATCAACAAGTGCAGGGTCAATTTCCTGATCATTTCGCGATGCAAAACATCGTGGAAGCAAGAGATATTTACCCGGTGTTTAGGGAATTGTTTCAAAGGAAGGAAGCATGAAGCGCGAACCAATATCGACGACTTCAGAATGGAGCTTCGAACTTATTGAAGAATATGATCGGGAGATTGCAAAGATCGCAGCGGACTTTGGCCTGGACACGTACCCAAATCAGATAGAAGTGATCAGTTCAGAGCAGATGATGGATGCTTATGCCTCGCATGGTATGCCGATTGGCTATCACCACTGGTCCTACGGCAAGCACTTTCTATCCACCGAAACAAACTACAAGCGTGGGCAAATGGGCTTAGCCTATGAAATAGTCATTAATTCAGCACCGTGCATTGCCTATCTTATGGAAGAGAACACCATGATGATGCAGGCGCTGGTTATTGCACACGCCAGCTATGGTCACAACTCGTTCTTCAAAGGCAACTATCTCTTTAGAAGTTGGACAGATGCCGAATCGATAATTGACTATTTGGTGTTTGCCAAAAGCTACATCGCCAAATGCGAGCAGCGCCACGGCGTGGCCGAAGTGGAAGCAATACTTGATTCATGCCATGCCTTAATGAATCACGGGGTAGATCGATATAAGCGGCCATACCCAGTGTCCGTGGCGGAAGAGCATCAACGGCAAAAAGAACGCGAAGAAATACTGCAACAGCAGGTTAATGACCTTTGGCGCACGATTCCAGTGAAAGAAGATCGGCGCAAAGCCGAGAATGTTGTTAACTTTCCTGCTGAGCCTGAAGAAAACCTTCTGTATTTTCTCGAAAAGAACGCGCCTCTGCTTGAGCCCTGGCATCGAGAGTTAGTGCGAATCGTTCGAAAAATCGCGCAGTATTTCTACCCGCAACGACAAACACAGGTTATGAACGAGGGCTGGGCTACCTTTTGGCACTATACGATCCTAAATACTATGTACGATCGCGGTTTGGTTGATGATGGTTTCATGTTGGAGTTTCTTCAGTCTCACGCTAACGTACTTTTCCAGCCTGGATTTGACAGCGATTATTATTCTGGGATAAACCCTTATACATTGGGTTTCGCGATGATGACCGACATTCGCCGTATTTGCGAAAATCCGGATGACGAAGACCGGCGTTGGTTCCCTGATATAGCAGGTACTGATTGGATCCAGACACTGGATTTCGCAATGCGTAACTTCAAGGATGAGAGCTTTATACAGCAGTACCTTTCACCGAAAGTGATTCGAGAGCTAAAACTTTTTGCTGTTCTCGATGACGATCGCGAAGAATCGGTGGAAATAAGTGCTATTCACGATGACGCAGGTTATCAGCTGATTCGGCAGAAGCTCGCTAACCAATACAATCTTGGCGATCGCGAGCCAAATATTCAGGTGGTTAAAGTGGATCGGCGTGGTGACAGAGCCCTGTATCTGCAGCATTCTCAACATCGCCGGAGGCCCTTAGGTGACGACACCGAAGAAGTGATGAAGCATCTGCACAGGTTGTGGGGCTTCGATGTTCACATGGAATCGGTAAGCGCGGATGGCGATGGGGAAAGCTTGGAGAAGTTTCGCTGCCCGGCGTAGCAGTTTGTTTCCTGAAATAGGCTCCGCTTCTCATGCTCCGTGCAAGGTTAGTTCTGATAAACTGCTGTTAAACAAAGAGAGCGGTAAAGAGCTAGAGTATGCAGACCTTCCTTGTAGGTGGTGCCGTACGAGATACACTACTGGATCTACCTGTTCATGACCGTGATTGGGTGGTTGTAGGTGGGTCGCCTGAAAAAATGCTGGCGCTTGGCTATCAGCAAGTTGGCCGCGACTTTCCTGTTTTTCTGCATCCCGACACTAAAGAAGAATACGCCTTGGCACGAATCGAGCGTAAAGTTGGTTCCGGTTACACAGGCTTTGAGTGTGATGCCTCGAGTGGCGTCACTCTAGAGGAAGACCTGCAGCGGCGAGATTTAACCATTAATGCGATTGCGCAGAATGAAGAGGGCCAATTCGTAGATCCTTATGGTGGCGTGGACGACCTGCGTAACAAAGTACTTCGACATGTATCACCAGCCTTTGTTGAAGATCCATTGCGAGTGCTAAGGGTTGCCCGTTTTGCCGCTCGTTTTGCAATTCTTGGATTTACCATTGCGCCACAAACACTTCAGCTTATGTCAGATATGGCATCACAAGGTGAGTTGAAGGATTTAGTTGCCGAGCGAGTATGGCAAGAGTTACAGCGGGCCATGCAAAGCCATAGACCTGATGTGTTTATTCAAAGCTTGCGAGACTGTCGCGCTTTAGAGTATGTGCTACCGGAAGTCGACGACCTGTTTGGCGTGCCACAAACTGAGAAATATCATCCTGAGGTAGATACCGGTATTCATACATTGATGGCGTTGCAGCAAGCAGTGTTGCTTGACGCGTCTTTGCCCGCGCGATACGCCGTTCTGCTGCATGATTTGGGCAAGGGCCAAACGCCTCGCAATGAATGGCCAAGGCATATTGCTCATGAGCAGCGCTCAAAGCTGCTGGCTGATAGTGTGTCGCAACGGTTAAAAGTACCGGCAGATTGTGCCGACTGTGCGCGCTTGGTTGCTCAATACCATACGCATTGCCATCGTGCTTTGGAGCTAAACCCCAAGTCTTTGTTGAAATTGATTCAGTCTCTGGATGCAATGCGCCGGCCAGAGCGCTTGCATGATTTTGTTATAGCATGTGAAGCTGATGCGAGAGGCCGCACGGGGTTTGAGGACCGCGAATACCCTCAAGCTGAATATTTGCGGGGTGCGCTAACGGTGTGCCAACAGGTTGATATAAGCACGCTAAAAGAAATTGGCTATTCGGGCGTGGACATGGGTGAGCAAATACGCTTGCAACGGCTGCGTGACTTAACGGCTTATGTATCCAGCTTAAAAGACTAGAAGAAATCGAGGGCCGCGAAGAAGTAAGACGGTGCACTTAAGGAGTTACTAAGGTTATGCCAGTTAATCCAACCGCATTGGTAACAGGTGGTTCGCAGCGCATTGGTGCTGCAATATGTCGGCAGCTGCACGCAGCTGAAATGGATGTGGTCGTGCATTGCAATCGTTCAGAGACGCAGGCGAATCAGTTGGCTGCTGAATTGAACCAGTTGCGGTCGGGTTCTTGCTCTGTGGTGCAGTGCGACCTCAGTGAGACTGTGGAATTGCAGAGAATGGCTAGCGAAGTGCTGAGCCGATTTCCGGGTTTGCAGATGTTAGTGAATAACGCCTCGGTATTTTTCGCCAAGCACTTTACTAAAACCGCGCGTGAAGACTGGCAGCGCTTGCATCGCGCCAATGTGGAAGCGCCGTATTTTTTGTCGCAGGCATTGGCCGCTCAGCTCGCTAAGCAAGGTGGTTGTATTATAAATATCACTGACATTCACTCCGAGATACCGCTGCGTCAATACTCTGCCTACTGTGCGTCAAAGGCTGGCTTGTTGGGCATGACTCGCTCGCTGGCCCTGGAATTGGCGCCAAATGTGCGCGTTAATGCTGTGGCGCCTGGTGCGATTTTGTGGCCTGAAGACAACGATGATGGCTCTGATGACCCTCATGGATATGGAGAAGAAGCGAAAAAGAATATTTTGAGCCGAATCCCGCTTGGCGCACTAGGAAGCGCGCCAGACATAGCCAAAGCCGTTAAGTTTCTTGCGCTGGATGCGCCTTACATTACAGGCGAGGTCATCAATGTTGATGGGGGGCGTAGGCTTAGCGCCTGACACGCTCGATGCTTACGCCTAGATCTCGTGCCTCATCTACCGCCAGCGGTTTGTGGATTGTAAGGCGGCAACGTTCAACAGGAAATTGCGCCAGAACCATGTTCGCCGTATTAACAGCCAAAGCCTCCACCAACTGAAAATGCGATTGTTCCGCAAAAGTACGAATGCTCTGGCTGATTGCCGTGTAATCCACTGCGTCGCTTAGGTCATCGCTACCTGCAGCCGCAGTCATGTCATATTCAATCTCAAGATCGAACAGCAATGTCTGTTTGATTTTTTGTTCCCAGTCATAGACGCCAATGAGGCAATCGATACTAAGGCCGGTAATTCGTATTGTGTCGTTAGGCATACAAGTTGTCCGAGAGTGGCCAGCGAGGTTTAACGGCAAAGCTTAAGTCCGCACGTTCTCCTCTAAGAAGTCGTTGGCAGCCCGCGTAGGCAATCATCGCACCATTATCGGTACAAAATTCATGTCTAGGGTAGAAGACACGGTAGCCTCGTTTTTCGGCTCGTTTCGCCATTGTCGCCCTCAGCGAGGTATTGGCACTAACGCCGCCTGACATTAACAAAGTCGTTAGTCCAGTCTGCTTTAGCGCTCTTTGGCATTTAATAGCGAGAGTGTCGACTACAGCTTCTTCAAAAGCCAATGCGATGTCGGCCTTGCTTTGTGCGCTTAGTTGCCCGCTATTCGTTTCTGAATTAAGCGCGTCAGTGGCTCTTTTTTCCGCTGCGATCGTATTCATAGTAAAAGTCTTTAGGCCGCTGAAGCTGAAGTCCAATCCTGGCCTATTGACCATTGGCCTAGGGAACTCAAATCGACCTTGAGTACCATTCAGGGCGAGGTTTGCTACTTGCGGACCGCCGGGGTAGGGTAAGTCGAGCATTTTGGCTACTTTGTCGAAAGCTTCGCCCGCGGCATCATCCAGTGACTCGCCAAGTATCTCGTAGCGGCCAAGACTTTCTACTTTAATGAGCTGCGTATGCCCGCCTGATACCAGCAGCGCGACAAAGGGCGGCTCTGGGGCGTCCTCTTCCAGCATCGGCGCCAGTAAATGACCTTCCATATGATGTACGCCAAGTGTGGCGCAACCCCAGCTGTAGCCCAACGCTTGGGCAAAGGCGGCACCTACCATCAATGCGCCGGCCAGACCTGGCCCTTGCGTAAAGGCAATGCCATCGATTGAATTTCGATCACTTTGGCTTGCAGCAAGCACCTGTTTTACCAGCGGTAATATCTTCCTTACATGATCTCGTGAAGCTAATTCGGGCACCACGCCGCCATATTCGACGTGTAATTCAATTTGGCTGTGCAAAGCGTGCGCAAGCAGGCCTTTATCACTGTCGTAAACAGCAACGCCGGTCTCGTCACAGGATGTTTCAATGCCTAATACGCGCATTCAGACCTTCTTTATTTGCCATTGTTCTTACCCTAACTCTAGGGAGCATAATTGCTGCTAAGCTTATTTCTTGCCACAGTTTTGCATTTTACCTGATAGACGGGTAAAATGCCGGCCCCGTGAAATAGCCCTGACTGCAGGATTGAAATGCCCAGCGTTAAACTTAAAGATAACGAACCTTTTGACTTCGCTTTGCGCCGCTTTAAGCGCTCTTGCGAAAAAGCCGGCGTTCTCGCCGAAGTGCGTCGTCGCGAATTCTATGAAAAGCCAACAGCTGTTCGCAAGCGCAAAGCCGCTGCAGCCGTAAAACGGCATGCAAAGAAAGTGCAGCGCGAAAACCGCAAGCAAGTCCGCCTCTACTAGTTGAGCGCGGTAACAGGCCTCACTTTCTAATGTGAAGCCTGTTCCAGTGCCCACCATGGCTGATCAAACGCTTAAGCAACGCCTCACTGAGGAAATGAAAACTGCCATGCGCGCCAAGGCTAAGCAGCGCTTGGGCACAATTCGTCTCATCCAGGCTGAAATCAAGCGCATAGAAGTTGACGAGCGTATCGACATCGACGACGCCAGAGTGCTGGCCGTGCTTGATAAAATGCGCAAGCAGCGTCGAGACTCCATTGAACAGTTTACCAAAGGCGAGCGCCTGGATTTGGCTGAGATAGAAGAAGCTGAAGTCTTGGTTATTGAAGAGTTTCTGCCTGCAGCCATCGATGATAGCGAGATTGAGTCGCTTATCATTAGCGCTATTAGCTCAACCGGTGCAGAGTCTATGCGTGATATGGGCAAGGTTATGGGCGTATTAAAACCGCAATTGCAGGGCCGGGCGGACATGAGCGTGGTCAGTCAAAAGATCAAAGCTGCCTTGGCCGCACCCTAAACCCCGTTATACTCGGCGCATGGCCGGGCTAATTCCCCAACATTTTATCGATGAGTTGCTTGATCGCGCCGACATAGTAGACGTGATTGACTCGCGTGTGACTCTGAAAAAGTCAGGCCGTAATTTCATGGCCTGCTGCCCCTTTCACGACGAGAAAACCCCCTCTTTTAGCGTACAGCCTGAAAAGCAGTTTTATTACTGTTTTGGTTGCGGTGCCAGCGGCAATGCGCTTGGCTTTTTGATGGAATACGAGCGCCTCGACTTTCGCGTAGCGATTGAGCATCTGGCCAGTAAATGCGGAATGCAGATTCCTGAAGAAAGCCAGGAAGATGAGAAGGAGGGGCGGCGCAAGCGAGATCTATATACCTACATGGCTCATGCAGACAGCTTTTACCGAGAGCTGTTGCGAACTCATCCCGCCGGCAAAAGCGCGGTAAATTACCTCAAAGCGCGCGGCTTGAGCATAAGTGTGGTGCAAGACTTTGGTATTGGTTTTGTGCCGCAGGGGTGGGATAACCTACTTAAGAAATTTGAGACTGACCGTCAAGCGCTGGAAATGCTGATGGAGTCGGGAATGCTAATTCATCGCGATGCTGGCGGTGGTAAGCGACGACTCTACGATCGCTTTCGACATCGAGTAATGTTCCCGATTAGAGATTCACGTGGCCGCACCATAGCCTTTGGCGGCCGAGTGATGGGTGACGACAAGCCTAAATACTTGAACAGCCCTGAGACGCCTATCTATCAAAAAAGCCGGGAGTTGTACGGTTTGTATGAGGCTCGCCAAGCCAATAAGCACTTGCAACGGCTATTAATTGTTGAGGGGTATATGGATGTTATTGCTTTGGCGCAGCACGGTATTAGTTATGCAGTAGCCACTTTGGGTACATCAACGAGCAACACCCATTTGCAGCGAATGTTTCGCCATTGTGAAGAACTTGTATTCTGTTTTGATGGTGACCAGGCAGGTTCGGCCGCCGCGAGGCGTGCTCTGGACGTATCCCTGCCGGTGATGGACGACGGCTACCAGATCAAGTTTCTGTTTTTGCCGCAGGGTGAAGACCCAGATAGCTTAGTGAGAGAAGAGGGGGCAGAACAGTTCACCGCTCGTATTGATGCGGCGATGCCTTTGTCGGAATATGTGTTTCAGTTAGCCGCTCAGGGCCTCAGTTTGGATACCGCGGACGGTAAGGCAGCGATGAGTCGCCGAGCGCTTGGACTTATCGGAAAGCTGCCTGTTAGTGCTTTTCAGGGCATTATGCACGCCGAACTGGCCACTCGCACCGGGCTTGATAAAGCCATAATTGCGTCGTTAGCGGCCGCGAAAAGCGAAGAGCCACTGGCACCGCCAGCTGCAGTTACTGCTCCACCAAGCCGGCGTTCGCAACAGCAAAATACAACGTCAGTGCAAATGCCATCGCCAGCGGGCGCGAATCGCGATATTGGCAATGAAGTGCCGAATTTTCCTGATGATTCTGTACCCGGTGATTATGCCTACGAGGACTATGATTCGCTGCATGACCGAGAGCATGAGGACGAAATGCCGCCGGCGGATTTTGGCCTGGGTGAGCAGGCGGACTCGCTGCGAGCCCGCCGGAGACCAAAGCGACACTCTGGACCGCAAGAGCCTATGAGCTTGGTGGAAACTGCAATTGGCTTGCTGATGTTTAAGCCCCAATTAGCGCAATTTGTTGGCGACACAGAGGAGCTTCGAGAGCTTCGAGAGCCTGATAGCGAGCTGTTGATTCAATTGCTGGAGTTGTTGGCGAGGCGTCCAGATTCCTCGACAGGCATGTTGCTGGGCTACTGGCACGGCCAGCCGGAAAGCGAGAAGCTGACTGAGCTTTGTGGCAGCAGCCACGAACTGTTGCGAGAGGGGATGGAAACCCTGGAGCAAGAAGGCCAAGGCGAAGTTGCTTTTGAGGCTGGCGTTGAGCAGCGTTTTATCGATACTTTGGCTCGCTTGCGGGCATTGCGCAAAAAATACCAACTGGAAGATACCTTACAGGCCATTGGTGAGCTTAAAAACCGTGGCGAAGAACCTTCATCCGAGCTGCGTGCAGAATTGGCACGACTGGTGCATGCCCAAGTCGACCCTTCAAAAACCGAAAATCCCTAGTGTGTTCAGGTATTTATCCGCTATAATAGCGGGCTAAATTTCGTGCACATTTAAGTATTTGGCTTTCATTTGGCTATCAGGCATTTAGCTCTTTAGTAACTGGCTTCTTATTTTCATAGGTACCCATCGGAATCGCAGCGTATATGGCAACTCCAGTAATAGCAGCAAACCAGAAATCCCGGCTACGTGAGCTTATTTCTCGCGGTAAAGAACAGGGCTTTTTGACCTACGCCGAAGTCAATGATCACTTACCCGAAGATATAGCTGATCCGGATCAAGTTGAAGATATTATTCAGATGATTAACGATCTAGGTATTCAGGTGTTTGAAGAAGCGCCTGATGCAGATCAGTTGTTAATGAGCGAAGACAATGCAGCCGATGAAATAGCTGCCGCAGAAGCAGCGGCAGCCTTAGCGGCCGTAGAAACAGAAGTTGGTCGCACCACTGACCCTGTTCGCATGTACATGCGTGAAATGGGAACAGTAGAGCTACTGACGCGCGAAGGCGAAATTGTCATAGCCAAGCGCATCGAAGAAGGTATTCGTGAATCGATGGCCGCTATTTCTGCGTTCCCAGGAACAGTTGACCGCCTGCTTGGCGAATACGACTTAGTTGTTGCTGGTGAGAAGAAGCTGGCTGACGTGCTAACGGGCTACCTCAACCCGATGGAACATGTGCCTTCAGCTAATCAGATCTCAGCGGCTGATGCAGAAAAAAACAAAGACAAAGATAAAGACGATGATGATGACGCCAAAGACAATGGACCGGATCCCGAGGAAGCTAAAAAGCGTTTTACTGCATTAAGAAAACAGCACAACAAAACGCTGAAAGCACTTGAGAAACATGATCGCTCAAGTAAGGAAGCACAGAAAGAAATAACAGCACGAGCTGAGCTGTTTAAGTATTTTAAGCTGATCCCAAAGCAGCTTGATCCATTGGCTCATACCGTTCGTGATTCAATCACAGAAATTCGCCGCCAGGAACGCTCCATCATGCGTATGTGCGTGCGTATTGCTGATATGGACCGTAGGCAGTTTTTGAAATCTTTTCAGGGTAGCGAAACTGATCTGGATTGGCTTGACTCGCAAATAGCGAAACACAAAACCATAGCCCCCAAACTTGAGCAACTTCGCCCAGACATTATTCGTGCTCAAAAGAAGCTTGTTGTGATTTCCCAAGAAGCGCAGTTGGATATTCCTGACGTTAAAGAAATAAACCGTCGTATGTCTCTAGGCGATGCTCGCATGCGCCGCGCCAAGAAAGAAATGGTAGAGGCGAACCTGCGACTGGTAATTTCCATCGCTAAGAAGTATACCAACCGTGGCTTGCAGTTTCTGGACTTGATTCAGGAAGGCAACATTGGTTTGATGAAGGCTGTTGATAAGTTTGAGTATCGCCGTGGTTATAAGTTCTCTACTTATGCAACATGGTGGATTCGCCAGGCTATTACCCGGTCTATTGCTGACCAGGCTCGAACAATTCGAATTCCGGTTCACATGATCGAAACGATCAATAAGCTGAACAGAATCTCTCGTCAAATGCTGCAGGAAATGGGTCGTGAACCCACGCCTGAAGAGCTTGGCGAGCGCATGGAAATGCCTGAGGACAAGGTTCGTAAAGTTCTTAAGATTGCGAAAGAGCCGATCTCAATGGAAACTCCGATCGGTGACGACGAAGATTCTCATTTAGGCGATTTCATCGAAGACAATACGATTGTATCTCCTGTGGAATCGGCAACAGGCATCGGGCTGGAAGAATCCACTCGCGATGTGTTGGCTGGCCTTACTGCCAGGGAGGCGAAAGTTCTTCGTATGCGATTTGGTATCGATATGAATACCGATCACACCTTGGAAGAAGTGGGTAAGCAATTTGATGTAACGCGTGAGCGAATACGTCAGATAGAAGCCAAGGCATTGCGTAAGCTTCGCCATCCAAGCCGCTCTGATCATTTGCGCAGCTTTCTCGACGATTAAGAAAACCCATTTTGCACGTTCATGATTTGTGACAGTCCTTGTGCTTGTAAAAGATTGATCGGTGATTTCTAAGCGTGCACTGTTGTGGCAGGGGGTTATTCAAACCCTGCCGCTTGTGCTTGCAGCATTTCCTTTCGGCCTAGTATTCGGCGCGCTGGCCCACTCATACAACTTAAGCCTCGCGGCTACTCTGGGTTTTTCTGCCATCGTTTTTGCCGGCGCTTCGCAATTCATTGCGATTACACTGCTGGCCTCGTCCACCGCATTTCCAATCATCGTACTGACTGTATTTGTGGTGAACCTTCGCCAAATGCTTTATTCCGCTAACCTGATGCCATTTGTACACAACTGGTCGCAGAGTTGGCGCGCGTTCCTGGCTTTTTTCCTAACTGATGAAACCTTTGCCGTCGTGTCCCACCAGGCCAGCGCACCAGGGTTGCGCTGGCTGTATTTGGGTTCCGCATTGTTCATGTACAGCTTTTGGATTGTAGCCACGCTGGCTGGCTTCTTATTAGTGGGGCAATTGCCGGGTTTGGCTAACATGGGGCTAGACGTTGCAATGATTGTCGCTTTTGTGGGCATTGTGGTTCCGAGCTTGCTCACCAGAGCAGACTGGGCCTGTGCTGCGACCGCATTTGCGTGTGCCTTGCTCACGGCTGATTGGCCTAATCAAACCGGCTTGTTGTTTTCAGCGCTTTTGGCTATTGCTGTTGGTGTGTGGTCAAAAGCGTTGGTGGCGCAATGATCTGGTGGCTTATAGCAGCAATGGCTCTGGTTACTTATGTGCCGCGCTATTTACCATTGGCGCTAGCTGGCAAGGTAGTACTGCCGCCGTTGCTAATTAAGGCCCTGGATTTCGTACCTACTGCCGTGTTAACCGCAATCATCGCTCAATCTGCATTAATACGTGATGGTGAGATGTTCCTTTCATTAGGTAACCATCATGCATTGGCCGCCTTGGCAGCATTTGTTGCGGCTGTGTTATCCAGGCAGATGTTTCTAAGTATTACAGTAGGACTGGTGAGCTTTGCAGCGTTAAAGCTATTAGTCTAGGCAGATCAGCTTCGCCGCGACACGGCTTTTCTTATTCTCTGAGCGCATGTTCTCATAACGCAGTAACAGACCTGAAAGCTGATAAATAGAATTTGTTCTCTCATGACGGGATCCATTGTGCTTACATGCGGCGACATACTTTATGCGAACTACGTCACAGTGCAAACTAGCAAGGCATGAAAAAACGGCCCGTTTTTCGTCTAATTCTCTGCCAGACGCTATACCTAATATTGATCACAAGCGTTCTTGGAACAGGAACTCGCTGGTCTCGCAATTGGAGAGCATGGATTGCTCGAAATTAATGACCGGTTTCGGCTGATACCGGTTCGCTCATGGAGGAGCGTAAGTTTGCAAAGTGCAAAAACCTATCTAGGCATAGTATTCATCGCCGGTGTTTCGAACTGTCGGCGCCGTCAAGCTATTCATCTTAAGACGCTGTTAGAGTCGCAACTTGATCTGTGCGAGGACTTAGCATGTCGATAGATTCCGATATGGCAGAGATCGCTCAGATATTCATCGACGAAAGCCTGGAAGGCATCGGCATAATGGAATCTGGGCTTCTCAATTTAGAGCCCGGTGCTGCTGACTCTGAAACGATGAACTCAATTTTCAGGGCGGCACATTCAATTAAAGGCGGTGGTGCCACCTTTGGCTTCACCGATATCTCTGATTTTGCCCATCATGTTGAAACCTTGCTGGATGAGATGCGCCAAGGTCAGCGAGACGTGACTCAAGCTGGCGTGGACCTTCTGTTGAAATCTGTGGATTGTCTAAGTGACATGATCAGTGGCGTAGGTGACGGGGCAGTAGACACTACGCAAGCGAAAGTGCTGCAAAAGCAGCTGGAAGAAATGCTCGAAACTAGCGGGCATTCAGACGCTAACGCCACAGCAGAGGCAACAATTTCTGATGCGCCCGCGCCAGTTCTGGAAGAGACTATTGGCTGGCATATCGATTGCGTGCCTTCCATGGATTTCTTCAAATCGGGTAGCGACCCGCTTAATGTTTTCCGAGAGCTTCAACTACTGTGCGACGCTGAAATCAGCGTGCAAGGTGTTGAGCAACTTGATTTCAGCGAGCTGAACCCCGAGCAATGTCATTTATCCTGGCACATCAAACTGAACGATGGAATAGACAAGGAAGTGATTGACGAAGTCTTCTCTTGGGTAGAAGACGAGTGTGAGCTGACATTTCGAGAAATTAAGGCGCCAACACCTCCAATAGAGAAAGCACCCCTTCCTGTAGTTGATGCTGTGGCGCCAACCGAGAATAAAGCCGAAGAAAAAATAGTAGAACCTGTCGCACAGACAAAGGTTAGCGAACCCAGTAAGGCGACAGAAAAACCAAGCAAACCGGCCGCAAAAGCGGCAGGGTCAAGCCAAGAGGGCGGCTCTATTCGAGTTAATATTGATAAGGTTGATGCGCTGATTAATTTGGTTGGCGAACTTGTCATCACTCAATCCATGCTAAGTCGTTTCGACCGTGATTTCGACTTTACCCAGCTGCATTCTTTGCGCGAAGGTCTTACTCAGCTATCGAGAACTACTCGAGAATTGCAAGAAAGTGTGATGGCAATTCGTATGTTGCCTATTAGCTTTGCATTTAGCCGCTTTCCCAGATTGGTGCGAGATACCAGTAACACCCTGGGTAAGCTTGTGGATCTCAAGGTGTCCGGCGAGGGCACTGAAGTAGACAAAACCGTACTCGAGAAAATTGGTGACCCCCTGGTTCACCTGGTTCGCAATTCGCTAGACCATGGTTTGGAATCGCCTGAAAAACGGCTGGCGGCCGGCAAACCTGAAACAGGTGTGCTAGAACTCAACGCATTCCATGAAGGCGGTAACATCATCATCGAAGTTGTTGACGATGGTGCAGGCATAAACAAAGACCGCGTGCTCGAAAAAGCGCGCGAGCGCGGTTTGGTGGCAGCTGACGAAACTCCATCAGACGACCGAATCAACAACCTCATCTTCATGGCGGGTTTCTCCACAGTTGAGACAGTCAGTGATCTGTCTGGCCGTGGCGTTGGAATGGACGTAGTAAGACGTAACATAAGTGACCTTGGCGGTAATGTTGCGGTTAAGTCCGAGATGGGCGTTGGTAGCACATTCACTATTACATTACCGCTTACCTTAGCCATTCTCGACGGACAGTTGGTTCGTGTAGGCGACCAGTCATACATAATTTCACTGGTGTCGATTATTGAGACAATTCAGTGCGCGGCCGATCATGTTAATGCGGTAGTAGGCCAGGCGGAAATGTTTAAGTTAAGAGACAGTTATTTACCGATACTTAGGTTGCACGAACTGTTTGGCATTGAGGCGGACAGCTCAAAAATCGACGACGGCTTGTTGGTTGTCGTTGAGGCTAATGGTCAGCGCTTGGGCATATTTGTAGACGATTTGTTAGAGCAGCAACAGGTGGTTATTAAAAGCCTGGAAGCCAACTTCAGAAAAACCCAGGGCATTTCTGGCGCCACAATATTGAGCGACGGAAACGTGGCCCTAATAGTGGACGTTCCGGGTTTGATGCAATTGTTTTTTGATAAGCAAAAACGAATTAAGGAAGCTTTAGTAGTCGCGTAGATTTCTAAGTGACCTATTAGCCGTAGAAGGATTTGCAATGCAGGCACAAGATAACAAGGCGATCGATAGCCTACAGTTCGACGAAGGAAACATGGTCGGTGGTCAGTATCTAACATTCATGTTGGCCGGTGAAGAATACGGTATCGAAATTCTGAAAGTTCAGGAAATCAAGGGATGGGACAAAGCAACCCCTATTCCCAATACCCCAGACCATCTATTAGGCGTTCTAAACCTTCGCGGAGCGGTAGTGCCTATCATAGATTTACGTCGGCGTTTCGCTTTCGAGCGTGCTGAGTATGGTCCAACGACCGTTGTTATTGTTGTCAAGATGGCCGCCAGTGATCACGAAAGAACTATTGGCTTAGTGGTAGACGCCGTTGCGGATGTTTATAGGCTTGATGACAAGGAAGTGCAGCCGCCGCCGGAATTAGGTAGCAGTGTGCACGCGGACTTTGTTCGCGGCATGGCAACGGTGGAAGATAAGATGGTTATCTTGCTCGAAGTCGATACCTTGGTTGATTTCAGCACTGTTGACGGTGTTGGATCAGAAGCGGCCAATAACAACTAGAAAAAGCAAATGCACGATAATAGATTAGTTGACGCCACTGGCGTACAACTTAGAAGCCTCAAGGAGTGAGGATGAGTGAGTTACATTTAGGAATTGAATTTTTCGCGATCAAGTGTTGAAGGAATAGCTGACCGGTTAGGCGGCTAAAATATATTGATTGAATTTGGAGTCGAAACGACTTCTGATCTTAATTTATTTTGCTAGGAAATGGGAAGTAGGTGTAGTTATGAACTGGGTGAACAAACTGATGAATTTAAGTTTACGAAGCAAGCTGATAGTCGCATTGCTGGCAAGCTGTCTCATACCATTAGCATTGGCTAGTATAACCAATATGATTAAGGCCAGCGAGGCGATTGAGACCCAGGCCTATAACCAGCTGCAGACTGTTAGAGAAGTGAAGAAAACACAGGTTGAGCTTTACTTCCAACAGATTGGCGCTCAGGTTAAGACATTTTCGAACAATAAAATGATCGTTCAGGCAATGGCCGACTTTCGTTCAAGTTTTGCAGACTTACCGGAGGAGCGTAATCTCTCGGCTAATGAGCTCGGAAAATACAGAGCCGCCGTTTCGCAATTCTACCGAGACGATTTTGGCGGTCTCTATCAGGAAACGCTTGATAAATCGATCAACGTGTCGCCACTGTTGCCAGCCAGTGAAGCGGCAACGATTGCGCAATATGAATACATGGCCGCGAACTCCAACCCCTTGGGCAGTAAAGGCTCAATGGATTCCGCGAATGACGGAACAAGCTATAGCAATCACCACGAGTACTACCACCCAGTAATTCGTAGCTACTTAAAGGACTTCGAATTTTATGATATTTTCCTGATAGACGCCGAAAGCGGTGAAATAGTCTACTCAGTATTCAAAGAAATAGATTACGGCACCAATTTGCTAACGGGCCCTTACAGCGGCACCAATTTCGCACGTGCGTTTAACAAAGCTCGCAACATGGGTCCGGGTGAACACTACGTGCTTGAGGATTTTGAGCCTTATACACCATCATATGAGGCAGCTGCATCATTTATAGCGTCGCCCATATACAATGAAGGTAATCTGGAAGGCGTACTTGTGTTTCAGATGCCTGTTGGTCGCATCAATAGCATGATGGAAGAAGCCAGCGGTCTAGGAGAGACAGGAGAAACCTACCTGGCTTCCAGCGACGGTCTTTTTCGCTCGCAATCCCGCTTTGAAGAAGCTAATACAATTCTGTCGAGCAAAGTCGCATCGGAATCGCTGATTAGTGGCGAGGTTGGTCAAGCGACAATGATTAATCGTTATGGCGAGTCTGCCTTCACTTCTTTCAGCCCAGTGGATATTGAAGGTTTGTCATGGACGATAGTCGCCGAGATAAATAAAGCTGAAGCGCTAAGCGCTACCAGCGTCTTGATGTGGAGCGCGATAATAGCCGCGGGCATTGGCGCCTTGCTTAGCTTGGTATTGGCGCTTTCGCTTGCAGTTTCAGTCATGCGCCAGTTAGGCGCTGACCCTGTAATTCTTCGGGAGGTCGCTCTGACTGTTTCTGACGAAGATGCTGAGTACGATTTTGATACAAGCAAGCCGCTATCCGGTGTGTTCGAAACATTACGTGTTATGCAAGAGAAAATAGAAACTAGAGCTAAGAGCGACAAAATTTTGCTCACCGAAAATGGCCGCATTAAGCAAGCACTGAATAACGTTAACAGCAACGTAATCATCGCGAACAACGAGCTAAAAATCATATATATAAACAATGCAGCGGCGAATTTGTTTAGCCAAGTTCAGTCTGATTTCAGAAAAGATCTTCCGTCCTTTGATGCCGCGAATCTTTTGGGCACAAATATCGATGCTATTCATAAGAGCCCCCCGCAGCAACGCTTGCTGCTGGAACAGCTCAGCGCTGCGCACTATGATGAGATCGTATTGGGTGGCCGAACAATGAAACTAGTTGCTAACCCAGTTGTTGACGAACAGGGTGAGCGATTGGGCTCGGTTATCGAATGGAAAGACAAAACACAGGAAGTGTCGATTCAGCAAGAAGTGCAGCAGGTGGTGGACAGCGCGCTGGCAGGCGATCTGAGTAAACGTATTTCATTAGAGGGAAAAAGTGACTTTTTTGAATCATTGTCTGATGGAGTGAACCAGTTGGTGGCTGTTGCTGACGGGATAGTAGAAGACACTTTACGCGTAATGAGCTCAATGGCGGTTGGTAATCTCACAGAGAAAATTGATCGAGACTACCAAGGTTCATTCAATCAACTGAAGGATGATGTTAATAGCACGATTCTGCGTTTGACCGATGTGGTGGGGAATATCCAGATCTCATCGGCATCAGTCAAAACCGGCGCAGGAGAAATATCACAAGGTAATACCGACCTTAGTCAACGCACTGAAGAACAGGCGGCGAGCCTTGAGCAAACCGCAAGCAGTATGGAGCATATGACCAGCACAGTACGTCAAAACGCCGACAACGCCGGCAATGCTAATGAGTTAGCTCTAGCGGCGCGCGGTCAGGCAGAGCGCGGAGGCGCTGTTGTTAGCGAAGCGGTTAATGCGATGGCAGAAATAAATGCGTCCAGTAAGAAAATTTCCGACATCATTGGTGTTATTGACGAGATTGCCTTTCAGACCAATCTGCTTGCACTGAATGCCTCAGTAGAGGCGGCCAGAGCTGGCGAACAAGGTCGCGGCTTTGCGGTGGTGGCGAGCGAGGTTCGAAATCTTGCTGGTCGAAGCGCTACAGCGGCCAAGGAAATTAAGGACTTGATCGAAGACAGCGGCCGGAAAGTGGAGCACGGTTCCAAACTCGTTAACGAGTCTGGCCAAACTTTAGAAGAGATTGTTAGCGGTGTTAGCCGTGTAACTGACATCGTTGGCGAAATTGCGGCTGCCAGCCTGGAGCAGTCAACTGGTATTGAAGAGGTTAATAAAGCCATAAGCCAAATGGATGAACTAACCCAGCAAAATGCTGCCTTGGTAGAGCAAGCGGCAGCGGCGAGCGAGTCCCTGGGTAGCCAAGCTGATGATCTCAATCAGATGGTAGATTTTTTCACGGTTGATAGCCCTTCTGGCCAGGCGAGTGTTGCCATGAGTAGCAATCGTTCTACTGCTGTCGAACGACGCGCTGAAGAGCGACCTTGGTCTAAGGACAATCATGCAGCGGCTACGAAAACGAGTTACAGTTCTTCAGCAAAGGTGGCTGGTGGCGGGTCTGATCAAGAGTGGGAAGAGTTCTAGAAAGTAGTGAATTAGTTTTTTCATTTGAGCGTTTAAACCTACAAAACAAGGACCAACAAGTGGCCGTTGAAAAAAGCAGTAAAAAGCAGGTGACTCCTAAGAAGGCCACTGTCAAGAGTGCTAGCGCGAAAGCGGCTAGCACCAGCAAGAAGCGCACATCGGTGAAGAATAAGCCGAAGAGTACGACGAAAAGTTCAGGCAAGAAAAAGAGCGTGAAAAGCGAAGCGGAAGCTCAGCCGGTGTTACAGTCCACAGCAGTAGTGCTGGAAAAGGCGCTGGCGTTCGCCAACATTGGAAGTTTGCAATCCGCTTTGTCGAATCATTCTAGCACAGAGGGTGAAGTAACGATTGACGTTGAAGGCTTAGTGTCGGTCGACATCGCCTCGATACAATTGATTACCGCCTTTGTGCAAATGCTCAAGAGTCAGTCGCGCGACGTAGCGTGGCAAGGTATAAGTAATGACTTTGCACAGCAGGTCGCCTTGCTTGATCTCGATAAGCACTTGGGAATTGACGCCAGTCAATTTATTGAAGCCGAAGAAGAGCCTGATAGCTTGTGCCCGGTGTTTTAAATGAGCGTTCAACGGTCTCACGCTTTACCGGAAAGTAAACTTAGCGCTCAGGAATTTAATGAAATTCGTGTGCTGATTCAGAAGATTACTGGCATCAGTATGAACGACTCAAAGAGTCAGCTTATCTCCCGGCGTTTAGGCGGTCGGCTGGCAGAGCTTGGCATCGATAATTTCAGAGACTATATCAATTACCTTGAGTCAGGTAATGAGAGCGAACTGGAAATATTTTCCAATGCGGTTACGACTAATCTCACCTCCTTTTTTCGGGAGAGGCATCACTTCGACTATCTGGAAGAACACATACTTCCTGAAATCGAAACACAAAAAATGGCCAGCCAAAAGCGCCTACGTATTTGGTCTGCAGGTTGTTCGACTGGCGAAGAGCCATATTCGATAGCGATGATGCTAAGAGAGTCGATGCCAAAATTGTCAGAGTGGGATGCGAAGATATTAGCTACCGATCTTGATACCAGCGTATTGGCCACTTGCAAGAAAGGCCAATATTCAGATCAAGTCTTACAAAAGGTTCCTCCTGAGCAGCGTAAGCGCTGGTTCAGGGAAGTGGGCTCCACTGGACAGAAAAAAACGGAAATCCATAGCAAGCTCAAGGAACTCATCACCTTTAAGCAGCTGAACCTGATGGGCGCGTGGCCAATGCAAGGCGAATTCGACGTTATATTTTGTCGTAATGTAATTATCTATTTTGATAAGCCAACGCAGCGCAAACTTATCGATCGCTACGCAAACCTGCTCGTTGATGGCGGCTTTCTGATCATTGGTCATTCCGAAAGCCTGCTGAATGTAACAAATAGGTTCTCACTGATTGGAAAAACCATTTACAGGAAAAATGGTTAATGTATGAGCATGCCAGAGCTGACTTGCCCGCGAGCGCGATTAGTTCATCGCTTGCATTGCCGGGTTTCGAGCATATTTCCAGAACTTGGGATGAAAAGGCGAAGATCTATATTGCTCGAATTCTCCCCGGAGAATACTACGTTACTGCTGGCGATAAGATCACGACAGTGCTGGGCTCTTGTGTGTCGGCCTGTGTTCGTGACCCAGTTACCGGCGTTGGCGGTATGAACCATTTCATGTTGCCTGGCGAAAGCACCAGATCAAATAGCTCGCGCGCCAACGCCGGTTTGGTTACTCGATTTGGTCTTGAAGCCATGGAAGTAATGATTGAGGCGCTGCTAAAACTGGGCGCTCATAAAGATCGATTGGAGTTCAAACTATTCGGCGGCGGTAGCGTTTTGGACATGCCGCAGAGTAATGTTGGAAATAGGAATATTGACTTTGTACGCCGCTTTATTTATCAATCCGGGTTTAGCTTGCTTGCTGAAGATCTTGGTGGAATCTATCCCAGAAAAATAGCCTACTCTCCTAAGGACGGGCGAGTGATGGTGAGAAAGCTGCGTACGCTGCCAGTGAAATTGCTGAACGAGCAGGAACATAGCTATCGCAGATCCATAGAGAGGCCAGTCAGGTGAGAAAACTCAGTATATTGGTGCGATCTAGGTTGATCACTGTGGATAATATCTAATGGGTGCTATAAGAGCATTAGTCGTTGATGATTCGGCCTTGATGAGGAAACTCCTAACAGAGGTGTTAAATGCTGACCCTGAGATCGAAGTAGTTGGCACTGCACAGGATGCTTATGTAGCTCGCGATAAGATAAAGCTACTGAACCCTGATGTGCTCACGCTTGATGTTGAAATGCCAAAAATGGACGGATTGACTTTTCTAAAAAACATCATGCGTCTTCGGCCCATGCCTGTAGTAATGATATCTTCGTTGACTCAAAAAGGCGCTGAGGTGGCTATGCGAGCACTGGACCTTGGCGCTGTTGATTTCGTGGGGAAGCCGAAGGTGGACATTACGCAGTCGATGGAGGATTGCGCTGATGAAATTAGAACCAAAGTAAGAATGGCCGCCCGTGTTCCGGTACACTTATTGTCTGGTATCGCCAGCCATATTGATACAGCCAACACTTTGAATGAAGAAGCCGTTAAGAAAACGAGCGTTAAGAAAATCAGTGAGTGCGTGATTGCCATTGGTGCGTCAACCGGTGGCACAGAGGCGATCAAAGAAGTGCTAATGCGCTTGCCACCTGACAGCCCTGGAATAGTTATTGCTCAACATATTCCTCCAGAATTCAGTCGCTCATTCGCCGAGAGATTGGATCGATGCACAAGACTAAAGGTGTGTGAAGCTGAGGACGGGCAAGTGATCTATGATGGCCACGCCTACATAGCACCGGGTGGGCGCCACCTTGAAATTTTGAAGAAAGCCAGTAGATATGTTTGCCATGTACACAAGGGAGCGCGGGTTAATCGGCACCGGCCTTCAGTAGACGTGTTATTCGATTCGGTCGCTGAGCAGGCAGGCAGCAAAGCAGTGGGCGTGATTCTTAGCGGCATGGGCCGCGACGGAGCAAAGGGCTTGCAGCTTATGCACTCCTGCGGCGCACAAACAGTGGCTCAGGATGAGCAGACCTGTGTTGTTTGGGGAATGCCACGTGCGGCGGTCGAAGAAGGCGGGGTTGATACTGAGTTGCCGTTGAACGACATTGCCAAAAAAGTTACTGCCATTTCCTCAGCGAAGTAAGCTAAAGAGAGATTCTCTTCAATTCGCAGAGATGAAAACCCATTATTGACCAGCGCCGCAAAAGGTAGGCCATATAGTTACCGTGTTATAAATTTCTACAGTGAGAACAAACTAAGCAATTCAGGAACAGCTTCGTGGGTTGCCTGTATAGCGTCGTAGAGAGCCTCAGGCTCTAGTTTTAGATGGCGCAATGCGCGTGGGTCTATACTTGCTGCTTCTGCGAGGTTGTCGCTTTCAAGCTCAGCTAGCACAGCGACGCTGTTGGCCACGTGAATTATCACTGAATTATCGCTTATTCGCTCGGCGTCAAATGGAAGATGGTGATTGAGTATTCCTTCTTGCAGGGGCTGCGGAAAGTTCCAATGTTTTGCCAACTCAGCGCCCACCGTCATATGATCGAAACCGAATATCTCTCTCTCGGACACGTAGGGTGTTAAGCCATCATTTTCGTTCAGCGAGTGTTCGATTGATTGCTTTGAAAGCTCTGGACACTGGTTGAACATCAATAGATGGCCCAAATCATGAAGCAGGCCAACAGTGAATAGCGATTGTGCATTTGAGTTAGGAAGTAGGTTACCTAAGTGCTGTGCGGCAGCGGCACAATACAAGCTGTGCTTCCAAAATGACTCCATCGAAATGATGTCATTAGGGATGGCCTGGAAGGTGTTGCCCGCTGACACTGCAAACACCAGATTGCGGATTTCTGTGACCCCCACCATGGCGACCGCCGATTCTATGCTATCGACCGAGTTAGCTCGCTTGTACAGCGCGCTGTTAGCTACACGCAGCAACGAAGCCGTTAGGGACGGATCAAGGGCGATGATTGAGCCTATGTCCTTGGCGTTGCTGCTGCCATCGGCGACCGCGTCATTCACTCGAAAGACGATGTCAGGAAAAGACGCCAATTTATTGGCGCTCAAGGCGAGCTCAGCTGCCGTCATCACAATGTAAATCGTTAGTGCGCATATTCTAAATCTTAGTCTACTGTATCTAATAAGGCAAAAAATAGCACTTTATCCAGTCCAAAAAAGACGCTAAAGAAATAAGCTGTTGCGCCGATAAATACTCATGTCAGGATGAGAATAGCGCATTTTAAAAGCACGCTCTTGCCCGAATATTTGGTAGATATGATGAGGTAGTGAAATGAACATCTTTGTAGTAGACGATAGCGCAGCAATGCGAATGATGGTTGTGCGTGCCCTGCGCCAAGCCGGCCATAGTGGTAAGCAAATTACCCAGGCGGAGGACGGTCAAATAGCGTACGACAAAATCACGGGCGATATGGCCAACATTCCAGACCTGATACTAGCCGACTGGAATATGCCGAATATGACGGGCATTGAATTGCTGCATGCTCTGAACGAAAAGGAAATCAAGACAAACTTTGGCTTCATAACCACGGAATCAACCCGCGAAATGCGCCAGGCAGCTACTGACGCCGGTGCCAATTTTTTGATAGCCAAGCCGTTTACGGCCGACAGTATTGAACGCGCACTGGACTCTCTTTCCTAAGCCGCTTATGCGCGGCTTAATAGAAAGAAATCAAATCAATCACAAAAGAATAGGATTCAAGGACTTATTATGAGCCACCAATATGTAGAGCCAAATGCCAAGTCAGTAAAAACATTGTTAGAGATGTTGTTTGGTGACGACCTGGCCGTTAACGATGCTGATTACCATGAGGTGCCTAAGCCTTATGTTGCAACTTACATAGACGCCGATGAAAAAATTGTTGCAATGTGCATTTGCGATCTCGCACTTGTGGCAAGAGCTGGTGCGGCTTTCTCGATGGTGCCAGCCGATGTAGCTGAAGAAATCATCGGCGGAGATGAACTGAGCGAAACATTTCAGAGCAATTTCTATGAGTTGATGAACATATGCTCCAAACTTATGTTGTCGGACGATAGCGCTCATCTAAAGTTGGACAAAACGCTGGGTCCTGACCAAGACACAGGCACTTTGGTGGCGGCCATGGAAGACCCCAGCCGCTATGCATTCACTGTTGATATTCCTGGCTATGGTCCCGGAGAGATGATCTACCTTATAGCGGCCTAAGCGCTGGTGTATTTTTCCGTCGCTAGGGTTGTGCGAAGCGCAACCGGCAATTAGAAATGCTGGCTGATTGAAAGCCAGCCTGATGCCATCAGCAATACGCAGTAGGCGTGTGCTGATGGCATGCCATTCAAAGTTTCAAGTCGTAATAAGTTCAGAGGCTCCCTAGATTGAATCAAGCGGCTGATCGATATCAGGCCTGTTCTGTTCTGCCAGAATACTAATTAGTCGCAGCATGCCTACTTCTATTCGCAAACCTACTTCTGTTCGATAGTGCTTAGATGACGATGGCTGACTAAATAAGTAGCCATCCCATCGGTTGCTAGGCAGCATTTTCTGCTCTAACAGAGGCCTGTGCGGCAGACAGCGAAATCCACTTATCGGTGTATTCCACCACTTCAACGATCATCGGTTTGGAGAGTTGCTCATTAGCACCCACCTGTTCGCCCTTCTTGTGGTTGTCCTCTGAGACTAGCGAGCTGAACAATATTACTGGAATGTGTTTTGTTTCATTTCCGTCTTTGATGTTTCGAGTTAGGGCTAATCCGTCCATCAGAGGCATTTCAATATCGGTGATTACAACAGCCGGTAAACTGTCGTTGTCTATATCACTTTGCAGCTGATTCCAACAATCTTGACCGTTCGAGAAAGTGCTCAGGTTGGTATAGCCGCTGTCCATCATGGTATTTTCGATCATGGCGCGTATCGCGACGCTGTCTTCGGCCATGTATATCTTATGCGCTGAGCGATCAATCTGATACTCGGTACCTTGAACAACTACGTGCTTTTTCTCATTGTGAAAGAGCTGCGAATAAATGGATTCGAAATCGATCATTGGAATTAGACGTTGGTCGATGTGGAGGATGCCGGTAGCTTGCGCTGTAGTGTTAGTGCCGAGCTCGGGTACCGGTTGTATTTGACTCCAGCTGGCTCGAATGATTTGCTCAACACTATCGGCCAGGAACGCCGATTGCGATCGTGAAAATTCGGTGACTATGATGCACTGTCGCTGCTCATTGGTGTTCTTACTCTCTACAGAAAAAAACTCATGTAGGTTAATCAGTGTCACGGCCTTGCCACGCAGACTTATCATTCCTAGCATGGCTGCCGGCTGGCCAGGGCAGGCAGTTACCTCGGTTGGCATTATGAGCTCTCGAATCTTGGCAACATTAACCCCGAACGACTGATCTCCGATATTGAAGATTAATACTTCGAACTCGTTTGTCCCCGACTCTAACAATATGCCGCTATCTGATAGTTCCTTAGTCATGACTGCCTGAAATTCTTATTGAACACCTATAAAATGTAGTCGTTTACGCGCGTAAAACCAAGAACCATTTTGAATTGACAAGACTGAGGTCGATTTTCTGTCACTTAGCAACATAAGTATTTAAGTTTGTTCAAAACGTCAATAAATTGTCGGTTTAATGTGGCGCGCGAATTCCTATAACTCGCAACTGATATCGCAGTCTTGGTATACGTTCTAGAAATCGTTAGTGGAAGTTATGCTCTGTTTAGCTTGATTGCCAGAACACAGAATTGGACTTCGTAGCACAGGTTCCATCTATCGCTGAGGGTTATTCGGCTCTGTGCGGAGAGGTTCACGAAACTAGTAAAGATTTTTCCAGAAGCGCTGAGAGTATCTACAATAATCTTATTACAACACACTTAGTGATAATGCAGGGCTTGACTCACCATGCCCTTGTTAAGATCGCTTTGTGGAAAAATTTTTGTGCAGCGATTGGATTTAATGGAGAAGAATATGTTCGCAAATGGATTTGTGAAACGCCCTAGCTACAAACAGCTACGGAGTCTTTTAGATGAAGCAAATGAAAAATGCGCGGAATCTGAAAGCCAGTTAGCGGCCTTCAGCAAGGCGCAGGCGGTAATAGAGTTCAACATGGACGGCACTATTATCACCGCGAACGACAATTTCCTCAGCACGGTTGGTTACTCTTTGAGTGAAATTCAGGGGCAGCACCACCGCATGTTTGTTGAACCTGCCTACGGCGCAAGTGCCGAGTACCAGCGGTTTTGGGACAAGCTTAATCGCGGTGAATTTGAGGCGCAGGAATATAAGCGGCTTGGTAAGGGCGGCAAAGAAGTGTGGATTCAGGCGTCTTACAATCCAATATTTGATGAGGCAGGCAAGGCCTCTAAAGTAATTAAAGTAGCTACAGACGTTACTGAACGAAAGCTACAAAACGCCAATTCGGCGGGCCAGATGAACGCGATCGATAAGGCATTGGCCGTGATCGAATTCAACATGGATGGCACCATAATCACGGCGAACGACAATTTCTTAAATACCGTGGGCTATAGCTTGCATGAGATACAGGGTCGACATCACGGCATGTTCGTCGAACCTTCCTATGGAGCCAGTTCCGAGTATCAACAGTTTTGGGATAAGTTGGGCCGAGGAGAATATGAGGCGCAGCAATACAAGCGGCTCGGGAAGGGCGGTAAAGAGGTATGGATTCAGGCGTCTTACAACCCAATCTTGAACCTCAGCGGGCAGCCCTTCAAAGTCGTTAAGTTCGCCACCGATATTACTGAACAGAAGAATTTTCAGGAAACTATTGAGCGCGTTCTTGAAGACACGTCGCAGACGATGCGAGCGATGGCTGTTGGAGATCTCACCCATCGAATTACAGGCGAATTCACGGGGCAGTTTGCAGAATTGAAAGCAGCCGTCAATGAAACTGTGGATAACCTTTGCAATACGATTGTTGATATTACTCGAGTTTCATTCGATGTTGGCGCTGGCGCTTCGGAAATATCAAAAGGTAATTTGGATCTCAGCCAGAGAACGGAAGAGCAGGCCTCAAGCCTTCAGCAAACCGCCGCGAGCATGGAGGAAATGACCAGTACTGTAAGACAAAATGCCGACAATGCGGTTATGGCAAATGAGTTGGCAGTGAGCGCTCGAGATAAGGCCGAGAAAGGGGGGGCTGTAGTCGGTGAAGCAGTAGCCGCGATGGCTGAGATTAACGCCTCCAGCAAAAAGATTTCAGACATCATTGCTGTCATTGATGAGATAGCTTTCCAGACCAATCTACTAGCGTTAAACGCGTCTGTTGAAGCAGCGCGCGCGGGCGACCAAGGGCGTGGTTTTGCGGTTGTTGCTAGTGAGGTTCGCAATCTAGCAGGGCGAAGCGCCACAGCAGCAAAAGAAATTAAAGAATTGATCGAGGACAGCAGCGATAAGGTAGAACATGGGTCTCGGCTGGTCACGCAATCTGGTGAAACGCTTGATGCGATTGTAGCTGGTGTTAAGGACGTCACCGCCATTGTTGGCGAGATAGCCTCCGCAAGCAGCGAGCAGGCGTCAGGCGTTGATCAGATTGGCTCGGCTGTCAGTCAGATGGACGAGTTGACACAGCAAAATGCCGCCTTGGTTGAAGAAGCCTCGGCCGCTAGTGAGAACCTAAGTAGCCAGGCGCAGGGACTTTCTAGGCTTGTGAGCACATTTCAGACTGGAGATGGGTCGAATGCGGCATCACGTAGTGGAACGGCAGCTAATCACAGTGCAGAAAGACGGTCCGGGGAGCGACCTTGGGCATCGACTGATTCACGGTCAGCTGGTGCTAGCAGCGCAGCCCCATTGCGACAAGGCCGAGCAGTTGCCAATGGCGGAAATAGCGAGTGGGAAGGGTTTTAGTGCGGCTCGTTGCCCCCACTCGGTTTAGCGGCACTAGAACTGTTTACGCAAATAGCGCCGTCTAATTTTATACCTCTTTGTTCTTAGCGCGTATGCTCTCATAGCGCTCTAACACTCCTGCAAGATCAATATTCTGCATGCTAGTACAGCTTATTAAGTGCAGGAACAAGGATGCGGCCATGGTGCCGTTGTTTACCTTGCTGCGCAGCGTACTCTCTGATTGAACAATTCCTTTTGCTTCTAGCAGCCTAACAAGGTCGGCGTAGCTCATGCCGTCTTGTGCCATGGCGGCTCTGATAGTGCGAGTAATAAGGGTTTCCATCGCAGGGTCTTTATACATAAGGTAGCGCGTTTCAATGATGTGGTTCATGCTTGTATGTTGTTATGTCTATAATAATAGACATAAATTGACTTATATTCAACAAAAGTTTACAATACGCGTATTCAATAAAGAGGTGGAAAGCTCTTGATACGCCCATTGGCGTGTTCCCGAACGGGTGAGAAAGTAAACAAAAGGAGAACATTATGGACATATCACCGTCAACTATTGGTTTTGGCATAGTACTGGTAGCGATTATTGCGTCATCTGTTGTTATTACCAATCAACGCACCTTAAAACACATTGTTATTCTTGGTAAGTATTGGCGTACGGCCAAGCCGGGACTTTCGTTTCGCATACCTTTGATTTCATGGGTGGATAGAACCAGCGACACAAACATAGAGCAGCTGGAAGTGCCATTAAGACTAAAAACGAAAGACCAGGTCACATTTTCTATTTCTCTGAAAGTATTTTATCAGGTGGTTGAAGATGTAAAAGAGGCCTATAAAGCCGAATACAATCTTGGCTCTTACGCCGATCAGATGCTGAGTGTTGCAACTGACAGTGCGATTCCGGTGGCGAACAGTGTTGAGCTAGAGAATGTGTTTAACAGTAAGGAAGCTATTCTTGATGCCGCTGAACGGGCTTTAACAAGCTACTTTAAAGATTATGGTATTCACATCGACAAAGTACTGAGTGACGAACCGCAGCTTCCCTTAGAAGTGGAAAACTCGGCCAACGAAGTGATTGCGGCGCAACGTTTGAACGATGCTGCCCGATTTAAGGCTGAAGCCGTGAAAACAGAAAAAGTAGGAGAGGCCACCGCAGACGGTGAGTCGGTAAAGATTCGCATGGAGGAGGTAGGTAAGGCGCGGAAGGAATACGCGGAAACGACCGCCGAAGCTATTAATATTTTGCGAGAGGCTGGCGTATCAGCTGAGGTGGGTTTGAATTTTTTGACTCGGGTAGGAGACCAGGATGCCCTTGTAACCGCCTCGCGAAATAGTGGCACCGCCATTCTTTCTTTGGCTCCGGCTGGCAATAGTACTGCAGATCTTGTTGGGCTTATGACAACATTGAATGCGACCACTAATTCGGCCGTGTCAAACTCTTCCCTGACCGCCGAGCGCTAAACCGAGCTGTAAGCTTCTTTCTGACCTTCAACTGTTGAAGGTCTTTTTTATTGTGGAATTAATAGGGCACCTCTTTAATCCGAGGTCATTCCCCATTACAATGCGCCGTCGCTGCAATCTACGATTGCTGGTGACATGCTTGAAGTAAGGGGTCCATAGCTCAGCTGGTTAGAGCATCCGACTCATAATCGGCAGGTCGAAGGTTCGAGTCCTTCTGGACCCACCACTCCCCAACGATCTAAGCGCGACACTCAAGGCCTGCGGCCAGAGCATCCGACTCATCTCTTAATGTAAATGGGGCAGGTCGAAGGATCGAGTCCTTCTGGACCCACCACTCCCTCGCTTACGCTCAGTCCTGATGAATCTCAGAGGACTATCTTGCCAGCAATCACAGATTGCCGTCGTTCCACTCGCACAAAGCGGTGCTTTGCAGAAAACGTTCGCGACACTCTTCTGGACCCACCACTCCCTCGCTAGCGCTCAGTCCTGCTGGATCTCAGAGGACTATCTTGCCAGCAATCAGAGATTGCTGTCGTTCTGCTCACGCAAAGCAGTGCTTTGCAGAAAACGTTCGCAACACTCATCTGGACCCACCATTCCCTCGCTTACGCTCAGTCCTGCTGGATCTCAGAGGACTATCTTGCCAGCAATCAGATTGCTGTGGTCTCTTAACCCTTACCTTCACCGGTCAACACATCCCAAGGGAAGTGAATCCAGCAGTCCTGGTCGATCTCGTTAACAAAATCATCGACATGTGGTTTGCCCGAAGGCTTTGCGTACATGGCGACAAAGTGCGCTTGAGGGAAGGCAGCTTTCGCCGCTCGGGCGGTTTTGCCTGTTGCGACCAAGTCGTCTATAAACAGCGTTTTCAACTGTTTGTCGATATGTTCTTGTAAGAACGTCAGATCATGTTGCACGGCGGGGTCGCGCACGCTTAAGGCATTAATCATTGGTATTTTCAGGTCGCGTGCGATTGAGGCTGCGGGCCCAATGCCGCCTTCGGTTAACGCAACGATCTGCTGCCAGCCGGCGTCTGCAAGGCGTAATGCCAAAACAGATGTATCGTGATGTATTTCGTCCCACGATATAAAATAATTCTCTACATTTTTTTGATACATGGTCTGGGTCATGCCGCTATCTTACTCTTTCTAATTCGATGGCAATTAACGTTGCAATAAGTCTTTTTTGCCGAATCCTTCGCTGAACGAATTCTAACTGCAATAGTCCTAATAAGCATAGCTGATACAGCAAACAATGGCCTAGTTTAAAGCGCTATACTGTCTTCTAATTGAGACAACAGCCAAGCTTAAGCGGCGGACCAATGCTAGATACAATTCATTTGCTAGAACAGACAGATTTCCCCTCGATTTCCCGGCGTTCTCTAACGACTCTTCAGGTGAATTTGGGCTACCTGTGTAACCAAAGCTGTGTGCACTGCCATGTTAATGCGGGGCCAACCAGAACGGAGTTAATGTCTAGAGAAACAATCGATGTGTTGCTTGAGGTATTGGCAGCGCGCTCAATCGAAATTTTGGATCTCACTGGCGGTGCGCCCGAAATGAATCCCCACTTTAGATACCTGGTAACCGAAGCTCGTGCTTTAGGTGTGAAGGTATTGGACCGCTGTAATTTAAGTATTTTACTAGAGCCTGATCAAACAGGCCTAGCGCAGTTTCTGGCTGAGAATGAGGTTAGTATTACGGCTTCCTTGCCTTGCTACAGTGAAGCAAACGTTGACGCGCAGCGTGGTAAGGGCGTGTTTGAGAAGAGCATTGAGGCCCTGCAGCTGCTAAATAGTCTCGGGTATGGACCCGGTGGTCCTCTAGAGCTTAATCTAGTGTACAACCCAGTCGGGGCTCATCTTCCGCCTGATCAGCAGAGTTTGCAGCAAGAGTACAAAACCAAACTGTTCGCCGACTTTGCTATCAGTTTTGATGAATTGCTCACCATTACGAATATGCCGATCAAGCGTTTTGGTAGCATGCTGCTCTCCAAGGGCCAATTCCACGATTACATGAAACTACTGCGCGACAGCTATTCGCCGCAGAATTTAGAATCATTAATGTGCCGCTCCATGATTAGTGTCGACTGGCTTGGTAATTTGTACGACTGCGACTTTAATCAAATGTTGGAACTGGGAATGAGCTCAGACAGAAGCTTGTCTGACTTGTTAGCAGGCGACTCTGTTGGTGAGCCGATTGTAGTAGGAGAGCATTGCTACGGATGCACAGCCGGACAAGGCAGTAGTTGTGGTGGCGCATTAAGTTGAGTGCGTAGTTCCTGAACACAGTAAAAAATGCCCAGTCCTCCTTACAAGGTCGGTTCAACTAAGACCAACTCGCTCGAGACCATATTGCCGCAGGTCAGCATCATCATTCCCACCCTTAATGAAGCAAGCAATGTGCCTGAGCTGCTTCTGCATCTGGCCAGCATTCGCACTAAAAGCAGTGTTAGCAGCGAAATTATCATCGTAGACGGCGGCAGTGCAGACGGAACCCCAAAAGTTCTGCATCCGGATGACATTGTGCTTGTTAGTCAGCGGGGTAGAGCAGCTCAAATGAATGCGGGAGCAAAAAAGGCTCGAGGCGAGCTACTGATATTCTTGCATGCCGACACTCGATTGCCACTAGAGGCTGCAAGTCATTGGCAGCGATTATTAGCTGATTCTGTTCCGTGGGCATATTATGCCGTGAGCATAGACCACCCCGGGTCAGCCTTTCGCATAATTGAGTGGTTCATGAATACGCGGTCGCGATTGACTAGTATCGCTACAGGCGACCAGGTGTTCTGTATTCGCCGCGAGTTCTTTGAACACTGTGGTGGTTTTTCCAACATAGAATTAATGGAAGACGTTGACTTAAGCGGCCGATTAAAAAAACGCGCCAAGCCATTGGTGTTTAGTGAACCTGTGCAATGCTCTGCTCGAAAGTGGCTAAAGCATGGTGTGGTTCGCACAGTCATAATGATGTGGACTTTGCGAGCTGCCTATTTTTTTGGTGCCGACCCCAGTAAATTGCGAGCTATCTATTATGGATAAACCGTTCGACCGCTTAATCATCGTCTTCACTCGCGCTCCCGTTCAGCGGCAGGTTAAAACGCGGCTTGAGCCAGCATTGTCCTTAGCGCGCATCGTCTCTTTACATAAAAGTCTGGTTCGTCACGTATTGGTCGAGGCGTCTTTAGTCCGCTGTGCACGTGTTGAACTATGGGTAGACAGTGACGCAGAGCATCCGTTTTTCCAAGAGCTTGTCCAACAGAACCCGGAAGTGTCGGTCTGCCTGCAGCACGGTGGAGATTTAGGGGAGCGCATGGCACATGCGCTGTCAGTGGCCAACGCTCAAACCACTGTATTAATTGGTTCTGATTGCCCGGGGTTAAGCCAATCTCATTTAGAACAAGCGTTTGAGTTGCTGGAATCTACCGTAGAGGTTGTACTTGGCCCAGCGCTGGACGGCGGTTACGTATTAGTGGGAACCTGTCGAAAGCTGCTGCCCATCTTCAAGGATATTGAATGGGGTACAGACACCGTGTTCGAACAAACCACTAAGCAGTTAACGGCAGCAGGTATTGAATACCAAACGCTGGCGCCACTTGCTGATATAGATAGGCCAGAGGACCTGCAAATTGCCCGGGATTTTGGTTTGCTGTAGTAGAGAGCTTAGTGTTTGAGAATTGCATTAGAAGCAGGGATATTAAGCTGCCCACGCTTGTGCCGCGCAGTCAAAAGCCTACGCCGACGTTATGGATGGCTTGGTGCCAACGTTCACGGGCTCACCGCTTTCGCCGTATAAATTGTTCTC
>JBGCFQ010000039.1:0-35647 GCA_045106985.1 Pseudomonadales bacterium | reverse complement strand
ATCTGGTCAACGTTTATCATCGCTTTCACCTGAAAAACCAGAACTCTTGTCGGCGATTTAAAACAACTGAGAAAATCCTATACCTAGACGGTGCAGGACTGATTAAGTCACTTTTTTTAACAAAAGTGCTGGAAATATCTCAGCTCCACTCCGAGATACAACCTGGCTGACGAATGGCAGATTCTTCCATAGCGACCGTCTCTCTTAAAAAACCAACATAGAGCGCTCTAGCGTCTATTTTGCAAAGAAAGTCGTGAGTAAATCAGAAACGACAGCGTCATACCGACCGCAACAAGCGCAATGCTTGCCTTATCTCGATGCAGAGTTTCAGGTACCCAGACCGCTTGCTTTTCAAGCCAGTAGAGCAAGTACATTGCTAGCAGTAGCGGCGTTAATGCCAGCGTAATCCGGAAAACACTAACAGCGCGGCATTTAAAATATTCGAACACCTTGGTACAAGACCTACTTCAGTAATCAGAAGCACATCATTACAAAAAACGCGTTCACACGCACGTTACACCTATGATTTAGGAAGGGAAATACGAAGGCGGCCCCTTTCTGGAGCACACCTATAGCAACTCGTGCGAGACATTCGTGCTCAAGGTGGAAAAAAGCCAGCCCAAGCACTAAAAGTGCTCTGACTTTGCTGTTCTGCGCTATATGTTGACCTCAGGCATCTCCCCACATTGCCATTCAATAGTCGTCGCCGACACTAGTCTGGCTAAACGAGAAAGTTCCTGGTCCAGTTTATTTGCACGACTGTCGGTCCATTGAACACCAGGCTCGGACCACAAACGTTCCACTGAGAGCATACCCAGCTTTCTATCAGCCTTGAGTTCAACCCGACCAACAAAACGGTCGCCTTCCAACAGAGGGTACACATAATAACCCCAAACCCTTTTGGCGGCTGGTACAAATATTTCTATTCGATAGTCAAAACCGAACAGTTTCGTCAATCTGTTGCGATCTCTTATCGCCGGATCAAAGGGGCTTAGTATTCTCAGCCTTGAACTAGCATTTACCGAATCTGCTAATCGCCGCTCTATATCTACGGGAGCAAAAGCCTGATACCAGTTTTTATCTGCCGTCTCAATTTCAACATTAACGAAATTTTGCTCACTACTACCCAACCATGCCTTAACCTCTTTTGCATTGGCCGCATCCCAGAAGCGTTGAATTTCACCTGCTGTCGCGAAACCGAGTCGACTCAATGCCTCAGTGCACAGCCAGTCAAGTTGAGTCGCATCATCCAGGTTTACTTTACGTACTGACTCTGGAAAAACGCGATCAGCGATGTCATAAAACTTAATAAAGTTCTCGCGGTGCGAGGTAGCCAAAACGCCCGAGTACCATAGCAAATCTAAAGTGATTTTATGGGGTGGGCGTTCCCACATTCCCTTCTTGCCTTTGGTTTTGCTATCAAAGGCATGAGTAGATAGCGGCCCCTCTTTCTCGATCCGTGCAATCAGATCAGTAACGTTGCGACCTTTCAATTTATTCGAGTAATAGGTAGAGCTATTCGTTTTATCACCCAGCCTTTTAAACTGTCGCTGCCAGACCGGATAAAATTCCATGGGCAATATGGATGCATCATGGGTGAAATGCTCGAATACGGCTCGCTCCTCTGCCAGCAGTTTGTTCAGCAAGGGCTCACGATAGTTCTGATTTCTGCTCCAGAGAATATGGTGATGAGCCCGGGTTACATTGCGAATTGTGTCCAGTTGCACGAAGCCCAAACTCTTTATAATGTGCAACAAATCCAGCTCACCCGTAGGTTGCTTTGCCAGGCCCAGTGAATTTAGCCAGAGTTTTCTGGCGTCGCGATTGCTAATTCTTAGCGTCATTTCCTGGCGCCTCTTCTCAGCTTGTCTGCCTTCCTGTTATGCAGGTATCCACCAGTCGAAGCCACGCTCCGTATTAACGTATTCTGGCCAACGAAAGTTGATTGGCGCTTCATAGTCACACAGCGGTGCTAGCCATTTGCTGCCACCGATACCGCCACCGGTACGTTGCTCAAACTCGGCGGTTGCTTCGTTTAAAAGCTCGGGTTGCATCAACAGGTCCAGTACGGTGCAGGCAATCGTTTTGCTCGCACAAAAGATCATAGGGTCTATCGTTTCAGGCATGCCACCCAGAGCATTCATAACCCAGGCCGGATATTTTTTTCCGCCGGGTGCTTCAGCAAGAGTTGGACGACCAATGTACAAGCGCACTGTTGGCGCGTGCCATGCGTAATCGGTGTAGTCATCCGAGGTGAAGTGCTCTTGCCAATCAGGAAGTTGCTGTCGAAGAAGTCGCTCGGCTTCCTTCGGTTCTATTAACGTTTCAATATCACTGATGAAGGGTTTGTCCATCGGCTCAATACCCAGGTTTTCCTGAATAGCCTGGGCCTTCGCTATCGCTTCCGACGTATTAAATTGAGGCGCACCGATTAATTCCAGATTGCGGTAGGTTAACTCAGCCATCGCATGATTTGCCAACCCAGGGCGCGATTTTGAAACCCACTCTTTTCGCCAGCTACAGTGCGCCACACTGGCAGCCGCCGCCGCGTTATTGTCGAGCAGCCCGGTAATCTGCTCTGCCATCTCAACCGTAGGCACACGCATTATGTAATGAATTTGTGCGATTTGTGCAGGTAAATTATCTGCTGTTGCTTGACCAGCAACCGTGATGCTCTCGTTCATTGACCAACCGGTGCCGGCCGAAACCATGTGTTCTTTCAGAAGCTTGGAGCTCATGTACATTTGCATTAGGGCATCGTTTGCGCCAGGCGCCCTTGCCGACGTATGCGACGCTGCTATGGGCGAATACGTTTCATCGCTTTGCGACATCCAGGTTTCTGGGCTTTCACACTCAAAGGTATACATAACGACATAGGCCGCCCCACAGTGCGTGTTCCACCGTGTGGTATTGCAAAGTGGTGCCATGTAAAAAGGATGGAAACTAATGGCCGCGTCGAGGTCATCGTAATATCCTGCAGCCGCATGCAGAGGCTTTGAGCCACGAAGCTTCTCAGCGGGTTCACCAAAGAATTTCAACCGCCCTGCAATATTGTGACCTTGCATTACCGCCTTTGCGGCAAGAAAGCCTCCTAGCGAACCTATGCCAAGGGCCGAATGCGGATCAGTATGCCCGCCTGCGTGCTTGCTTAAACCATCTCGCGGTCTTTGCATTACGTCCGCAGCCTGGCAATTGCCAGGAACGCCATCGTATTCAGCGTAGCCTGCTATCGTTGGCCCACCCTCACCATTAGACCATTCGGCGCAGAAGGCCGTTGGCATACCGCCACTGCCTTCCTCTACATTGAAGCCTTGCTCACGCAGCTGATTAACATACCAGGCACAAGAACGATATTCGCGCCAAGCTGTTTCGCCGTAGTTGAAAATTCGTTGGTTCCAGTCAGAAAGAGCTTTCTCGTTTTCTGCAACCCAATCAACGGCCGCCTTCTTTTCTTCACTCAACATGTCGCGCAACGACTCCATAAACGTCTACCAAAAGCGCTCACAAAAACCAATGCGCAAACAGAGCTAGTAGCGGCAATGCAATCACTGTGCGAATACAAAAGATGGCCACCAACTGTCCAATAGCCAGCGGTATCTTTGATCGCAGAATTAGAATTGCTGACTCAGCAAAGAAAATTAGCTGTGTAACAGACAAACCCGCAAGTACAAAACTGGTCTTAGTATTCTCAATGCCACCAGCAATAATGGCCGGCACAAATTGGTCCAGTAAACCCACCACTACGCCAGGTGCCGCGGCCGCCGCCTCGGGTATTTGCAATAACGTCAGTATGGGCACGATTGGCGCGGTTAGAAACTGCAGTATATTCGTGTGATAGTAAACGGCGAGTGTCAGAAACTCGATCGTCATCGCCGCCGGCATCATTGTGAAAAACAAATCAATTAAGCTAGCAGTGCCACGTTTTAGCATAGTGGCGGGCCCTGCGGCGCTGGAAGCGCGCTCAAGCCCGCGATTGAATGCCCAGCTAATAGCAGAATGACCTTCGCCTATCTCCTCCTTGATCTGCTTACCAGCCGGTGCGTAGTACTCGTCCAACACGTTCGACAATGGCGGTAATTTAGGTGTAATCACGGCGCAGACAACACCAATAAACACCATCGCTGCATACAACAAAAAGAAGTGCTCAGGAATACCTGCGACCTGCGCTATCAAAACAACAAAGGGCACTGATACCACAGAAAAATTGGTCGCAATCACCGATGCTTCGCGCATGGTGTAATAACCCGTCTCGTATTGCCGAATGGTGACCAGCACGGCAATACTGGAGGACCCGACCCAGGACGCCAAGGCGTCGATTGTTGCGCGGCCTGGCAGGCCAAATATTTTCTGAAACACCTTACGAAGCAGTGTGCCAACAAACTCCAACAGGCCGTAGTCAGTAAGCAAAGGCAGGCACAGGCAACCAATGCCAATCAGGCAGAATATGATGCCGGCCACATCAACGAAAGCGGTCACACCCGTTTCTTTGCTGGTTACCCAGTCTGGCCCAAATTGCAGCAAGGTCATGACACTGAAGACGCCACCGAGCACTCTGAGAACAAGCCAAACAGCACCCGTATTAAACAAGCTATAAAGTGTTGGCGACGTTCGAGCCAAAGAGTTGGGCCCTAAACTGAAAACAAGCGACATAACAGCTGATGAAGCAAAGATGAAAGTAGTCACGTAGCCCATCGATGAACCCAAGGCTGCGCGGATCATTTCGGCCCAAATACCCAGAACTACTGTGTACTTGCCTTCGTATTCTATTGGCGTGAGGAACAATGCGACGCCGAGCAGTGAAGGAATAAAGAATTTCGCTAAATGGCGAAAACTTCGATTGTCATTTACATTATTATTATTCAATTTTACTGCCTGTTTTTTACCGATTTTACTACCTAAATGTTGCCCTATCTAAATGTACTCTCTTTGGGATTTCAAATACACGTCTAACGCCGCTAAATATCATCGAAGCTTCCACCTCGCCCCTTGCCTGAGGCAAACCGTCCCGCGCCGGCAACGGTCTCACCAGACATAAGTGTTTCACGGCCCAAGCTATTTTCATTCGCCATTGCCTGCTCAAAAGATAAGTCCCATTGCTCGCAGGCGGACCGACGATCGTTCAACATACATTGCTGCGGAAACGTGGCAATTTGTTCTGCCATGGTCACTGCTTCCGTCAATGCACAACCGCTCGGCACAACGCGATTGGCTAAGCCCATCGCTTTCGCCTCATGAGAATCAACAGGCCGACCGGTAAGTATCATATCCATTGCGTTTGAATGGCCAATTAGACGCCCAAGCCTAACCGTACCGCCATCCACCAAAGGCACACCCCAACGCCGGCAATACACGCCAAACACAGCATCTTCCTCAGCCACTCGAAGATCACACCACAACGCTAACTCTAAGCCTCCTGCCACAGCATGGCCCGAAACTGCAGCTATAACCGGCTTAGATAAACGAAGATAACTAGGCCCCATAGGGCCGCGCTCATCAAGCAGTTCGAGGTCGCCATCAAGTTCCGGGAAACTCGACAGTTCCGCATCGCCACTCGCGACGGCCTTTAAATCCGCACCAGCACAAAAACAACCATTACTGCCCTGAAGCACGGCCACACGCAATTCTTCATCTTCGTCAAAGGTAAGGAATGCCTTCGCCAACTACCGCGCAGTCTCAGGATTAACTGCGTTTTTTACCTTCGGGCGATTAATTGTGACGATTAAAACTGAACCGCGTTTTTCAAGTAAAACTGCGCCATTGCTTACCATTGTTTCACCACTTCGCTGTACCAAAAAAGTTTCAAGTTGTTATATACCACCAGTATACTCACTTAAAATTCTGAGGCGTCAGTTAATGACAGCGAACGTTTGGCAGATAGGTAAAGTAAAGATAACGCGAATTGTAGAGGGCGAAAGCACCGGCCCCATGTTCGTTTTACCCGACGCAACTCCGGAAAACATCAAGGCGATACCATGGCTGCGACCTCATTTTGCAGATGAAAAAGGCAACTGCATTGTTAGCATTCATGCATTGGTGCTAGACACCCCTACTCATACTATTTTAGTCGACACTTGCTTGGGCAATGACAAGGAGCGTGCGATCAAAATGTGGGGCCATTTGCAAACCAAATTCTTGCATGACCTAAGGGCTGCAGGTTACCCGCCAGAGTCTATCGATACAGTTCTCTGTACGCATTTGCATACTGATCATGTTGGCTGGAATACACAGTTGGTAAATGGTGAGTGGATTCCCACATTTACCAACGCTGATTATCTATTCGGTGCAAAGGAATGGGAGTACACCAATGAACAGCGTTCAAATCCAATGTACGAAGAGTTCATTGTTGACTCAATACAACCGATTATTGATGCAGGCTTAGCGAAATTTGTTGAGATGGACGAAGGCGTCTGCGAACAAGTGAGATTAGAACCTACACCAGGCCACACGCCGGGTCATGTCAGTGTGTGCATAGAATCTGAAGGCGAAAAAGCGGTTATTACCGGCGATTTCCTACACCACCCTTGCCAAATGCAAGAACCCTACTGGGAGTGCGTTGCAGATTGGGACACTCCGATGGCACAGCGCACACGAGTCGAAAAGCTTGGCGAATACGCCGATTCGAATGTGCTGGTGTTTGGCACTCACTTCGCTACGCCATCGGCGGGCCGCGTAGTGCGTAGCGAAGATCGTTTTCGTTTTGAGGTATAGGGCGAAAACCTGACGACTGAACAAAGTCTAACACTCAATGGCATGCTGACAATGATGACGAACCTTAACTCGAGCGATCTAACTGAGGCAATGCAGGCTTTTATGGAGAAGCGCCCTGCAAGTTATACGGGAAGTTAGGAAAGCTAGGTCAGCTGTGGACCGACCTAGGTCCATATTTGGTTTCTGTGCGCGCATCAATTCAGGTTCAATACACTGTAGAATAACGAACCCTGCTTTACTCAGAAACGGTTAGCACAAAATCTCACCGCAGATCTTGTAATACGAGGTATAAATTATGCAGCAAGATATAAGCCAATCTATTGAAGCGTGTGCAGCGCACTACGGAGACGACGCTGATGCCATGCGCCAATACCTACTTGAAGGCCAGCAGGAAGCACTAAACCTGCCTAATCGTGGCCCGATTGTTTTTAATGCTGACGGCCAATTGGATGCCGCTATCCGCGAGGCTTACTCAGAATACGGTTTTTACATATTTGAGAACGTATTGCAGGAACAGGAACTTGAGGACATCAAGGCCGACCTAATCACTGTGCGCGCCACTTTCCCAACCCATAGCGGCGCTAAAGTAACCGCCAGTGGGCAACCCGCTCTCGGTGCTGATTGTGAAGGCTTGAATTTGCTGTGGTCAAAACCACTAGGGGATCCCTTAGGCGGAACCGCTATCGCTAATGGTCGTCACCAAGTAAAGCTTTTTGAGCCTACCCCAAAAGCCGACGCGCCAAACGAAGTGCCCTTCGTACTATTGGGCTCATTACAGTTTTCTGAAACCGCTCTTCGAGTATACGGACACCCACAATTACTAAGGGTCGCGGCCGACATTAATGGCGATGATTTTGCTCCGTTTAATGAAACGCTGTTTCTGAAAGACGCGGGGGTGGGTGCAGCTGTATCCTGGCATCAAGATGGTGATACTCATTGGGAAAGCGAAGCGTTTGACGAAGGCATTCACGGCTTTAATTTTATGGCCCAGGTGTATGGCAGTACCGCCGTTAATGGCGTATGGGTTATTCCCGGTAGCCATAAGCTTGGCCGTTTGAATATTAAACAAATGGTGGAAGATGCAGGATGCGAGCGCTTACCCGACGCCGTGCCCATGATTTGCAAAGCGGGCGATGTCGTAATTTGCAACCGTCAAATAGTGCATGGTTCATTTGCTAACACCGGCTATGAGCCTCGTGTTACCGTCAATTTTGGCTTTCACCGACGCTCTTCTGTGCTTAACGTAGAGGGTGCGGGCATCCATAGCGAATCAGTAATTTATGATGAAGCGTTAATACGTAAGAGGTCAGAGCTTATTAGCTACGGCATTGATGCGCGTAGCCAGCGCTTCCCGGAAGAAACGCCTTACGATTACACGCTTAAAGACAACTCTTTGGTATGGAATGAAGCGGCGAAGCAAAGTTTGAAAGACTACAACATGCTCGACTTGAGCATTTAGTTCTTCGCCGGCGCCAAACTAGCATACACATTATTGAGCGAGCACTATGAACATAATACCAATAAAGTTTGCAAGTCCTTTCAACATCTTTAAGAGCATCGTCGTAAAGCGCCCTGCTCTGCAAGATGTAGTTTCGAAGATCGCAGTTACCACGGCGGCACTAACGCTTATAGCAGCGTGCGGCAAGACTACTAATCCCCCCCAGGCTTCTAGTGACGACAGTCCAGCTACTAAGAATGTATCGGCCTCTGCCAGTAATGCGGCGACAATATCTGGCCAGCGCAGAAATGCCTACTTCGGTGATTTACACGTGCACACCATGTACTCGTTTGACGCCTTTATTTTTGGCACAACGGCGTCACCCGACCAAGCTTATGAATTTGCCAAAGGGGAAACGCTACAACACCCAGGCGGCTTCGACATGCAGCTGCAAGAACCTCTGGATTTTTACGGCGTTAGCGATCATGCGTTTTATCTCGGCGCACTGCGAGCAATGACCGACCCGAGTACTGAGTTGTACAAACACGAACTGGCCCGCGGTATGGAGAACTTGAGCGACCCATTGGTCAGACAACAGCAGTTCGGCAGAATCCTCTCTCTCATTCGCTCAGAGCGCAGCAGCGAGATACTTGATGCTCAGGTGTTTAAGAGCGCCTGGGACGACACCATCGCAGCAGCCAACCGACATAACAATCCTGGCAGCTTCACCACATTTATTGCCTACGAATACACTTCTTCCGGCGATGAATTTCAAAACTTACACCGCAACGTTATTTTCAGTGGCGATAACGCGCCAGCACTGCCGTTCTCCCGGCTGGATTCAACGAACCCGGAAGACCTGTGGAACTGGATGGATGAGCAACGCGAGCAAGGCTACGAATCCCTGGCTATTCCGCATAACTCAAATGGATCTAATGGCGAAATGTTCAAACTATTGAACTTTGAGGGCAATGCACTTGACAGCAAGTACGCTGAGCAGAGGATGCGCAACGAACCACTGGTGGAAATCTCACAAGTAAAAGGCACTTCGGACACACACCCTAGTTTATCGCCAAATGATGAGTGGGCTGACTTTGAAATAATGCCTGTGCGTATCGCCAGCGACTTGCCAAGCCAGCCTGAAGGCAGCTATATACGGCAAGCCTGGGAAAACGGTTTGCTGCTTGAGCAAGAAAAGGGGTTCAACCCGTTTAAGTTCGGTGTCATCGGCTCTAGCGACACGCATAACGCCAGCTATGCCGGCGACGAAGACAATTACTGGAGCAAGGTTGGCGTTGTCGATGATGAGCCGGTAGAGCGCGGCTCAGTGCCGATGGCTAAGCCAGATGAAAACGGCAATGAGTACAAAAATACCTACTACCAGTTCTGGAGTGCCGCCGGGCTTGCCGGCGTATGGGCAGAGGAAAACACACGCGAAGCAATCTATAGCGCATTTCGACGGAAAGAGACTTTCGGTACTTCGGGCCCCCGTATCAAAGTTCGCTTTTTTGCAGGCAAAGATATTCCTGACCTCGCTGACCCAGAGTTGTTAGCCAAAGTTTATACAACAGCCACAGCAATGGGTGGGCATTTAATTGCCGAAGCGGGAAGTGCCCCCGAGTTTCTAGTTTGGGCTGCACAAGACGCTAAAAGCCATGCGCTTCAACGCGTGCAAATTATTAAAGCCAGCGTAAGCGACGGAAAAATAAATGAAACAGTGTATGACGTAGCCTGCTCCGATGGCGGAAAGGTTGACCCTACAACTCAACGTTGTCCTGACAACAGCGCCAGCGTTGATTTAACAGATTGCAGCACCAATAATAAAGGCGATGCCGAGCTGAAAGCCGTATGGCGTGACCCAAGTTACCAGCCTGATGAGCGCGCCTTCTATTATGTTCGCGCTTTGGAAAACCCAAGCTGTCGCTGGTCCACATGGGACGCCATTCGGTCCAGTGTTTTGCCAAGAGCGGACCTTAACCCCACATTACAAGAACGTGCCTGGTCATCGCCCATCTGGGTAAATTAAGGGGTGACATACCGTCAAATCTTGTAGAATAGAACACTAACAAAGATAGGATAGCTATATGAAGAATCTGTTTTCAATTGAGGGCAAAGTTGCTCTTGTCACTGGTGGTTCACGCGGTATAGGTGAAATGATTGCAGCAGGCTTTTTAGCGAATGGAGCAACTGTATACATCAGCTCTCGAAAAGCCGAAGCCTGTGACGCAACCGCAGAGCGCTTGCAAGCAGAGTACGGTAGCCGTTGTGTGTCTATTCCCGGCGACCTTTCCACCTTGGAAGGAATTGAAGCAGTAGTAGCCACATTGGCTGAGCACGAGCAACACATAGATATTCTGGTCAACAATGCAGGTGTTTCCTGGGGCGCCCCTATTGATGATTTCCCAGAGATAGGCTGGGACAAAGTGATGGATACCAATGTTAAAGGCGTGTTCTTTCTTACTCAGAAATTATTACCAATGCTAGAAAAAAATGCCACCAACGAAGACCCTGCTCGAGTTATCAACATTGGGTCGGTCGATGGTCTGCGGGCACCAGCATTCGAAACAATATCTTATGGACCATCCAAAGCGGCTGTACATCACTTAACACGCAACTTGGCAGTGCATCTTACAAAACGAAATATCATCTGCAATGCCATCGCCCCTGGTCCATTCCCAACCTGGATGCTTAGCACCGGTGTAGGCGGCGGCGGTGACACCTCTATTGATTGGAGCATGGTGAGCGACAATAACCCACGCAGCCGAGTGGGCACACCGGAAGACATTGCAGGCATTGCGATTTTCCTTTGCTCGCGTGCGGGTGCCTATACAGTGGGCGAGGTTATTACTTGCGATGGCGGAATAGTGGCCTGCGGCGCAGCCATGTAAGGCAGCGTGCAAGACCAAGAAGAGCAAGGCAACACGGGGCAAGATAGAACGAGCTCTGCCTTTTTAGTACACGGATAGATTGGATTCGAATGGGAACGTCGGTTGTTCGCTTTACTACAAGCGAGAGTGAAGATATACACTGGGGTGTGCGCAAAGAAGGTCGCGTATACCCCTTGGCTCTTGCCAGTAATCATCATCGCGATCTCATGCATCTTTATTTTGATCGTCGTGATGCCTTTGATGCAGCAGTTAACAGTATTGGTATTGATGAGAGCGACTTAAGCTACCAATCGCCGATTTCCACAGATATTCAGTTAATCTGTCAGGGACTCAATTACGCTGACCACCGAGTAGAAGGTGGACTAAAAGCACATGACGACAAGGCAGAGAATCTACTTTTCCAGAAAGGCAGCTCGTCTATCTGCGCACCAAATTCAGCCATTATTCGTCCCACAGGCTGCGAATTACTAGACTATGAGATAGAACTCGGCTTGGTCATGAAACGTGAGCTTCCGCTCGGCATAGAAGTCAGTGAATCTGAACTACCGAACTTTATAGGTGGGCTGGTTTTAGCCAATGATGTTTCGGCACGCGATGTACAATTCGGCACACCCGCAATGCAGTGGTTCCGTGGCAAGAGCTACCCTACCTTTTGCCCCATGGGTCCCGTTTTGTATTTGTTAGATCATAGTGATTTCACGCACCTGTATGACCTGGAGCTAACACTTAGCTTAAACGGCGAGCAACAGCAGAAAGCCTCTACTGAACAATTGATTAACAAACCTGCTGAAACGCTGAGTGAAATTGCCAGCTTTATGACGCTTCGCGCTGGAGATTGCTTGCTAAGCGGCACGCCTGGCGGCGTTATGCTTGAAATGAACGCAAAGACAGGTCTGGCGATTATGTTGAACTTGCGCAAAGACCAGAAGCGTCGCGCTAAAATAACCAAGGCTCAACTGGCGCGTAGGGAATTCTTGAAACCAGAGGACGTGTTGGAACTCACGATTCGTTCCGGTGACGGTAGCATTGATCTTGGTACGCAGAACAACCAAGTGGTTGGCGCTTAAAAATGGTCACTGCTGCGCGGCGTTATAGGATGAAGGGGCTATATTGATCTTCCATACACCGAATATGCCTTGCACAAGAAAGGCTACTTCATCGAATTATTGATAGTCCCAAACACAGTCTCCAACAACGACCAGTCTGCCTCGCTATCAGCCGCCTCCCAAGCGCTGTGAACAGCAATAACAGTCGACGTTGCCGGATTTATGTATATGCCTTGGCCAAATATTCCGGAGGCCTGGTAACTGCCGTCCTCAGACAGCCACCAAAAATAGCCATAGCCGTCGAAGCCTTTGGAAGGCGTTGTAGATTCGCTCATCCACCCTGGCGGCAATACGTTCTCTCCGTTTTGAAGTTCACCATTTGAAAGAGCGAACAAACCTATGCGCGCATAGTCTCGCAGAGTTGCGTTTATACAACAGCCACCAAACTCTCCACCTCCCGGCTCGGTTAGCTGCCAGTAAGCGTCACTTTCCATACCAAAAGGTTGCCAAATTTTTTCCTGTAGATAGGTAGAGAGATTGTTTCCAATTGCAGAGCGCAATAAGGTGCCTGCAAGGTTTGTTTCCGCGGTGTTGTAATTGAACTTTTCTCCCGGTTTAGCCGCTACGGGCTTTCTACGCAAATGCTCATACAGTGCCAGAGTTTCATAATTTGCTCCGGCTACATCAGAGTTAGGGTCTGCATAGTCTTCGTTCCACTCAACACCCGACGCCATTTGAAGAAGATCGCGAATGCTTGTTTGTTCATACGATGAGTCTTTAAGCTGCGGCAGATAATTCACAACCTTGTCATCAAGGTCACCAATGTAACCGTCTTTAATCGCAGCACCTATCAACATAGACACCACACTCTTGCTCACCGAAAATGAAATCCATCGTGATTCAGCAGAGCCACCCAAACCATACTTCTCGTATTTTACCTCGCCATCTTTTATGACGATTAAGCCTGCGACTCGCTTCTCAGTCATGAATTCATCTAAAGAAATCGAGCGCCCGCCAAAATCGAACTTAAGATCAGTTATCGCTTTGCTCGCGCCAGCTTTGGCAGCGCGAAGCGGTAAAGGCCGAGACGACGCTTCAACTCGTCTGGTAGGAGCAAGTACACTCGAGTGTCGAAAAGCCTGAACTTGCTGCTCACCTTGAAGGAATAGAATGGCATTAGCATCCTTGCCTTCGAAACTGCCTAGCTCCCTAGAGAGTTCAGCAGATGGCTCTGTAGCGAGCCGATTATCACGCGGCTCAACCGGCGCACAAGCCACAAACACGCAAAGCATTGGCAGAAGAAAAATAGACAGAAAGGGTCCGTTTTTACTCACAATCTTATTCTCTTAGTAGTGCGATTTTCCTCGCTAGTATCATCAATCATTAACTTAAGATCAATCGCTATTCAGCGTGCTGCTACTAAGCTGGTCAACCAGCGCTCTTAACTTAGCGGTTGCAAGCGGCCTGCCTCTCACGCAAGATAGTTTTCTTACGAGTTCACCCAAGACCGATGCGTGGCGGTGCTTTTTAAAGTCTGAGCAGCAGCACAAAGATGTTGGAGTGAGCATCGGTCATGATCTCAAGTAAGACCCTTTCCAACCAGAGCACGCAAAACTGACAAGGGAGTAATAAAAGACATGAATAGAAAGTTACTTACCATATTGATTTTCGTTACGTCGCTAGGCGTCATCGCTTTACCGAACTCGGCTGCCACTGAGCCATTCTCGGCCTCCTCCCCCGCCGATATTGTTTTACAAAACGGGCGTATTTATGCCGGCAAAAATGACAACCCCTGGCTGAGTGCGGTTGCCATCACAGGCGATAAATTTGTGTACACCGGCCACGATGCAGCCGGCTTTATTGGGCCACAGACCAAGGTCCACGATCTTGGCGGAAAGACCGTCATTCCCGGTATTATTGATGGGCACTCGCACCCCGGTTTTGTGGCCTTGTCTGGCCACACCCTGTTGCTTGACGAGGCATCGAATAAAAAGCAGTTAATGACGGCCGTTAAGAAACTGGTTGCTGAAAATCAGGACAGGCAGGTTCTCATCGGGGGTTATTGGGAAAACGAACTGTTTGACGTCACCGGCCCGCGAAAAGAAGCTTTAGACGCAATAGAACCGAATCGCCCGCTCATACTTTATGACGCATGGGCGCATACTGTTTGGGCGAACTCAGCAGCTCTTAAACAGGCAGGCGTAACCCGTGATACTAAGGACCTTGTTCCTGGCTTCTCCTTTTATCAAAAAGACAAGAATGGTGAACCGACCGGATGGATAACGGAATCAGCCGCGTCGGTGTTCATTAACAATTTCCAGAAAATCACACCAGAAGTACAAGCCTCATTGCTTGCCTACTTAGAGTATTACCAGGGTATCGGTGTTACTACTGTATTGGATGCCGGAAACTTTGGCTTAGACAGAGAAGTGTTTGCCGCAGTATCGGAACTTGATAAAAAAGGCTTGCTGCCAATTCGTTACCATGGCGCCTACACGCTTTTCAAACCAGATGATCTAGATGACGCGGTCGAGACGCTAAAAAAGCTTGGCGAAGACTTCAATAGTGAGAAGGTTCGAATCGATACCTTAAAGATATTCTTTGATGGTGTGCTAGAGACACGTACAGCAGCGCTGTCGCATGATTACTACGACACGCCTGGTAACAGCGGCGATACTTTGCTGAGCCAGGAGCAAGTCCATGAGCTTATTCTCGAGCTTGAGGCAGAGGGCTTAAACCTTCACGTACATTCGGTAGGTGATCGCGCGGTGACAACAATACTCGATGCAGTGCAAGACACGCACAACAGCTTGTCACGGGCGCCCAACATTCGAATTACTATCTGCCATCTTGAAGTTGTTAAAGACTCGGACTTTCCGCGATTCAAGAAGTTGGGCGTTATCGCAAACTTCACACCCCACTGGACTATTGGTGGCGACCTAACTCGACATGAGCAAGGCGTAGGAAAATCCGCTTTTGAAATGCAGCGTTCTCAACCACTGATTAGCGATGGCGCTATCGTCACTTTCTCAAGCGACATAACCGACGCCTATGAATGGAAGAATGACCGGGCAAACCCCTACCTGGGAATTCAAGTTGGACATAACCGCCAAGACGTGGGTGTTACAGAAGATGGCTCTTATATGCCACCAATGAGCGAGCGCTTACAGCGAAAAGACCTAGTTAATGGTTACACCACAAATGCGGCCTATCAGCTAGGCCGAGAGGACGAAATTGGTTTGATTGGGGTAGGCAAACAAGCTGACTTAATTGTGCTGGACCAAAATATATTTGAAGTAGACCGTTATGAAATCCATAAAACAAAGCCACTTGCCGTTATGGTTGGCGGTGACGTTGTTTCCGGCTCGCTTCGCTAGGATGCTCTACGCAAAGTTGAGAGCATCTTTAGATGCAGGGTTGTGCTCAAGCAATTCGATGACATTGCCAAAAGGGTCGCGGCCATAAGCAAAGCGTGATGGTGCTGCGCCAAACAAGGCCGCATTGAAATTAACACCGTTGTCAGTCAATTGCTGATAATCGGCCTCAACATCATCAGATGCCAGGGCTATATGAGTGATACCAATGCGATTGGGGGGCCTAAGCTCTTCGCCTTCTTTTGAAACGGCAAATTCAAACAACTCAATGCAGGAGTTACCCTTGGTTATTGTTCGCACTTTAAACCCTGAGTCCTCCGTGCCCAAGGCATCGCACATAAGGTCGAAACCAGAAGGCACTTCAGCTTCAACAGCCACTTCAAAACCCAAAAGATCACAATAAAATGCCAGAGCCGCTTCCATGCTGGGCACGGCCAACGCCGCATGATGCACACCTAAAATCACTCTTACCGCCCCGCGTTAATTAAATACGCGAAACTATATAACCTAGGAAGCCTCAGAACAATACCGTGGATCTTTTAGCTTATAGTCGCAGTCCAAATACAGCTCTTTAGATGTCCAGAGTATTCTGCCGTTCCCATTCAGTAAAATGCGAAACAAAGGCGTTCCATTCGTTATGTTTTAACTTCAAGTAAGCCTCCGAGAATTCTTTTCCCATCGCTTCTTTTAGAACTTTATTTTTATCGAATTCACGCAACGCATCCAGCATATTCAACGGTAATCTGGGCGCACCTTTAACCTTATGACCATCTTGATACATGTCTATATCATGACGCTTGCCTGGGTCTGCTTTGTTGCGTATTCCGTCAAGCCCGGCTGCCAGAATAATCGCCTGTAACAAGTAGGGGTTTGCAGCGCCATCTGCCAAGCGTAATTCAAACCGGCCAGGGGCAGGCACTCTTACCATATGCGTTCTGTTATTGCCGGTCCAGGTTACGGTATTTGGCGCCCAACTTGCGCCAGAGATTGTGCGTGGCGCGTTAATGCGTTTGTAAGAATTCACGGTTGGGTTAGTTACTGCGGCCAGCGCCGAAGCGTGCTTCATGATTCCACCCAGAAAATGATACGCCGTTTCTGATAGACCCAATTCTCCATTACTGTCTTCGAACAGGTTCTTTGTACCGGCAGCGTCCCAAGCTGAAATATGCGAATGACAACCGTTGCCGGTTAAACCTTCGATGGGTTTGGGCATAAACGTGGCACGCAAACCGTGCTTTTCAGCCACTGACTTCACCATGAATTTAAAGAACGAATGTTTGTCAGCCGTATTCAACACGTCGTCAAATTCAAAGTTCATTTCAAACTGGCCGTTGGCATCCTCGTGGTCATTCTGATAAGGACCCCAACCTAGCTCAAGCATGTAATCGCAAATTTCGGCAATCACATCGTATCTTCGCAGTAATGCTTGCTGGTCATAACAAGGCTTTTCTGCGGTATCGTATTCGTCAGATATCTGCTTTCCGTCAGCAGTCAACAGGAAGAACTCCGCCTCGATGCCGGTTTTAATTCGCAGACCTTCGCTAGAGGCTTTTTTAATTTGCTCAGCAAGAACCACTCTGGGCGCCTGCGCTACAAACTCACCGTCCATCACTAAATCAGCCGGCACCCAGGCGACTTCTTTCTTCCAAGGCAGCTGAATAACCGCAGCCGGGTCTGGCATAGCCAACATATCAGGATGTGCAGGTGTAAAATCAAGCCAAGTCGCAAACCCCGCGAAACCAGCGCCATCTTGCTGCATACCCGCAATGGCCGACGCAGGCACAAGCTTTGCGCGCTGCCCGCCAAACAAATCGGTGTAAGACACCATGAAGTATTTTATATCATTGCTTTTCGCAAATTCGGCTAGATCAGTTGTCATGTCGTCACCTTTCCTATTCGTAGAATAAATTTTTTACTTTTAAACGCTAATCATTGCGATGGATAATCATAACAAGAACCAAAGCCATCAGACCTTATCACGTCCGGGCACCCAATCTGTGCCTGCCAGAGGCACACCTGACATCGCCGATGCTTCTACCGTAAGTGCGCACAAATCCTCGGGTTCTAAATTAAGCACATGGCTTTTACCGCAAGCCCTTGCAATGGTTTGTGCCTCTAAGGTCATCACCTTTAGGTAATTACTCAGTCTTCGCCCGGCAGCAACGGGGTCTAACCGAGACATAAGCTCAGGGTCCTGTGTAGTAATTCCAGCAGGGTCCTGACCCTCATGCCAATCGTCGTACGCACCAGCAGTGCTGCCCAAGGCCTGATACTCCTCCTCATACGCTGGGTCATTGTCACCCAGAGCGATGAGTGCCGCCGTTCCTATCGACACACAATCAGCGCCCAAGGCTAACGCCTTAGCGACATCCGCGCCGCTACGTATACCGCCCGAAACTATCAACTGTACCTTACGATGCATGCCAAGGTCCTCCAGTGCTTGCACCGCAGGACGAATACAGGCAAGTGTTGGTTGGCCTACGTGTTCTATAAATACGTCTTGGGTTGCGGCCGTGCCGCCTTCCATGCCATCAAGCACAATAACATCAGCGCCTGCTTTTACCGCAAGATTAGTGTCGAAGTAGGGTCGCGCACCACCAATTTTAATGTAAATCGGTTTCTCCCAGTTGGTGATCTCGCGCAACTCCAGAATTTTGATTTCAAGGTCATCAGGGCCAGTCCAATCGGGGTGTCTGCAGGCCGAGCGCTGATCTATGCCTTTGGGTAAATTACGCATTGAGGCAACTCGATCGGTAATCTTCTGCCCAAGCAGCATTCCGCCGCCGCCTGGCTTAGCTCCTTGCCCCACTACTATTTCGATCGCATCTGCTCGGCGAAGGTCATCCGGGTTCATGCCGTAGCGCGATGGTAAATATTGATATATCAGTTTATCTGAATGGCCACGCTCTTCTTGCGTCATACCGCCATCGCCAGTGGTGGTAGATGTGCCGGCTGCTGTTGCCCCTCGACCCAGCGCCTCCTTCGCTGGACCAGATAGAGCACCAAAACTCATACCGGCAATAGTAATCGGTATGTCTAACTCAATAGGGTTTTTAGCGAAGCGAGTGCCCAATACAACTTTGGTATCGCATTTTTCCCGGTAGCCTTCAAGCGGATAGCGAGACATCGACGCACCGAGAAAGAGAAGATCGTCAAAATGGGGCACACGGCGTTTAGCACCACCGCCACGAATATCATAGATACCCGTAGCCGCAGCGCGTCTTATTTCAGAATTAACTGAGTCGGTAAAAATCGCCGGTTTGCGTGGCAATGTTGACGGAGTAGGTTTACTTGGTTTAGTCATAAATTGCTTCTTGTTTGCGGCAACGATCTTAGCCGGCTCCTGCTCTCAATTAGCACCGGCGCTTAGTAGGCTTCAGCTATTAATAGGCCCCGGCGATTAATAAGCCCCTGCGTTGTCGATATCAAAATTGTAAAGGGTTCGCGCTGAACCATAACGTTTAAACTCAGAGGGCGCTGCATCAATGCCGCAGCGAGTGAGCAAGGACTGCAACAACTCTACATGTTCGCTGCGCATTTCCTTCTCAATGCAATCCGCACCCAGAGACTTCACTGAACCACGCACAAAAAGTTTGGCTTCATAGATGGAGTCACCCAGAGCATCTCCAGCGTCGCCCAGTACAACAAGATTGCCCGACTGAGCCATAAACGCCGACATGTGGCCGACGTTACCATTAACAACGATATCGACGCCCTTCATTGAAATACCACAGCGCGAGGAAGCGTTGCCCTTTATGTGCAACAAACCACCGTGCGCCGTGGCACCGGCGTACTGGCTGGCGTCGCCTTCAACAACAACAACACCCGACATCATGTTCTCAGCAACACCAGGACCAACCGACCCTTCTACTTTAACGGTCGCCAATTGATTCATACCAGCGCAGTAGTAGCCAGTTGAGCCTTTTATAGATACATTAACTTCAGCGTTTAAGCCTACTGCTATAGCATGGCTACCTTTTGGGTTAGTTATTTCCCAACTGGACGTTTCGGCAGACCCAGCCGTTGCCTGTAATGTTGAGTTCAACTCGCGTAAGCCAAGCTCCGAAAGATCTATGCTTTGCGTTTCCATCTAATGTAGTGTCCTATATATAGCGCACATTTAGTGCTCCCAAAAATACACTGTGGCTGGTTCCGGTTCCCATACCCTTGCCGACTCAATTCCAGGTAAGTTCACCAGCGCCCTGTATTCAGAACCAAAAGCTACGTATTTATCGGTTTCAGCCATTACTGCTGGCTTACAGGCGATGGGATCTCGCAACACTCCAAATCCGTTTTTTGTACCAACAACGAAAGTATAAAACCCATCGAGGTCGTCTAGGCATGACTCAAGTGCAGTCTCTAGATTGCTGCCCTCTTGCAGTTTTCGGGTTATATAAGCGGCAGCCACCTCAGAGTCGTTCTCGGTCTCAAACTGTATGCCCTGGCGCTGCAATTCGCGCCGCAGACGGTTGTGATTAGACAGCGAACCGTTGTGTACTAGGCACTGATCAGACCCCGTTGAGAACGGATGAGCGCCTAAAGTTGTAACAGCTGATTCGGTAGCCATCCGTGTGTGGCCAATTCCATGCGCACCGCTCATGCTGGCAATATCGAACCTTTCGGCAACTTGGCTAGGCAGGCCCACCTCTTTATATATTTCGATACTGTCGCCCACACTCATAACTCGAATGGAAGACGTTGAGGCGGCCAGTTCGCCAAGAATAATGTCGGCGTTCTCCGAAGGCACCGTTAAAACAGCGTGAGTGTCCTTTATATGCAAACTGTTCGAAAGACCTGTAAGCGAGGATAACTTTGATTCCAGGCCGGCAAAGTCGTCGTCAGGATTTTGTGATTGCAGCGTTATTTTTGTTTGCGCAGCATTTTCCTTACCATACACCGCGATACCAGCACTGTCGGGTCCGCGGTCCGACATCGTTACCAACATATCAGTAAGAAAACGGCCCAATTGGGGCTCAAGAGACGAGTCCTTAAGGAAAAGACCAACAATACCGCACATACAAAGCACCCTGTATTTAGATCTTGAACCTTATCATCACGAAAAAAGGACTTCAACCGCTAGGAAATATTTATTCCTAAGGGGAATAATCAAATAGAAAATAGATGCGCTGAACTAGCCGCTTGTTGATAAAGCCCCTGGCGAGTGCAGTACGAGGCGTTGGAAGGGGAGAAGACCCAAGACGCTTCGCGGGGCCGGCTCAGCGGAGTTTATATGCGAATAAATGAGTATTTTGAGCCTTCTAACACCAACGGTAGGCGCTCTTAGGCGACGAAGTAATGCGCCGCCAGGGGCTTTATCACCAGGCTGCTAGCCACGAGGGTAGGCAATTATGGATAAATACCGGGCAGGTAACTGCTGAAGAACTTCTGGGCCGTGCGGTGCATCAGCCTCGAAAAACAAACTGTCTCCAGCTGATAGAGAGTACAACACATCGGCATGACGATAATCAACTTTGCCTTCCAACATGTAAAGAAACTCTACGCCCTCATGTTGAAACGTCGCAAAGGTATCCGATGTTTCCGTTAAGGTAATCATATAGGGTTCTACGATTAGCTCACTAGAGTTAGCCCCTATGTGACCCAGTAAATTGTATTGGTGCCCTGCTCTAGTGCCCGCCCGGTCAATCTCTACGGCGTCGCCTGCTTTCACATGCACCGCAGAGCGAGCATCTTCAAAGCCGCGAAAGAAAGCCGTGAGTGGAATGCACAGTGCGTGCGACAGGGACTGCAAGGTAGTTAACGAGGGTGAGGTAACGCCATTCTCAATTTTTGACAGCATACCAATCGAAAGGCCTGTTAACTTCGCTAGTTCAGCCACCGTAATATCTTGCTGCAAGCGAAAGGTTCGTAGCTCTCGCCCTATGGCGATCTCAAGGTTTTTTTCTTTATGTTCCGCTACACCATGCGGATTCTGATTCAAGTCGCTACTCAAAGTGTGCTTTTCCTTTTTTACGCTTGGACACCGGCGTTGATCGTTGATTGTCCCACAGCGCGGTCACTGTGGGCAAACTAGCACGCGGCTTTCATGCAGTAGAACACTGCCGACGCGCTGCACCAGGGATGACTCTTTGCCTAGCGCAAACCCCTGCGTTATTGTACACGCCGCCTTTTGTATGTCGGCCTTTAGATTCCAATAGGGTGCAACCTACTTTTGCCGTACTTCACAACCGCACTAAACCATAAGCGAGCACTAATTGATTCATAAATCCGCATTGCGCGGCCATTTCTTTTTTATACCTTTTGTCAGCATATTATTAGCCTTGAATGCGCTTTCTATTGACGCCTATTTACCGGCCATACCAACCATGGCCGAGCATTTTTCTGTGGAAATATCGGCCGTTAATTTAACCATGAGCTTTTTTTTGGTTGGGGGTGCCATAGGGCAGTTTTTTGGCGGGGCCTTATCCGATCAAATGGGCAGGAAAACACTGGGGCTGGCAGGCTTGGCCGCCTACTCAATAGCCGCGCTACTGATCGTCTTCGCGGAAGACATGCAACAGGTTTATGGCTTGCGCCTTGTACAAGCCGTTGGCTCAGGCTTGTGTGCCGTAATCAGTATGGCGCAAGTTCGTGACGTGTTTGCCGCCGAAGAGTTGCAGCAAAGATACTCAAATATGATTATGGTTATGCTAGTAGCCGCACTTATCGCTCCGTTATTGGGCGCGTCACTTCTGCAGCTTGGTTGGCAAGCAATTTTCATCTTTATCGGCGCACTGGGCGCTGCCTGCTTTCTTATTTATTGGCTATTTATTCCTGAAACAATGGAAGCGACGCGGCAAAAGCCTCAGTTTAAGCGAATGCTAAGAGGCTATAAAAATGTCGTCATGCACAGGAAGAACAATAGAATTACCGCGTTTAAATTCATACTTTTCTCGGGTTTTTCTGGCGGCATATTCATGTCGTTTCTGACCAATTCAGCCAGTATTTTTATGGGTTACTTTCACCTTAGTGAATACACGTTCGCACTGCTGTTTGGTAGCGTCAGTATAGGGCTCATGACGGGCAACAGATTGGTCAATCGATTTGGCAAAAGAAAACCGGCCCTTTGGGTTATGCGCTTTTCAAATGCAGCTCAAATAGCAACGCTCAGTTTTTTGGTGGGCGCTTTGTATTTGGGTTTTGAGTCTATTGAGCTAGTGGGTTTGTCGCTGCTTGTCGTCCTCGTGTTCTTTGGCATGTCTGGCCCCAGCGCCACCGCCGCCCTGATGGCGTTGTTTAAGGAAGACTCGGGCAGCGCCGCATCATTAAACAGCACGTTCGTGTTTGGCGGCGGCGCGCTTATTGGCGGCATCTCAACCGTGATTAGTCAGGGCCAGCCATTACCGGTGGCTAGCGTGATGTTGGGATCGGCCGTATTAGGTTGCATTACGCTGACTCAGCTTGAGAGCTGATGTCACTACAGGGCGATATTAGGAGGTGGCGCTATGTCAATTGTATCGAATCGCAGGCGATGAGTTTCATCTCGCGCGCAGCGTAACAAGCTGCAAGAATATGCTTTCAAGAAATTATTATAGTGATAGCTATTTTAAATTGCTTGCCTCGAGCATATTTGACAGAATAGCTGCGCTATCCATTGAACGGAGTTCACCATGAAGTTCTGGCAGTCACTTGCCTTTGTCGAACTGGAGCAAATGGTTGAGCTCGCTCAATTTTGCGAAGAATTGGGCTTCTATGGCGTGTCCTACGGTGATCATCTTGTAACCACCAAAGATCAAGTCGATGCCTATCTCTACAAAGAAGATGGCCAAGTGTTTTTGGAACCCGGAAACACATTGGCCAGATCCATGGGTGCTGTCTGCCGCATTAGCCCAGGCAACAACATCACTGCATTTTTTATCCACAATATATATTCTCCCACTTCGTGAACCACTGAGTGTTGCCAAGTCACTGTCGACGGCCGCTTACTTGTCGGGTGATCGGGTAATTTTGGGTGCCGGTGTGGGTTGGCAAAAAGCGGAGTTCGAAATGGTTGGTCAAGACTTTCATACTCGCGGTAAGCGTGTGGACGAAATGCTCGACATCCTGCCCGGTCTGATGAGTGGCGAGATGACAGAGTTTAGCGGTAAGTACTACCAAGTTCCGCCAGTGCAGATGTCACCCGGTACGTCTAAGCCAGTGCCGATAATGATTGGCGGTTACTCCGATGCCGCCATGCGTCGCGCATGCCGATTTGATGGTTGGATGGCGATTACCCACGAAGAGCAAGAGATTTACCCTTTGCTTGATCGCTTAAATCAATGCCGCAAAGACAAAGGCGCATTGGACAAACCCTTTGATATCTGGACAGGAGTAAAAAACCCGGAAGATGGCACACATGAACGTTTAGCCGAGGCTGGCGTCACCATGTGCAATGGCACGAATTTTCTTAGCGAAGACGGTCGCGCATCACTATCCTCCATCGACGAGAAGAAGCGCAGAATCGAAGATTTCGCAAAGCGCTTTATCCCATGAGAGCTAAGCCAAGATGGTAAATGACAACAGCCTTTTACGCTTTAGCCGTGCACAGCTTGCCAGATTGGGTCGTGAATACATGGCCGCGGCGCAGCTCAACAGCCGCACTAGCTACGCCGCCCTTCGCATGAACCATGGCGACGAAGCCTACAAGCCAATAGCAAGCCACACTGTGAATGGAGCGTGTTCATAGATCCTAATGTGGATCCCTTGAGCGAGCCTGCGGTCACTAACGAAGGGCTTTGGAATGAATGTGCTCGATTACTAACGAATGTCATTGTCTACTTTAATTCGAGGATACTGAGCTACTGCTCGCATACTTTGAACACCGTGGAGATGAAAAGAACTTAGCACTGACGAAACGGGTGTCACCTGTGGCTTGGCTCAACGTTAACTTGAATGGGACTTACAATTTTGATTTCGGGCGAAATATGATCGATATGGATTATATCTTGAGGACAATCACCACAGAGGTTCGAGGCGGCCGAAAGTAACCAACCCTGTAGGCCTGAGAATACAGGGGCTCCAGCGGATTACGTCTTTTCCGGAGGGAGAATCCCCAGCACCCCGTCATGGATTGCTGAAGGAACTAATATACCCAGTACTGGGTTTTCAGTCGATGAAAACAGCTTACGCCACGATCAAGGGTTTTGAGGTCATGCGCATGTTCAAAAAAGGTCAGTTTAGGATCTGGCAGTACGATCAAGGAACTGCAGGAGAGATCCGCCTGATTACTAACGCATTGACCACCTACTGAACGTTGTGCCAAAAATACACCTCTGATTTCCATTGAATTGCTGTCTGCAACGGAGCCCAATTTCTCTCCTGAACCGAAATTCATCAAGCAATTTCTAACTCTCCCTGGGGTTTTGCCGCAACTGTCTCAACAAAAGCGCCTGTAGCAACTGGCGCTTCTGAATCAATAGAGTCATGACGTGACTGTGGAAGTTGTAGCAATCTCTTCAAAACAGATAGTGAATTCGCCGACTCAAGCGGTTCTGCCACAGAAGCTCCATTGCTAAAATATGCGACCGGCAAGCTACTAACGACCAAAAAACTTGTTACCGCTCCAAAGCTCTGAACGTCTCCAGTTCGCGTCACAATGCAGCTGGAGCACTGGCCTTCTTTCATTAATCGATATGTCTCTATCATACTGGAGTATTGCAAGTCCGCTGGAAGGACGAACACAGTCTCAATATTATCTGACTGTAGCGTCTTCAATCGGATGTGGCTAGTAAGGCGTCCGTGGTCGAATGCTAGGGGCGGGGTGTCAATCAGCACTAGAGGAACATCAGACACTTCGGCAAGGATTTCTTGGAACGTCCCATCATCCGAACTTACTTGCTCAACACGCACATTCAGCGATTTCCCAAGAGCACATAGGAACTGCGCTGAAGCTACTGATGTGGCATCAACCGTCAATAGAACCACATCCTGACAAGAACCGTTGCGCAGAAAGTTTGTAAGCACTTTGCCAATCGCAGTAGTTTTACCGGAGGCACTTGAGCCTACGAAGGCGAAGGTGCCTGCCCGATGAAGTGTATCTTGAGATCGGCTGTCTATGGCTCGGCGCAAGTCGGACAGTGCCAACTTCCAGGCTAACCCTTCATCTGAAATTTCGCGATAGCGATGCGTCAAGCGCCGAGCTAAAGCCACTTCTATATTGAGAGCAAGGAATCGATCGAACAGATTTTTCACCCAGGGAAATGTTACCCGGTGAGTGTCAGACCAAGGAGCACCCCCCATTCTCCAAGCCACATCTTTGTCAAAACATGATGCATCGCTTGATAGCTCGTCAGAGTCTTCACTTGAAATAGGTACATGTGCGATTCCACCAAGAGCCTCGTTCAAATTGGTGCCTTGTTCTGCATTCAATAAGTAGCTGGGGTCACTAGTCACCTCAACTATAACGTGACCACTAGCGGTAGTGGCGCTAATCAAAATAACATCCTTTCCATACTTCTGTGTGGCTAGTGTCATCGCATGGGCCATGTCTTTAGCGATCAACGTTCTAGTAGTCATTGCAGCACCTTCCTATGAATCGCTAGGGGTTTTGTTCCAATATAGTCCATATTGTTGGTTATTTTTAGAACTGTTCTCATGCGACAACCTCCTCATCAATCCCTCTGTTGTTGCTTGCGGATTCAGCAATTGCCTAGAACTTTGCTCCGCTTCGAAAGCATGATCTCACAGAGCTTCTGAGTTCCATTCATGCCCATCGGCGCAAGTGTCCAAGCAATACATCATCGCTCCTGCGAACTCAGCCGAGTTTTTCCTAGCATCAGAATTCAAAAGGGAATTGACCAACCTATCCGTGACAGCAATCGTTGTACACTGGTCAATGAGATTGTGTTTCGCAGTCCTCTGCGAAGGTCGTCATCCATGATATCGGTGGCTCCCGTAGAGCATGCCCTGCCTTATTCTGTGAGTAACGGCGCACGCGATACAGTAGCTCTAAAAAATGAGATTTATCGGGATGCCCGCACACATCCAGATCAGCCAAACCGTCGAATGCTGATGCTGTCAAATTTCTCTAAAATTAGTACAGAATAAGGAGTTTTACAATAAGAATAATCAGTTACGGTAATAAGGCACATCCTCCCCATCCCTTGTGACCCTGTTTCTAACAGTTCTAGAGGTACAGCTGTAGTGTTCACGTAACACTGCTCCCATGCTGGCACAGAACATTTGTTTTGGTGTGATTAAGAACCAAACAAGATATACGCCTCAAATCGTATTAACTTTAAATTGAATACAGCGGAGAGAGATGGTATCGACAGTCCGATCTTGGCAAATTGGCATAGGGTAAACATGTTTGTAATGCCGCAATAAATATTTTCGGGTATTATTTGAACAAGCTCGCCAATCCAAAATCTCGAGCCCTTAGGGTTTAACACCGTCTGTTGGCCTCCCATATTAAACTCAGCCAGCTCACCGCATTCCTCGTTACACCGCATTAAGAAGCGCGCAAAGTTGACGCTAAACTCCTCCATATGGCCAAGGTCGGGTTTTTCACCACTGACGTTGGGCGGAAGCTTGAGTGACCCTGTGGCACCTTCGTTAATCTGGCTGTTTCCCGACTCCATCAGATCAATCCTGATCAACTTGTTGCGAGGACATTACCGGCATCTTTTTTAAAATACCTTTCTCCACGCATTCTTTAATCAGGTTCGTGATATTGGTGTAATCGTACATATCCATTTGCTCGGCCCACTCGTAGTTGCCGCCATATTTAAACCACGACGCGCCGATCACTTCCATTTTCGAGCCGTCTTCTCTTGTGGGCGCGCCAGGTGGGGTTTGATACCAGGTAGCAAACACTTCACCTTTGTGTTCGTCGACAACGATCTTGTCATAGGGGTATGTCCAGCCCTGGTACGGATCCATCGCAGCGCCTACACAGGTCTCACGCACGGTTTCGCGATCATTGAACTCGTACTTACCGTTAGGCGTTTCCCAACCGTATTTAATGTCTTCGGCGAAATAATCTGCCAATCACCGCCAATCACCGCTGCGTTCAGCCTTGTCATTAACGGCTAACCAACGCTTGACCATTTCTTCCATTTCTTCACGACTGTATGCAGACATTGGTTTTTCCTTATTTTGATGGTTCAATCAAGCTACAAGATACACATTTTTTTATAGCCAAAACTATTTTAATGTAAGCAAGACAACAGAATATATTTTCTGCATAATTCGCCCATCGGCTTACCTGAAAACGTGCGCAACGGAGTAGTCATTGCCCTCAGCCAAACCCAAGAAACGCGACATAACACGGAAAAGAGTCATCGATGCCACTGTCGATTGCATTTATCGAGATGGCTTCAATGCGGCGCACACCAATAAGATCGCGGAGGAAGCCGGAGTAACGTGGGGCGTGTTGCAGTACCATTTCGGTGATAAGGACGGTCTGCTGCAGGCCACACTTGACAGTATTTTCGAAGATTTCAAACACACATTGCAGGCCGCTGACGTAGATGCAGCCGACCTGCAACATCGCATCAGTAATTTTGTTGACGTTATTTGGACCTTAGTTAGCAAAAAGCAGTATAGGGTCAGCACGGCCATATTGCGCAACGCTGGAAAAGATAAGACATCCCGCATCAACGGCCAAAAACAAGCCAAACTTTGGTCGGCAATCATCGGGCAGCTATGGAATGAGCTACTGCAAGGTGAAAAAATAAATGCGGCTACAAAAGAAACCTCTATGCGCTTGCTGTTTGCAACAATTCGCGGTCTTCACGACGATGTAAATCCACACGCACGTTTGAGTCGCAATTCATATGCCGCCGAACGAGCAGCCCTCGTGCAGGCTATTCACTATTTGCTGACTAGGCCGACAGAACAATAGTCCATAGATATTTCGTTCAAACTCGCCATGGCAAACGTTTGAAAAAATTGTAAGTAATCAGTTAATGTGAAAACGAGGTCAACTATGAGCTGGGATTTTAGTACACCACTAGAAGTGCAGAAAGAGCTGGACTGGATGCGAGAGTTTGTCGATGAGAATGTCATTCCAATGGAGCTGCTACTGGACGACTTACCTCAGACGCAATTCGACGCGATGTTCGCCCCCTTAAAGCAACAGGTTAAAAATCGAGGTTTGTGGGCGGCGCACTTGCCACCCGAAGACGGTGGCCAAGGTCGCGGCAGCATGCATCTGGCCTTGATGCACGAAATTCTTGGTCGTTGCGATTTAGCACCCGAAGCGTTTGGCTGCCAAGGGCCGGACTCCGGTAATGCCGAATTGATTGCGGCAGGCGCTAACGAAGCGCAACGGGAAAAATGGTTATACCCCTTGATGCGTGGTGAAGTCCGTTCTTCCTTTTCGCTCACTGAACTTCATAATTCGGGTTCCGACCCCACCGGCATTGAAACCACTTGTGTTCGTGATGGTGATGAATGGGTCTTGAATGGCCACAAGTGGTTTGCCTCGAACGCCTCGGTGGCCGATTTCACGGTATTGATGGCGGTTACTGATCCTCAGGCTGCACCGCATCGCCGAGCCAGCATGTTGATTGTGCCAAAGGGCACACCGGGATTTAATCCGATCCGTGATGTTGGCACGATGTCTCACCCGAAATACACGGAACCGGGTGATCTAGAGCAGCGTATCGGTGGGCATACCGAAGTGAAATACGAGAATTGCCGAGTACCTTTGGAAAACATGATAGGCGAGCCCGGTGACGGATTTATGTTGGCACAAAAACGCCTGGGCGGCGGTCGTATTCATCATGCCATGCGCATGATTGGGCAATGTAATCGCGCATTTGAAATGATGCAAGAGCGTGCCGTATCTCGTTCTACACGTGGCAAGCCACTGGGCAAGCATCAAATGGTGCAAGCAACAATTGCTGAAAGTTACGCCGAGATTGAAATGGCTAGGCTTTTGGTATTGAAAGCGGCATGGACAATGGATCACTTTGGTCCGCATAGTGAGGAGTCACAGAAAGAAATAGCCGCTTGTAAATTTGCGGTACCAAACATTATGTTAGCCGTGATAGACCGAGCAATTCAAATCCATGGCTCACTCGGCTACACCAGCGACATGCCGTTAGAGAAAATGTACCGCACTGGCCGTGCATTGCGCGTCGCTGACGGGGCCGACGAAGTCCACAAGCAATCTGTAGCGCGCTTGTGTTTAAAAGGTGTACCCGTAAAAGAGGGGCTTCCAACTGAATTTATTCCGGATCAAAAAGCCAAAGCGCTGGAAAAGTTTGGCCATCAGCTTGAACAAGTAAAGGCGGACCATCAATAATTTTCAAGTTCTCTTTTGATTCAAAATTTTTGATACTCAGTGAATGTTGGCCACGGCCTCTGCCGCCGTGGAAGTTGCTTTTACAATCAACCCTAGGCCAGTGCTGTCGCCGATGGACTGCACGCGAATACCTTCTTTAGATATAACCTCGGCCAAGCTAGTGTCCGGCTGTGGAGATCCTGCCACAATGACAGTACCGGCATTGATAGCTCGCTTTAGGCCCGCAGCCTCAATAATGACAGCGTTCTCTTCAATACTAACAATCTCCACCACGTTATTTACCGTGACCCGCCTAAACGCTTCTGCGACTCGAAAAGCGTCACGCGATGGCCCGCTTCAGCGGCCTGCCTTGCCGCCTCCAGCCCGCCCGTGCCGCCGCCGACTACAACGATCTTTCGATTGCCCGGCTTCACTTCCAATTCGTGCTCGCGCCCTGATATTGGATTTACTGCGCAACCTAGATTGTCGTTGGTCTGCATGGAGTCAATGCAGTTTTAACAAGAAATACAGCGGCGGATACGTTGCGGCTTGCCTTCAATGACCTTCTGTGGAAAATAAGGGTCGGCCAGCAATGGACGTGCCATAGCAACCAAGTCTGCTTGTCCCGCTGCCAGAATCTGCTCCGCAACCTCCGGGTCGTGAATACGGCCCACTAACATTACCGGTACATCAACTACATTTTTTAAGGCCTCAGCCAGCGCTACATTATGCGCATCGCCATACTCTGAGCGACCTACCATCATGGTCACCAAGGCGTCGGAAATGCCGCCGCTCACTCGAAAGGCATCAACACCAGCCGCCACCAAATCCCGTGCAATACGTTGTGTATCGTCGATAGATCTGCCTCCTGGTGTGCGCTCATAGCCTGAGATACTGAAGGTCACAGGGAAATCATGACCCGCTCTGGATTTGATCTCTGCCATGACTTATGTAATCAGCCGAGTTCGTGTCTCTGCACGAAACGCCGAGTAATCATCGGTACGTTTGTTGCGTTGCGGTGACAGAAAAGAACCGAGTAAGTTGTAACAGTGGGCCCCGTGTAACTCTATTCCGTCGTAGCCAGCCTCCCTAGCCCTGCGTGCTGCTTCGCCATATTGCCGAACGATGGCTGGCAACTCGCTTATATCCAGTTCTCTACTGGCCCAGCCCCAAACCGGTGCCACACTAACGGAAGGTCCTATGGCTTGTGGCCCGCCAAACATGGAGGCAACGCTTTCAGGCCCGGTGTGGCTAATCTGAAGCTGAACCTTTGCACCATGTGCATGAATCCGATCAGTGATACGTCGGTGCTGTTCAATGTATTTGTCATCCCCAAGTGTCATGGATGCTCGCTGGGAAACTATTTTTGGCTTTTGATACTTCGAACAATCAACCCTGCATTTCCTCAAGCTCAATAACCCAGGTTTCATACACAAACTTGAATACGAACACTGCGAAAATTACATTGATCAACAACGCATCCGACTCGGAAAACCCTACGGCCTGCCGCGCAGCCCAGTAACATGGAAGCCACGTTGAACCCGGTGCCAATACTGTCGGATTTGAATGCCTGTTGAAGCCCATCGACAGTGCCATTAATAACGCCACTATCAAACCCCAATAGAAAGCCGCCAATGGTCGCCACACAGCTGATGGCAACAATCAATCCAACGTTTACGACTGAATGTTCGTTGTTGTTCATATGACAATACCACTCTATCTATGAGCAGCTTATCAATGCTATATGAAGCACACCTGAAGGCTGGGTTACGCCGGAAACTTAAGCCTAAGCTCACTATCTTGCCATAGAATTGTTTCACTTAGATACCTCACAGACCCACAATCAAGATAGAATAAGCCTGAGACTGAAAAAGGAGATCAACCATCAACAGCAGCGATAACACTACAGGACTCAGGGGCTTACTAGAACGAACTCTGGACGTTCGAGATAACGAACTAAAGGCGACAATCGCGGCATTTCTCTTCATCTTTATTCTAATGGCTGCGTATTATGTGTTGCGCCCCGTTCGCGACGCTCTGGCCAGCGATTGGACTGACGCAGAAGTGAGCTGGTTATGGACCCTCAACTTCTTTATCAGCACCGGCTTTGTTGCTCTTTATGGGCTGATAGTGTCGAAAGTTAGATTCGATCGTTTGGTACCAAGTATTTATGCCTTCTTCGCGCTCAGCTTCCTACTGTTTTACCTTGTGGGTAAATCGGCCAACGATGCCGTACTTTTAGATAAATCTTTTTATGTGTGGGTTAGCGCGTTCGCACTGTTTCATGTATCGGTGTTCTGGAGCTTTATGGCCGACACCTTCAGCAAAGAACAAGCCGGGCGAATATTTGGCTCACTGGCGGCAGGCGCAAGCCTGGGGGCTATTGCCGGGCCGCTAATATCAGGCTTGTTTGCCAGCTCTCTCGGCGTTGAAAACTTAATGCTGATTGCTGCTGTAATGCTACTGCTTCCTATACCTCTTATTTTATACCTACAACAACTCAAACATGGCGAGCTTGGCAATCACCAACTCTCGGTGGACGAAGAACAACTTAAGATGGGCGGCAATCCATTCAAGGGTTTCAAAGAGTTCTTTACCAACCCCTACTTGTTGGCCATTGGCGTGTTTCTTATTCTCTACACCGGCATTGGTTCCTTCGTTTATTTGGAACAAAAGAACCTACTGGCGGAATTTGATCGCGACACGCGAACCATGATTTATGGTTATCGCGACGCGGTAGTGAATACCGTCACTTTCGTTCTCGCCTTTTTTGTTACAGGCCGCCTAGTTAGCAAAATGGGTATGCAGGTAGCCCTACCCGTTATTCCAATACTCATTATTTTGGGTATGCTTATTCTCGCCTTCTCACCGCTTTTGCTAGTGGCGTTGGGCTTACATGTTGTGTCAAAAGCCGGCAACTATGGGCTAACTCGACCGGCACGCGAAATGCTCTTCACTCAAGTGAGTAGAGAAGATCGATTCAAGGCTAAACCGGTTATAGATATTGTGGCCTACCGTGGTGGCGACGTTATTATGGGTTGGTTTTTTACTGGCCTAACGCAAGGGCTTGGCTTTGGCATGGCAGCCGTTGCAGGGGTAGGCGCTGTGATCGCCGCACTTTGGGCAATGGTTGGCTGGTTTCTCGGACGTACTTATGAGCGTTCAGCTGCAGCAGAAGCAGAAGCGGCCACTTCTAAGCCAGGAAAAGAATAACCATGCTACTGCGCGATAGAGGCCATAAGCGTTCAGTTCAGGCTGGCCCCTGGCCACTTGAAGCACTGCCGCGCGATGCTGATATTGTTGCGTACGAATCGGACCGAGCTCAACTCTCAGCAATTGAGCCTGTAAACTCCACCAGCGAACTTGCACGTTGCGCGCAGCGCTACGCGGCCTATTACACGCCATTCTTGGAAGGCGAAGCCTGGGCAGAAAAAGCGCCCGTCAGCGATGACATAGACGTACGCACCAACGAAGTTAAAGGGGCCTGCTATTATTTGGATGCAAGCCATGTTGGCATTACTGATATACCGGCTAACGCCTACCTAACTAATCATACTGTAGACGATACAGAGCATCATTCTTTGGCGGTGGTAATACTGGTTGCACACGGCCGCGAGATAGAAAGTACCAATCCAGCCAATCAATGGCTGAAAGACGCAGCACCCGATATCGCGAGAATGCGAGCACTGGAAATAGCGGCCTGCGTGGCATCCTATATTCGTGTGCTGGGGTTTAACGCCAAAGCACATACCGAGGGCCGCGGTGATTTTGATTTACAACGCTTGGCCGTATTGGCAGGAATTGCTAGGCGCACAGAAACCGACAGCATTGAAAGCCCATTCTTTGATGGAGGCTTTTCGATTGCGACCATAAGCACCGACTACGAACTGCTCACCGACCTGCCAATAGCCGCGGGCGCTGACATTAACCCATTACACTACTGGTTGGGTTTAAACGGGGCGGTATCCGGCCGGGAACGACGGCGCCAAGCTAAGCGCGAATCGCATTTAAGCCGCTACCCCATGGAACAGGTAAAACGGGTAGACAGACCCACCACACTTATTTTCGATGACGAAGTACCACGCGTTCCGAAAAGAGCAGAATTTTTCCAGCGAGCCAGAACCGGCGACTTAGGCGCCAAAGCTCACAAGGAAGTGCAACGCTTCGCGCTTAAGCACCCGCTCACCATTGGCATGATAGGGCCGCTTCGCGCTCTTGTGCCGCATCAAGATGGTGAGTTAGGCGTCAGTGCAGAATTTGATATTAAGGACCCACAACAGAACAGCAAGGCTATCAAGTCGCTAGCGCATCATATGGGTGCAGACCTGGTAGGTATTTGCGAAGTGCCCGATTACGCCTGGTATTCCCACACGGCCGACGGAACCGTAATTACCCCTTATCACAAAAACGCGGTGGTAATGCTTATCGACCAAGGCTACGACACCATGGAAGGTGCCAGCGGCGACGATTGGATTTCAGGTTGCCAGTCAATGCGTGGCTACCTGCGCGGCGCAGAAGTAGCCGGTGTTATGGCCGATTTTTTGCGCACACAGGGCGTGCCCGCTCGCTCTCAAACCAATGCCGACAGCCATGTATTGCAAATACCATTGGTACTGCTTGCGGGTTTAGGCGAGCTTAGTCGCATTGGTGAGCTTGTGTTAAACCCCTACGTAGGACCGCGATTTAAGTCGGTAGTGATAACCACCGACCTACCGTTGGTGGCGGATAAACCGATTGATTTTGGCTTGCAGGAATTCTGTAGCAACTGCTTAAAGTGCGCACGTGAATGCCCGGTGAATGCCATTCCCTTTGGCGACAAGGTTATTTTCAATGGCTATGAAATTTGGAAGCCCGATGTAGAGCGCTGCACTACCTACCGGGTAAACAATGCCAAAGGTTCGGCCTGTGGTCGCTGTATGAAAACATGCCCACTGAACAAAGTAGTGTCGGCTGACGGCTCACTGGTGCACCGAATGGGCACTTGGTTTGGGGTGAATGTACGTTGGTTAAAACCGCTACTTATACCCATAGCGGTCTACATCGACGACAAATTTGAATTTGGCAAACGCAACCCGATCAAACGCTGGTGGCAAGACCTGGAGGTCATTGGTTCTCAAGTCAGAGTACCAAGAGCGACAAATGAACGTGATTTGTCGCCGGATGCTGACGTAAGCGGCGACAAATCGCCGGTGGGTTATTATCACGCTAGCGATATGCCTGCGCCTAACAGTACAGAGCCAGTACCTACCAATCACAAGCAAGCCGTTGCGCGCGCGGCAGTTGTTGAGACTGTAGAAGCGGCTCTAAGGAGAAGGGCCGCAGGAGGCGCTAGACCCGCGCATTATATTCCGGTTATGCATCACGAATAGGAAGCTCAGTAAGAATAGTATTTGGTACAGATACTCTTGGCTCGCGACCAATGAATTGCATTCAGTTTTTATACCCAGAGGCTTTGGCTCGCTCAGAGTTAGTTGCGCGGGAGGCTAGGGTTGTGTTGGAGTGAAGACCCAAAGCGCTTCACGGGGCCAGCTTTAGCGCCAGGGATAGCAGCGAGGGACGGGCCAGGGATGGCCCATTGAACGGAGACACAACTCTAGCCTCTCGTGTGACGACAAATAAGCAGCTCTCTACTATGCTCCTACATCTCAGGATCAAAGGTAATCTTCATCTCTTTAATGCTGTTGACGAAATAATCGCGAACGTATTTAACAGGCTCTGCAAATTGAGGGTTACGCATTCGCGGTAGAATCTCTTCAAACATGACCTGCAACTCCATCCGCGCTAGATGTGCGCCAATGCAAAAGTGCGTACCAATGCCAAACGCGCGATGCTCACGCGATAACTCGGGCATTCGTTGTGCCCTGGTAATATCAAATTTTATTGGCTCATCAAACACCTTGTCATCTTGATTAATCAGATGCCAATGCAACAGCAGTTTATCGCCCTCTTTCATTTGTACTCCGGCGACTTCTGTATCTTCCATAACT
>JBGCFQ010000038.1:0-43665 GCA_045106985.1 Pseudomonadales bacterium | reverse complement strand
TTTCTCTATCAAAGTGCCACCAATGCCTGAACTTTGATAGTCTTTTGCTACCGCCATCGGAGCAAGACCGGCAATTTTAATATTGGAACCCGCGGACGATTTAACGGGCGAAAACAAGATATGACCGACAATCTCGCCTGCGGCTTCTGCGACAAGTGAAATAACAATCTGTTGTTTCTCGCGAAGCGTATTTACTAAGCGTGCCTCAGACTGCGTTTCAAAGACATTGCCGTTAAGCTGAAAAATGGCGTCAGCGTCGTCTGCGGATTCTTCTCGTATTATTATTGTTGAGCGCATCAGGTGTAGTTCTCGTCATATTGTGGAGCCTCGTCGCCTATGTGGTCCCATGACATTTTGGAACCTACATAAATATGCCCCATAACAGCAACACCGGGATCGTCATCCAGGCTGCCTGCAGGTACAAAACAAAGAGGTTGCTCTGAATGACACTGCGGCACGGCTGAGCCGCAGTTAAGGCAAAATGTAGTGGACCATTCGCTTTCAAGTGCATAGGTTTTGGTTTGCTCTTCGCCCGCAGTCCACACCAAATGTTCGGGCGAAGCGCATAGCACTACTCCAGAGCCAGTTCCCGATGCCTTTCTACAAATTGAGCAATGACAGTAACTAACCCCTGTTAGGTCTCCGTGAATTTCAAAATTAACGTTTTTGCATAGGCAGCCACCCTTATAAATCTTGCTGATAAGCACTCCATGAAACTAATTTATTATTAATAGTCGAAGTGAAGGTAATGCTAGCGGCTATGCACTTTCGCTCAGCCACTTATGATAAACAATGTATGTGTTAGCCCCCCCCTGATACAGCTGCATCGCATGCTTGGGACGCCGGTAGCACTAGGGCTTTTGTACCATGAAATGGTATAAATTGATATTTGTGTGTCCGACTATGACGCGGAGTGCTGTCGAAACGACGTTTTTAACTGATCTAAGGCGTTTCTTATGAAATAGGTCTTTAAAAGTAGCTGCATTAATTCAGGCCTCTCAGCTCTCGTGCGTTGCCAATACTTCCCACATTTTGCACATCGGAATAGCCGGCATTTTTCAGTGCTTCAGCTGCCACGCCTGCTCTTCCGCCGCTCAGGCAGTACAATCGAATTTCTGTATTTTTGTCTGGAATTAAAGCGCTGACTTCCTGAACGATGTCGCTGTGAGATATTCGAACATCGCCTTCAATGTTCGTTATCTTGTGTTCAACACTGCTTCTTACATCTATCCACACGGTCTCGGCATACAGTGCGGAACTAAGGCAAGACAGTAAAAGGCCAAGAGTTAGAGTCTTTAAGAAGTTTGAATTCATGTTCTGTATCTCATTCCGTCCAGTATTGCTTACACTAAAAATCGTTGCTATAAAAATATAAAAAGCACGCACTAGCCTGGCTAAGTGTCGCTATAGACCTTGGGGTTCCAATTCTCCATCATTAAGTCAGGATTGGCGAGCGATTTGAAGCCGTAACGTTCATACAGTGAGTGCGCGTCGCGCGTTGCTAACATCATACGACGAAGACCCTGCAGTTCCTTTTGGGAAACTAAGCTAGCTATTAGCTTCTTAGCCAGCCCATTGCCACGATGAGCTTCCAGAACATAGACATCAGCGATATAAGCGAAGGTGGCCGCGTCCGTAACCGCGCGAGCAAAGCCAATTTGTTGACCCGAAAAGAACGCTCCACAGCATACTGAGTTGCGCACAGCTTTAGTAACTACCTCTATTGGAATGCCTTCAGACCAGTAAGCTGTTGTGAGGTAGGCGTGAATGGACGCAACGTCCATAAATTCTGAACCTACATATACTTCGTATTCGCTTGGCATTTCAGCTATTTCCCCCGCTGCTTTGACCCTAAATATCGACCACTACTAGTACAGGCTTGCCTTCAATTAACAAATACTGCTTACAGATTGGCGTTCATAGTTCAGTGTTATCGCTTATGGCCTTACTATTTTTTTTGTAAAAGATCTAAGGCCGCAAGCGTCATAGATTCAACAGCTGATTTAATTGATAACACAGGGTCTATCTGGAACAACGGCGAGTGATGGCCTGCAAATTCGCCGGTGGCAATTTTCTCAGCGGGAGTGCCACCGACTTCAAAGTAAACACTTGGGATAGGTGGATCAATACCTACCAGGTCAGGAAAGTCTTCAGCGCCCATGTCAGACTGATACCAATCAACGAAGGTGTCTTCAGGCATACCGGCTCGCATGGCTTTACGCACACGCTGGGCTAGCTCTGCTGTGTTTGTGGTGGTAGGTGCGCCGTTTGGAGCAATAATAACCTCTGGCAGTGCATCTTCTGCCACACCGGCTGCTCGAGCAGTTTGGATGGCTACCCGGGTGATGCTCTTTAATAGCAAGGCACGAGTTTTTTCAGTGTTAGCACGAACTGTAATATCCAGTTGGGCGCTGTCAGTAATAACATTGGGTGCTGTGCCAGCGCGAAAAGCGCCAACGGTAATTAACGCGGGTTCAATCGGCGAAACCTCGCGCGTAACGATTGATTGCAGTGCTACAACAATCTGTGAACCAATTAAAACGGGGTCTTTACCGCGGTGCGGTGACGCGCCGTGAGTGGCAACACCCTTAACAATTATGCGCACGGTATCTGCGCTGGAATACATTAAGCCATCGCTGAAAGCGATTTTTCCTGCTGGGTACTTTGCAATCACGTGCATGGCCAAGGCGAAGTCGGGGCGGCCAACTCGTTGATAGAGGTTGTCAGCCACCATTGCCAAAGCGCCACCTAGTGATTCTTCCGCGGGCTGCCCAAGTAGTTGTAGCGTTCCACTCCATTGATCACGCATGGCCGCCATACGACGTGCGACACCTACTAAAGAGGTCATGTGCATGTCGTGCCCACAGGCATGCATAACGGGCATTACCAGGTCTTCCAAATTGGTTTGTGTAACTGTTGAGGCGTAAGCTAAGCCCGTTTTTTCTTTAACTGGCAGCGCGTCCATATCGGCGCGAATCATCAAGGTGGGGCCTTTACCATTTTTAAGTGTGGCCACTAACCCTGTTTTGCCAATATTTCTGTTCAGTGTATATCCAAGATCATTTAGTTCTTTGGCCAAGCGGTCAGATGTTTTGAACTCCTGCATAGACAGTTCAGGGTTGGCGTGAAAGTGCTTAAACAGCATGTCTAGGTATGGGTAATCGGCTTCTACTGCTTGCTTCAACGACGAAGTTTGGGCGTAAGCGACTGTTGTAGAAAACAACAAGAATGCGGTAAGCGCTATTAGTGATTTTCTGGAAAACGGTTGCATAGTAGATACCCGACAATGGTGAAGCGATGAGAGTAGGCTATAGAATGCCGTGAGCTGATGATCTGTGTCAACGTAGTCCTCTTTTCGTTTGCAGCGCTTCCGATTAACAACGGATGCAACGCTACCCAAAAACTCACTCCATCATTTCTACCTGGAATATCTAACTCAGTCAAATTTACAAATAACCAATATTCAAGTGGATGAAACTTCCCTAGACTGCGTTTCTCATCTTGCTTTGTAATGTTAGGAATAGCCATAATGCAGAAGTTAGCGAAGCTCACTCTTTGGGTGCTTGGGTTTATGATACTGATCGTTGTTGCGGTTTTGGCTTTCGCGATCATAAAACCCCAGGCATCGCTTAAGCTGCTGGAGCATGGAACCGGTTACAAAGTTGAGAGTGATGAACTTGTCGTCGATACATCTGCCTCAGCGCTGTCTTCTAAAGGTTTAACAGTAACCGACCCTCAAGGCAAAAAGCTGTTCAGCGCGGAAAATTTTCTTGCCAGCGTCGATGCACTGGGTGCCTGGAATGGCGTGAGTCCTTTCTGGGACATACGTATCGCCAACGCTCATCTTTACCTTAGTTCAGCGGAAAATTCTGAGGCAGACGCCAAAGCGCCTTCTCAGGTGGCAGCCAGTGCGTTGGATTTTGGCCGTATTCTTGGCGCGAAATCAGTCAATATCGATTCCTTGACGGTTCACACTGGCGAAACAGAAACGCTGTATTCAGTGATGTTGGAGCGCATGGATGAACAGCAGTTTTCCTTGGTGATGCGAGTGGGTGATCGTCTGGCTGTTGACGGCGAACTAGAATATAAGCTCGCTGGACGAACCAGTCTCCATCTGACTATTCCCGAACTAGACCTGCGGCCAATGATGTCTGCTGATACGACAGTGGTCCAGGAGCAGGCTGAAAGTAACAACTCAGGTGACGGCGAAGCGGTGCTCGACTGGGCCTGGCTTGGTATGTTGCGCAACGCCGATGTTCAGTTAACGCTTGGACGCTTACTGTTACCCGACCACGCGATTGAAGGCGCGGATGCGAAGCTTGGCTTTGGCGTAGACAGCGTGAACGTAGACCTCGACCTTGATGCCATTAAGCTCGATCATGCTAAGACCAGTTCTGTGCCCAAGTTGAAGCTACAGACTCAACTAAAAGCCTTAGGGCTGCAAACGACGGGCGCTGATCTAGCTGGCGAGCTGACTCTCAGCGCTATTAATTTGAAGACAAAGGTAGGCGGCAATTTCAATGTAAATGGCGTCACTGGGAATAAGTTTTCGGTTGATGCAAATTTGGGCCACCAGTCCAGTATTGACGGTCTGCTTCCAGAAAACATAAAGCCTTATTTGCCTGCGCAGCTGTCTGCCAAGTTGGCGATCGATGAGCTTTCATATTCCCTGAGTGCGCTTCAGGCCACATTGGCCAAGTCAGACATAGCAGGCGAGCTGAAGTTGTCGCTTGTTGATGGCAGCCCAGATATCTATGCGCGCCTGCACAGTAATAATTTACTCGTTGGTCAAAGCGATAGCACAACATCGGCTGACTCTGAAGAAATTAGCGAGCCGATTGACGACACTCTGCAGGAAGGGCAAGCCGAAAAGAGCACAGAAGAGGGCATGGAACAGGTTCAGCCAGCAAAGAAAGATAAGCTGTTTTCTAAAAACCCAATAGACTTTGCCTGGCTGGACGAGGGTAAGTACGATGTTGAGATTACAGCCAATACTTTGCAGCTTTATCAAGCCGGCTTTAGCGATTTCAAAATGAAGCTTACTGGCGAACAGGGCAAGCTGCAGTTAGAACCGTTTGGCGCGAGCTTGGGTGGCGGTGGCTTTACCGGTTCGGCGTCTGTAAATCGTGCTGAGACAGGAATGCAGGCGAAGCTGGCTTTTGGCCTGAAGGGCGTTGACCTTGAGGCCTTTGGTGTAGTGCCACAAGAACAACTTTCTGGAGGCAAAACTGAGCTGCAACTGAACATAGCCACTTTAGGAGGTTCCACCGCTGAGCTAGCATCGTCATTAAATGGAAAAGTGCACTTATTGGTGCGTGACGCAGTGCTTCAAAACGACAGCTTTGAATTGATTGGTTCAGATCTGCTTTTAGAAACTCTGAACAAACTAAACCCGTTTGCGAAATCTGACCCAACAACTAAATTGCACTGCGCTTTAGTACATTTCGACATTGAAAATGGATTGATGAAAACAGATAAGGGTTTAGTCGTTGAAACCGAAAAAATGGAAATTATTGGCGACGGCAATATCAATCTTGAAGACGAAACACTGGATATACTGATAACGCCAAACGCAAAGCAAACGGTTGGCTTGAACGTTGGCAGCGTCGTGAAGTTTATGAAACTGGGTGGAACGCTAGCATCGCCTAGCCCGGCCGTGGATGCCGGTGGTTTACTAAAAAGTGGCGCGAGCATTGGCGCGGCCTTATCCACCGGCGGCGTGTCTTTGTTGGCAGAAAACCTGGTTAATAAGGTTGCAAAGGAAAATGCATGTCGTGCGGCTTTGGCAGTTGAAGAGTAGTGTGATCAGTTAAGAGATGGCATCCAGTGCTGTTAAAATGGGAATCGCTATGCTCATTTGCATCTACTTGACCTAAATCAAATTTAAATCTGCGCGTTGGTTGTACAGTGAGCTCCAGGTTTGCATCGATACGAAAAACCATCGCGGTGCAATTTACTTAGTTACTTACTTAGTTAGATAGGGAGCTCGATGTGTTAACAATGCTTGGAATTGGAATTGATAATGCCGTGGCTTTTAGCATCGCGGGTAAAGTCAGCGATGACGACATGGAGTTAGTGCTGACGGCGGCGAAAGAAAAAATTGCATTGCACGATAGCATTGTTATTTTCGAACAAATCGACTCATTCAAGGGGATTGAGTTAGAAGCGATAGTCGATGAGTTTAACTATTTGCGTAAAGTGGGTATTTCGAACGTTCAGAAGGTCGCTGTTTTAACCGATAAAAAATGGCTGGCGAGAATTGTCGCCATTGAAGATAAGCTTTTCAGAAGCATCGATATGAAGTGCTTCTCTTTAGACGATAAGAACCTGGCGATTGAGTTTCTTCAGGACCAGTAACACCCATGATTGATACTTCTTTGAGTTGAGATTAGGCTAGTACCCCCCGTTGAGCCGCGAATGAACGAACATCACGTTCAGACAAGGGTATGTTTCAGCATATCAAGACATTCAAGAACACCAAAACCACAGCTGTTTTTGCAGTTGCTATTGTTATTGGTGTAGTAGTTATAGCTACTGTCGTCTTACTAAAAGAAAAGCCGTACAGAAACTATGTGGTGGTGAATGTTGGCGATGTTCCCGATGAGAATTATTTTCTCTACCAGGACCGAAATCAATCGTATTTGGTGTTTAAGAATCGCAAGCATGGTGCCAGGGGACTTGAATCACCCACGCGTAAAAATAAAAATGTAGTAGATCCAACGTTCGAAAGAGAGCCGAATTCGGTCTATGGGGTTCTCGCCGTGGAAATGCTCTATGGTTACATGCTGCTGCCTGCTTACCAGTGGTGGGACTACAGCATTCCCTGCCTCAAGCTGGAATTTAGCTTGGATGATTTTACCCATGATCACCAAGTAATACCTGGCGGCCTCCGTTGCAAGAGCTCACTCAGCGCATGGTGGCAGCACAATCTTGTGTACGATTTGCAAGGAAAAAGCGTCAGCGCCTATGTAGCGGACCTCTATATTCCCAAGTTCTACGTCGTTGAGGATGAAATACGAATTGGAATTGAAGATCCGAAGTAATCCCTAATAGTTCGCTTTATATGGGCCACTAATATCATGCAAGCCGCCAAGTTCGATATTGGCAAATAGCGGCCCTTCATCTGTCATGGTTATCCAGGCTACGTGATCTACATTGCCAACGCCAATCTTGTGAAACGATCCGCCAGTAGTCCCCATGCTGACGTAATCGCGGCCAAATCGTTTTTCATGTTTGTAGTAATGATTATGTCCTGCAACCATGGTGTAAGGTCGTGACTGCAGACTTTTTTCTAGCTGCTTGAACGTATCGCTTTCATAATCCCACACAGGCTTGTGCATAAACACCATCGTCCAGCGCACATCGCTGTTTTCGTTTACAGCCTTACGCATATACTGCAGTTGTTGCTCGGAAATATTGGATGGCAGCACGGCCGACATTTTGCTGTCGCCTGTTGATTTCATGTACTCGTCAATCATTCGCTGCGCGGCCTCAGGGTCTTTCTTAAGCAATGCTTTATATTGCGCCATACCCTCGCTCAATTCATCACTCATAGGCTGTGGCGGGTCTTCAGTGTTTAGCACTAAAAAAAGAACATCTTTGTAAACGAAGTGGTAATAGCTTGGGCCACGCCTTTCTAACCATAATTCAGCCATCGTGTTGTTGCTGATGTCGTGATTGCCCGCTACATAAAAGAAGCGCGCTTTAAGCTTGGCAATCATGCGTTCTATTTCGGTCCATTCCTGGTCGAGAGTGTCGGCGTCCGTACTGTAGCCTTCTATCAGGTCGCCTACGCCAATCACAAATTCGGGGCGCAGTAAGTTCACTTGGTCCATAGCGTTATCAAACACACCCGGGCGATGACCACCGGTACGATCTCCTACAATAAGAAACTGAAAGTTCTCGTTATTGCGGGCGAGTTCACTATCGCTCGGGTCAGAGGCCTTATCACTGCTTGCGACCTTATACGATTGCTGCGGTTTGTGTTCAGCCTCTTTAGCGGGTGGACTTGCACAAGCCACTAGTAAGCCTGCTGCTGTCGCGAGCAGACAAGATTTGAACGAAAATTTAGTAATCAACAATTTGATCTCCTTTCGTGTTCACACTTGCGTATTGGCGATTGCCTAAAGCCCAAAGAAAATGAGTTTGGAATTTACATTGAGCTTACACGAAACTAGTAAGCCAGCGACCGACAGATTGTTAATGAGTACCCGCTTTTTAGCCGGCAATTACCATCTATATTGATCAGCTCGAAGCAGTATTCCCTCTGGCACTTAATGTGCGTTATGCTCATGATTCATAATTCAACAGCGTGAACGCGATGAGACCACTGCAATGCAAACTGCTTGTATGCCTGTTTTTTCCCTTTCTTGCAATGGCCTGTACGGTGCCATCGGCTCTTACAGAGGCGACACCAAGCACTGCCGGAGAGAAATTTATGAGCGTTAAGTTGGGAGCAGGAGGTCGACCCATAGGTGAGAATTGGTCTCGCAGCCCTGTGTATGGCAGCAAAGGTATGGCGGCTACCGCGCATCCACTGGCTTCGCAGGTAGCGCTCGATATTCTAAAGCAAGGCGGGTCTGCCGTGGACGGCGCCATCGCTGCTAACGCAGCTCTGGGTTTGATGGAACCAACTGGCAACGGTATTGGCGGCGATATTTTCGTTATTGTCTGGGACCCAAAGAGCAAGCAACTCTATGGCTATAACGGCTCTGGGCGGTCTCCCAAGGGACAAAGTCTGGAGCAATTACAGGCTTACATTGACGCAATGAAACAACGCGGCGAGCTGCCAGAGGATTACCAGGGCATTCCCCATCATGGCCCCTTGCCAGTGTCAGTACCCGGAACGGTGGACGGCTGGTTTGCCCTACACCAACGCTTTGGCAAACTGCCAATGAGTGACGTCTTGGCCCCTACAATTAGCTACGCCCGTGACGGTTTTGCCGTATCGCCAGTGATAGCCTTTTACCTGGAGCGCAGTTGGGCCTTCTTTAAAAGCGCTTTTGCCGACAGTCCTCATCTTAACAATATTCGCGATACCTGGTTTCCCAAAGGCACAGCACCCGCAACTGGCGACCTTTTTGTAAATAAGGACTTGGCCAATACCTTAGAAACAATCGCCACCGAAGGGCGCGATGCGTTCTACAAAGGAAGTTTGGCCCGGCGTATGTCCAGTTATTTCGAAGGCATGGAAGGCGGTTTAGCCTATGACGATTTCAGTGATCACCAAGGCGAATGGGTGAGCCCAGGCAGTGTGAATTATCGCGGCTACGATTTGTATGAACTGCCGCCTAATGGCCAAGGCTTTGCGGCCCTGCAAATGTTATCTATATTGAAGAACGTAGACCTTAGCCAATGGCAGCGCGGCTCGGCAGAAGTGTTTCACTACATGGTTGAAGCCAAGCGCCTGGCCTTTGAAGATGTGGCGCGTTACTACGCTGATCCAGAATTTTCGAATTTTCCGTTGAGCGGGCTATTGTCTGACGCCTATGGCAGAGAACGCTTCGCCCTTATAGATTCAGCCGCAGCTTCTGCATCGTTTGGCCCTGGCGAAGCTAGCATCGAACCAAAGCTTGAAGGCGAAGGCGATACCACCTATCTGACCGTGGCAGATGAAAGCGGCATGATGGTGTCGCTGATTCAATCTAACTACCGAGGTATGGGCTCTGGTATGGTGGCTGACGGCACAGGGTTTATGTTTCAAGATCGAGGCGAGTTGTTTTCGCTCGAACCGAATCACCCGAATGTGTACGCAGCTGGAAAACGCCCTTTCCATACCATTATTCCCGCGTTTCTTATGAAGGACGATGAGCCAGTGATGAGCTTTGGCTTAATGGGTGGTTCCATGCAACCGCAAGGTCACGTGCAGATACTGGTGAACATGCTCGACTTTGGCATGAACATTCAAGAAGCAGGGGACGCCGCACGCTTTCTGCACGACGGCGGTAGCGAGCCCACAGGCATTCACGGTGACCCACTGGGCACCTTGTATCTTGAACCTGGAGTGCCTGAAGCTACCGTGAAACGCTTGGAAGCAATGGGACACAAGGTTCAGATAGACGACAGCGGCGTACGTTTCGGTGGTTATCAGGCGATTATGCGAAACAAACACAAAGACGGTAAAGAACAGGGCAGCTACTCGGGTGCGACTGAAATGCGCAAGGACGGCACAGTGGTGGCTTGGTAGCAGCGTAGAGGGTAGTCCTCATCACTGGGCTGTAAGCAGGCCTGCAAACTACGTGATTGTCGGGCCATCAAATTGTTCTAAAACCGCAAACTCATCCACCGGCTTACGGCGCAGCTTCGTAAGCTGTTTTACTGGTCGGCCAATGAGTATCATCGAGGCAAATGCATACTCATCGGGCACACCTAATAGATCATGCAGTTGGTCTTCTCTGGCGGCGGCCCAAGTAGTTGGGGTGCCGCCGAGGCCTTCATTTCTCGCGGCAAGCAGTATGTTCCAAACAAAGGGGTAAATAGAACCACCAGAGACCACGCCAATCCGGTCAAGATCTTGATCAAGAGAAGCCACTAAAGAAAGATCAACGAATACGAAAAGCAATACCGGCGCAGTGACCAAACTATCAATCAATCCACTCGGTAGTTGCGTAGCAGCTATCTCGTCATCGCTTAGCTGAGTGGGGTGAATAGTATTCCAAGGAAATTCACCGGCTTGCACCTGCGCCACATAACGCCGCATACCGGGCTCAGCTATAGACCTGAGTTTTTCTCGTGTGGCTTGGTCGCGAACAACAATCACTTTCCAACCTTGGCGGTTGCCGCCGCTTGGAGCGAAACGCGCGTTGTCGAGTATGCGAATCAGCGTTTCGTTAGGGACCGGTTCGTCTAAAAATTCGCGCGCCGCAAAGGTGGTTCGCATTACATCGTACAATTCCAAGTGTTCTCTCCTATTCAGTTGAAAAATTGTTATCCATTATGGAATCCAGAGTGTTTATTCTGCCAATGGGTATTTTAATCATAAGACTCTAAGCCTGTAGTATGCCAGACAGTGTCAGTCTCCATTGAGAAAGCACAAGTCATGAAACAATTCTTGCTCTGACGACATAGGGCGAATTGCGCACCGTTGTGCTGAAGCATTAAACGCATAGCCGAACTTACTATAAGTGTGCATAATGCGTTTAAGCGATAAACAGAATTTTCGGCGTTAAGAAAAAATATGTCTTTACTTGAAGAAATCAAGCAGCGAAAAGTATTTCGAGTAGGTGCAGTTTATGCCGTCATCGCTTGGGGCATGCTTCAAGTTGTAGACGTTATAAGTACGCCACTGAACTTGCCCGCTTGGTTTTCGACGGTCACGATTTTGCTGCTGGTTATTGGATTTCCAATTGCACTTATCTTTAGCTGGATTTTTGATGCTGGCCCCGACGGTGTTACTAAAACGGTTATAGAGCCAACTTCCGCTGCAAAGAGCCGTAGTGGTATTGAAATAGCATTGCTCCTATTACTGATTGTCGGTATTGGTTGGCTGATACTGAAAGATGTTGGTGCGCCGAGTAAAGATCAAGGTATGAGCGGAGGCACACCCGTAGTGCTGTTGATGGATACCTTCGCACCAAAGGGTGTGTACGATGATGAAACCCGCCGAAAGAGCGGCACTAATGCTGACGTGCTGAGTGAAATTCTTGAACAACTGCCTGTCATCACTAGCAAAGAAGCAATAGGGTCAACCTGGGATCGCGAGGTTCAGATTCTGAGACAAAAACCAAACCTAATTCTCATTCATCGTTCCGCTTTTTTTCATTCTATGAATCAAGATTTGGGGCTGGGCTATCCGGCAGATGGAGAAGCTTACTCTGAAGAGTTCAATCGCCTGTACGCAATAGCCGATAATAAATTATTAGCTTTTATGGGGTTTATTGCTCAGGCTAATCCCAATACGCAATTCATTCTGTACTCACGCGGAACAGGCGGTGGCTGGCCTGATACCCAATACCGTAACAAATGGATAGCCAGTGCTCAAGGTCGGTTCCCGGCATTAACGAACCGTGTTACCGCAATAGCCGTTCCTGGTGGCACGGCGGCAGGTAGTTTCAGACGTTCTGATGCGCAACAGTTGATAAGAAAGCTTGTCAGCGATTCGCTTCAACTAGAAACGAAGATCGTAGAATAAGTACAGCCATTTTACCAAGGTTTGTCCCAACGCAAGCCCACAGACACGCCTTCTCGTGAAAAATTGTCGTAGCTCGTATAAAAACCGTAACGAACAAAACCTGATATACCCAATATAAATTGGCCGCTTACATTGGCACTGAAGTCTAAATAGCTACTGTCTTGCCCATCAGTGATGATCGCGACTTGATTGCTGTTAAGTGCGTCATCGCCAAATGGGTTGTTCGCCAAGCGTGTGTTAACGCTGTCAGCGTTGTCTTCTGATTCCTTAACGAACGCTGCTCGAAACCCAGGTATCAACACGCCGATTGATGTATTGATTGCATAGTCCGCTTGAACGCCCAGACTCAATCGTAATGACTCGTAGTTTTGCTTATCGACAATGAAATTCCATGCATCCGAGCTGTTGTCTCCTACCGCTGTTTCAGTAAAGCCATCGATGCTGCCATCGACATAAGCCAATGACAGTGTAGGGCCAAATCGCCACGCGTTTTTGTTTAACATGTATCCTGTATTCACCCCAACAAATACCTGGCTACCGTCGGTAACACCCAATTGGTCCGACTCAAATAAGCCATTGATGTCGGTGTAGGCTATGTGTCGCGTGGTTTCAAAATCAGAGGTGCCGTAGCTTAAAATGGTATCAACAAACCATTCATTAGTGATTTGCCATCCGCCAAACAGCGATAGTCCCCAATTAGAAATGTCTGACTTACCGCCGTTTTCAGCAAACTCAATATCGACCTTGCCATAGCTAACGGATGCCCCGCCAAAGACTGTGTCGCTAAACCGGTAGTCGGCTCCCATTGAGAAATTCCAGGAATCAAAGTCATAGCCTGACTCCAAGGTGGTTTGATCGCGTTCACCAAATTCGAAGTCACCCTGTATGAATATACCCATCTTACCGAAGTCTACGCCGGTCTTGGGTTCGCCATCGGTGTCAGCACTGGCACCCATACCAAGCAAGTTCTCGAATGCCGATTGTACAACGTGCATTGGAATAGCTTTGCCGCCACTTCGAATGTTCAAACCGCTAATGGAAACACCTCGGCCCCCACCTTGCCTAATTTGATCAAAGCGCGTGTTTAGATTTCCTAACTGTGTAGTAGCCATTTCTAGAACATAGTCTTTTTGTGAGGCTATTTCAGTCAGGGCGATTTCTTGTAAGGCAGCTGCGGCCTGTTCATTGCTGGTGTCGCCATTCTTAATGCTCGAGCAAGCTTCTCTCAATGCTCGCACACTAGGGGTTAAATCACCCTGGTTGTCGAGTTCTACTAACCTTGGACACAGTTCATCGATCGTGCTGCCCAACTCTTGTTCTGCAGGCGCCAATCCTGGCAATTCTTGCAGGTCTGTGCCGAACTGTTGTACTTCATTACAACCTTCAGCGTTTATAGGTAAATCTGGGTCAGTGTTCGCACAAGTATCAACATTATCAGGTGTTCCATCACCGTCTGTATCCAGCTGGCTGGCACTACAGCCATTGGCGTCTACTTGCTCTCCGGCCGGCGTGTTTGGGCACTGATCGTTAGGGTCGTCAATGCCGTCTTCATCGGTATCGATAGCATTCTGTGCGGCACTGCAACCGTTGGCGTCCACCGCTGCGTTTGCGGCGGTATTTGGGCACTGGTCATTGGCATCATCCACACCATCGGCGTCAGTGTCAGTAATATTCTGCGCGTCACTACAACCGTTGGCGTCTACTCTTGCATTCGCCGCTGTGTTTGGGCACAGGTCTATGCTGTTGTTTACGCCGTCATTATCATCGTCTAGCTGAGCGTTGGCACAACCTTGGGCATCAACAATTGCGTTGGCAGCGGTATTTGGGCACTGGTCTATGTCATTGTTCACGCCATCGTTATCGTCGTCCAGCTGTGCAGCGGCGCAACCTTGTGCGTCAACAACAGCAGAAATTTCCGTATTAGGGCACTGGTCTATGTCATTGCTCACACCGTCGTTATCGTCGTCCAATTGCGAGGCGGCACAACCTTGCGCGTTAACATCGGCGGCAAATGGTGTGTTAGGGCATTGGTCCAAATCATTGGTTACGCCGTCTTCATCGTCGTCCAATTGCGATGCGCCACAGCCCTCAATATCAACAGGTTCGCCGTTCGGTGTATTGGGGCACTGATCAAGGCCGTCGGCCACACCGTCGTTGTCTGTGTCTTGTTCAATAAAGACAGTAAAGACCGCAGTGATAGAGAAAGCGGTTTGGCTTTCGTCAGCGTTTACGTCGCACACGTTGCCAATAACTGGCTCGGTACAGTCTCCTATCCAGTTTGAAAATACCTGGCCGGCCCCGGGGGTTGCGGTAAGTGAAATAGGACCGAAAAAATCAGCGCCACATTCGTTGGCTGGACAATCGATTCCTTCCTGGTCACTGACAACGCTACCAACACCATTGATGGTTACATTAACAGGGCCAGCTAAAGCTGCGTGGCTCAGCAGTAAAACGCAGGCGAAAAAAGAACGTAAAAAGAACCGCACAAGTGCACTATATGCACCGAGGCCACTTGTACCAAGATAATGTGGCCGATTCGAGTGAATCTTCTGATCCATGAATATTCCTTCAAGATGCTATGTTATTAACTAAAGTGTAGAGTAGATACGCTCAGTCACACGGCGTTTAGATGCTTTAGTCGTGACTCGTGCAGTGACCATTTATGGTTATTGAAAACTACGTTGTGGGAAGCCCAATTTATGCACCAAGTAAGCCGTATTCGAGCCTTTCTGCAGCCGTTTCTAGCCGCGGCCTTGCTAGCGACTAGTGTATTGCTGCTTGACGGTTGCACTAGCGTGCCTGCATTACAACGTGCGATAAGCCAATACGGGCTGATGTCGTTTTCGTTACAAGCAAAGCAGTTTCAAGTGATGGTGTTGCAGAAGAACGAGTCGCCGCTAGTGTCGCAGCGACTTCATATTTACCTTGAAGGCGATGGTCGTCCCTGGCAGGGTGATCAGCCAGCCTTCGACCCCAGCGGAACGCATCTGCTAGCGTTGAAGATGATGCTTCAAGACCCGGTGCCAAGTGCGTATCTCACTAGGCCTTGTTACCATAGGGCCGACCCCGACAGGCAAGTCGCAGGGCTTTGTGAGGCCAATCATTGGACATCAGGCCGTTACTCTCCAATCATTGTGGCAGCGATGGTGGACGCTGTAGAGGCTTTAGTGGAGGAGCGAAACGCGGCAGAGCTAAGCTTGGTAGGATACAGCGGCGGCGGAACACTGGCCTTATTGATCGCTAATCAGCTGTCTTCGCCGCCCGCCAGGGTGGTTACAGTGGCAGCTGTTCTGGATACTACTCGTTGGACTGAATTTCATAAACTACTGCCGCTGACACAGTCTCTCAACCCGATAGATGAAGTATCAGCCTCAAGCGCTTTTCAACAAGTACACCTATTCGGCGTGAAAGACACTGTTGTGCCACCGCATTTGAATCAGCATTACGCTGACCGACATACAAAAGCGCATTATCTTAGCTTCGATGATTTCGGCCATCAATGTTGCTGGGCACAGCAATGGCCTGATGTATTAAACAGCATCGCTGATTTGAATTGAGTCGCTACTTAGGCTTACCAACCAGATCTCTGTAGCTCTCATTCGACGCTATCAATTTATACTTGCCGAGTTCAAGTAACTGTTCGTTAAGAACCGATCGCTGTGCAGGGGTGTTGGCCTGGTCAAGTTGTTCGCGCATTACCTGCACAATTTTGTCGGCTCTTTCTTCAAGTTCGTCGTTGCTGGGGTGCACCGCAAAGGCTTGTTCCAAATAGAACAGTGCTCCGTTGTAGTCCATAAAGCCTAGTGCCACGTCAGCCTCACTTATAGAGCTAACAACTAGTTGCTGATCGGCAACAGGCAGCTCAGTAAGAGGGATGTCGTCGTCAACAGCATCAATTAAAAGAGCATTTCCAGCGATGAGTGCAATGACAAGAACGCCGGCAACAAGTGCTCTACGAAGGCCTTTCTCTGCCCATTGCAAACTGGAAAGGAAGCGACTGGCGCTGGCCGTTCGTTGCCTACTATCAATAGCGATCGCGTTACTGATCAATTTCTTGTAAAGAAAGTTACCCGCGGCGCTTAGGTTTGGTTTAACGCCGGATTTTTGTGCTTCGGGTGCTGTTTGCCCGCCGTATGGATGCTCGCCGCAGAGTAGCTCTCCGGCAATTAAGCCCAGGGCGTATATATCGTCGCGCGGATCAGGGTCCCGGCGCTGAAACATGTCCAGACTGGCGTACTTAGGTGTTATAGCGTTCAGATCGCCAGCGTCAAAATTGTCCTGATTTACTTCATCTTTAAGAGCGCGGGCTATGCCGAAATCCAGAACTTTTATATCACCAGAGCTGGTGTAGAACACGTTGCCTGGCTTTAGGTCTGAATGAATAATGCCCTTAGTGTGTGCGTATTCAAGCGCCAAAGCAATTTCGCGAATTATTTTTATCGCTGTTTTTTTATCTAAAACAACATCGGTATCGCCTTGTATTACTTTATCAAGCGGGTAACCGTCCAGTTCTTCCATGGTCATGAAGATTGTTTCTTCATCTCTATCGAAGTCGTAAACGGTAATTATGTTAGGGTGAGATAGTGCCTGCGTTTTCTTCGCTTCTCGCTGTAGCATCTTAAATGCATTAGCATTGTTCTGTATGGCGCCCGTTAGCAATTTAATTGCAACGTAGGGATGTTGGTCTTCTGCTTCTACTTTACGCAGGTCCAAGGCCTGACAAACCATGCCCATTCCGCCCTTGCCCAGTATTTTCTCAAGTATAAAACGGTTCTTAATTGCCTCACCGCCCATATGAAGCGGCTTATGCAGGGTATTCGTGAGCGGGTTAAGAGTGTCGCTATAGACAGTATTCGTGTTTTGAGAAGAGTTTAGTATCGGGTCAGAGTCTACGTCCAGCGAAAGCCGCGTAATATCATCATCATCTAAAGCTGCGTCGTTTTCTGGCGTTCCACCAACAACGGTCGCGTTCTGCGCTGCGATAGGGTCAATTTTCTGTTCTGGCAAGCCGCTGATATTAACAGCCGCATTACCATTTCCGTCTATGTGTTGTTCCGACTTCTTGCTCATGCTCTCAAGTTCACTGTATTGAAGCTGTTATGTTTTTCTCGGTGGGTATGAAGAAAAAATCCCCCACTTCGTGGCCGGCGCCCTTGATTGTTTTGTATTCGGGCGTCTGATCAAAGTTAACTTTTTTAGCGCTATTCGACACGTGGTCACGCACTTTCATAAACAACTGCGGGCCAGACATAATGCCGTTGTTGTCCCTCAGTGCGGTGATCAAAGCACTAGCAAAAATGGAATGACTTCCGCCTTGGCCGTCCAGTACAGGTTCGTTGCCGCCCGAAGCCAGCAACAATCGAGAGCGCTTAGACGCCTTGTATTTTATATACTCATTGCTGTACTTGCCGTTTTCGCCCATCATCAGAAATCCAGGTTCACTAGACAAAAGCCCTGCGTAACAAGAGTCCGATATAACCATTACACGCTTTGCTTTTATGCGCGCAAGATGACGAGTGACAAATTCGTTCGATACCCAGTAGGTATCTCTCGGTGGGCCTTCCGCGTTAGTGGGTAACCAATATCCAGATTCGACATTGCCTGAGTTGAGGCGTGCGCCATGGCCGGCGTAGAAGATCAGCAGGTTATCATTTTCGCCTAGCTGATCGTTAACGTTGTTAATCGCTTCCATAACACCAACTTGATCAGCGTTAATGACTTTTTGCACTTCGAAGCCGTACTGCGACGAGAGAATGTCAGCGATGGTATTTGTGTCATTCACCGGTGTTTCAAGGTCGTTAATCTTGTCGTAGTTTTCTACGCCAATCACAAGGGCGAAGTACTTACCAAAGTTAATGTCAGACACAGTAACGTCTTTACTTGCCGATTTCTTTTTTGCTGCCTTGGCGGTTGCTGTAACCATAGGTGTTCTGAGTTTTAAGCCGTCATCGCGTTGTTGCAAGGTGAGTTTTTTCTCTTTGCTTGCATTACTTTCTAGCTCAAGCTCCGCCACCAAGTTTTTTAACTCTTCAACTTGTTCTAGCAGGTCACTGTCGTCCTGCTTTTGCAATGCGGCTTGCAGTTCAGCAAGCTGCGAATTCATGATCTTTATCTGTAGATCTTTCTTACGTATTTCCTTGTTTACGCTGTCGAGCAATTTAGATTGCTGCTCGTCAACCGCCGATTGAAAAACCAGGCTGTCTTCTGGCAGGCCCCAAGCTTTTCTATAGAGGTCGAGTGCTAGTATAGGGTCCTTCTCAACGCCGAGGCCCTGCTCATACAAGGTGCCCAGATTGAACTGAGCGCGCTTATTGTTTTGTTTAGCGGCCTTTTGATACCAGATAATGGCTGCTTCATAATTAGGTACGCCATCGGTCCCTTTTTCAAAGATCTCTCCAACGTTCACCTGAGCGTCGGCGTCTCCTTCCTCTGCTGTTGGTAGCCACACTTTCAAAGCGGTACGTAAGTCAGCTCTGTCCATGGCCACGAATTCTCCACCACGAATTTTGCATTCGGCGGCGGTTAGAACAGCCGGTCGTCGTGGAGTCATATAGGTGCGGTTGCCAATGGAACGCAGCTGGCCAGGCAACAAACAATCAACCACTTGCAGTTCAGCTATGCGGTTTGCTGTGGCATCGCTTGAGATACTGTCGCTGTCTGATTTTTTAGCGTGGCTGAGTTGGCTGCATAATGCAGCGCCAATTCCAAAGCTTAATAATAGGGTAAGCGTATGATTACTAGCCGCTTTTACGATTCCCAAGGTGTTGCCTCTTACGACGAAAGGAGAGTATCACCTTAACTGTAGTCAATATTGTCCATTGGTCAAAATATCAACGGCCCTTAGCGGTCGCCACTCAGCGTGCGCTAAGCGGCCGGTACAGACTTTTCATGCTCTTCTAGCTCGAGCCGAATAAGCTCTGCCTCGGCGGTAAGGTCAGCAAACAGCGCTATCTTGCCATTTCTTTGTGCTGCTAGTGCTTGGGCAAGCTTGGCTGCGTATTTTTTTTGTAGCGCTTTACCTGCTTTCTTTACCGCTCTCTGTGCAAAAAACTCAAACATTAATATTCTCCAATCTGTGCGAAACTAATGCATATTGTACGCAGTGGTTTGCCAGCTGGATCACCTGTTCGCTTATGCAAATGGAGAGACTTCAAGCGGCAACTCAAAATAGAACTCTGATCCTTGCCCCTCCACACTGCTCACAGCTATTGTTCCACCCATGGCTTCAACCAGCTGCTTGCTGATAGCTAACCCTAGTCCGGTTCCACCGTACTCTCTTGAAGCGCCGGTATCAGCTTGAGTGAAAGAGTCAAAAATAGTGATCTTTGTTGCTTTGTTTATGCCAACGCCGGTATCGCTGACCTTGAATTGCACTTGTAGGGTACCTGAGTTTTTGCTCTCAAGCGGATCAGTGTTTTCTACAGATAGCGTAACTGACCCTGCATGGGTGAATTTTATCGCATTACTAATGAGCTTTATTAGCACTTGTCTGATCTTTTGCTCATCGGCCAGCAGTGTCGTCGGTAAATTTTCACTCAGCTTAACGAGGTATTCTAAGCCTTTTTCTTTTGCCGATTGCTCAGTCATGAGTTCAACGTCGTTGATGAGTTGTTTAATCGATACAGGCGCTTTTTCAATCGAGGCCTCACCACTACTAATCTGCGAGTAATCTAGAATATCGTTCACTACATTAGTCAACAGCTGACCTGAGGTTTTGAGCGTGCTAAGCAGGCGATGTTGCCGCAGTGTAGGATCAGTTCTCATTAGTAAATTGGTGATACCAATCACGCCATTAATTGGTGTTCGTATTTCATGACTCATATTGGCCAAAAACTCGTTCTTGGCTTTTGATGCCAATTTAGCTTGGTCCAGAGCTTCTACAAGTTCTTGCTGAGTATCGGCCAGCTCGGCAGTGAGGTTATTGAACTCGGCCGCAAGTGCGCCAATTTCGTCTTTCTGCCGAGTGTTAAAAGGTTGTGACAAGTTACCGCCTTGCCGAATGACCGCTATGTGTTTTCTTAGTGACAATAACGGCTGGATAATAAGTCGACGCATGAAATACAGCGCTCCTAAAATGACGGCCAAGATCGCAAGCGAGAGAAATTGCAGCGCTACGTTAATAGTTTGTTGGCCAATTGCCGTTATTTTTCTAGGCGTTCGTACTTCTAGAATCGCCATAGGTTTATTGAACAAATCACGCAACACGCTGCGGCTATAAATCATGTCAGCCGACAATACAATTTCACTGTTTACCGTTGATTCACTCAGCCGCTCAAAAGACTCGTGCAATTTTGGTGGCAGTGTCTCATCTGACATTTGATATATGCTTATCCCAACGCCGGCACGAGCTCCCATTGCATCCAACCTTTTCTGGCTCAATAGGCGCCCTACAACCAGGCCGCCCACATGAGGACCGGTTGAATCAGAACGAACAACGGGAAAGGAGCAGACCAGCATAACGCCGAGCGGGCTAGACAGATAACCTTCCTTGTAGTCAGTGTCAGATTCATAACGAACCAGAGGCCGTTCATCCAGCCAATGTGGTAGAAGCGTGCTCTCTACCGGCGCAGTTGTAATGGTGCTCGTGTTATCAAGCTGCTGAATCAGCTTCCCATCAACATACTGGCCCTGCTTATTAAACAGCAGCATCGCGTTAATCTCGGCTTCTTGCCAGTAGTCGACGGCCATCGTTGTGACCAGTCCTGGTGTTTGGTCTGGACTACTAAGATAGTTGTATGCTTCGTCCCAATCTGAATGTTCGCCAGTATAAATGTCCAGAAGTTCTAGCTGGCGTTCTATATCACGATGTGCGGCCGCGAGGTTTTCGCCGCTCTGTTCGCGTTCGAAGGCTTCGAATGCTGGAAAAACAGCAAACCGCATCACGAAAAATACTAGCGCTAAAATACAGGCCCCCAGTACAAGAAAGGTGAGCAGTATTTTTTTTAATATGGACTTTTCTTCGCCTGTTTGCGAAGTCATCGATTTATCTGGCAACTGTACACATCCGTATTAAAAGGCCATCCCTATAGAGTCTATTGCTCGTTAAGCTACCGTCATCTCTGTGAGCAAAGAAGGCGTTACTCGAAAATCGCCCGCACCGTGCACGAAGGTTTGCTCAACATTGAAATTAGCCAGAACGTCTTGCAGGCGTTTATTACTGACGTTCAAAAATCGCCATTCGTGCAAAGGGTATATCTTGATAGTGCCATTCACTTTAAGCACTCGTAGAAACTCTCCTAATATATCGGCCAATGTGTCCTGGTCTTTGATCCAAACAAATAGCAGAAAGCTACACAGTATTTCATCAACGCTATGATCTTCAAATGGAAGGCATTGAGCGCTTGCCGAAATAGCCTTGTTAATACCTGGGGGGTGTGCATTGAAACGGCCATTCCCGCCTGTCGCTCGCGACACAAGCTGTTCTTTCAGTCCAAATTTTGGGTTTGAGCCTATGATTGGATCTATTCCGTAAAAATCAATGCCGGCATTATGGCAGGCGCGAAACATCGAATCCTCCGCATATGGCGTATAGCCACAGCCAACGTCAACGACGCTCCTATTTGCCAGGCGGCTCAAAACAGCTGACTTGGACTGGCCTTTGTAGAACACCTTGCGGTAATAGGAAAAAGAACGGGCTGTGTGCAGCATAGCAACACCGCTTTTTTGCATTGAGCGAACGTAGCCATCCATCAACAGAAATGATGCGTTGGCAATGGGGCGGCCCAGGCCACGCTCTATGATCCTTCTCTGGTTTCGCATTCTTGCAATACCTCACGTGTCATGCGTCAGTTCAATAACACTTTTGAACAGGGAAAACTTACACGGGCTCAACATACTATTTTTATAGAGTGTGTCATTATTTAGCCAGAACGTAAACTCTGTGATCTCAGCTTTTTTGGGTCATGTGTCGACGGCAAGCCCGATTACGGTTATTGGTATTCTTGAAGCTGAAATTCCCAGCGCTAATTGATAGCTTGTAAGGGCTTGGGCCGCTTATAAATGCCTGCCCGCAACCGTTTTCGCGAAATCTACTAAGGCTGCTAATAATGTTAAATCTTCGTATTAACCGGCGTACGCTGGCTTATGTGCTAGCAACACTAGTGCTTTCTTGGGCAACCGTTATTGCCGCGTCTCCAAGTGATGCTGATACAAGCAAATACAAACTCACAGCCGACGAGCAAGCCATAGTGAACTGGGTTGACACCAATACGGCTGGCCTAGAGGCATTGATAGAAGCTCAGGTGAATATTAACAGCGGCACAATGAATCCGTCAGGGGTTAACGCTGTGGCCGATGTGCTGAGCGAGGAGCTGGCCAGCTTAGGGTTTGCTACGGAGCGCATACGCTTACCTGAAGCAATGCAAAGAGGGGATCATTTATTCGCAAGGCGCGGCGTTGACCCCAAGGCTGAGGGAAAACGACTGTTGCTAATAGGTCATCTCGATACCATCTTTGAGCCAGGCGATTCTTTCAACAGCTACACACGTAAAGGAGATTGGGCCAGCGGGCCTGGTATTTCAGACATGAAAGCAGGCAACGCCATTATCGTATACGCGTTAAAAGCACTGGCGTTTGTGAATGGGCTGGATGGGGGTCAATTTGTTGTTGCCTATACCGGCGACGAGGAATCGCCCGGTGAACCATTGGCAGAAACACGAAAGCCCTTGATTGACGCCGGTAAATGGGCGGATGTTTCGCTAGGCTTCGAGTCTGGAATTAGAGATGAACAAGGTGAGTGGGCCACTGTGTCGCGACGCAGCTCAAGTGACTGGTGCTTAAAGGTGAAAGGCCGTCAGGCGCATTCGTCGGGAATTTTTAGTGAGGAGGCTGGTGCAGGCGCTGTCTTTGAGGCGTCGCGAATTCTTAATGGCTTTTATGACGAAGTGCGAGGCGAGCAATATCTAACGTTTAATGCAGGCACGATTATGGGCGGCACTGAAGTGCAGGGCGACTGCCAAGCGTCAACGGGCACAGTGTTTGGCAAAACCAATGTCATTCCGCGCACAGTCATTGTTCGTGGTGGTTTGCGCACTATTTCAAATGAACAGCTTGCAAGAGCACGAAGCGCTATGCAGGCCGTGCTTGAAAAATCTTTGCCAGGTACAGATGCCAGTATTGAATTTTATGAAGGCTACCCGGCTATGGCACCAAGCGCAGGGAACAAAAAGCTACAAGGCATGTTGTCTGAGATTAATATGGCCTTAGGTAGGCAGCCGATGCTCACGCTTGATCCGTCTCGCCGTGGAGCGGCCGATATCTCTTTTGTGGCCCCGCACAGCGACGGGCTTGCTGGAATGGGGGGTTACGGTGAAGGTGAGCATTCACCAAAAGAACAACTAGATCTTCGCTCCTTGCCCATAGCCACCAAGCGTGCCGCAATATTGCTGCACCGGCTTACTCGTTAAGCGATGCGCTACTTCGCACAGCTTACGCCTGCGCCCAGCTGCAGAGCTATTTACGGTCAGCCAAGACAAAATGCAGCGAGCTTGTTTCCGTCGAGATCTCTGAAATAAGCCGCATAGAAACCATCACCACGTGGCCCAGGCTCGCCTTCATCTTGCCCTCCTAACTCCATTGCTCTAGCGTGAAGCGCCTTCACAGCGTCTTCAGAGTCACATCGAATGGCGGCCATTCCACCATTGCCTACTGTTGCAGCTTCGCCGTTGTAAGGTTTTGATAACGCGATTGACCCCGTGTCAAACGAGGTGCCCCAGAGTATAAAACCTTCTTCTAAATCCATTAATCGCGTCGCTCCGCAGAGCGCAAACAGAGAGTCATAGAAAGCCGCGGCCTGTTCAAACTGGTTTGATCCCAATGTCACGTATCCCAGCATGTTGTGTTCCTCTGATGTCGTTCGGGTTTGTTACTGATGTTGGAGTGTAACGTTAGAATAGAGTTTTTACGAAGCGTAAAGTGCTCAAAGTTACAGCGTGCAATAGAGAGCCTGAATATGTCAGCAATAGATGGCTGATAGCCTGCAAATTGGCTCAGTGAGAGAGTTGTAATGGCGTACGAGAAAATGCCTGGACAGGCATCAAAGTTAAAAAGGCGATTAAAACGAGTTCAACAATGAAAGGGTAGGGCAGCGTTAAGCCGCCCTAGCGTTCGTTCAAGTCAAATCAAGATTTCTGGTTAACACTTCACCAGACTTTATGATTCGCTTCGTACGATACAATTCAGGATGTTTTTCTTCCTCAGAGTAGCCCACAGGCTCTCCAGCGGCTGTATTAACAAACCAGGAATTTTCCGGCTTACGACCACCCAGAAGCTTCTTAAACTCTGTCGGCTTAATACCTAATGCGTCAGCTGCTGCATTGTAGGTACAGCGAGTTTTAACTTCGTTAATGTAATCTCTTACGATGTTAATTTTATCCTGCATTAAAAGATATTCCCCAGAAAGTGAAGGCCTGGACTCATTCCAAAAAAGCATGCTTCTTCGGAGTCTGGGCTATTGAGCAACCTATTGTACCGTGACTTGCAGCTTGTATCCAATATCATGCATTTCGGCCGTTTTAGCAGCTCTCAGCGCTTCAAATAACCGCCATACTCTGTATTTTGCTGTGTTTCGCCCTTAAAGCCTTGCCGCTCGCAGCCCATAATGGTGTTCTGCGGCGGCAGCTATCTTATAACGACCCAGAAAAGCGTTGCTGTTAAGTGGCGGAGCGGCCCACAATAATCCTAGTTTTTCTCTGGAGGCAAGAATGGCGGGCTGTCGACCGTTACGAATGTTTCGGGATAAAAGCCATTAAATTGAGTGCTCATTGAATTTGTGTAAGCACCGGCCTGGCCTATTTCTATCCAATCGCCTTCCTTCACATCTGCGGGCAACATCACCCGCTTTTGCAACACATCGGTGCAATCGCAGGTTGGACCATAAATCTTATACGGGATAAGTTTCGCCTCAGAAGGCGTTTTTCGAATCAGGCGCATTGGCAGTTCCAGCCCGCACACCATTGTTTCAGAAAGGCTGTGATAAACACCGTCATTAATGTAAAGGTCGTCACCTTTTCGAAGATGAACCTGCACAATGAGAGTACAACCACTGGCAACCAAAGCGCGACCGGGTTCGCACATCAGCGTGCAGTCGCCGCGTAAATTCAGTTTTTTTGCAGAGTCGCGAATAACATCAAAGTAGTCAGTTAAGGGCTGGGGAATATCGTTAACGTAGTCCACAGGAAAGCCGCCACCAACGTCAAGATAGTGCAGATTAACGCCAGCCGCTTTCACAATTTCATCAACAACCGCCATCGCAGAGGCATAGGCTTCCGGTTCCTGGCATTGAGAACCTACATGAAATGCAAGACCAGGTTGAAAGCCAGCGTCCCGCACCTTTCTCAACAGGTCAATCGCTTCATCTACCTCACAACCGAATTTATCGGCCAACTTGAATAGAGCTTTGTGCTGTGGTGTTTTCACGCGCACTAAAATAACGCTGGCATCGCCGCCACCGGTTATCTCAGTGATCTTTTCAAGCTCGCTGATATGGTCAATCACATAGTGGTCTACGCGATACACCTCATGCGCCAGTTGAATGGCCGCGCGACCTTTAACCGGGTGCATATAGTAACAATCAGCGTCTTTAAAGTTCTCCCGTACAAGCGCTATTTCGCGAGGCGACGCTGTATCAAAATGCCGAATGCCGGCCTCATGTAATAGGCGCATTACCTCAAGATTGGGATTACATTTCACTGCATAAAGAACCCGGCCAGGAAAATGATCTAAAAACAACTTGGCGGCGGCCCGAATGGTATCCGGGCGTAGGCAATAGACGGGGTAACTTGGTTGAAGTGTGTCAACAACCTCCTCAACGGAGGCAAAATTAGCTAATTTCATTATTCACTACTGTATTTTGGAGATCAGCCAGTGGTCAGACAGCGAGCCAGGTTTCCCGTTTCGCTTATCGGCATGCACAGGCTTTGTCGATCGATAGTGCATACTAACACCGCCTAAACCTTCTTTCGATCAATGGTTATTGCAAGAATTAGAATTGACGAATCAGTACCGACACCTTTCAACATGAATACGCAGCAGCATTGGACGGTGAGTAGCCGCAAGATTCGAGAAGAGCTTGGGTATACCGAAAAATATTGTATTAAAACCGGCCTAAAAGCAGTTCTCGCTGAACTGGGAAACTAGTCCTTATACGCGCCAGTCGCCATTTTTTCGCCTTGCATATTTTAGACCGGCATTTCCATGTAGGCGCGTGTATTATCTTCCCCGTCAGGCACATTGTTGTAAATATAGGCGCTACGGAACTCTGCAGACGCACTTGCTAAATCGCTTGCATGATCAGGGCAGAGCGGCTGAAGAACCACCTCCTTCCCTCTTAGCACGAGGTCGTCAAAATCAAGCATATATTCGCCCTGTTTAATTCATGGTCCTTCAGCTACTTCGGATTCCCATAAAGTCGCGCAGCGCTTGATAGTATTCTGGGCTGATCGAAAGACTGCTGTGCCCCACGTCATCAATGACTTTCAATACCACTTTGTCGCTTTCAAAAGCGTCGACCAGTCGTTGAGTATTACGCATGGGTATAACGCGATCGTGCTCGGCTGCTATCACCAGTACCTTGGATTTAATGCGCTCCACTCTCGATAATGAATCGTAGCGATCTTTTAAAAGCAGCTTGATAGGAAACATCTTGAATTTGTGTTTAGCCACGTCTAACACGCTATCGTAAGGCGTGATCAGGGCAAGGCTTTCGATGGGCCGATTAGCCGCTAAATAAGTTGCTACTCCTGAACCAAGGCTTCTACCAGCAACAGAAAATTGAGTGTGGCTCCCTTTAAGGTGATCGTATACCGCCAGAGCGTCTGCATAAATTCCCGATTCAGTGGGTTTGCCACTGCTACCACCGTAGCCCCTGTAGTTGACCAGGTAGGTTGTTACCCCAGACAACTCAGACGAAAACTCTTTAGCCTTGGCTACTACGGCCTCGCCGTTTCCACCAAAGTAGATCAAGGCCTTTGGCTGGTCTCTATTCAAAACAATGATTTCAAGAGTTTCATCATTACTTGAAATACTAAAACGCTCGAATTCATGGTCGTATTTCGCGCTAGGAAAGTACAATAAATCACGCTGAAACGAATACAGTAAGATGGCTGCCAGGATGTAAGCAAACAGAGCTACATAGGTAGCGTTTAATAGTATTTTCTTCATGCTAAGGGAAGGCTAAGTGATACGACTGGAAACCATTCTCCCACATTAACTCGGTATTCGCTGTTTGCGATGTAAATTTCGAGAAAAACACTGAGTTGCCCACGCTTTCAATCAAACGAACTCTACGGTTTCTGGCTTGCGCAAAAACATTAGGGCAAGAATTAGGGCGGCGACAGGAAACAGCACGAGACCTAAGCCAGAGAAAATAATACTGAGGTTACAGATGCCGCCTACTAAGATAACCACCGCAAACGCTTTGACTAAACCAGGCAAGTGATCACTGTCTCTAAGAAGCTGAATTCCCAGTAATAGATCAGTAGCGCCAAATATCAACAAAGTCGTTGGAAAGGCGACGGTCATTGGTAACTCGCTCGTATCACTGAAGAACAAGCTTACTACCAGCAAAAGTATAAAAAGCGCCGTAGATGTATACAGGATTATGGAAATTAGTGTATCAAAACCGTGATATTCGCAGTGATCATTGAGAATTTCTCGCAATGAATAGTAAATAAAAATAGTTAGGCCGGCTAACACAACGTACAAACCATCCAGTAGACCGATGTCTGTACGAATTGCTCCCGCTGCTGCCGTGAAGCTTACTTCGCTAATCCAATAAATCGGGTGCAAAACAGCAACTGCTATTGCCGCTATGCCGGGTAACAGGTAGTCAGTGTTATTCATGCTGGCCTCCAAATGCCTTAGTCGTTTGGTGCGTATTCCAAAATGTCGCCTGGCTGGCAATCCAACTCCCTGCAGAGTGCTGCCAGTGTGTTGAACCGAATGCCTTTTACCTTGCCAGTCTTGAGCAACGATAGGTTCGTCATAGAAATACCCACTTTCTGAGAGAGCTCCGTAAGCGACATCTTCTGCCGGGCCATCTCGATATCTAGCTTAATTCGTATTTCCATGGGATTAGATTAGCGAACTAATTTATGATATTCAACAATTATTTTATGTAAAACATAAAATAAGCGCGGTTTGAGGCTACAGCAAGCTCACTCAGCGAGAGATAGCGCAGCACAGCCGAGAGCTAATGGGGGGGGCTCTTAGCTGCAGAATAAGGGCTTAGATGCTGTGGACGGTCTTGCTTGCACCTGGGAAGGGAGCAGTGAAGCAGCAACTGTTTCCTGCTCAGGCTATTGTGTGTCGGCTAGCTCTGCTGTGGTTTTGACGGGCTTTCGAGGCCGCCGAGGTTTAGAGGTCACCCATCAGATTGGCGTTGCACACGCTTGCCCAGCAACGTCGGCAACAGTCAGCGGGGGATGTTCCGTCAATTGTTTATTGTAAATGGTCGCGTTGCTTAACCTTCCAGCGAATCGTTGTTCACCAGTCGCAGAGTGGCCAATGTATGTCGGTGCAAAATCCAGTGCTGAGTCGGCAAGGGCGCGGTTAAACAAAATACTGTCAACTAACACACCGTCAATAAAAAGCTGCAGGCTCGAGTTTTCTTTGCTTGCAGCCCAGTGATTGTTGCGCCTGGCGAAAACGGTCGACACAATCAATGAATGACAAGCTTGGTCAGCCGGAAGATCCGCTTCCATTTTTTCACCGTCAATATCTACGGTTATGTGTCGCCCTAGCTTGGTGATGGACCAAAGACCAGCTTGTTCAAGTATTGTTTCAGACTGGAGGTTCTCAGTACTCGTGGAGGTAGAGTCTTGTTGCAACTCTACTGAAAAACTAAAGACTCCATATCCTGGCAGTCGCTGCATATCTGAACCTGTTAGCCGCCCATGACCAGAGTCATCCAGATCGCGCTTTAGCTTCAAAATATGTACTTCGTTGTGCCAGCGCGAATATTGCTGGTATAAACGATCAGTTAGAGCTGCATTGTCCACCGTAGCTTCTGAACCAGGGCTTTGTTGATTAATGGCTTCAAGGTAAAGACGCTTTTTATCAAGTTTCCAAGGCCAGTAATTACTCAAGCGCCACTTGCCGTCTTCCGACATCGCACTGAATCCTGATTTTCCTTGGTAAAAAATAGACTCCCAAAACAGTGGCCTGCTTGCAAAAGGCTCACCCGCCAGTAAAGGCCAAAAGCTCTGCCCATCAAGATTGGCGGGAATGGTTGCGGCAATGGCGTTCATAATCGTAGGGTATACATCTTGAATCGCAACAATCTCGTTTACTACGGCTGCTTTCTTCAACGTCGCAGGCCAACGCAGCAGCATCGGTGTGCGTACGCCGCCTTCCTGAAAAGATGATTTAGCGCCAGGAAAAGGCGCGTTGTTATCCGTTAGTTGGTTCGTTCCGCCATTGTCGCTGGCAATAATAAGCAGTGTATTGTCGGCTTGCCCTGTTTCTTCCAACTTGTCGACTACTTTTCCGATGGACACATCTAACTGAGACAACATCGCGTGATACCGGCCCTCATCGGTCGCAGGAAACTTGCTCGCATAAACCTCTGCAGGTTCAACCGGGTTGTGCGGTGCGTAATACCACAGGTTCAAAAACCACGGCTTGTCTGCATTATCGGAGGTAATGTACTCGATCGCTTTCTCAGTAAGAATGTCGGTTAAATGACCTTCATGCTGAATGGCGGGCGCGCTGTCTTCAGACAGTTTTGGATTGAAATAGCTAGGTTTCGCGAATTTAAAACTGTCGCCTTGAATATCCCCTTTGAGCAGCCACTGGTTCAGAAAACCAAACCAGTGGTCAAAGCCCTGTTGGTCGGGCCAGGCTTGTCGAACTGTATGACCGATATGCCACTTACCTACATGGTAATTACGATAGCCTTCTTCTCGTAAGGCCCGGGGTAATGTAAATACATCGCTAGAGATACCTCGTGCACCGGGCGAGAAGCCATTTCTTGCTGCATATTGCCCGGTAAGTAATGCGGCCCGGCTTGGCGAACAAGTTGAGTCTGCATAGTGGCGTGTAAATCGAATGCCTTGGGCCGCGATACTGTCAAGCACTGGCGTGGGCACGTTCGCCCCATTGTTGATCGCCAAATCATTGAAGCCCATATCGTCGATGAGTATGAGCAGTATATTCGGTTTGTTAGCATTGGCGCCTTGCATTGCCGATGGATTGCCGCAGGCAGCAATATGCAGTAATACGAAAATCGCTGGAAACAAATAACGACGCATCAAGCTGGTAGATTCCCGAAGTTCACAAAGTTGCTAGTCTAACATCGTAAGCAATTATCGGTTCGGCTGCAAAAAACCACAAACTCGTGTTTTTACAGATTAGCTACCCCGACTTGAACACCTTGCGCAAAAAGATCCTTGAATGGGCCTGATCTATAAGTCTGCTTTTCTACGCTCATACTACTTTCCTTTTACCACTTTAGTTCATTCGAAAAAGACTAAAGCTCTTTGAAGAGGGCTTTTTCTCGTTTCAAGCTGTATGACGCAAAGCGGCTCCTTAGGCTTTATAAAATGGCCGTGCTGATACACGGCTTTGCATTCAATAGTCGTAGCGACCGCCTGGCGTGGGAATACGAAATGCTGTTTCGGGCATACCACGTTGCGCTCTTAGCTTGCGCAGTTCATCGGCTGCAATCGTTTGGCCGTCGTCGCCCAGTGCGAAGGTTCCAAAGTGCATAGCAATACTGTGAGTAGAGCGTAAGGCGTCGTGCGCCAGTAATGCGTCAGCGGGCGACAAATGATTGTCCTTCATAAACCAGCGCGGGGTATAGGCGCCTATTGGCAGCAATGACAGTCTCATAGGCCCATAACGATCACTGATCTGTGAGAAGTGTTTTCCCAACCCTGTATCGCCGGCAAAATAAACTGGGCCTTCAGACGTTTCAAGAACATAGCTCATCCATAGACTTTTGTTTGTGTCTATGCGGTTGCGGGTAGACCAGTGTTGCGCTGGTGTGCCATGTAAAACAACTTTGTCGTTTACCCTATGTGCTTGCCACCAATCCAGACCTAGAATTTTGTCAGAGGGAATTCCACTTTTACTCAACAATGACTCATTTCCCAAACCCGCAACAAAAAGTGGTGAGTGGTCTTTGTTCAGTCGCTTCAATGTCGGCCGGTCAAAATGGTCGTAATGATTGTGCGACAGTAACACCAGGTCAATTGGCGGCAAGCTTTCAAACGGTACGCCAGGTGGGTGATATCGAGCTGGTCCTGCGAAAGGGATTGGGCTGCAACGCTTTGACCAAATGGGATCGGTTAGAATATTCAGGCCATCTACCTGAATCAGAAGAGTCGCGTGGTTAACAAAGGTAAGCTGAATTCCTTCGTTCACACGCGCAGGTGGCGGCGTCAGGCTATCGGCAAGAGGCTGGTACGTCCAACTTCCTACTTTTTCTCTGTTAAAGACCCACTTAAGCAAATCGCCAAAAGACTTGTCTTTGTAGTCAGGGGAGTGATTGTGGAATCGTTCACCATCAAAGTGATCACTTTTCTCTACTCGATCACCCAGTGAGCTGGCGCATGCGCTAACGCATAAAACAATAAGTGCAAATATAAAACATAAACGAAGAGGCATAAGTGGCGCTTTGGTCGGAACTTAAAAGACTAAACGAATGCTAAACGCGAATGGATCATTTGCACAGAATATTATTAAATCAACTAAAGCGGCTTTTACTGGTGTCGCCAGTTGAATAACGGTGTATCCGAAATGTCGTTTCCATCAACATCCCTAATAGCGCCCGGTGGGCAAGAATGCCTGGTAAGCAGTGAAACACCAACAATGGCTATAAAGCTAAGAACAAATGCCGGTACCGACGCAATATAAATTGCGTCCCAGATTTCGCCGTCCACCATCGGTAAAATGAAGAATACCAAAGCTACCCAGCTGGCCGCCCCAGTGATAATGGAAGCACGAGCACCCATCACGTTAGCGCCTTTCCAAACAACGCCGCAAATAAACGCAGGTGCCAATGTAGGAAAGGCTATGGCGCCCGCAAACACCAGCAGATTGTATAGATTGCCCATAGCAAGGCCGAATAAAAGCCCCGTTAGGGCAAAGCACACCATAGCAATTCGAGTTACCAGCAGGCTTTGTTTATCCGTTGCATTGGGCTTTAGTTTTCTCAAGGCGCTGTAACCCAAGAGCGCACCCGAAGTGAGAACAGTATCGCCAGCGGTACTAACAATGGCTGATGACACCGCGACAAAAAACAGTACTGTTATCCACTGCGGCAGGTGGTTGGCCACAAACCAGGGGAAAATGTTGTCTAGCTCAGCCTCTGGAAAATCAGCTTTCAGAATAAACACACACATTCCTACAAGAACCGGAACCATACCCAACACCAGATAAATCAAGCCCCCGTACACAAAACCTCTAGACGCGGATGCCCCGTCTTTTGCTGCAAGCGCTCGAGATGTTAGTACCGAGCCACCAAGGTCGCCAAGAGCTACCGAAAACCACGCTGCCATCATGTAGATAAAACCGAGCATTCCTACATAGCCTGCAAATCCTGTAGGGTCGCCGCCCGCATTCAGCTCACTGGTGTAAAACAGAGTGAAGGGCGGCGTGCCGTCTTGAGTGCCGGCCTTGTCTACAAAGGCGGCAAGCCCACCAACCGAGTCAAGCGCATAGGGGACGACAGCAAGTAGCACAATAGTTAACATCACAAAGGCGAGCATGTCTGAACGAGACAGAGCCCATAATCCGCCTGTTAGAGAAATAGCCAAAATAATGGCGGCCCCTATCAGAGTTGCGGAAACAACGTCCAGCCCTGTTACCAGGCCAATAATAACGCCCAGTGACAAAAATTGGGCCGACACCCAGGAAACATACGATAGGAGTTGAACAACCAAGCCAGCCATGCCGATTGTGGCGTCGAAGCGCGCACTGTAGAAGTCAATAGCGGTTACAAATCTGGATTTTCGAAACACACTGACCAGAAAAAATCCCGACAACAATAAGGTTATAACAGGAGCCCAAGGATCCCACACAATGGCTTGAAACCCGCCCACATAGGCCTCTGTGGCACCGCCCAATATGATTGCGCCACCAAGCCAGGTGGCAACCACCGAGCCTGTCACGAAAGGTGTTGAGAGGCTATGGCTTGCCAGAATAAAATCTTCGCTGGACTTGGACTTGCGAGAATAATAGATACCCAGGCCAACGATAGCGATAAAGTACACGCTCAGTGTAACCAGCACCAGGCTGGAGCTATCTCCTATGTCCATCTTTGTCCTTATTATTTAGCTGATGAGCACATCAACTTCTTATGTCCTTGCGTGCTTTCTATAACAACACACTATCACTACGATCTTCAGAGTGAAATGCCGCTATCAAGGAAAATCTCATAAATGCAGAGCAGGTTGTAAGGTAATCTCTAATCATAATCTTTAGGTCTTCAGAGTAGCTGTCTACATTCTTCCTCCACTCAGTTTCCGACACTTCCTGAGTCAGCCGCATTTTATCGTTTAGCCCCGAAAAGTGGCATTTAACGACCTCTGGAGAATTATGTTCTTTTCTATCGTCAGTCACTGCGATTATTAAAGTGGAAAGGGCAGGGTTCCACTCAAAAATAATAAAGCAAGAATTGTCACGAATACTGTGACTGAACAGCGATATGGATTTATCTACGCTGGCTTCAATTGCCGCTTTAATAACATTATCATCACTTTCTTTTACATCCGAATAAAAAACCAAATACTTCGTTTCGTCTTCGGTTTTGGTTTCAAAAGGGTTAACGCCTTTTTGTTCTTGCCAATCTAGTGTCATCATTTTTCCTGGTTATTGAACTCTACGAATTTTTGCGTCAGCTCTGAGGCCATTTCTTGTTGCCCTTTAATTTTTAGCACTTCGATTATACATTCGATAGTGCAAAGGCCGCCTGCAGGCTGATTGCGCCTGAGCGTATACGCTGAATCTTTTTGGAGTGCCAGGGTCGACTGTGGTGCTTGCTTCAGATAGGGGCTTTTGTTGAACATCTTGCGCGCTTCCTGCCACGTCCCATCAATAATAACGATGTTCTCGTAATTCTCAATTGTTGACCTTGAAGGTTCTCCCTCAGCGTAAAGTAATAGGGCTTCATTGCTTTCAATGAGTTTTGTTAGCTCTCTATTTGGCTTTGTTCTTTCCCAAATTATGCGCTCTACCAGCCCTTTAGAGCTCTCTATTGCGAGAGAACCTGTGTTGGTAGCTCTATTGATTTCACGTTCATGGGTCAGCAAAAGTATTTTCATTTCTTAGATGATGCACTACTCAAAGCAATGGAAAGTAGAGGTAGGCCTCTGAGGAACGTAGGTAATGAAGCGTTCGTTTTTCGATCAAACACTCTCAAGCTACTTTTCTCTCAGGGGCTCGACCGCTTGTCGTTAAAGTGTTTATAAGCCAGTGTTTGCTCAGTGTAGACAATCTCATTGTACGCTACGCCAGCATGAGAGCAGCGCTATTGCGGACTTTCAATGCCCTGTGCTGTGGCTACACCATATAGCGCGCTTTTGCGGCAAGTTTGATGGAGTTCTCGGAATCGACTTGTATCTTAGCAACAATGTTGACGCTATTGTTGATATATGCTTAAATTCAAATGTTCATATCTGCAAATATATGCAGGTATGAACATACCTGCGGAAATGAGCATAGTTTGCCGCGGAGTAATTAAGCTAATAGCGGAGCGTATAAAGTGCCTCATAGAAAAGAAGTGGCCAAAGAGCTAGCTGAGATATTTAAGATTGCAGCGAACCCGGATAGACTTCGAATAATCGAAGAGTTAGGCACAGGTGAAAAAGACGTCAACACCTTGGTAGAAATTCTTGGCCTACCCGGTCCGCGGGTATCCCAGCATTTAAGCCTGATGCGTGCTCACCGCATTGTAGAAGAGCGGCGAGACGGCCGGCGCCACTATTACCACCTAATTCAACCGCAGATAGCTAACTGGATCGTTGAAGGTCTCGATTTTGTAGAAGGGCGGCTTACTGGAGTTAGTAAGTCGAGCATAAGTAAAGCGCGTAGACAGTGGTCGGCAGGGGCCGATAAGTAACGGCTGGAAAAATCAGCAACTAAGTTTTTAAGTTAATTTTTCAACAAGAGGAAAGAAAATGCCACATTTTGCAGCAGGAGTTATTCGTTTTCAAAACGAGGTATATCCACAGAAGAAAGACCTTTTTGAAAAACTCAGTAAAGGCCAGTCGCCAGAAGCGCTGTTCATTACATGTTCCGATTCGCGCATTGAAACCGCGATGATTACCCAAACAGATCCAGGCGAGCTATTTATTTGCCGAAACGCCGGCAATATTGTTCCTCCTCATACTAACCACACGGGTGGTATGACCGCGTCTATAGAATTTGCGGTTGCCGCACTTCAAGTGCCTCATATCGTGGTTTGCGGTCACACCGAATGTGGCGCGATGAAAGGTGCAATGAATCCTGAGGGCCTGGATTCTTTGCCGCACGTAAAGGAATGGCTGGGTTATTCAAAGGCCGCTGTTGACGTTGTGAGCGAGATAGCTCCAGATGCCAGCGACGCGGATAGCATGCAGCTCTTACTGGAGCAAAATGTGATTCTGCAGATCCAGCATCTAAAAACCCATCCCAGTGTTGCCGCACGTTTAGCTAAAGGAAACTTAACCCTCCATGGCTGGATATACGACATCAAAACCGGTGCTGTGTTGGCCTATGACGAAGCAACCAATAAGTTTACTCCGGTAGATGAACGTTACGCCGAAGAAGTTGCCCAAATAGCGAAGTCATCTAGTAGCTGCGACGCCTGAACTCAGGCTCTAGCATAAAGGAATAGTACAATGAAATTTTTCGATTTCTCCAACCTTCGCGGTGATGTTTTTGGCGGTCTTACCGCTGGCATTGTCGCGCTTCCTCTAGCCCTGGCATTTGGTGAGGCATCAGGCGCCGGGCCCATTGCTGGTATTTGGGGGGCGATAATTGTAGGCTTTTTCGCGTCGCTGTTCGGCGGTACCGGATCTAACGTATCCGGCCCTACCGGGCCAATGGTTGTGGTGTTTGCCGGTGTGTTTGCGTCACTGAGCGGTAACGTGGCCTTGATCTTTGCAGCCGTAGTATTAGCGGGTTTGCTGCAAATCATGATGGGCGTATTCAAGATGGGGCAGTACATCCGGCTGGTACCATACCCCGTGGTATCCGGGTTTATGAGCGGTATAGGGTGTATTATCATCGCATTGCAGCTTTCTCGATTGTTTGGGCATGAGCCCGAAGGAGGGGGCACGATTCCGGCACTAACCGCCATTCCCGGCGCAGTGATGGATCCCAATCTTGCGGCTCTATTGGTTGGATCGCTTACGCTAGCCATTATTTTTCTGTGGCCAAAAAATCTGGGTAAGTTTATTCCTGCTCCCCTTGCCGCTTTGGTAATTGGAACTGTAACAAGCTTGTTTGTTGTTGGTGCGCCGATTTTGGGTGACATTCCCACCGGCTTCCCTGCATTCATTATGCCGGCGTTCTCAGCTGACTCTTTTGCAATCGTATTAGAGGCCGCAATATTGCTCGCAGTTCTTGGCGCCATTGATAGCCTGCTCACATCCTTGGTTGCAGATAACATGACCCGAACACGTCATGACTCTGATAAGGAACTGATTGGTCAAGGCGTTGGTAATACGGTGGCGGGTCTTTTTGGTGCCATTCCTGGTGCGGGTGCCACTATGCGCACGGTTGTAAATATTCGCACTGGCGGCATGACCAAAATATCAGGCATGTTGCATGCGGTCTTGTTGCTGTTGGTGGTGATTAGTCTCGCGCCATTAGCGTCACAAATTCCTCACGCCGTGCTAGCCGGTATTCTCATCAAAGTGGGTTATGACATTATTGATGTAGGGTATTTGAAGCGAGCGCATAGAGGTCCGCGGTTGGATCTTGCATTAATGGCTTTGGTACTTGTGCTTACCGTATTTGTTGACCTCATCACAGCCGTTGCAGCAGGCGTTGTGTTGGCAGCATTGGCGTTCGTTAAACAGCTTGCCGACGAACAACTTAAGCAGTTTGGCGGTACAAGTACGAGCTCAGTCGAGCCGACTGACGAAGAACGAGTATTGTTAGACAAAGCAAAGGGCCGAATCACTATTTTCGAATTTGGTGGGCCATTAAGCTTCGGTGCTGCGGCAGACCTTGGTCACCAAGTGCGAGAGCGAACAAAAGATGCGTCAGCGGCGATCATTCTTGATTTCTCGCGCGTGCCGTTCGTTGATGTCTCCGCATGTCGTGCGGTGGAAACCATCATCTGTGATGCAAAGGATGCCGGAAAAATAGTGTACGAAACGGGCATGAATGACACTGTGAGAAATACACTCGCAGCGCTTGATGCCACGCATTGTATGCCGATAGATACGCGTCACGAAAGCCGAATGGACGCCCTCAGAGCGGCCGTAGAGCAGATACTTCATTCGGATAGATCTAATCCGTTGCCTGCACCTCGAGGCGCTTAGCAAGGAAACGCTAGCTGTTCGATAGAGTAGGATCTGAGATGCCAGGTCGCAGTGCGCGACCTGGCTTTTTTTTGTCCGGCGATTGGCCCAAGAATCAGATGGCTAAGTCTCCCGGTTTCTAAGGCTTGAACAATACCCGCAAATCGGAGATATAAGACAAGTCATCTATGGCAGCCCGCAAGTTGGTAACGTATTGCTGCGCTTCATTTGGGCTATCGAGCACGGTGATGGGTAACAATAACTCGGCCTGTACCGAGCCTGATAAAAAATGCAGGCGTAGGCTACGAATATCCTGAGCATCAATTTCTGGCCAGCAATCTGCAAGGGCATCCAAAATTACCTGCCTGGGCGGTAAGGTTGCGTTAAGGTGCTCATTCTCATCGTCCTCAGGGTCGATATGAACTGTTACATCATTCACGGCAACCGTGCCATTGAGTAAGGCAACGCGCACCGAGTCGCCAATCTGATGTCCCTCCGACACGCTCAGTTTTGGATCAACCTGAATGTGTACATCTACAAAAGCTTCACCCGCGCTGGTTCGCGTGCGTAATTCGTGCACGGCGCGAACACCGTCAATCGTTAACATCATGGATCGTAATTGAGCGGTCTCATCAGCGTCCAGCGCAGAATCGATAAGCTCTTCGCTACTGGAACGGGCAAGGTCAAAACCTACCTTTGCTATCATCACAGCCACAACAATGGCTGCGACTGCGTCCAACAGTGGATAACCCAACATCGCGCCGGCAATACCAAGCAACACCACAACCGACGAGATAGCGTCTGAACGGCTGTGCCAAGCGTTGGCGTGCAACAAGTCAGACTTGTATTTTTTAGCGGCTCGTAAGGTGTAGTGATAAATCCATTCTTTGCTGGCGATCGAGGCAGCGGCAATCATCAGTGCAAGAACACCAGGAACCAGCAGCTCCTGTGTGTTGTTTAGGCGATTGATAGCGTCAATGGCAATACCCAAGGCGACGATGACCAGTGTGGCGCCAAGCACAACAGTGGCCAGTGTTTCTATGCGGCCATGGCCATAAGGGTGGCCAGCATCTGCTTCTTTGTTGGAGTGTTTTGCCGCATACAGCACAAAACCGTCTGTGGCGAGGTCAGAAAAAGAATGAATGCCGTCGGCTACCAAAGCCTGCGAATTCGCTGTGGTTCCAACCACAACCTTAGCCACGCCAAGCACAAAGTCGACAACAGCGCCGATAACCGTGACCTTCCTAATTGATTTATATCGCTCATTCATACCGTCGCGAGTTTAACAGAGAAGAGCCGCGAAAATGCGCGCATTACAGTGCACGTAAGTGAGAGCGCGCGCAGCGGTATTTGCGGTTTTCCATTTTTGTAGTGTGAGTTTGGTTAGCCATTACTCGAAAAAAGCTGTCTTCTTCTCAAAATTTGGGCCGTAAACGGGCTCATTTCTTTCAGTGAGATAAGCCCGATTAACACTTTCCACAAAACCAACCTGCGACAGCATTTCCAACATAGACTGGTAATTAGCATGGTCAAAATGAGCGATTAAAGAGTCCCCATCCTCCCATAACTCGTATACCTGTATTGCGGTGGCTTCACAGGGGTCTGGGGCAAAGCAATAAGCGTGGCAGCCTGGCTCCTGATCTCTGGTTAACTGCTGAATGGGAGTTGATAGCGTGATAGCTTCATCTCTGTTCTGCTCAGAGGCGAACGTTATCTTTGCTGATACGATAATCATTTGAATCCTTATTAATAGCGTTAACGGCCGCCCGGAATTCTAGGGTCAGACCTTACAATCCACATTCGATGCCATCACTGCATTCGCTTGCGATGTCGGTTATAAGGCTTGACCCAGTTAGTGGGAGCGTACTTGACACTCTTGTTATGCGTGGATATAATTACGTACATATTATTGTACATGTACAGGATAGGTAATGGAAAGCATAAGCTATACCTCTGCGAGAAGCAACTTAGCTCGCACGATGGAGCAAGTATGTGAAGACCATGCGCCAATAGCAATAACTAGAAAAGGCGAAGGTGCGGTGGTCATGATTTCGATGGCAGATTACCAGTCGCTTGAAGAAACCGCGAATTTACTACGCAGCCCCAAGAATGCGCGCCGTTTGATGGAAGCTATAGCTGAACTCGAAAGTGGGAAGGGTAAGATCCGGGCACTTTCGGAATGAAGCTAATTTTTGCCGCGAATGCTTGGGGTGATTATCTTTACTGGCAGAAAACGGACAAAAAAATACTTAAGCGAATAAATATGCTTATTAAGGAGATCATGCGAGATCCTTTCGAGGGCATCGGTAAACCAGAGCCATTAAAACATGCGCTTTCTGGTTACTGGTCCCGGCGTATTAACGATGAGCACAGAATCGTCTATAAGATCCAAGGCGATTCGATGCTTATCGCGCAACTCCGTTATCATTACTAGTCGACACTTAACGAGGCTGTAGAAAAAATTCTAGGGTCAGACCTTACAATCCACATTCGATGCCATCACTGCATTCGCTTGCGATGTCGGTTGTAAGGCCTGACCCTGTCAATGCTTCTCACAGTGTCAAATAGGCTCTTGCCTTTGACCTTACATTTTTCTGGCAATAATAAAAACGGAGATGTCTTTCAATGAGTGGTGCCATTGGCTTTCTATCTTAAAGCCTGCGTTTACTATGTCATTCGTTAACTCGGCTTCTGTTAAAACAGATACATCTGGAAGCAGCCCAAGAAGTTTGCCAATGGGTACAAACAGCTTAATAAAGCGCAGGTACGAGCCACCCAAGCACGCTGTACTGCTAACGAAAATACCCCCCGGCTTGAGAATTCTAGCCACCTCGCTTATCGCGGCTTGCCTATCTGGAAGTAGGTGAATCACATTAAGGCCCAACACAGCATCGATGCTATCGGTATTGGCATTGAACTCACTTAAAGTGCCCCGAGTGAAGCTGATATTCCCTATGTTTTCTTCTTTTGCCCTTTCGCGACCGATGTTGAGCATATTCTCAGATATATCTATAGCATCAATATGGTGCACATGCGGCGCGTGGTGGATGGCTGTTGTTCCTGTTCCGCAACCAAACTCTAAAACTCGCATGTCCTTCGAGAGGTAATTCTGTGTTTCGGAGAGCTTTTTCAAATAGAGTGTTTCATCTGACATTACACTCTTTGCATAGGCTTGCGCTTTCTTGTCCCAAAACTTTTCAGATTGATTCACATTGTTACCCTTCTTTTTTCTATCGCCATTATGCTTCACTTTACGGTCCGCGCTGACGCTATTTACGTCAGTGAATATTGCTCAATTGATGCCGACTCGAATTTCTCCATGGGCATACACGCAAGACTGTTCTTTGCCGTTAATGAAAATTCTGGCGAAGTCTAGGGTCAGACCTTGCAATCCACATTCGATGCCATCACTGCATTCGCTTGCGATGTCGGTTGTAAGGCCTGACCCTGTTAATGAGGCCTGACCCTGTTAATGCTCCGATGTCGGTTGTAAGGCCTGACCCTGTTAATGCTCCAATGTCATCCGAAACTAAAGCCGCAATATGATCGAATGGTCGCATCAGGCAAGCCCAAGAAACTCGCTCTCGTCGCCTGCATGCGAAAGCAGATTACAATTCTTAATGCGATGGTGAAGAATGGTACGTATTGGGATGAAAATATGGGCTAATTTCTTCACAGGGAACCATAGTCACTTGTTATGCGTATAATCTTGAAATTTATGTATATTATGATAATATACAAGTATGCTCAATTGGACACAGGTAGCGGGCTTTGATTGGGATGAAGGTAACGCCCGTAAAAGCGCTGAAAAACACGATGTTAGCCATGGCGAAGCTGAGCAAGTCTTTTTTAACCAACCGCTGCTCGTAGTGCAGGACGTAAAGCACAGCGAAATCGAACCTCGCTTCCATGCTCTTGGATTTACCGATGCGAGACGTATGTTACATATTTCGTTCACACTTCGCTCCGATGAGTCTTTGATCAGGGTTATTTCTGCACGCGACATGCATCGCAAAGAGAGGCGTATATATGAGCAAAGCTAACAAGATACCAAAGTTTAAATCTGAATCTGAAGAGCGAAAATTCTGGGAGAAGAATGATTCGAGTGAACTGATTGAGTGGTCTGGAGCCCAGTCAGTGGCAATGCCTAGTTTGAAGCCCTCAACTAAAACCATATCGCTTAGACTGCCCGAGTCGCTATTGGATAGCATTAAGATTGAAGCTAACAAAAGAGACATGCCATATCAATCTCTAATTAAGGTATGGCTGGCTCAGGATGTTAGGGACAGCCGAGACGCATAAAACGCCTCAATAACCGGCGCAGCTTTGCTGAGGCCGGCACCGAGGGTGCGTAGTTTATTGATTTTTTATGTGTTTCGAACCAAGCCAAATCGATATACCTCACAGCACTTTTAATCGTGCTAAACAAACGACACAATCATCTAGTCAATGTTGCATTGCGAATTTGATACTAAGCGTCATGCGCACTGCACCTGAACATCTTTGAATCGTCGATCATATTGATAGATGAAATTTTCCATACGGACGAATCCATCCCTAAAGTGTAAAGCGCCGCGCCGGGACTCCTAGTGCCGTCGTCAAAGATTCGGGTATAACCAACTGAAACTAAGGCGAAGTCTTTCCTGAGCAGACAGTACTCAATCTCACCCACTTCACTCCGAATCCATCCTGCTTCTTTTAGCCCGGAACGCAGACGTTCAAATTGTTGCGCCAAAGTCGACCCGTGTAAGTGAATGGGAGATTGTTTTTCGGGATTTAGCACCATCTCTGAAAACCAATACTCAGAGCTCACCTGCTCCATGTCCGAATCAGAGTTAAACGCGGCTAAGTAGGCTATTACTCGCTCGACTGGCGTTTCGTTGGCGGAAGTCGACCCTGCGTATAGTAAGACAAGAGCTGCGGCGATCCCTCTCATTGACACATAACAGTCGAATAACCGGGCCCTATCGGTCCCGTTATCCCTTTTTTTATACGTATTTAACTGCATTTCGCTAGAACTTCCATCGCCACAATATTAACTTCTTCAGCTTCTTCTCTTCCTGTTGGCTGCTCTACAATACTATTTAGTATTGGTCGTAAAGAAAGAATAGTCTCTTCTGAAGATCGATGCACCAGGCCTGAAATAACAAAATACTTCCAAGTTTCGTCCGTGCCCAGAAGGATTTTTTTAATATGTGGAACAACGGGAGAACCAATCTTGCTCAAACGATCACAGATAGGAGAAGCGACAGGCCAGTTCATATCTTGTATCCACTCCAACAGCTCTGAGATATTTTTAATTACGTCATCGTCTGACGCTATAGCCAGTCTTTTACAAGCTTCGAGGTCGAATTTATCAGCAGGCATTATATTCATTTATTTACGTATAACGCCCAGCTAACCCGCCGGAACGAAGTTGATTGTTTTGTGCGAGCGTAGCGGAAAAGCGCAAAACGAGCAACGCAGTGGAGGTCGGGTTGAGCTGTTTGTTAGCACTTTTTCTTGCATACATCACATTGCCTCTGCCAGACAGACGATTTTGGAGTACTTTGACTGTTACATGAAGTACACCAGCGGCCCATTTTAAATTTTGCATTCTTATACTTTACTGGAGTCAAGATTGTGATAAATCCGACGGAATAAATAGCTAAGAACACGTACAAGCCATTTTTATAAATACTATCAGGAACAAATATTGTAATTAGTATAAAAGCAATAAACCCAAAAATAATAGCCGTTACTAGTTGCCAGCCGCTATACGAAAAAGTCTTTCTACACTCTTCACATTCCGTTGGATATTGATAGCTCGCCGTATACCATTGATACAGGCCTATCGTTTTCTTTTTACAATGCGGGCAAATTTTCATTCGTATTGAGTGCTAACGCCGCGGTAAACGGCGGCGCTTTAGCGACGTCCGGTGGAGGCCACAGGCCGGAACAAATTTGACCGCCTTGTATGATCGATATTCCATTATTTCGAACGTATCCCTTAAGCGATATAGTGAGGCCCAAGCCTGTAGCAGCAGGCTTTCGGTATAGCAGCTCGATTGACCGCCGGTGTCGATTACTCGAACCCGTTAACAA
>JBGCFQ010000037.1:0-27190 GCA_045106985.1 Pseudomonadales bacterium | reverse complement strand
AAAAGAAGGATTGACCTTGATACTAAAGGGAACTTCTTTTAAGCCAAAGTGGGTATGGTACATAGCCAATCTATAAGTTAGTGAATACCTGCAACCTTGATTAGAAACTGGCGCTCGACAGATGGCAAGCTAAAAGTACCGCTCACCTCTATAGGATAGATTTATGTCGAGCAAGTTGTGATGGCGCTGCAGTGCAAAGCCTATAGAATGGTCAGCAGCGAACCCGCCAGAAAGAGCAAAAACTGCCGCGATAATGAAAGACTGCAATCAATGCGGAAAGTGCTGCATAAAATACAGCAATGGCGGTTTGTCAGTTACCCCTGATGAAGTTGAAGCTTGGGCTGTTTTTCAACCGGATATTCACGACTATGTGCTGAATGGAGAAATTTGGTTTGACCCGAAAGACGGCTCAGCCATAGAGGTTTGCCCCTGGTTGAATAAATCGGATGACGGCCGCAGCTATCATTGCGGGATATACTTCGATCGCCCAGCCGACTGTAGGCATTATCCTGTGACAATTACACAAATGGTTGAAGACGATTGCGAAATGATAGAGATAAAGGATTTGCAAGACCCAGCGACTGCTCAGCGCCAGTTGGATAAGATAATGAGCGACAGTCGACCTGCACTTGTTGCTGGTGACATCCTAAAAAAAATAGATAGCAGAAAAGACAGTAGAAAAAATAGAAGATACAGCAGCAAACAATGAGAGAGCTATGAGCAGTTTACCCCCCTGCAAACAATGCAAATCAGAATACACCTATGAAGACGGCAACATGTTGGTTTGCCCAGAGTGCGGTTGCGAGTGGCTGAAGGGCGAAAGTGAGGGGGAGGCAGAGCAAGATGACGATGCGTTAAACATTAAAGACAGTAATGGCAACCCCTTGCAAGATGGCGATACAGTCACCGTTATTAAGGATTTGAAGGTGAAGGGAAGCTCGTCGGTTGTTAAAGTAGGGACGAAGGTCAAAAATATTCGCCTTGTTGAAGGTGACCATGACATAGACTGCAAAGTAGATGGCATTGGACCAATGAAGTTAAAGTCTCAATTCGTTAAGAAAGCATAACTGCAGCACCCTGTATTGGCTGCAGGCGCAGTATTGACTTCGGTGGAAGCGAAATCTACGACACAATACAAGCTAACAATTTTCTCTGGAGGTTGCCGATGAGCACTCAACAAGTACAGCTGCACCACTACAGTGTTACTGCGCCGGCTGACGTTATTGCCGAAGTGGTTGACTTTTATGGCAAGCTTTTAGGTTTTACGCCTGGTTACCGGCCCGACTTCGGCTTCAATGGAGAATGGTTGTATTCAGGCGACCATCCCATATTGCACTTGCTTGAAGACCCAGGTCGTGGAGCTGGGGAGACAGGTTATCTGGATCATATTGCATTGCGATGTGAGAACCTTGATCAACTCTTAGCAACTTTAAAAGAGCACAATATCGACTATTTTGAGTTCCCCAGCGAAGAGGTGAAGCAACATCAAGTGTTTGTTAAAGATCCTGCGGGCACGACGATAGAGCTCAATTTTCAGCTTAGCTAGTTTTCTTAAAATACTCACTTAACCATTACACTGCTTTTAATGCTGGACGTCACTCGATTGGCTGTTCTGCACTAGCCTGAAGCACTACAACAGTAATCAAATGTTTACATTCAACGACAACACTCCCGTTAGCTTTCAAGACGAGCTTCCCGAAAAATCAGACGTGGTGATTATTGGTGCCGGTGTGATTGGAATCTCCACGGCTTGGTTTTTACGTCAGCGCGGCCTGTCGGTGGTGGTGTGTGATAAGGGCAGGGTTGCTGGCGAACAGTCTAGTCGCAATTGGGGCTGGGTGCGTTCGACTGGTCGCGACCCTTATGAAGTGCCTATTGCAATGGCTTCCACCAATCTATGGGAACAGTTCCAGAAAGAACTCGGCGACGGCATTGGTTTTACCCGCCGTGGCATCGCGATGCTGATCAACAATGACAAGGAAATGGCAGAGTGCGAGCAGTGGCTTGATGTAGCGCGGGAATACAAGCTTGATACCAAGTTGCTCACCGCCGATGAGGTTGACTCAACATTTGGTGTGCCGCCAGGTCAGTGGCGAGGAGCCTTATATACAGCAAGCGACGGTCGGGCGGAGCCTTTTACCGCGGTACCCACTCTCGCGCGGGAAGCCCAAGCTCGCGGAGTGCGCATTCGTGAAAACTGCGCTGTGCGCACTGTAGAGCGGCAGGCAGGAAGGGTCAGTGCGGTGTGTACAGAGAACGGTCGGATTGAAACCCAACAGGTGCTGTGCGCGGCAGGCGCTTGGTCATCATTGTTTATGCACAACCTGGGTGTTCGCTTTCCGCAATTAACAGTAAAAGCCACTGTGGCAAGAACCGAAAGTTGCGACAGTGTCTTTGATGGTGCGGCAGGCCTGCACGATATTTTTATCCGCCGACGTCAAGACGGCGGTTACACCATCGCCAGTGAAGCGTTCGAACACTTTATTAGTGCGAACAGCTTCCGCTATCTGCTTAACTTCATACCTTCGCTTGCAAGCGTTGGTGACATTCGCTTGCGCCTTGGGCGAGACCCATCGCAGCAGTCATTTATCGCTAAAAAGTGGAATGGCGACCAGGTATCGCCCTTCGAAGCGAATCGCGTTTTGAACCCAGAGCCCTCAGCCAGCATATTGAAATTGATTCGCGACAAACTTTCCAAACGCATCCCCGCACTCGCCAACGTCCACTTTGCTGAAACCTGGGCCGGCATGATAGATACCACACCCGATGTGGTTCCGGTTATGGATGAAGTGTCGAGTTGCCCTGGTTTGTATCTGGCAAGCGGCTTTAGTGGGCACGGCTTCGGTATTGGCCCGGGCGCCGGTGAGGTGATGGCTGATTTAATGACAGGCAAGAAACCGCCTTACGATATGAGTCGTTTTCGCTTTTCTCGATTTAGCGATGGGTCCAAGTTGGATCCAGGGCCTGCCATTTAATCGGTGTTATTAGATCTTTCAGCGCATTCCAAAAGCCTTCAGCTAAATCTAAGGTATGGAAAGCCCTCAACCTAACATTGCTTTCCTAGCAACATTATGTTCCGCAAGAATTTGCTGTGTAGTGGCTTTACTGTTTACCAGCTCATACCATTCCGTTAGACCGGGCACCTCAGCTATTATGTCCCAGCTGTACACAGCTTGCATTAGCTGTGATGCAAGGAAGAAGCAGTAAAAAGCATGAATGTCGACTACAGAGTAGGTGTCGCCCAGCAAGTAGGGACTCAATGCAGCGCGACGCTCAAATGCCGCCAGGCCTTTCTCCATGGCGCCACGTACTTCTTTGTGGGCGCGGTCGTCACGCGGGCCACCAAAAAAGACTTCAGCTAGCAGGCGCCGTGCTTGTGATTCTATGTACAAATCAGCAATGCTAATGAGCTCTTCGGTGCGCGCTTTGTCCCAGGCACTTTTTGGAAACAGTGGTAGTTCTGGGTGGCTATTACCAATGTAGTTAACAATTGCACGTGTTTCGCTTAACAGGCCAAACTCGGTTTCGGCAGCAGGTACCTTACCCATTGGGCTAATAGCGAGGAAGGCCTCGTCCCGGCTGGGTACCTTGTGCACAAATTCTACGGGTAGGTCACATTCCAAAACGATCTGTTTTACGATATTGAAGTAATTGCTGATATCAAAGCCATGGACTTTCATGTCGGTAAGTTCCTGAAGTTGGTGGCGGACGGCCGATAGTTGATCGTAACAGGGTTTGCAGTGGCTTGTATATTTGGTAATGGATTGTTACTGGTCGTGGTGGAGTGGCGCATTTACATTAGTGCATAACAAAGGTGCGAATTAGTAAACGAGGTTGTGAATGGGCGCTAATCAGGAATTGCTTGAACGGGAAGTTAAATTAATCGCGTGGCTGCAGAAAAAGTTGCCAAACGTGACAGAGCTAAACATTGCCAATATCGATCGCCCGCAAGGGTCGGGTTATTCAAATGACACAATGCTGGTTGATATAAGTTATCGCCAAGCATCGGAGTTACGTGAGGAGCGTATCGTGTTGCGCGTGAGCCCAACAGGATTCCCGGTCTTTCCTTTCTACGACATCCCTCAGCAGTTTGATGTTATGCAAGCCTTGGCCGCAAACACTAACATTCCAGTACCTGATTGTCTGTGGAAGGAATACGACAAGAGCATTTTGGGCGAGAGCTTTTATGTGATGCGCCACCTGGATGGTCAGGTGCCATCTGATAACCCGCCTTTCCATCGTGGTGGCTTTGTAATGGATGCGAGCCCTAAACAGCGAGGCGACATGTGGTGCAACGGTATTCGGCAGATGGCCGAATTGCATAAGTTGTCGCCTACGGAGGCCGGGTTTGATTTCCTGCGTTGGCCAGACAGCAAGCAATCAGATATTGCTCAGCACCTGCATTATTATGAAGAGTATTTGAAGTGGGCGGCGCGGGGGCGCGCACAGCCGGTAGCTGATTACGCGCTTCAGTGGTTGAAGGACAATATGCCTTCTGACGAACCGCAAGGCATCGTTTGGGGCGATGCACGTTTTGGCAATATGATGTATTCGGGTACCGAAGTGTGTGCCGTGCTGGACTGGGAAATGGTCGCGCTGGGTAACCCTGAGGCGGATTTGGCTTGGTGGTTATTTGTTGATGAGTGTTTGGCTCGTGGTAACGGCAACCCGGAATTTGTTGGTTCTAGGCCCGACGGGATTCCTGGTAATGACGAAACTATTGCCTTGTATGAACAATGCATGGGTCGCCCGGTTGAGCATTTGAAGTATTACCAGGTGTTTGCCGGGTTTCGCTTCGCCTGCGTGATGATTCGAATCATGCAACAACAAGCGGCTGCTGGTACTATCCCTGTTGAATTTACCGATGTGTTGGAAGTGGATAACACTGTCACGCAGATAACGGCCGAAATTCTAGGAATATCCAAAGACGGACTCTGAACGGTAGGGGCTGTTGAATCAGGCAGACACCACAGGGGTAATGCAACGTGCACGTAGAATCTGTATCCATTGCTGACATACAGGGGGAGGGCTATTTCTCTCCTCTGAATGAGCAAGCCGTTGTTACCCGCGGTGTTGTTATCGCGCACAGTCGTCGTGGTTTTTTTATTCAAGACCCGGCGGGTAAACCGAACGCTGCTACCTCTTGCGGACTGTTTGCATTGAGCCGAAAAAAGCGTCCAGCAATTGGTAGTTTCTGTGAGGTTGAAGGCCTGGTAATAGACTACTTGCCCAGTGAGTTTGATAGGCCCGTTACCGAGCTAAAGGTCGCTGATGTAACTGTACTTTCTTCCGAGGCAACCCATATTGAACCCGTATGGCTAAGCGCTGCGTCGATGCCGAATGATGCCGGTGACTTAGCGAACTTCCTCAATGGCCTTGAAGGAATGTGTGTTGGTGTTAAAGAAGGTGCTACGTTTATTGCGCCCAGTAACCCCTTTGCTGACTATGTGCTTGCTCCTCATGATTCAGGCTCAGACCTACTGCGCTCAGAGCAAGGTGGTGTATTGATTGACGCGGACCAGTCAGATCGCTGGTTTCCAGGTTTTCGTCTTGTAGATTACAATGACGCGCTTAGCGTGGATGTTGGCGCTGTTTTACTAGAGCCTGTAATCGGTGCGCTAAACTATCGCTCAGCATCTTGGCAGATGGCAGTGAATTCTGCAGTAAAAGTAGAAGCTGCCCCCACCTTTGAGCCTAACCGTACCAACTTGGAGGCGTACAGTGATGGCATGACGGTGATGACCTTGAATGCGCTTAACCTTGACATAAAAATTGAAGAGGCCGGCAAGGTAATCGATCCACGCCGTGATATAGATGATGATGTTGGAGAAGGGCGATTTCTACGATTAGCGCGCGCGATAGTTCGCCAGGCACGAAACCCTGACATCGTAGCCCTGCAGGAAATTCAGGATAACGATGGTGCTGAACTCAGCGACGTAGTAGATGCCAGCTTAACGTATAAGGCGCTTATAGCTGACGTACTATCGCTAGGCGGGCCTGAATACAACTGGCTTGATATTGCCCCTAAAGTGGGTGCTGATGGCGGCCAGCCCGGTGGTAATATCCGTAATGGTTTTCTGTATAACCCACAACGCGTGTCTGTGCTGAACGGTACTGTCAGGTTACTCGCGGCTGACAATTCAGCGTATGAAGATTCTCGTAAGCCACTAACGGCTACGTTCTACTTAAATCAAAGGCCGGGCTATCAGCTCACTATTATTAACGTTCACCTAGCGTCTAAGCGCCATCAGCGAGGCGTTTTTTCACCGGATAAGCCTGGTTTCGACCCGAAAGAGCCGACAAGAATTGAGCAGGCCAAACTGATTCGCGAAGTGTTGGCTGCTTTAGACGGGCTGGGTCGTGATTACTTTGTTACCGGTGATTTCAATGACAATGAATTCAGTGCCACTTTAAAGACGCTTCTGGGCGATGGTAGTGTTAACTTGGTAGAACAGCTGCCGCCCAATCAACGTTTTGACTATAACCATAGAGGTAAGTTGCAGGTGCTAATGCACGGCGTTGTAGCTAAAGCGCAGCTAGAGCAAGGCAGGGCGGAGTACGAAATTTTACATGGCAATGAATTGCTGGGTGTGAGGCCCGGTGATGGCGGCGGAAAGGCTTCTGACCATGCCTACACTATCGCGCGATTGCGCGCTCCAGAGTAAATTCGAACGGAACGAAACTCGGCCGACTCGTCCAGGTCGGGCAAGGTGTGACTTTGCTCGGTGCATAAAAGTGTGTAATTGCTGTGGTCGAAATTTTTGATTCTTGAGTCGGCGAGCAACACCTTCGGAGCGTATTCTAAGAAGTGATCTAGCAGCGGCAGATTGTCGCTGTCGTATAGAACATCGGCCACGCTAATAAGGTCCAGTGGCTCAGTAATGTCATCCAGACTGCGAACGCAGTTCACATTAACCTCATTGAGTTCTGCATTATGTTGGGTCGCTCGCAGGGCTATTGGGTCAATGTCGCATGCATACACGCAGTGCGCGCCAGCCAATGCGGCGGCAACTGCAACCACGCCACAACCACTGCCAAAGTCGCATACCGTTTTACCCTTTAGTTCGTCGGCGTTCATCAACAGGTAGCGAGCTAACACTTGGCCAGACGCCCAACAAAACACCCAATACATAGGTTCATGCATAAGTCGGTGGGTAGTTTCGTTGTCAAGTTCGTGCTGCGGATAACCCGCACTGAGCAGTGCCAGTTTCAAGTGGGCGGCATCTGGCAAGCTGACTATGTCGAGTTGTGCGCCAGGAATGTGCGTAGAGACTATTGTAGCAAGTGATTGCATTGTTCATGCAGAGTAGAGCAGTGGCAGCGGCATTTCAAATTCTCTGCCCTTGTGTGCGAGCAAGGCTGCATTTATATTGGCTCTCTTGTTTCACGTTGGAAAAAGCAATAACCAAGATGAGTGATCAATTAGCCTACCAAAACGCCTGTGATTTAATTTCAAAACTAGAGCAAGCAGAAATAGGGGCGCTAGAGCTCTGCGACTATTATATCAAGCGAATAGAGAATATCGATACCGATATCAATGCGGTTGTGGTCAGAGATTTTGAGCGTGCTCGTGATGCCGCACTTGTGATTGATAATCTAAAACAGGCTGACAAGGGCCCCCTTTTCGGCTTGCCTTTGACCGTGAAAGAGTCCTTTAACATTGCAGGTCTGCCCACCACCTGGGGGCTGGAAGCTTTTCAAAACAGCATAGCCGAGCAAGACGCAGACGTCGTACAACGGTACAAGCGTGCCGGCGCCGTTGTGCTGGGCAAAACCAATGTGCCCGAAGACCTAGCTGACTTTCAAAGCTATAACGCTATGTACGGCACAACGAATAATCCCTGGGACACAAAGCGCACCCCAGGGGGGTCCAGCGGTGGAGCGGCAGCGGCCTTGGCGGCAGGTCTTACCACCTTGGAAACAGGGTCCGACATAGGTGGCTCTATTCGAAACCCTGCCCACTATTGTGGTGTATACGGTCACAAGCCAACCTGGAGTGTGGTACCTCCGCTGGGCCACGGACTGCCGGGAGTTTTGGCTGCGCCTGATATCGCTGTCTGCGGCCCTCTGGCGCGCAGTGCAGAAGATTTGGCGCTTGCGATGGATATCATCACTGGTCCAGAGACCTTACGGTCATCTGGCTGGCAATTGGCCCTGCCCCGTCCGCAAAAGAAGCAGCTTCGAGATTATCGCGTTGCAGTTTGGATGAATGACGAGCAGAGTGCAGTAGATGGTGAGACACAGGCAATCATAGAAAACCTTGCTGATGTGCTGGAAAAAGCCGGAGCGACAGTGAGCTTTTCAGCTCGCCCTGACATAGATGTGAAACGGTCGCACACTACGTACATGACGCTGATGCATTCAATAATGGGTGCGTCTGCGTCAAAAAACGCCTATCAAAAATCGCAGCTAATTGCGTCCCAACTGTCGGCTGATGATGATTCTCCTGCAGCGTTAATTGCGCGGGGTATGTCGGCTACTCACAGAGCATGGCTACAGGCGAACAACTACCGAGAAAAGCTGCGCTATCAATGGCGAGATTTCTTTTTAGACTGGGATATTTTACTGTGCCCGCAAATGGCCACCGCAGCCTTTGAACACGATCAAAACCCTAAGCTGTCAGCGCGAACTGTTATGGTTGATGATCAGGAGCGTTCCTACTTTGAACAGATATTTTGGTCTGGGCTTACGACGACAGCGTATCTGCCGAGCACTGTATTCCCCGCAGGCCGAACGCAGGCTAAACCGGCGCCAGGCTTACCTATTGGCATTCAAGCGGTTGGTGCAGAATACAACGACTACCTAACCATTGATTTTGCGCGCTTAGTTGCGGAGCAAATCGGCGGGTTCACAATACCTCCTAACTTTGTAGATAAAAATGGCTGAGAAATACCGACTAATAGGCGCAGAGCTTTCGCCTTACTCTATCAAAATACGATCCTACTTACGCTTTAAGAAAATCCCCTTTAAGTGGATTCTTAAGAATAGAGGGGCGGCAGCAGAATTTCAGCAGTACGCGAAGCTGCCTATTGTTCCTTTGTTGATAAGCCCTGATGGTGAAGGTTGGCAAGATTCCACGCCGATGCTCGATCGATTGGAGCAAAAGTATCCCGCGCCAATTGCGCAGCCTGCTGAACCGGCTTTAGCTTTTCTATCGCTACTGCTTGAAGAATACGCCGATGAGTGGGGCAACAAACATATGTTTCATCATCGCTGGAAGGAGGAAGCTGATCAAAACTCTGCAAGCTTGCGCTTAGCCGAAATGCAGATGCCGCTTATTCTTCGATACATTCCAATCGCCAATTCCATTGTTTCTGCACGTATAGCAACAATGATTAAGACGCGCATGAGCGGCCGCGCTTGGGTGATTGGGTCGAACGAAAACACAGAGGGCAGAATAGAGGCTTCTTTTAGAAATTTGTTAGGTCTTTTAGAAACGCATTTGGAAGACCGTAAGTACCTGTTTGGCGGTCAACCCTGTTTCGCAGACTTTGGTGTATGGGGGCAAATTTATACTGCGTGGACAGATCCTACTGTGTCCAAGCTGATAGACAAAGAATACAGCGGGCTAAGGCCTTGGTTGAACAGAATGACCAACCCGAAAAACTCTGGCGACTTTGAAAGCCTTGCTAGTCTCACACCCACCCTGGAGCCTATTTTAGTCAGCGAGTTAGCGGGTACATTCTTGCCCTGGACTGCAGCAGTGAGCGACTCAATGGCCCAGGGCCTTGACGAGCTGAATGTGGATATTGGCGGCGAGCCATTTATTCATAGTTTGGGCGGACCACAGAAATACCACGTTAAGTCGTTGGCGATGTTGCGCGAAAAGTACACGGAGTTTGCCGACGACACTGAACTCGATTCCATTCTGGTTCGTACGGGCTGCAAGCCTTTTTTGACTGTTAGTTAATTACGGTGCCTAGCGCCGTATTCGATAAGTTTGTATTGTTTGGCTGCTGTGGTGCTTCGTAGTGCGCCACGCCACCGAGCACTGCTTTTGTTACGTGGTTTGTCCTCTCCGGGGTTTCCTCAATCGCAATAAAGCCTGCGCTTCGCTTGTATTTTTTACTCACTCGGCCTTTGCCTTTTACCTCCAAAAAAGCACTACTCGATGTCGAGGCTGGATTAGCAGCGCGGTTGAATTCTTGTCTTTCAGTGCTGGGATATTCCGAGTTGGCACGCTTTAAGTTACGAGAATGCCAGGGGCGTTTACGTAGATAAAAAGGCCCAACCGATGGAGTAAAAAAGACTAGCGCAGCGACGGCTTTTTTGTGATGGAGGGTACCCAGGATGGGTTGGGACTCGAAGCAAAGGCGGCTGGCGTTCTTGTGGCGAATGCACGGCACAAAACATTCACCACAGCGCTTCCCTAATTATCGCTAATTTCTTAAGGCGCTAGCTAGTCTTCTCAAGCGCCGCCTCGATGTTACCAGCATCCGTTATGCTCTTAATGCTGTGCCTGATTTGATCGTCCAATAGCAGGCTAGCCTGATGCTCAACGTCAGAAAAATTGGCTTCGAAATGCAGAAGCCCATCGTCGTCTGTTCTTAGAAGTTTCATTTCTTTCAGAGTTTTGATGAAGCTTCGAAACAGGTTCTTTTCGAAGAAATCAGGTGAGCGTAGACCGTGCATGATTGTGAGTCTTTCAGCGCAAAGCTCGCAGAGTTTTTCTAAGTCTTTTTGGCTAAGCGTACCGCTGCCCTGGCGACTCAAAAGTACGGCAGTCATATAGTATCGTTGCAAGGCCGGCATTGTACTTTGGGCTAGCAGCATCAGTTGTACGGTCGCGCTGCTATTACCTGTATTGCGTGTATAAACGTCGCCCTGCTGGTCCAATAGGCCCATGTCATTAAACAAGCTAAGGCTTTGCTCAACAATCTGCTCAAGCTCTTCGTTGTTCCAACGCAAAAACAATTCGGTGCGAAGATAAGGGTAACCTAGCTGAATTAAGCGAAGAATTTCTTCGCGCTTGAGTGCATCTCGATTTACAAAGCAAGCGGCCACAGTTGCTGGAACGGCAAACAGATGCAGTACGTTGTTTCTAAAATATGTCATCGCGACCGCTTGGTCAGGCTTAAGCTGCACAAGATCACCTAATGCATGCTTTTCACGTTCTATATAACCCAATGACTCGCCATGTAGAACAATTTCCTCGGCGCTGTGTGTCGGTAGGCTTAGCTCCTCCGAATAGGGCATTTTTTTCAGTAAAGAAAGGAGCAATTCGAGTTGTTGAAGAAGATCAGAATAGGCCATGTTTAGCCTGGGTGCGCCCAGTAAGGCTGTGGCCAGTGCGGCAACAGGCGTAACGGATGCTGCCCGGTTTATCCGCTGCATTATTTCTTGGCCTAGCGAGTCGATTAACGGTGGTAGCCAATCCGGACGTTCTGGAACCGCGAAGGCGTCTGCATTTTTCCTCCACTGCGGATGGTGCTCGTCTAATAGTTGGTCTAGCTCTAGGGGTGCGCCGACATTGGCATAGACCTCACCGAACTCCTGACGCAGAGCCCTCAGAGAACCGAAAAAACCGAACAAGCTTTCCTTCTCTTTCTTCCCTCCGCTAAGTTCACTGATAAAGGACTGCCCTTCTACCATTCGTTCATAGCCAAAATAAATCGGCACAAAAACAATAGGGCGCCCAGTGTCCTTCAGGTAGGCTTGAACGGTCATTACTAACATCCCCGCTTTTGGGGGAAGCAAGCGGCCACTTCGACTTCGCCCACCTTCGATGAAGTACTCCATAGAATGCCCGCGGGCAATAATTTCCTGCACGTAGGCATTAAATACGGCTGCGTACAAACGATTCCCGGAGAAGCTTCGACGCAAGAAAAATGCGCCACCACGGCGTAATATGGGCCCAATAACCGGCATATTCAAATTGAGGCCAGCCGCTATGTGTGGGAGTGAAAAACCTTGCATATACAAAGCATACGACATCAATAAATAGTCAATGTGACTGCGGTGGCAGGGCACATACACCACCTCTTTTCCATCGTTGATGGCTCGCAATCGCTCCAGGCCATTGAAGCGAACGCCATCGTAAAGTCTGTTCCAAAAAGCTTGCAACAGTAATTGCAAAATTCTAACTGTAGAGAAAGACATGTCAGCCGCGATCTCATAGGCGTAGCCTAGGGCCTTATCTTTCGGGGCTTGCGGTTGTGATTGCCACCAACGTTTTTTACTCGGGTTTTTTTCTTGCTTGGACCTTTCCTGCGCAATGACTTCTCGCACGGCCTCGTTAGCCAAAACCGTATTGATGATCGTGCGTTTATGAGATTGATCTGGCCCTAGGCTAGCGATGCGTCGTTGTCTAAAATGGACGCGCAAGATACGCGATAGTTTTCGCGTTAGTCGCTCAGGGTTATGACTGCTTGCTTCACTTTTACTTTCGCTGTCACCCTCACTTTCGCGAGGCTCTTCGCGCAGTGCGCTTACATCCAAAGGCTCGCTGAAGCGAACTAAAGTATTGCGGCCATGGATTAATGTCGTAAGAAACTTACGGCTTCGGCTAGCGACATCCCAATGCTCGCTGAACAAGACTTTGATAAAAGAATGTTCTTTGTCAGGAGAACGACCCCAATAAATGGCCACTGGCAAAAACAGCATTGTTTCCAGATCGCCGCTTTCGAGTACCGCCTGCAAGCGTTTCAGCTGGGGGTGTGAACGCCTTAATATCAACCCTCTGCCACGTCGAATGGCCACTACAGGAGCTACGTCAGCGAGCGTTTCCGACTTCCCCCAGTCCAGTAAGCCTGAATGACGAAAAGGGGTGGGTATGCCGTGGCGGCGACAGACAATTTGCAAGGCTAGGAAATCGGCTAGGCTACCTGTTTCCAGCACATAACAAATAGGTCGCTCTGAATTAATTAGCTCCTGAGGTTGCTCCGGTAAAACATCTGGCCTTACCCACAGACTTGTACAAGCCCTCAGTGCGGCGTACCAGCTGCGCTCTATAATTCGGCGACTACTCACAGAAAATACTTCATCGCTATTGACTGCTCTGAATGATAGTTAGTTGCACTAGGAATTCGCTATATCAGCAAATTTCACGACTTCTGCCTGCGGGGTGACGATGCCTCCTTCGGGCAATAGAAAACGCCAATAAACCGATCCCGATAGGCGGCCTTCGGTGTCTAGCCAGTTAGCTACTCCTGGATCTTTGTGAGCTATGATCATTCTGAAGTTGCCGTCCTTATCAGTTTCAGTTTGTGCCCGGTTGAGGGATACAGGTCTGTTAGCGTAGTCATAACTTTGAAGAAAGCGATTCCATAAAGCGACATTGGCAAACACACACTTTGGGAAACGACCGGTCATTACCAGGGCTTCATCGCTCTGCAAATAATAGGGTGCCATGCTGTAGGCGTTATCTACGGCGGAAAATGCCATATCGCCAGGTTTTTCAGGAGCGTTGAATTGGTTTGGCACTGTTGATACCCAGCTTACTGGGACGCGCTCGCGTGCCAAGTGGCCTAATGTGCGGCCGGCTACCTGTGCGGTAACTCTCCGAATACCGGACGCTATGCTCGCATCGTCTGGTGTGTCTGGCGGCGGTAGTTCATCACTATTTTCGATTGTCATTGGAATGTGGCGACCCAAATCGGCGGCCACGCGAACCTTTTCTTCAAAATAGTGGCGAGTTGTTATTTGCGCCGCAGTATCAGGAACTTTTAAGCTGTTTCGGCCGCTGACATTGGGGCCTAGATGCAATTCAAAGTTTCCGTCTTTGTCTACGTCGAATTCAGTATTGTTTATGGCTGCAACTACACCGGTTGCGTAACTACCATCTCCCGCGCCGCCCTCGATTGTGATTGAAGTGTAGACGGCACCGGCCATATTGCTCTTGATAGTATAATTGCGTTCGCCGCGAATACTGGCAGAGAAGTACACGGCGTCTGGATTGTCGCCGAGGCCTTTTCGGGTTGGCGTCACAATTCGATGGAAGATCGGGTGGTCGCGCGACACGTCCATTTCAGAGACCAGAGCCCACTGCAATGTATGCATTAGTGCGCGGTGCCCGTCTGCGACATCGGCAGTGGTCGTTACCCGGCCTTTTGGACCAAGAAATTGTTCGTCGGCGGCTTGCAACGTGGATATTAGCTCGTCAAACGCGGTTCGGCTGTCTGACGCCAAACGCGAATCCATATCCGCATTCATAGTCGAGGAGAGCGATTCGGAATTTTTGTCACTCTCATGATGGTTTGCTGTCGCAGTGCCGGCTATTAAGCCTGCACCGCCAGCTACGCCGAGCTTGCTTATAAAGTCTCTTCGGTCCATGTTTCGATCCCTCTGTTCGCGTTTATTGTTTGAGCATTCAGGCCTGGGCTAGGGAGCCTACGATGACTATGCCCCGATGGTATCAACCCAGAACTGTTCGGTCATCTTTTTTGCGTGTGTATTACTGACCGATCAAGCCTCTTCAGTAAGTACAAACGAGCTGACGTTGACATTGGCGCTGCACTTTATTGTTACGAATCTCAATATGATTGCTGTGGTGCCGAATCAACCATAATTCTAACATATAATATAAGTTGTATTGGTTGAGATGAATAGTGATAGAGCTCAGTCGGAACGGGTGAACATCAACTAAGGTCCGGATCTTTAACTTTGGTGCAGATCGACACCGCCCTAATTATTGCTAATTGATGTTTGTATTTCGGATTGTACTGCGGTTTTCTTATTGGTTACGCTGTAAGAATGTCGCCGATGCGTCGTTTTAGGCATGTATGTCGCAATAAGCGCGAATCGCGACACAGGTTCTCGAAAAGTTGATGTGAATTCATTGTCATTGCATAGGCTGTCGTCCTGACGACTGGTATGATTATGACTTGTGATGTCCCATATGAGAGGCGTCTAAGGCTGGACTGGTGCGCAGGATCCGCCGAAATATAATAATTATCAACGCACGACGGTGAGAATCAACAATGAATATCTATGTGGGTAACCTTCCTTATCAAATAACTGAAGAAGCGTTGACGGCTTTGTTTGCAGAGCATGGTGCTGTCTCGAATGCGAGCATCATCCAGGACAGGGAAACAGGTCGTTCTAAAGGCTTCGGCTTTGTTGAAATGGATAACGACGCCGAAGCGAACTTAGCTATTGAGGCTATTAATGGCAGCGATTCAGGTGGGCGAAGCTTAAAGGTTAATGAAGCTCGGCCCAGACCTAAACGCTAAGGCTTTATGGATGCAGCGTTTGCGACGCTGTAACCATTGCTAAGAGACATAGCGCTGGATAACTTCTTTGCATATTGAAGGCCTACAAACGACCCAGGAAAAACTCAACAACAAGATCTGCGCCATCAACATCTCCAGCGGCCTTGCCCAACAGTGAGGCGTATTCCGTTGGAATCTTGCTATTGATTGACGGAAATACATGGCCGGAACCCTTCATGGTAACGAGCTTTATTTGGTGACCGTTATCCTTTTGCCAAGTTTTCGCTTCAATCGATGTGGCGTCGTCACCATCTCGTTCCGGATAGAGTTTTACGCTGGGGGGTCTGCGATTGCCGGCTAGCCCGGCCCAATACAATGCGGTTTCACGGGTAGATAGAACGGCCCCGCGACTTGTGTTGTAGCCAATAGAGACAACTCCGCCGTTGTAAGGGTTTATTGGGTCTTTGTCGCCATTCATGATCATCATCGACACGGCTGTATTGCTCTTATCGCAATCAAGGTTGGATTCTTCAGGCAGTGAGGCAATAACAGCTGCGTATGCCTTAAATGTGCGGGGGCTCTCAAAGGCCATTTTATAAGCCATTTGCCCACCGTTAGACAAGCCGGTGAGAAACATTTTATCGGTTGAGGCTTGCTGGCGCTTTGCAACTTCGGTAGTCAACTCCTGAAAAAAACGGGTGTCATCAACATTTTCAGTATTTGCCGAGTAGCTTGCTGATCCTCGGCAGTCGTTCCAGTGATTTTCGAAACCATCTGGATATACCACAAGAAAACCATGCTGATCTGCCAATCTTTCAAATCCTGCGCCGGCTATTGCGCGCATTTCACTGCCTGAGCCCCCTGAGCCGTGTAGTACAAATATTGCAGGAGCGCCCTCTGTGGCACTTTCGGGGCGGTACACTTGATAGCTTCTTTCTACGCTGTTTGACGCTAACACGTGGCTGCTTATTCCATTGGTGATTACAACGGGGCTTGAAGGCTGAGTTGTGCATGATTGCAGCAGCAGTAGAACTGAGGCAACGCTGAATAAATACTTGCTCATGAAGCCGATCACTTTGTTAGGGTATTGTCTTCATATCTTAGCAGCGAGCCGCAGGGGGAGAAACTAAAATGAATGAACTGCTGGAAATGGAACAGATTCGTCAGCTGAAAGCGAGGTATATGCGCTCGCTGGATACCAATGATTGGGAGTTGTTTGGGTCTCTGTTCACTGAAGACTGCATTGCCGCCTATTCGGGCGGTAAATACAGCTTCGAGGGACGAGATGCCATCGTCAAGTTCATGTCCGATAACTTGTCGGGTGAAAACATGCTGACCTTGCATCAGGTGCATACACCCGAGCTGGAGTTTTTTGGTGAACTGCGAGCAAAAGGAACCTGGTACCTGGAAGACACCGTTATCAACCTGGAGTCAAAGATTCGCATTTATGGTGCCGGTATTTACCACGATGAATATAGGAAAATAAATGGTAAGTGGTACTTTTCGCGCACTGGTTATGAGCGTACCTATGAGTGCGCTGAGCCGCTGGACCCGAAGCATAAGGTGCTGCAGAACATGTTCAGTCAATAGCGCCAAGCATGGGCTTTAGTGTTGCGTTGATCGCCCCGGCAGCATGATTCTCCCGCAGACAATTGACGTGATTTAGGCTAAAATGATTGGCTGATTTGTTTATATGGAGAAGACAGTGCTTGAAGCATATCGCGAACACATAGCGGAGCGTGCAGAACAGGGCATAGTGCCCAAACCCCTCAGTGCAGAATGGACCGGTGAGCTGGTCGAAGCTCTGAAGAATCCTGCAAAGGGCGAAGAAGAGTTTCTTCTCGATTTGATAGCTAACCGCATACCACCAGGCGTTGACGAAGCGGCCTATGTGAAGGCGGCCTTTCTAGCCGCTTTGCTAGCGGGTGAAGTGAGTTCGCCGATTATTGATCGAAAAATGGCTGTAGAACTGTTGGGCAATATGCACGGCGGTTATAACGTAGTCACCCTGGTGGGTTTGCTAGACGACGCTGAACTGGCGACGGCTGCAGCGGCTGAACTGAAAACTACTATTCTGGTGTTTGAAGCCTTTCATGACGTTGCAGAAAAGGCCGACGCTGGTAACGCAGTGGCTAAAGATGTACTGCAAAGCTGGGCCGATGCCGAGTGGTTTACCGGACAAGATGCTGTACCTGAGTCGATTAAGATGGCAGTCTTTAAAGTGTCGGGTGAAACCAACACTGACGATCTGTCGCCAGCACCAGATGCCTGGTCACGCCCCGATATACCCTTGCACGCACTTGCTATGTATAAGATGGCTCGCGATGGTATTACACCCGATGAGCAAGGTGTTACCGGTTGCCTAACTCAAATTAATGAAGTCAAAGCCAAAGGCTTGCCCGTGGCTTTTGTTGGCGACGTTGTAGGAACAGGTTCTTCGCGCAAGTCAGCGACTAACTCCGTCCTTTGGTTTTTCGGTGATGATATTCCTGGGGTTCCCAATAAGCGCTCTGGTGGTGTGTGTATAGGTTCAAAAGTGGCGCCTATATTCTTTAGCACCATGGAAGATGCTGGAGCATTAGTATTTGAAGCGCCTGTTGACAATATTCCTCATGGAGCGACTGTTGAAATCCGTCCCTACGATGGCAAAATTCTTTCAGAAGATGGCAGCATTCTTAGTGAATTCGAGATGAAGTCAGATACCATTCTTGATTCCGTGCAGGCTGGCGGGCGAATTAACCTGGTGATCGGCCGTGGTTTAACATCACGCGCTAGAGCACATTTGGGTCTACCTGCTTCTGATGTCTTTCGACGACCAGAAATAATCGAAGACACGGGTAAGGGCTTTACCTTAGCGCAAAAAATGGTAGGCAAGGCCTGCGGATTAGACGGCGTTCGTCCTGGTTCTTACTGCGAACCTATGATGACTACTGTAGGCTCTCAGGACACCACTGGGCCAATGACCCGTGATGAATTGAAAGACCTCGCTTGCCTCGGGTTTACAGCCGATCTGGTAATGCAGTCATTTTGTCATACCGCTGCTTACCCAAAGCCGGTAGATATTGAAACACAGCATACGCTTCCGGATTTTATTCGTAATCGTGGCGGTGTTTCATTGCGTCCAGGCGACGGTATTATCCATAGTTGGCTTAACCGTATGTTGCTGCCCGACACAGTCGGCACAGGCGGTGACTCACATACTCGTTTTCCTATGGGAATATCCTTCCCAGCCGGTTCTGGTTTGGTCGCTTTCGCAGCGGCTACCGGAGTGATGCCACTGGACATGCCTGAATCTATTTTGGTTCGTTTCAAGGGCGAAATGCAGCCAGGAATCACTCTGCGTGATTTGGTGCATGCCATTCCTTACTACGCCATTCAAAAAGGTTTGTTAACAGTAGAGAAGAAGGGCAAGAAAAACGCTTTCTCTGGTCGTATTCTTGAAATTGAAGGTCTGGAAGATTTGACCGTAGAGCAGGCATTTGAATTGTCGGATGCTTCTGCTGAACGATCAGCGGCTGGTTGTACCATTAAGCTGGGTGAAAACACTGTATCTGAGTATCTGCGTTCCAACGTTACTATGCTGCGTTGGATGATTCAGCAGGGCTACGGTGATATGCGCACGCTTGAGCGACGCGCTAAGAAAATGGAAGAGTGGCTGGCTGATCCAAGCTTGCTTGCAGCTGACGCTGATGCTGAATACTTCGAAGTGATCGAAATTGATTTGGCCGAAGTAACCGAGCCTATCGTATGTGCTCCTAATGATCCGGATGATGCGCGCTTGTTGAGCGAGGTAGCGGGCGACAAAGTGGACGAAGTGTTTATCGGTTCTTGCATGACCAATATTGGTCACTATCGCGCGGCGGGTAAATTGCTTGAGCATGTTAAGGGAGGCATACCAACACGATTGTGGATTGCTCCTCCTACGCGTATGGACGAACACGTGCTGATGGAAGAAGGCTACTACAATATATATGGCGCTGCCGGGGCTCGTACCGAGATGCCCGGTTGCTCGCTATGCATGGGTAATCAGGCTCGAGTTGCTAAAGGCTGTACTACGCTTTCTACCTCTACTCGTAACTTCCCAAACCGCTTGGGCGAAGGCGCGAATGTCTATTTGACCTCGGCCGAGCTCGCGTCAGTGGGAGCGATTCTTGGTAAGTTGCCTACAGTGGAAGAGTATATGGAGTACGCTATGAAGATTGATTCCATGTCGGATGAAATTTTCCGCTATATGAACTTCGATCAAATCGAAAGCTTCCAACTAGCAGCCACCGAAGGCAAGGCGATAGCCGTTGAGCAAATAGACGTTGTTCGCAGCTAATTGCTCGCAGCTGCCAAGTGCAGTACTCAACGGCACGGCAGAGTATCTGAAGTGTTGTTGTAGGTGCAGGCTCACCAGTAGGTGAGCCTGGCACTCTATAGTCTTACGGTACTCATTTGGGGTACCACTTTCTATGTTGTTACTTTCCAGGTAGGAACTGTACCGGCTGAACAGTCGGTACTTTACCGTTACCTTATCGCCGCGGCACTTATGTGGGTGATTGCTTTCGCACGCGGTGACATGCCGAGCTTTTCAGCCAGAGTTCATGCTCGTTTCGTAGCCTTGGGCCTGTGCATGTTCTCGCTCAATTATGTAGTGGTCTATATGGCTGTGGAGCGCTTGCCCAGCGGTTTGGTCAGTGTTGTATTCTCAATGGCCATACTTATCAACACGCTGCAGCTGTGGCTTTTCTATCAACAGAAGCCAGATGCGCGCCTGGTGATTGGAGCGGTATTAGGTATTTCAGGGCTCGCCTTGCTGTTTCTTGATGAGATTCTGGCCAGTAGCGTGAACCCGGTATTCTTTGCAGGGCTTGCATTTGCCGTAACGGCGTCTGTTACTGCCGCAACCGGCAATATTGTCTCGCATCGTTTAAGCGAGCGCCGCATAAGTGTGACTCATGCTAATACTTGGGGAATGACGTACGGCTCTATTCTTACAGCCGTCTACGTACTGTTCACTGGCAAGCCATTAATGTTTGAGGTGAGTGCGGCCTACATTGGGTCGCTGCTGTACTTGGCTATTCTTGGCAGTGTGGTTGCTTTTTATACTTACTTAACGCTGGTAGGCAATGTCGGCGCGCCGCGGGCTGCGTATGTTTCTATATTGTATTCGCTGGTGGCGCTGTTAATTTCAACAATGCTTGAAGGGCTGCAGTGGTCAGAAGTCATGCTGTTAGGAGTCGCAATGATCCTCATAGGTAATGTTTTTATTATCAAACGCCCGGCGGCCCAGTCTTAATTTTCTCGGAACCTCATCGATGAGCTCTGTTAGGGCTGCTAACCTTTAAAGAGTGCCCAATGCTTTCTTGGATAGCTGTGGTTTAGTTACCAAGATAAGCTACAAGGAAGCTGGGTCTTTTGCAGCAAGCTGACAGGGACTATTGAGTGAAAGACGTTGATGATTTGGCGCTTTTAATTGACGCCAAAATTCCAATAATAGTGGTAGAAACCTTTGATGAGGTTCGTGCCTTGGAGCTACTGACCAGAGTGGCGATGAGCAAAGGTCTGGCCTTCGCTTCCTGGACTATCACTGACGGTTTGAATAAATTAGGATCACAGAACCCGTTTCTGGATAACCCTGATGCTGAGCGCGAAAGCCCTGACGCAGCGCTCCGAACGATTAGGGCGCACAGCACACCTACCTTGTACGCACTATGTGACTTCCATCCCTACCTTGCCGGGCAGCCAGAGAATGTTCGCTTGCTAAAAGATATCGCACTCAGTTATGAATCATTGCATCACACTTTGATTTTGGTCAGTTGCGAGTTAGAAATTCCTTTGGAATTGCGGCGCGTTACAGCGCGTATGTCGTTGAGTCTTCCGGACGACATGCGTCTGCTAAAGATTGTTCAGCGTGAAGCGGCGAATTGGTCGACCCAAAACGCCGGAAAAAAAGTACAAACCAGTTTAGGCACCGTTAAAAAGCTGGCCAGAAATCTGCGTGGCTTAAGTGAAAACGATGCTACGCGACTGGCACGCACCGCTATTTTTCAAGACGGTGTTATCGATGAAAGCGACGTTAGCACTATTAGCAAAGCTAAGTTTGAGCTGATCGATATGGAAGGTGTGTTGAGTTTTGAGTACGACACCGAACAATTTGGCGCAATCGGTGGGCTGGGGACATTAAAAGAATGGGTGAAACTTAGGGAAACCGTGTTTCTGGGTAGCCAGGAAGCGACCGGTGATTCACCGAAAGGACTAATGTTGCTGGGCGTACAAGGTAGCGGTAAAAGTCTCGCTGCAAAAGCAATTGCCGGCGTATGGTCTATCCCTCTATTGCGGCTGGACTTGGCCGCTCTCTACAATAAGTTCATCGGCGAGACTGAGAAAAATCTAAGAGCATCACTGGCTCAGGCTGAGCTGATGTCACCGTGCGTGCTATGGATTGATGAGATTGAGAAGGGCATGGCCACAGGTGATCAAGACGGTGGAACGTCTGCGCGCTTGCTTGGCACACTGTTGACCTGGATGGCCGAGCGGAAAAGCAAAGTCTTTATTGTGGCGACTTCAAACGATGTGAGTAAGCTTCCACCTGAACTTCTGCGCAAGGGACGTCTTGACGAGGTCTTCTTCGTTGACTTACCACCTACCGAAATTCGTGAGGAAATCTTTTATATTCATCTTAGTAAAAGGCATTTCAACTGTGACAATTTTGACTTAAAACGTTTGGCGGAGTTAAGCGATGGTTTCTCTGGCGCAGAGATTGAGCAAGTCGTGGTTTCTGCGGCCTATCAAGCCTCGGCCCGTCGTAACACTCTCGCTATGGAGCATCTCGAATCCGCTTTGGCGAATACGTTTCCGATTTCAATTGTGATGGCAGAAAATGTTCAAGCGTTGAGAACTTGGGCGGCGAATCGAACTGTATCTGCACATTAGGCAGTGCAGTGCGCATAAGTTACAACGCACCAACTTGCGAACTTAATGACGACTGGCGATACTGGTTCCGGATTTAAGAACACTTCCTTAAGAGCGTATTATGAGTTACAGCAAGGATTGGCTAGCTATTCTGGAAAACGCCCTGCAAAAACAGGCCTTTAGTTTTACTACAGAAATGGAAGCCATCAATTTCCGTCAAGCCGCCGTTCTCATTTTGTTCTGGGACGACGGTGGCCAGCCGGCCACTTTAGTCACTGTGCGCGCAGCGACAATGCCGACACACGCTGGAGAAGTTAGCTTTCCTGGCGGTGGTTTGCACCCTGGTGAAGATCACATTAGCGCAGCCCTGCGTGAAGCAGAAGAAGAAGTTGGTCTAGACCGAAGCTCTGTCAGAGTGCTCGGTCGCCTTGACGATGCCTGGAGTGGTGCGGGCTTTTCGCTGGCGCCGATTGTCGCTTACAGTGACATTGAACCGACTTTTCGTACTAGCAGGGAAGTGGAGCGAGTGATCACCATGAACTTACACACTGAGGCTGAGTTTCTAGAACGTACAATCACTAAATTCAATTCCGAGCATGTTGAGCCGATCATACGTGCCAAGGGTATAGAAGTTGTTGGACTAACCGCGGACCTGTTAACCGAAGCCCTGGAAGCGCTGCGTGGCGAACGCAGCAATCGTGGTGAACGTCGCTTTCATTATTTCAAGAAATTCGCCAAACCGCGAAAAATATCATCCTAGTGTTTTAGGAAGCTGGCATTGACCCTAGAGTAAGTGCCATTGATGTCAGTGCCAATTCTGGGTTGGTCAGTAACACTGTAGAGCTTGAAGTTCACGTTGAATTACAGAACAATTCGCGTGCACATATTACTTCAACCGTACTAGTTTCCGCACAGCCTGCAAGGATTTCGAATGATTCGTTATAAACAGTTGCTCGAAGAAGTGCGGGGCTGCACTCTGTGCGAGCCCAGTTTGGAACATGGCGTTAGGCCAGTGCTTCAGTTTCATCCGCAGGCGAAAATCCTAGTCGCAGGCCAGGCGCCTGGCCGCAAAGTACATAAGACCGGCGTGCCGTTCGATGATGCCAGTGGCAAGCGACTAAGAGAATGGATGGGTATTGACGAAGCGGTATTCTACGACCCAAAACAAGTCGCTATTTTGCCCATGGGTTTTTGCTACCCAGGCACTGGCAAATCCGGTGACCTGCCACCGCGAACAGAATGCGCGGCAGCCTGGCGCGACAGCTTAATGGCAAAATTTGAAGGTCTCGAACTCACTCTTTTAATTGGTCAATACGCACTTGCTTGGCATATGCCGTCTGCTACAGGGAACCTCACAGAGACCGTACGCGACTGGAAACAACATTTGCCTGATAATTTGCCTGTACCTCATCCTAGCCCGCGTAACAATATATGGCTGAAAAGGAATGCCTGGTTTGAGCATGATGTAGTGCCTGCCTTACAGAAGCGTGTTAAGACGGCGCTTGGAAAAAGGCCAGTCTAATCCGCCAAAAACGTCTTCAAAGAGCCCGTCGAAGCCGAATCGCTCGAAATACGAACACGCATTAATCACTGTTGCACTATTTTCTGACGTTACAGTCAAAATCATGGCGTATGCGACAGCAAGCCTCGGCAGCTTGTCTACACTTTGAGGATGCAAAGAGTTCTAAATGTAGCAAACCGCTTACCCATAACTATTGGGTCTTCGATCAAGAAATCATCAGGCGGCTTAGTTGCTGCACTGGAGGGTGTTTCCAACAGTGAGTTCGAACTGCAGTCCATTGGTTGGCCCGGCCAGGTAGAGCCTCAAACTGATCTGCCGGAGCTCAAAAAAACGCTGGAAGATGAGTACGGTTGTATTCCCGTGTTCCTTTCAGATGAGTTGGTGCAGGGTTACTACCACGGCTTATCGAATTCAAGTCTTTGGCCGCTGTTGCATTACAACCGCGCCTACATGAACTACTCGGATTCAGATTGGGCAGCTTATCGTCGTGTTAACGAATTGTTCGCCGAAGCCGTTTTAAAAGAAGTGCGTGATGACGATATTGTCTGGGTGCACGACTATCACCTGTTTCTATTACCTGAGTTACTTAGAGCCGCGAAGCCCAATCTAAAGATTGGATTTTTTCTGCATACGCCGTTTCCGTCCTCAGAGGTTATTCGTTGTCATCCCCAACGCGAAGCACTTATACGAGGCGTACTGGGTGCCGATCTAATTGGCTTTCATACCTATGGCTATCTGCGTCACTTTAGAAGTTCAGCGCTGCAGCTGTTGGGTCTTGAATCTGACATGACTGAGATACAGGTAGGGAATCACACTGCTTCTCTTGGTATTTTCCCTATTGGTATCAACTCCGAGAGCTTTGAGACTCAGATGGCGAGTGCTCAGCACTCGAAACTGCTGAGCGAATTTCAACAGAACTGGCTCGGTAAACGCATAGTGCTAAGCGTTGAAAGGCTGGACTACAGCAAAGGTTTGTTGCGCCGTCTTGAAGCCATAGAGGCTTTTCTTGCCGGCACGGCTGACAGGGACAATATTGTATTCTTGTTCGTTAGCGTACCGACACGAGGTGAAGTAAAAGAGTACCAGATGCTGCGTGAACGTATTGAGCGCGAGGTTGGGCGAATCAATGGCTTGTACGCGAGTGTTCAAAACAGTCCGATTCACTTCATCCACCAATCAATTCCTTTCACCGAGCTGTGCGCTCTCTATGCAATAGCCGATGTTGGCCTGGTTACGCCATTGGTTGACGGCATGAATCTGGTGGCCAAAGAATACCTCGCCTGCCAGAACGACGCAGACCCTGGCGTTCTTGTTCTAAGCGAGTTTGCTGGTGCTGCACAAGAGCTGGTGAATGCAATCATCGTCAACCCCTACAATAAAGTAGAGGTGGCTAACGCTATAGATCAAGCGTTAACGATGGACCGAGAAGAACGCTGTGAACGCATGGGCTATATGAAGAGCCGCGTTCTGCAATACAATTCTGACTATTGGGCACGCTCATTCATCGACGAGTTGAACAAAAGCGAGCAGCTGCTAACGAATCCTAGGGACCTTCTTAGCGACGAAAAAATAATTACCAAGACATTAACCGAAGGCGGACGTACAGCGTTCTTCCTAGATTACGATGGCACGTTGAGAGATTTTGAAGATCAGCCTGGCGATGCTTTTCCAGAAGAAGAATTACATGCCTTGCTTCAGCAGCTGGAACAGTCTCCAGTAGATGTTTACATAATCAGTGGTCGGTCTGGAGAAACGCTAAAGGACTGGCTAGGCCAGTACAAATTTACGCTGATTGCCGAGCATGGTAACCGCTTTTTGGCACCGGGTTCCGATGTTTGGCACTCATTGAATCCTGATCGAGATTTCAGTTGGAAAGACGCCGTGCTTGAAGTGTTCAGTCTGTATGAGGGCTCAACACCTGGTAGTAGCATAGAAGATAAGGAGTCGTCTGTGGTTTGGCACTATCGTCTGTCAGACCCTATCTATGGAAACTGGAAAGCGAATCAGCTGCTCAGCGACATGTACTCAATGTTGGGTAATCTGCCAGTCGAAATTCATCATGGCAAACGAATTGTTGAGGCCAGCTCAATGCACGTGAACAAGGGCCGAGCCGTAGAGTACTTCCTCGACCGGAATGAATACGATGCGGTGCTATGCGCGGGCGATGATCAAACAGATGAGGCTATGTTTAGACTCTCACGAAAGAACATCGTGTCAATAAAGGTAGGTGAAGGGGACTCGCAGGCCGCCAACCGAGTGCCGGACGTACAGCAATTTCATGATCTCATTCTGCGCTTGGTGCAGTTGATAAAAAAAAAGCAGAGTAGTGCACAGGAGTGCGAGCAATGAGTGGTTCTAAGAAAGCAGCGCCCAATATGAACTGGGGCGTGATCGGCAATGGTCAAAGTGCTGCTCTTGTTTCCGAGAACGGCAGCATCGATTGGTGCTGCTTGCCGGCTTTCGACTCGCCCTCCGTATTTGCCAGTCTGCTCGATACCGATCGAGGCGGCCACTTTGCGGTACGAATGACGGGCCGTGGCGTTAAGGTAAAGCAAGAGTATTTGCCGCACACCAACATACTGAGAACGGTGTTTAGTAACAAAGAAGACGCGTTCGAAGTTCTGGATTTCATGCCTCGGTATAAAACAAAGTATGAAACGATCTGTCCTCCGGACATTATCCGCTATGTGAGACCGCTTAAAGGCCGGCCTAAGGCTGTATTTGATTACCGTCCGAAGTTGGCCTATGCGCAGGCTGAAACAGACGTCGTTGTGCACGACGACTATATTAAGAGCACTTGTCATCAGCCAAGCTACGAATCAGTGTATTTATATTCGAACAGAAATTTGCAGTCTATTGCGGACGGTAAAGCTGTAGCCATTGAATCAGAGACTTATCTTTGGATGAGTTACAACCAACAGGTAAAATCGCCTTCGGTTCAATTGACGCGGCTGCAATTCGAGCGAACCAAAGTGTATTGGATGGACTGGGTTGATCAAACGGTCGATTTCGCGCGATGGAACGATACCATTGAACGCAGTATGTTGACCTTGATGTTGCTGGCTTATCAGCGTACTGGTGCCGTATTGGCTGCCGTTACCACTAGCTTGCCTGAAGATATAGGCAGCGTTCGTAATTGGGATTATCGCTTCTGCTGGTTGCGCGATGCGTCTATGGTGGTAAAGATTTTCACCCAACTTGGCCACTACCGTGTAGCCAGCCGTTACCTGAATTTCCTGCTTGATGTTATTCCCTATAAAGATGACAACATTCAGATTATGTATGGCATCAATGGCGAGAAACAATTAAAAGAACAAGAGTTAGACTGGCTAGCAGGCTATGAAAACTCGGCTCCTGTGCGTATTGGTAACGCTGCGTACAAGCAAAAGCAGCACGACATTTATGGTTTTGCGCTAGACACAATTTACCAGCGCATTGCCGATCATCGACACTCAATTGATAACATTGAGGGTATTTGGACTGTTGTTCGCACAATGGTACGTCATGTAGATGAGCAGTGGCGCAAACCTGATGCCGGCATTTGGGAAATACGAGGCGCGAAAAAACACTTCGTCTTTTCGAAAGTGCTTTGTTGGGTCGCTGTTGATAGAGCCATTCGAAT
>JBGCFQ010000036.1:0-77694 GCA_045106985.1 Pseudomonadales bacterium | reverse complement strand
GGTTTTCCTGATACATTCAAAAAGAGAAAAGGGACGTTTTTCACTGGTAATCCCGTGCGTCAGGATATTGTCGCTTTGTTAAAAACGCCACCAAGTAATGCGGCGCCAGCGAAGGAACTATCAAGTTGTCGAATATTGATTATAGGTGGCAGTAGAGGTGCTCGAGCACTGAATGAACAGATGCCAGCATTGATTCAGAGGCTAAGCAGCGAGGCCAAAGGGAGCGTAGAAGTTTGGCATCAAACAGGCGACGCCGAACGTAATGCGACACAAAATCGTTATGAACAGCTTGGCGTTGAGGCTAGAGTTGACGCGTTTATCGACGTGATGGCTGAAAGTTATCAGTGGACAGATCTAGTTGTTTGTCGCGCTGGCGCGATGACCGTAGCCGAGCTAACACTCGCTGCTTGCGCCTCGGTGTTAGTGCCCTTTCCTTTCGCAATAGATGATCATCAAACTGAGAATGGACGCTGGCTTGAAAGAAACCATGCCGCACTTTTGATTCCACAGACCAATTTATCCACAGAAGAGAGCTATTCGAGTTTGCTGCAACTAGTTAATAATTCTGAAAGTCGCGAGTCCATGGCGGCCGCCGCCGCTGAATTATCGGTGATTGATTCGGCGCAACAGGTTTACCAACATTGCTGCCAGTTGGCGCGTTGTGAGGCGTCGGCATGAGCGTTATTGCGAACGTGATCGAAATTCCCGAAATGCGCAGAATTCGCCGAATTCATTTTGTCGGCATCGGCGGCGCGGGAATGAGTGGCATTGCTGAGGTGCTGAGCAACCAGGGTTACCAGGTTTCGGGCTCAGACCTTGGCGACAGTGATACAACCAGGAGGTTGGTTGAGTTAGGTGCTGAGGTTTTTGTCGGGCATGCTGCAGGCAACATTATCGGTGCTGATGTCATCGTCATATCCAGCGCAATCAAAGAACAAAATGCAGAATTAGTTGCGGCGCGAGAACAACGTATACCCATTGTGCCGCGAGCTGAGATGCTTGCTGAGTTAATGCGTTACCGCCATGGCATTGCTATCGCGGGCACCCATGGCAAAACAACAACTACTAGCTTGGTTGCATCTGTTTTGGCCTGTGGCGGTCTGGATCCCACGTTTATCATTGGCGGGCTGTTGAACAGCGCCGGCAGCAATGCGCGACTCGGTGTTAGTCGTTACCTAGTTGCTGAGGCTGATGAGAGTGATGCTTCATTCCTTCATCTCCAGCCGATGACAGCAGTGGTGACCAACATTGATGCCGATCACATGGAAAGTTACGCCGGCGATTTCGACGTTTTGAAGCAGACCTTTATCAACTTTCTGCACAACTTGCCTTTTTATGGTTTAGCCGTTTTGTGTATTGATGACCCCGTCGTGCGCTCTATTCTTGGTGATGTTGGTAGGCCAACCCTTACTTATGGTACTGCCGAGGATGCCGATTTCATCATACGAAACATTTCAGCTGACGGCCTCAAGACTTCATTTACTGTGGACCGACCGGATGGCAAATCTTCTCTGCAGTTGTCAGTCGCCATGCCAGGTATGCATAACGTACTTAATGCCACGGCGGCAGTTGCCATTGCAACCGACGAAGGTATTGCCGATGAACACATTCAAAAAGGTTTGTCTGAATTTGAAGGAGTAGGCCGACGATTTGAGGTATACGGTTCTTTGCCGCTGGCTAAGGGTGAGGCTATGTTAGTAGATGACTATGGTCACCATCCAACGGAAGTTTCGGCGACAATAAAGGCGGTTCGTCAAGCTTGGCCGGAACGCCGTTTAGTGATGATTTTTCAACCTCATCGTTTCAGTCGTACTCGCGACTTATATGAGGATTTTGTTGCCACACTGTCAGGTGTAGATGTTCTTTTGCTGCTTGAGGTATACAGCGCAGGCGAGCAGGTTGTGCCAGGTGCTGACGGTCGTAGTTTAAGTGGCAGCATTCGTACTCGAGGTCATATTGACCCTATTTTTGTAGAGGACATTGCCAAGCTATCAGAGATTTTAAACGACGTGCTTCGTGACGGTGACATCGTGCTTACCCAAGGAGCAGGTAACGTTGGTGCCATTGCTAGACGAATTCATCGGGAGGGCTTGGTATGAAATTGCTCGCTGATATAGATGAATTACGCCGTCAGTGCGAAGCGAAACTGACAGGGCCACTTGCTGTGTTGTACGGCGGGTGGTCGGCGGAGCGAGAAGTATCGTTAAATGGCGGGCAGGCGGTGATCGAAGCTTTCACCCAGGCCGGCCTGGACGTTGTTGGTATTGACGTCGACCGTAAAGTGGCAGACCTCTTGCAGAAGAAAAACATTGCCCACGTTTTTAATGCCTTGCACGGCCCTTATGGTGAAGACGGAGTGATCGGGGGCTTGCTACAGTTTCTTGACATTGGTTGTACGGGCAGTGGGGTGCTTGCTTCAGCATTAGCGATGGACAAGATGCGCAGCAAGCAATTGTGGGACGGTATCGGCGTGCAAACCCCGGCGTACGAACAAGTGTTTATTGACAGCAACCCTGCTGATGTATTGGCCCGCTTAGGCGGTAAAGCGATGGTCAAACCCTGTCGTGAGGGTTCCAGTATTGGAATGTCTATTGCGAGTTCGACTGCGGAAATGAAAGATTCGATCGCGCTAGCGCTTCAATTTGACCCTGTTGTGATTGCGGAGCAATTTATTGCTGGCCCGGAATACAGTGTGCCAATTGTAGCCGGCGTTGTGCTGCCGGTTGTTGAGTTGAAGCCGCAAAGTGCGTTCTACGATTACGATGCAAAATACCTCTCTTCCGAAACGCAGTACGTGTGTCCTGCGGTACTGGAAGCCGACGAGCTTGAGACCGTGTCCAAACTTGTTGAGCGGGCTTACCAGAGCATTGGGTGCAGCGGTTGGGGGCGCGTGGATTTACTTCGCGATGCAGGAGGAGAATTCTACGTTCTGGAAGTGAATACCATTCCTGGCATGACTAACCACAGCCTAGTGCCAATGTCGGCAAAGAGTGTGGGTATTGATATGCCTGCGCTGGTACTCAATATCTTGCTCGATAGCTTGCGTACAGAAGGCGAGCACTAAGATGCGCTCCGTGAAAAAGAAAAACACGCGCACGGCATCGCCAAGACGCGGAGCGGTAAGCAAATCGCGCGAGCTTGAAAAGAAAACACGGGTAAAACAACTGTTTATGGTATTGCTTATCTGGATTGCCGTCGTCGGATTCGGTATTTTGGGTTTCAATAATGCGAAACAAATGTTTGAGCTTGATGTGCAAAACGTGAGAGTGGACGGGGAGTTTCGAAAAATCGATCAGAGCCGCGTTGTGGCTTTGGTTTCGCCCTATTTAAATGATGGTTTTTTCACTATGGACCTGGCACCAATCAAGCAGCGCCTGGAGCAAGAACCATGGGTTTATCAGGCACAGGTTCAACGTCGTTGGCCATCAGGAATCAACGTCAGTATTCAGGAGCAAGCACCAATAGCCATTTGGAATGCTGTTACATTTTTGAACGCCGACGGCAAAGCGTTTGCCAACGACAGGGAAGAAGCATTGCAAATCGATCTGCCTAGACTGGCAGGTGGCAACGGGCAGCAGATTGTGATGATGCAACGCTACCAGGAGTTCAGCCGAATGCTAGAGCCTCTGGGCTTGTCGATTGCGGAGCTGAAAGATGATGAGTTGCAGGGCGTAACAGCAGTGCTGCGCTCAGGTATAGAGCTTCGCTTTGGCAATGAACATTTGATTCAAAAAATGCAACGATTTTTAAAGTTACATAAGCGCTTGTTGAAACACAAATTAGAACAGCTTGCATACATCGATTTTCGTTATCCATCTGGAGCAGCGATACGCTGGAATCAGACGGGACTAGACGCGTCGTCAAAGCAAACCGCTCACAAGGCGGCCGACAAGAAAGAGAAACTCATCTAATGGCTAATGATAAGAAAATGATCGTTGGCCTGGACATAGGCACTTCAAAGATCGTTGCCATCGTCGCAGAGGTTGAACCAGAGGGGCAGATCAATATTGTTGGCATTGGCTCCAAGCCTTCACGTGGATTGAAAAAAGGCGTTGTTGTAAACATAGAATCAACGATTCAGAGCATTCAGAGTGCTGTTGAGGAAGCCGAGTTAATGGCCGGTTGTCAAATACACTCTGTTTACGCCGGCATTGCTGGAAGCCATATTCGCAGTCTTAATTCGCATGGCATTGTCGCGATACGCGATAAGGAAGTTCGCCAAGCTGATGTTGAGCGGGTAATTGATGCAGCCCAAGCTGTTGCGATACCGGCCGACCAGAAAGTTCTTCATATTTTGCCGCAGGAATTTCTGATTGACGAGCAAGAAGGCATTAAGAAGCCGCTTGGAATGTCTGGCGTGCGCCTGGAAGCCAAGGTTCACTTGGTTACCTGCGCGGTTAACGCGTCACAAAACATAGAAAAGTGTATTAAGCGTTGCGGCTTGGAAGTTGAAGACGTAATTCTTGAACAGCTGGCTTCAAGCTATTCTGTGCTAACAGATGATGAGCGCGAGCTAGGTGTCTGTTTGGTTGATATCGGCGGTGGTACAACAGATATCGCAGTGTTCACAGACGGGGCCATTCGCCACACAGGTGTTATACCAATCGCCGGGGACCAAGTCACCAACGATATCGCGATGGCGTTGCGCACACCGACGCAGAATGCTGAAGAAATAAAGATAAAGTATGCCTGTGCATTAGCGCAGTTAGCGGGCGCAGACCAAACCATAAAGGTGCCTAGTGTGGCTGATCGGCCAGCGCGGGATTTATCGCGCCAGGCATTGGCCGAAGTGGTTGAGCCTCGGTACGACGAGCTGCTTACGCTAGTGCAAGCCGAGCTTCGCCGCTCAGGGTATGAAGACTTAGTGGCCGCAGGAATAGTGCTTACAGGCGGAACGTCGAAGATGGAAGGCGTTATTGAGTTAGCGGAGTCTATCTTTCATATGCCAGTACGTTTGGGCGTGCCCATCAATGTGCATGGCTTACAAGACATAGTCCGAAACCCTATATACGCCACAGGCGTTGGCTTGCTGATGTATGGCATCAAACAGCAAGAGGAAGCGGAGTACATTAATACAGGAGAAAGCAGCGGTAAGGGCTGGTTCTCGAGAATGCAGCGATACCTGCAACAAAACTTCTAAATTTGATCATATGAGGAAAATATCATGTTTGAACTAGTCGATAGTGCTCCACAAAATGCGGTAATAAAGGTTCTGGGTGTTGGCGGTGGCGGCGGTAATGCAGTCAAGCACATGATTCAAAATCATGTCGACGGCGTTCAGTTTATATGCGCTAACACAGATGCTCAGGCTCTTGCCGGAGTTGATTCCCATACTGTATTGCAGTTGGGTGGCACCGTAACTAATGGTCTTGGTGCGGGGGCCAATCCTGAAGTTGGACGCCAAGCAGCCTTGGAAGACCGGGACCGAATCATTGAGTCGTTGCAAGGCGCGGACATGGTATTCATTACCGCGGGAATGGGCGGCGGCACCGGAACGGGTGGTGCACCTGTCGTGGCAGAAATTGCGCGTGAGCTAGGGATTCTTACAGTGGCGGTAGTAACTAAGCCGTTTTCCTTTGAAGGCGCAAGCCGAATGCGTGTTGCGGCTCAGGGGATGGAAGAGTTAGAGCAGCATGTAGACTCATTGATTACTATACCTAACGAAAAATTGTTGCCAGTACTTGGTCAAAATGTGACATTGCTTGATGCCTTTCAGGCGGCTAACGATGTTCTTTTGGGAGCGGTACAAGGTATTGCTGATTTGATTATCCGCCCGGGCATGATGAACGTCGACTTTGCTGATGTGCGAACCGTTATGTCAGAAATGGGCATGGCTATGATGGGAACTGGCGCGGCCCATGGTGAAAACCGAGCTCGAGAAGCAGCAGAAAAAGCCATTCGAAGCCCGTTGCTGGAAGACGTTAATTTGCAGGGTGCACGAGGAATACTGGTCAACATTACGGCTGGGTTGGATTTGCTGCTTGGTGAATTCACTGAAGTTGGTGACACAATCAAAGAGTTCGCCTCTGACAATGCCACAATCGTTGTAGGCACGGTGCTTGACCCTAACATGACGGATGAGCTCAAGGTGACGGTAGTCGCCACGGGTCTAAATGAGCCCGCCGCCGCTAAGCGCCAGAGCGCACCGTTGTCTTCAGAGCCGTTGCCTGTTGGCGAAGCGCCAAACTATAAGGACTATGAGATGCCAACGGCCATTCGCCGTCCTCGTAAGGAGGAGGCAAGGGCGACTCGACCAGCTCATATTCGAGGATTAGAGCCTAGCCTGGCAACGTCTGCGCAGGCAGCAGATATGCCGGAAACGGCCTCGCAACCGGATAAGGATCTGCAATTCCTTGATATTCCAGCATTTATACGTCGCCAGGCAGATTAGAGCCTGCCTAACATGGATAAAAACTGGCTGGTTTCAGTACCGGCTGTCGGGTACAATGCGCAGCTTCACTGTGCCACGGCGTTGTTTGCTGTGGCTAATAGGAGCTTTCCGACAGGATTGGCGTGGTGCAAATTAACCACGCGGTCACGCATCGCTCATTAGCCATAAAAAAGTACTATGATACGGCAGAGAACACTTAGAAATTCAATCAAAGCCACGGGCATCGGCTTGCACACGGGCAAGAAGGTCTACCTGACTCTACGTCCGGCTCCTGTAAACAGCGGCATATTATTCCGTCGGGTAGATTTAGACCCCGTACAGGAAATTCCTGCGCATTCGGATTATGTCAGCGATACGATGCTGTCGACCGCGTTATCTCGTAATGGATGTAAAGTTTCGACAGTTGAGCACTTATTATCGGCAATGTCGGGGCTAGGAATCGATAACGCCATCGTGGATCTCAGCGCCGAAGAAGTGCCAATTATGGACGGCAGTGCTGGTCCTTTCGTGTTCCTTATTCAATCGGCAGGCATAGAAGAGCAAAGCGCGGCCAAGAAATTTGTTCGCATACTTGAGCCCATTACTGTTAAAGATGGCGACAAGAAAGCGAGTTTTCTGCCGTTTGACGGGTTTAAGGTTAACTTTACGATTGCGTTTGATCACCCTGTATTTGATGACCGCACGGTGGATGCTTGTGTGGATTTTTCCAGCACGTCCTACGTGCGAGAAGTGAGTCGCGCAAGAACCTTCGGTTTTATGCACGAGATTGAATATCTGCGTTCCAGAGGCTTTGCCCTGGGCGGCAGCGTAGATAACGCTATTGTAGTGGACCAATATAAAATTCTGAATGAAGATGGCCTGCGTTATGAAGATGAGTTCGTAAAACATAAGATTCTTGATGCGATCGGTGATCTCTACCTGTTGGGTTTGGGTGTAATAGGTGAATATAAGGCGTACAAATCTGGTCATTCTTTGAACAACATGGCGGTGAAAGCACTGCTGGCTAACCAAGAGTCTTGGGAAATCGCAACCTTCGAGGGTAAAACTGAAGAAGCACCTGTGTCCTACCTGAGTCCAGTGGTTGCTGTTTAATCAAGGCTGACTATACTTTTACTGTAACTGAACAACTATTGAGAGTGTGACAAAAGCGGCTTTGGTTTTAGTTATAGCCTGTTGCGCGCATTCGGAACTTCAATATGCAAATTATTCTCGTCAGTCGGCGTAACAGTCGCTCCAGGACGATCAATCTCTCAAAAACCACGCTTTTCGGAAGCGGGGTCCTAGCGGTTGCTGCGGTTGCAGTTTCAGCGGTTTTGCTAACTAGGGCTATAGAGATGCCCCAGCAGCAGTCGGAGATGATTACTGAGTGGCAGAGCACCTTACAGGCCCAGCAAGAACAAGTGCTGGCAACCAAGCAGGAAAACCAGGCAAAAATAGAAGCCTTAGCTGTAAAAACGGCCCAGTTACAGTCGCGGTTGCTGCGCCTTGATGCGCTGGCTGAAAGAATGGCGACTATGGCGAAATTGGATAAATCAGAATTTGATTTCTCAGAGCGGCCAGCAATGGGTGGGCCAGACGAATCAAGTGACGAGCTATTTGATGAGATGCCGGACTTCCATAAGACCCTAGACCTGTTAGCTGACCAGATAGACCGCCGAGAGCAACAACTGGAGTACATGGAGAGCCTTCTCTCTAATCGAGAATTACGAGACGCTGGCATGATCGCTGGCAGACCAATAGTGAAAGGCTGGATGTCGTCGGCCTTTGGTTATCGTACTGACCCTTTCAAGGGTCATCGCGCGTGGCATAAAGGTGTCGATTTTGCAGGCAAAATGGGCAGCGACATAATTGCTGTAGCCGCAGGCGTTGTAACCTGGGCAGACAAGCGTTACGGCTATGGCGATTTGGTGCAGATCAATCATGGCAATGGTTTAAGTACTCGTTATGGTCATAATTCTGAGATCGTGGTTAGTCCTGGCGATGTAGTTAAGAAAGGTCAGGTAATTGCTAAAATGGGCAGCAGTGGACGCTCAACGGGAGCTCATGTTCATTTTGAGGTTCTGAAAGGCGGCAAGTCTATTAATCCAACTACCTACATCAATCGCCAATAGCCTATTGGCTTTTGTGGAGTCTGCCCTCTAATCCGGCGCTCGCAGGCCTTCCCTGGCCTCTAAAGGGAATTTCTACTTGCTTAAGAGCACGTCATCCGGTTTACTCTGCATCCGGTTGCTGTCGGAGAGTCCTATGCATCCATACACCTGTATTCAAGCTGCTCGTGTCTAAGCGGCAAAGAGTTTAACGCCACCATCTGCATTTGCCATTACCCATGATTGGAAAGTTATTTAAGGCCGTTATTGGCACTAAAAATGATCGTGAAATAAAACGGTTATCCAAGTACGTAAAGAAAATCAACGCACTTGAAGAGGAGTTTGAGAAGCTCTCAGACGCCGACATCCCTGCAAAAACCCAAGCTTTTCGCGAGCGGATTGAGGGCGGTGAGTCTTTAGACTCGCTGCTGCCCGAGGCCTTTGCCTTGGTCCGAGAGGCCAGCAAGCGAACATTGGGATTGCGTCATTTCGACGTACAAATGATCGGTGGCAGCGCCTTGCATGAAGGCAATATCGCTGAAATGCGAACGGGCGAGGGTAAAACACTGGTAGCGACGCTACCGGCCTACCTAAATGCGATTTCCGGCGATGGTGTGCATCTTGTTACTGTCAATGACTACCTTGCCGAACGCGATGCGAATTGGATGCGCCCAATTTATGAAATGTTGGGTTTGACGCTGGGCGTGATTCTTTCGGGGCAGACCCAGGAAGAAAAATACGCTGCCTACAGATCAGATATCACTTACGGTACTAACAACGAATTTGGTTTCGATTACCTGCGCGACAACATGGCCTTCAGTTCCGAGGAGCGCATGCAGGGTTCCCAGAACTTTGCGATCGTTGACGAAGTTGATTCTATTCTGATTGATGAAGCTCGTACGCCGCTGATTATTTCTGGTGCCGCTGAAGACAGCTCTGCCTTATACATGCGGATGGATAAGTTCATCAAGCGTCTGCAGCCAGACATGAGCGACGAAGGTGACCGCGAGGGTGATGGAGGTCACTACACCTTTGATGAAAAGCAACGTCATATAGAGCTTACTGAACAAGGGCATCAGTTTGTTGAAGAACTTCTTATAGAAAACGGGCTTCTCGAGGAAGAAGACAATCTATACGCGCCAGGCAACCTAAATCTGCTCCACCACGTTCAGTCTGCATTGAGAGCGCATGTTTTTTTCAACCGAAATGTAGAGTACATCGTTCAAAACAATAGGGTTGTGCTTATTGACGAGCATACCGGTCGCACCATGCCGGGCCGCCGCCTTTCTGAAGGACTGCACCAGGCTATTGAAGCTAAGGAAAAAGTAGAGATTCAGGCCGAAAGCCAAACGCTTGCCTCCACAACATTTCAGAATTACTTCCGTCAATATCAGAAGTTAAGTGGTATGACCGGTACGGCCGATACTGAGGCTTTTGAGTTTCGCCAAATTTACGGCCTGGATGTGTTGGTAATTCCAACGAACTTGCCAGCCATTCGCAAAGATCTAAATGATCTGGTTTTTCTTTCAAAAGAAGAAAAGTTTGAAGCAATTCTGGAAGACCTAAAAGCGTATATTGACCAAGGCAGCCCGGTGTTGGTTGGTACGGCGTCCATTGATACGTCTGAGGAGCTTTCGGAGCATCTCACGAAAGCAAAAATTGATCATAAAGTACTGAACGCGAAGTTCCATCAACAGGAAGCTGAGATCATTGCCCAAGCGGGTAGACCCGCAGCGATTACTATTGCAACCAATATGGCAGGCCGAGGCACAGATATAGTGTTAGGCGGAAACCTTGAGGCAGAATTAGCAAGCCACGACAAACTCAGTGAAGCCGATATACAGGCCCTGCGCGCTGCGTGGCAACAGCGCCACGATCAAGTGATTGAGAATGGCGGGCTACACATACTGGCGACAGAGCGTCACGAATCCCGTCGAATCGACAACCAGTTGCGCGGTCGTGCCGGCCGACAGGGTGACCCTGGTGTTACCCGGTTTTACCTCTCGCTGGAAGATAACCTGATGCGCATTTTTGCGTCTGACAGGGTAAAGAACTTTATGCAGGCTCTTGGCATGGAGCGAGGTGAGGCGATTGAGCACAGGATGGTAAGTAATGCTATCGAAAAAGCTCAACGTAAAGTCGAAGGCCGCAATTTTGATATTCGAAAACAGCTATTGGAATACGATGACGTTGCCAATGACCAACGCCAAGTAGTGTATCGTCAGCGTAATGAAGTTATGGAGTCGGCTGATATTGAAGACATGATCGCAGCGATTCGTGAAGATGTTACCAATGAAATAGTTAATGGGCATATTCCTCCACAAAGCCTTGAGGAGCAGTGGGACATTGAGGGACTTGAAGAGAGTCTGAAAACCGAGCTTGGTTTGGAATTGCCGGTACGTAAGTGGTTAGATGAAGACGACAACCTTCATGAGGAACCGCTGCGCGAACGTATACTTTCTAATTTTGTTGATGCTTACCAGGCCAAAATGGACCCCTTGGGCGAAGAAGCCCGAAAGCTTGAGAAGCATGTGATGCTTCAAGTGCTCGATCAGCACTGGAAAGAGCACCTGGCGACTATGGATCATTTGCGACAAGGTATACACCTGCGTGCTTACGCGGCTAAAAACCCCAAACAAGAATACAAACGTGAATCTTTCGAGTTGTTTCAGAATATGCTCGAAGAAATTAAACACGAGGTTGTACGATTTCTAAGTCGGGTAGAGATACGCCGAGAGGAAGATGTGGAGGCGGTAGAGCAGCAAAGGCGTGAGGCCCAGCAAGCCGAGAACATGAAATTCCAGCATGAGCAAGCATCTGCCTTGTCTTCAGCCACTGCAGAGCAAGAAGCTACGCCTTCATCTGCACCGGCAATGCTTGGTGAAGAGACTGCAGCAATAGAAACCTTCAAACGTATGCAACCTAAGGTTGGTCGCAACGAGGCCTGCCCCTGTGGTTCTGGCAAAAAGTACAAGCAGTGCCATGGTAAGCTCTGATGTAGTACCCGTCGCCGCGGTAGATGGTATTCGCTTATCGGTGTCTGCGGTTGGGCTGAAGAAGGCAAAGCCAGGCTCTGATGGAACAACTTTAAGACCACCTAGCGATGTTGCGCTTATTGAAGCTCGGGCCGGCAGTAGTGCAGCGGCGACCTTTACACAAAATCGCTTTGAGGCTGCCCCGGTTACTTTGGCGCGCGAACATCTCGCCAAAAGAGATGCTAATAAAGCTACCTACCTTCTGATTAATGCCGGGAACGCTAATGCTGGCACCGGTCGCCCTGGAATGACTGCGGCTCAGCACTGTTGTGCACTTGTGTCTGGCCAAGCAGCCGTTGAACCGACCAATGTTATGCCATTCTCAACCGGCGTGATTGGTGAGCTTCTTCCTACAGAAGGGATTGAAGCAGCGATACCCTCTTTACTCGCTGAGCTTTCAAGTGAGAATTGGGCGGCTGCTGCAGAAGCAATAATGACAACTGATACTGTCGCGAAACACGGAGCTGTTTCCTGTGAAGTATTTGGTCAGACATATACCTTGTCGGGAATAAGTAAAGGCGCCGGAATGATCATGCCTAACATGGCTACAATGCTGTGTTATATGGCGACAGATCTCTCTGTGGACGAGGCTTTGTTACAATCACTACTTAATGAAGCTGTCGATGGTTCCTTTAATCGCATTACTGTTGATGGCGATACGAGCACCAATGATGCTTGCGTGCTGTTGGCAACTGGGCTAGAGACGCAGGCTCGCCTGGTAGATCGTGAACAGCCAGAGACTCTGGTCTTTCTGACAGCGCTTAAACGATTGAGTCTTAGCTTGGCAACTCAAATAATTGAGGACGCTGAGGGCGCCAGCAAACTGGTGACGGTTCAAGTAAATGGGGGTCGTAGCCCGCAAGACTGCTTGACGGTGGCGTACACCATAGCTCACTCGCCGTTGGTAAAAACAGCGTTGTACGCTAGCGACCCAAATTGGGGGCGCATACTTGCTGCTGTAGGCCGGGCGCCGATCGACCAGCTTGATGTTGAAGCGGTAAGTATTTATTTTGATTCAGTTCTAATAGCCGAGCGTGGAGCGGTGTCACCTGACTATGTAGAGCAAGAGGCGACGGCCGTAATGGAAAAGGGCGCGTATACACTGAGGGTTGATCTTGGCGCTGGTACTGCAAGCGAATCTATTTGGACCTGTGATCTGTCGCACGACTACGTGTCGATTAATGCTGATTACCGTTCGTGATCCTTCTGATTGTAATTCCTAGTGCTCTTATTACTGGTTTCCTTTCCTCCTCGGCGAGTCAGCACATCGCCGATTACTGTGTAAATCGAAGGCTTTGTCTTGACCAGTGAAGTTCGAGTGGCTGTCGCGGTTATTTGCCGTGGCGAGAAATGCTTGATTGCCAAGCGGCCTGACAATGTTCATCAAGGTGGGCTGTGGGAATTTCCTGGCGGAAAGTGTGAAGCAGGTGAAACGGTCGAACAAGCTCTGCACAGAGAGCTGCAAGAAGAGATAGGTATTAGCATTACTCATGCGAATGAGATTATGAGTATCAGTCACGCTTATCCCGACAAAAAAGTCTGTTTGGAGATCTGCGAAGTGCTTGATTTTTCTGGAGAGCCGAGGGGCTGCGAAGGTCAGGAAGTTCGCTGGATACCTTTAACTGACTTGGCGAACTACGAGTTCCCAGAGGCAAACGCACCGATAATAGATTTTCTGCTGAAGAAGTAGATTAACAGACTTAATGTGCCGACTCGCGGGCAAGCTTAAGATAAAGTTTATGCAGCCTGGCCACTTCCTGATCCAGCCAATCAAGTCCTTGATCGTTAAGAATAATATCATCAGTTTTAGCGTGCCGTTCTTCACGCGACGCTTGCGAGGCGATGATTGCGCGCACCTGTTCTTCACTATTGTCATCACGTTGCATGGTTCTAGCGATTTGCACTTCGACGGGAACATCAACCAATAGTATTCTGTGCGTCAGCTGAGCTTGCGTGGTTTCGATCAGCAATGGGCTAACGAATATTGTATAAGGCGAAGTTGAGTTCTCAAGCTGGCGCGCAATTTCTTCGCCGATTAAAGGATGCGTAAGTTGTTCTAGCCACTCTCTCTCTGTCGGTTCAGAAAATATACGCGAGCGTAATTCGGCACGATTTAGCTCACCGCTTTCCAGAAGAATGTCGTCGCCAAAGTGTTCCGCTATTTTGATCAGAGCCGTTCTGCCTGGCTCAACGATAACCCGGGATGCGAGGTCGGCGTCTACAATGGTAATTCCAAGTTGGGAGAAACGATCAGTGACCGCGGTTTTGCCGCTGCCAATGCCGCCAGTAACGCCGACAACAAACATAAGTTTTCCTAAGAGAGCAACTTGCTCTCAGAGCTAGAGTGAGTTGATCTACAAGCCGCTGTAATTTAAATACGCTTGTACAATTTGATCGCCCCAGATCATAGCAATACCACCGGCTACTGCAAGGTATGGGCCAAAGGGGATTGGAGTGCTTTGCGCCTGTTTGCTCTTTAGTAATGCCAAGCTACCGAGAATTGCACCAACCAGTGAAGAGAGAATAATAATAAGCGGCAACATTTGCCAGCCTAGCCAGGCGCCAAGTGCGGCAAGCAATTTAAAATCCCCGTAGCCCATGCCATCTTTGCCTGTCAGCAACTTGAATAGCCAGAACACGCTCCACAAAGACAAATATCCCGCAACGGCGCCCCAAACTGCTGTCTCGAGGTCTACAAAAGTGCCGGAGACGTTAGCGATTAGGCCCAGCCACACTAGAGGCAGAGTGATATTGTCGGGCAATAACTGATGATCAACATCGATCATAGTTAATGCGATCAATGACCAGCAGAGTATCAAGCCGTAAGCGCTAGCGGCCGTGTTGCCAAAGGTCCAAAGTACCAGTAATGAGAGCAGGGCTGTTGTGAGCTCCACCAAAGGGTAGCGAGCCGAGATGCTGGTCTTACAGTCGGCGCATTTACCTTTTTGTATTAGATAGCTAAGTATGGGTATGTTCTGCCAGGGTTTAATTTCGCAATTGCATTGCGGGCAGTGCGAGCCCGGCTTCATCAAATTGAAGACTGCTTGTTCTTCCGCCTCTTTTATGCGTTTTTCGTCTTCAAGAATCAACGCGCACTCATGCTGCCATGAGCGTTGCAGCATTAGCGGCACGCGGTATATAACAACGTTTAAAAAGCTGCCCACCAGCAAGCTAAGCAGCCCACCTAATATGAGCAGCCACATCGGATTATCGAGTAGCTGCAACAATGGAGTAAAGAAGAGGTTCAATAGAGTGACCGATAAGAGAGTCTTTTAAACAACTGAGCCAAGCATAAATATTGGCAAGTACATGGCGATCATTAGGCCGCCTACTAACACGCCAAGTACCGACATAATCAGTGGTTCGAGCAAAGATGTCAGTCCGTCAACTTTGTTGTCTACTTCAGATTCGTAGTGATTGGCCACCTTTTCAAGCATTTCATCAAGCGAACCTGACTCTTCGCCAATAGCTATCATTTGCATTAGCATGCTCGGGAATCTATTGCTGGCTCGAATGGCTACATTGAGTTGCGTTCCAGTGGTTACGTCGTCTCTAACATCCCTAATTGCTTTCGCGTATACAATGTTACCCGCGGCGCCGGCCACCGATTCAAGAGCGTCTACCAGTGGTACACCAGCCGCGAAAGTCGTTGCTAAGGTTCGGCTGAAACGGGCATACACCGATTGCTCGACAATATCGCCGACAATGGGTGCCTTTAGTAGAAAGCGGTCAACACCAGCGGCAAAGGCTCTGGATCGTTTCTTGGCTTGCATAAATGCCCAAACGCCTACAACAATTACCCCCAGAATTATGTACCACCATGCCTGCGTGAATTCTGAAATCCTAAGTACAAAAAGAGTAAACGCGGGTAACTCCGATCCAAAGCTACTAAAAGTCTCGGCGAACTGTGGAACCACTTTGATCAGAAGTATGCCTGTAACCACGGTAGCGACAACAACTACCGCGATAGGATAGGTGACAGCTTTCTTGATTTTAGATTTCAGTGCTTCTGTTTTTTCTTTATAGGTCGCAACGCGGTCTAGCATTGTTTCCAATGAGCCCGATTGCTCGCCGGCCTCAACAAGATTGCAAAACAGATCATCAAAATAGATGCGATGTTTTGACAGACTTCCAGCCAAGCTGGAGCCCCCGGCTACATCGTTTTTTACTTCAAGAACCAGTTTGCGCATAGAAGGATTGTCCAATCCTTCTGCAACAATATCGAAAGCCTGAACCAGGGGTACACCAGCCTTGACCATTGTTGCAAGCTGGCGAGTGAATATCGAAATATCCATCGCCTTGATAGCTTTGCCACGTTCTCCAAATAGAGGCTTGGCCTTTTTCTTAACGCTCTTGGCTACAATGCCCTGCTTTCGTAAAAGAGCCTTAGCGTTAGCTTGGGTGGTGCCAGTGATTTCACCTTTCGATTTGTTGCCGCTTTTGTCTGTTCCAGACCAAATATAGACACTAGGGGAGACTGATCGGGTCGCCATGTTTAATCCTTCGTCACTCGGTTAACTTCTTCAAGGCTTGTAAGGCCTTGAGCGGCTTTACGTAATGCCGACTGGCGCAGATCGTCGAAACCTTCCGCGCGTGCTTGTTGGTCGATAGCAATCGAATTGCCCTCTTCCATAATAATACGTGACAATTCTGGGGTTAAGCGAACTACTTCATAGATTCCCACCCGCCCTTTGTACCCATTGTTACATTTGTCACAACCCACCGGCTTCATAATGTTAACTTCGGCCAGCCTATCTTCTTTGAAGCCTTCTTTTAGTAGAACGTCTCTCGGTAAATCAGCCGGCTCAGCACAGTTTGAGCACAGTTTTCGTGCCAGCCGCTGAGCGATAATAAGGTTCAAAGAGGTCGCCAGGTTAAATGCTGGAACCCCCATGTTTAACAAACGTGTGATCGTTTCTGCCGCACTGTTGGTGTGAAGTGTCGACATAACCATATGCCCGGTTTGCGCCGCCTTAATTGAGATTTCAGCGGTTTCCAGGTCTCGTATCTCACCCACCATGATAATGTCGGGGTCCTGGCGAAGAAACGAGCGCAGTGCTTCCGAAAAGTTAAGTCCGACTTTGGCGTTTACATGTACCTGGTTAATGCCCTCCAGGTTAATTTCTACCGGGTCTTCCGCGGTTGAAATATTTCGTTCTGGAGTATTCAAAATGTTCAAACCGGTATAGAGAGACACGGTTTTACCACTACCGGTTGGGCCTGTTACCAAAATCATACCCTGAGGTTGATTCAGAGCCTGCATGAACATCTCTTTTTGTTCTGGCTCATAACCCAGAGCGTCAATTCCCATTTGGGCACTGGTGGGGTCCAAGATACGCAAAACTACTTTTTCACCAAACAGTGTAGGCAATGTGTTTACACGAAAATCAATGGCTCGCTTTTTAGAAAGCCTCATCTTAATGCGACCATCCTGCGGTATGCGACGCTCCGAAATATCCATCTGTGACATTACTTTCAGTCGTGCAGCAAGGCGTCCTCCAAGATTCATGGGCGGTGACGTTACTGTGTGCAAAATCCCATCTGTTCTGAAACGCACACGATATGATTTTTCATACGGTTCAAAATGAATATCTGAAGCGCCAGTTTTGATCGCATCAATAAGCACTTTATTAACAAATCGAACTATGGGTGTTTCATCAGCTTCAGCGGCAGGGTCGCCATCATCAGCGTTGTTATCGGCTCCTTCAATATCCAGGTCTTCCAACCCGGCATCGTCTAGGCCGCCCAGAGAGTTACCGTATTTTTCTTCTTCGGAGTCAAGTAGTCTATTGATGCCGGTTGTTAGCAGTTTATCGTCAACCAGCACGGCTTCAACAGAGAGTCCAGTATGAAATTTTATTTCATCAATAGCTTTCAGGTTTGTAGGATCTGAAACCGCAATAAATAGTCGATTGCCGCGTTTAAATAAAGGCAAGGTGTGGTGTTTGCGAACCAGTTTGCCATCGACAAGCCCGATTGGTATTGCCTCTACGTTCATTGCTTCAAGATCAAATAGAGGCGAGCCGAATTCCTCGCTTGCTGCTTTGGCTATTACTAGGCTATCGGCTAAACCCTGATCTACAACGCAGCTTACAAAGGGGCGGTTACTTTCCTGCGACTCTAATGTTGCTTGTTTGGCTGGTTCTTCATCGAGTATTCCGTCGTGAACTAGCCTGAGTGCCAAGCCGCTTAAACGAACTGTATTGGGTGCATTCATCTGCAGCGCAAACCTATTTTTTTGAATCTGTTATTTAAATAGTTGAATGTGTTAGGTCAATAATAGTCGGACTCATTCGCTAGTGAGAGGAGCCAAGAACCATCCATCCAATAGTGAGTATAGCAAGCAATAGAAAAAGCCTTGGGCTAAATAGTCGAGTTCGTTCAATATTCGTATTAGGTATCAATAACCGCAGCAGAAAGTCACAAACTGACGCAAATTGTCAGTTTCTGACTTCGTCGTGGACGAAGTCTCGTTCGGGTGAATAGCAATCTATTTGCTCGTTAAATAAACAAATCGCAGTGTGTTCAGTAAGTTATAACCGCTTTCGTTTTATTGGTCAGAGTTGGCATGCGCATTGCTGTCTTTTATCGTGCAAGAATTTGCAAGCCGCTGGCGAGTGTCTATGCTTTGAAGACGGTAAACATATTCAAGACTTTACTTAAACGACGGAGACTTCACTAATGAAGAACACACAAAAAGGTTTTACCCTTATCGAACTGATGATCGTTGTTGCGATTATCGGTATTCTCGCAGCAGTAGCGTTGCCGGCTTATCAGGACTACACGGTGCGAGCCAAAGTAACTGAAGGCTTTTCGCTTGCAGCCGCCGCTAAAACTTTGGTTGCAGAGAACGCCGCCAACGCTTCAGCGTTTAACGTAGGGTTTTCTGCTCCTACTGCTACAGCTAACGTTACAAGCGTTGCGATTGCTGCAGCTACTGGTCGGATCACCATTACTTACACTGCAGCAGCGGGTAACGGTACAGTAGTACTTGCACCTACCTCCGGCGGTGCGGCTCTAGTAAGCGGTACACCTCCAGCAGGTTCAATCTCCTGGACATGTAACACTGGTACATTGGCCGATAAGTACTTGCCAGCTAACTGTCGATAATTAGCAGTAGCACTTGGTAAATAGAAGGGCAGCTACGGCTGCCCTTTTTTATCCAATTTGCAGGAAATTCATGAATAACGGACCAAAAAATAGGTCTGGAAAAAAGGGCTATTTGTAGTGGACTATAAGCAATCCGGCTTTACCTTAATTGAATTAATGATTGTGGTGGCCATCATCGGCATATTGGCGGCCGTTGCGCTGCCGGCGTACCAAGATTACACAGTTCGTGCTCGCGTCACGGAGGGCCTAGTTTTGGCATCCGCGGCCAAGAGTATCATCGCCGAAAACTCAGCAGTATCTCAGCCAATGGGCCGCGGCTATGTAGCTCCTGTTAATTCTAGCTCAGTGTCTACGCTCACGATTGACGATACTAATGGAGAAATCACGATCACCTATTTAGCCAATGCTGGCGGTGGTACGATTATTTACACACCAACAAGCGACGATGGTGCCTTGGTGTCGGGTACTCCCCCAACGGGCTTAATCTCCTGGGATTGTACAGGCGGTACAACCTTACCTCAGCACAGGCCTGCAAACTGTCGCTAACAGAGAGAACCGCTGACTCCAGCGTTTATAATCTTCTATATTTAGCATTGAGTTCAAGTTCACTTGCCGGTCGGTAAGTGAACTTTTATACTTTCGTTTCTTTATTCTATAGTTCTTACTAGGCCGGAAACACGCAGTCGGTAGAGCTACACATTTTAATGAAAAGGTTGTTGCTGTAATTTCTATTTCCGGCGCCACTATTCTGCTTCTAGCCAGTCAATCCCCAATCACTAAGGTCACTTCATTTACATGCTTGTCGATATAGGCGCTAACCTTACCCACCAGTCATTCGAGCCAGATCTGGATGCGGTGCTTGATCGTGCTTTTGGCAATGGTGTTGAACATATAGTCGTTACTGGAACCTGCTTGGAGAGCAGTCGCGCAGCGATCGATCTGGCATCACGGTTTCCTTCCAAACTCTCTGCGACAGTTGGCATTCATCCACACGAAGCCGAAAGCTTCAGTGAAGGCGACTTACGAGCGCTTGCGGAGTTGTCTGCCTTAACAGAGGTGTCTGCACTTGGCGAGATGGGGCTCGACTATAATCGCAATTTCGCTAGCCGAACGGCACAAGTGCGAGCGTTTGAAGGCCAGCTTCAATTGGCAGCGGATCTGCAACGGCCTGTGTTTGTGCACGAACGCGACGCAGCAGAAGATATGCTGGCTTTGCTTGAAAAATACCGGCCGATGTTAACAGCCGCGGTTGTGCATTGTTTTACGGGCGAGGAAGCTACCTTGAAAGCCTATTTGGACCTTGATGTTCATATAGGAATTACAGGCTGGATATGCGACGAGCGTCGTGGAAATCACCTGCGCGATTTAGTAGGAATTGTTCCACGCGGAAGACTGATGCTGGAGACAGATTCACCCTATCTTATGCCTCGTGACTATCCTGCGAAGAAGCAGCTGCACTCTACGCGGCGCAATGAACCCGTCACATTAATGCACATCGCCGAAACGGTTTCTAACTGTCGTGGTGAGTCGCTTGAGGAACTATGTGAACACACGGCGGCAACCAGTCGCAGCTTCTTTTCGAGGTGAAGTGAAGCTAGCTCGATCAGTCGGGTTTTGAATCGAGAGAAATCTAGGTATATGAGTCGATCTAGTGTATTGAGCGATGACGACTAAACTGTGCTTTCTATAGAAAGCGAACAGCTATTAATCGAGCATTAATCCCTTGTCTATGTATTCTTCTAGCCGGATGCCATGCGAACCGTTAGGTAGCACGCTGGCTATTAGAAGCCCGCTTTCAGGAGTATCTACCAATTTGGCGAGATTGATTATGCGTTCGGGCTCTTTCTTTTTCTCAGGATTGGTTAATACCAACACCTTAGGTAAGTGGCGATGTTTGTAGTTGGTGCCCACCACAAGGCCGACTGAGCCGTTCTGAAGCTCAACGACACTTCCAGAAGGGTACAAGCCTATACATTCGATAAAGTGATGCACCAGTCGTTCGTCAAATTTCTTACCACGGTTGTCGTACAAGAATCGTAAGGCTGCACGCGAGGACTTCCCCTTAGACGCTGGTCGATCTGACGTTAGAGAATCGTACTGATCGCAAATCGAAACAATACGCGTGAAGTCACCGATGCCAGCGGCCTTAATGCCACGAGGATAGCCGCTACCGTCTATTGCTTCGTGGTGGGCATAAGCAACGTCTACCGCCCCATGATAAAGACCTTCTTGTTGTAACAAAATATCTCGACCATAGACTGGATGCTTTTCGAAGGTGGCCTGTTCTTCGCTGTTTAGCGGTCCGGCTTTGTGTAAAATTTCTCGAGGTAGGCGCATTTTGCCGACATCATGCATGAGCGCGCTGATGCCAAGCTTTGTCAGCTCATCTTCGGGGGCACGTAAGTGGCGTCCAAAGTTGATTGCAAGAATGGCGACATTGAGACTGTGCTGTGAGGTATAGCTGTCCTTGTCTTTTATTTTACTCATCCACAACATCGCATCAGGGTTGCGAAGTATGCTCTGCACACACTCTGATACTGTCTTCTTAATTTCCTTCATGTCGATGGACTTGCCCAATCGGACATCATCCATAAAGGAGCTAGTAAGCTGCCTCGCGGTGCTAAGGGCCGAGCTTGCCTTTGCTTTCTCTTGACTATTAGAGACTTTGTTAACGAATGTTTTGCGTGCTTTAGTGGGTTTACCGGTGCCGCGCTCTACGGGCGCTAGCAGCACGTGCTCTGCGTTGTCTACGTATACGTATTCGCAATGCTTGGCGATTTCGTCAATATCATCCACGCTACGAATTTCGAAACCCTGAAGAATGAACGGAGTTTCGGTCCATGGGCGATCTAACTCACACACAAACATACCAACCTTCAAGCCATCCACAGCTACGGCAGTTTTTACCTTCTGTTTAACAACACGAGCAGGTCGTACAACGCGTTTATTCATAGGCCGGCTTTTTTGTACTAATTTTATTGGCAATTTACATTTAGTTTAGTCCAGAATGGCGTAAGCTCCAGTGTTTTGCGCACCATTATTGGATATTTCGCAATAGCGGCAAAAAGTTAGATTACTCATCGGAGGCCAACAATCCGCTTTGCTCAATTCATCAGGTCGAATGTCGAATATAGCTATGGAGTGGATTTATTATTGAGTAGTTGTTATACAACAGCTGCAGTTCGCTAGCCGTTATTCGACTATTCGCATAGATAAGTCGATTGCGCGGCAGTGTTTGGTGAGTGCGCCGATGGAAATATAGTCAACACCCGTTTCCGCATAAGACTTTATAGTGGATTTGCTGATGTTTCCCGACGCCTCTAGTTCCACGCGTTTGTCTACAAATTGAACGGCTTCTCGCATTTTTTCTGGCGAAAAGTTATCCAGCATAATTCGATCAGCGTGTGCGGCGAGGGCTTCTTCAAGCTGCTCGAAAGTTTCGACCTCAACCTCTAACAATCGATCTGACACCATAGTTCTAGCAGTGTTTACAGCGGCCGTCACAGACCCGCAGGCGGCTATATGGTTTTCTTTGATAAGAAAGGCATCGAAGAGGCCAATTCTATGATTAAAACATCCCCCAATCTTCGCAGCGTACTTCTGCGCGATTCGCAGTCCAGGGATCGTTTTTCGAGTATCTAGAAGTTTTACTTCTGTGTGTGCAACCAACTGCGAATACTCATTACAAATAGTGGCGGTACCCGACAGCAGTTGCAGAAAATTCAATGCACTTCGTTCACCTGTCATCAACGATCGGGCGTTGCCACTGAGTAATAGCAGCGTTTGGTTTGCTTCACTCTGCTCACCTTCGGCAACTTGCCAATTGATCTCTATTGACGGGTCCAGGCGATCAAACACCGCATCCACCCAAGGCCTGCCACAGACAATCGCAGCTTCTCGCGTCATGATCTTCGCGCTAACGGTTTGATCTTTAGGTATTAGCGAGGCGGTAATATCGCCCGTTCCTACATCTTCATTCAGCGCCGCTGCTACGTTGTTGTCAATGGCGTCATTTATCGTTAATTCACTGAGCATTAAATGCCTCCGTTTGTCAGTGCGTACTATACCGTATTCGTTCAAATATTCGCCTGGGAAATGTGACGTAGTTCCGTTGCCAGCTTTCTTATCGCAAAGCGCTGTATATACTTTAACCAAACACACAGGCAACTAGGTGCGAGTGGAGCACTGGCGTGGTCTGTTGAACTAAGTAAAATGGCTAAACCAGAAACCTGCATGCAAAAGCCCTCCAATAAAATAGTTCCGTTAACGACAGACGTTAGTCGAGCAACTCTGTGTAAAGAGAACCATGCGGTTGCAGCATCTTCCGATGCAAACCCGGTTCAGCGATTGCAGGACTCAGCGCGACAGCAGCTGAGTCAACTATTGCAATCCATGTTTGACTCAGCTGACGACGCCTTGTTTGCCCTGGCAGACAAAGCTCAAACTAATTCTGAACAAAATGTTTACTTTGAATCGATGCGTGATGTTCGCTTGAAGCGAAGAAGTATAGAAGCGTCGTTCTCACAATCAGTACCTCAAGCATTCAGAGCCTTGCATTCAAGCAGCGATGCAGCCGTTGACGCGAGTGACGGGGCATCAGTCAAGGAAGCATCACCTGCAACGCTGTCATTGGTGCAGAACGATGAGCTTGAAGAACGAGTTGCAATAGACGGTATAGTTGCACGCATACTCAATACAGAAACAGATGCTTTACGAGAGATCACTCAGCGTCTGGATTCATTGGTGTCAGAGGCAACCGTCGACGAAAACAACTGCCCGTTAGGGCCGCGATCGATATGTGTTGGTTTTATGCAAGCCTGTCAGTGTTTGGAAGTGGACATAAAATCAAAACTAGTGGTCTACAAATTGTTTGAAAAAGAGCTTGTGAGCAGCTTGGGTAAAGTGCATAAGCAGTGTAATCAATTGCTCATTGACCTTGGTGTTTTACCTGGCCTAACGGCTGCTAACTGTGGTAAATCCGGGGCTTCAAGTTCAAGGCGAGAGCCTTCGGCTACAGCCCTATCAAATGCGGCCGCGTTTGGTGAATCATTGCTTAATGAGGCTAGTAACGATGATAATTTGAATGCAAACGAAGTATTTCTCGGTATGCAGCGATTGATGGCCGAGCGGCAGAGCTACGTTATGTCTCACAGCGCTTTGCCATCAGCTAACTGGTTTGCCCCGGGTCAGGCGCCCGAGCTTCCCAGGCAACAGCTTTTTGACTTGTTAACCCAGGCTCAAACTCAGTCGATTGCGTACGAACAAAGTGCAGCAGGCGCGGGAGTTGGACTAAGAACTAATTTGTCGCAGCCTACATTTGGTCAGGTTCTCGACGTGCATGACACGATGAGAGCGCTTTTGGCAGCCCAGGATGTTAAAGAGAAGCGCAGTATTCCGCAGCTAGACTTTGACGCTATCAACCTAGTATCTATGTTGTTCCAGTTTATTTTGGACGATGAGAACTTAGCTCCGGAAATGAAGGCGCATATTGCACGTTTGCAAATTCCTGTTCTTAAAGCGGCGATGTTGGATGAGAGTTTTTTCGGCACCGATGGGCATCCGGCCAGGCAGTTGTTAAATAAAATCGCCACGGCCGCTATAGGCTGGGAGACAAAAGAGGGAAGTGACGAAGACCCTTTGCTTGCTAAGGTGCACACAATAGTAGACACCTTGCTGCAGGAGTTCGACCAAGATACTCATATATTCAGTAAGAAGCTGCAAGAATTCGAACTTTTCTTACAGCAGGAGTCGAAGCGTGCCGCTCTACTGGAAAAAAGGGCTGTCGACGCAGCAGATGGCAAGGCCAGAGCTGAGCGCGCCCGCGAACACGTTCAAAAGGCTTTGGATGCACGTCTTTCGTTAAGGAAAATCCCTGCAGTTGTAGAACAATTGCTCCGCGAAGCTTGGTCAAATGTAATGTTTCTGGCATTCGTAAGGGAAGGCGAGGACAGTACGGCCTGGAGAGCAGCGATTGAAACGGCCGAGCAGCTTATATGGAGTGTTTGTGAAGAGGCTGAAGAGAGGTCTCGCAGCGAATTACTGGAAATGATGCCTAGCATGCTAAGGTCGCTTAGAGAGGGTCTCACACAAGTAAGTTTTGACTCGTTCAAGATGAACAGTTTGTTTTCCGACCTGGAAAAGATCCATCTCGGTATGTTGTCTAGTTCGAACGTCAAGCCATCGACAAATGATTTGCCGAACGAACGCGAAGGCGTCGACCTTGTTAAGGATGATACTGCCCAGGTAAGTGCCAAATCTAATGCAGCTTCAAATAAGAAGGTGCTCGAATCTGACGTCACAGACAAAGTGAGTCGTGAGCTTAGGGATGGGGAGCGTCTGTCAGTCGCGGCTACTGATAACCTGGACCAGATGATGAACGATGTTGACTTGCTGTTTTCTACAGCTGATGACGCGATTAACCCCGCTTCGCTTGGCGGGGAACTTAATAATGATCAGGAGCAAGATCAAGACGAGGAAGTTTCCGCGGTGCTTACAAAGCCGGAAGGCAATGCCAGCGAAATTTCTGCGTGTGTGCCAAGCTCAGAAACGATAGAGAGCAGCGATGATAACCCAGTTGTTAGCTCGCATGAATCGCTACGAAGCAGTGACTTTGAGCAATTGAATGTCGGCAGTTGGGTGGAAGGGTTTGATGAAAACGATGTTAGATTCAGAGCCAAACTGGCAGCTGTTACTCGTCCCAATGAGATGCATATTTTCGTTAACCGTGCAGGCTTGAAAAAGTTAGAGTTAACGCGCGTAGAATTGAATGAGCGCATTGCCTCACACAAAATCAAGATTCTGGACAACGGTGCCTTATTCGATCGAGCTTTGCAGTCAGTTATAGGAAGCCTTCGGGAATACAAAAAACCAGAGTTTCATTAGGGAGCTACGCAGACACGGTAAGGGGCTGTTCAAACGCGTGCTCCCTGCCTTCTTTGGTTTTCTCTAATACGCGAGCCTAGTGTATGCTCAACCTATGAGCATTGAACAACATAAATACGAAAATCATAAGCGCGGATACGTGGAGCTTGATGCTGGCTGGTTAAAAAATGGCTGGCTAGGTGGCGTGCGGCGATGCTTCTCCCCCAATTTTGACGCTCGTCCGGCAGATGAAACAGTGGATCTACTGGTTGTGCATAATATAAGCCTACCCCCAGGGTTGTTCGGTACACAGTCAGTCGAAGCCTTCTTTTCAAACTGTCTGGATGCAACTTGCCATGATTATTTTAAGGAAATAGCCGAGCTTCGTGTGTCATCTCACTTCTATGTGCGTCGTAATGGTGAGCTAAGCCAGTTTGTATCCACCGAGCAACGCGCCTGGCACGCAGGCGTTTCAGAATACGCGGGTCGAGTGAAATGCAACGATTTTAGTATTGGCGTTGAGATGGAGGGGTGCGATGATGTACCTTATACTTTCGCGCAATATCGTGTGCTTGCGCAATTGAGTGTGCGGATAATGGAGCAGTACCCGGCCATCACGGTAAGTAGAATTACCGGTCATGAAAACATCGCGCCTGGTAGAAAAACCGATCCAGGCCCAGCCTTTGACTGGACTTTTTTTCGCGAGATGTTGGCCGATTTCCAAGACGTACAGAAAGTTCAAGACACGTAAGAGCTTAGAGCACAAGGCAGCCTAGCTGCGTTTCACACATTGTCAGGTTGTATCATGGAATTTATTATTGTTCTTGTTTCGGCAATTGTTTATCGCAATAGCGGTACCTTGGCCAAGTTTCAGCGAGACGACTGGTTGACGCCTTGGTCGCAAACTGTCGATGAGTTTTTTATTCCGCAGCAAGTTAAATTGTTAATGCTTGTCGGTTTGCCTATTGTTGGCGCTATGTTAGTTTTTTGGTTTGTGGGCGGGGCACTGCTCGGTTTGTTTGAATTCGTATTATCGTTGCTGCTTGTTCTGTATGCCCTAGGCAGATTTGATTTTGATGAAATAGTGCAACGCTACATTAGCAGTATGCATCATGAGGATACTGAAGCCGCGCTCAACAGTCTGGCCGAGACAGGCTATGCTGAACCGGCCGATGATCTCGTCGCTTTGCACTACGAGTTTGAATATGAACTGGTTTACAATGAGTTTCAGCGTTGGTTTGGGGTTGTCTTCTGGTTTCTCGTACTGGGACCAATTGCTGCTTTGTTTTACCGGCTGATTCGAATCTATAGTGACAATTGGGAAGAATTGAGAAAAATAGAAAGTGTTATGGAATGGGTTCCAGTTCGTCTTTTAGGTTTGAGTTGGGCACTGGTTGGTAACTTTGATGATATTCCTATGCGTTGGGAAGACTCTCTCGAACACGGTTTAGACTCTGGTGCTAGCTTGCATGCTTTTACCTGCTGCGAGCTGCCTCCAGATTTAACGTCGCAGATGGCGGTGGATCGGAGTGAACAGCTGTTAGTTATGTTTAAGAGGGCAACGATTTTGTGGGTTGTTGCGGCGGCCTTAATAGTCTTGATTTTTTAATGACAGGCTCAGCGACACCAAGGAAGTTCTAGTGTCTCTAATAGGCGTCGATCTAGGCGGGTCAAAAATTTCTGTATGCGTGTTAGGGGACGGGGGCGAACTTCTATATTGCCACCGTGAGCCCACACCAAAAGGTGACTACGAAGCGACCGTGGCCCTTATAGCAAGGCTTGTTGAAGGCGCGGAGCAATTGCAGGGGTGTAAATGTTCGGTTGGAATTGGCACTCCCGGTAGCGTGTCCGCTTCCACAGGTGCAATGCGTAATTGCAATTCCACTTGTTTGAACGATAGATTTTTGCAGCGTGATGTAGAGTCGGCACTAAAGCGTCCTGTAGTATTAGCCAACGATGCCAATTGCTTTGCACTCTCTGAAGCTATTGACGGCTGCGCGGCTGAATACTCTAACGTGTTTGGACTAATTCTCGGTACTGGAGTGGGTGCAGGCTACGTGCAAAGCGGCCGATTGCTGCGTGGCCGAAACGAAATAGCTGGTGAATGGGGACATAATCGCTTCCCCGGAGCACATACTAAAAGTGAGTCGCGCTCTTGCTATTGCGGGAAGAAAGACTGCATAGAAACGTGGCTATCGGGGCCTGGGCTGGAGCGGACATATCAGCACGCGTTGGGCGCAACGCGCACTGATCAACAACGCCACCGTAGCGTTGAGCAAATAGTCGAACGTGCCACAGCTGGTGATGATTTGGCTCTTAGGGTGCTTAGCGACTACCAATTAGATCTTGCGAACGCTATTTCCACAGTGATTAACATTCTTGACCCGGATGCGATTGTATTAGGGGGTGGCGTAGGCCAAATACCGAATTTGGTGGGCAATCTAGAGCATACTTTGGGAGATTTTGTATTTGCTGATCGAGTTGATACAGTTGTGCTCAGTCCAAAGTTTGGTGCCGATAGCGGTGTACGTGGCGCCGCGCGCCTATGTTCCTAGAGCACCTTGGATTGGAACTTTTGCTCAAGAGCCTTGACTCGTTCAACTACCATCAGGTTATTGGGTGCCTTTACGCTGTGTTGTGTTGCTAGTTCCAACAAATAACCATTGATGTAGTCTATCTCTGATATGCGCCCCTGCGCGATATCTGTATAGGTGCTTGAATAGTTAGTTGCCGTTGCCTGTACGACTTGAAACACCTTGGCGGGCAGCGCCTTCGCTACTGCAACTTGCCCGGCGTCACGCGCTATTTGTTGGCACTCTTTTACCAAATCGTACAGTTCCGGCTTAATGTGTTTCTGACTCAATAAGTGACCGTTGGGGCATTGGTGTATTGCTGTTAAGCCATTGATGCAAGCGTTAATCAGCAACTTGTCGAGCAGCATTCTTTGGCAGTCGCGCCGTATTTTTAGTCGCTGTCCGCGAACGCTCAACGATGAGGCAACACTATCGAGGCCATTGCGAGGGCTGTCTGGAGGAATGTTTACCGCGGCGATTTTGTTATATCCAGTTCCAGCTAATACGAGCTCACTGGCCGATTTCCGATAAACCCCATCAGTGGTCGTCACCGCTAACACGGCGCTCTGCTTATATCGATCGGCAATCTGTTGGTGGTAACCCATGCCATTACCAAGCGTCACAATAGTCGCTTCGGCCTGAAGTGAATTACCAAGTCCGGTAGTAGCGCCAAGTACGTCGTTCGCTTTTGTAGCAAGCAGAAGTTGGTGTATAGCTTCTTCTTTTGAGGCTACCGGAAGCTCAAACTGTCTTGCTTTCTCATTTGGACCACCTGCATTTCGTATTAGAGAAATCGATAGTGTATCGCTAGAGTGAGTTTCGGCGCGCCTCGGCGAAAGTATAAGGCGCACTGGTACACCAGCGGCGTGTAAGCGCACGGCCCACAAACAGCCAATAGCGCCAGCACCTAAAATATGCCACGTTTTTTGCGAGTTCAACATGATGCTATTATGCCCGTCTGAAACACTTGCATACAGCCTGGAGTTATTTATGCCATCTTTCGATGTGGTTTCCGAAGTGGATGCTCACCAGTTAACGAACGCCGTCGACCAAGCTCGACGTGTGGTGGACACTCGTTTTGATTTTAAGGGCGTTGAAGCCACTTATGAACGCGACGCGTTCGCCATTAACCTCACTTCTGAGGCGGAATTTCAGCTTGAGCAAATGGTGGATATATTGAGAGGAACACTCATCAAATGCTCAATTGACCCCAGCTGCATGGACCTTGGGGACGTGTCGCTTTTGGGGAAGCTGAGTAAGCAGCAAGTTGTGATCAGGCAAGGCCTTGATTCAGACATGTGCCGCAAAGTTGTCAAAATGATTAAAGAACGGAAAATGAAGGTACAAGCGGCTGTTCAAGGCGAACAAGTGCGAGTTACTGCCAAGAAACGCGATGACCTGCAACAGGTGATGGCAATGCTGCGAGAGGCCGATATTGGTTTGCCCTTGCAATTCAATAATTTTAGAGACTAGGCGCCTGTTCACTTCTCTCAACGTTATCAATTGTAGCTCTCTTGAATAAACCCAATAAAGCACCCATTAGCTGGCGGGAAGCGTTTGCGGTCTACAGTCATCCGCGCGTACTTGCTATGCTGTTTTTAGGTTTCAGTGCGGGCCTGCCTCTGTTACTGGTATTTTCGACATTAACCGCATGGCTTACCGAAGAAGGACTTAGCCGCACAGCGATTGGCTTCTTTAGTTGGGTTGGCATCACTTACTCCATTAAGGTTTTTTGGGCGCCGGTTGTTGATCACTTGAAGTTGCCGATATTAGGGGCTCTTGGGCAAAGACGTTCCTGGATATTCTTCGCGCAGTTGGGCATTGCGGGAGGGCTAATTTATATGAGCCGCTTGCAGCCGGCAGATTCGCTCACGCTGGTTGCGTTAAGCGCTCTTTTTGTCGCTTTCTGTTCGGCAACCCAAGATATAGCGATTGATGCGTATCGCATCGAGGCCGTAGATGTGGAAAAGCAGGGCGCGATGTCTGCTAGCTATATTTTGGGCTATCGCCTAGCGATGCTGATGGCTGGAGCCGGTGCATTTTACATTGCGGAATTCCAATCTTGGAATGTCAGTTACCTGACGATGGGCGTATTACTCATCTCTGGCATGGTCACCGTTCTTCTTATCGAAGAGCCTTTGCGACGCAATGTTGTTGAGTTTCATTCAATCACTCAATGGTTAAGCCATTCGATCGTTGATCCCTTCCGGGAATTTTTCCTCAGATACGCGGGTCTGTCGCTAACTATACTGTGCCTAGTCGGTTTATATAGGGTAAGCGACATTACCATGGGTGTTATGGCTAATCCCTTCTATCTGGACCTTGGATATTCAAAGCTTGAAATCGCTAATATAGGTAAGTTTTTTGGTTTTTTCATGACAATTTTTGGTGCCGCGGCAGGTGGAGTGTTGGTGGTTCGCTATGGAGTCTATCGCCCGCTATTGATTGGAGCGATTCTGGTAGCAAGCACGAATTTACTGTTCGTGTTGCTGAGTTATGTCGGCCCGAGCCTGCCCTGGCTTGCCGTGGTTATCAGCGCCGACAATTTAAGTGGTGGATTGGCAGGCTCAGCCTTCATAGCTTATTTGTCGGGAATGGTTAGCCAACAATACACTGCAACTCAATATGCCTTATTCAGCTCTCTAATGACCTTACCAGCTAAATTTCTAGCGGGTTTTGCAGGAGTCATTGTGGATTCGCAAGGCTATGCCGTATTCTTTACTTGTGCGGCTGTGCTTGGAACGCCAGCGATTTTTCTCGTCATTTATCTACGTAATAGCATCAAACAATGAGAGTTTTTTTCCTAATTTTCATCATCGTCCCAGTCTTGGAAATGTGGCTGCTGATTACTGTAGGGCAAGTAATTGGGGCATTGCCAACTATCGGTCTAGTGCTACTTACCGCAGTAATCGGTGTTAATTTGCTGCGCGCGCAAGGGCTCTCAACTCTGACGCGGGCGCAGGAAAAGATGTCCAGTGGGTCTCTGCCTGCTCAAGAAATGATCGAAGGGTTGGCGCTTGCTGTTGGTGGAGCCTTGTTATTGACGCCTGGCTTCGCCACTGACGCCTTTGGCTTTGCTTGTTTAATTCCCGCAAGCCGAAAATTTATGGCATCGAAGGTTTTTAATTATTTTCTGAAAAATGGCAATATACATACTTCTTCGACGGGCCAAGCCTCTGAATATAAAGAAGAAAGTGATGGCTCAGTGATAATTGAAGGCGAGTACGAAAGCCATGAAACTGTCACAGAGAGTATCGATCAGGACCGTCAGGCTTGAATCCTTTTTATCCGTCCCCATATATGCGCTCATCTGACGTTTGAATTAGCGATTAATTCGAGCATCAGGGCTTGACGAGCGTAATTCCGTCACTATCATTAGCACTCCTCGAAGGAGAGTGCTAATTAACCCACATTTTGGAGAATCACTGCAATGAAAATTCGTCCGCTACACGACCGAGTCATCGTTCGTCGCCAGGAAGAAGAAGAAACAAGCGCCGGCGGTATTGTGCTGCCCGGTTCTGCTAAAGAAAAGCCAAACCAAGGCGAAGTTGTCGCTGTTGGTAATGGCGCGATTATGGACAATGGCGACGTTCGCGCATTGGCTGTAAGCGTTGGCGATACTATCGTATTTGGCCAGTACGCTGGCAGCAACACCGTTAAGGTTGACGGCGAAGACCTAATCATTCTTAGCGAAAGCGAAATTTACGCAGTTGTAGAGAGCTAATGGCTCTCAGTTTTGAACTGTATCAATCCATTAAACGCAAATTGAAAGGAAAATAGAAATGGCTAAAGACGTCCTCTTCGGCGATTCAGCGCGTCAAAAAATGCTAGGTGGTGTAAACCTTCTTGCAGACGCTGTAAAAGCAACACTTGGGCCTAAAGGCCGTAACGTAGTACTCGATAAATCATTTGGTGCCCCCACGGTAACTAAAGATGGTGTATCGGTAGCCAAAGAGATCGAACTGGAAGACAAGTTCGAAAACATGGGTGCTCAAATGGTCAAGGAAGTTGCTTCTCAAGCATCTGACGTGGCTGGTGACGGTACAACTACTGCTACAGTATTGGCTCAAGCGATCGTTAACGAAGGTTTGAAAGCCGTTGCCGCTGGCATGAACCCGATGGACCTTAAGCGTGGCATCGACAAAGCGGTTGTAGCGGCTGTTGAAGCTGTTCAAGCGATGGCTACTCCATGCGAAGACACCAAAGCAATTGCCCAGGTTGGCACAATCTCGGCGAACAGCGACACAGCTGTTGGCGAAATCATTGCTGATGCAATGGACAAGGTTGGCAAAGAAGGTGTTATTACTGTTGAGGAAGGTTCTGGTCTTGAGAACGAACTTGACGTTGTTGAAGGCATGCAGTTTGACCGCGGTTATCTGTCTCCTTACTTCATTAACAACCAGGAAAGTATGTCTGTTGAATTAGAGCAGCCATTCATTCTGTTGGTTGACAAGAAGATCTCTAACATCCGTGACTTACTGCCACTGCTTGAGCAAATAGCAAAAGCTGGCCGTCCGCTAGTGATCATCGCTGAAGACATCGAAGGCGAAGCACTGGCTACATTGGTTGTTAACAACATGCGTGGCATCGTTAAAGTTGCTGCTTGTAAGGCACCTGGTTTTGGTGATCGTCGCAAGGCTATGTTGGAAGACATCGCGATTTTGTCTGGTGGTACGGTTATCGCTGAAGAAGTAGGTCTTGACCTTGAGTCAGCTACTTTGGATCACTTGGGTCAAGCCAAGCGCGTTACCATGAACAAGGAAAACAGCGTAATTATTGATGGCGCCGGCAATGTCGACAACATCTCTGGTCGCGTTAACCAGATTCGTTCGCAAATCGAAGAAACCAGCTCTGACTATGACCGTGAGAAGCTGCAAGAGCGCGTAGCCAAGCTGGCTGGTGGTGTTGCTGTAATCAAGGTTGGTGCTGCAACTGAAGTAGAAATGAAAGAGAAGAAGGCACGCGTAGAAGACGCGCTGCATTCAACTCGCGCTGCGGTTGAAGAAGGCGTAGTTGCTGGTGGTGGTGTTGCTCTGGTCCGTGCTTTGCAGGGAATGGGCGAGCTGACTGGCGACAATGACGAGCAAACTGTGGGTATTCGTTTGGCATGTCGTGCGATGGAAGCGCCCCTGCGTCAAATCGTTACTAATGCGGGTGACGAAGCTTCTGTTGTACTCGACAAAGTTAAGAAAGCAACTGGTAACACTGGTTACAACGCTGCGACTGGCGAATACGGCGACATGATTGAAATGGGTATTCTTGACCCAGCTAAAGTTACTCGTACTGCTTTGCAGGCGGCGGGTTCTGTTGCTGGACTGATGATTACTACTGAAGTCATGATTACAGAAAAGCCTGTTGAAGGTGGAGCTGGTGGTCCAGCTATGCCAGATATGGGAGGAATGGGTGGAATGGGCGGCATGATGTAAATCATGTGCTCAGGCTTCCGCTAGCAGGGCATCTGCTGCGTTGGGGCTTCGCTTCCGGTGCTCAGGTATCATCTATACATTGCGCTCCGGGTCGAAGTCCCGCCTTGCAGCTACCCTACTAGCGAAACCCTCAATTCATGATTCTGTGTGTTGAGGGGCGAAAGCCTATTCAAAAACCCCGCTTTATGCGGGGTTTTTTTATGGCTGGGGGTGGAGGCTCCGGTAGTTGGCACTTAGCATGAGTGTGGCCTTAGGGTCCGTACCAATCAGGTGATGCTTTGCACGGACGCAGGAGTCGGTAAAAGAGCGAGGACTGTTCGAATCCCGTAGCGCGCAGCGCGAAGGTTGAGTTCCGCAGCTCCCGACGGATGCGATCGTGCAGTCACCGGTACGGACCCTAAGGCCACATTCATGCGAACCCTGGCGTTGCCACAGGGCAAAAGAGCTAATGAACACAACTGACTTGCGAGTCTTAACTACTCGCAATGGTTATGAAGGTCTTCTGAATCATTTTCCGGCCCATCAAACGTCGTACGTGGTGTAACCTAAAACCTTGCATATTAGATAACGACAAGGCTTGGCTATGAAACTAAACCCTAATAATACTTGGCGGCTTGTTCAGGAACGATTTGAACGCGAGCAGGACCCAAAAACTCGGCGTAATCTCGGGCTGGTGCTTGAGCACATGCAACGCGAAGCCAAAGGCGATATAGAGGGGGTTGTTGCCACGCTCTGTGAAAAGCCAAAGTACATTGCACACGATATACCTGATGAGCCAACGATGAATCCTGATGGCAGTAAGGACGCCGTTCGGGCGTTTTATGACCTCTCGATAATACAGACGGGAGCGCATCAGCTTGAGCTGAACTGCGATAGGGTAGTTGCTGACCATGAATCGGTGATGACCGAGGGTATTATGAAGATGGCTTACCCTGGGAAAACTCTGGCTATGATGGGCGTGGAAGTCGGCGATCCTGACGCCTACTATCTGTATCAAACCCGCATGAGCGTCGTATGGCCTGTAGACCCTGAATCGGGCATGCTTTCTGGCGAGGAGACCTACACCGGTACTGACGGCTTCGCCGGCATTGCCGAGCGAAAGATCACAACAGCTGATATAGCGCCCCTGGAAATCTGAACAGCAGATCTAGAAAGTAGATCTAAGCAGAGGATCTAAACTGCAAGCTCCGGCACCCTTGCCAACCGCCGTTTGTGTAAGTGTCTGTTTTTTCGGCGAATCAAGGAGGCTATTCGCGCTTACTTAAGTGCTTTGGGCTTACTTTGAGCAGCCTTTTGCGGTAAAGTGTCGGCCAGATTCTTAGAAGAAAAATAGCCGTAAGCTGTTATGGCTTATGGTTGTAAATAAAGGCAAAAGGTTAGGGGGCTGTTATGGATTTAGTAGATTTTTTATTTCGTTGGGCACACGTGCTGGCTGGTGTTACCTGGATAGGGTTGCTGTACTACTTCAACTTTATACAAGGTGAGTATTTCAAAGAAGCCGAAGCAGACGCCAAAGCAGATGCAACGGCCAAGTTAGCGCCTAGAGCTCTCTGGTGGTTTCGCTGGGGTGCAATGTGGACATTCCTGACGGGTCTGTACTTGCTCTATTTGCTGGGCGGTGGCATTAACCAGTACATTGCGCTTGGCGCATTGATGGGCATTTTCATGTTCCTCAATGTTTGGTTGATCATTTGGCCAGCTCAGAAAATTGTCTGTGGCATCGTAGAAGGTGATAAAGCCGTTGCAGGTCCAAAGGCCATGCTTGCGTCACGTACTAATACATTGTTTTCAGGCCCTATGCTTTACGGCATGTTGGCATCCAAGCACGGCTTAGCCGCAGCAGATGGCGGTGGTTTTGGTGCATTGAGTCTTGGAGACATGGGTTTTCTGATTCCCTTAGTGCTTATTCTTGCTTTGCAAGCCAATGCAATAATGGGCAAAGTGGGTCCAATGGCGACTGTTAAAGGTGTTATTCATTGCAGCCTTGGTTTAACCGCGGTGGTATTTGGCTTGGTGCACTTCCTGTAGGAAGCGCTGGCTTATGAAAAGGCCCCTTTTGGGGCCTTTTTTGTCTCTGGGTTTTTTTTTGGTTTCGCACTGTTCTGGTCTCGTGACCAAGTAGTGTTTGATTTCGACGGTATTGGTAATTATTGAAGCCTTGATAGAATGAACAAAGTCTATAATTCAGTGCTCAAAGTTTGATGGCTACGCGTAAATCGCTAGAGCGGCGGTGTTCAAAATGAAGAATGTGGCTTCGACAGATACAACAAGGCAGGTGAAAGGTGAGAGATAACGACTCGTTTGATGATATTCCAAGCGTGGTACCAGAGCGTGATGAGATTGCCTCGTACAATCGTTCGCAGTCAGGCAGTTCACGCAGCTCGAGCTCCAGCTCTGCAGGTATGAGCGGTGGTGCCAAGTTCTTCCTGTTCCTCGCCTTTATACTTGCGGTGGCGGCGGCGGTGGCGGCGGGCTACTTGTTCCAAGAATTACAGAAATCCAATGTCGCGCTGACGGATGCAACTGAAAGGTTAGTCTCTCTTGAAGAGCGGCTATCAAGCACCGACGAGAGTGTTAACGAATCCGCTGCCGTTCAAGGTGTGAAAATTAAAGAGCTGATGAGCGAAGTCGATAAACTTTGGGCATCGGCATGGCGTAAAAACCAGGCTGAAATAGGTAAGTACAGTAAACAGCTTGCTGCGCAAGGCGGCAAGTTATCCAAGGCTGAGTCGGCGTTACAGGCACAAAAAACCAGCTTGACGGCATTGCAAACTCAGCTCGGTGATGTGCAATCACTCAGCAGTACCATCAAAGAAGCGCAGTCCACCTCTCTTTCACATCAGGCCCAGCTTGCTGAGCTCGACGATACGATTGCGGCTCTGAAGGTTTCAGTATCTGGCATGCAAAAGAAAGTCAGTGAGAATCAGGAATGGGTTAAGTCGTTTAATACCTTTCGAAAACAAACTAACTCAAAGCTAGGTCAGCTTGAGAGCTCGATCAATCGTGGGCCGGCGGTCAGTCAATCCACCCTCCAACCGCCTGGATAGGTTGATTGTTGTCCTCGGTGTCCAGCCAGGCGATGAGCGCGCTGCGCGCTCTAGCGTGACCAGATTCTATGTCCGGAAACTGCCATAAATACAGCTGACCGACTGGGTGCGCTACTTTACTGTCTTGCGCCAGAGCAACAAATTCGTGCTTGAGTATTTTGCCGGCATTCTCTCCAGCTTTAATGGATGTCTCAATCCCAAAACCCAGCAGAGCAACGTTAGCGCGCAGTACCTTGGTATCTTTATCTTGGCTGTTAAAGAACAATTTGATGCCATTTTCAGTGCGACTAAGTTCTAGTTCGCCAACGTTATTGCCAGTGTTAAAGTCTGGCAACTCTCCTTTACGCCAGATCGTATAGTCAGTTCCGTTTAGGATCATCTCTGGTGTATAGATCGCTCGCGTATGACCTTGGTTTTTATAGGCGTAGTGCCTTTCCTGGTTTCGTTTTTCGCCATAAGGATCCTTCCATCCAAGATAATCCCAATAGTCCACGTGCAGGGCCACGGGTATTACTTTCTGCCAAAGTGAATCAGAATTTATCAATGCATTGAGCCAGTTTTCTGCGGGAGGGCAGCTGTAACACCCTTGAGATGTGTAAAGCTCTAGTAAACTGGTTTGTTCAACACTGCTTTTGAAAATTTGCGGCGTTGATGGTTTCTCGACACTGTCAGCAACTGCTGGAGTAAAAAGAGAGCACAACATTAGGCCGCTGAGCAGGGCAACTGTCGTTAGCTTTGGAAAGACTGCTGAATGTGGTCTGGCCTTATTTTTCGGCTTGATCATGTATAACCTCGGTGCAGCGATTGCAATGTTTCGCCCATCTTTGTTAATCGGACAACAAACTATTGGAACAATAACAAATCTTTCGAGCGCCGCGAATGGCGGTAGCTGATTACTCTGACATACTGCCTGATATTCAGTTCAGCGAGGAGTGCACTAATAGCTGCGTGGAGGCTTAAATCGCATTGATGCGAGTAGTCTTTGGTCCGCGCTCTGTGGGCCTGCGGCTTCCCTCGCTGCGCAGTCTTAATTACGGTCGCTCACATTCGCGTCCCTGCTCATGTTCGCTCTTCGGCACATCCATATGCTTACGACCGAAATTAAGACCGCTTCGTTCGGCCACTGTCGCTGATTGCTCCCCAAAGACCACCCGCATCAAAGCTAAGTACTCGCTAGCGCTCCCGTAACATTCCTACATAACTTGAATTACGCGCTGAGAGATGCGGAACTATAGACAGTGCGAGGCCAATCAGAGAGCAAAGGCCGAGCGAAGTGGCTTTCAATCAGGTCAAATGCACAGGGATGCGAAGGTGAACGACCAGATTGTAAGTCGCGCAGAGAGGGAAGCCGAAGGCCCGCTCTCGGCCGCGCACTGCCTATGGTTCCGCAGCTCGGTATCGCCCAAGTATTTGAACGACCCTTCCTGTAGTACAATTACGAAATAGATTCACCAAGGACCCCAACATGCCAGTAATTTGCCAAGACGACCTAATCGATAGCGTTGCCGACGCTCTGCAATTTATTTCTTACTATCATCCAAAAGATTTTATTCAGGCCGTGTTTGAGGCCTATGAGCGCGAAGAGTCGCAGGCCGCCAAAGATGCTATGGCGCAGATATTGATTAACTCACGCATGTGCGCCGAAGGGCATCGGCCAATCTGCCAGGATACTGGCATCGTAACTGTGTTCATAAAGATCGGCATGAACGTTCAATGGGACGCTGAAATGAGCGTTGCCGATATGATCAACGAAGGTGTGCGCCGCGCCTACACTCATCCCGACAATGTGCTGCGCGCGAGTATTTTGGCTGACCCAGCTGGCGCCCGAACGAACACCAAAGACAATACGCCCGCTGTTATTCACATGGAAGTTGTCGCTGGCGATACCGTTGATGTAACAGTGGCAGCCAAAGGCGGTGGCTCGGAAAATAAATCGAAAATGGCGATGCTTAACCCCTCCGACAGCATAGTCGATTGGGTTGTTAAAACGGTTCCCACCATGGGTGCGGGCTGGTGCCCACCAGGTATGCTCGGAATAGGCATTGGCGGCACGGCAGAGAAAGCCGCGCTAATGGCCAAAGAGTCGCTGATGGACCCGATAGACATTCATGAGTTGCGCGAGCGCGGCCCCCAGAACCGGGCCGAGGAATTGCGGCTGGAAATTATGGATGCGGTCAACAAGCTCGGTATTGGTGCGCAGGGTTTGGGCGGCTTAACAACCGTGCTGGACGTAAAAATAATGGACTATCCAACGCACGCGGCCTCGTTGCCTGTTGCGATGATCCCAAATTGCGCGGCGACGCGTCATGCGCACTTTGAGTTGGACGGCAGTGGTGCCGCCAAACAAACACCGCCAAACCTGGAAGACTGGCCTGAAATTACCTGGGATGTTGGCCCAAGTGCACGCCGGGTAAACATGGATGAACTCAGCCCCGAAGACATACAGGAATGGCAACCCGGCGAGACTGTTTTGCTAAGTGGCAAGATGCTGACCGGTCGCGATGCGGCGCACAAGAAAATACAGGAACTGTTCGACAGCGGAGAAGGCTTGCCGGACGGCGTGGATTTGAAAGGGCGGTTTATATATTACGTTGGGCCTGTTGATGCAGTGCGCGATGAAGTCGTGGGCCCAGCTGGGCCAACTACATCAACTCGCATGGATAAGTTCACCGGGATGATTCTGGAGAAAACCGGTTTACTCGGCATGATTGGCAAAGCTGAGCGCGGCCAGATTGCGATTGATGCTATTAAAGAACACAAAGCGGTTTATCTTATGGCGGTAGGCGGTGCAGCCTATCTTGTATCGAAAGCGATCACCGGTTCGCGCGTCGTAGCCTTCCCTGAAATGGGGATGGAAGCTATTTACGAATTTGAAGTAAAAGATATGCCGGTAACGGTTGCGGTTGATAGCCGAGGTCAATCAGTGCATCAAACCGGACCGCAGGAATGGGCCGCTAAAATCGAGGAGCGGGCGATCACTGTTCAGTAAGGTGGCTTACGAGACACAGACGCAGCGACTACTTTAATGAGTACGACTTTTTATTGGCACGATTACGAAACCACGGGTATTGACCCTGCGCGTGATCGCCCGATTCAATTCGCCGGAATTCGAACCGACGAAAATCTGAATATCTGTGGGGCGCCTTTGCGCCTCTATTGTAAGCTTTCTGCTGATATATTGCCGCATCCGATGGCGTCTGCGGTTACCGGAATAAGCCCGCAGCATGCTAATTCTCTTGGTGTTAGCGAACGTGAATTCATTTCGAAAATTCACTCGGAAATGTCGCAGCCGGGCACTTGCTCTGTCGGTTATAACAGCATCCGCTTTGACGATGAATTTACACGTTACACTTTGTATCGCAATTTCTATGACGCTTATGAACGGGAATACAAGAACGGAAACTCGCGTTGGGATCTGATAGACGTAGTGCGACTTTGCTGCGCGCTGCGACCGGATGACATAGAGTGGCCAGTGGGCGAGGATGGCCGACCAAGTTTTCGCTTAGAGTTGCTCAGCGCCGCGAATGGCATTAAGCATGAAGATGCTCATGACGCCTTGTCTGATGTGTTAGCTACCATAGCGCTGGCTAAAATCATCAAAGACCGCAAGCCTCGCTTATTTGACTACGCGTTGCAGTTGCGTAACAAGCGCTTTGTCGCCAACCTTTTAGACTCGACTGCAGCAGAACCCTTGCTGCATGTCTCGTCGAAGCTGTCCAGTGAGTACTTTTGCACGACATTAGTATTACCTGTAGCAAAACACCCGACAAATTCGAATGGCGTAATCTGTGTTGACCTGAGACATGATCCTTCCCCTCTGTTTGAGCTTAGCGCGGCCGAACTCTCACAACACTTGTACATGCCGGCCAACGAGCGAGGTGAAAACAGCATTAATGTTCCGCTGAAAACAATTCACTTGAATCGTAGCCCCATAGTAGCCACTCAGAAATTACTGGACGATAAAGCTGCAGAGCGTGTGAAGTTGGATGTGGCTTTATGTCAGAAGCACGCCACAGCGCTGAGCAAAAACACGCAATGGCTAAATAAGTTAGAGTCTGTATTCGCTGCCCCAGAGAGTAACCCTTCAGCCGACGTGAACACGCTCTTGTACGGAGGTGGTTTTTTCTCACACACCGATCGTAAGCTTATGGAGAAAGTCCGGCGTTCGTCCGCAAAGGAGCTGGCAGAAACAACTTTCGGGTTTGAAGATAATCGATTGCCAGAATTGCTGTTGCGTTACCAAGCCCGAAACTTTCCCGAAACCTTGAGTGAAGACCAGCGTCAAAAATGGCAAAGCCATTGCCGACACGCTCTTTTAGAGGGGCAAGGGTTTGGATTTGATGCCTTCCAGCAGGAAATGGTTGAGCTAGCAGCTGAGCGCCCTGATGAAGTGGCGCTGGCTGGCAATTTACGGGATTATGCCGAGGTTATTCATAGAGAGCTAACAGCGGACTGAAAACAAGTACCAGAGAGCTCATAACTTGTAGGAAGTAAGGGCACGGGTTAGCATGCTCGCCATTACATACTGGGCCACCACCATCAGTTAAGTCTTGGTAGCAACACGAACAACAGCAAGAGGAAGTACAGTGGAGTTCACCGGCAGCCATATTCTCAGTATCGACCAGTTCGATCGGGGTGATATAGAGCGTATTTTTACGGTGGCTGATAGCATGGAACCGTTCGCACACCGTCGCAAGGTAACCAAAGTGCTAGACGGTGCGATTCTTGGGAATATGTTTTTTGAGCCCAGCACGCGTACTCGGGTCAGCTTTGGCAGTGCGTTTAATTTGTTAGGCGGCGAGGTCCGCGAAACCACCGGAATGGAAAATTCTGCGCTGGCAAAGGGCGAGTCGCTTTACGACACGGCCCGAGTGCTGAGTGGTTACAGCGATGCGATTGTTATGCGGCATCCCAAAGCCGGGTCTGTCTCAGAGTTTGCTAGCGCTAGTCGAGTGCCTGTATTAAATGGCGGTGATGGCGACAACGAACATCCGAGCCAAGCATTGCTCGACTTATACACGATCAAGAGCGAGTTAGCCGCAAAGGGTCGCAGCCTGGACGATTTTAGAATTGCTTTGATTGGTGACCTTAAATACGGTCGTACAGTGCACTCAATCTGCAAGCTTCTCTCCTTATACAAAAAGGTGCGAGTAACACTCGTCTCTCCTGGTGAACTCGCCATGCCTGAGCAGTACATAGAGCTTTTACGTGAGCGTGGCCATGAGGTGACAGTGACTGATCAACTGGAGGAATCTATCAGCCAGGTTGATATTGCATACTCCACGCGCATTCAGGAAGAGCGCTTTGCCAGCCAGGAAGAAGCCAATTTGTACCGCGGACGCTACCGACTCAATCAGGCAATCTATACTAAGTATTGCGAGCCCAATACAGTGATCATGCATCCTCTGCCTAGAGACTCGCGCTCTGCGGCTAATGAATTGGACAACGACTTGAACGAGAATCCTAACCTGGCAATTTTTCGGCAAACAGATAATGGCGTGTTAGTGCGAATGGCTATGTTTGCCCTCGTGCTGAATGTTGTCGATCAGGTCGAAAAGAGCGCTAGACCGGTTGCCTGGTATACCGGCGGCCGCTTTCAGCAATAAGCTGAGTTAACTCGGTGAGTAGCAAAGACGCGTCCGAAGAATCCGCGGGCTTATTGAAATCCAGCTTGCTCGTTGGCTGTATGACCATGTTGTCGCGGATTCTAGGCTTATGCCGCGATGTTGTTTTGGCCATTACGGTTGGTGCTAGCGGTAATGCCGACGCGTTTTTTGTAGCATTCAAAATCCCACAATTCTTACGTCGCTTGTTTGCTGAGGGTGCTTTCTCCCAGGCTTTCGTGCCGGTTCTGTCTGAGTACAGAACGCAACGTTCTGTGGATGACGTTAAGCGTTTGGTCAATTGCGTATCTGGCGTGCTGGGCATAGCACTGATCCTGACTTGCGCGTTCGCCGTATTGGCAGCGCCGCTGCTCACTGCTGTTTTCGCGCCAGGGTTTATTGGGCAGCCTGAGAAATTTGCATTAACCGGACAACTGCTCCGCGTCACTTTTCCATATTTATTGCTGATCTCACTCACAGGTTTTGCCGGTGCAGTGCTCAACAGTTACAGCCGGTTCGCAGTGCCGGCATTTACTCCCGTTTTGCTGAATGTGAGCTTGATCGTTGGAGCATTGGTGTTCAGCGATTATTTCGTTGAACCTGTTTTTGCGCTGGCATGGGCCGTAATTGTTGCCGGTATTCTTCAGCTATTGTTGCAATTGCCGTTTCTGGCTCGCCTTGGGCTGTTGCCGCGCCCAGCCATAGATCTTGAGCACGAAGGTGTAAGGCGCATTATGCGGCTGATGGTGCCCGCTTTGTTTGGTGTGTCGGTGTCGCAGATTAACCTGCTGCTCGACACCATTCTCGCCTCGTTTCTGCCAACTGGTAGCGTATCGTGGTTGTTTTATTCCGATCGGCTTGCCGAGTTGCCACTCGGTGTTTTTGGGATAGCCATCGCAACGGTGGTACTGCCGAGCCTGTCGCGCCAGCACGCTGGCGAAGGGGCTAACAGCTTTGCAGAAACGCTTGATTGGGCGATAAGGATGATTCTGCTCATCGCCTTACCTGCAACAATGGCCTTGTTGGTATTAGCAGAGCCCTTGTTAATGACACTGTTCCACTACGGCAAGCTGACGCTGAATGACATTGCTATGGCCAGTTACAGTCTCAAGGCCTACGCGCTAGGCTTGTTAGCCTTCATGCTGATTAAGGTACTTGCTACTGGCTACTATGCTCAGCAAGACATGAAAACGCCTGTAAAAATTGCAGTTCAGGCCATGGCGGTCAATATGGTGTTGAATTTGCTGTTTGTCCTTCCGCTGTATTTCATCTGGAACATAGGGCATGTTGGCCTGGCTCTGGCGACCAGCGTTGCTGCTTACTTCAACGCGGGAGCGCTGCTTCGTGGTCTGCTCAAAAACAAGGTTATGCTGTGGCAGCCCGGTTTTAGAGCCGTTGCCATTCGCCTGCTCGTTTCTGCAGCGCTAATGACAGTATTCCTAATGGTGTTGCGAGGTGACCAATCCTTGTGGTTGTCGTTATCGGCTTCTGAGCGGGTAATGCGGACTCTGTTGCTATGCGCCGGGGGCGGTCTGGTCTTCTTTGTGGCGCTGGCTGCACTGGGAGGCAGGCCTGTTCATTTTAATAAGCACTAAGGTGCCTCAAGATTGGGCCTTTCCAGGCGGTTTCGAATCAAAGTTGAGCGCTGGCTTATAGCCAGCGTCTGTTTCAGGGTTCAGGAATTCCCGAAAATATCAGTCTGATCTGCATTTCTTCTGCGATATAATGATCGGCTTACGACTAATAGCCGTAGTTGTCCATATAAGCGTTTGCACAAAAAGGTAAGCAAATTGGAACTGATTCGCGGGCTGCACAATCTGCGCCCACCACATAAGCCCTGTGCCCTGACTATTGGCGCCTTTGATGGTGTTCATCTAGGGCATCAGAGAGTGCTGCGTGGGCTTATCGAGAAGGCTAGAGAGCTGCAGCTGCCCAGTACCATTATTGTGTTGGAACCTCTGCCTCGGGAGTACTTCGCACCTGCTGAAGCGCCTCCCAGACTGATGAGCTTTCGTGAGAAGTTTATGGCGCTTCGCGAAGTGGGCCTTGACCGTGTGTTGAGGGTTCGCTTCACCCAGGCATTGAGCGAAGTCACGGCGCGAGATTTTATTGAAGATATTTTTGTAGGCAAGCTCGGCGTGCGATACATGGTGGTTGGCGACGATCTCAGGTTTGGGCACGATCGCGAGGGAGACTTTGGGCTGTTGCGTGAGCTAGGCGAACGGCATAATTTCCAGGTTGAAGATAGCAGCACCTTTGCGATTGGTGGCGAACGAGTGTCGAGTACACGTATTCGGCAGGCATTGCTTGATGATAATTTTGAACTGGCAGAACAGTTGCTAGGCAAGCCCTATCAAATAAGTGGCAAAGTGATTTATGGAAAACAGGCTGGGAGAACCTTAGGCGCACCAACGGCTAATATCGAGATGCATCGCTATCGTTCAGCTCTAGCTGGCGTGTACGCCGTTCAGGTCGAAGGGATCGACGGAGCAGTGCTGCCGGGGGTAGCAAATGTTGGTACTCGGCCAACAATGGGAGACCTCGTTAAGGCCATATTGGAAGTGCACTTGCTCGGTTTTAAGGGCAACTTATACGGCAAAACGTTGCATGTACGATTTTTAAAACGGCTGAGAGACGAGCGCAAGTTCCCTTCTATTGACGAATTAAAAATACAGATTCACAAAGACATTGACCAAGCTCACGATTTTTTCGGCTTGGAGCGGACACTAAATGACTGATTACAAATCAACTCTAAACCTGCCTAATACTGGCTTTCCTATGAAGGCCAATCTCGCTAATCGTGAGCCGCAGATGCAAAAGCGCTGGGACGATATGAATCTCTATCAGCGTATGCGTGAAGCGGCTGCTGGTAGAGAAAAATACATTTTGCACGACGGACCGCCCTACGCAAATGGGGAAATTCATATCGGTCATGCGGTGAATAAGATCCTTAAGGACATCATTGTAAAGTCCCGTTATTTTGATGGCTTTGACGCGCCCTACGTACCTGGTTGGGACTGCCATGGTCTGCCTATTGAGCTAAATGTTGAAAAGAAGGTCGGTAAGCCTGGCGTAAAAATTGATGCCGCGGCGTTTCGTGTGAAATGCCGGGAATACGCCCAAACGCAGGTTGAAAAACAAAGTGCGGGCTTTCAGAGACTCGGTGTGATTGGTGATTGGGCCAATCCTTATCTCACCATGAACTATCAGTACGAAGCTGACCAAATACGCACACTCGGCAAAATCATCGCTAATGGGCATGTTGAGAAAGGCTTTAAGCCAGTTCATTGGTGCACCGATTGCGGGTCTGCGTTGGCTGAGGCAGAAGTTGAATATAAGGACAAGCAATCGCCTTCGATCTATGTGTACTTTGACGCTGTTGATAACGTGGAGTTAGCGTCGGCGTTTGAGCAGCCGAACAATGAGGGTACTTGGTCAGTTCTGATTTGGACGACTACACCGTGGACTATACCCGCCAATTTAGCTGTTTCTGTCCATCCTACTGTCGACTATGTCGCAGTGCGACTGCAGCGCGATGGCAAACCGGTCAATGTCGTAGTAGCTGAAGAATTGCTGGAAACGGTTTTACAAAGTGGCGGTATCGAAGAGCATGAACTTATTGGTCGCTGTAAAGGAGAGGTGCTAGATCGAATAGCGCTGCAACATCCTTTCTATGATCGTGAATCTATGCTGTTACTCGGCGAGCACGTTACGACCGATGCAGGGACCGGTGCTGTTCACACTGCACCAGCGCACGGTGCAGACGACTTCAAGGTATGCAAGCAATATGACATAGACGTTCTCAATCCGGTGGGCAGCAACGGTGTCTTTCTGCCTGATACTGAGTTCTTTGCTGGCCAACATGTTATGAAGGCGAACTCGGCGGTTGTAGAGAAACTCGAAGAAGTAGGACGTTTGTTTTATTTCGAAAACTTCGAGCACAGTTACCCGCATTGCTGGCGACATAAAACACCATTGATATTCAGAGCCACGCCACAGTGGTTTGTAGGTATGCATACCAATGGTTTGCTAGAGAAAGCTAACGAGGCGGTTGAAAACGTTGAGTGGTTACCTTCTTGGGGCAAAGGTCGAATCAGTGCAATGTTGGAGAGCAGACCAGATTGGTGTATTTCCCGGCAGCGAACCTGGGGTGTTCCGATTGCACTGTTTATTCATAAGGAAACAGCAGAGTTACATCCGCGCACCGCTGAGCTCATTGAACAAGTTGCATTACTAGTAGAGAAAGACGGCATTGAAGCCTGGTTTTCCCTTGATCCAGAGCAGTTGCTTGGCGATGAGGCAAGTTCGTTTGAGAAAGTAGAAGATACTTTAGATGTTTGGTTTGATTCGGGCGCGTCACATGAATGCGTACTTGGCGCTAACGAATCTCTTCAAGCGCCAGCCGACATGTATCTTGAAGGTTCGGATCAGCACCGTGGCTGGTTTCAGTCATCGCTACTAACATCTGTAGCTATTAACGGTGTCGCGCCCTATAAGGCGGCTATGACACACGGTTTCACGGTCGATTCAGACGGTCGAAAAATGTCAAAGTCACTTGGCAACGTTATTGCGCCCCAGAAAATTATGCAGACTTTAGGTGCCGACGTGCTGCGCTTGTGGATCGCTGCTACAGACTACCGGGACGAAATAGCCGTATCAGATGAAATTTTCAAACGAACGGCAGATTCCTACCGCCGTATTCGAAATACGATTCGCTTTATGTTGTCGAATATAAATGGCTTCGAGCCTGAGAATCATGCAGTTGCTGCTGAGGAAATGTTAGCTCTGGATAAGTGGGCTGTGCAAAAGACCATTGAGCTTCAAACACAAATAGTTGATGCCTATGCCAATCACCAATTCCATATTATTTACCAGAAGCTGCACAATTTTTGTATCTCGGACTTGGGTGGTTTCTATTTAGATATTATTAAAGACCGCCAGTACACTATGCAACTGGATTCACTGGGCCGGAGGTCTGCGCAGACCGCTATGTATCATATTAGCGAAGCGATGGTTCGGTGGATTGCGCCCATTTTATCGTTCACTGCGGACGAAGTTTGGGAGCACCTTCCAGGCGAGCGCAGCGATACGGTGTTTGTTGAACAGTGGTATGAATTGCCTGCGGTGAGCGGCGTAAATGATGAGTTTTGGCTGCAGCTTGCTGTTGTTAAAACAGCGGTTAACAAGGAAATGGAACTACAGCGTGCAGAAAAGAAAGTAGGTGCTTCGCTAAGCTGCGATGTCACCCTGTACTGTTCAGAAAGTTTAGCGCACACGCTTGGTACTTTGGACAATGAACTTCGTTTTTTGCTCATTAGCTCAAGTGCAGAGGTACGCTCGCTTGAAAGTGCGCCAGCGACAGCCGCAGAAACTGACATACCGGAATTGAAGGTAGTGGTTTCAGCCAGTGACGAAGCTAAGTGTGAGCGCTGTTGGCACTATCGGGCTGACGTCGGTTCTAACGATACGCACCCTGAATTGTGCAAACGTTGCGTGACCAATGTCGCTGGTGAAGGTGAAGAAAGGCGGTATACCTAGAATGAAAACGAATCAAACTGAGAGTGAGACGCCTTCGTTCCGAGCAGAAAACCTCAAGTGGCTTATACTCACGGTTATCGTAATTGCATTAGATTTGTGGACCAAACAGGTGGCCAGCGCAGAACTTGATTATGCTCGGCCTGTTGAAATTTTGCCCTTTCTAAATTTTACTTTATTACACAATCCTGGCGCCGCTTTTAGCTTTCTTAGCGACGCCGGTGGTTGGCAACGGTGGTTCTTCACTGCTATCTCCTTAGTTGCGAGTGTCGTCTTTTTGGTTTGGCTCACGCGCCTTAAATCAACTGAGAAAATGATGGCATTGAGCTTGGCGCTCATTCTTGGTGGCGCTGTTGGCAATCTGTATGACAGGGCGACGCTAGGCTATGTAGTGGATTTTATTTCGGTGTATTACAACAACTGGTATTTTCCTGCTTTTAATATCGCAGATGCAGCGATCAGCGTGGGCGCTGTGCTAGTAGTCTGCGATATGCTGTTCGGACAGGGCTCAAAGTCTGACGCAGGGACTGAGCGGGTAAAGAGCTGAGATACAATGATATGAGTAATACGCCGATTGACACGAACAGCCGAATATCACTTAATTTTTCAATCAAGCTTAGTGATGGCTCTGTTGTAGATTCTAACTTCGAGCAGGCGCCGTGCTCATTTAAATACGGTGATGGCAGCTTGCTTCCGGGGTTCGAGCAAAGTTTATTGGGCTTGCGCAGTGGTGAGAAAAAATCGGTGCTACTGCCCCCGGCTGATGGCTTTGGTGATTGGCAAGAAGACCGGGTGTCAAACTTTCCCCGCAGTAAGTTGTCTGAATACGATCTTGAGCCTGGCTTGATCTTGTCATTTGCCGACCCAAGTGGCGAGCGCCCAGGAGTTGTGAAGGAAGTGCTGGACGATACGGTTGTCGTTGATTTTAATCATCCGCTCGCAGGTGAAGAGCTGAATTTCGAAGTATTGATTCATTCCGTGGAAAACAATTAACCATGACAATTGCTGACAACAAAATTTCCCTTAGTTTGGCAAACCCTCGAGGCTTTTGTGCGGGTGTTGATCGAGCTATAGAAATCGTAAACCGTGCATTGGATTTGTTTGGGGCTCCCATTTATGTTCGCCACGAGGTAGTACATAACAAAACGGTTGTAGAGGACTTGCGTGCGCGTGGAGCCGTTTTTGTCGACGAATTGTTAGAAGTTCCAGACGATCGTATTGTCATTTTCAGCGCGCACGGAGTTTCACAAGCTGTTAGAAATGAAGCCAGTGATCGTGGCCTCAAAGTGTTTGATGCTACCTGCCCACTGGTGACGAAAGTGCATATGGAGGTCGCGCGCTACAGTAAGCGTGGTGAGGAATGCGTGTTGATCGGCCATAAGGGGCACCCTGAAGTTGAAGGTACAATGGGCCAGTACGATGCAAGCAGCGGAGGTGCAATTTACCTCGTTGAGGATGTTGAACAGGCTAATTCACTCGTCGTGAACAATGCTGGCAAGCTTGCTTATGTTACTCAAACAACTCTATCTATGGACGATACCGCACGAGTAATAGATGCGCTTCGAGCTCGCTTCCCTGCTATTAGTGGCCCACGTAAAGATGATATTTGTTACGCCACTCAAAATAGACAAGATGCGGTAAAGAAATTGGCGGCATGCAGTGAAGTTGTGTTGGTTGTAGGTTCGCCTAATAGCTCGAATTCTAATCGTCTTCGAGAACTTGCCGAACGTATCGGCAGCAAAGCGTATTTGATTGATGGAGTAGAGGACATACAAAGCAGTTGGCTAGATGGTGTTGAGTCTGTCGGTGTAACTGCTGGCGCCAGCGCGCCTGAAGTATTGGTGCAACAAGTCATTCAACACATAGAGTCTCTGGGCGCTAGTGCAGCCGAAGAGTTATCAGGGCAACCGGAAAACGTGACCTTTTCAATGCCGCGAGAGTTGCGACTGGTTAACACTTGAACAGGGCGAATCTAACAGGTCCAACCATTCATCCCCGTTTATCGCCATCGGTCTTTCTTCACTTACTTACTACTAGCAACATAGCTACATTATCGTTTTAGCGCTTATATTGTTATTCTCTGTTCCCCCCAGGCGTGACGGGTTAAACGAGTTAACCAAACATGAATGCATACTCTGCGTTTGATCAAAAAACAAACAAAATCCTTGGCAAGCAAGCAGGTTTTACCTTGCTTGAAATGCTAATCGTTCTTGTGGTTATCGCAATCCTGGCAGCCCTTGCAGGTCCTAGCTTCATGGCGACTATTGCTAACGCTGAAGTAAACGGGACACGTAACAAGTTGGCTAGTGCTGCGCAGTTCGCTCGCAGCGAGGCGCTAAAGCGTAAGACACCTGTTTCAGTATGCGCTAGCGCCGACCAAGCAACTTGTTCGAATGGCACTGACTGGGAGAATGGCTGGTTAGTCTTTAGCGACGCAAACGGTAATGGAGCATTAGATGGCGGTGAGCCTGTATTGCAAGTTGAGTACGCCGCAAATCAGCTAAACACTTATAATGATGGCGGAGCCATCGTCACTTTTAACCGCATTGGTCGAGCTGTAACCGGTGCGGGCGATTACGCCTTTTGTCATCCGGAACAGGCGAGTCGTGGACGAGTGGTTCGTATAACGGTTACCGGGTCCGTTGAGCGGCAACAAGAGACCATTGGCGGATGTTAGGGATGAACATGCATCAGACCACAAACAATCAGCGACGGCAGCCTAGGTCTAGAGTTCGTCAGCGCGGTTTTACACTGATAGAAATTTTGATATCGCTAATGATTCTAGCGGTTGGCTTTCTCGGGCTGGCTGCATTGCAAACGAATTCAGTTCAAGGTTCGCAAGCAACCTATTTTCGAACTCAGGCTGACTTGCTTATAAATGATCTAGCCGAACGAATGCGCAGCAATCGTGCTGGATCTTCCGCGCAGGCTTACGCCTTTGCAGGAGGTACAGCCCCCACCGGGGCAGCGTGTGGTGCTGGCGCAACGTGCACATCGGCTGAGCTAGCGGCCGCAGACCTAAACGAATGGGTCAGCTGGGTGCAGGCAGCGTTGCCAGCAGGTGATGCCATAGTAGCCTCTTTGGGAGCTAATTTCTGGCAAATACGTGTTATGTGGGATGAGCGCAAAAATGGCGCGACTGGACAGGGTTGCGATCCTGATGATGTGGCGGATATGGCCTGCCTTACAATTAACGTTGAAATTCGTGGTGTTGAAAATGCTGGCTCTTACTATTAACCGGCAACAGCGATCAGCCGCAGCTGCTCAGCGTCAGTCAGGGGTGACACTGGTTGAGCTGCTAATCGCTATGGGCCTTTCAGTGTTTCTGATGGCGGCTGTCGTGCAATCTTTCTTGGGCAGCAGACAAAGTGCTGACGTGGTTCAGGCACAGGCGAGAATGCAAGAGAATGCCCGCTTCGCGTATTACTTTCTGGCGCGCAGCGTTCGAATGGCGGGGTATCCAAGTGCCCTAATAGAACCCAACAATATGCCTGATGTTACTTTGGTGCGGTCTGAGTGGCGAGCTGCAAATGCGCCGGCGCTGGCAACGTTTGCAAGCTTTGCTCCGGAAGCTGTTGTTTGGGGCGAAAATAACACAAGTGCCGTGGTTACTGACGCAAAAACATCGTCCGACATTGTTCATGTGCGTTTACAGGGCATGGCCGATGGTTCGGTAGCAGACTGTCAGGGGCGAGCAATCGCTGAGGGCGACTGGGCACAACTTAGCTTTTATATTGACGCTGATGAAAACTTCCGCTGCCGAAGTGATGACGGTGCTGGAGGTGGTGGTAGCGTACAGAACGAGATTCTTGTTGAGGGAATTGAAGAGATGCAAGCCATTTACGGCATGAACGGGGGCATTGGTGTTGCAAACTGGGATGACTACGATGATCCCGCGCAAGTGGTCCGCTACGCGAATGCCGACTCAATAGCGGCTGATGAATGGGCCTTTGTGAGCACTGTAAAGCTTGCTTTGGTTTCAGCATCTGACAATGCGCCACTGTCGCCCGATGGACCTGCTCGCGTTTATCAATTATTGGACTTCCTTACCAGCGGCTATACCGATGGCAAAGCGCGTCAGCAGTTCGCGCAGACTATTCGGATTAGAAATCAGAACTGGAATACTCATGAGTAGTCAAAAAAGCACAGCCTTTGGCGCGAAAAGAACCACTCCTGGAGCGGCTAAACAGTCGGGTGCTACCCTGATTATTGCATTGTTAATTCTTTTGGCGATGACCCTGCTGGGCACTAGCAGCATGACAACGCTGACCATGGAAGAACGCATGATCAGTAATTTGCGAGATGAGAACGTTGCCTTTCAAGCCGCAGAGTCGGCGTTAGCAGCATGCGAATCCGATGTTCGTGAGCGCAATCCACAGCTTAGCGAAGCAAGTTATTTCGAGCAGGGCGAGGCTGAGGGGCTAGGCGGCTCGGGGTTTAATTTTTGGTGGGACGATCCTGCCGTCTGGACAGCTATTGGTCTGGAAATGGGCGACAGTGTTAGTACAGGCACAGACACTCTTGGTCGTGGTGGTGTATCTGCGGCTCCAATCTGCATTCGGGAACACATAGGTTTGGCCCCAGATGATCTAAGCTTTGAAGCGCGTTCGCAAAGGCGTGGTGCGGAAATGTATACGATTACAGCGAAAGGTTTCGGTGCGGAATTAACGACCGAGAGTACGGTGCAAAGTGTGGTGTTTGCGCGCTACCGCTAGTGAAAAGAGCAGGTGTTTAATATGACTGATCGATTTAAAAAGTTCCGCTTTGCAGGGCAGCAATTGCTCATAGCATTTAGCGTTATAGTCTCTGGCGCAACTACGGTGGGCGCGCAGGCTGCGACTTTAGCGCTGAGTGATGTGCCACTGTTCCTTTTGGAGAGTACGCCTCCAAACCTCGTTATTAGTTACGACGACTCAGGCAGCATGATGTGGGCATATCTGCCCGACTCTATCCGCAATGATGCGAATGTACAAACGCGTGCGGCCACCAAGTCTAACTTTCATAACAAGATGTACTATAACCCGTTGGTGGATTACAGACCTGGCTTGAACGCCAATGGAGATTCTTTAGGAGAAGCCAATTTTTTGGGCGCCCTAACGAATATATACAATTACGGAGCCGAGGCAGCCTACGAAATGGTTCGGCCATCGTCGGTTGATTTGTCCACTGCTTTTCAACCAATATGGAATCCAACTACCATAGCTGGTTGGGGGCAACAATATTCCGGTCCTGTTGAGCCGGCGTACTACTATAACCGGATTGTGGGTTGTGTAGGCGCCGTGCTGGACGACAGCTGTTATACGAAAGTGGTCGTGAGTGCGACTTCTGGTCCAATGCGAGCACGTCCTGACCAAGGCTTCGTTGTTAGCGCTGATGAGCGCACCAACTTTGCTAATTGGTATCAGTACTATTCCTATCGAACGCTGGCGGGCAAAACTGTGCTCAGTCGAGCATTTTCACCAGAGAAGATTTCTTCATCCATTCGAGTGGCGCATCAAACGATTAATCAGCGTGGTGTTAAGTCAGGTGCTCCGGGTGTGACGAATTATGGCGGCGATCAGTATGTGGCTCAGTTCAATACAGCTGAAAGAAACTTTTTTTATCAATGGCTTCAAAACCTGCAGATTGGCGGCGGTACGCCACTACTTCCTGCTACTCGAGAAGTGGGAGACTATTTTAGCAGCGTAGGTAATGACAGCCCTTACTCGGTAAATCCCGGATCCAGTTCTGAGCAAGTCTCTTGTCGCGTAAATGCGCACATTATGCTGTCCGATGGCTATTGGAACGGCGGTGGACAGCAGAACAATATTGTTCGAGACGAGAACATTGTGGCTTTGCCCGATGGCACGAGCTACAACCCTGCCTCGCTAGACCATAATATCTATCAGGACGCGCAGCCACAGGTTACCCTGGCTGATGTTGCTTTTAATTATTGGGCCACTGATCTTAGTCCCTTAGAAAATAATGTAGCGCCGTATTTTCCATCGGCAACTGGCAGCGCTGTGAAAGACTACTGGAACCCGGTAAATGATCCGGCTGACTGGCAACACATGGTGAATTTCAATATCGCTTTTGGTATTGCAGGTCTCGTGCCGCTTACGAAAACCGCATACGATGCGCTTATTGATGGCAACAGTTTTGTTAATGCAGATAATGCTAATCAAACCGGTTGGACGACCTTAGAGTCAACCGAAGAGGCCAAAGCCGACGACATGTATCACGCAGCTCTGAATAGCCGCGGCCAGTTTTTTAGTGCAAGTGATCCAGACGAATTAGTTGATTCCTTAGTGTCGGTAATGAATTCAATAGCTGATCGGGAGTCGTCCGCGGCCGCGGTTGATCTAAACAGTAATTCTATCGCATCTGGTGTTGGAGTATTTCAATCCCGCTTTTTTACCGACAACTGGACCGGTGACCTTCAAGCGCGGCCCTTGTCAGATGGCGAGAATAGCAATGCCTGTAACTCTCTGTCGTTCGGCAGTATTTGCGAACCAGCATGGAGTGCGGCTCAACTTAATACCGTGGAAACACTGTTTCCTAGCGGTATTGATCAACGTACAGTATTTACTTTGAACCCTAATTCAGCGTTGGGTAGCCGTGGTGCACGATTTATATGGCCCGATTTATCGGCCGCACAGAAGACAGCAATACAGGATAACGATTCTTCTTTGGTCGCCCAACAGCGCTTAGATTACCTGCGTGGTTCTTCCCAAAATGAGGAGCGCAATAATGGACCCTTTAGAACGCGCACGGCGACCAGACTAGGCGCCATAGTTCATTCCTCTCCCGCATTTGTTGGAAATGGCTTCGATGTTAGTGGCGATTTTGAGAGACTCTATCCAGACGATATTGAAAGCAGTGGTGAGCTACACAGAGATTTTTTGTGCAAGGACGCGGTTGACAGCAATGCTGATCGCAGGATTGATACCTGTTCTTCCGGGATAAGAAACTCTCGCACGCCAGTAGTTTATGTGGGTTCAAATGACGGAATGCTGCACGCGTATGACGGCCGTATTGACCACGCTGATGGCGGAAAGGAATTGTTTAGTTTCGTTCCAAATGCCGTCATTGAAAATCTTCATGAGTTGTCAGAACCGACCTTTACTAATGGTTCCTATGTGGATGGCGAGCTTGGTTTTGCTGATGTGTTCTATTCGAACAGCTGGCACACTATATTGGTTGGCGGTTTGCGAACGGGTGGCCAAGCGTATTATGCGCTTGACGTAACCGATCCGGCTGCGGTTAGTAGCCAGACACCAGATGCTGCAAACAAGTTGGTTCGGTGGGAGTTTACGGATGATAATACGTCGGGAGTAGCCGAAGGTGCGCAGGGGGCAAATGGCGATAAAGACCTAGGCTTTACTTTTGGTGCATCGCATATTGTTAAGGTTAACTATACTGGAGGTGGCAGCAATACCGGGCGCTGGGTTGCCATTTTTGGTAACGGTTATAACTCAACATATAGCGATGGGAATCAGTCCAGCTCGGGACATGCCGTACTGTATGTAGTTGACATTGAGACCGGTCTTTTAATTAAGAAACTGGATACGGGCGTGGGCACTACCGCATCCCCTAACGGTATTTCTGGCATAGCACCGGTTCTGAATGACGATGATCTTACTGTGGATTACGTTTATGCAGGCGATCTCCATGGCAACCTATGGAAGTTTGATATTAGCTCGGACGATATAGCAGATTGGGATTCAGCCTACAGCGCTTCAAGTTTGCCTGCGCCCCTGTTTACCGCAATTGCCTCAGGAAGCGTTCAACCGATACAGTCAACACCGCAGGTCAGTCGTCATTTTCTCGGTGGTAACTTAGTGTACTTCGGTACCGGTAAATACCTTGAAGAGAGTGATAATGCAACCGATGATCAGCAGAGTTTCTATGCTGTGTGGGACAAAGATGTTTGCACGGTGGGCGCTACCACACTGCCTTGTAAAGACGTTGCCGCAGGAACAGCAAAGACTCATCAAGTTAATGCTATCAGTAGAGCCAGCATGCAAGGTCAACAGCAAACGGTTGATACCAGTGGCGTTCGCCAAACAAGCAACAACACGGTAAATTGGAGCACCGCAACGGGTTGGTATTTAGACTTCCCTACCGGTGCAGGCGAGCGAGCCATCGGCAAACCTGTACTACGGGGTGAAATAGTCTTATTCAATACCCTGGAGCCAGACGATGAGGTTTGCGAAGCCGGTGGCAGCAGTTGGCTGTACGCGCTTGATCGAATAGATGGCGGGCCGCCTCCAGTGCAAGTGTTTGACACCAATGGCGATGGTGAAATCGATAGCTCCGACTACATAGGCGGCGTTTCGTCGGCTGCGTTTGTTGACGCTGTAATATCAGATCCAACTTATGCCGAAGGTAGCGGAGGTAAAGATGTGATAATTTATGGCTCATCTGATCTCAGTGCTCAAGGTGGTGGAATTGGCGTAGGGGTTACACCGGATACCACAGTTGAAGGACGAGTCCGATGGCGCCAGCTGAATTAGGAATGATCAGAGGTACAGCATGAAAAAGAGTTTAATCTTGATCCTTCTAGCCATTAGTGCTGGCTGGACTATGCCTTCTTTCGGTCAGCCGCCTGCCGGTTGGGCTCAAGGCGCAATCGATGCCATTCATTTAGAGCAGCGTCAAATAGTGGTATCGGAGCAAACACTTCGTGTTGCATTAAGGGCCTCGATAAGCGATTCGAGTGGTGCTAAATTGAAATTCGAAGACCTCGATATAAGTTATGCAATTGCCTACCAAACTGATCCCTCAACAGGCGATATCCTCGACCTTCAGGTGGTGGCTTACCCATGAGCAATGATCATACCGACCTAACGTTAAGAGCATTAAATCCTACACGGCCCTGTTCCGGCTTCACTTTGGTTGAATTAATGATCGTGGTCGCTATCATTGCGGTGTTAGCGGCCATTGCCATACCGAGTTATCAGTCCAGTGTTATGAAAAGCCGCCGCGCCGACGCCCAGGGAGCATTGCAGCAGTTTAGACAGGCAATGGAGCGTCACTATACGAAAACCTATTCTTATACAGGCGCGGGTGCTTCCGGCGATACCGGAGCCCCCACCATATTTGCAACTCAGTCGCCTGTTGAGGGTGGTCAAGGGTTCTATGCACTGTCTATTGATGCCTCTACCGCTAATACCTTTACGATCTCTGCAACCCCTATTGCAGGCACGGGGCAAGACAGCGATGACTGTGGCACTTTAACGTTAACGAATTCGGGCGTAAGAACGTCCGGTGGCGCCGCTGGAGTGCGATGCTGGGAAGACTAGCCTAGCACCAGCGTAAAGCCTGGCGTTGTTTGCCGCTAACAGTTTGCCCTACGCCCGTTACGGTCTTCCACAACACCATCTCCGTCACTATCTTTGGCAATTCGAACGCGGCCCATTCGATTCAGCACCAACATGCTTGCTGGCACCATAGATGATGTTTTTGGACAGTAAGTAAAACGGCCAAACTCCATGGCCGTGCCATGGCGAGAAAATCGAATGTATTTATTTCGCCCGCCGGAAGCCTGCCAGCGCAAGCTCACGTCATCGCCCAGAGCCGAACCTCGCTCGATCAACTGTTCATTATTGTCCAGCCTACGATTGTTGTTTGCGTCACTAAACAACAGAGTTCCATGCTTCCAATCCCCATCGCAACGTTGCCCAGATTGGCTGGCACATAAAACCGTCGGGCCATTATGTGTTATTGCGTGAATGCGAGCCAAATTCAGGGTGGCAACGAGGCCATGCAAGTGGCTGGCGCTTCGACTTCGCTCTATCGTCGCCGTAAATGACGGCGTACCAATAGAGATCAATATAGAAATAATCAGAAGAATAGTGAGCCCTTCGAGCAGGGAGAACCCGTGTTCGAATTGAGCATTCGAGGAGTTGCGCATGCGACGGTCCTTGTCGTGATTTCATGTGCTGCAGCACATCCATGCGCGGCAGGCGGGAACATCCTTATTCGCCGCATTGGAATACTCGCGCAGAACCGTCCTAAGGTCTGTGAGACATTGCTGACATTTTTGTGCAGAAAACAACCAGTCTATCGTATGTCGAGCTTTTCCAGCTTATAGCGAAGAGCTCGAAACGAGATGCCAAGACGTTCCGCCGCCGCCGTTTTGTTCCAGCGCGTTTCTTCTAGGGCGCGCTCAATAAGTTGTCTCTCAATTTCCTGCAAATAAATGTCCATCGACTCGAACTCTACGTTCAAGTCGATGGCAGGGTAGAGAGGTGATTTGACTGGCCCAGTTGCGTCGACTGCTTGAGGAGGGCTTGTTTTTTGGTCAGTATCAATTTGCTCAGGAACAACATTTTCCAGACCTAAGTCCTCAGCCTCCAATACTGACCGTTCCGATAGCGCACAGGCTCTTTCCAAAATATTCTGAAGTTCTCGAACATTGCCGGGAAAGCGATAACTCTCTAGCTTGGACCATGCTATATCAGTGAGCGTGTACTCTGTGTCTTTGTTGAGACCCGCGAGCACCTGTTCACCTATTACGCGTACATCCTCGCTGCGGCTGCGAAGGGGAGGAACTGCAAGCTCAATCACATTAACGCGATAGTAAAGGTCTTGTCGGAACCGACTGTGTCTTACCTCATCTTCCAGGTTTTTGTGAGTGGCGCTGAGTATGCGAACATCGATATTAACTTCTTTGTTATCTCCAACAGAGCGTACAGATTTTTCTTGTATGGAGCGTAACAGCTTCACTTGCATATCAAGCGGCAAATCGGCTATTTCGTCCAGAAACAAGGTGCCTCCTTGTGCGCTTTGAAACAAGCCCTGCTTGTCGCTCACCGCGCCCGTGAAGCTACCTTTTACATGTCCGAAGAACTCACTTTCCATTAGTTCTGATGGAATAGCGCCACAGTTAACGGCAATGAAAGGCATTTCGCTGCGAGGCCCATTGGCGTGTATTAAACGCGCGACAAGCTCCTTGCCGCTACCCGATTCGCCGCTGATGTATACGGGGGCTTGGCTGCGAGATAATTTTTTTATCTGTAGGCGTAACTTATTGGCGGCGGCTGAGTCACCGAGCAAGCGCACTTCGTCACTAATTTCAATTTGGTTTTCGCGACTTGGAATCTTTAGGGCGGTATCAATAAGACCACGCAATCGTTCTAACTCAATGGGCTTGCTAACAAAATCAAATGCCCCGCTTTTCAGCGCCGTGATTGCAGTGTCAACGTTACCGTAGGCAGTAATAACAGCGACGGGCAATTCTGGTTGTGTCTCCTGAATGTGTGAAACAAGGCTTAGCCCACTGCCATCAGGTAAATTCATGTCGGTTAGACAAAGGCTGAATTGCTGCTTTTCTATAAGGTCTAGAGCATCGGTTAGATTGGCTACGCTGTGAGTGGCCAGGCCCATTCTATTCAGAGTGATTTCCAACAGTTCTCGAATGTCCGGTTCGTCGTCAACAATAAGTATCTGGGCTTGTTTCATGATTTTTCGAGTCAGTGCGCAGAGTTCGTTAGCAATTTTTTCATTGGGTGCGCACAGGTTATTCTAAAACATCCGTGGCCGCCTTCCGTAGGGAAATAATCCAGCCTAGACTGATTAGCTTCACACAGTTCTTTTGCTATAAATAGTCCTAGTCCTGTGCCGGATTGCTCACTTGTATAGAAAGGTTCAAACAATTGATCGATAGCTTCGGGCTTCACACCGCGTCCGTGGTCAATCACGTCGATAACTGGCAGCCCCTGCAGCAACTCATTGTGACAGCGTATGATTACCGTCCCATGCCCGGTTGACTGTAAGCTGTAACGAATGGCGTTGGAACAGAGGTTGCTTAAGACTTGGTCAAGCTGGCTAGGGTCGAAGGCAATGGTGAAGTCGTCGCTGTGTATATCCAACTGCACTTCGGCCTCTTCATCACTTTGTTGCAACGTCGAAATGAACTGTGCTAACCAGTCATTTAGCAAAAAGCGTTTAGGCTCGGAAGCCTTGCGACGCGATAGCTGCAGAACATTTTCAATGATCTTATTCATCCGCCGCGACTGATCGTTTACGATCTGGCATAGTCGTTGGTCTTCTGCGGTAATGGTGTTTGACTCATGCATTAGCTGCGCGGCATGACTTATGGCGCCCAGTGGGTTTCGAATCTCATGCGCAATACTAGCGGTTAGTCTACCTAGCGAAGCCAGTTTAAATTGCTGGGCTTGCTGCCGCGCTCGCCCCGTATCTTCCAAAAATACCAGCACCTTGCCTTCGTCTTTGTCTGTAAGCGGCATGAACTCCGACTGCAGTAATGCACCGGCTTTACTGACGCGAAATGGCTTAGTTCTAAAGTGAGGTGATGTTTGCCACTCATGTAAGCTATTTAGTAAAGAGTCGGGCAAGATTGCTTGCTGAATCAAACCCTCTGAATCTAATCCAAGCATCACTCGAGCTGAATCGTTAGCCGAGTGCAGAACGTGTTGGCCGTCAACAACGAGCACGCCGGTTTGCATTCGCTTAACAATTAGCTGGTTCAGGTATTCGGAATAGGCGAGCTCCCTCGCCTTCTCCTCGGCAATTTGCTGGCTGGCTTCGATGCGACGAGCCAACAATTGCACGAAGAATACAGTCGCAAAGAATACAGTTCCTAATAGTCCCGCAGCAAGAAGAGAGCTGTTGGGCACAATGCCTAACTTGATTAGATAACCAACATTTAACAGCGTCGCTATGCTTGCGATGGCGGCAACAAATAGCGCTAAACGATCGCGAAAAAATATCCCGCCGCAGGCAACAGTCAGTGACATTATTAAACTAAGCCCCGTGCTCAAACCACCACTGGCATGCGCGATAAGCGTTAACGCTGCCAGATCAACAAGAAAGAAATAAACAAATAATTCAAGATTGTTCAGTTGTTCAGCACGTAGTCCAGCATAAAAATGGGTAATGACGCTTAAAATGAAATAGCTGCCGATCGTATACAGAAATAGGTCAGGCCGATAAGCATTTTCTACTGTGGTGGTCATTTGAACAAGAAATACAATTAAAATAAGTGCCGCTAACACAATACGGTAGAGGCCGTAAATGCGTAGCGTCTGTTGAAGCTCTAGTTGAAATGTACTGTTGCGCTGGCTTGGGTTTAGCGTCATAGGGCAAGCAAAATCTGTGATCGTTGAGTCGGCTTGTTCAAACCTTCTCTACTCCTTCTTGTCTCGCTCAGCTACTGCTTGTTCAAGATGTTTGCTGCAGCAGTATGATTGCCCGTTATCGCTTAGCGCATCAGTCTCGGGCACGTGGGTTCCACAAATTGCACAGGCGACCACCTTTTGGTCAATACGTGGCTCTGCGGTTCTTGTAGCCTTCCTGCGGGCGACATATCGCCATACCAACCACACTGCGGCGGCCAAGGCTATTAAACGAATTAAACCGATGAAGCCCATCGCATACTCCTGCCCGAAAGTTTTCTAATGATGGTTGATAATGGTGGCGTGGCGGCGAAAAATCCAGCCTTAAGTGCTGTAATTCGACACAGTTGAAAGTTTGCCATCGAAGTGGCTTGCGAGCGCAGCGGCCTTAGCTAAAGCCTTAATGATATCAGTATTGTCCCCAGAGCTAGCGACTCGCCCACTAAGGACGATAATCGAAAGTCAGAGGTTTTTCTCGGTCGAACAGACCAAACGTTGCGCGGTTAACCATTGATCGTTGGTGGTTTTCCGGATTAAAGTTGGATTTGAACGTGCCATCAGCATTTAGTGCCGGGTGTTCAGGGTAATTGCCTGCGAGCACGGTTAGGCTGTCGCCAGCCAGTTCGGTTAAGCCCATTAATTGGTAGGCCTGTACCATCACAGCCAAGGCGTCGGGCACTGCGTTAGTTTGTTGGAAATTTTCCAGAACATATCGCCCACGATTGGCCGCGGCCTGATAAGCGCCCCGTTTAAAGTAGTAGTTTGCGACGTGAATTTCGTAACGTGCCAGCATATTGCGCAAATACACCATTCTGGCTTTGGCATCCGGCACGTATTCACTGTCCGGAAAACGCGCTAATAATTGAGCAAAGTCGGCAAACGAGTCGCGCGCTGGCCCAGGGTCTCGTTGAGTTAAATCTGTCGGCAAGAATCGGTCTAATATTCCTTGTCCTTCTGCGAAGCGCGCCAAGCCTTTTACATAATAGGCATAATCCACACTTGGGTGATGGGGGTGCAATCGAATAAAGCGATCGGCCGCAGCAACGGCAGAGTCCAGTTCGAACCCGCGATAGTAGGCGTAAATGATTTCTAGCTGAGACTGCTCTGCAAAGGGCCCAAATGGGTAGCGAGATTCAAGTAATTGAAGGTTTTGGATTGCCGAACTAAAGTTCTTCTTCTCTAGCTGCTCCTGGGCAATATCGTAGATGTGCTTTTCTGAGGCGTCACTATCCATTTTGTCGTCTGTGCCCGCACAAGAGACAAGCAGGAGTGCCAGTATGACAACTAGACCAGATCGAAAGCCACTTTGGCTCAAGACGCAGTTCTTGGGGCTTGCAAGGTGGCTCCCGGTTTGACTTGAGGCGCACAAGCTTAGAGCTGTGGGAAGAAAAATTGACCGAAACATCATAACCATCACTTTTATGTAAAAAACGGCATCAAGCCCATTGGCATTGCCTATTCCCTGGCAGCGCCGTATTGTAGCGGCTCTACAGGTATTGCCAATACCTCAAACCCAATATAACCCACCGGTGGACCGCGTTGAGCGAAGAAAGTACCGAAATTAAGCTGTCGGCGGTTGTGGCTGAAAAGCAGGACAACATTCGATTGGACCAGGCTGCAGCTGAACTGTTCCCTGAATATTCCCGTGCGCGACTGCAAACCTGGATTGGGGATGGCATGCTGCTGCTCAATGGCAAGCTTGCCAAGCGTAAAGAGAAGGTTTCCCTGGGGGATTCCCTGCAGCTGACGGCCGAATTAAAGACAGAGCAGGCATGGGTCGCCGACGAAATTGATCTTTGTGTGGTTTATGAGGATGATGAACTCATCGTCGTAAATAAACCGCAGGGCCTGATTACACACCCTGGCGCGGGAAACCCAAGGGGCACCTTGGCCAATGGTTTGCTTCACCGCTATCCTGAGCTCAGCCAAATACCCAGGGCCGGTATTGTTCACCGGCTTGACAAAGACACCTCTGGCTTGATGGTCGTTGCCAGATCCTTGGTCGCTCACAATTCCCTGGTTAACCAACTTCAAGATCGTACGGTTAGCCGTCACTATTTAGCGCTCGTTCACGGGCGTCCCCCGCCTGAGGGCACGATTAACAAGGCCTTGGGCCGTCACCCGCAGCAACGGCAAAAAATGGCGATTCGTGAAGACAGCGGAAAGCCTGCGATTACCCACTTTGAAACACTTAAATTGTATGAGGGCTGTGCTCTGGTTGAATGTAAGCTTGAGACCGGCAGAACGCATCAAATACGCGTTCATATGACCGATCTTGGTTTTCCTTTAGTGGGTGATACACAATATGGAGCACGTCGCCGTGTCAGCCGTTCGATCGCGAAGGGTATTCAACAGGCCCTATCTGAATTTCCAAGGCAAGCATTACACGCCAAACAGCTTGTTTTAAAACACCCGACTGATGGCAGCGCTACCAGCTGGGAAGCGCCAATACCGGATGACTTTAAACAACTGCTGGAAACTGTATCCAAGCGCATTGTTAGTTGACCATGGATCGCTTGCTTGAAGCAAAATTGTCGGAACATTGCGTGGTACCCAACTGGGTAGTGCCTGACAACATTCTGGCGTTTACAAGCACTCGTCAAGGCGGCTTTAGTGAAGGGGCATTTGAGAGCTGGAACATAGCGAATCACGTGAGTGACATCCCTGAAACTGTTGCTCAAAATCGCCGCAAGCTAGCCTCATTGATGCCCCCAAACACTGAGTTGAACTGGCTACAGCAGGTTCACGGAAGCCTAGTGCACCAAGCACCCACACTGCTGTGCGAGGGTGATGGCTTGTATACCGCAAAAGTATTACAAGCCTGCTGCATTATGACAGCGGATTGCGTACCCATACTACTTTGTGATAAATCAGGTTCAGAGATTGGAGCCTTGCATGCAGGGTGGCGAGGCGTAGCGAATCGCATCATTGAGCACGGAGTGGGCCGCTTCGATGCAGCAAACAGTGACATACATGTATGGATAGGTCCTTCAATAAGTGTGCGGCACTTTAGAATTGGACGCGATGTCTACAAGCAGCTTCGCCAATCAATCTTCCGAGTTGATTCTGAACATTGTTTTACGGCTGACAAGCAAAGCAGTGAACACTTTTTCGCCGACTTAGGAGGCCTTATAGAGTTGCAATGTCGCGAGTTGGGCATTGATAAGGTGTCGCATGCGAACCGCTGCAGCTACGCTGAGAATGAGTGCTTTTACTCCTATCGCCGCGACGGCGAAACCGGGCGCAATGCTTCGGTGATCGTACGGCTTGCTTGAGAGCGAGGCGGTACCTAGAGGCTCTCTAAAAAAGAGCTTGAATTATTCGCTAATGACCTCATATACATTGCATACCGAACTCAGGGGTGATCAGGATGCGAGCCGAAAAATTTACCACTCAGTTACAAACAGCATTGTCCGATGCGCAATCGCTTGCGATTGGAAAAGATCATAGCCAGCTAGAAGCCGTGCACCTCTTTGCGGTGTTTTTGGAGCAGCAAGGAAGTACTGTAGCGCCCTTATTGCTGAAGGCTGGGGCAAACGTGGGTGTTGTGTCGCAAAACATTGCGCAAAAGATTGACCAGCTACCAACAATCACTAACCCTAGCGGTGATATTCAGCTCTCCGCCAATTTTTCAAGATTGCTTAATCTTGCCGACAAGCAAGCTCAAGAAAACCAAGACAGTTTCATCTCTAGCGAAACCGTACTACAAGCGGCGTTAAATTCCGATCTGCCCATCTCACAATTACTGAAAGAATCAGGAATTGATAAGCACGCCGTATTGAAAGCTATTAACGAATTACGTGGAGGTGAAAAAGTGGAATCAGCTGACGCAGAAAGTAATCGACAAGCATTGGATAAATACACGGTTGATTTGACCGAAAGGGCAGAGCAGGGAAAGTTAGACCCGGTAATTGGGCGGGATGATGAAATTCGTCGGACCATTCAGGTGTTGCAACGCCGAACCAAAAACAATCCAGTGCTTATCGGTGAGCCCGGTGTTGGTAAAACCGCTATTGCCGAAGGTTTGGCGCAGCGCATTATTAATGGTGAAGTTCCTGAAGGGCTTAAAGATAAGCGCATCTTGTCGTTAGACTTAGGTTCTTTGTTAGCGGGCGCCAAGTTTCGCGGTGATTTCGAAGAGCGGCTAAAATCGGTACTTAATGAATTGGGCAAACAAGAAGGCCGTGTGATTCTGTTTATCGACGAATTACATACTATGGTCGGTGCTGGTAAGGCCGAAGGTTCTATGGATGCCGGCAACATGTTGAAGCCTGCACTTGCACGCGGAGAATTGCACTGCGTCGGTGCGACCACTCTGGATGAGTATCGCCAGTACATAGAAAAAGATGCTGCGCTGGAGCGTCGCTTTCAAAAAGTGATGATCGAGGAACCCAATGAAGAAGACACCATCGCTATTCTTCGCGGTTTGAAAGAACGTTACGAAGTTCACCACGGCGTAGACATCAAAGATTCCGCTATTATTGCAGCGGCTCGCTTGTCTCAGCGCTACATTACTGACCGGCAATTGCCCGATAAGGCTATTGACCTGATTGATGAAGCAGGCAGCAGGATACGAATGGAGATCGACTCCAAGCCTGAATCGCTGGACAAACTTTACCGTCGACTGATTCAGCTGCAGATACAGCGCGAAGCCATCAAGAACGACAGTGATGATGCGACTAAAAAGCAGCTCGAGTTACTGGAAGATGACATTCGTTCGGTGGAAAAGGAATATTCCGATTTAGATCAGATATGGCAAGCTGAAAAGGCTGAGGTGCACGGTTCGCAACAAATCAAGAGTGAGCTTGAGCAAGCGCGGTTGGATTTCGACGCCGCACAGCGCAAGAGCGACTTAACACGCATGTCCGAGCTGCAATACGGCATAATTCCTGATTTGGAAAAGCGTCTAGAAGCGGTTGCCGATTTGCAAAATAACGACATGGATGCGCCCAATGTGACCCGATTGCTACGCAACACAGTCACCGATGAAGAAATAGCTGAAGTGGTTTCGGCATGGACCGGTATCCCTGTCTCTAAAATGTTGGAAGGAGACCGCGAGAAGCTGCTGAGCATGGAGTCGGTCTTGCAAGAACGAGTAGTCGGCCAGGCGGAAGCGCTAACTGCAGTATCAAATGCCGTACGCCGTTCGCGCGCAGGCTTATCCGACCCTAAGCGTCCCAACGGTTCATTTTTGTTCTTAGGTCCAACTGGGGTTGGTAAAACAGAGCTGTGTAAGGCTTTGGCTGAATTCCTTTTTGACAGTGAAGACGCGATGGTGCGGATAGATATGTCAGAGTTTATGGAAAAGCATTCAGTGGCGCGGTTGATTGGTGCGCCCCCTGGCTACGTAGGCTATGAAGAAGGTGGTTATCTAACCGAAGCAGTGCGGCGCCGCCCTTACAGTTTGTTGCTGTTGGATGAAGTGGAAAAGGCGCACCCTGACGTGTTCAATATTCTTTTGCAGGTGCTAGAAGATGGCCGACTTACTGACGGGCAAGGTAGAACTGTAGATTTTCGAAATACCGTCGTCATTATGACGTCTAATCTGGGTTCCTCAGTTATTCAGGAGCTTTCTCTGGCTGGAGCGGCTAATGAAGACGAAGATGGCGATGCGGGCGAAGCGAACTACGCCAAAATGAAGGAAGCTGTGCTTGAGGTTGTTGGGCAACATTTCCGCCCTGAGTTTATTAACCGCATTGATGAAAGCGTTGTATTCAAGCCGCTGCTTCGGTCTCAAATTCGGGGCATAGCTCGTATTCAGTTGCAGTTATTGCAGCGGCGACTTGATGAGCGTGAAATGATACTCGATATCACTGATCCAGTGCTTGATAAGCTGATAGAGCTAGGGTTCGACCCCGTGTATGGTGCTCGACCGCTGAAGCGTGCGATACAGCAAATGATAGAAAACCCATTAGCCGAGGAATTACTCGCAGGTAAATACTTACCCGGGCAAACTATAAGAGCCAGTCTTGATGGAGAAAGTGTCGTATTCGAGGCGGCTTAGAAATGAATCAGAGTTGCTGCGCGCCAGTTATCGCTCGCGCAGCGCTCTTTTAGCCTCTAGGGTCTAACAGTACGTTTTAATTGCGTCTTTGGCCGCATTCTTTTGCGACTCTTTCTGCTCTTCAGAGAGATAACTTTCTTCGCCATTTTCGTCTGTGTGACGAATTCGCGCGCGCTCGTTTAGCGTTTTAAGATTAAAGTGCGCGCGTTTGCAAATGCCCTTGTCCTTTTTTGGCTTGGGTGCGACGGCCGCGCGTGGTGGTTCAGCCTCACCATCGTTGCTGGTTGCCGAAGTCTCCGGCGTAACAGGCGAAGGCTGTGATCGTTTTCCGGTACTGGTGCTCATCAACTCAGCCTTGGTTCCCTGTGGGGGGTGCTCACCAAAATGAACCGAACCATCTGCATCTTTCCAGCGATATACATCACCGGCTAAGACCGAGCTGCTAGCAAACACGCAAATTAGCGCGCAAAGCAGGGCTGTGCTCATGGCTAATCGCATGTGTAAGGTATTGGCATTAGTTTGATCAGTAAAAGCTGTAGCTGGCATGGCAGTGTTCCCGTGTAATCTAACTGTTTCAATAATAGGCCAGTCGCAGCGCAGCTGCTAACCACTCAACTGTTAAAAATGCCTTTGGCGCCAAAGCTTCACTGAGTTTTGCTTAAATCTATGATTTAGGTTGACTTAAAGCGACAAACACTAAAAAATTGCGGGTTTCCTATTTGAAAAGTAGATTTAGTCCCATTGGGCTGAAAATGACGGTGCGAGTAAAGTGATGAGTGGCGATCAAGATATGTTGTCAGGTGGCGAAATGCTGGCTAGGGCCTTACACGACGAAGGTGTGGAAGTCATTTTTGGTTATCCAGGCGGCTGTGTGCTACATATTTACGATGCGCTGTTTCGCACCAACAAAATTCCGCACGTGCTTGTGCGACATGAGCAAGCAGCAACGCATGCCGCTGACGGCTATACCCGCGCTACCGGAAAAATTCCAGCCGTCTTAGTGACCTCTGGACCGGGTGCCACCAATGCAATAACCGGTATTGCAACTGCCTACATGGATTCCATTCCTATGGTGGTTCTATCGGGGCAGGTACCTTCAACGGTCATTGGTGAGGATGCCTTTCAGGAAACTGATATGATTGGCGTATCCCGTCCCATCGTAAAGCACAGCTTTCAAATTCGCGATCCGAGTGAGATTCCCGAAATTATCAAAAAGGCCTTTTACCTTGCCGGTAGTGGTCGGCCCGGGCCGGTAGTTGTTGATATACCAAAGGACATGACATCACCGGGAGAAAAGTACAAATATGCCTACCCTGAAACGGTAAGCATGCGTTCATACAACCCCACCAGCCGTGGGCACTCTAAGCAAATCAGAAAAGCGGCGAAGCTGCTGGTAAATGCCAAGCGTCCTGTTATTTATGCCGGTGGTGGTGTGATTCAGGGCAATGCCAGTGAGCAATTGAGAGCGTTGACCCAAAAGCTCAACTTCCCAATTACCAACACGCTAATGGGGTTGGGGGCGTATCCCGCAACCGATCGGCAGTTTCTCGGAATGTTGGGCATGCATGGTTTCTATGAAGCCAATATGGCCATGCACCACAGCGATGTGATTCTGGCGGTGGGTGCACGGTTTGATGATCGTATTACCAACACGGTGTCCAAATTCTGCCCTGATGCCACAATTATTCATATTGATGTTGATCCAACCTCTATATCAAAAACTGTCAGTGCCGACGTTCCTATTGTTGGGCCTGCGGCGGGCGTATTGGATGAGCTGCTGATTCACTGCACCGATGAATTAGCAAAAGATGATAGCGGTTATTCGAGCGAAGCGATTGACCGCTGGTGGTCACAGATTGATGCATGGCGCGAAGCTCATGGCCTGTGGCATGCACCACGTTATGAGAGCAAAGGCGATATTATCCTGCCACAACAGGTAATTGAAACCTTATATAAAGTAACCGGTGGTGATGCCTACATCACGTCAGATGTTGGGCAACACCAAATGTTTGCCGCTCAATACTATAAATTCGATGAGCCTCGCCGTTGGATCAACTCAGGCGGTTTAGGAACGATGGGCTTCGGTTTGCCGGCAGCCATGGGCGTAAAGATGGCCGACCGTGATGCTGAAGTAGCCTGTGTGACAGGCGAAGGCAGTATTCAGATGAATATTCAAGAGCTTTCGACCTGTACGCATTACAATTTGCCGGTCAAAATTATCAATATTAATAACCAGGCGCTTGGCATGGTTAAGCAGTGGCAGGACATGCAGTATGCGGGTCGCCACTCTGAGAGCACCTATTCAGACTCGCTGCCTGACTTTGTCAAATTGGCAGAGGCTTATGGCCATGTCGGTATGCGAGTTGATAAGCTCAGCGAGCTTAAGGCCAAGATGGAAGAGTGTTTTGCCATGAAGGATCGGCTGGTGTTTATGGACATTTCTGTCGACCCTGAAGAGCATGTATACCCTATGTTGATTGCGCCAAACGGCAGCATGCGTGACATGCTGCTCAGCAAAACGGAGCGAAGCTAATGAGACGTACACTGTCGCTTTTAATGGAAAATGAACCCGGTGCGTTGTCACGCGTTGTGGGGCTTTTTTCCCAGCGTGGCTACAACATTGAAACGCTGTCGGTTGCTCCTACAGATGACCCGAGCTTGTCACGGCTTACGCTCACCACCACCGGTGACGAACGCGTCATCGAGCAAATCACTAAGCAGCTGAATAAGCTTATTGACGTGATAAAAGTGACCGATTTAACAGAAGGGGCTCACATAGAGCGCGAGTTAATGTTAATAAAGGTCAGGGCGGTTGGAGAGCAGCGCAGCGAAGTAAAACGTTGCGTCGATATTTTTCGCGGCACCATTGTTGATGTAATGCCCGACGTTTATGTAGTTCAACTCGCAGGAGCAAGCAGTAAGCTTGATGCCTTTATTGAGGCGATGGGTGAAACTGGGATCCTCGAGGTGGCACGCACTGGTGTGGCTGGTATTGCTCGCGGCACTAAGGCCATGAAAATCTAGGCACTATTGGATTGTGGTTTGTTGATTGGTAAGGCTGCAAAAAAGCGTCGAATTGCACTGTGGATTCCTGTGTTGATTTTTGTTCAATAGGGTGTCTGGCGCTCTCATCAACAGGGTAAGGTGTCCAGTCCAGTCTTTCAAAGTCAATCCCGCCACGAGATCACTAGAGGCCTTTGCTTCGAGACCCAACCCGTCCCGGGTACCCTCCATCACAAAAAAGCCGTCGCTGTGCTAGTCTTTTTTGCTCCGTCGGTTGGCTCTTTTTACCTACGCAAACACCTCTAGTGATCTCGCGGCTCAAATCTTGCCAGCGCGCTAGATTTTATAGCTAATGTTCATGACTTACTGCAGTAAGAGCCTTGGTATCGAGTACTGCTTTTGTGGAGGTCAAAGAGGCAGACCGAGCGAGTAGAACAGACAAGCGCAGCGACGGCTGTTCTAGGAGAGAGGGAACCCCGGAGGGGGCAAGTCACGCAACAAAAGGAGTACTCGGTAGCGAGGCGCCTTTCGAGACACACACGCTATCGAACTCGTTTTTTAGAGAACTATATTCTAGAAAGAAACTAATTAAATACGCTTCATCGCCGTCATATGCCTACGTAATTCCTTGCCGACGATCTCTACTGGATGTTGACGAACAGCTTCGTTAACAGCAATTAACTCAACGTTGTCCACTTCGCCGTTGTCTTTCAAGCCTCTGCCGATCACATCGGTATCAATACGAGTCATGAATTCTTCCAGCAGCGGTCTAGCGGCCTGGTCAAACAAATAACAACCGTACTCAGCGGTGTCTGAAATTACAACGTTCATTTCATACAGCTTGCGACGAGCAATGGTGTTCGCGATTAGCGGTGTTTCATGCAGCGACTCATAGTACGCCGACTCATCGATAATGCCGGCTTGGGTCATAACTTCAAACGCCAATTCAACACCAGCTTTAACCATCGCAACCAACAATATGCCGTGATCGAAGTATTCCTGCTCGCTAATGTCAGCAGTGGTGGCGGTCGATTTTTCAAAATCCGTTTCAGCAGTTGCCGCGCGCCACTTCAACAAATTCACATCATCATTGGCCCAATCTTCCATCATTGTTTTGGAAAAGTGACCACTCATAATGTCGTCAATGTGCTTCTCGTAAAGAGGTCGCATTATGCCGCGCAGCTCTTCCGCCAATTCAAAAGCGCGTACTTTGCCAGGGTTTGAGAGCCGGTCCATCATATTGGTGATGCCGCCGTGCTTAAGTGCTTCAGTAATCGTTTCCCAGCCGTACTGTATAAGCTTGGACGCATATCCTGAATCGATGCCTTGCTCGATCATTTTGTCGAAACAAAGTATTGCACCTGTTTGCAACATGCCGCACAAAATAGTTTGCTCGCCGAGAAGGTCTGACTTCACTTCGGCAATAAAAGATGATTCCAACACGCCAGCACGATGGCCGCCTGTTCCTGCAGCGTAGGCCTTGGCGATGTCCATGCCATCACCTTTGGGGTCGTTTTCAGCGTGCACTGCAATCAATGTTGGAACGCCGAAACCACGCTTATACTCTTCGCGTACTTCGGTGCCTGGGCACTTGGGCGCCACCATAACAACGGTCAAGTCTTCACGAATTTGCTTTCCTTCTTCAACGATATTAAAACCGTGCGAGTATGCTAAGCAGGCATCTTGCTTCATCAATGGCATTACGGCGTCCACAACAGAAGAATGCTGCTTATCAGGTGTGAGGTTTAACACTACATCTGCGGTAGGAACCAAATCTTCATATGAGCCAACAGTAAAGCCATTTTCTGTTGCGTTCTTCCAGCTTTGGCGCTTCTCGTCAATAGCAGCTTGGCGCAAAGCGTAGGAGATATCGAGGCCGCTATCGCGCAGGTTTAAACCTTGGTTTAAACCCTGTGAGCCACAGCCGATCACTACTAGCTTCTTCCCTTTGAGTTTGTTTACGCCGTCGCTAAATTCCGAGGCATCCATAAAGCGGCATTTGCCAAGTTGTAACAGCTGTTTTCGCAACGGAAGAGAATTGAAGTAGTTCATTGTGTAGCTCCTGAGGTTATCACGTAAGGTTACAGTAGCGCTGAGATTGCGTAAAATGATATAATTGGAACTCAGTATTCCATAAATCGGCATATACTTGTAATGAGCGTGTAGATGGATATCCAAACTCTTCGCATTTATCTTGATCTCACCGACAGCCTCCATTTCGCCCAAACCAGCGAACGGCAGCACCTTAGTCCTTCTACGCTGAGCAGGCAGATCGCCAGGCTGGAGCAGCAAGTAGGTAGTGTTCTTTTCGAGCGCAACAATCGATCGGTCAGGTTAACGCCCGCAGGTAGCGAGTTTCGCCGCTATGCCTTAACGTGCTTACAAGCATGGGAAACGCTGCAAACTAACTTGCAGCAGCAAAGTGAGGAGTTGAAAGGGGAGATTAGCCTGTTCTGTTCTGTTACAGCTAGTCATGGGCTGCTGGCTGGAATACTGGGCCGACTGCGGATTCGACATACTCATTTGGATATCAAACTGCACACCGGTGACCAGGCCGAGAGCTTGCAACATCTTCGTGCTGGCTTGGAGGACATGGTGATTGCTGCCAAGTCGGCAGACTTGTCCTCTAAGATTGCGTTTCAGAGTTTACGACGTTCTAAAATGCAGTTTATTGTGTCGCGACGTTCTGCTCTGATAGATCGATGCATCGACGACTGTGGAGGCGATCTCACAGGCATGGATTGGACCAAAGTACCGCTGATAATTGCTGAAGCAGGCCTTGCAAGAAAGCACGTGGAAAGCTGGTTGAGAATTCATCGACTGAAACCTGACATTTATGCACAGGTAACGGGTCACGAAGCCATCGTAAGCATGGTCGCGCTTGGTTGTGGTATTGCTGCGGTGCCCGAGCTGGTGTTAGAGGAAAGCCCAGTTCGTGATAGCATACGCGTTATTGAATGTTCCCCTGAGCTTCCCGATTTTGACATCGGCTTGTGTACTTTAAAACAGCGACTCGATGAGCCATTGATTAAGGCTGTCTGGGACGCGGCCCGGGATTAGCCGGGTTTAACAAACTAGTGTAGTGAATAGAATGCAAATACAGAGTCATCGAGGTTGTGCTCAGCGAGAAGCCGTTCGCTGTCCCTGCATTCTATTTAACACACTACACTGAGGTTCGCCCAAATGAGCGATAAGAGAGACAGCACTTTAGAAGGCTTGCTGCCAATTGATGAGCATGTAGAAGAGGTGTCTGAAAATGGTGAGCAAGTGCGTCATCGTGGCATTTTCTTGTTGCCTAACCTGTTTACAACGGCCGCGCTCTTCTCTGGTTTTTACGCCATTATTGCAGCCATCAATATGGACTTTGAAGCGGCGGGGCTGGCAATATTCTTCGGTCTAATCCTTGATGGAATGGACGGACGCATCGCGAGGCTCACTAACTCCCAAAGCAAGTTTGGTGAGGAGTATGACAGTTTGTCAGATTTGGTCACATTCGGCGTTGCACCTGCACTAATCATGTTTATGTGGTGTTTGTCTGCTCTCGGTAAACTGGGGTGGTCGATGGCTTTTATTTATCTGGTGTGCGCTGCGTTGCGCTTAGCGCGCTTTAATGCGCAGGCTGACACGGCCGATAAGCGATATTTCACAGGTTTGGCGAGCCCGGCGGCGGCTATGTTTGTTGCTGCAACCGTGTGGTTGTGCACGGAGCTTGGTGTCCTTGGGCTTGAGCTTCCGAGAGCGGCTCAATTGTTTTTTGGCGGTTTCACGGCATTCGCTGGCTTATTGATGGTCAGTAATGTTCGCTATGAGAGCTTCAAAGCAATAGATTTTAAGGGCCGCGTACCCTTTGTAGCGATGTTTCTAGTGACCATGCTGTTTGTGGTGATAGCGATGGACCCGGCGGCCGTATTGTTTCTTTTATCCTTGTTGTATGCCTTCTCCGGACCTATAGCGTCTGTCTGGCGGAAACTCCGACGCAAGCCGCGAGATACAGGCGGCGCGGCGGCCTAAGGACGCTGCGGTGTACAAATAACCGCAGAATAAAAAGACGGAATCTTTTCGGTGTTAGTGGTCTAACAAAGTGAACAGTTACGGGGTACTACAAAATGCTGATAAAGAAAGCCGCTGATATTAAGACATCCGAGATCACATCCGAGACCGCTTATTTGAATAGGCGTCGTTTTCTCGGGGCCTCAGGAGCTCTGATTGCCGCTGGTGCCTTAGGGGCTTGCTCCAAATCGGAATCGGCTGTTGCCAGCGCACCTTCTTCAAGTAAGCTGAAAGATCTTAGTTTCTCTGCTGTGAAGGCAGAAGCGGGCAACCCCTTTTACACTGGCGAGCAACAAACGCCATACAATGACGTGCTGCAGTACAACAACTTCTATGAGTTTGGTACGGGTAAGGGCGATCCGCAACGATATGGGTCCGCTTTGACGACTGACCCATGGGAAGTAAAGATTGATGGCGAGTGCGGCAAACCGGGCACTTATAATCTAGAAGATATTCTAAAGACTAATGCGCTTGAAGAGCGAATTTATCGTTTGCGATGTGTGGAAGCCTGGTCGATGGTAATACCTTGGGTGGGCTTTTCTTTGGCCGACATGCTGAAGCAATTTGAGCCGAACAGCGATGCGAAATACGTTAAATTCGAAACTCTTGTGCGGCCAAAAGAGATGCGTGGTCAGCGTTCTTTTTCTGGCACCATTGATTGGCCTTACGAAGAAGGCCTGCGAATCGACGAAGCAATGAACCCGCTGGCGTTTATGGCGACCGGTTTATATGGCAAGCAGTTGCCGAACCAAAATGGGGCTCCTTTGCGGTTGGTGGTGCCCTGGAAATATGGTTTCAAGAGCATTAAGTCGATAGTACGGATCAGCTTTAGCAAGCGTGAGCCGCGGACCAGCTGGTCGCAGATCGCTGCCCGCGAATACGGGTTCTATGCCAACGTAAACCCTGAGGTTGATCACCCGCGTTGGAGTCAGGCTGCAGAGCGCCGCTTGCCATCGTCACTGTTGGCACCCAACCGCATAGATACCCAAATGTTCAATGGCTATGGTGAGCAGGTTGCGCACTTGTACGCGGGCATGGATTTAACTCGACACTACTAAACACAGATAACGCTAATAGATTAGATATTCGATTCTTTGACTTCCTCCTCTAAGTCCATTGCTCTAAAAAAATTACTGCTAGTGCTTTTGCTAGCGGTGCCGGCCTGTGCCTTACTGTTTGCGGCTGTAAACAATACGCTCGGTCCAGACCCTGCAGACGTACTGGTGGACGAAACGGGTGAGTGGGTGTTGCGCTTGCTGATCGTAACGCTTGCGGTATCGCCTTTCGCCAAATTTCTGAGGAACCGCGAACGATTCAAGAGTTGGAAGCCTTTGCGCTATCGTCGAGTTCTTGGGGTGACTACCTGGGTGTACGGTGTGTTGCACTTACTTTGTTACAGCGCATTTCTTCTTGCGTGGCGATGGGCCGAAATAGGCAGCGAGCTTGTTGAGCGACCCTACATTGCGGTTGGCTTTACTGCTCTGCTATTAATGACGCCGTTGGCCGTCACTTCAACGGATTATATGGTGCGAAAACTAGGGCGGCGCTGGAAGTCATTGCATAAGGCTATCTACGCTGTTGCGTTATTGGCCGCAGCGCACATTATCTGGCAAGTTCGCAGCGACTACGGCGAGGCCTTAGTCTATTCTTCGGTCATCGCCTTATTGCTGGGTTGGAGATTGCTTCAGAGAAGGTCTGCTCGCAAGGCTGCTTAGCTTTTAGCTAAGCTCTTGAGCGATAGAGAGTAAGCGCGATGGCGTAATCTGGATAGCACAATTACGCGTCATCTCCACTGGATTTTCTTTCTAGCCCTCGCGCTCTATTTTTCTCTCTACCCTTTGAACAGGGAACCAAGTATTCCGCGTATTAGCTTTCTTCCCACCTGACTGCCTATCGAGCGCGTAACGCTTTTAAGGAAGGCATCGCTGACAGAGTCGCCCCGGCGTGAGCTGCGCGATTTTGATTTGCGCTCGGCCGCTTCTTTCTTCGCCTTTGCCTTGTCTGCAGCTTTGGCTTTCGCTGCTTCCTCCGCTTTCTTGGCTGCCAGATCAGCCCGTTCCGTTAGCATCTCATAAGCAGAAGCGCGGTCTACCGTTTTATCGTACTTGTGGCCATACGGGCTGTCAGCTTGAACGGCCTTGCGCTCAGCTGGCTTAGCCGGACCGATTCGCGAGAACGGTGGCTTAATCAGCGTGCGTTCAACAATGCTCGGCGTGCCCTTTGATTGCAATACAGAGACCAGTGCCTCACCAACGCCCATCTGCATAATAGCGTCGCGTGTTTTGAATTTCGGGTTTGGTCTAAAGGTATCGGCCGCGGCACGAACGATTTTCTGATCTCTGGGGGTAAATGCACGTAAGGCGTGTTGCACACGGTTGCCCAGTTGCGCAAGAACTGTATCCGGAAGATCACCGGGACTTTGGGTAACGAAATACACACCCACACCTTTAGATCGAATCAACCGCACTACTTGCTCTATTTTTTGCACCAGCGCTTTTGGGGCGTCGTTGAATAACAAATGCGCTTCATCAAAGAAGAAAACGAATTTAGGTTTATCGGGGTCGCCCATTTCTGGCAGGTTTTCAAACAACTCCGACAAGAGCCAAAGCAGGAATGTGGAATATAGCCGTGGGCTTTGAATCAAAGTATCGGCTGCGAGAACGTTGATGCGGCCAAGGCCTTGCGAGTTGGTGCTGATCAAATCGTTGAGTTCTAACATTGGCTCGCCAAAGAACTTCTTACCACCGTCCCGTTCAATGACTAAAAGTCGGCGCTGTATTGCGCCTACCGAAGAAGAGGATACGTTGCCGTACTCTGCTTTAAGCTCTTTCGCGTGGTCAGCGATATGCTGCAGCATGCTGCGCAGGTCTTTCATGTCCAGCAGCAACATGCCCTCATCGTCAGCCAATGCAAAAGCGATGGTGAGTATGCCCTCTTGGGTTTCATTCAAATCCAGCAGGCGGGCTAGTAAGGTGGGCCCCATATCTGAAACCGTAGCGCGAATAGGGTGACCCTTCTTGCCGTATAGGTCCCAGAACACAGTAGGGCAGCCGCGCCATTCATAGTCCTCTATCTCCATCTTCACAAACCGTTCTTCTACCTTAGGGTGCGACTTGCCCGGCTGGCTAATGCCGGAAACATCTCCTTTAACGTCTGCGAGAAACACAGGCACACCTATTCTTGAGAAAGACTCGGCCATCATTTGTAAGGTAACTGTCTTGCCAGTACCTGTTGCGCCGGCTATTAAGCCGTGTCGATTTGCATACTTAGGGTTCAGGTAAACTTTTTTATCGCCCAAGCCAAGCAGGATCTGTTCCTGATTAGACATATTTTCTCCTGATAAATGCGTTTCGCGTATTTGCTGCGCCTTGTGCAGCTACTATTAAGGTGCGAGATAGGTTCGCAGCCGTTTATGGTAAACGCTTGTGAAAGCCAGGTCGAACTATACCAGCCTGATCTTGCATACCAGCTAATGTGGCGGAGGTGGCGGATCTTTTTGCGCCGCTATATGATTAAGCATGTTGTTGAGCTCAATTCTTGCTGCATTAGGAGCTTAAATCGAACGCAATTGCGCTTCCAAAATGGACTATTTAACGACCTTGGAATTTTCTTTCGATAAGCTATTGCCAAGCGTCATTGGATACGTATAATGCGCCCCTCTTCGGCACACAGAGCCGAGTGAATGTAGGGTCCAGCACCCTGCAGGCTGTTTAACAATTTGATCAAGTAATACGTGTGGGTACTTGTTTTGTGGTGATGCCACAGAAGAAGTATTCAACGAAAAACTCGTGTGTTGCTGAGTAGTATCAAGGGCTTAAGTTCGCTTAGGTGTTTTGGTTCAGTAATAC
>JBGCFQ010000035.1:0-47450 GCA_045106985.1 Pseudomonadales bacterium | reverse complement strand
CCGAGGGTTCGCGGCGACCGCTGTGGCCGAGATGGCGCCGCACCTGGGTCGCTTGGTCGTGGCTTCCGAGAAGTCGGCGGCCGCGTCGATCAGTCCCGGATGTGTCTTCCCGGTGGTCGTGCACGGCGGACCCGGTCGCGCCGGCGGTGGGGCGGAGCTGGGCGGCGTTACGGGGCTCGCGCTGTACATGCAGCGCACGACGATCCAGGGCGGCGGCAGCCAGCTCGCTCGCATGCTTTGACGGCTGGCGGCATCGCCGATGCTGACGCTGTTGTACGGAGCCCTCCTCGCTGTGGCGCCGCCGGATGCGGCCGCCGAGGAGGGCGTGCGCGTCCGCTGGGTGGCGCCTGCCGGCTGTCCGTCCGAGGCAGAGGTCCGTGCGCGGCTCGATCGTCGGCTCGCGGACATGGTGGGTGACACCCGGGCGTTGAACGCGGAGGGCACGGTGCGCGTCGTGGACGGCGGGTACACGCTGCAGCTTCGAATGGAGCGCCCTGGGGGATCGGATACCGCGACCGATCGCGAGTTCTCCGACCCTTCGTGCGATGTGCTCGCCGACGTGGTCGCCGTCGCGGTCGCGCTGGCGGTCGACCCCACGAAACCTGAGCTGGTTCCCGAGCCCGAGCCCGAGCCTGAGCCTGAGCCTGAGCCTGAGCCTGAGCCTGAGCCTGAGCCTGAGCCTGAGCCAAGTTTGTCACTGAATTTCGTATCGCCACCTATTAATTTAAACGGCATAGATGCGAGCTTTGTTAGAGACATTGCTTACGGCCCGTCTGGGCGCAATCGCTTTGATTTGTTTCTACCCAACAATGTAAGCGGCCCAACTCCATTAGCGATATACATGCATGGTGGTTACTTTATTAGCGGCGACAAAACCGTTGCTTATGGTTCCTCTGCGTACGACGAACGCATTCGCGAATTTCTTCGTAATGGCATGGCCTTCGCAACAATTAACTATCGGTTTCTTGAAGAGAACGATAGCGAGGGCGTACTCAAACCCATGACTGATGCGGCAAGAGCGTTACAGTTTATGCGCTTCCACGCTGACGCTATTAATATTGATAAACAGAAGGTAGCGATGTACGGCTATTCGGCTGGTGCCGGAACCAGCCTATGGCTCGCCTTTCATGGCGACCTTGCGCAAGCAGGGCATAGCGACCCAATTCTAAGAGAGTCAACACGCTTGGTGGCCGCCGGTGGTATTGAAGGACAAGCTAGCTACGACCTAGATACTTGGGAAACCAACGTCTTTATCTCATTCGGAATTGACCTGGTAGATATCGCTAACGATCTGGGTCTAGTCCAGCGCATGCTCGCGTTTAATGGTGTATCCAGCGTGGCGGAAATGTACTCTGCCGCTGGCGAAGCCTACCGCGCCAACGTAGATATGCTGGGTCTTATGAGCCTGGATGATCCCGAGTTTTTCTTTATTAATTCTATAGAGCCATCGGGCTTTCCTGGCAATGAAACTGAACTAGTACATCACGGGTTACATGCTCAGGCGCTTCAAAATAGAGCCGATTCAATAGGCCATCCAAGTGTTATTTATGGACCACAGATAGGCTTATCAGACCCTAGTGGTGAACAGATTGGGCCGTGGTTGATTCGCAAACTGCGTCAGTAATAGCTAGCACTAAGACAAAGGGGTGAGGCAATGGACTACCCTAACTGCCATCAGAGCGTGGCAGAGAAGGTCTGACCTAAGCAGATATAGCTAAGCCGAGCTTTTCGCTCTGGCTTGGCGCTTTGTGATCGAAGGCGGCGCGGAAACCGCAACCACCCCAGTAACAATGTCTTAGAGAGGGACTACTTTGGTAGCACAAGGTCCTTTCTGACCTTCACCTACTTCGTATTCAACACTCTGACCATCATTTAGAGTAGCAAATTGGCCGCCCGCTTGAATTTCTGAATGATGAACAAAAAGATCCTTGCCTCCATCCTCTGGCATGATGAAGCCGAAGCCTTTATCGGCGCTGAACCACTTAACTGTACCTTTGCTCATTCTTTTCTCTCGATATTGCTTTATTAATGCAGATAGCTGCGCAACCAGTATACCTGAGCCCAGCTTTGTAGCACTTTTTTAACACCAGTATTCGCAAATGTTCATGTTCTCTAAGCTTGATATGCGACAGTTTTTTTTCAAATTGCTTAAAATACAAGCCGTTAAGCGCAGTTTAAGAATCGACTTCTTTATTTCTGATCATCCATCAAAGCGTGTAACGATGCAGCCCACTATTCCAACTGGAAAGACTTTGGCTTGCACACTCACTCTTCACGCTGAGTTAAAAATCAACCTACATTGGCGTGATTTTCGTTCTTCCAAGATTGCATCTTTCGGTAAATAGTAGAGGGTGCCACTTCCAGTGCGGCTGCAGCCTTATTAACGTGACCATCAAAAGCAGCAATAACATTTTCAATCGCGCGCCTTTCAATAATCCATAGCGGCTCGATAGGGGTAGCGCTAGATAACTCCTCGTCATTACTTGCTTTAGCAGAAAACGTTGGGCTAGACTGCTGAGCTCCAGCGGCCAGTTGCTTTTCAAGTGATCTTGGCAGTATTTCGGTGAAAGTTTGCAGTCGCCGGCTCATTAACTGAAGTTTGTTGGCATTTGCCATGGTCACCAGCAAACGACCGGCATCGAAGGGTTTTATTAGAAAATCGAAGGCCCCTGCTCCAACCGCTTCAATCGCAAGATCCGACGCACCATGATCAGTCATCATGATGACCTGAAGCTCGCGTCGTTCCTGGTTTATTTGCTTTAAAATATCTAGCCCATTTCCATCCGGTAACTCAATATCGAGCAAAATAATGTCAGGTGTAAACTTGAACAAGTACGAACGCGCATCAGCGACAGTGGCGACATGCGTCACTTCAAACGGCTGCCCTGATAAATAAGACTGATAAACAGTCGCTAACGAAACATTGTCTTCAACCAAAAGTATTCTTGTATTGTTTGTCATTGAGCGCGCGTCCTTTGCGATTAATCTTGAGAGCCAAGGAAGACATTCCTTAACAAACAGTCCTCAGCCCTTTCCATTAACTATTTACCAACTGTATTTCATTCACTGATAGCTATGTAAGCAACCGCTGTACCAAGTATTGCAATTTGCGCCGCGAAATGAAGCATTGTGACCTATGCTTTTGTTTCTTAACATTATTTATATCCATCGCTTAACATTATCAATCAATCGCTGACTTTGCCCTGCAACATTTTGCAATGCAAAAGCCTGATTCCTCAATGATAACTGTCGGCAAATTGACGCCACAGAGCCCTGTAAGATGCTCGAAAAACAAGCATTGCAGACAATAAAAGGCTTTCAATCCCGCATGGAATGTGGCGATTTAATAGGTGAAGCTTACTGTTGAGACGGGCCTTTTACTGGCTGAATTGAGCCTGTGCATTGGCTGCAGGATAAGCTACTGCACTGAATACGCGCCAACCCGAAGCTTCCAGCACGCAAGCATACATAGTGCAAAACTCGATGAAATCGTTAGAAAGTTGTATGCGCCAACATAAATTTACGCATGCTCTGTCGGCTGACAATTGCTGCCAATCAACAACACTGAATTTGGCGGACTGATAGCCCATGTCTTTGAACCCGACGCAATTAGCTTCGAACTTTATGACCAACTCTGTTCGCCGGCTAAATACGCGTAGGCCATCGCCGTCACAGGTTGCCGAGGGCAGGCAATAGTGAGTAGCGATGGCGTCAGCATCAAAACTATCAAACGCTAAACGATAAGAGTCGAATAGCGTCTGTAGCGGTTTTGATAGTGTGCTTACCCCATTCTTTTCAGGGCACACAATTTGTTTCCAGCTGGGTCTCGCAGATAGGCCAGATACATTGCACCATCACGCACGCCAGGTGGGTCTTCGCAAGTTACGCCACCGTTGGCAAGCCCTGCAGCATGCCATGCATCACCAGCCGCGGGGTCAGCAACTGCGAAACCAATTGTACAGCCATTGCCATGGCTAGCTGGCTCGCCGTTAATGGGCGTTGTAAGTGAAAAGATGCCGGTTGGTGTCATATAAAAACACCGCCCTTTATCATCCATCACGCCTGGCTCGTATCCCAAGGTGGCAAAGGTTGCATCGTAAAAGCGTTTCGAGGCTTCCATATCGTTGGCGCCAACCATTATATGACTGTACATATTGCTCTCTCCAAAATTAAAAATAAGGCGGCCCAAGATGCTACACGCAGGTGCCCTATTACGCCACATGTAAGGCGTGAAAAAACGGCGTATATTAGGGCCCAAGAGGCAAAGTGCGCGATTAGATCTTGACCCTCTCTGTCTTCAGCAGATAGAGTGACTTAGCTTCCTGTGCAGAGACTCAGACGGCCTAGAGCAATGAGATGATAGAAAATAAGCAATTAGTCGACAGCACAAAAACCACAGACTTCGTCACTTTCGCGGACGCGGCTAACGCTGCGTTTTGTCCCATGGTCTGCAATCAGGCAGACCGCTCAGCGCAGTCTTTTCATGGGCATCTTACTAATACTCGCCTAGACAGAATTCATCTGGCCAGAATCGGCACGTCAGCTGTTAACGTGGAGCGTCGCAAACAAGACATTTCTCAAGTAAGCGGGGATGCGTCCTATTTAGTAAAGTTTCAATTAGATGGTGAAGGTCTGGTGAGTCATCGGGGCTTGGAAGCGCATCTAAAGCGCGGCGACTTCGTAATGTGCACCACCAACGAACCCTACCAGCTTCGTTTTCCAGCCGATTACCAAATGGCGACCTTAGCTGTACCTCACGCGGTACTGCACAACATGTTCAAAGCGCCGGAGGATTTTCTAGGCGTAAAAATGTGCGGGCAATCTCCTGTGCATGGTCTACTCAGTCAGTTTATTAACTCATTGGTTGATCGACTCGACAGGCTAGAACCAGACATCATTCAACGCTTGGAAGCCAACATTCTCGACTTGTTAGTGACCTCACTGCATGCAGAATCTCGAAACGACTCGGACGAAGGTGCCATTCGTGCACTTAATCAGCGAGAAGAAATAAAGCGCTTCATTGCAATGAATTTGCGTGATTACCAACTTTCAATAGATATCATTGCTACCGCGCACGGTATAAGCAAGCGCTATCTGCATTTGCTGTTCCAGCAAGAAGGTATATCTGTGTCGCGGTATATCCAACAGCAGCGCCTGGAAGCCTGTCATAGGGCGCTGCTTAATGCCGATATGCAGCACCTTTCTACAACTGAGATCGCTCTCACTTTTGGGTTCGGTGATTTATCGCATTTTTATCGCTGTTTTAAAGCACAGTTCCAGATTACCCCCGGTCAGCTGCGCGAAAAGGGCGTCACAGAGTTGCACTGAAAAGGGTATGAGCCCAACGCCATTTCTCTCAGAGTCATAGCCGATTGCGCTAACACCCAAGAAACCCTTCAGGATAGATGTTCAACTCACTATCTATAAACCTATACGTCAGCGCAGGCACCACATCGCGCGACCGCCCCGCACCGACAACAGAGAGGCCTAATTATGCTAACCCAGAATATGACTATAAACGGCGAAGCCGTGCACACTGGCAATTCATTTGAAGTTATAAACCCTGCAACGGGCGCGCCGTTTGCCGAAGTACAAGATGGCAGCATAGAACATGTAAACCAAGCCGTGGCCGCCGCCAAGCAGGCTTTTTCTAGTTGGAGCAAAACCAGCGATGACGAGCGTAAAGCTGCGTGTCATGCCGTAGCCGGCGCAATAGAAGCGAATATGCCAGAGCTAATGGAACTGGTAACACTGGAAACAGGCAAACCCATGGGCGGCTTAAATGGTATTGGTTCTGGCATGGAAGTGGGTGGTTCGATGGCCTGGACTCAATTCACAGCAGAGTTACAACTTCCCATTGAAGTGCTGCAAGACAATGAAGAAGCCCGCATTGAGGTGCACCGCAAACCTTTGGGCGTTGTAGCCTCCATTACCCCTTGGAATTGGCCCTTGCTCATCGCAATTTGGCATGTGATGCCCGCGATTCGCTCAGGCAATACCGTGGTCATAAAGCCATCGCCGTATACACCGGTTGCTACGATGCGCTTTGTGCAATTAGCGCAGGCCGTATTGCCACCTGGCGTGCTCAATTTAGTCAACGGGGCTGGAGAAGTCGGTGGCGCTCTCACCACTCATCCTGATATCGCCAAAATAGTATTTACAGGCTCAACCAATACCGGTCGCAAGATTATGGAATCTGCTTCAGCCAGCTTAAAACGCGTTACTTTGGAGCTTGGCGGCAACGACGCCGGTATCGTTTTGCCAGATGTTGATGTTAAACAGGTGGCCGATAAGATCTTTGGCGCCTGCTTCCACAACAATGGTCAAACCTGCGCTGCACTGAAGCGTCTTTACGTTCACGAATCACAGTATGAAGAAATGTGTTCTGAGTTAGCCGCACTGGCCAAATCCGTAAAGGTTGGCAACGGGCTTGAGGAAACAACAGAGTTAGGCCCTGTGCAAAACAAAGCACAACTGAACATAGTGTTGGACCTCGCTGAATCAGCCAGGCAGGACGGGGGACGATTCCTGGCCGGCGGTAAGCGCATGGAAGGTGATGGCTACTTCTTTGAGCCCACCATTGTTGCCGATCTTACCGATGGGTCGCGTCTAGTAGACGAGGAACCCTTTGGACCTATCCTACCGGTTATTAAATACACTGATCTGGATGAGGTTATTGCCCGGGCCAATAGAAATGACCGTGGTTTAGGCGGTTCTGTATGGTCCAATGATACCCAAAAGGCCATCGAATTTGCCAAGCAGTTGGAATGTGGCTCAGCTTGGGTGAACAAGCATGGCGAACTCCAGCCAAATGTGCCTTTTGGCGGCGTGAAACAATCTGGAATCGGTGTAGAATTCGGTACCTATGGCTTGGAAGAGTACACTTCCATACAAACACTTAATATCGCCAAGTAGGCATATGCAGCCCTTGTCCAGAAATAGTATTGCTGGACAAGGGCTAGCAACAGGTGCAGGGACGCACCTGCATTTTACGCCGTAAAATGAAAGCTCTTGAAAATAACATTTTTAAAGAGCGGTTATATTAATAGGCAGGAAGCTATTTATATAAATAAAAAGAAGTTGGTCTGGAGAGAAATCATGCCACTGTACACCGCAACAATTCGATTGCTTGGCGCCCTTGGGCTGGCTATTAGCTTGCCTAGCTTTGCAGAAAGCTCCGTGGAAGCCGCGGCCGACCTGCCTCCGCCATTAGCGATCGAGAAAACCGGCATGGTGGAGAGTCTACCCGCCAGTTACCCTGAAAGCTGGGTGATGGTCAATGAAGCCAGCTTTTTTAGCATGTACGGCGGCAAAGTTATCATTCTTGATGTGATGGAGACCAACCCAGCGAAACGCATAAAGGGTATGGTGCACAAAAACATGCTGGGCAACTTTGGACAGCATAAAAACCGCTCCGAATTTTATGTGCTTGAATCCTTTCATGAGCGCGGCTGGCGTGGCAAAAAAACCGACGTCTTCGTGGTTTACGACCGTAGTACTTTAAAAATTAAAAAGGAAATTGTTTGGCCAACCGATCGCATGCAAGTGCTGCCCGAGCGTTATTCGATGACGGTGTCGGGGGATGGCGAGTATGTGTACGCCGCTAACTTCACACCGGCCGCTTCATTTTCTGTCGTTCGCCTGGACGGTCACGAACTGCTCGACACCATTAGCACGCCTGGCTGTGTACTCACCTACCCTACTGGCAAGCGCAGCGTTGCATCCTTATGCAATAACGGTGGCATGCTAACCACTGTTGTTACTAAAGACGGAACTTTGAAGTCCCAACATAGAATGGAGCCTTTTTTCGACACTGATGAAACGCCCATTTTTGAACGCCCAGCAATCATTGACGGCCAAGCCTACTTTCCCGGTTTCAAAGGCATGATGCACCACATAGATCTCAGTGGCTCTGTTGCGAAAAACAAAGGCTCATGGAGTCTGATCAGCGAAGAAGAACGTGCCAAGAACTGGCGACCCAGCGGCCTAGGCCTTATCGACAAAGATGATCAGGGGCTTGTCTATTTGATCATGCAGCCTGATGGCGCCGAAGGGACGCAATCGCATGGCGGACCGCAAATTTGGGTGTTTGACGTTAAGAAGAAAAAACGAATTAAAATCATCGAAGCGCCCAACCATGCTATTTCGATAGCAGCAACACGTGGCAAGAATCCGAAGCTGGTTGTTACCAACGGCTTGCTCACACTTGACGTGATTGATGCTGAAAGTGGAGAGTTGATTCAAACAGTAAGCGACTTCGGTAATGTCACCCCGCTGTTGGTAGACAAATCCTATTAGGTGCTGAACTGAAATGATTAATATTCTCAGTGATGCGGGCTCCTTGTTCTTACTTTGGTTGTTCGTACTCGCAGGTGCGCACAAGCTTCAGCCGGCGAACACACAGTATTACAAGCAAGTGATTGGCACCTATGGCTTCGAAAGACTAGCAGACACGCGCGGTTTCCTATTTGCGCTTGGCTTTAGTGAACTCGCTGCTGGAATTGCCATCGCCTTACCGTCATCGAGAATGCTTGGCGCAGCAATGATCTGCATTTTTCTTACCGGCTACTTAGCACTTATTGCTGCCCAGCTTTTGCAAGGGCGCAAGGATCTAGATTGTGGCTGCGCGGGCCCTCTTGGCGGAACTAAGGTAGGAAAAGAACTTTTAGTTCGAAATGCCTTGTTATTGGGAATGGCTATGTTTTGCCTGTTTAACAGCAGTAGCGCATTCGCTAACACTGAGGCTTGGTCCTTGATTATACCACTGAGCCTGTTAACCGTTATTTGTTACCTCTGCAGCGAGCAGCTTATTGCGAATGCGCAGAATCTGAAAAAGCTACCGGGGCGCAGCTAATGTCTTTACTTTCAAACCAGTCTACAGAGCACGCTAGATGAGCTTACTCCTAATATCCAACATCCTGCTTTGGGCTGCTGTCATAGTTATGGGCGTTGTTATCTTCGCCCTTACTCGCCAAATAGGCGTGCTGTATGAGCGCGTCGCGCCAGCGGGAGCGCTTGCCGTAAATCAGAATTTGAATGTGGGCGAAATCGCACCTGAGATGTCCTTTCAAAGTATCGACGCCGAAATGATTCAAATTGCCGGCGACAACAAGCTAGGAAAGTCACAATTGCTGTTTTGGGTTTCTCCTGACTGCCCAATCTGCAAAACCTTAATGCCGGCGTTAAAATCGGCCGCTAAGGCCGAGTCTTCCTGGTTGCAGCTAATTCTCGCCTCAGACGGCATGGAGATGGACCATCGTGGCTATATTGCACAACACGGTCTAGGCGATTTCCCATATCTTGTATCGGAAGTGTTAGGTAAAACCTATGGCGTTGCAAAGCTGCCCTACGCTGTAGTGGTAGATGAATCAGGCAAGGTTGCCTCGATGGGGATTGTGAATTCCAGAGAACATCTGGAAAGTTTATTTGAAGCTAAAGAAAGAAAAGTTGCCTCCATACAAGATTATATGGCTGCTCGATAAATAAGGTAGGGCTACGATGAAACTATTGGATAAGTTGGTTGAACGATCTGCGCGCCGAGTGGCGCAACAAAGCTCTCGCCGGGGTTTGTTAAAAGGCGTTGGTACGGCATTGGTAGGAGCGGCAAGCATCCCTTTGCTGCCGGTGGCTCGTGCCTCCGAGCAATCCGCGCCCAGCGAACCACAAGATTCAACCGGTAACCCGGAAAGCTGCGACTATTGGCGCTACTGCGCAATCGATGGTTTTCTGTGTGAATGCTGTGGCGGCACATATAACAGTTGCCCACCAGGCACTGAAATGTCAACCCTCACTTGGATAGGAACCTGCCGCAATCCAGAAGACGGCCGCAACTACGTTATTTCCTACAACGATTGTTGTGGCATTAGCCAGTGTGGCACCTGCCTGTGTCAACGCGATGAGCGAGATCGCCCTGTCTATCGCTCAGACAAGTCCAATGACGTTAATTGGTGCCTTGGCTCCAGTAGTTCGGTCTACCACTGCTCAACAGCAATCGTGGTTGGCGTCGCGTTCGACAAGTAACGGCTCTTTAGCTAAATGAATAGACGCTTTGTAGGCTATCCAGCAGCTCTAATGTTGCTTGCGCTTTCTTATTGCGCTCACGCAGAAGTCCCGGCCGAAACAGAAGGTCAGATAGATTCGCGCCAAGCCCATTTTGATTATCAATTGTTTTGTCTGGGATGCCACGGCCCTACTGGCGACGGTGCTCGAGGGGTTCCAAAAATACAGGGGGTTATTGGCACATTTCTTGGTTCACAAAGTGGTCGAGAGTATTTGATTAAAGTACCAGGTGCTGCCAATGCACCGCTTAATGACGAACGCTTGGCTCAGTTAATGAATTGGACCATTGACCAGTTTGCAGGTGACAGCGAGCCGGAAGACTGGAAGAGCTATAACGCAGCTGAAATTGCCGAGTACCGCGCTGAACCATTATTTGAAGTTGAACAGTACCGCAAAGAGCTTTTATCTCAGCTTACTGAAGATAAGTGAGGAAAATTATGAATGCCAAATTTGTTACGACTATTCTTTCCAGTCTTTTGTTGGCTGGCAGTACCTTGCTTAGCGTAAAGGCTGTCGCCGAGGATACCTCTGCCTTGGTTGCAAGTTGCGTTGCTTGCCATGGTAAAGACGGCGTATCGCCCGGCGGCGATTGGCCAAGCCTTGCTGGCCAACAAAGGGAGTACTTGGCACTGCAACTGAAGGCATTTAGAGATGGCGGCCGCAAGGAGCCAACCATGGCGGCCTTTGTTAATGGTCTTAGCGACGATCAAATTGACTCTATTGCGCGCCACTACTCCGAACTTCCCATGCCAGGTATTGCCGGCAGTGAATCACCTAATAACAAAGGAATGCGGGTGCGCGGCAACTGTATGTCTTGCCACGGCGTTGAAGGTAAGGTGGTTAATCTCAGCTGGCCCAATCTGGCAGGGCAGAACAAAAACTATTTACTGAAACAGCTCATGGACTTTCGGAACGGTACGCGACATTCTCCAATAATGAACGTAATAGCTAACGAGTACACCGAGCAGCAATTGAAAGACGTTGCCGAGTACTATAGCCAACTCGCTTATTGAAACATTTTCTGCCTAATAGGCTAGCGGTTTACTGCGGCCTAATTCCATTTGTTGCCGTATTAGCAGGTGAGCGACATGCAGGAGGTTGGGCATGGGATTTTCTCAATGCCCTTGGTTTTCTCGCGCTTGGTGGCTTAGTTTATCTAGCGGTTCAGGGTCGAAATCGCTCACTTGGCAAAGCGCATCAAGTAGCAAGTTATTCGGTTCTGTTCATATTACTGGCGCATATTATCGGCATTATCAGCGTCGACTCGGTGGCTATCGAGTACCTCTTAGTTGGCGCGCCGTGGTATATGTGGGCAGGCATATCGGCCTTCCTACTAATCACCTTCGCTTTGCTTAGCGCCCTTCCACGAAACAGACCCTCTTTTTATGTTGGCGTAACTGGCTTTCGTAACTGGCATCGCTCTATCGGCTGGATTGCCATCGCACTTACAGCTATGCACATCTATGGCAGCGGTTTCTACATTCGCAATCCTATTCAATACTTGCTACTGGCGGCGCTGTTACTACCTCTGGCATTCTCCAAATTGATCACAGGCTCTAGTGCGGTAAGAAGTTTTTCCGCTCTTGCTTATACTCTTTTTCTCTTGGCTTCTGCCGCAGCGCTTACTGCAGCGCTCAATTTTCCTGTTGATGCTGCTCTGCAGATGACTCCTGGTGTGACAACGCAATGAAACGTGCCGGCCTATTCGTAGTAGTGGTGGTAGCTACCGCACTTGTGGGCCTGTTTTATACGAGCACGAACCATTACGCGTCGATGCAGGAACAACGCTATCAGCCTGATCTGCCGATGACCTTTGATCACGCCACCCACGGCAAAGAGCAATGTGTTGATTGCCATCACAATTTCACTGATGGAAGCGGTCAAGGTTTGTGCATTGGTTGTCATCTTGAGAACGACGAGGTTAAGTATGCGCTCGAACCACAATTTCATTCGCTGTGCATGGGGTGCCATGAAGAACGTCAGCTAAAAGATGAAACACACGGTCCGCTGCGTGCGTGCGAGGGCTGCCATACGATGGATCACCTGCCCTAAAGCTCTAAGCGTATCTCGAGACCACGAAATGCGTTTGCCAAGCAAAGGAAGCAAGTAGGCCGGTCCTGGAATGGCTTTTTATCTACACAGCCACCTGATACACTTTTTATATTTTATTGCTATTTTGTGTATTGCTATTTACTGTAGTCAACGAACACAAATAATCTTTGCGGAGTAACTCCATGCGTGTATTAGCCTTCAGCTTGTTTATTATTCTTGCCGCTTGCAACAGCAAAACGGTGGAAGTGGAATCGGCGGCCTCAGCAACAGCCAATAAGAAACACGAACAAGGTGATGTTGCACTGCAGGTAAGCAATGCTCTTAAAATGGCGGATGAGTTTAAACATCTAAACGCCTTTATTACTGTTGATGCACAAGGCGCCTACGAGAGCGCTCTTGCGCTTGACAGCCAACAACAGAAAGGCTCTCTGCACGGCATGCTACTAGCCGTCAAAGATAACATTCATGTAGCGGGCTTACCGAATACAGCCGGCACACCTGCGCTCAAAGGCTTCATACCTGATACAGACAATGAAGTAATCAAGCGATTAAAGAACGCTGGCGCAATTGTGTTAGGCAAGGCCAACATGCATGAATTGGCATTTGGTATTACCAGTGAAAATGCAGCTTTTGGAGCGGTACGCAATCCTAGCGATCAAAATAAATTTGCGGGCGGTAGCAGTGGTGGTACCGCTGCGGCCATTGCAGCGGGCCTGGTTGATGCCGGCTTAGGCACAGACACTGGCGGCTCTGTTCGTATACCTGCAGCCCTCACCGGCATTACCGGTTTCCGCCCTAGCAGCGGCCGATATCCAAACGGCGATGTCACGCCTGTTTCGAGTACGCGCGATATAATTGGCCCTATAGCAACCTCAGTAACTGATTTGATACGCCTTGATAGCGCTATAACCCTCGATAAAACCGCAGTTAACGCAGCTGATTTAAGCGCCATTAGGCTAGGCGTAGATCGCGATTACTACTTCTCAAATCTTGATCCAGAGGTTGAACAATGCGCCAATGAAGCACTGATTTTATTGGCACAAGCCGGAGTCACTATTGTGCCAATGGCTGTGCCACAATTATCAGAATTACTCGCTAAAAGTGGCTTTCCTATCGCCCTTTATGAGGCCGTTCACGAACTGCCGATTTACCTCAAGGAATTCGACACAGGTGTTTCGTTTACCGAACTCGTTGCACAAATAGCAAGTCCAGATGTACAGGGAGTGTTCGCCGCTGCGACCACAAATGAAACAGCCATTCCCGAAGGTGTGTATCAGGCTGCACTGCAAGCCAAGCAGGAGTTAACCGACAATTTTGCTGCGTACTTTGATCAACACTCACTGGACGCGATGGTTTTCCCGACAACCAAACTGCCAGCGCGAAACATTGAGGATTCTGCTGAAACAGTGACTTTAAATGGTGAGCAAGTACCTACTTTCCCCAGCTATATTCATAACACCGACCCAGCGACTATAGCCAAGTTGCCAGCCATCAGCCTGCCGCTTAGCAAATGCCCAAAGAGCATGCCAATAGGCCTTGAACTGGACGGCCCTTATGGAAGCGACCGAACCCTTCTCGGTATAGCCCTTGCTGCCGAACAAATTCTAAGCAATTAATTCCTCAAGCGAAGGGCCCCAAAACGGCCTTCTTCCGCATATTCCAGCTAAGGGTTGACATCGCCTTGGCCTCTGCATTAATGTGACACCGTTTTAAATTTAAAATAATATATTATGTATCATAATGATGCTCAACATTAGTAAACGAGGAAGCCCCATGGCGCTATCACGAAAGAAGATTGCTTGCCTCCTGACTGCCCCCGCACTGTTTTCTACATTCAGTACGGCCGGCGAACTGGAAGAAGTTATTGTCACTTCACAACATCGAGAGCAAAACGTACAAGACGTCCCAATCACAGTCACCGCAATCAGCGCTGATGAGCTGCGTGAGGCGGATATTTTTGACGCCGCTACGATTGCGATGCATGTTCCCGGCATGGCTTACGCGGAATTTGGCGCTGGTCAGGCCCTTATCTCTATGCGCGGCATCAGCTCTACGGATGACGGCGCCGGCCTGGACAACTCGGTTGGATTGTTTCTAGACGGCGTGTTTATCGGTCGCCTAGCCTCAATCAACTTTGATATGTTCGACCTGCAGCGCATCGAGGTATTGAAAGGCCCACAAGGCACATTGTTTGGCCGCAACTCTATCGGCGGCGCTATCAGCGTGGTTACTGAGAAGCCCTCGGATGAATTCAAAAGCAGTATTGGTGTAACCGTCGGTAACGAAGGTATTTTTCGCTACCAAGGTTTGGTTAGCGGGCCGTTTAGCGACAATGTTGCTGGAAAGCTGAGCATTAGCCATCGCGAACATGATGGCTTTGTAGACAATGTTCTGCTGGGAACCGAACTGCAAGACGAAGACCAGACATCACTACGTGGTCAATTACGTTTTTCGACTGAATCAAGTGATTGGTTGTTATCGGCCGACTGGATGGAGGACGACCGCGCAGACATGGGTCGAACCGTCGTTGAGCCTGGCCTGGGCGGGCCTTTCGTGAACACTCTGAATGTATCAACAGCTAATGGTGTCAATGGCCCACGAAAAAACGCGGCTCCGGCCGATGGCTTTTCTAAGCGCGAAGCGAGTGGTATTAGCTTGCAAGGCGACATTGAGTTTGCTGGCGGCATGCTAACCAGCATCACAGCCGTACGACAGGCTGAAGCTGATTGGGAAATGCAATCAGTTGGTGCAGGCCTTGGCGGCACAGGAATTGGTATTGACGAAGTATTCGATGATATCGAAGAGGAAATTGATACTTTCTCACAGGAGCTACGATGGACCTCTAACCTGAATGGCAACTTCAATTACACAGCCGGTTTTTTCTTCTTTAGGGAAGAGACTGATCGAACTGAACAGTTCAAAGTTACCGCGGCAGGTACCTATGACGGTTTTGTTTCTCTCGATGTTGGCGCGCAGCCGATTGTTGGTAACGAGTACACTCGAACTGAGAACGAAACCAACAGCTATGCTATATACGGCCAAGGCACCTGGGATATTAGCGAAGCCCTTAGTTTAACCTTTGGTGCTCGCTACACTCTGGACGAGAAAGACTACCGCGCGACGGCCGTTGACTGTGGCGGTGCTCTTGCAGGCACTCAGTTTGAGAACTTTGCAGAATGTCAGGGCCGTGGTGGCAGTTTGAACATTGTTGCTGAGTCATTCATTGTTGAACCAAACGACGATTGGGACGATTTCTCGCCCATGCTGTCTCTGCAGTATCGACCCACTGATGGGATGATGGTGTTCGGTTCAGTATCCAGAGGCTTTAAGAGTGGTGGCTTCGCTGGTTCACAAGGCGTCGAAGCCGTCGCTGGCGACCCAGTTGAGCCAGAAACAGCGACCAATTTCGAAGTTGGCTTCAAAGGCGATCTCGCTAACAATACCTTACGCTTGAATGCCACGTTGTTCTTTACCGATTACGAAGACTTGCAAATTGTACGATTCGGCCCGGTTGCGGGCTCTGCGTTTGGCACCTTCGTGACGGCCAATATCGGTTCAGCCGATATTAAAGGATTCGAAATGGATTTTGTTTGGAATGCGACTGACCGGCTGAGCTTTTCAGGTAACTATGCATACCTTGATAGTGAAGTGAACGACCTGTTTATCGTAACCGCAACCAGTCCTCCTGGCGGCGCTGATTTATCAGGCAAAAGTCTTCGCCAGGCTCCGGAGAACTCCTACAACCTGGTAGCCAAATACATGATTCCCTTAAGTTCCGGAACCCTGGATTTGCGCGCTGAGTACAGCCACACCGATCGTCAACGCCTCGATTACCTCGACGATCGTGTACGGGTCGATGAGCACGATCTTATTGACGCGCGCATTGCCTGGACCTCAGAATCAGAGAAGTTGGAAATTGCGCTTTGGGGCAAGAACCTAGCTGAGGAAGATTATATCTCTCACAGCTACGTGATTGGACCTGGCGTTATTGGTGTATGGGGAGCTCCTCGCACCGTTGGACTGAGCGCTACTTGGAAAATGTAGTTCTAACATAGACTACTAATTGAAAAAGGCGCGCTCACCCCGCGCCTTTTTTTATGCTTCTTTGGGAATCTCCTATAATTTTTTTGGAACCTACGATGATTAAGCCTGCTTTCATTTTTGCATCCGTACTGCTGTGTTCTAGCTGCGCCGTGAATCAAACCAATACTGCCAGTACGTCCGATACTGAAACACTTAAAATTGTACGTGACCACTACGGCACGGCGCATGTCTACGCAGATACAACATTTGATCTGTTCTATGGCTATGGTTTTGCTGTGGCGCAAGATCGCTTGTTCCAAATGGAAATGGCGAGGCGCAGCACGCAGGGTACGGTTGCCGAGGTATTGGGCAAGGAGTTTGCTAAGTTCGATGCACAAACCCGAGCTTTGTTTTCCCCGAGTTCTATTAAAAAACAAATGCAGGCTTTGAGCGTTGAAGACCGCGACGTTTTCGAAGGTTATGCAGCAGGAATTAACCATTGGCTGAACGAAGTTAAACGAGAACCGCAAAAACACCAACCACAGGAATTTACTCAATTCAATTTTGAACCATCCATCTGGACCGCCTACGACGTAGCGATGATTTTTGTCGGTACAATGGTTAATCGCTTTGGTGACTACAACACTGAACTTGAAAACCTACAAATTCTGCGCACACTCGAAACGTTGCACGGTGAAGCTGCTGCTGCAAAAATATTTGATGATTTAAATCCTCGATTTACATCGGGAACACCAACAACCATTTCAGAACAAGACTGGCAGCGACCCACCTCACTGGTAAATACTCCAAGAGTTTCATTTCCACAAGATTCAGTGGCTGCTTCTATAAAGCCTCACAAGGGCTCTAGTGGTTTCAGTAACTGCTATGTATTAGGTCCCAACAAAGCCAGTGGAGCCAACGCCATTTTGGTTAATGGGCCACAATTCGGTTGGTATGTACCTGCTTACGTTTACTCTATTGGTTTGCATGGTGCCGGCTTTGATCTGGTGGGCAATACGCCTTTTGCTTACCCAGCTGTTGCCTTTGGTCACAACGCCGACATTAGCTGGGGCAGTACCTGGGGGGCCGGCGATATTGTTGACTTGTTTCAACACGAACTTAATCCTGAGAACTCCGAGCAATACCTCTACAAAGGCAAATACCTAAACTTTGAACGGCGATCAGAAACCATAAAAGTAAGTGATGATGAAGATCAGCAAATCGTGGTTCGCCGCAGCGTGCATGGCCAGATTACCAATTGGGACCCCGACCACGCGATAGCGCACAGCAAGCGGCGTTCCTGGGATGGCTTAGAGCTACAAGCGATGCTGTCCTGGATGCATTCAACGAAAGCTTCTGATACAAAAGATTGGTTGTACTGGGCTGAGAAAATGCCACTCAATATAAATTGGTATTACGCGGATAGAAGCGGTGATATCGCTTACGCTTTCACTGGCCACTACCCTGAGCGCAAGGTGCAGCACGACAACCGTATACCCACGCCTGGCGACGGCAGCATGGACTGGTTGGGCACACAGGATTTTACAAACAACCCGCATGCGATAAACCCAAGCAGTGGCTACATCGCTAACTGGAATAATAAGCCGGCTGACGGCGTACTAAACCCAGACGAATTTTGGTATTCATGGTCTGCAGCCGATCGCATAGATTATCTTCACGAAAAAATTGATGCCGCCGATAAAATGAACCCTGAGCAAGCATGGGCGCTGATTGAAAGCAGTTCTTTTGCAGACATCAATGCTAAGTACTTTCTACCGCTGATCGACGCGTCAAGCCAGGTAAGTAACGACCAACAGATAATGGAGGCGAACGCCTTATTGCAGAGCTGGAACAGATACTCGCGAGACGCTAATGAAGACGGCTACTTCGACACCGCCGCGACACTCATTTTCAGAGCGTTACTGCGCCAGTTAGTAAGCGACGTATTGGCCGATGATCTCGGAGAAGCATTCGCTTGGTTCGCCGATACCGGATATCCGTCACCGGGCAAACCGACTGGTTCTGGGCATAATATTTCAGCAAGCCTCAAGACCTTACTAGAGGCTCTAAGTAAGCGCAGCGACTTTGACTTTCTGAATGGCGATACGCCCGAAAAGGTTATCGCTGCTTCACTCACCAAAGTACTGAAGACACTTGCTTCAGAACAAGGCGTAGAGCGTAGAGCGACAATGAGCGACTGGCGATTGGCAAATGCGCCAAGGCCATTTACGCATAAGAACTTTATGGGTGTTCCGCAAACTACTGAGCAAGCCGCTATGCTTGGGCCCATAGAGCAAAACCGCGGCACCGAAAACAATATGACCGTGTTAAACAAAGACCGCATCGTAGCCTATGAAGTACTGCCGCCAGGCAACAGCGGCTTTATAGATCAAAAGGGAGAGCGCAGCGAACACTTTGACGACCAGTTTGAGATGTACAATCGTTTTGAGAAAAAGCGCATGTGGTTCTATTCAGACGATGTTGAAGCCAATGCCGCAAGCACTGAGTTTATTAGAACCTATCGCTCCCCATAGATGTTGGCCTGCAGAGCACAAAGAAATGAGCAACTCTCGCTAAAGTCGCTCAGCGAGGATGCTGCAGATGTTTTATAGCGAAGACCCAAAGCACTTCGTGGGGCCAACTTTAGCGCCATGGACGGACGCGGGATGGGCCATGGATGGCCCACTGAGCGGAAAAACATCTGCATCATCTTTGTTGTGCGGAAGTCTCTGGTAGAGAACTAACTCGTTGGGATACCTGAAAACCGCTTGTAAAAGCGGCTCCCAGCGTGAGGTAGCGTGCCCTGCGCATTACTCAGCTTGTCTTCGATATACACTTCAGTTTTTGGCGACAAGATTCTATAAAGACGCTTAACTAACTCATAAACTTCAAACCCTACCCACCCTGTTGGCAGTAATTCATCTGGAAAGTCGGGGTCGCGCAGCAATACCCTGCGATAGTCATGTATCAGTAAAACGCGCATCTGAAAGGCAATCTCAGGTGAGACAGCGCTCAACTTTTGGCTTTTTATTAACGGTCTATAAAAGTTAAGTAACTCATCATATTGTTGTGCTAGCTCATCCAAATTCCATTTTTGAAGAACCAAACTCTTTAACGCGGCCTTAGAATGCACATCAGTGTTGCGCGCCGAGAACACAATGGCTTTACCTACCAAGTCCAATTCTTCTAGAGTTTCATCAAGCGAAGTTCGTTCTGCAGAAGGATGTGCCATCATGCCGCTAACTAAAGAGTTGTAGCCTTGCCACATTAAGCTCTTTCGAAACTCTTCACGTTTGTCATCCGGCACAAGTGTTGGGGTTACAAATGTCCAAGACCCATCCCAGTCGGGTATTTCAGAGGCGTAGATTCTGCGTGCGGCTCTTTCGTAGTGGCCTTTCGCGTTTTCAGTGAAGCAGTAGTAGCTGCGACGGCCGATTTTATTAGCCTGCAACCAGTCTTGCTGCACCAAGCGAAACACTGCTGTACGCACCAAGCGTTCACTGTAGCCGAACAAACCCAGGGTATTGATCAGGCTGCCCATCCAAATCCAACCGCCGTGCTGCGACACAACGTCGCCAAACACAGTAATAACCATAGAGGTACAACTGTAATTCTGATCAGCAACTCGATTCAGGAACGACTCAGAGTTTAAACGCGACATGGCTCTTATGGATTAGATCTGACTTTGAAGTGGGCTCAGCATACTTCTATAGACGTCTCAGTGCACTTAAATCTGATCAAAATCGACCGTAACAGATTCCGATATAGGGTGGGCCTGGCAGGTAAGTATCATACCCTCGGCTACTTCTCGATCACTTAGGGCATGGTTCAAATCCATGTCCACTTCGCCATCTATCACTCTCGCTTTACAGGTAGCGCAAACCCCACCTTTGCAAGAGAACGGTAGATCGGCGCCATTGCGCATGGCGCCGTCGAGTATGTTCTCACCATCTGCGGTAAGATCAAACAGAATTGAACGGCCATTCACTTTCACTGAGACCTTACTTATCTGACCAGCGTATTGCTCGGCTCGGGCATGATGTTTCGCAACAACCGCTTTCGCATCATCGGCCGATGCAAAGAATAGTTCGTAGTGAATATGCTCCTCGTCTATACCAGCATCTCTCAAGCCTCTAGATACTTCAGAAATCATTGACTCGGGGCCACAGAGAAAAAACTCATCCGTTTCGGCAATATTAATCAAGCCTGCATTATTTAACTCACCGCCCTTACGATTATCTAAGCGCCCATACAGAACCTCGGCGTCCTGTTCTTCGCGGCTTAAAATATTTAGCCACTTAAACCGACCCATATACCGATTTTTCAGATTGCTTAACTCTGCTTTAAACATGACCGTCGCTGAGGTTTTATTGCCATACAACAAAGTAACACTGCTGTCGGGCTCTACCGCCAAAACGCTTTTAACAATCGACAAAATGGGCGTGATGCCGCTGCCCGCACAAATGCACAAATAGTTCTTGGATTGTGAAGCATCTAGCTCGGTGAAGAATTCGCCCTGCGGCGGCATAACCTCTAGCTCATCACCAACCTTTAGCTCACCATTTGCATAAGAAGAAAATGCACCTTCGACAATATGCTTAATGCCTACTTTCAGACTACCGTCTGTCACGCCTGAACATATTGAGTATGAACGTCTTACTTCTTCACCCTCGAACCTGTGACGCAGCGTTAAATACTGCCCCTGTGTAAATCGAAAAGCGTCGCTGAGATTTTCCGGTACTGCAAAGCTAACGCACACGGCGGTATCCGTTTCAGGAGAAATATCCGTCACTTTTAGAGCATGAAATTCGCTTTTAGATTTAGCAGTGTCGTCATTCATAGGCATTTAAAGTAATCAAATGGTTCAAGGCAGCTAGTGCACTTATACAAAGCCTTACAGGCTGTGGATCCAAACTCGCTTATCATTGTCACCTCGGTTGACTCGCACTGCGGGCAGCTAGGGTTGACGCTATCCCTGTTATGGCTATCGCGCGCCACCGGTGGCGCTATTCCGTATTCGAATAACTGCCGTCTGGCTTTTGTGCTAATCCAATCAGTGTTCCACACCGGGGATAAGCGCAGATCAACCACCACATTTTCATAACCGGCATTCTTTAGGCAGATTTTAATATCATCTTCAATCGCGCCCATCGCTGGGCATGAGGAATATGTGGGAGTGATCGCAACTTGCACACTATTGTTGTTGCAACGCACATCTTGTAATACGCCCAGGTCCCAAATAGAAATCACTGGAATTTCAGGGTCACAGACTCCATCAAGCAAAGCCCAAACTTCGGGGCACTGAGAATGCTGCCGTCTGTCTGCGCGCGCTAGCTGCTCTTCAGTAAACAGCGCAATGGAACTCATCTCACCATTCCTGACCAGGGTAAGCTCGTTGCAGAAATTGCATTTCAGCAAGCATAGGCAGATGATGCTCAGTATGAATTCCGTCACGACCGCCGTGCACAGCCCAACTGTCGGCCGGTCGGCTTAAAGTCGCTGTTGTCAGCACATCATTAACCTCTGCGTCCCAGGCCAATTTTATGTGCGTTCGATCAACTGAAACACCCGGCGCTTGCAAACGTTCTTCCTCAGGCGTCATAGTAAACAACTCAGGCAAGTAGCCCCATAATTGGTCAACAGCCTGTTGCATTCGAGTATGACTTTCTTCTGTGCCATCACCTAAACGCAGCATCCACTCTTTGCTGCGGCGAAGATGGTAACGCGTCTCTTTTTCGGCCTTTTGTGCAACCAGTGAAATTCTTTCATCCGTACTCGCACAAAGTGCCTTTAAATACTCGGCATAGAAAACATCAAGAAAAAATTGCCGCCCGATGGTAAATGCGAAATCGCCAATCGGTAATTCGTGAATCAGCAGGTTGGCGAACTCGCGAGTGTTACGACGCAATGCAAAGTCATCGACGGTGCGTTTTTGTGGATCAATCTCGCTGGCGTATTCGTATAAATTGTTCGCACGCCCTAAGTAGTCAAGCGCCACATTCGCTAAGGCGAGGTCTTCTTCCAAGTAAGGTGCGTGGTAACACCACTCGGATAAACGCTGGCCCATAATCAATGAATCATCAGCTAAAGCTATTACGAAAGTAAGCAGATCGGTTTGTTCTTTTTTCATCACAAGGTCTCGTAGAACGAAACTGCCAAATGGCAGTTCAGCTACATATTGTTAACCTCTTCAGGCAAGGTGTAATGCATTGCATGACGATACGGCTTGTCGTCTGAAGGATCATAGAAGCTCTCGGCGTCTTCCTCTTGCGAGGCGGTTATATCACCGGAGCTCACCACCCAGATACTCACACCCTCGCTTCGTCTGGTATAAACATCGCGTGCATATTCAAGCGCCTGCTCGGGGTTCTCGGCGTGCAGGCTACCAACATGCTTATGATCAAGTCCGCGGCTTGAGCGTACAAATATTTCAAAGAGCGGTAAGGTATCTTTTTTGTGTTGATTGTTAGACATTGGGATTCAGTTACGCTGCCTCAGTTCGGTTGGCCTTTTTTGCCTCATGTACACGGAGCGCTTCTCTAACCCACTCTCCATCGTCATGTGCTTTTTTATGACAAGCAATGCGATCTCTGTTGCACATTCCATTGCCACTAATAACCCGTTCAAATTCCTGCCAGTCTATTTCTCCAAAATCGTAGTGGCCACGCTCTTCGTTCCACTTAAGCTTTTCATCTGGAATCGTCAAACCGAGAAAATCGGCTTGCGGTACTGTTTGGTCAATAAAGTCCTGACGCAAACTGTCGTTACTCTTGCGTTTTATTTTCCATTTCATTGACTGGCCGCTGTTTGCAGACTCAGCGTCGTGTGGACCAAACATCATCAGTGATGGCCACCACCAACGATTAAGTGCATCCTGCGCCATTGCCTTCTGTTCTTCACTGCCATTCACTAGGGCAATCAAAGATTCAAAGCCTTGTCGCTGATGAAAACTCTCTTCCTTACATATGCGTACCATGGCTCGCGCGTAGGGTCCGTAGGACGTGCGCTGCAAACTAATCTGGTTAACAATTGCTGCGCCGTCCACTAGCCAACCAATAGTGCCAACATCAGCCCAAGTCAGTGACGGGTAATTAAAAATTGATGCGTACTTAGCTCGGCCTTCGTGCATAGCCTCAATCATGTCTTCGCGACTAGCGCCCAGAGTTTCGGCGGCACTGTACAAATACAAACCGTGCCCGCCCTCGTCCTGAACTTTGGCTAACAAGATGATTTTGCGCTTAAGAGTGGGCGCTCGTGATATCCAACAGCCTTCAGGCTGCATACCAATCACTTCGGAATGTGCGTGCTGAGACATCTGCCGAATCAAGGTCTTTCGATAGGCCGCCGGCATCCAGTCTTTAGGTTCGGTCTTTTGCTCTTTATCCACCCGCGTCTGAAACTGTTGTTCCAGCTCGGCCTCGTTGATATCTGACATGGCTGACATGATTAGGCCCCTATTGCATATCTATTTATGATACATAATATATAAATATAATCAATATTTAGTATCATAAAGTGAAAACCCTAAATTGCTTCTTAATTGTTCAAGCAAACCAGCCAGTAGGCCGCCCTACTATCGTGCTCGCTCTACTTACACCCGCTCTATGACAACCGCAATCCCCTGCCCAACACCAATACACATAGTGCACAACGCATAGCGCCCGCTCGTGCGCTGTAGCTGGTAACTGGCCGTGGTCACTAACCGTGCACCACTCATACCCAACGGATGACCCAACGCAATCGCGCCGCCATAAGGGTTAACACGCGGATCATCGTCTTCAAGACCCAAATCCCTGGTAACCGCCAGACCCTGAGCAGCAAACGCCTCGTTAAGCTCTATAACATCCATTTGATCGATGCTAAGCCCCGCCAGTGCGAGTACTTTTCTAGTCGCTGGCGCAGGACCAAAACCCATTATTCCAGGCTCAAGTCCGACTGTTGCCATTGCAACAACTCGCGCTTTGGGCTGCAAGCCGTATTGGCTTGCAGCGGCTTCTGACGCTATCAAAAGCGCACACGCACCATCATTAATACCGGAGGCATTACCCGCGGTCACTGTGCCTCCGTCACGAAATGGCGTGCCCAGTTTGGCCAGCCCTTCGAGCGTTGTTCCGCCACGAATATGCTCATCGGCTGTTACTATCAAGTCGTCCTGCTTACGCCTCGGTACACTGACGGCCACAATCTCATCATCAAAATAGCCCGCCTCTTGAGCATTCGCTGCCTTTAGCTGGCTTGAAAGCGCAAATCGATCCTGAGCTTCGCGCTCAATTGAAAATTGCTCCGCAACGTTTTCAGCGGTCTCGGGCATGGAGTCGATGCCATACTGTGATTTCATTAACTTGTTAACAAAGCGCCAACCCATGGTGGTATCAAACATTTCAGCTTTTCGGTCAAAAGCGCTGCCGGCTTTGGGCATAACAAAGGGTGCGCGCGACATAGACTCAACGCCACCGGCTATGAGTAAATGCTGCTCTCCACTTTTAATAGCGCGGGAGGCCGTACCAACCGCGTCCAAACCTGAGCCGCACAAACGATTCAGTGTTACGCCTGGCGCACTCACAGGTAGACCTGCGAGCAATGAACTCATACGAGCGACGTTTCGGTTGTCTTCGCCCGCTTGATTAGCGCAACCGTAGTACACATCATCTAGCGCCGCTAAATCCAAAGATGGATTGCGCTTTATCAAAGCCTTTATGGGAATTGCGCCAAGGTCATCCGCGCGCACAGTGGCGAGACTTCCGCCATACCGTCCAATAGGTGTGCGAACCGCATCGCAAATAAAAGCGTCACTCATATAGCTATTCCTTTCATTTCAATCATCATTCAATTCTTCAGCGACTAACTGCCCTTTAGTGCGCGCTGAGCGCCCCCTAAACTGGGCCAATATTTCATCGTTCTGATTTCTAACCGTAACATCGTACAAGCCGCTTCGCTTGCTTTGGTTTAACGCCTTGGCAGTAGCGGTTAACTTATCGCCAAGCTGGCCTGGGCGTAGATAATCTATTGAAGCACCTGCCGCCACAGCATTTTGATTCTGTGAATTACATGCGTAAGCAAATGCAGTATCGGCTAGCGTAAAAATGAAACCGCCATGACAGATATTATGACCATTGGCCATATTTGGCTTAACGGTCATGGTTAATTCGGCAAATCCTTCCGCAACCGACTGAACAGATATTCCAAGCCCTTGTGCAGCCGTGTCTTCAGCCCACAACTTGTCAGCGCATCTCTCTGCTAGTGTTTTAGCATTAGTAGTCAAGAAATTTCACCTCAGCCTGTTCTGTTAGAGCCCATTACATCTAGGCGCGAATAACCTTAGGAGCCAGTAAACTCAGGTTTGCGCTTTGCCATAAAGGCAGCAACGCCTTCTTGGTAATCATTGGAGCGACCCAGTTCACGCATCGCATCTTTCTCACACTCTACCTGCTCATTCAACGGCGTAGAGAAAGATTGATTGAGGAGTTTTTTAGCCGTCGCCAAACCGCGAGTTGGCTGTGTTGCCAAATGCTGGGCCAACTTTGTCGCTTCCGCCATCAGCTCTTCATTATCGACTACCTGCCAAATCATTCCCCACTGCTCTGCTTTCTCCGCGCTGAGCTTTTCTCCCAACAGCGCTAAGCCCTTCGCACGTGGCAAGCCTAAGGCGCGCGGTAAATTAAAAGTGCCGCCGGAATCAGGAATTAAACCTATTTTGCAAAACACCTGTGCAAAAGCAGCCGAACGAGCTGCTAGAACAATATCGCAGGCAAGCGCGATACTCGCGCCGGCACCCGCAGCAATGCCATTTACCGCACAAATAACGGGTTTGTCGAGGTGCATAATGGCGCGAATCAAGGGGTTATAATATTTGTCGACTGATTCGCCCAAGTCGGGGCGCTCGTCGCTTACTTTAACTGACCTATCATTCAAATCTTGACCCGCACAAAATCCTCGGCCTGCCCCTGTAAGCAATAAGCAGCGAACACTATCGTCCGTTCGAACCGCTTTCATTGCCTGCTGAACTTCTTCATGCATTGCCACAGTGAAGCTGTTCAGGGTATCGGGTCGATTCAAGGTTAAAGTAGCAACGCCTGCTTCGACTTCATAGATTATATTTTCAAAATTCATTTTAGCTTCCTGTGACTATAGCGTGTTAAAAACGAATTTGGCGAGTGCAGTACGAGGCGTTTTCAGGGTAAAAGACCCATTGCGCTTCGCGGGGCCGGCTCACCGGAGCTTATATGATAATAAGTGAGCATTTTTAACCTGGAAACACCAACAGTAGGCGCTCTAGTCGACGAAGTAATGCGTCGCCAAAATCTTTTTTCAGCCGTCTCTACGGACGACTAGAGTTAAAATGTCATACAGCGCCACAATTTCGCCATTCTGGTTTTTCACTTCCACGTCCCACACAACCACGCCCTGTGCCTGCTCTTCATCAGGGCGTTTATCCTTCGCTACTTTTTGCTTACACGTTAGGTGAACCTGAATCGTGTCACCTATGCCAACCGGCTCTACAAAACGCAGCCCTTCCATTCCATAGTTTGCCAATACCGGGCCTGGCGAGGGCTCTACAAACATACCAGCAGCGGCCGATATCACAAAATAGCCGTGCGCAACACGTTTGCCAAACAAAGAATCTTTGGCGGCAATTTCATCAAAGTGAGCATAGAAATGATCACCACTGATGCCGCCAAAGTTGACAATATCGGCCTCCGTAACCGTCCGCCGATGCGTTGTAAGACGCTCGCCTATGGCAAGGTCTTCAAAGTGTTTCTTGAACGGATGAATAACATCACTGCTTGTTTGCGCACCCGCCATATACTCTTTGGTAATGGCCATTAGGGTTGTTGGCGACGCTTGAATCGAGGTTCGTTGCATATAGTGTTTTACGGCGCGCACCCCGCCCAGCTCTTCACCACCACCCGCACGCCCTGGGCCACCGTGAACAAGACTGGGCAATGGCGAGCCATGTCCGGTAGATTCTTTTGCACACTCCCGATCAATCACTAACATACGACCATGATAGGCAGCACACCCTAATATAAGCTCACTTGCTTCACTCTTATCAAAGGTAAACACCGACCCCACCAAACTGCCAAGCCCAAGGCTGGCGATGTGAATTGCTTCGGAGATGTTCGCGTATGGCATGAGCGTACTAACCGGCCCAAAAGCTTCAATACAATGAGGAGCATCGGTTTCCAAAGGCTTATCACAGACCAGTAAAGTGGGCGGGTAAAACGCATCCTTTATTGCTTTATCGCCAAGCAATTCGAAATCATCGTTACCGCCCAACACCAAGCGACAATCTTGCGAAAGGCGCTCCACATTTGCCTGCACATCGGCTTTTTGAGAGGCACCCAGCAGCGCGCCCATACGCACACCTTCTACTTCCGGGTCGCCCATCACTACCTTGCTCAATCTGGCGATCAATGCGGCTTGAACGTCATCCAACTTTGCAGCGGGGACAATAACGCGTCTAATCGCCGTACACTTTTGACCCGCCTTGCCGGTCATTTCTTTGGCGACTTCTTTAATGAATAAATCGAATTCGGGATCTTCTGTTGCAACTGACTCGCCTAGAATGCTGCAATTCAGCGAATCAGCTTCCATAGTGAATGGAATACTGCGGGCAATAATATTTGGATGAGCACGGAGCATTTGGCCTGTAGAAGCAGAGCCGGTAAATGTCACCACGTCTTGCTCAACAAGGTGATCAAGCAAATCGCCTGTACTGCCACAAATCAACTGAATAGCACCTTCGGGCAGAATTCCGGAGGCGACAATTTCTTCCACCATGGCCGCCGTTAAAAACGCTGAATCACTTGCAGGCTTAACCACGACAGGCAACCCCGCTACCAGGCTAGGCGCAATCTTTTCTAACATACCCCAGCAAGGAAAATTAAACGCATTGATATGCACAGACACACCGCGTTTTGACACCAGAATATGTCGTGCTGCAAAGGTGTTATTTGGCGACAATCGCTCGGGGTCACCTTCCACGCCAAACAGCTCATTGCCGAATTCACGCTTGGCCACGCCAGCATAGGCAAACAAAGTACCTATACCACCTTCAATATCCACCCAACCATCCGCCTTGGTCGCCCCGGTTTTTGTAGACAATGCATACAGTGATTCTTTCTTGGACATCAAATACTTACCAAGATTTTTCAGCAGTAGTCCGCGCTCGTGTAATGTCATCGCTCGAAGCGCCGGCCCACCTTTGTCTCGACCGTAGGCCAGTACTCGCTTAAAATCGACACCCTGGCTGCACACTGTACCAATCGACTCACCGTTAATGGCATCGCTAATAGCCTTGCCATCGGTTTGCCCTTCCAGCCATTCGCCATAAACGTAGCTTTTGATTTTCATTTATTATCCTCTGTCAGCCAATGCTCAATATGATACACTTTTTGCGATTTATTTCAATTTTATGTAGTATATTAGTCCTGTATGATTCGTACACCAGCCTAAGCAATAGTAACGCTTAAAATAAAGAGGGCGGCATGTCAGACTCCAAAATAGGCCTTGAGGCTATAGAGAACGCTAGCGTTGACGAAATACGCGGCTTTCAGCTAGAACGCCTTCGCGCAACTTTACAAGGTGTGTACAAAAACTCGCCTGTGTATAAGAAAAAATTTGATGACCATGGCGTTCATCCAGACGATTTGCATTCACTGGACGACCTAAGCATATTCCCTTTCACCACAAAAGCCGATCTGCGCAATAACTACCCTTTCGGTATGCTCTGCGTGCCGATGGACGACATTGTTCGAGTACATGCCTCCAGTGGCACAACGGGCAAACCAACCGTTGTTGCCTACACGCAAAATGACATTGATGCCTGGGCCCAGGCAGGTGCGCGTTCTATTTATGCAGCTGGCGGCCGGCGTTCAGACAAAGTGCATGTCAGCTATGGATATGGCTTGTTTACAGGCGGCTTGGGTGCACACTACGGTGCCGAACGATTGGGCTGTGCGGTCATTCCAATGTCAGGCGGTCAAACCGAAAAGCAGGTACAGCTTATTCGAGATTTTGACCCCGACATTATTATGGTCACCCCCTCTTACATGCTCAACATTGCCGACGAGATTGCTCGGCAGAACATCGACCCACACACTTTAAGCCTGCGAGTAGGCATTTTCGGTGCCGAACCGTGGACTGGCTCCATGCGTACCGAGCTCGAGACCAGGCTTGGCATAGATGCAGTAGACATTTACGGCCTTTCAGAAGTAATGGGACCTGGCGTTGCTCAAGAATGCGTAGAAAGCAAAGACGGCCCAACCATTTGGGAAGATCACTTTTACCCTGAAATCATTAACCCCGAAACCGGAGAGGTAGTGCCTGACGGCGAAGAAGGTGAATTGGTCTTTACCAATTTACAGAAAGAAGGCATGCCAATGATTCGGTACCGCACTCGAGACCTTACTCGCTTGCTGCCTGGCACATCTCGCAGTATGCGCCGCATGGATAAAATAACTGGCCGAAGCGACGACATGCTGATTATTCGTGGCGTGAATGTGTTTCCGACACAAATAGAAGAACAGCTAATCGCCATTGATGGCTTGGCACCACACTACCTGATCGAACTTGAGAAACAGGGTAATATGGACTCGTTGACGGTATTTGTTGAGCCGCAGCCAGGCCACAGCGACATTCAAAAGCAATGCGCAGAATTACAACAAAAAATAAAAACGCTGATTGGTGTTTCCGCCTCCGTAGTCGCACAAGCCGCGGGATCTATTCCCCGCTCGGAAGGAAAAGCGAAGCGGGTAAACGACAAACGCTAGAGGCAGCACTTTTAATAGCTGCGGCAAATAATAATATTAATGCAGTGGGGATCAACTCATGACCAAAGATCATCAACTTGCCGTCATTCAACGCCGTACACGACGACGGTTTAGCTTCGCAGCAGTAGCACTGTGTCTGTATTTTTCGTTTGCCCTGGTATGGACTGATTTCGGCAGTGCTATGTCTAAGCCTCTCGGTGATACCCCGATCAACGCTGCACTGCTTATGTTCATTTCGCTGATCGTCATTTTTATCAGCATGGAATTTCTGTTTCTGAGAATAAGCAATCGCGAGACTTCAGAAGAAGAAAGTGCCGCCTCTGACAAGGAAAGAGAAGAACAGAAAATAGAAAAAGCCGTCCGGCAGGAGCCGCAATCATGATGCGATTGGCAACTATTATTGGCTTGTTTTTATTACTCCCAAGTGTCGACTTACTGGCCGCTGGCAGCGTTGACGGCGAAGTGCAACGCCAACCACTTAACGTTACCGCCATAATTATTTTTCTGCTATTTGTTGCAGCCACTCTGGGTATTAGCTATTGGTCGGCCAAGCGAACCCGCAATAGCAGTGAATTTTACAACGCTGGCGGAAACATATCAGGCTTGCAAAACGGTACAGCCATTGCCGGCGACTTTATGTCAGCTGCTTCGTTTCTTGGCATAACCGCACTGATGTTTAGCGCAGGCTTTGACGGGCTGGTTCTTTCAATTGGCGCATTCTCCGCCTGGCCCTTAATGCTTTTCTTACTCGCACGCCGGGTACGAAACCTTGGTAACTACACCTTCATCGACGTAGTTTCCATGCGTCTGGAAAAAAGCCGCATTCGATACATAGCCATTATAGGCACCATGGTTGTTGTGATTTTGTATCTCATTGCGCAAATGGTGGGCGCCGGTAAATTGATTGAATTACTGTTTGGCCTGCCCTACGAAATTGCCGTAATAACAGTAGCCGTCCTGGTGATAGCGTATGTAACCTTTGGCGGCATGTTGGCGACCACCTGGGTGCAAATAATTAAAGCCGTGTTGCTGATGCTAGGCGTCACAATCCTGGCCTTCTTGGTTATGAAAGAAGCGAACTTTAGTTTCAGCACACTGCTGGAAGGTGCCGCCGCCAATCACCCTAAGGGAGACGCTATTCTGTCGCCTGGCGTAGCATTCTCAGACCCAATACAAATAGCGACTATACTAACGTCTATGTTGTTCGGCGTATTGGGTTTACCTCACATACTCATGCGCTTATTCACAGTTCCCAATATGCGAGAAGCAAAAAAGTCGGCTTTTTATGCCAGCTTGTTTATGGGCTATTTTTACCTGCTGTTGATCATAGTCGGTTTCGGCACCGCTTTTCTACTGTACAACAATCCCGAGTTTTTTGATGCTAAAGGTAAGCTTTTAGGCGGTGGCAACATGGCCGCTATCCATCTAGCCAATGCCGTTGGCGGAGATCTTCTCACGGGCTTTATGTCTGCCGTGTCATTTGCGACGATTCTTGCGGTTGTTGCTGGCTTAACCGTGTCGGGAGCTGCCGCTATTTCACATGACTTATACGCTGAAGTATTATGCAAAGGTAAGCCCGACCCTAAGACTGAGTTACAACTTACGCGCATAACGGTCATCGCTATTTGCGTTATCGCTGTTGGGCTTGGCATTCTTTTTCAGGACGAAAACGTCGCCTTCATCGCGACTATGCCAATGGTTGTTGCAGCCAGCGTAAACTTTCCAATTTTGTTTTTATCTTTATTCTGGTCTGGCTTAACAACACGTGGAGCTATTATCGGCGCGACCGTCGGACTTATCTCATCGGTCGTCTTAATCGTCATAGGGCCGCAGGTATGGGTTTCGGTGTTAGGTTTTGAAAAGGCGCTGTTCCCTTACAATTATCCGGCGCTATTCACTATGCCACTGGCATTCGCAGTTACCTGGTTTGTATCAGTCAGTGACCGGTCTGCCAGAGCGACAATTGACCGTCAGAATTATCATGATCTGTTGGTTCAATCGGAGTACGGCTCGACAAAGTGATGTTGGAGCAGTGAATAACGGCGCATAGTTCACTGTTGCGCTGATCCACTGTGTTTGCTGTCTTGAATCCCGCCACCAGAACACCAGCGGCCTTTGCTTCGAGACCCAACCCGTCCCGGGTACCCTCCATCACAAAAAAGCCTTCGCTTCGCTAGTCTTTTTTGCTTCATCGGTTGAGTCTTTTCACCTACGCAAACACCGCTGGTGCTCTGGTGGCTTACAGTGTGCCACCGCAAAGAGCATAGCCTTACGACTAAACAAGCCATGACGTCGAGTACTGCTTTTGTGGAGGTAAAAGACGCAGGCCGAGAGAGTAAAAAAGACAAGTGAAACGCAGGCGGTTTTAGGAGAGAGGGCACCCCGGAGGGGCCAAGTCACGTAACAAAAGGAGTGCTCGGTGGCGTGGCGGGCTACGAAGCAATACGGAATCATAGCAACTGGGTTTCATCGAAAAGGCCACTAAAGATAAATTATTAAAGACTTATGCGCCGCACTAGGATTAATCAAATTAACTCGCTTATGACGAATTAAAAACGAGCCATCAAATGCTTTTAGATGATGCTCATAAGTGCCCGCAAATACTCGCTGCTCATCACGATAAAACATCACAACTTGAAAGTTAGAGCGCACCAATAAGTCGCCTGCTTCGGTAAGCTCCTCCTGGCGGATATTGCTAATAATATGCGAACAACGAACGTCGCTGTCTTTCGACGACGCTCGTGGATGCACGAAGTTTCTGCGTCGAATTTCCATCAACACGCGATCATCATAAAAATGCGAGATGTGATTAAGCGGGTCGGGCTGATCTTCGCTCGCCGGCATCCAGTACGTGCCATCTTCCGTATACAGCTTTATCCATTCGTCCAAGTCAGGCCGGTCTAGAAAACTGGCTTCATGATAGAGAAAGCGTTCAATTTCTGCCAAATTGCTTGCCGCACTCATTGCACACCCCCACCCAGCATGTACTCGCGCCAGGCTGCATATTGGGTTCGCACGTCCAGGTCACTCGTACCACCCCCAGTAACACAATCTGCGTGCTCAACGTCGCGACCAAACTGGCGATGCATCTCAACCCACTCTGTCGCGCCCGACTCCAGTCCCTCTTGCATGCGACGGTACACTTCAAGATCATCGGGACCCACCATTGACCCCACCGAGTTTATTAACCTTGAGTACAGCAGAGTGCGCTGTAACATAGAATCCGGCGCGCCTTTAAGCTTGAACGACCAGGTTTCAACAACAAACTTGTTAACCGCCACAGGGCGAACGACACGAATGTTTTGAATAGCTGTTTTGATCGTTATAGACGGGTAATACAGCGTGTTGTGCGTATTGAAGGAATAAATTTCGGCAGTACGCTCCTCACCGTAGGCGGCGACCATGGCGCTGTGATACTCAGGATCAACCGTGTAATCCGCGTGAATACTGGTTTTGCCGCCATCATAGAGATGGCCATATTTAAAACCTGTTATGCCCATGTTCTCTGCATATTCATAAGAGCCGCCAAACGGCAAAATGATTTCTGCTTCAGAACGCTGCTTGCTCGCGCCCGCGGGTAACACATCAATGTAGTCTTGCGCGGCCTGCACCACCGATTGATGCACAACCATCGGGTGCATCTGGTCGTTCAGGTTCTCAATAATGTATTTCCAATTGCAGTCATGCTCGTAGCGCAGCACCCCACCAGCTACTTCTACTTCGCCCTCTGGCGAGCGATCGCATAGGTTATCGAAACACGCTTTTGCGCCACCCATCCAACTGACCAAATCGGGGGCATCACTAGAAAGCGTTGCAAACACAAAGCCTCTGTAGCTGTCGTACTGCGCCACTTTCTGCATGTTGTTACAGGTGTCGTTTACATCAAACCCAGTGTCTTCGTAGCCTGCATCGTAAGGGATTTTTAACACAGTGCCATCAAAGCGATAGCTCCAGCCGTGGTAGGCACAACGGAAAGCGCCACGAACATTACCGCTGGTTTTCTCAACTATTTTCGCGCCCTTGTGCCCGCAGCGATTGTGCAACACATGTACTTTGGCGTCTTTATCACGAACCATCACCACGGGCACTTTGTGGTTTATGTTAGCGGTGAAATAGTCGCCGCTATTAGGCACCTGAGATTCATGGCCGATGTAAATCCAGGCTTGCCCCCAAATACGTTCCATTTCCAACTCAAACACGTCGGGGTCAATGTAAACCCGCTTGTGCACGCGCTTTGGCTCTACCAGCCGCGCGAGTTCTGCTTGATCAACGGTCATGTCACCGCCCTCCTAATTCCTATCACTCTACATATACCAATCACTTTACTGGCTACAATCACCCTATAAACTCAGGGAACCTAAGCTCGCCCCACCACAAACCATAAGTGTTTGACCTGTAATAAAGCCATTGTCAGCTTGCATGAAAAAACTGACTGCGCGGGCCACATCGTCAGGCACCCCTAAACGGCGCACAGGAATGCCTGCCGCCATAGCTTGCTCTTTCTCGCTGCCCTGCGGTACAACTGCTTCAAACATTTCAGTCGCACGAATTGGGCCCGGCGCTACAGTGTTAACCGTAATACCAAACTCGCCAAGCTCCAAGGCCCAGGTTCTTGCCATACCCATCATGCCGCTTTTAGTAGCGGAGTAAGAAGTGCGCGTTTGCAAACCCAATGCAGCCCGTGACGTGATTAGCACGATTCTGCCAAACCGGGCTTTTTTCATTGCCGGAAGAAAGGCCTGACTTAAGGTAATGGCCGCACCAATATGAACCTGGCTTAAGTAGTTGAAATCTTCCACTTCAACCTCTTCCAACAGTGCAGCGCGAATCAGCCCAGCGTTATGAATAAAATCACTTACCTCATATTTGTCCGCAATCTCAGCGGCGATGTCGGCCGTTGCCTGTGCGTCACTCAGATCACAGGTGATATTGATCAACTGACTGTCTTTAATTTCACAGGGCCGACGCGCGAGGTTTATTACGCGGTAACCGTCTTGTAATAGATGTGCACAAATAGACGCGCCAATACCGGTACTTCCACCGGTAACCACAGCCGTGCCTTTCTTCTCGTTTGCTTCATTCATATCTAGCCCTCACGTTCTCTGTCCGCTCGCTCTTTCCCTTCAAGCTCTTTGGCTTTGTCCGCTCGAAGCGCGCCGGTCGTTAAGCCCATCTCCCGCGCTATCTCCGTCCGTGCTTTACCGGTACTGATATCAACTGAACTTGGTACAGAAATGAGCACCGCTTGCCTACCACCATCGGCCTGACTGAATACGTTCAGTGCAGTGCCACTTTTCAATTGCGCCACTTCGCTGAGCTTGTCATTAACAAAAAGATGGGCCGCAAGATGAGTAAACACCACTGGGCCTGCCACCAGCCTGACGGTGGCTATCGGCCAACTGGCCGCTTCTAGCCTGCGTTTATAAAATTCCCACAGACTATGATGCAACTCCACGGCCTCAAGTAATCGTCCGCTGGTGTCACTTGTGCGCCAGCGCAGAGTGTCACTTAAACAGTTCTGACACAGTTCTCGCGGCGGATAATTAACGGCTCCGCATTCAGTGCATTGCTGAAGGCTCAGGGCTTCAGCCAAATTTGCGGCAGTAAAATCTTCACCTCGCGGCGTGCGAAGTTTTGGCGGTTTTGAATTCAGTCGCAACGATGGTCGATTCATCCGCAAACGGCGCTGCATGGAGTATCGTGTAGCCATTAGAAATTACCCTTTGCGGCCGCTAAGATACTTGCACCACTGCATAAACCGCGATCATAGTTAATCATGCCAAAGCCACTCACTAAGGCGTGCCGGGCATTAGGTACCTGCTGTCCTAAGGTTTCACCTGTTAGCTGGCGAATCGATTCAACAATGCCAAGCAATCCGGCTGCCGCACCTGCTTGGCCAACCGACAGCTGCCCACCTGACGTGTTATGGGCCAGCTTACGAGTCTCTGGTCCGCTGCCATCAAATCGAAGATCGGTCTCTTCCACAAACTTGCCAGCGTCGCCCTTCGCACAAAAACCAAGATCTTCTAACTGCATCATGCTGATCACAGGGTAGTCGTCATACGTTTGCGCGATATCCATGTCTTCAGGACCAACACCGGCTGCCGCGTAAAGTGCATCAGCATACTCTGTCCAACCACCTCGGTATTGCACATCATCCTCAGGAAAGCTGTTGTGCAGCTCCTTCGAGGCAAGAATTCGACAATAAGGAATATTCAAATGTGCAGCACGCTCTTCCGTCATTATCAAAAAGCCTTCTGCACCGGCACACGGCATAACGCAGTCAAAGAGATGCAGCGGACCGGCAATTGGCCGCGCATCCAGGTACTGTTTCATATTCAATGTTTTGTGGCCCAGTAAGGCCAAAGGAAAATGGTTAGCGTTGTAACGTTGCGCGACCGATATGCGCCCTATTTGTTCGCGACTTACGTTGAAGCGATCCATATAGTGTTGGGCTATCAATGCAAACGGTGCATTGGGGCCCGCAGCTCCGTAGGGAAACGCTGCATCAATTGAAAAACTACTAAACTCAGCTGCCGTTTGTTCAAAGGAACGATGAAACGCCGTGTCGCCACCTATACAAGCAACAACGTCTGCATCACCGGCCTGAACCGCGCGTGCCGCTTTGCGCATAGATATTATACCCGAGGCACCACCGAATGGACTGTATTCCAACCATTGTGGTTGCAAGCCAAAGTGCTGCGTTAAAGCAATTGTAGTATCCGCCCCAAGCGAAAAACTACTAACAGCGAAACCATCTATTTCAGATTTATTCAAGCCGGAGTGCTTGAGCATTTCTCGCAAGGCAGACCCAACAAACCAACCCGCACCGCGCGACGTTTGCTTGGTATAACCCAGGCTGACAGGTGATGTTAGCGCCAGCCCTTCAAAACCGCTCTGAGGTCGTCTCACAGCGTTCTCTTTCAAGACTCTTTTACCACGTTAGTCACCGTAGACTTCACTTTAGCCAGCAATGTTGACAAGCGATTAACTTCTTCCGGCGCGAGGCCACCTAGTAGCTCTATAACCCACTCTTCATGCTGAGCCGCCATTTTAGTAAATACGTTAGTGCCCTTGGCCGAAAGCTTCACTACAAATGTGCGTCGGTCTTCAGCCAAGGTAGTACGGCTAATATAGCCCTGCTTTATCAACTGGTTTGCAATGCCGGACACGTTGCCACCCGACACCATCATGCGCTGTGAAAGCGCGCCCATGGTCAAGCCCTCTGGCACACGATGCAGCTGAGCCATAAAATCAAATCTGGGCAGCGTCATATCAAATTCTTCGCGCAGCCTTCGCCTAAGTTGTGACTCTATTAGGCTTGAGCAGGTCAGCATTCGCAGCCAAAGCTTTATTGAGTGATGATCGTCTTCGTGAACGCGTGTTTCGTGGTCTGTTTGCATAATACTTTAAATATAAAATATATTCTGTATACTTTGAAAATAAGCTTGAAGCTTAAACTATTTTTGCTCCAATAACAGTATCTGCTAACAACAGTAGCCACTGGAATTGGAAGCACTATCTAGAAATACTATCTAGAAGAACTAGGAGCGAAGTGTATGAACATCGTTTGCCTAGGTGGCGGGCCTGCTGGCTTGTACCTTGCCATTTCAATGAAACTGCGTGATCCCTCGCACCATGTAGCAGTATATGAACGCAATAAACCGGGTGACACATTTGGCTGGGGCGTGGTGTTTTCAGATCAAACCCTTGAAAACCTTCAAGCCAATGACCCAGTCAGCGCCGAAACAATCAAAAATGAGTTCATTCACTGGGACATGATCGATTGTTTTGTGAACGGCGAGCTGGACCGTTCAGACGGTCACGGCTTTATTGGCCTGGGCCGCAAGCGCATGTTGCAATTGCTGCACGATCGCGCCGCCGAGCTGGATGTTGAGCTTAATTTTGAACAGGAGTTCGACCCCGACGACATTAATGGTCGTTTCAAAAACGCCGACCTGATTGTAGCGGCCGACGGCCTGAATTCAAAAATTCGTAACGCTCATCTTGATACCTTTGACTGCAGCGTGGATGTTCGGCCCAACCGTTTCGTATGGCTGGGCACCAAACAAAAGTTCACCGAAGCGTTTACGTTCATTTTTGAAAAAACCAATCACGGCTGGATCTGGGCACACGCTTATCAGTTTGACGACGAAACTTCGACCTTTATTGTTGAGTGTAACCCCGACGTTTACGAGGCCATTGGCTTTGACGCTATGTCGCATGCCGAGAGTGCCGAAACCTGCCGCAGCATTTTTGAGGGCTACTTAGGAGGCCATGAACTGCTGACAAATTCCGCCCATATACGTGGTTCGGCATGGATTAACTTTCCTCAAGTTCTGTGTCGCAATTGGGTGATGGACGATCGCGTAGTTCTGATCGGCGATGCCGCCCATACCGCACATTTCTCGATTGGGTCTGGCACCAAACTCGGCCTCGAAGACGCGATCTCGCTGGCAAAGCATCTAAGCAGCGACTTGCCCATCAGCGGCGCCCTACGTGCGTACCAAGACGAGCGCGAACTCGAAGCGCTGCGACTGCAAAATGCAGCCCTAAACGCAATGATCTGGTTCGAAGACACCACGCGCTACGTAGAGGCGTTTGACCTTAAGCAGTTTAATTACTCGCTTCTCACTCGTAGCCAACGGGTAAGCCATGAAAACCTAAGACTGCGCGACAGCGACTGGCTGGAAAGCATGGAGCTGCATCTCGCACAAAAAGTACTTGGTGCCGATTTCGACCAAGCAATTCCACCTATGTTTTTACCTTATACCTTGGGCAATTTAGAACTGGCCAACCGTGTTGTTGTCTCGCCCATGTCCATGTACAGCGCGAAAGATGGCCTCCCAGACGACTGGCATCTGGTTCACTACGGCGGCTTGGCCAAGGGCGGCGCCGGATTAGTGTTTACTGAAATGACGGACATATCGCCAGAATCGCGCATCACGCCGGGATGTACAGGAATTTGGAACGACGAACAGGAAGCAAGCTGGACTCGTATCGTTAACTTCGTACACGAGCACACAGCCGCAAAATTCGCGCTGCAAATGGGTCATGCCGGCCCTAAGGGTGCAACTAAAGAACCGTGGGCATGGCATCCGGATCGGCTTGACGACCCATTAGCGGAAGAAGACGCTTGGCCATTGCTTAGCGCTAGCGCTATTGGCTTCGACAGTTATAGCCAAGTACCTACTGAAATCACAGAAAGCGAAATGTCGGCCGTCGTTGAGCAATTTGTGGAGGCTACCAAACGTGGAGCGCGCGCCGGCTTCGACCTGCTGGAACTTCACGCCGCTCACGGTTACCTCATCAGCGCATTCATAACACCAGTATTAAACAAAAGAACCGATGAATACGGCGGAAGTCTGGAAAACAGACTGCGCTTTCCGCTTCAGGTATTTACTGCTATGCGCAATGCCTGGCCTGCTGACCGTCCGATGTCAGTTAGAATTTCAGCCCATGACTGGGTTGGCGACGACGGCATTACTGAAAGCGACTGCGTTGCCATCGCACGTGCATTCGCCGACGCCGGTGCAGATATTATTGATGTTTCCAGCGGACAAACCTCGCATGATGCACAACCAAGACCAGGCCGAATGTTTCAAACGCCATTGTCTGACCTAATTCGCAATGAAGGTGGGCTTGCCACTATGGCCGTGGGTAACATCTATGAGGTCGACCACGTTAATAGTATTATTGCAGCCGGGCGCGCCGACCTGGTTTGTTTGGCCAGGCCCCATCTAGCCGATCCAAACTGGACCTTGCGCGCCTCTGCGGAAACCGGTCATATGGGCGTAGGCGTGAATGAGCAAAAGCAATATTTTATGGGTCATCGTCAGCAGCACACTAACTTACAACGTGCCGCCGAAATGATGGCCAACGAACTACGGGCAATAAAATAGCATTTACCAATGACTCAGCGACCAATCACTCAAGTGGGCCTGAAACACGCAATAGTTACCGGTGGAGGCAGCGGAATCGGAGCTGTCATTGCCGACCAGCTTTTAAAAAACGGAGCGAAGGTCAGTATTATGGGCCGGCGCCTCGATGCCCTGGACGAGTGTAGGAAGCAACTGGGCAATCTTTCTAACAGCCAAGCTATTCGCTGCGACGTAAGTGAGGCAAGCGAAGTATCTCAAGCCTTTCAAACCGCGTGTGCTTCATTCGGGCCCGCCTCTATCTTGGTCAATTGCGCCGGCGCTGCACCTACTCAGGCCTTCCATAAACTCACTGCCGAAGACTGGCGTCAAGTTATGGCCGTAAATCTAGATGGCGTATTTAACTGCAGCTCAGCTGTGATAGACGATATGCGCAGCGCTAAAGCTGGCCGCATAATTAACATCGCCAGTACAGCCGCGCTTAAAGGCTATGCGTATGTGAGCGCTTACTGCGCCGCAAAACACGGAGTCGTTGGCCTAACAAAGGCACTGGCACTTGAAACCGCCGCATTGGGTATTACTGTTAATGCGATTTGCCCAGGCTATACCGACACCGACATCATTCGCAACGCGGTTGCTAATATTGTTGAGAAAACCGGTCGCAGCGAGGCCGAAGCACTGGCAACATTTACAAATGTGAATCCGCAGCAACGATTGATCGAACCTAGTGAAGTAGCGGCAACCGTACTTTGGCTTTGCGCCGACTCAAGCGCTGGTATTACAGGGCAATCGATCTCGGTATCTGCCGGGGAAGTCATGTAGAGCAATGAATTAACTAAAAGACCCACACCAGGACACACTTTATGCAAACACATTCACTTGCCGCTTATAAAGCAACACATTTTCTATGGGAAGCCAATGACGGCGTGGCGACCATTACCCTGAATCGTCCTGAACGCAAGAACCCGCTAACGTTTGACTCTTACGCCGAACTGCGCGACCTATTCCGCGATCTCAATTATGCCGACGACATTGACGTCGTCATTATGCGTGGCGCAGGTGGTAACTTTTGTTCCGGCGGCGATGTTCACGAAATCATTGGCCCACTCACAAAAATGTCGATGAAAGAACTGATGGCTTTTACCCGCATGACTGGAGACTTAGTCAAAGCAATGCGCGCCTGCCGCCAACCGGTGATAAGCGCCATTGAGGGTATATGTGCTGGAGCCGGCGCAATCATCGCCATGAGCAGTGACTTACGCTATTGCTCACCCGACGCTAAAGTGGCGTTTTTGTTCAACCGAGTTGGCCTTGCCGGTTGCGACATGGGCGCCTGCGCTATTTTGCCGCGCATTATTGGCCAGGGCCGCGCCAGCGACTTGCTTTACACAGGCCGCGCATTAAAAGCGGAAGAAGGCGAGCGTTGGGGTTTCTTCAACGCCATAGACGACGAGCCTTACAGCAAAGCACTCGACATGGCGAAAAGAATAGCGGCAGGGCCAACCTTCGCTAACGGTATTACCAAGACACAACTTCAACACGAATGGAATATGTCGGTTGATCAGGCCATTGAGGCTGAAGCGCAAGCCCAGGCGATATGCATGAAAACAGAAGACTTTGTTCGAGCTTATACGGCGTTTGTGAATAAAGAGACGCCGGTGTTTGAGGGCGATTAGGTAATATCATAAAGTGCGTGCGCCTAAATAATTTAGCCTTTGGAAGACTTTTTTTCGACGCGCCCTGATATGCCGGCCCGCAAATAATTACTTAAATGTCCGTAACTTAGTGATAGTTTCAATATTTTCAACCCATGCCAAACGTGTGACGGGCAAGTTCAGCAGAACGCTTGGGCTCTTACGATTTAAAATTCAGGTACTTCCAATCACCTTATCTTGTTTAAAAAGAACTAATAGAGAAACATCATGACCGATACAACATTCCACCACTGGCCATTTTTTGAAGATCACCATCGTCAGCTTGTAAAGGAAGTAGATGCTTGGGCGACCGAGAACATGTCTACATTGGTAGCCAACGAGCATGAAGCCCTCGACCAAACCTGCATAGACATTGTGCGCGGCCTAGCCGACGCGGGATTTACGCGCTATGCAGTGCCTGCCAGTGGAGGCGGCGCCTTGGAAAAGCTTGACGTTCGTAGCTTGTGTTTAATTCGCGACACGCTGGGCAAACACCATGCATTGGCTGACTTTGCATTTGCAATGCAAGGCCTGGGCAGCGGACCTATCTCATTGTTCGGAACAATCGATCAACAACAACGCTATTTAACAAAAGTGGCCGCCGGAGAGTTTCTGTCTGCATTCGCGCTGTCCGAGCCGGAAGCGGGCAGCGATGTTGCCGCCATGAGCATGACGGCTCGTGAAGAATCTGATTGCTACGTTTTGGACGGTACAAAAACCTGGATCTCCAATGCCGGCATTGCCAACTTCTACACCGTTTTTGCGCGCACCGGCGAAGCGCCCGGCGCCAAAGGCATTAGCTGTTTTATAGTAGAAGCCGATTCGCCAGGGTTTGAGGTTACGGAACGCATAGACCTTATCGCGCCTCACCCCCTCGGCACTTTAAGCTTTGACCAATGCCGCGTACCTAAAGAAAACTTAGTCGGTGAGCGCGGCCGAGGCTTTGGCGTTGCAATGGCAACACTAGATGTATTTCGCTCAACGGTTGCCGCGGCCGCCTTAGGTATGGCACGCAGGGCAATGGACGAAACCTTGAACCATGTCGCGAATAGAAAACTGTTCGGCGGTGTGCTCAGCGACTTGCAACTAGTACAAGGCAAACTGTCCGACATGGCACTGGCGATCGACAGCAGCGCACTGTTAGTTTATCGCTCGGCCTGGACCAAAGACTGCATGGCTGAACGTGTAACACGCGAAGCCGCCATGGCAAAACTACACGCCACAGAATCAGCTCAGCTGGTAATAGACGCCGCTGTGCAATTGCATGGCGGTAAAGGCGTTAGCCGCGGCCACATAGTTGAATCCTTGTATCGCGACATTCGATCACTGCGAATTTACGAAGGTGCTTCAGAAGTGCAGCAAACGATTATCGCCAAACAAGCGCTAGCCAATAGTTTGGGTTAGCCGTTTTTCTATAAGAAAAGATAGAAACGGCTCGAACTATTTAGTATGCAAGCTCTAGTGCATGTTCGGCCGTTCGAAGCGCCAGCGCATGAAGAGTAAACGTGGGGTTAACGGCACCGCTGCCCGGAAACACACCCGTTCCAGCGACGAATAAATTATCAAGTTCGTGACATCGACCGAAGCTATCCGTCACTGAGCTTTTGGGCGATTGCCCCATCACTGTGCCGCCCATTATGTGCATGCCGAAAGACGGGCCGTTCCAAACCTCCTCTGCGCCTGCAGCCTCAAACACCGCTTTGCCCTGTGTAATAGCTAAGGTCATCATCGCTTTCGTTTCGTCCGTTATGCCATGGAATGCGCGCGCTAACGCGATGCCATGCGAATCTTTTTTGTCGCTCAGTGTCACCCTATTCTCGGCTTGCGCAATATCTTCGCCAACAAGATTCATTATAGCAAAGTGCTTTGCTGCTTTACGCATAAACGGATCCAGCTCGGCGCCAATGATGTCGGGGCGACTATTTGCTATGCCTAGCAAATCGTTCGGCTTTACCGCGTTCGCTATCAGCCATTGAAAAGACCCAAAGGCCTCCTTGCTTTGCTGCTTATTGGCGTAGTTATCATGACAAATGAGTTGCCCACCTGTGGGACCTAGATGGGGCTGCGTTGCATCCTTCATTAGGCCAACGACAGTTTGTGCTGGATGGGTCATCAAATACCGACCTACCATGTCGTTACTATTAGAAAGGCCGGCATTGTATTTTTTGCTGACGGAATTTAGCAAAATTCTTGCGCTTTGCACCGCAAAAGCACATAGAAAAACTTGCTTAGCAGCCACCTCGCGAAGCGTACCTTGCGAATCAAAATATTCTACGGACGTTGCTCTACGCCCGTCTCCGTTGTGTTTTACCCGAGCCACGGTTGCCTGATGACGAATTTCCCCACCTGCCGCAATCGCTCGTGGTAAATAAGTAACCAAAGGGTTAGCCAAGGCTCCTATAGGACAGCCCGCATCGCACCAACCGTCATATAAACACGCAGATCGCCCTTTGTATTCGCGACTATTAATCGCCATAGGTATTGGCGCTGTCGTCAGTCCAAGCTCGCTAAAACCTTTCGCCAATACATGGCCTTGAGCAAACACTGGAAGCGGCCCCATCGGATAAGGCTTACCCGGCGGCCGCCATTTTTCAGCCTTCGTGTCACCACTTAAACCCACTTCATCCTGAATTCGATCGTAGTAGGGTTGGAGAGTTTGGTACTCAATAGGCCAATCAAGCCCTCTGCCGTAATCAGTTGCAATGCTAAAATCGTTCTCGTGTAGCCGCGGCCAAACACCAAAGTGATGCACCGCACTTCCTCCAGTACCAAAACCCGAATTGAAGGCGTGCCCTATTTTAAAGTTGCCTTCTTCCTCAACGTAATCCCCACCCCATTTGAGTTTTCTGGCCCAAATTTGTGAGCTACTTAAGTCGGTCAGCTTACGCTCGGCCCCTGCTTCCAAAATAAGCACAGACTTACCTGCTTCTGCGAACGTAGCAGCTATAACACTTCCGGCTGCACCCGATCCCACTACAATGGCATCAAAAGCTTCTTTTGCTACTATCCGGTCCATGCCCTACCACTCTCTTACTGCATTAATATGCGCCATGTGGGGCATACCTATTCGCTCAATACCTGCTTTCGTTCCATAAACAACATCGCAAGCATCAGCCCTAATCACAAACTGGAAAAATGACGATGGTGGCCCTGTCCAGCTTGCAAAGGCATCGCTGCCAATAAGTTGCACAAGCTCTAGACGTTGCTCCATGCTCAAGGTACTCCAGTCTTTTGTAGCAAACTTGGCGACGGCCAGCGCCATGCAGCTAGCAAGCCCAGCCTGATAAAAATTTTTGAACTGATCGAGTGGCACGCCAAGATATCGCAACATCAACAAACTGTCAGGGTCAGAGACGGAGAGTTGCGCATCAATGTAGTGTGCCACGCCCGCTTCGCGTGCGCCCGGCACTATAAGCTCGGCAAAGCTTTCCAGAGTAATGACCTCAACCGCAGTCAATGTCTGAAAATGATGTTCATTTGCCTTTGAATTCACAGAAGTTGAAGCCAGCGCAGCTGCGCCGGCCACCGCCGTTACAGCATAGCTGCTACCTTGCAGAAACTGCCTTCGTGAGTGGGACATCTTAAAAGTTATACCGTAGACCGACGCTGTAAGCGCGTGGTGCTCGGTAAGAAACCTCATTACAGCCGCACAGTGTCGCAAGATCGAAGCCTTGAATTCCTGCACGCTCGTCACTTAGATTTCGAATCGCTAAATTCGCTTCCCATTGTTCACTGCTGCTTTTCCAGCTTAATTGCGTATTGAGCATCACGTAGCTGTCGAATTTATCGGCATCAAAGTTACGCAAGTTGTAGAAGTATTCATCGGAGTAACTGATGTCGCCCTGCAAGGCAACGGTGCCTCCCAACGCAGACCAGGCATAGCGCACCAAACCCGTTACTTGCAGCTCAGGGGCATAGGTTGGATCTACATCGCGCGGCGGCAGTGGCGAGCCGTTACGCAATAACAGGTCTTTCACCTCAGCATCGAAATAAGACATGCTGAGCATTAAGTCCAATCCTTCCATTGGCGAACTTTGCAGCTCAAGCTCAAAACCGTATGTTTCGGCGTCTGCGTTAATGACCACTCCGCCAACACCTACAAACAAGAACGCTTGATAATCCGAATAGTCATAGAAGAAGACTGAACCGTTTAAACGAGTTGTTCCATCACCAAACGTCGCTTTAAAACCACCTTCAAAGGCCGTCAGTATTTCTTCATCGTAAGGAATAGACGGATCTCCCCCCGCTCCAAGAAATGCCCCCAACAGCGGCGCATTAAAACTTCCCGCTTTAACGCCCCGATTCACACCGGCGTACAACAACAAGTCATCACTAGGACGCCAATCGAACTGGATTTTTCCGGCCCACAAGGTGTCAGACGTATCCGCCGAGAAAAAGTACGGCGAACCTGCACCAAACGCGTTTGGTATAAAATCGCCTTGGTTCACACTAAAGTTGTCCAACGAAGGGAAAATTCCTATGCCCATGTTGTATTCTTTTTCTTCCTGAATAACACGTAAACCAACAGTCACTGACACAGTGTCGGTCAGGTCGTAATCAAGCTGGCCAAACAGACTGTAAGAATCTGTTTGCAGGTCAGCCACCACGCCAATATCAACAGGTGAGAACGGCGGGCTGCCGGCAATACTATTCACTGGTGCTTTCAAACCATTATCAGACTCGTTATCAATCGTCAGGTAAAAGAAGCCAGCTACCCAACGCGAGCGATCGGTTTCGCCGTTTAATCTGAATTCCTGAGTAAAGCTGGTGGCATCAACACCGGCATAATTAGCCAGTTGATTGGCAGGGGCTGAGTCAACGTCAATAAACAACAACTTCTCGTAGTCTTTAAAATCCGTTACAGAGGTCAGCAGCAAACCATCAGCAAGCTCCCATTCAACTCGTGCATTGATCCCTGTCGTTTCCGTTGATCCCTGGTCTTCAAATGCGAAGTCGCTCGAAAAGGTAAAGTCGTCGCCGTCAGGGTCTGTATAACCGAAAAAGTCTCCGCCTGGTGCCAGGCGCCCAGGTAAGCCAATGCCGCCACCCGGCAATAAACCATCACCATCAATCGCGTCAGCCCCGCCATCGCCGCCGGCCGTGTCGATTGTTAAACGCGTTTCATTGGCCGGTGTATCTATCACATTAATCAACTCGCCGTTTTCAACAATACCCACTGTTGATTTCGACTGGTAAGGACCGGTCGCCACATCCGTTTTCGCATAGTTAACAGAAAGATCAATCTGCAGAGTGTCACTGGGCCGAAACGCCAGACTTAGTCGTCCCGCAAAGGTATCGTCGTCACCAAGATCGGCACCAGCCCCTTCACCTGGTGAGCCCAAAAAAGCACTGTCTGGATATAGGTTTTTTAAATAACCGTCCTGTTTGTTGTAGCGGAACGCTAGACGCCCGGCAACTGTGTCAGTCAACGGTCCGCCAACAGCGCCCTCAACCGTAAAGCGATTGGCATCGGCGTCGGTATCAAAACGTCCAAGATTTAAATCCAGATAACCACTGGTTTCCTCAAAGCTCGGTTTGTTCGACACATAATGCACCAGGCCACCCGTGGCGTTTCGCCCAAACAAGGTTCCCTGTGGACCCTTTAGAATTTCAACCCTGTCGATGTCAAACACAGCAAACGTTTGAGCTTGCGCGATAGCTAGATAGCCCTCATCCAAATACACGGCATTAGGGGCTTCAATAATGTCGTTGAAGTCATTTTGGGTAACACCCCGTATAGAAAACTGGGTATTTTGACCCGCCAGGTTACCGCTAATGTGTACCCCTGGAGTAAACGCCGCAATATCAATACTTTGCTTCACGCCAAGCGCGTTCATCTGAGCGCCAGTAAAAGCTGTTATAGCAATAGGAACGTCCTGCACATTTTGTTCTCGTTTTTGTGCAGTTACCACCACCTCCTCAAGAACACTTTGTGCTGATGCTGTGCTGGCGATGGCTAGTCCGATAGCCAA
>JBGCFQ010000034.1:0-13701 GCA_045106985.1 Pseudomonadales bacterium | reverse complement strand
AACACCTATGGGCAACACACGCTAAACATCATTCACCTTGAACAACACAAGTTTGGTTAAACCCTGCTTATCGCTTTTTATGCTTGTTTTTCGTGGCCATCTAATGCACGCGGTTCTTTAGGCCACAGCGCTAATTAGCACCAACGTACAACAAGCTAATTCAAACGCATTAGTAAAACACTCAAACCCACATATAGATTAAACATAATCAAATCTCTTTTCGTCCGCGTAAGTAACGGCTATCTTCAACACCTGGTTATGTCTCTGCAGCTATTCTATAGCGACTCGATCTCTCGCCCTAACTGATAGCCGCTATCGGTTACGATTTTTTCGAGGTTTTCTATCCGTTCTTTCAGTTTTCTGATGTCGTCTGAATTCGCAGCAGCCTGCCCACCCTCGGCCTCTACGTCAAGCTTCTTCATCTTGGTTTGGTATTTGAAGTACTCAACACACAGACCGCACACTATAGCGGCAACCACAACTGTAGTGATATCTAACATAACTTATCTCCCATTAGAGTTTTACTGACGAGTATTCCCATTGTAGAGCGCAGCTTAAACATTTATACATAGATAGCATTGCTAGTGCGTTCAAACTTTTACAAATACTTTGCTCGTGCCGTGACTTCTTAAAGCGCAAAGCACAAGCGCTTACGCAGCCGTGGCGTTTACTGTCAGGCTTCACGCGTCGACGCTTGACTCCAATAATCATGCTCTTTTTCACCAAGCTTTCGAACCTTTGCCAACAGCTCATTGCGGTCTTCATAGCTAAGACCTTTTGTTGATATAGGAGCAAGCCAATGTACAATTATTCTTCCCGGACGAATCTTCCATTCACCTACCGGTAAACACTCCCTACTACCCGCTATGTATATGGGATGAATAGGAAGCTGCGACTCAATAGCCAACACAATAGGCCCCTTTTTATATGCGTTGAGTTCGCCATCGCTACTTCTTTGCCCCTCTGCTGACAAGTAAACCAATCCGCCTTGAGCGGCGTGTTGTGCGGCTTTCCGCAATTGACGCTTTGCTTGCTCTGGTTTCTGCCGAATTATGATCCAGCCCACAATAACCGTTACCCAACCGAAGAACGGTATAAGAGCATACTCAAAATTCCAAACGCTCATCACTCTGCGACTCCAGGTGGCATAGCCAGCCGTAGGGTCGATGACACTCTGTTGAGTAAGGCCTACAATCACGCCACCGTTATCAAGCTGCGATTCGTCATATTCGAATTTACTCTCTACCTCAACGCCAAATATCCTCAGAGCAAGGCCGCTCCAACATCGGTAAATTCGCCAACCGATGTGCGCTGAGAACGGAGCAATAACAAGCGCCATGCCCAACATGACAACCATTAAGCTAATAGCGACTAAATACTTAAATAGTTGACTGACGACTTCCATACAGTGACCTAAAGCTTAACCAGCCCGCAATTAACGGCAGAGGCAATAGAACGCAGCGATGTGTCGATTGCTTGCCCCAATGCCTTGAGTTTTTTCTTCATATTGTATAATTCACCAAACCGCATTTAATTTCTACGCTAAGGCAGCGCTCAGACTGGACCCACCCTTTATTGCCCAGTGACCCCTTCAAAAGTTAGAACGTAAAGCGAATATTGCTAACACCGAAGTAAACAGTGACGCCCTTGCTCACAGATTACAGGTACCTGGTAATGTGCAAGCACTAATAGAGAATACAAAATTCAATGCCAAAAACACCGCCCAAGTAGCGAATGTTAGTGCGAAAGAGTAAGACAACACAAAAATATTTCTGCTAATACCAGGCATCAGATCGACTTTAGCCCAAGCCACATACGAAGCAAAAACAGGCAAAAGAAAGATGATTTGATAGTATTCAATATAGGAATCTCTAGCGACCACTAGGCAGAAGCATACGGCCGCCAGATACGCTAAAGACGCAAAAATCCAAAGTTTCATTTCAATATCACTGAAACGCAACAACCGAATAGTCGAGCCCCATTGATCCCCTTATCTCTTTTTCTAGAACTCGCTGCTTCGGCCTGAACAATGGTTAATAGCGTCGATTGCGGAAGTCTCTTCACACTTAATCGAAAAGGTTTGAGGGCCTTGTTAAAATTCACAGCCATTTGTACATCACGAATGCATCTACATACCCTTGTGACGGATGCTTGAATGCATCTGGTAACCGACCTACGATCTCGAAACCAAGTTTCTGCCACAAATAAACTGCGCCTTCGTTAGACTTAGCAACAAAATTAAATTGCATGGCCTTATAGCCTAACTCGCGCGCAACGTTTTGCGAATGCTTACATAATTCGGTTGCTAACCCTTGACCAGCCGCACTACTAGAAACCATATAGCCACAGTTGCATACATGGCTTCCTGGTCCGGCCTGATTAGTTTTTATAAAATAGGTAGCCAGTATTCTTCCATCTCTCTCGAGTACAAATGTTTCTCGAGGGTTTTTCAGCCAGATTACTCGGGCTTCTTCTTCAGTAGTTTCGGTCGAATACGCATAAGTCTCTCCTGCTTTCACGATGTCGTGAAATATAGGCCATATAAATTCAAAGTCTGCGTCGTTCGCTTTTCGAATATTCATTTCATTGAACCATAAGTAACACGGATTCATAACGCCGCAGTAAATGGAGCCGATGCCTAGTGCTTTGCACAGCAACGCAAGGAGCAAGCATCCGGAGCCTCAGGCGCAAGCCACCGCAACTTGTTAAATACCATTTTCACGTTAAGTTTAACCCACCATCTGCAAGAACAATTTCACCCGTTAAATAGGTGCTATTGATTAACATGCCTGCAACATAAGCAATTTCTTCCGGCTCGGCACCGCGTTTCATAGGGGCCTTGTTTTTCCACAGTTCACGGGCCTCTGTCCAATCTTTACTCATGGGCGTGTGAACTAAGCCAGGGGCTATAGCGTTGACTCTAATATCAGGCCCCAGGTTTAAGGCCAAGAGCTTGGTCATATGGTTGAGCGCAGCCTTAGTAACTGAATAAGGTATCGACGCCCCTTTGGGACGGACGCCAGCATGAGAACTGATATTGAGAATACAGCTAGTGACGCCATCAGAAGATGCTTTTTTTAACAGTGGCTCAGCTTCTGAAATTAGTGTCCATGGCGATACAACGTTAACCTCATGAAGCATTCGCCATACTTCCGGCGTAGCGGCTTTTAGATCTGAGTGATCTATAAGCTCAGTTAGTGCTGCGTTATTTACTAGCACATCTAGGCGGCCGTACTTGGAAGCAATTTTTTCAATAAGGGCCTTTGATTCGGCTTGATTTGATAGGTCGGCTTGGATATACGAAGCATTTTCATTTTTTGATGCTAGACGCTGACCTTCTTCTACAGATGAGCGCGAATGGAAAACAACAGAACAACCTTCCGAAGCAAGCCGATTGGCAATGGCCTTGCCTATTCCTGATGTTGAACCTGTAACTAAGGCTACTCGATTATTCATAAATTTCAGTCTTGTATATAGGGTTGGCATGGAATATAACGATATCGTTATAGCGAACTCCAGTGGAAATCGTAAGCCGGAACAAATTTCAGTAACTTGTTATTGCATTTTACTCGATGAAAGCTCCCATACTCATACGCTCCTCCACTGCAAAGCCCAAAGACTTATAGAAAGCCGCTACCTCTACATTTGTTGCACGTATTTGTAGATTGACTTTAGTGCAGCCAAGTTCCTTCAGCGCCTGCATGGCGAATTTTACAACAGCAGCACCGGTGCCACTACGGCGTAATTCTTTTGCTACAGCAACTGCGTACAACCATCCTCGGTGGCCGTCATAGCCAGCCATACATGCACCAACCAATTTTCCCTCATGCTCCGCTACAAATATCAGATCATCCACCGCGAGCTTCGCTTCAATAACAATTGAAGGTTCATTGTGTGGAGGGTCGTCAGGAAAGGCATCGCTCCAAAGCCTAATCAAACCGCTTCTATCAGAATTCTTAAATTTGCGTATATTCATAGACTACTCAAGATGCACAACCACGAGGCAAAAGAACAAATGAGAAATTCTAGGGTCAGACCTTACAATCCACATTCGATGCGATCACTCCATTCGCTTGCGATGTAGGTTGTAAGGCCTGACCTTGTTAACGCATAACGAGGCTTTAGAAAAACGAATATATGGAGCTGCATTTTCCTAGTCCTATTACGTGAGTTCTGACTGATCATAACCCATCCTAAGTCCAGGGTCAGGCCTTGCAATCCACATTCCAGACAATCCTTGCTTCGGCTTGCAATGTCGATTGTAAGGCCTGACCCCGTTACCTGTTGACCCCGTTACCTGCCTTGGCCGTATAAGGCTTATTCGCCTTTTTGCTTTCGCACGCGCCCAGGTGGTATGCCGACAACGCGTTTGAACGCCCGGTTAAACGCGGGCTCTGACTGATACCCAACGCGCTCTGCAATGATGGCCAGGGAGTCTTGCGTGTTGTGCAGATCTCTTTGGGCCATACGCATGCGTAAATCTGTCAGGTAATTTAGCGCCGGTTCGCCCACCATTTCCGTAAACCGCGCCGAAAATCCTGAACGAGACATACCAATTTCGCGCGCCAGACTGGCCACCGTCCAGCTTTGTTCAGGGTGTCGGTGCATCAACGACATTGCCGCGCCAATCTGACGATCATGCAAAGCGGCAATCCAACCACGCTCGTCTTCGCGCACTGTGTCTATCCACTTGCGAATGGCTTGAATCACTAGAATGTCGGCCAGCCTCGTGATTATTGTTTCACAGCCTGGCGATTGCGCACTGGCTTCTTCGGCGATGAAGGTGATTGTGCTCTCCAGCCATCGGTTGTTGTCAGCCAGCGTGCGAAGATGTAAAACGTCCGGCAGCAATTTGATCAGTCGTGTTGCCAGAAAGGGATCAAAGCGCACCCCGTAATACGTAATGTTTGTTTGCTGCCCACCGCCGCCAAAACGCATTTTCTCAAAGCGATCGCCGATCAGTTCGACCTGAATATCTTCCAATGCTGTTGCCCGATCACCCGGCTTTGCCCGCAGTGTATGGGCATTGCCGCGTGGAATCAGAACCAGGCTGCCTTGCGGCAGGAACAACGGTTCGCGGTCATTCAAATGAAGCCAGCAACTTCCTGCAGTCACCACCTCTACGTTCATCACTCCAGGTATGTTTGGGATATCAATACCCCATGGCTCGGTCAGTTCTGCGTTGCAGTAAAGAACACCGGTGAGCTGCAGCAACCGAAGTACCTCGCCCAAAGGGTCACTGCTGGGGGGTAAGTCAGACTCTGTTCGAGGGGTGGTTAATACAGCTTCATTCATCTATACATGCAATATTTGGACGATAGGTTAAATATACTGGACTTTTCGTGATTTAAAGTCCAGAAAATAGGATCCAAAATAATGTCCATGATCGAGCAACCGATGATCTACCGATACATTCAAACCTAATGGAGCCTTATTAAATGAACAATTCACCGATCTTAATCATTGGCAAAACCGCAAAAACTGGCTGGAGAGTTGAACAGCGTTTGCAGGCACTTGGCTATAACACGCGTGCCGTTTCCCGCTCTTCATCACCGGCTTTTGACTGGAACGATGAATCAACCTGGTCTGCAGCAATGCAAGGGGCTACTTCAGCCTACGTGTCGTTCTATCCAGACCTCGCAGTCCCTTCGGCTGAGGACACTTTGCGCCGGTTTATCGACGTCGCAAAAAGCGCCGGTTTAAAGCACATCGTGTTGCTGTCCGGCCGTGGTGAGCACGGAGCGGAGTGCTGTGAAAACATACTCAAAGAGAGCGGACTGGATTGGAATGTTGTTCGTGCCAGCTGGTTTATGCAGAACTTCAGTGAAGGCTTCATGATTGAAGGCATCTTGTCGGGTGAGCTGATGCTACCTGCAGCCGACGTTGCAGAGCCCTTCATTGACGTAGATGACATTGCGGATATTGCGGTGGCCGCACTGACCCGCGATGAGCTCAGAAATCGTCTGTTCGAAGTCAGTGGCCCGCGTGCTCTCACTTTTGCCCAGTGCGCAGCTGAGCTGTCGTCCGCGTTAGGGTATAAAGTTAATTTCACAGCGATCAGCATTGATGACTTCCTTAGCGCGCTGGCCGATGAAGGACTGGACGACGACATGCAATGGCTTATGCGTGAGCTGTTTACGGTTGTTTTCGATGGCAGAAATTCGCTACCCGCTAACGGTGTGGAAGAAGCGCTGGGTCGCCCTGCAACAGACTTTAAAGCCTATATCGCTAAGGTACTTGCAAGCGGGGCGTGGTCACGGGATGGGCTGGCTATAGATGCTTAGCCTAATTCAAATTCACCGAAACACTCAGGGAGAACTGAAATGCTTAGATACATTAAGATGTTACAAAAAATACTCTTACTAATAGCGGGAGCAATACTGCTATTAGTCAGCGGCTACATACTTGTGTCACCGCTCGCATTTTATGCAAGCAACGGCATTGTTCTTGGATCAAACATCAGCCTGATCAATGAGCTAAAGGCGCCGGCCGGATTCTTGTTGGTGGCCGGTGCATTTATGATTCGCACCCTACTGAAGAGAGGTCCTGAAGAGCTGGCTCTAAAATTGGCCGCGGTCATCTATCTTTCGTATGCACTATCGCGCTTTGCGAGTATGGGAATTGATGGGTCGCCCGCTAGCGGTTTGATCCAAGCGGCGACCCTTGAACTAACCATTGGTGTTAGCTGTTTAGCAGCACTGTTTTTGCATCGTTTCTTGCCGAGGACTTACGCATGATTTCGCAAACCGCACTGACATTATTGGTTTCTATCGCTGCAGTTGGAGCCGGCCTAATGGCCGGCATCTATTTCGTTTTTTCAACCTTTGTGATGCACGCGCTGCAGGAGTTGCCACAAATCGACGCAGCCAAAGTCATGAACGCAATTAACCGGGTCATTCAACGCTCGTTGTTTATGCCCCTATTTTTTGGCACCACCGTACTCTATGCATGGCTATTATACGTAGCCTCGCAAGACTACGGTTCCGCAGGTAATTTAGTGCTAATCATGTCGGCTTTCTCGTACGTAATCGGTATGTTCCTCATCACATTGGTGTTTAACGTGCCGCTCAACAATAAGCTGGCCCGCGCGGAAGCTAGCGAAGATCAACTGTGCGAGACTTGGCAAGCATATACCGTGGTGTGGATACGCTGGAATCATGTAAGAACACTATGTTCTTTGCTTTGTGCATCGCTCAGCGTTTTTTATCTTGTGGGCTATGCCTGATTTCTGTTTTTCGAAGCCTATACACTTACTGGAGCTTTTTTTATGAGGACTTTTAAGATTTTTATGGCGAGCATGACGGCGATTGTGGCTTGGACAATCGTCGCAGCCGGCCTTGCTATCAGCGGTTGGTGGATCAATAGCACGGCAGAACGAGGTAACTCTGATGAGTTTTTCGATTGGGCGGTCAATGAAATCAATACCAAAAACAACGGCGTAACAGCGTTGATGCTAATAGAAGATGGCGCGGTCACGCACCGCTTCTTCAAAGGCGATGCTGATGAAGAGACGCTGTTTCCAACCGCATCTTTTAGTAAATGGATCACGGCCTTGAGTGTTATGTCCTTAGTTGAGCAGAAGCTCGTTGATCTTGATGCCCCGGTTTCCCAATATCTGAGTCGATGGCGGCTACCAGATTCTGCATTTGATAATGCCGGCGTAACAGTGCGAAGATTACTTAGCCATACAGCAGGATTAACCGACCAACTGGGGTTTGGCGACTATAAACGTAGTGAAGTCCTTCCTTCATTAGAAGACGAATTACGTAATCCGAGAGCGTCCAGCGGCGCTGGCACTGAGATAATTGTTGGGCAAGAGCCGGGTAGCGAGTTTCTCTATTCGGGTGGTGGATACTTGATTTTGCAGCTGTTGGTTGAGGAGCTGACGGGCGTCGAGTTCGCAGACTATGTCACGCAAACGATTCTTAAACCGCTAGAGATGTCCAGATCATCTTATGAGTATCTTGGTGATCTCGAGAATGTAGCACCGTCGTATAAGGCTGATGGTTCGCTGGCACCCACTTATCAGTACGCATCCGCTGCAGCCACAGCGTTTGCGAGTTCCGCGTCCGACTTGTCCAAACTTGTTATTGCGTTGTTGAACAAGGAAAAGCTCCCACTCAACCCCAACACAATTGTCGAAATGCGTGAACCGCATGGCTTTGTGCTGGGCTCGGGAATTTGGGGGCTTGGAACAATTCTGTATGTGCAGGCACCCAATGGAGATTTTGTGTTTGGTCACGAGGGCGCAAACGATCCGGCGATCAACACTTCCGTGCGAATAAACCCCGAAACTTCCGACGGTTTCATAATGCTTGCTACCGGGCATCCAACGTTACCGTCAAACATTGGTTCAGAATGGACGCTTTGGCAGACTGGCTACCCAGATTTTCTTTCGACTGAACGCGCGCTCAAAAGTGCGGTTGCGCCAATTCTGGTCGGAATTATGTTTCTTGTTCCGCTTATTGCCTTTCTTGCGCGGCGACGTCCGCGTTGAAGGCACAGGCACAGGCACAGGCACAGGCAAAATATACCGTGCGCGGCTCTGAGTACAAGGCCTCAGGTCGGGCAGTTCACCTTCTAGAGCAGCAGTGTGAAATGCCCGACCTGACTCCGTTATTTATTTCTTTCGACGCGCCATGGAGGATACATTCGATTTTTGCCTCCCCAGTACAATTTGATTTTGTTACCCGACGGATCATGAAGAATAGCTTCGCGCCATAAATAACTCATGTCTGTGGGATCCTGCTCAAATACTATGCCTTTCGCCTTAAGTGCCACCACAAGCTGGTCCAAATTCTCGTGCTCAAAATAGATTACTGTGGAACTCAGGGCCTGGCCATCATCAAGACTCAGGGAAAACGTCGAGTTTCCTTCAGTACATTCAAAGCGCGCGTAGTGTGGCGTATCGACTATTTGAAGAAACCCCATTCTTCGATAGAAGTCGCTGGCCTTCACCATGTCTGCTACGGGCAATGTAACTTGATTCAGATCCACAAAGACACTCCATAGAATGATGCATAACAGCCGAATAACCGGGCCCTTCCGGTCCCGTTATCCCTTTTTTTAGGGTAAACAGGAATGTTTATTTATTCTTCACTGCACGGTTCACTTGGCAGAACAAGTACCACTTCCACTTTACCATTTAAACTACTGCTCACGGGTACAGCTATGGGCGACCCGTCTAGAATTCTGTCAATGAAGCACTTAGTTTCTGGCTCCGCATGGTTAGCGCCATAGTCTTTTAGCGAGTCTGCAACACCTTTTTCCGTCAAGACCGGTTCCGATGCAAACAATGCAACTTCCTCAGCATAAGACCCCGGAGTGCTTTCCTCCAACAAGAGCATTACCTCTTCGGCATATCGAGCGGGGTTATCAAGGATTTCTATCTGCACCCCGTCGTCGTGCCCAGATCCCTTCAAATATTCTTTATATAGAGCAAAGAGCTCAAACTCCTTTGGCGAGTCTACAGCTACTTTAGTACTCATGAATACAACAAGGGAGACTGCAAATACAGCCATAGTTAGATAGTACTTGAGGTGCACGATATAAACCCTAACGCTGGCAGCATGAAGTCTAGGGTCAGGCCTTGCAATCCACATTCCAGACAACCCTTGCTTCGGCTTGCAATGTCGATTGCAAGGCCTGACCCCGACGCTTCGGTCGCTTGTTATGCGGCTGTACTTTCAACGTCCCAGCCAGGAAATACAAGTACCGCGGGGTGACACTTTAGTGCTCGAGCTAGAACCTTTGAACGCTCAATTCCAAGGTTAATTCGATTGTTTTCTATTGCGGAAATCGTAGATTGGGGAATGCCAGTAATAGCTGCCAGATCATTTTGACTCAATTCCTGTAATTCTCGAACGATGCGCACTGAGTCTCCAATTGAGACTTCGATGCTCTTCTTAGCTTTTCGATAATCACTCATTTCAGCTTCTCCCATAATCGTGTGGCGTCACCTTCTCGACCTGAACATAAACCTCTTCACGCTCAATCTTGTAGATAACACGATACTGCAAGTTTAGACGAGATGACCTATGACCACGCCATTCTCCGCGTAAAGCTTCGTCGTTAAACCCTCGAATCATTCTAAGGCCCCCCGGCCCTGAGACTCGAACGATATCTTTCCATTTCTCGTAGCGTTCCTGAACCTCCCTGGGAAGCCTAGCTAAAGCCCGCACCACTCGTCGATGTTCGTAGATCTCCCACATACCATATTAAGTATATATATCTAATATGGTATGTCAATCTGCCCTGACTCATAACGCCTAAAGAAGGGGCGCCGTTTACGGCGTCCCACTTGCTTTACTCGTTAGGTGGTTTGCTGGGAGGTATTTTGCTGGTATTTCCTCTTTGCCCTCATATTGAGTTCCCCATGAGGCAATCCACCAACGGTTGTCTTTGAAGTACAAGGAAATACTATTAATTCCCCTCATAAACGCTTTACTGTCGGGAGACTCCCGCATTTCGTAAGTACTCCAAACATGAGCCAAGCTTCCATAGCGCTCAACCACTCGGTTTTTCTCTACTTCATAAAAACCCACAGTATAGGGTTGTTCCAGAGATTTTTGTTCTTCTGATAGCGTATGGCGCTGAAATTCACCTGTTTCATTAAAACGGGTAATGATCGCATTAGGGGCATGTAAAAACTGATCAGTATCTGGGTTGTACTTAAAGCCCTTTGGACCGGATATCACGCTGTAGTAGGCGTTGATAATTGAGTCTAGCGATTGTGTCTTATTCTGGAGAGAACTGTCTGCACCTAACACTGTAAGGGGAAGACCAAAAATCATGAAGAGAAAGGCTGTGCTTAGTTTTCCATATTGTAAAAGTTTCATAGTATTCCTCAAAAGTGTGACACCTAACGCCGCGCTAAAGTGCGACGCTTTAGCGGCGTTACAGTGACCGAAGGGAACGATTTGAGCGTCTTGTATGATCGATATTCCATTATTTCGAACGTATCCCTTAAGCGATATAGTGAGGCCCAAGCCTGTAGCAGCAGGCTTTCGGTATAGCAGCTCGATTGACCGCCGGTGTCGATTACTCGAACCCGTTAACAAGCATGAGCGTTATACCGATTCTATTTGTTTAACTCGAACAGTCGAAAGAGCCTCGAGCTCGAATGTAGCAAGGGTGAGATATGAATACAACTACCAAGGCACACATTAAAAGCAGTGAACGACACGTGGGTATTGACGTAGGTAAGTCGACGCTTGATGTGTTTATTTATGAAACCGATCTTCACTGGCAAGCGGAGAACACGCCAGCGGGAATCAAAGCACTCGTCCGTGCACTGAGGCGTTATAAGCTCACTCGCGTTATTGCAGAATCTACGGGTGGTTATGAGCGGGCAGCGGCCGAAGCGTGCGCTGAGGCGGGCTTACCAATAATAGTGGTCTCACCCACCAGAGTACGGCAGTTTGCGAAGGCCGAAGGCATACTCGCCAAAACCGATAAAATCGATGCCCGATTGATTGCCCTTTTTGGCCTGAAGATGCAGCCTGAAGTAAGAACGCTACCGAGCAAAAAGACACGGCTATTCAAGGATTTAGTCTCTCGCAAACGACAACTCAACGAGGCTAGAACTCAAGAGCTGAATCGTTTTCAAAAAGCACAGCCGCACGTAAAACCGAGTCATCAACGTTTGCTGAAAATACTCGATAAGGAAATCGCGTGGGTAAACGAGCGCCTGAAGAAAGAGATTGCCCGCATCGAGGAATGGCAGCACACCTACGAGTTATTGCTTTCGGCTCCAGGAATTGGTGATGGTGTCGCCTTTACATTGCTGGCCGAGTTGCCAGAGCTGGGGCAGCTCAGTCACCGAAAAATTGCAGCACTCTGTGGATTGGCCCCATTCAACAAAGACAGCGGTCTTATGAAAGGAAAACGGCGGATACGCGGAGGTCGCGCACCGATACGAACCGTGCTCTACATGGCCATGATGTCGGCGATTCAACACAATCCGATTATTCGAGATATGTTTCAGAGACTCGTCGCTAACGGTAAGCACAAGAAGGTTGCGCTTACTGCGTGCATGCGAAAGATGATCACAATTCTTAACGCAATGGTGCGTGATAATCAGGAGTGGAGTATGGTTTAAATTGTTCTGCTAGCGGTTGACTTGGGATCACAGTCGCTTGTTATATGTCTCCACGCCTCGAACACCTAATACTTCTCATGAATAATAGGCTAGAGAATATTCCAAGAATTTGGATAATTGCAACAATCGTTCTTAAGGCAGGTCTTGCACCGTACAACCTATCAGGATTCATCGCTGCAAGCTCTGCGGCAAGAGGAATCGACCGGCTTAAAAACCCATAAGTGGTCCATGTCATGACTAAAGCCGCTACGATAAAAAGCACTGAAACGGTTACGGCTTGGCCTTTAGAGAGTTTTTCACCTGCAGCAAATGATGCTACAAGGTACGCGGCTAATAGAGTTACATACATGCCGAATGCTTCGACACTAGCAAGTGAAGTCGAGGTGAGAATATCTTCAAGCTGATACTGGTTCATAGGGTCATTCTAGAGTCATTTAATGCAATTGTTTGGACACATAACGTTGCGGTAAGGGGCGGCGTTTAGCGCAGCTGAATGCCGTCCCAGAGAGCGCAGCGAATGACTTCACCGCCTTGTTATGCATCCGGCGCTTCTCCAGAGGGGATGCCGAACTCCGCACGTATAAATGGTTTAATTTCACCGTTTCCCGTGATAGAAAGCATAGTTTTTTCACCCAGGTCGCTCACTTCCAATTCAAAGAACGGACAGCATAGAATCTCAAGCTTGCAGAATTCATTTACTTCCTCCGCAAATCCATCTCCGATCTCAGCAGAATACCCGTTGGGCAGCTCTATAAATCGAACTACTTCAGGGTGCAGAAGCTTAGCTAATTCACTATGCCTTAGCCTTTGTTCTTTCGTAAGCGCGTTCATGTCGCATGCGTAGTTATTCGCCATATCAGTCTCAAGATGCATAACGTCGCGGTAAGGGGCGGACTAAGCGCAGCTTAAGCCGTCCGGTGGAGGCGCGTAGCGCTGGAACGTACTTGACCGCCTTGTTATGCATCTTCCTTCGGCACTAGGTTAGTCCATGCTGGCAATTCAGATCTGAAACTCGTACCTGTAGAAACGAATCCATGGGGAGAGTCTATACATGCCAGCGCCATATGAGTTTCCCCCGGCCACAGGTTAGACCGAAAAAACACTCGAGTTCCACATGATACGCAGAACCCTCTCTCCGACTCCTTACTGGACTGGTACCATTTAAGCGTTGATTTATCGCCGTCTAAACGAAAGTTCGCGTTGTCTACTCCCAACCAACAAACAGCTGAGGCGCCGTGCGCACGTCTACATGATTCGCAAACACAATCTTTGACGAATTTTGGGGGCTCAACAAAGTAGAATTTGACAGCTCCACACATGCACGAACCACCATGTTCTTGATTCACATTTTTCTCCCGTAAATTAGATAACAAGCGATAAGCTTTGACGCATAACGTCGCGGTAAGCGGCGGTTTGAGCGTAGCTTAAACCGTCCGGTGGAAGCCCGAAGGGCTGGAACATACTTGACCGCCTTGTTATGCGTTGATATACTTAAGTACATATTATTGTACATGTACGGAATTATTCATGGAAAGCATAAGTTATACCTCTGCTAGAAGCAACTTAGCTCGAACTATGGAGCAAGTATGCGAAGACCATGC
>JBGCFQ010000033.1:0-118130 GCA_045106985.1 Pseudomonadales bacterium | reverse complement strand
AATCAATATTCGACAACTTGATAGTTCCTTCGCTGGCGCCGCATTACTTGGTGGCGTTTTTAACAAAGCGACAATATCCTGACGCACGGGATTACCAGTGAAAAACGTCCCTTTTCTCTTTTTGAATGTATCAGGAAAACCCTCTAACCGCCGATCAGCCAGGTGCTGCAAAATAGAATTAGTAGTACCCAGCACAGAGTTTTGCTCGTGCAGTAACAGTGGCTTGCCTTGCAATTTCGCAGCGATGGCTCCTGGACCTGCAGCAAAACCTCCAAAGCCTACAACAACAGCGGGCTGTAACTTTCGCAACGTGACAAATGCGCTTATTAACGCTTTGGCGATCATAAAAGGAGCTTTGAGTAAGGCTAATACACCCTTTCCGCGCACACCGCTGACTGGAAGAAAATAAAGGTCGTAACCCGCTTTTGGCACTAAACGGGACTCTATTCCAGCTTCCGTTCCAAGCCAGGCAACATGATGCCCGGCAGTGCGCAGCTCATCAGCCAAAGCCAAGCCTGGAAACACATGTCCGCCGGTACCACCGGCCATGATCACAAAGGTTTCGCGCACGATGTTCCGGTCTCGTAGTTAGCTCTAAGTACACAAGCGACCATTAGGCAGCTGAGCACTAAACTGCTGCCACCATAACTGAAAAAAGGTAATGTCAGCCCCTTTGTAGGTAGCAAACCCGTATTAACACCAATATTTATGAAGCTTTGTATCGCAAACAATAAAGCTATTCCGTAGCAAAAATACGCAGCAAACTTAAAGCCACGACGCTCAGCACCACGGGCGATAATCAGAATTCTCCAAATGAAAACGCCAAACAGGCACACAACCATTAACGCGCCAATAAACCCAAACTCTTCACCAATTATTGCAAACACAAAATCAGTATGCGCTTCGGGCAAATAGAACAACTTTTGCACGCTACGACCTAGCCCGAGACCAAGCCATTCTCCTCGGCCAAATGCTATCAACGACTGCACCAATTGATAGCCACTATCGAATTGATGCGGCCATGGGTCCATAAATGTAATCAGTCTTTGTAACCTATACGGGCTCATTAACGCCATCAAAGCGATTGCGAATAAGCTACCGACAACCACAAACGAAAAATGAACTAAACGCACGCCCGCCAAGAACAGCATGCCCAGTGAAGCGCCGAGCATAACGACAACGGCGCCAAAATCCGGCTCAAGTAAAAGCAAACTTATCATTGCCGAAAGTACTAGCAGCGGCTTGATAAAACCACGCCACTCATTTCTGACTTCGCGCTCTCTACGAACCAGGTAGGCCGCCATATAAACAATAACAAAGAGCTTAGCGGGCTCAGATGCTTGCAGGTTAAAAACTCCAATCGGAATCCAGCGCTGGCTTCCATTCACCTCCTTACCCACACCAGGCAGCAAAACGGCCAGCAGCAACAGAAAAGCAAATAACAAAAACTGCGCCGAGTGCTTACGCCAGAACTCAATAGGTATGTATACGGTAAACAGGGCAATCAGTAGACCTAGCGCTAGAAACAAACTCTGGCGTTTTATGTGATACCAAGGATCATTGAAGTGCTGCCCAGCGTATTCCATGGACGCCGAGCCCATCATTACAATACCAAACACAACTAACAGGATAAAACTGTACAACAGTGCTTGATCTATCTGCACGGCGCGCGAAGGCAATGTAAGGCTCGAGATGCGCTCCATCAGCCACGCTCCTGGAGCGGCGCTCACTGGCCTATCTCCTTGGCGCTCAACTGCCCAACACAGATTTTGAAAACATCACCTCGTTCTTCAAATGAGGTGAACATGTCAAAGCTTGCGCACGCTGGCGAAAACAATACTGTATCGCCCAAGCGCGCATACTCATAAGCACGCTGAACGGCTTTCTCCAGTGAATCGACTTCGAATATAGGAACGAGACCGACTAGTGCTGATTTGATGGACGATCCGTCTTCGCCGTAAACCACAGCCGCAGTAACTGAAGAATCTACAGCGTCTCTTAGCACCGTAAAATCAGCGCCTTTTCCGACACCTCCAGCAATTAAAACGATGTTTTTAGTGCCAACACCGCCCAGCCCTTTTATAGCAGCAAGAGTGGCACCGGTATTGGTGCCTTTAGAGTCATTTATGAACTCTATGCCCTGCAATGTATCGACAAATTCGCAACGATGCTCTAATCCTGAAAACGTTTTCAACGTTTCACAGCAAATCGACAGGTCTAGATTTGCAGCCTCTGCCAGCGCCAATGCCGCGAGAGAATTCTGGATGTTGTGCGAACCTTTAATGCGAATGAGCTTTGTTGCAATTAACGCAGAAGACCTGGCGTATAACCAACTAGTCCCATCAACGTCAGCTACACCAAACTCGTCATTAGCGGCCGCAAATGTAGAAGCTGTGCTCACTGAAGTTGCGGTGGGAGATGCGCCGAAACTAATGTTGTTTTGCGAACTCGCCGGAAAAGTAAACTTATCGTCGCGGTTGTAAACACACACCTGACTCGCTAAGTAAACGCGTAATTTCGCAGCTTGATAAGACTCGAAATCAACATAGCGATCCATATGATCGGCGCTGACATTCAATACAGTGGATGCAACAGAAGTCAACGGTCGGCTGCGCTCCAACTGGAAACTGGACACCTCCACAACATACAGCTCAGCTTGATCACTGAGTGCCTGCAATACCGGCAGGCCTATGTTGCCGCATAAAACCGATGCAACCCCACAATCTTGCGCCATTTTGTGTAACAACGTTGCCACAGTACTTTTGCCATTAGAGCCCGTAATACACACGAGAGGCGCTGTTGTAGAGGCGCAAAACAGGTCGAGGTCGCTCAGCAATTCCACATTGCCCTCAAGCGCTAAAGCGATGGCCGTTTCAGTCAACGCTACTCCTGGACTTACAATTAAATAATCGGCACTGAGCAAAACTGCAGCACTCAATTCGCCTAGCAATATGTCTACGCCTTCAAACTCACGCAAAGCCTGCTCTATATTCGGCGGTTGCTGACGAGAATCCAGCAGTACGAATGAAGCACCTTTCGCCGCCAAAAAACGAGCACAAGACAAACCTGTAGCGCCCAAGCCAACTATGGCATAGAAGGCATCGGCCTCAAGCTTTTGCGGTGGCAGGCTAGAACGATTCATCTTAACTTCAGTGTTGCCAATCCAAATAAAACAAGAATGACGGTGATAATCCAGAAACGCACAATAACTCTAGGTTCCGGCCAGCCTTTTAACTCAAAATGGTGATGTATTGGTGCCATACGAAATATTCTTTTGCCCGTTAGCTTGAAAGACGCAACTTGCAAAATGACCGACACCGTTTCCATCACAAAGACGCCACCCATGATAAAAAACACAATCTCGTGGCGAGTAATAACGGCAACAACACCCAACGCCGCACCAAGAGCCAATGCCCCTACATCACCCATGAAAATTTGAGCTGGATAGGTGTTAAACCAAAGAAAACCCAATCCTGCGCCTGCAAGAGACCCGCAGAAAACTATCAACTCACCCGAGCCCGGCACATAGCCAATATGCAGATAGTCGGCAAATTGAGCGTGCCCAGTCAAATAGGCTATGGCCGCCAATGCGGTGGCTATCAATACGCTGGGAAGAATCGCGAGACCATCTAGTCCATCGGTTAAATTGACCGCATTGCTGCTACCTACAATCACAAAGAAAGTCAGAATTACAAACGCGGGGCCAAGATCAATGACTACATTCTTAAAGAACGGTACGAACAACTGAGTCTCTACAGGAGCCTCAGCGGACACATAAAGAAAAATAGCGGTACTTAATCCACCGATAGCTTGCCAGAAAAATTTCCAGCGAGCGGGCAAGCCTCGAGAGTCTTTTTCGATAACCTTTCGATAATCGTCAACCCAACCGACCGCGCCAAAAACAAAGGTAACAAACAACACTGTCCAAACATAGCGGTTGTTTAGGTCGCCCCATAGCAAGGTGCTAATAAATATGCCCACTAGAATTAGCGCGCCACCCATTGTCGGAGTGCCCGCTTTACTGAAATGGCTTTCTGGTCCGTCGGATCGTACTGTTTGTCCTATCTGATGATAGTTGAGCCGTTTTATCATCGTTGGCCCTACTAACATAGTGATAGCCAGAGACGTCAACACTCCTAGAATGCCTCGCAAGGTTAAATACTGAAACACTTGAAATGGGCTGTACATTTCAGCCAGGTATTCAGATAGCCATAGCAACATGGTTAGATCGCTCCCTCGAGCATAGATAAATTGGCAACGATTTTTTCCATTTTTGCCGAACGCGATCCCTTAACTAAAAAACAAACTGGTTGATCCAGGGACTGAGCCAACTCATTACAATGCTCTATACACTGCTGATGACTCTCAAATAATTGAGCGGAGGTGGAAAATGCGCTTGCCGCTGATTGCGCAGCTGACCCAAGGCAAACTAGATGGTCAATTTTTCGATCAAGAGCGTATTCGCCAATTTCGCGGTGCAGCCTTTCACTATCAGGACCCAGCTCTGCCATTACTCCCATCACTAAAACCCGACTTCCACTCATTGATGAAAGAACGTCTATCGCCGCCCGCATAGACGCCGGATTGGCGTTGTAGCTATCATCAATAACCAGGCTACCGGCAATACCTGGCTGTGTTTTCATGCGCTGGCGAAAGCCAGAAAAGCTCTCAATACCACGTTTAATTTGATGCGCATCAAAACCCAAGGCGTAGGCGCAGGCTGCGGCCGCTAAGGCATTGCTCACCATAAACTCGCCCGGTACAGATAAGCTAACAAACACCGAAAAGCCCGGCGCTTCGAGCGTAAAGGAGTACGTGGCCGGCGCTGCACTTTCTAGCGTATTGACCTTTATATTTGTAGCGCTGACGGTAGCGCTTCGACCGCTCGCGCTAAAGCTGACGATCTTGCAATGCGGAAACTGATCCAGCATTGGCCGCGTATGATCATTATCTATATTGATAACGGCGATGCCCTGCTCGCCAAGGCTTTGATATATTTCCGCCTTGGTTGCGGCAATATTCTCGATACTCTTGAATCCGTCAAGATGAGCTTCTGCAACGGTGGTGATTAGGGCAAGATCTGGTTGCGCCACTCTTCCAAGATACTCAATATCGCCGCGCTGAGCTGCGCCCATCTCTATCACTGCGTAATCATGCTCTTTCTCCAAGCGCAGCAATGTTAACGGCACACCAATTTCGTTATTAAGATTCCCCGAAGTGGCTAATACATCGCCATTTTCACGAAGTATGCTGGCTAAAAGTTCTTTGCAGCTTGTTTTCCCTACGCTACCCGTTAACCCAACCACGGGTTTAGCGAATTGCTGGCGATTCCAGGCCGCTATTTTTCCAAGGGCCAGCAGCGTGTCTGGTACAACAATTTGCGGCAGCGACACATCACTAAAATACTCAGCGACGATCGCGGCGGAAGCCCGCTTTTGCTCAGCTTGTGAAAGAAACTGCCTGGCGTCAAAATTCTCGCCTTGCAGAGCAATGAACAAATCGCCTTGCTCCAAGGTACGCGTGTCCGTAGAAACGGAAGTGACACTGCAATCATCACCACGAAGTGAACCGTCGCATAGACTTGCCAAACTTGATAGACGGATCGCTTTTATCATAATTGCGCATAGCCTTGAGCGCGCGCGCCACGTCGCTTATGGGCGGCTTGTGCAACCAATACATCATCGAAGGCTATTCGCTCATTAGCCAATTGTTGATACTTTTCATGTCCCTTTCCAGCGATAAGCACCCAGTCATGCACGCCAGCCTCGTTGACGGCTGTTTCTATCGCGCTAGCTCGGTCAACAATCGCTGTGTGTGTCGCTACACTCGCCGAATCACGCGTTTGAGTCACGTTCACACTTTTACCCAAGCCCGCAACGATGTCATTGATGATTGCTTCAGGAGATTCGCTGCGCGGATTGTCACTAGTTATTACGAGCTTATCTGCGTATTGCTCCGCAATCGCCGCCATTTCAGGCCGCTTGCCTTTGTCTCGGTCGCCTCCGCAGCCAAACACAACCCACACTTGTCCATCACAATGCTGAGTAATTGCCTGCAAGGCCTTTAACAGACCGTCAGGTGTATGAGCGTAATCTACTACTAATTTAGGACCGGTCTCTGAAGGCAGCAACTGCATGCGGCCCGGTACAGGTTCAAGCTCAGGAACTTTTTCCAGCACTTGGTCAAGAGCCTCTCCTTCCAAACAAAGAACGGATATTGCGGCCAACAGGTTCTGAAGGTTGAATAAGCCGATTTGCGCAAGATGAACCTCTCCGCGGCCCCAAGGGGTGACCAACTGCGCAGTAACGCCTTTATCACTAGCGTGAATGTTCTTTGCATACACGCTGGCATTCGAATCCGTGGAGGAATAACTAACCAGCTCGCCACTGCAACGAACTTTCATGGAAAGCTCTTTGTAGTAAGGGTCGTCTGCGTTCAATACGGCGTTTTTTAAACCGTCGCGCTCAAATAACATCGCCTTTGCGTCAGCATAACTGGCCAAATCCCCGTGGTAGTCGAGGTGGTCACGACTAAGATTTGTGAACACCGCCGTGCTAATGGCTATCCCATCGAGCCGCCCTTGGGCAAGCGCATGAGAGGAAGCCTCAATCGCGACTGCTGCTGCGCCAGAATCAACCATTGATCGAAGCGCCCTGTGCAGCGTTAAAACGTCGGGAGTCGTTAAGCCCGTACTTTCTAACGCATCACCGAAGCCCCAGCCCAAAGTACCGATTGAGCCCGCTTTACGCTGCAGATTTGAAAACATCGAGGCAATATTTTGTACGCAACTGGTTTTTCCATTGGTACCAGTTACAGCAATACAGGGTATGGATAAGTTCGCGGTGTTGTAAAAACGATGCGCGATGGTGCCCAGTTTTTCGCGCAAGCCAACCACTTCGATATAATTTGCTGAATTACTCAGCGCCGGCAGTTTCGTCAGCCCATCATGCAGCACAACTGCAGCACCCAAACTGAGTGCTTTTTCTGCGAAGTCAATTCCATGAGAAGTGCTACCCTGAAGCGCTACAAACGCGCAACCTGAACCCAACAATCTCGAATCAAGCGCTACGCCAGTTATCGCGATCTTCGGCACTTGGACAGTGTCGATTAAGCCCGCTAGCAATTCTGGAAGTTCTACGCTGTACTCAGTCATCTCACATGACCTCAGCGATCTGAATTTCATCAGGCAGAACATTCAACAAACGCAGGCTTTCGCCAACCACACGCGAGAAAACGGGTGCAGCCACTTCGCCGCCATAATAAGAACCCGCGCGGGGATCATCGATAACAACTGCTGCTGCCAGTCTTGGTGCATTTGCTGGCGCAAAACCGGCAAATACTGAAACGTAGTTACTGCCTTCGTAGCCTTTTTTGCCTAGCCTATGCAAGGTACCTGTTTTGCCCGCTACTGAGTAACCGTCAATTTGCGCACGTGTGCCAGTACCACCCTGTTCCGTAGTATGTGTGAGCATGCCTGCAACCTGACGCGCAATTGTCTCATCTACAACTCGCTCGCTATACGCTTCGTCAGAAGAACGAATTAGAGAAACATCCTTGCGCAATCCTCGGTTGGCCAACACGCTGTAAACCTGCGCTAATTGCAAGGGTGTCGTGGCCACGCCATAACCATAGGCCATTGTCACTGTGTGCAGTGGATGCCATTTGGCGTAATTTGGCAGGGACCCAAAACTCTCACCCGGGAATCCCGTCGCCAGAGATTGGCCAAGCCCGAACCGTTGCATCACCTCTCGAATTGTTGAGCCACCTAGCTGCAAGGCAACAAGGCTAGTGCCGACCTGACTGCTTTTCTTTAAAATGCCGCCGATATCCAGCGAGCCATAGTTTTTAATATCAGCAATAAGCTTGCCTTCGACATTGATGTAGCCTGGGCTGGTGTCTATCTGGGTGTCATGCTGGTAATAGTCGCTTTCGAGAGCGCCGATCATTGTTAAGGGCTTCATCGTGGAGCCTGGCTCGAAGACATCCGTTATCGCGCGGTTGCGAATATCATCGTTGGTCAGCCCTGCCCGTTTATTGGGGTTATAGGACGGCTCGTTAACCATTGCCAGAATTTCGTTGGTCTGTGTATCTAGAATGACAACGGAACCGGATCGCGCGCCAAACTTTTCGACAGCGGCCTTTAGCTCCTTATAAGCGTAATATTGCAAGCGCAAATCAATGCTTAGCTGCAGATCATCTCCATGAGACACATCCACAACACTGTCTATATTCTTAATGACTTTACCGTCGAGGCTTTTCAGCACGCGCTTTGAACCAGATTGACCTCGCAGCAATGAGTCATAGGTCCATTCAAGCCCATCGACGCCCTTCTGATCTACGTCGGTAAACCCCAGCAAATGCGCAGAAACCTCCGCTGCTGGATAGAATCGCTTGTATTCGGTTTGGGAATGCACCCCCACAATTTTTAGGTCCAGTACCTTTTCGGCACGCTGCGGTGCGAGCTGGCGCTTTACATACAAAAACTCTTTTGAATTATTGCGCTCTATTTTTGCTGTTAATTGAGCGGCGCTCATACCGAGCTGCTCGGCCAATATGGCGGCACTGCTTAGGCTGAACTGTTGCGGATTGAGCCAAATTGAAGTCACCGGCGTGCTAATAGCGAGCGGCCTTCCATTACGATCAGTGATCATTCCCCTGTGAGCCGTGTTAACCACTGTACGCACAGAGCGGGCATCACCAGCCTGCTGCAGATAACGATAATCTTTATCGCCCTGTAGCACTTGTAGGTTAAGCAGCCGTAAAACCAGCAACCCAAGCAGTACTGCAAGAATGATTAAAACCACCTGGTAGCGTAAAGCTTGCGTCCCCGAGGTAACGGCAGACGAGGCGCGTGGCTTCACTGCAAGTTCACCGCCATCGTGCTGCTTGCTTTGGGCACATGCATGCCCAACTCTTCCGATGCTTTCTGCTCAATTCGCAGATGCGAAGAAAACGCCCCTTCTTCCACTAACAGCTGCCGCCATTCGAGCTGCAGAGTGCCAACTTCATGCTGCAAGGTTTGCAGCTCGTGAAAAAGTTGTCGCGATTGATAACTACTAAAGACCACAGCAAAAGCGCTCAGCGCAAGCATACCGAAAAGTAACATATGCGCTGGCTGCATGATCTCCAGAAACAAGTTCTTCATCTTGACCTTCACCCGTGGGCTCCTTGCATAAGAGACGCGACTTGTGTCTGCAATATGCGGTTTATGTCGGTTACAGTACTAATAACAACGTTCATCCTAGGCGGCCTTTCCGGCTTTTTCCGCCACACGCATCACGGCACTGCGCGCACGACGATTAGACGACACCTCTTCAGCCGAGCAACGCACAGCCTTTCCAATTAGACGCAAGCTTGGCGGCTCGTCCTGATGGTCTTGTAACGGGATATGACGGGGCGCTGAAGCCTGTGACGATCGAGACGCATTTCGCATAAAGCGCTTGGTGATGCGATCTTCAAGCGAGTGAAAACTGATAACGACCAATCGACCACCAACACAGAGCATACTTTCTGCCAAAGTCAGCATTTCTTCCAGCTCCACCAACTCTCGATTCAGATGTATACGTATCGCCTGAAAGGATTTAGTAGCCGGGTGCTTGTCTTTTTCCCAGCGTGGGTGCGCCAACTTAATTAATTCGGCTAGCTGAACCGTTCGGGTTATGTCAGTTACCTGCCTTTCAGCAACAATTGCCCCGGCTATGCGTTTAGCGTAACGCTCTTCTCCAAGGGTTTTTAGTACACTCACCAGATCTTGCTCGTCTACCGTTGCGAGCCATTGCGCGGCACTTTGCCCGTTATCTGGATCCATGCGCATATCGAGAGGACCGTCCTTCATAAAACTGAATCCGCGCTCGGCAACATCAATTTGCGGTGACGACACACCGAGGTCCAACAACACGCCAGCGCAGCCGCCTTGAAAAGCGGGCTCGTTAGCCAAATGCTCTAAACCAGTAAAAGATCCCGCCTTGATAGTGAAACGAGAATCTTGACCTTGTAGCTCTTGCCCAACGACCACCGCTTCAGGGTCTTTGTCGAACGCTATTAATCTGCCACTGGCCGACAGCCTGGCAAGCAATTCAGCGCTGTGGCCGCCTCGACCAAAGGTCCCATCTACGTAGAGACCATCTGCATTCCAAATAAGCGCTTCACAGGCTTCATGCAGCAATACAGTATCGTGACCACTAACGGAGCCCATCAGTAAGATATCTCCGCTAACGAGCTTCTGGACGCCGGATTGCGCAACAAGGCTTGGCGAGAGCGCTCAGCGTGAATGTGCGCCTCCTCACTCCAAAGCTCAATCTTTGTTCCGACACCTCGGAGAAACAGCTTTTTCTGCATTCCTGCCGTTTTGCGAAGGTAAGGGGGGACGACTAGGCGACCGTTGGAATCAATGTCTACATCCTGAGCACTGCCCATCAAGATCTGACCAAACGCCTTGATCACGTCGTCTGCGTTGGGTTTTGTTAGCAAGTCATTAAGCACACGTGACCAATGCTCTTGCGTGTAAATCAGCAGGCAATCTTGCATGGGGTCTGAAGTGATGGTCAGCCGGCGCGAGTTCTCGTCGATTTTTTCGCGCAGGTTTCCCGGGAGCGTAAATCGCCCCTTGGCATCCATAGCTGCTTCAAACGAACCTAAGAACATGCGCCTTTTTATTAAAAGAGTGGTATTTAGCTTTTGGAACTCCGGCGCAGAGGCAGTGTTGTTTCACCCTGCCAAGAGCATGACAACCATCAAGCCCCATATTGCACCTACTATGGACCACAAAAAACCGCTTTGGCCCACAAATCCCCACAACGAGACTATAAGAATTCAGCACTCATATTGTCAAGGCTTTTAACTCGTTGTTTGCGCTCGAAATGTCATCAAACTGCGTGCAAAATCTTCGATCGTGGTGCGATCAGGACAGAACGCATCACGCCGAAGAAGCTTTAACCACTCTAATCAGAAGCATACAAGCCAAACTTAAAGCAACTTCTTAAGTTTGGCTTGTATATTCTCAACAAAGAACGGTAAAGAAGAAGTAGAGTTGACCTATAAGCCGGGTTCTGTCGAGAACAGTCATTCATCTGGGACAAACGTCACCGTTTGCCTCAAGCAACCTACCCGAACCCCACGCGGGCCGCGCGAACAGGTTCCTATTTGGTCTTGCTCCAGGTGGGGTTTACCTTGCCACGCAATGTTGCCACGCGCGCGGTGCGCTCTTACCGCACCATTTCACCCTTACCTCGCTGCCCGAAAGCATTTGAGGCGGTATAATTTCTGTTGCACTAGCCGTAAGCTCGCGCTTCCCAGGAGTTACCTGGCACCTTGCCCTATGGAGCCCGGACTTTCCTCCCCACAAACACCGATTGCTCGACATAAGCGGAGCGACTGCCCAGTCAACTCTGCGCGGTAAATTATCGCGGCAAGCGCAGTAACACAAGCATCATTTTTGTTTTTCTTGCCATTCAAGCGCGCGCTTGTACAAGTCGTTTTTTTTCATTCCGCTGATCTTGCTGGCTAACGATGCGGATTGTTTCAATGGCAACTCTGCCAACAAAATCTGAAGCACCTTTTCTCCGTACTCCTCGTCGGCAGAAGATTTATTGCCTTCCACCAACAGGACAATCTCGCCTCGTTGCTGATTCGAATCCTCTAGCACCCATTCCAGCAACTTCGCTACGGAGTCACGCCGAACAGTTTCAAATTGCTTAGTAAGTTCACGGGCAAGCACAACCTCACGATTAGGACCCATCACTTCTAACAAGTCAGTTAATGAAGCGGCAATTCGATGCGGCGCCTCGTAGAACACAAGAGTTTGCCTTTGCCCGCTAAGGGCTTCAAATCGAGCTTTACGAGCGGCCGATTTGCTGGGCAAAAAGCCATCGAATAACACGGAATCGGTAGCTAGACCTGCAACCGAAAGAGCCGCAAGCAATGCGGATGCACCCGGGATTGGAGAAACAGAAATCTCACATTCCTGAACGGCGCGCAGCAAGCGGAATCCTGGGTCGGAGATCAGCGGCGTGCCTGCGTCGCTGATGAGCGCCACGTCTTGACCCGACTGCAATACATTAATCACCCTTTGCGTAGTTTTTTCTTCACTATGCTCATGGTACGGTATGCATTCACAGCGGATATTTAAATGATTGAACAGCCGTTGGCTATAGCGAGTGTCCTCTGCGGCTACCACCGCAACCGAGCCAAGTACGTCGATGGCCCGGGCACTTATATCCCCCAAATTGCCAATCGGCGTGGCAACAACGTATAAAGTTCCCGCGGCACTCGTAGTTGAATCGCTAGCGGCTGAATTAGGCGAGGTCATGAAAAACTATCCATTGAGTACATTATTTTGGCTGCTTGCGCTGACGATTAGCATCGCAGCCTGTTCCAACCTGCCAGGGGGGCCAGTCTACAACAATGATGGGGCTACTGCGAAAAGCACCGACCAACAAATAAGAGAGTTTCTCGCTCAGGCCGAACGCGAAGGCGAACCAAAAGCCAGTGAGCTGCGTCTGAAGGCAAGCAGTCTATTGTTGGACAACAAGCAAAAGGTGCGGGCTCGCGCCGTTTTTGAGCGCGTAAGCATCGACCAGCTGGACCAAGGCTCGAACGTCGCACACATTATATTATCTGCCCGGTTTGCACAGCTTTCAGGCGACAGCAAGCGAGTCCTATCACTGCTAAATACTGACTCCAGTGGATCTGGAATCCAAACATCAAACACCGGTCAAATGATTGCTGTAGGCCAACTTCGCGCTTGGGCTCTTCAATCGGAGCTAAAAGCAATGGAGAGCGCTCGCGAGCGAATATTTATCGACGCTCTCATCGATGACGAAATACAGCTAAGAGAAAACCGCGAAAGCCTGTGGTACTCACTTAACCAGATGAGCGCTGAACAATTGGAAGCGAGCGCTCGCGAGGAACCGGCCGGTACAGTGCGCGGATGGCTAACATTGGCGTTGATACACACGCTTTATCGAAATGACATATTTAAGCAACGTGATCAGCTAGCGATTTGGCAAAACGAATGGCAGGACCACCCGGCGGCAAACAATTTGCCATTGGAACTGCAAAGTGTTTTAGCACTAGATGCCGATATCCCTAAACGAGTAACTTTACTACTCCCTTTCAGCGGCAAGCTGGCGTCCGCTGGCACCGCCATACGAGACGGCTTTCTTGCCGCTTATTATGACGCCAGGCAGGCCGGTGGAATGCATGTCAGTATGGTTGACACTGCAGAGTTCGAAAGCTTCAGCGAAGCCTATGCCGCGGCCTTGCAAACAAGCCCAGATACAATAGTTGGCCCGCTACGCAAACCGGAGTTGGCCGCACTGCGTCACCTTGCGACCCCCGAAGGTCCTACCATACTGGCTCTCAACTATGATGACGAAGACACAGGATCGGAATTCTATCAGTTTGGCCTTGCGGCTGGCGACGAAGCCACACAACTAGCCACAACTCTGGCGCAAGCGGAAGATGGCCAACGGGCGATGATCATTCGTCCTTCAGGCAGCTGGGGAGAGCGCGTTGCAGGCGCATTCAAACAGCCATGGCTAGATTCTGGATCAACCATACTTGACGAAGTTAGCTACAGTAAAGGCGACAATCTTGCAGGATTGATGAAAGCGGCCTTGCAAGTTGATAAGAGCGAACTGAGACGAGACAGGTTGCAAAACCTTGTTGGCGAAAAGCTTGAGTTCGTTCCGCGTCGACGCAAAGACATAGACCTGTTCTTTCTAATAGCCCGGCCAGAGCAGGCCAGATCAATAAAACCGATTCTTGCCTTCCACTACGCCGGAGACGTGCCTGTATATTCAACCTCACAAGTGTTTACCGGAAAAATTCAACGCCATCGCGATCGCGATCTGAATGGTATAGTGTTTACCGAAACACCCTGGCTATTAAACGACAATCCACTGCGCAACAGCCTAGCTAACTTTTCGCCAGTATCGATGGCCTATGCTCGCATGCAAGCATTCGGCGTTGATGCATTTCAAATGACATTGCGCCTGGCTCAGCTGGGACGCGATCAAGGAAGCAGTTATGCCGGAGTAAGTGGCCGACTGTCTGTTGATCAGAATCGGCGTGTGATACGGGAGCTGGAGTTGGCCAAATTTATCGCCGGTCGTCCAAGACCATGGACGCCTCCGCCGTCGGTCTTGACGCCCACTACTGATTCGACTTTCGATTCAAGTACGAATTCTAAAACACCGGGAAATAGAGGCTATTAATGAGCAGTGCAAGCGCTGATATCGGCAAACGAGCTGAACAAGCGGCGGCACAACACTTGCTAGACGCGGGTTTAAGCTTAGTGACGCGTAATTACAGTTGCCGGCTTGGTGAGCTAGATCTTGTGATGCAGGACAGTAATCAGTTAGTGTTTGTGGAAGTTCGCTACCGAGGCAGTAACCAATTCGGCTCACCACTAGAGTCCATAACGCCAACTAAGCAACGGAAACTTAGAGCGGCAGCACACGTATATCTTAAACAGCTTGGCAAACAACCCTCAGCGCGCTTCGATGCTGTCGGCGTAAGCCCTGCTTCAAAAATTGGCCAAGAATTCAATATTGTTTGGTGCAAAAATGTCTTCTAACGACCAAGATATACTGCAAGGTTTGCGCAACAGTATTGCTGGCAATGCTGAACTGACAATGGGGATACTTGAACCCATTTTATCGGAGGTGCAATTAGCCGCCGATTCTATTACCCAGTGTTTTCTCAAAGATGGCAAACTAATAACTGCTGGAGTAGCTGCCAATACAGCGATTGCCGACTATTGCGCAGCAATCTTTGCTGACAGGCTCGAACGAGAACGACCCGGATTGCCCGCGATCGCCTTATCGAGCAACAGTGTGATCGGCCAATCTATAGCACACACTATTTCTCAACACGAAGTAACGTCACGGCAATTGCGCTCAATTGCGCTCGATAATGATTGCCTGCTAATGTATGGCCCAGGAAGCGACAGTGCGGCCGCCGTCCAGGCTATCAGCGCAGCACACGATCGTGGCATAAGCATCGTTGCTATCACTGGCCTAGGTGACCGAGACTTATCAGCCCTGCTAATGCCTGAAGACATTGAACTGCATATTGAAACTATCAGCGTTACACGATTGATTGAGGCGCAGATTCTTATTAGCCACTGCCTTTGCGAGGCTGTCGAAACTTATCTGTTTGGGTTGGAAACATCATGAGCCTTAAAATAGAAACACCCTCACTTAAACTTGTTATTTTATTTCTGATGTTGACGCTGTTTATAAGTGCTTGCAGCTCGCTGATCTCGGCCACACGCACTGGCCCGATAAAAGAAGATTACGGCAAACGAAGCTTTGGGCGGTTTATTGATGACGGGTTGATTGAAACCAAAACCAAAGTAAATATTAGAAAGGCGCATGAAGAGCTCAAAAAAGCCCACATAGGTGTCACCAGCTACAATGGCATAGTACTTCTAGCCGGCCAGGTGCCTAACGCTGAGCTGCAGCTTCTCGCCGGTGAGGTGGCAAAAAACACCAGGAACGTTAAACGCGTCCACAACGAATTGGCTATAGCAGGCCCGATCTCCCTACCAGCCAGGTCCAATGACTCTTGGCTAACAACTAAAGTTAAAAGCAAGTTATTGGCATCAGGCAAAGTGAAGGGGCGAAGAGTGAAAGTCGTCACCGAAAGCGGCGTGGTACATTTAATGGGGTTAGTTACCCGTGACGAGGCGGACCAGATTGTAAATGCTATTCGAGGCACTTTTGGCGTGCAAAAGATTGTGCGTATTTTTGAGTATATCGATTAGGTTTCTCTCAGACTTAAAGACCCAATCCTACGACTGGGCCGAGCGTTCTGAACAAGTAGAGGGGTATGAACTGGGCGGCGATTAGCGCCGATCGAATTCAACACATCTGAAGCCTTGGCAACAGACATTGAATCGTTATCAGGAACTACTTCAACTACTTTACCAATCTGAGATGCGAGCGGCGTTGTACTACTTTGTCGTCAACACGCTCTCGTCGCGGTGGCGGCTCACTAGCGGGCTGTTCGTGATCAAATAACATACCTTGACCGTTCTCACGCGCGTATATTCCCAAAGCAGCGCCGATTGGAACCATAACGTCTGTCGCAACACCTGAAAAGCGCGCATTGAAACGCATTTCACCATTGCTAATGTCTAAATCAACCACAGCAGTAGGAGCTACATTTAGAACAATTTGACCGTCTTTCACATATTGTTGTGGAACGTCCACACCTTTGAAATTCGCATCTACGAGCACATATGGCGTGCACTTATTGTCTAAAATCCACTCATATAAAGAGCGTATCAAATATGGACGGCTGGATGTCATTGCCATTAAAGGCTTCCCCACTTCTGTACTAGGAAAGCAATTATTGTATCAGTTTGCTTCGCGCATTTCTCGTTCACGCTCTGAAAGGCTGGCCTGAAATGACTCTCTCTCAAACAGGCTTTTCATGTATTGCTTGAGTGGTCTTGTTTGCCTAGTTTCCGGAATAACGATTTTTAGCTTAGAAAGACGCCATAAAATGGGTGCCATGCAACAATCTATCAAAGTAAATTCATCACTCATGAAGAAAGGCTTCTCACCAAAAATCGGACCAATGGCTATTAGCCCTTCACGCAATTCCTTCCTGGCTTCGTCTGCTCCGGGAGCATCGGCTTCTATCATGTCTACCAATCGACTCCAATCTCGTTCGATACGATAGATATACTGTCGACTTTCGCCACGAGCTACAGGGTAGACCGGTAACAGAGGTGGGTGCGGAAACCGCTCATCAAGGTATTCCATCATCACGTTTGGTTCGTACAGCACAAGCTCACGGTCAACCAATGTAGGCAGAGTGTTGTAGGGGTTCAATGCTGCTATATCTTCCGGCAACTGACCGTTTGTGACATCAATGATATCGACGGTCACACCCTTTTCTGCCAAAACTATCCGTACACGATGGCAGTAGTGGCTGGTGGCATCTGAGAAAAAAGTCATTGAAGATCGTTTTGCGAGAATACCCATGTTCGCCTCTGGCTCACCTTTGTCGGTTATCATTTACATTAATCTCTGTGTAGTGTTTAGGTCTGCAAAAACGCAGCATTTGGTGACGCCACGGCTGCCGTGGCGTATCGAACACAAGTTGGTTCCTAGTGAACCTCAGTGAATCCCGCGCCAGTATTCCCTATTCAGCAACCAGGCAAACACCCAGAACACTGCAAGAAATAACATAACATAGGTACCAATACGCTGACGGTCCAACTTCATTGGTTCAGCAACATAACTCATGAAGCTCACTAAGTCCTTCATTGCTACGTCAAACTCAGCCGTTGACATAGAGCCAGCCTCAATAACATTCAACTGACCACAATCGCCGCCTAGCTGGGGTTCGCCCGTCAATATATCTCGTTTTATGCCACCATTTGGAGCAAGCACTGGCCCTGGGCCACATTCCGTAATACCTTGCAGCTCCATCAGAACGTGAGGCATACCGACATCTTTGAACACCCGATTGTTAACGCCGTAAGGCCTAGAGCTGTCTGTGTGGAAGTTGCGTAAATAAGTATATAGCCATTCTGGCGACCGGGCTCGGGTCAGCAGGGTCAAGTCAGGCGGCGCGGCGCCAAACCATTTTTTTGCAGCATCCTCCGGCATAGAATTGTGCATCAGCGAGCCAATCTTGCTGCCATCAAAGATCATATTATCAATCATGGTCTGCGGAGGTATGCCAAGGTCTGTGGCTACTCGCTCGTAACGGCTGTATTCCAGGGAGTGACAGCCCATGCAGTAGTTCATGTACAAGGCCGCACCAGACTGCAGAGAAGCTTTATCGTGCAGATCTACATCAATGACGTCACAGTGAATACTTCCACAATCGAACGCTGACTCAGCACCAACCGCTTTCAAAGGAATAAGGGCCATCAATCCAACCAAAGCAAACGTCGCCAAGGTCTTCCAGAACCCCATTCCGCCATCCATCGTAATACGGTCTGGCTCAGGCTTCACATAGTCGTTTTCAACCAATCGAGGTAACAACAAGAAGAATATACCCAGCGCAAATGTATACAGCGCCGCCACAACCATATGACCAGGGTCCTTCAATATTTGATCCCAATACTGAAACACTACGCCGAGCAGGAACACGCCAAATACGCCACTAACTATTCGCCTCAATACCGGCTTTGTGGCATTGGGATTGCTCCATATTGGCATCAACAAGAAGAAGGCGAAGTATGCAACCGTATTAACCTGAGCTAACATTGTGCGCGGAACACTTGGCGCTTTCACACCCAGAACACCCAAAATAATAAACGACGATGCAAACAGCAACATCATAAACTTGGGTATAGCGCCCTTAAATCTAATTGAGCGAACCGGGGATTTATCCAGCCACGGCAAAACAAACATAATTGCTATGGCGCCAGCCATTACAATGGCACCAAGCAGTTTAGCTGTCATAGGCCCTAGATCGACCGTTACAGCGCGCAGCATCGAATAAAACGGCGTGTAGTACCAAACGGGCGCTATATGCTCGGGTGTTTTCAGCGGATTTGCTTCAACGAAATTAGCATGCTCAATAAAGTAGCCGCCCATCTCCGGGAAGAAGAAAATAATCGAGCAGAAAACAAACAAGAAAATAATGATCGCTTGCAAATCGTGCACTGGCAGGTAATGAGGAAAGAATGGAACACTGTCGAGAGGAACACCGTTCTCATCTTTGTGCTTCTTGATTTCTACGCCATCAGGATTATTCGAACCGACCTCATGAAGTGCAAGAATGTGCACAACAACAAGTAAAATAAGAATGATAGGCAAAGCCACAACGTGCAGCGCAAAAAAGCGATTAAGCGTAATACCTGAGATCAGATAGTCGCCTCGAATCCACTCAACAAGCCCTTCGCCAATAACGGGTATCGCGCCAAATATCGAGATGATGACCTGCGCACCCCAATAAGACATTTGCCCCCAAGGCAAAACGTATCCAAGAAAGCCTTCGGCCATCAAGGCGAAGTAAATCAACATTCCTACCAGCCAAATAAGCTCTCTAGGCTTTCTATACGAACCGTAAAGCAAGCCGCGAAACATATGCAAGTAGACAACCGCAAAAAACGCAGAAGCGCCCGTGGAGTGCATATAGCGCAGCAACCAGCCATATTCCACGTCCCGCATTATGTATTCAACCGAGCCAAAAGCACGTTCAGCGCTGGGTTCAAAGCTCATCGTTAACCAAATGCCCGTCAGCAGCTGGTTAACCAGTACAACCAGTGATAGCACACCAAAGAAGTACCAGAAGTTAAAGTTTTTCGGCGCATAGTACTTACCCATATGGGTATCCCATGCACGAACTACAGGTAGACGCTCATCCACCCAGCCAAGCAAATCTGTCAGGTATTTCATCATCACACAGTCTCCTGATCTTCGCCGATGACTATGACTTTGTCGCCCACATATCGGTAAGGCGGCACTTCCAGGTTATAGGTTGCAGGTGCGCCGGAATAAACTCGGCCTGCGAGATCAAATTTGGAGCCATGACAGGGGCAAAAGAAACCGCCAAGCCAATCCTTTCCGCCTAAGTCAGCTGCGCCAACGTCTGCGCGCAACTTTGGCGAGCAGCCAAGGTGGGTGCATAACCCCAGCAGCACAAGATACTCATCTTTGATAGCGCGTTTTGTCGTGTCGACATAACCCGGTTGCTTTGATTGCTCGGAATTTGGATCTTTCAGCTGCGGTACTAACTCAGGCAAAGTGGCCAACGCTTCCTCGGTTCTGCGCAACACAAACACAGGTTTGCCACGCCACTCATAAGTGACCATCGCCCCTGGCTCAATCTTGCTAATATCAACAGTGACCGGTGCGCCAGCAGCTTTTGCTCTGGCACTAGGATTCCATGAGCCAATAAAGGGTATGACGACCCCTACTGCTCCTGCTCCGCCCACTACAGCCGTCGCTGCGCCTAATACGCGCCTGCGGCCCTCATTAACGCCGTCATTATCCACTAGGTAGTCTCCGCTAACTGGTTAAAACTGCTCGAATGATAGTCAGGTTGCTGCACATTCAATTTTATGGCTAAAAAAAACGCCCGTATTGGACGTTTTTTTTACGTGCAGCGAGCCGCACTGATAATACCGTTTTGTACTTCCAACAATCAAAGCACAAAGCGCTGCAAAAATAGCATCAACGCTTGGAAAACTGTGGCTTCTTACGTGCCTTACGCAGTCCAACCTTCTTTCTTTCCACTTCTCTAGCGTCACGCGTAACAAAACCCGCCTGGCGGAGTGTTGGACGCAAGCTTTCGTCATATTCTAGCAGAGCACGAGTAATTCCGTGTCGAATAGCGCCAGCCTGACCAAAACTTCCGCCGCCAGCAACGCTGATTTGAATATCAAACTTGTCAACAACCTCAGCTACCTCTAAAGGCTGACGCACGATCATGCGCGCAACTTGCCTACCAAAGTAGGTATCAAGTGATCGTTTATTAACCGTAATTGAGCCTGAGCCATTGCGGAGATAGACGCGAGCCGTTGAAGTTTTTCGTCGACCGGTGCCGTAGTATTGTGTGTCTGCCATGATTTACTGTCCGCTTTTGCGAGCTGATTCTAGATAGGTTGTTGTGATTTAGCTGACGACTCTGCCGCCGTCCAATGCGTCCTGCAATGTTTGCAGCTCATCCCAGGATTGCTTAGCGCAGAGCCCAGCTTGCTGAGGCCACGTTTCCGGGTTATGCACCGAGTAACGGCTACCGGCATCGGCAAGCACTGTGCGCAGCATCTCTACGTCTGCTGCAGCCAGCTCTGCCCAGCTATTAATTCCAGCCTCGTTGAGTAAACCTTCAATCTTGGGGCCAATGCCTTCAACTATTTTCAAGTCATCAAGCTTGTACTTCTTGCCACCAAAGCTGATCTTGTCAGCAGCAGCAGCCGTCTGTAAGCCAGGGGCGTCTGGAGAAGCCTTCTTTGCAGCGGCCTTTTTCTTAGGCGCCGCCGCTATGACAACAGGCGTCACTTTATCAAATTTCGCCGGGCTAACATGCTTAATGCCGCCTCGAACCTCATCAAAGTCCAAAACCTGTGGAAGTTGAGCCGCGTGCGGATGCTCCGCACCAGGATAGATCTTAAGCTTACGAAACATCTGACGACCTAAGGGGTTCTTCGGCAACATACCCTTAATGGCATTTTGCAAAGCACGCTCAGGGGCCTTATCGAGCAATTTCTCTAATGAGATGCTCTTAAGACCGCCGGGATAGCCCGTATGATGATGATACATCTTGTCTTTCATCTTGCGCCCCGTGACGCTGATGTTTCCCGCGTTGACCACAACTATGTAGTCTCCGGTGTCCACATGAGGCGTATATTCTGCCTTATGCTTGCCACGCAGGCGATGAGCTATATCACTGGCCAGTCGGCCAAGAGTTTTATCGGACGCGTCCACGACATACCAGTCGCGCTGCACATCATCGTTTTTTGCTGAATAAGTCTTCATTGAGGGGAACTAGTGGCACCAAAATTGAGAGCGCGCATATTACAGAAAATAATTAAGCAATTCAAGCAGCTGCTTGAAGCTTAAGTGATCTATTTTGCCAGCCCTGCGATCAGGCCACGCGAGCAGCCCGAAATACTCGCTAAAGTGCCGCAGCAGGGTAGAGCCGCAGGCCGCTCGCTATAGCGCAAGCAAACCGGCAGATTCAGGCAAGATGTTCCCGAGCAAGATAATCATGCGACTGCATTTCCAGCAACCTGCTGTGTGTACGCTGAAACTCGAAAGCCAAGGAACCGCCGGAATAAAGCTCATCAATAGCCACTTCGGCCGACAAAATCAGTTTCACATTGCGGTCATAAAATTCATCGACCAGGTTCACAAAACGGCGCGCGATATCACTCTGAGCCGGTCCCATCGCGGGAACATCCGAGAGCAGCACAGCATGAAATTCTCTAGCGATCTCTATGTAGTCGTTCTGGCTTCTTGGACCCTCACATAACTCAGCAAAACTGAACCAAACTACGTCGTCAGCACAAAATAGAGCATTTAGTAATCGCCCCTCTATGTCGAGCTCCATATTGGCCTTACCCGGCTCTGGCGCCAAGCTATCGAAACTTTGCTTCAAACTTGTATCGGCCTCTGGCCCTAGAGGGAAATGGTAAAGCTCGGCTTGCTCTAAGGTTCGAAGCCTATAGTCAGTACCACTGTCCACGTTAAGCACCACCGTATGCTGCTCCAATAGCGCTATAGCCGGCAGAAAACGGGCTCGCTGGAGACCATCCCTATAAAGATCTCGCGGCACAATATTGGATGTGGCGACTAGCACCATACTGTGCTCTTCAAACAGCAGTTCGAATAGGCCCCCGAGCAGCATGGCATCAGTAATATCCGACACAAAAAATTCATCGAAGCAGATTATATCGGCCTCTTTCGCTATTCGCTCAGCCACCGCCTCTAGCGGGTTTTTCTGACCAGACAGCTCCGTAAGCTCTCGATGCACTCTGCGCATAAAGCGGTGGAAATGCACCCTGAGCTTACGTGAAGTGGGCAAGGTTTCGAAGAACGCATCCATCAAATAGGTTTTACCCCTTCCCACCCCGCCCCACAGATAAACACCCGTTACTAGATCAGACTGTGCTCGACCCAACCCTTTCAGCATTCGCTGTGCCTGAGCCATAAGACCGACTTTTTGTTCAGCACCAAAATGGCCGGCGCGCTGCAGATCGTCAAACAAGCGCTGCAGCTCATTCACGGCGGTGCGCTGCGCATCGTCCGCCTGAAAGCCTTCGCTTTTTAAATCGTTCTGATATCGTGATATTGGACCGGGCTTTGCTGAAGACATAAGGTGAAAAGCACTATCAAAAGAGAAGGTTCAGCCGCATGATAATGCAGGTCATTACCTAGCAACTCAATAGACGCGGGCACTTTAACGCTGCTCAGATTGATTGGCAATTACTGAGCTATCATTGCTCTCTGTTGCGGAGTTATAATGACGCCATTAGAAGTACGTATTGGAGATTTTAGTGGACCCTAACCTGTTACTCGCGGCTGCCGTAGTAGCCAGTGCATCGCTTGGACTATTAGTTGGTGTCGTTGCTGGAAAACGCTCAGCGGCCGGCTTCAAGCGCAGCCAGCAACTTGAAACCGAACTGAGCAACACCCAGCTCGAGCTAGACAGCTATAAGAAAGAGGTCGAAAAGCACTTTTCAGAAACGGCTGACGCCTTCAAAACCATGAACGAGTCCTATGCCACATTGCACCAGAAGCTGGCCGGCGGGGCTGTCGCTTTGTGCGGTCAGACGACTGGCCCACTGCTGGATGCACCCATATCAGTTGCTGAAGCATCTGAGCCAGACCCAGCTAATGAGCGCCAATCAGAACTACCGTTAGAGCCTCCAAGGGATTACGCACCCAAGAAAAGTCCTGACGAGAAGGGTATGCTAACGGAAGACTTCGGACTAGACAAAGCTAATCAACCAGCCAACGACGCAGCCTGAATCTTCGAATACTAGCCGGGGACCAGGTTCCTGGGCCTAGATACATAGCCAGGCAAAGCCCAGCCACTCATAGCAAGAAAAGAGTGGCCGCGCCTAGACCGGATTATCAATATCGATAAATTCGAAGTCCAACTTGAATTTCTCAGCCAAAAAATGTCCCAGTGCAAGCGCGCCATAGCGCTCAGTGGCATGATGACCAGCGGCATAGAAATGAATTCCGGCCTCCCGCGCTATATGCGTGGTTTGCTCCGAGGCCTCCCCTGTAATATAGGCGTCCACTCCCAACTCTATCGCCTGTTCTATGTAACCCTGAGCACCACCAGTACACCAGGCAACTTTGCGAACAGCGCGGTCTGACTCTATGTGCAGGGGCGAGCGATCCAAGCGGCTGGCTATGTGCTGGGCAAACTCCAAGCCGCTCATGGGCTTAGCATTGAGGCCGTGAAACAGAAGAGCCTGGCCTTCTATATTCGCGACACCTTCCACACTAATGTCGAGCTTAGCGGCAAGCTGAGCGTTGTTCCCAAGCACGGGATGCGCATCCAAAGGCAAATGGTAGGCGAGTAAATTGACGTCGTTGTTAATTAAAGTAGCAACACGACGTTTCTTGAGCCCACAGAGAACAGGGTTTTCGCCGCGCCAAAAATAGCCGTGGTGCACTAAAATAGCATCCGCTCCTGCAGTCACAGCTTCATCTAATAACGCTTGGCTAGCCGTAACACCGGCCACCAATTTATTTATAACTTTCGTCCCCTCAACCTGCAGGCCGTTGGGGCAGTAGTCGCTGAAGCTTTGAGCGTCAAGAGTGGCGTTAGCCGCTGCAAGCAATTCTTCTCTAGTACATGTCATTAATAGTTAGACTCCGCTGGGCAGTGCATTGGTATTATAATCAGGCTCCGAGACGCAGTGACAGCATACTATGACCTCAGCTATCAAATATCTGTTCTGGCCAATTTTGGTCGGCATTCTTGCCGGCTTGCTCATTCTGGAGAAGATCCAACCTGCTGCACCACAGGCAATGCTGAGTTTTTCCGCGGCCGTGCGTGTTGCCTCGCCGGCTGTGGTTAATATTTTCACCCAAAAGAAAGTGAACCGCCGGCAACGACAGATACTACTCGATGACCCTTTTTTCGGGCGTTTCCGCCGAAATAATCCGCAACAGGTGAAAACCAGCCTCGGCTCCGGCGTTGTTATGCGTAGCGACGGATACATCGTGACCAACAACCATGTGATTAGCGGGGCCACTCAAATTGAAGTGTTATTTTCCGATGGCCGCCGCACACTTGCTCAGGTTGTAGGAACTGATCCCGATTCGGACCTCGCTGTACTGAAAGTACCCTTAGACAAGCTGCCTACGATAGCGCCCGGTAAAGTAATGGAATCTGAGGTTGGCGATATCGTTCTAGCGATTGGCAACCCATACGGATTTGGCAATTCCGTTACGCAAGGCATCATTAGCGCAAAAGGCCGATACGGTATCGATTTAACAAAATTTGAAGACTTGATACAAACCGATGCTTCCATTAATCCGGGCAACTCGGGCGGTGCGCTAGTTGATACGCAAGGAAAACTGCTGGGTATAAATTCTATGATCTTGAGCAGCTCAAAGGGCTCCCAAGGTATTGGGCTGGCCATACCCACAGATGCAGTGGTCATGGTGGTCGAAGATCTCATCAAATACGGCCATGTCATGCGCGGCTGGTTAGGCATAGAGGTAGAAGAAACTTCTGATGGTGTGTTTGTGGCCGCTACTAACACTGGCGGACCAGCAGCTATAGCAGGACTTCAACCCGGAGATCGTCTGGTCGGCATTGACCAGCACGAAATTGTTAGCGGCTTGCAAGCGCGCGACTTAATCGCCAAGTACGCTCCTGGCAGCAGCGTTACCTTGGCTGTTCAGCGAGCTGGGCTGCGCAAATTACTTACGGCGTCAGTCGGCCTTAGGTCGTCTGGCCAGAGCCGATAGAGCATGCGCTTCCAAGCCTTCACTAAACGCCAACTCTCCAGCGATATCAGCTAAGCGGGCAGCACCCTCTGGCGAGCAATTTATCACAGAGGTGCGCTTCTGGAAATCGTAGACCCCAAGCGGCGACGCAAACCTAGCCGTTGAAGAGGTAGGCAACACATGGTTAGGACCAGCGCAGTAATCTCCTAAGGACTCTGGAGTATGCACACCCATAAAAATCGCGCCTGCATGGCGCACAGAATCTACCAACTGATCGGGATGTTTTACCGCTAATTGCAAATGCTCTGGTGCAATTTGATTTGCCAGTTGTATACCTTCGGCTAAATCGGAAATCTCGATAAGCGCACCACGGTCTCGCAATGACTTGGCAATAATCTCGCTACGCTTCATGGTCGGCAACAGGCGCTCGATACTCTCAGCAACACGGTCCAGAAAAGCAGCATCAGGACAGAGCAGCAAGGACTGCGCCATCTCGTCGTGCTCAGCTTGAGCAAACATATCCAACGCTAACCAATCGGGATTAACTTCGCCATCGGTGATAATCAACACCTCCGATGGACCCGCAATCATATCTAGCCCTACTTCGCCAAACACTTGTCGTTTTGCGGTGGCAACATAAACATTACCGGGGCCGACGATCTTGTCAACTTTAGCAATACTCTGCGTGCCGTACGCTAAGGCTGCTATCGCTTGCGCTCCACCAACGCGCCACACTTCGTCCACACCAGCCACGAAGGCAGCCGCCAAAACCATTGGCATTAACTCGCCACGCGGTGTTGGCACGACCATACACACTCGCTCTACACCTGCCACGCGTGCTGGAATAACATTCATCAGCACGGAAGATGGATAACTCGCCTTCCCTCCGGGAACGTATACACCGACGTTATCGAGAGGGGTAATTCTCTGCCCCAATAGAGTCCCGTCTTCTTCTTCAACGCTCCAGGAAACAAGCTTCTGGTGCTCATGGTAGCGCTGAATTCTTTCGGCCGCTTGCTCTAACGCTGAACGTTGTTGTTCGCTAATTTGCCGATAGGCTGCCTCAAGCTCAGCAGCATCTAGCGCAAGCTCTTGCGAAGAGCCAGGGTTCCAGAAATCAAACTGGCAGGTATAGTCCAGCAACGCCGTGTCGCCGTGCTGCTGTACCCCTGAGATTATCGCGCTTACGCGCTGTGCAACATCACCGTCATTGCCGTGTTCAACCGCGAGCAGCTGTTGCAACTCGGACTGAAAGTCGGCATTTCGACTGTTGTAGCGACGAAGGCTCATTCACTGCCAGCCTTGTCACTAGCCAACTGCTCCACAGCCGTCGCAAGACGTTCTTGCCATGCCTGTATTTGCTCGTACTTGGTTTTGAGCGCCGCTTTGTTCGCAATCAGGCGAGAGCTAATCTCGGCGATTAACTCCCTGGGCTCAAGACCATTGGCTTTAAGCGTGTTACCTGTATCAACAACGTCAACGATTTCGTCTGCCAGACCAACAATGGGCGCCAATTCGAGTGCCCCATAAAGCTGGATAATATCGGCGTTCAAACCACGCTCTGCGTAATGTTTTCTTGCAATATTAGTAAATTTGCTCGCAACACTAATTCGTTGCCCACTATTTTCTTTGCCTGCTTCAGAGGCGTCTTTGCGCACCGGTGCCGCGGTCATCAAACGGCAACGAGCTATGCCTAGATCCAGCAGCTCATACAAACCGTCACTGCCATGTTCCAGCAACATATCTTTGCCGGCTACGCCCAAGTCTGCAACGCCATGGCGCACATAGGTTGTGACGTCTGCTCCGCGCAACACAACTAACTCTACATCTTTGTGATTCGTCTCGAAAACCAACTTACGCGAACTGTATATATCCTCAATGGGCTCAAGACCCGCCGCCGCAAGCAACGGTAAGGTTTCCTTTAAAATTCGGCCCTTTGTCAGAGCTATTGTCAGTGAGGCCATCAGTCCGCTATCCGCTTAATATCTGCACCCAAAAGCTGCAGCTTTTCTTCAATACACTCGTAGCCACGATCTATATGATAGATTCGATCTATCAGTGTTTCTCCCTGTGCCACCAAACCCGCTATAACCAAACTCGCGCTGGCTCTTAAATCACTAGCCATCACTGGCGCACCGGTGAGTTTGTCTACACCTTCAACAATCGCAGTATTGCCTTCAATGGAAATTTTTGCGCCCATACGATTCATTTCGTGGGTTTGTATGAGGCGGTTCTCAAAAATAGTCTCGACGACTCGTGCACTGCCTTCAGCAATAGTATTGAGCGCCATAAACTGCGCCTGCATATCGGTTGGAAAACCAGGAAATGGGGCCGTTTTGATACTAACGGCCTTTGGTCTCCGCCCATTGGATTTTAGCTCAATCCAGTCGTCACCAATGTCCAATTCGGCGCCACTTTCAACCAACTTTGCCAATACAGCGTCAAGCGAGTCAGGGTCGGTTTGCTTAACTTTTATCGACCCCCCGGTCGCGGCGGCCGCCACCAAATAGGTGCCGGTCTCGATTCGGTCAGGCATCACTGTGTATTCGCAACTTTGCAGATCTCTCACACCAGTAACCGTCAAGGTGTCGGTCCCTACGCCTTCAATTTTTGCTCCCATCGCAATCAAAAAGTTAGCCAGGTCAACAATCTCCGGTTCACGCGCCGCGTTTTCCAAAACAGTAACGCCGTCGGCCAGAACAGCCGCCATTAATAAATTTTCCGTTCCGCCAACTGTTACTGTATCCATGAAAAACGTTGCGCCTTTTAGGCCGCCATCGGTCTTGGCTTTAATAAAGCCGTCTTCGATAACAATGGTGGCCCCCATAGCTTCGAAGCCGCGAAGATGGATATCTACTGGCCGGCTGCCAATCGCGCAGCCACCAGGAAACGAGACCTGCGCCTCGCCAAAACGTGCAAGTAAAGGACCCATCACCAATATGGATGCCCGCATTGTTTTCACCAGATCATAGGGTGCAACAAATTGATCAAGCCCACCGGCATTGATCTCAGTGCTCAGCAAGTCGCCCACAACCATCTCAGCGCCAAGGCAACCGAGTAAATCCAGCATGGTGGTTACGTCGTGTAGATGCGGCAAATTATGCAGCGTCACCGGCTCTTTGCAGAGTAAAGTCGCCGCAAGAATAGGTAGCGCCGAGTTTTTAGAACCGGAAATACGAATTTCTCCGTGTAGCGGTCGACCGCCGCGAATTAACAGCTTATCCAAAGGATATTCTCTCTCAATTTAAACAGATTCGAACACATAAGCTGTGGAATACCATAAGCCACGACTGCCTGTAGCAGCAGTTTTTAATTCGCCGGCAAGCTCACGGTGCTTCCTTTCGGTTTATTGGTGCTCTGCGGGTGTCAGTGCTCGTATATTAACGGCATGCACCCTGCCATCAGCGATAATATCAGAAAGTGGTGCGTAAACGGCTTGCTGCCGCTTTACCGGGCTTAATCCCGCCATACTTTCAGAAACAACAGTAACTGAGTAATGCCCGCCCTGCTCGCTAACCTCAATCACGGCACTTTCGAAGTGTGCCGTTAATAATGAGTGAATTTCACCGCTATACATACAAAACCTTATCTGACTATTGCCTACCAAGGACCTATCTGGTCCCCAATCATTAGGAGCTGACTCGCTCTACTCTTCAATTTCTTGAGATTCTACCACCCAATTGGATATAACTTTATCAATATCACCGTTGTACAGTTTGGCGGCTGATGCAAACTGGTTACTGTAGACCTTACCCAAATTGACGCTGCTCAAGGTGACGTTGCGAACTTTCCATTCGCCATTGGAGTTCTGGCGCATTTTGTAGCGGATCAGAGTCGGCTTTTTACCGTCGGCCTCTATGCTCTGCACAACGATTGCGTTCTTGCCAGGCACAGCTTCTTTGTCCAGCGGCATCACTTCTATCGATTCGCCTTGAAACGTCAACAAGCCCTTTGCATAGGTAGCAACAAGGCCTTGTTTGAAGTTAGCGGTAAAACGCTTAACCTGGTTGCGAAATTCATCTTTCGCCGCCTGATCACCCAGCGAGGCTTCATATCGACGGCTGCCGTATTTACCCATAACGCCCCGAGCAAAACTTCGGAAATCAACAATAGGAAATAGGATACGATCTATCTCGGCGTGAAACCGAGCAGGGTCCTCACTGAAATAATCCTTCGCTTCCTCAATAGCCACAATTATCTCGTCCGTTGCCTTTTGGATAAGAGCGTCTGGTGCTTCGGATACGGCCTCTGGGGCGCTTTCAGCCATAAGAACTGGCGCTTGCATAAAACCAAAGGAAAAAATGACGGTCTGCAGCAGACGACGGACCAATTGGTGCCAACTTTGCTGATAAAACATATAACTCTCCACAAGCAGATTAAACTGCACTACTTTAAAACAAGGATATTGTGCCTTGTGTTCGCTATCTAAGACATTAAAACAGACAGAATGTTATAATTTTTTGTGCCAACCAGTCTGTGAGACAGTTTACAGCACTTATGGGTGCCCTAGAGCCGCAGTGATTTATCGAAATTTTACATATTCAGGACACCTCTATTCATGACTCTTGCCCTTATCGCCGTTTTGATCGGTTTCGTCGCCTTAGTTTGGAGTGCAGATCAATTTGTAACCGGTGCGGCTGTGACAGCTCGCTTTATGGGAATGTCTCGGTTGATGATTGGCTTAACCGTTGTTGCTTTTGGCACATCGGCACCCGAAATTTTCGTGTCTCTTAACGCCTCAATGAAAGGTGCCGGCGACATGGCTGTTGGTAACGCCCTTGGATCTAACTTGGCCAACGTTGGCATGGTGCTGGCGGTAACAGCCATAATCGTCGCCATTCCAATCCCCAGAGCGTTGATGCGTCGTGAGCTGCCTATTTTGCTGTTTATTACGGCGCTAACGGGCGTTCTACTATATGACCATCATTTGGGATGGCTCGACGGGGCTCTGCTCCTTGCAAGCCTAATCATTGGCGGCGTAATTAGTATACGGTCACAAGATGCGGTCGTTCTAGGCGAAGAGTTAGGCTTGGATGCCTCTGAGTGCGAGACAGGTATACCCGACGACGACATCAGCCAGAAGCATGCCTGGTGGTTGCTTATTGGAGGATTGGTGGTCCTGGTTGCGAGTTCTCGTTTGTTGGTTTGGGGAGCACAAGAAGCCGCCCAGCTGCTAGGAGTGAGTCAATTGGTTATTGGCTTGACGCTACTCGCTGTGGGCACGAGCCTACCTGAATTGGCCGCATCTGTTGCTTGTGCGTTTAAAGGCCATGTTGAAATCGCTTTGGGCAATGTAGTTGGCAGCAATATATTTAATCTTGCGGCAGTGCTGGCTATACCAGCGTTGTTAGGTGGCGTTCAGCTAGAGCCAGCTATATTCTCACGAGACTACCTTTATATGGCTGGCATAACGCTCTGCCTAGTAGTCGCAATAGCGGTTGACGCTATGCGAGTTAAGAGTGATGGAGCAACACAGCCGAAGTTAGGTAAAATCGCAGCGGCCCTGTTCTTGCTGACGTACGGCGCGTACTACCTGCAACTATTCAGCGACTTATAGGAAACCCCATGAACAAAGGAATGAGCAAGGAGTGAGCAAGGAATGAGCAACCAAGTGTACATTGAAGCAGGTAGGCGCACGATCGAGATAGAGCGCGATGCTATTGAATGCCTAGTGGACCGTGTCGACGCCCACTTTGTCAAAGCCTGCGAATTAATGCTGAACTGCACCGGGCGTGTTGTCGTTTCCGGTATTGGCAAATCAGGCCACGTTGCCAATAAAATTGCAGCGACTCTTGCCAGCACCGGCACACCCGCCTTTTTTGTGCATCCAGCCGAGGCCAGCCATGGTGATATGGGCATGATCACACGAAATGACGTTGTGCTTGCCCTGTCTAACTCTGGCAACACGCCCGAAATCACCACCTTGCTGCCATTGCTAAAACGCCTCGCAATTCCGCTGATCAGTATGTGTGGCAATCCAGAGTCAACCCTGAGCCGACACGCTGAGGTTAATCTTGACGTAAGCGTAACAACTGAGGCATGCCCACACGACCTGGCACCCACCAGCAGTACGACTGCCAGCCTGGTCATGGGGGACGCACTGGCGATTGCTCTGCTGGAGCGACGAGGCTTTACCGCAGAGGATTTCGCCTACTCACACCCTGGCGGCAGCTTGGGCAAGCGGTTGCTGCTGAGAGTCTCTGACCTTATGCATCAAGGAAACGATTTACCGAAGGTTCACCCCGACGCAACGCTAGGCGATGCTATTCTTGAGATATCAGCGAAGGGACTTGGCATGACCACAGTGCTCACCTATGAGGGTGAATTGGAAGGGATATTTACAGATGGCGATTTACGTCGAGCGCTGGATGGCGAAATCAACATAAAAACAAGTCGTGTGTCAGAAATCATGACGACAGGTGGCAAAACCATTCATCCAGATCAATTGGCGGCCGCCGCTTTGACGGTCATGGAAGACAACAAGATCAGCGTTCTGGTTGTTGTTGATGACAATAACCGGGCAATCGGCGCTGTTCAAATGTATGACTTACTGCAAGCAGGGTTGGCGTAGATGGGAAACAAGATCAATTCAACAGACAACGCCGCCGTGAACGTCACCGATATAAAGTTATTAGCGCTGGATGTGGACGGCGTGTTAACCGACGGCACTCTATATTTTGGCATAGACGGCGACATGCTGAAAGCTTTCAACAGCTTAGACGGCCATGGACTTAAAATGCTGCACAGCGTGGGCATTTCCATCGCGATAATCACCGGCCGCACATCGCGCATTGTTGAGCAGCGTGCAGCGGAATTGGGCATAGATGTGTTACTGCAAGGCCGTGAAGACAAACTGACGGCGCTAAGTGAAGTCTGCGAGCAATTAAACCTAACATTGGACCAGGCAGCCTATATGGGAGATGACCTGCCCGATTTAGCTGCAATACAAGCCGCAGGTTTAGGCATTAGCGTACCTAATGCAGCAACCGGGGTTGCTGAGCGAGCCGACATGGTAACGCGTGCGTCTGGCGGAAAGGGCGCGGTACGCGAGGCCTGCGAGCGCATTTTACAAGCCCAGGGTTATTGGCAAGATATAGAAACAAGCTACCGAATGGAGCCTGGCGTCAATGGCTGAGCGAAGCGACACGCGAGCCAAGTCATACGGTGTCTTATTGACACTAACGCTAGTGATGTTGGCTCTCTTTGTGCGCCAGCGACATACCGACATAGTGCCCTCAGAAGACATTGTAGAAAAGGAAAACTTCGTCGACACTTACACCATGAATGTGCGTTCTACCCAATTTGATGAGCAAGGTCTGATAGCCCGGTTTGTAAAGGCCGACTCTGCAGCTCATTATGCCTTAAGTGATGAAAGCGTATTGGACGCACCCAACATACAGAGCACCAGTGCGCGCGGTAAGACGTGGCATACCAGTGCACGCAAGGGGAAAGTTAGACCTGATGGGAGCACGTACGATCTTTGGAATACGGTGCTCATTGAGCAAGTTGACGGTGACGCTTTGGCGCGAACAGAGAGTTTGACCTTTTTCAGTGCCGCTGGCATTGCGAAAACGAAAAAAGAAGTAGTCATAGACTCTAAAGTAGGCCAAACCGTCGGCGTAGGTATGCGAGCTGATTTAAATAAGGAAGTCATAAATCTTGAAAGTGAGGTTAGAAGTGTTTTTGAACCACCTCAATAGTGGCAAGGCCTCACATTTTCAGCGCCAACTGCTGGTGCTGCGTCTCGCAGCGCTCTTAGCGCTGATGGGCAGTACGTTTTCAGCGTCCGTTTTTTCACTAGAAGACGATCGCAGCCAACCGATACGGGTTAAAGCCGATAGCGCCGAGCGCGACGATAAACGCGGCGTAACGACCTATCGCGGCGACGTCATCATTGACCAAGGCAGCCTGACTATAGCCGCACAAGAAGTGGTCATTTATGGCTCCCAGGCAGTAACGCGTATCGTGGCTAAGGGTAACCCTGCGCGCTTACAACAACAGCCATCGCCAGACAAAGGTGTGATCATTGCAAAAGGAAACAACATAGAATACTCATTGGAAACCGAAATTGTACAGCTCGAAGATAACGCCTATGTGGAACAAGACGGTACAAAAGTACGTGGTGGTCAAATTTCCTACGATATGAAACAACAGATAGTACGCGCCAACGGCAACACCAATAGCGAACAGCGCGTAGAAATGATTATTCCTGCCAGCAATCCAGCCACATCATCGACCAAAACGCCTGGCCAAAAAGAGGAGCGCTGAGTAAGCCAACGATGCCTGTATTACAAGCTTTACATCTAGCCAAGAGTTACAAAGGCCGTAGTGTCGTAAAAGACGTATCTCTGACCGTTAACAGCGGGGACATAGTGGGACTGTTGGGCCCGAACGGTGCAGGTAAGACAACGTGTTTCTACATGGTTGTCGGTATTGTAAAGCCCGAAAAGGGTCAGATTAAAATCGATAGCGTAGACGTCACTCGCCAGCCGATGCATATTCGGGCGAGAAAAGGCATTGGCTATTTACCTCAAGAAGCCTCAGTGTTTAGAAAGCTGTCTGTAGAAAACAATATTCTCGCTATTCTGGAGACACGCGCAGACCTTAATCGCAAGGAGCGCCTGCAGAAATTAGAACAATTATTGCAAGAGTTCCATATTACGCACATCCGGAAAAGCCTCGGCATGGCTTTGTCGGGAGGGGAAAGGCGACGTGTCGAGATTGCTCGCGCACTCGCCACAGAACCTTCATTCATTCTGTTAGATGAGCCTTTTGCGGGTGTAGATCCTATTTCGGTCAATGATATAAAGCAAATTATCATCCACTTGAAAAACCGAGGTATCGGTGTGCTTATTACCGATCACAATGTGAGGGAGACTCTCGATATCTGCGAGAAAGCTTATATCGTTTCTGAAGGCCACATCATTGCCGAAGGCAACGCCGAATCAATACTAAATCACAGCAAAGTGAAGGAAGTCTACCTTGGCGAAGGGTTTTCTTTATAACATTTTTTAGAGCAACACCCGCAATTAATTTACTAAAAACGTCAACTTAGCAAGATCATCTCTTAGCCTATTTGCGCGAGCTTCACAAAGTCAGTATTTGGCCATTGCTTGCAACTCGCCACAGGGCTACACTTTGACTAATGAAACAGTCCCTGCAACTGAAGCTTGGCCAGCAACTGACAATGACACCTCAGTTGCAGCAAGCAATAAAGCTTCTGCAATTATCGACCTTGGACTTGCAAGGCGAAATTCAAGAGGCCCTTGAATCCAATCCTCTTCTAGAAGTAGAAGAAGATGGCAGCTCAGCCACAACTAACGATACCGAATCGTCGAACACGAATTCCGAATCGGCACAAACCAGCACTAGTGCAGAGCCCGCCGGCGATACGGCGCCCATCGACGGATCAGACGACAACTGGGGTGACGTTAACAATGTCGCTGACGTTCCAGTCGACTCCAATTGGGACGACGTATACCCCGCTGGGCCGCCAACATCGATTAGTGGCCCGGCCAGCAATGACGACATGGACTTTGAAGGCCGCAACACGGCCGAACAGTCTCTGCAAGACCACCTGATGTGGCAACTAAACCTAACCTCCATGTCAGATACCGACATGTACATCGCGCTGGCTATTATCGACGCGATTGAACCAAGTGGCTTACTGAGCGCAAGCCCGGAAGAAATTCTTGCAGGTTTTGACGAGTCTCTCGACATTGAGCTTGATGAAGTAGAAGCCGTGCGCCACCGAATACAGCAGTTCGATCCGGCCGGTGTTGCCACCGTTGATTTACAAGAGTGCATCAGCGTGCAACTCCGCCAGCTGCCGAAGGAAACACCCAGGCTAGACCAGGCGCTGCAGCTCGTGAATCGTCATATGCACCTTCTCGGTTCGCGAGACTATGCGCAATTGATGCGAAGAATGAAGCTCAAGGAAGACGATCTAAAGCAGATCATCAGCCTGATTCAAAGCATGAACCCCTACCCTGGCGACAGCGTTCAACAAACGAAAACCGAGTACGTTGTTCCGGACGTGTTCGTCAGCAAGATAAATGGCCGATGGAATGTTGAGCTAAATCCGGACATTGCACCCAAGCTACGCATCAATTCTGACTATGCTGGCCTAATTCGTCGAGCAGACAATAGCCAGGATAATACTTTTCTAAAGGACAACCTGCAGGAAGCCCGTTGGTTTTTGAAAAGTTTGCAAAGTCGCAATGAAACCTTGATGAAGGTAGCAACGTGTATTGTTGAACAACAGCTGAACTTTTTCGAGTACGGCGAAGAAGCCATGAAGCCAATGGTGTTGCATGACATCGCTGAAGCGGTGGAAATGCACGAGTCAACTATCTCACGTGTTACTACACAGAAGTACATGCATACACCACGCGGCATTTTTGAGCTGAAGTATTTCTTTTCAAGTCACGTTAGCACCACCTCAGGCGGCGAATGCTCATCTACCGCTATACGGGCCATTATCAAGAAGCTTGTGTCAGCAGAGAATGCTCGCAAGCCACTCAGCGACAGTAAAATTGCAGGCTTGTTGGCCGAGCAGGGTATAGAGGTAGCGAGAAGAACAATTGCCAAATATCGCGAAAGTATGAATATTCCACCATCAAACGAACGGAAACGTCTGGTGTGAATGGCAGCCATGCAGCGGGCGTTGCATGGCGTAACAGCGGGCTTAAGGGCTCGCGTAATCATAATGAGGGTAATTTATGCATATGCAAATCAGCGGTCACCACGTCGATTTAACTGACTCATTGCGGGACTATGTAAATAGCAAACTTACACGCATCGAGCGCCATTTTGATAACATAACCAACACTCACGTTACGCTCAGTGTGGAAAAGAATCGGCAGAAGGCCGAAGCCACCGTTCATGTATCGGGAGCCGATATTTTTGCCGCCTCGGAGTCGGAAGATATGTACGCAGCTATTGACACTTTAGCCGACAAACTTGACCGACAGGTTATTAAGCACAAAGAAAAGGTGCGCAGCCACAAAGGGTCAAATACGGCCGTTAATTTCGACTAAATCGCTATTTTGATCAAGCCAAGGCGGGCACTTTTTCTTAGCCCGCTTTGGGTGATTTGTTTAACCCGCTTTGGACTTTGTTTGACCCGCTTTAGGCAATTGAGATAGCTCCAACGCACTAACTTACGTAAGACATGCAACTTTCAGAAATACTAACGCCGGAGCGCACGTTTCATGCGGCCTCCGGCAATTCCAAAAAAAGAGTTTTCGAATTTTTGGCGAGTCAACTGGTCAGCGGCAACAATCCAGCTCATATGCAACTTATTCTCGACGCTTTTATGGCTAGAGAGCGACTGGGCAGCACCGGTCTCGGACAGGGAATCGCGATTCCTCACTGCCGGCTCAACAGCTGCGAAGAGTGCACCGGCGCACTACTCACTCTATCCAAACCAATAGAGTTTGATGCGCCAGACAATCAGCCGGTTGATCTTTTATTTGTACTGGTTGTACCTAGCGAAGCAAACGATCAACACCTGCAAATATTGGCTGAACTGGCGCAACGTTTTAGTAGCGACAAGTATTGCCAGCAACTGCGGTCTGCCGAAAGCGCTGAGGCCTTATATTCGGCTGCCATGGCAACGGTAGAAACTTAGCTCCCATCGAACATTGGGCAGGCGCGCTGTTTCTTTTTCTGCAAAAAACCGCAGAGCTACGCTACTAAGGAGCCACAGCGTGGATTACGACAGCCACTGCCTTCGCATGCCGCCGCGGCGGAGTCTGCGACCAAACGAACAGCTATAGCATCACATTCGCAGCAACTCACAGCCACTCAAAAGGCGACTGAGGTTGAACCTCAACGCATTACAGGTTAAGTTAGCTAGTTCAGTCATGCTAGGAGTTTAGGGTGCCGAATTCACGATCCGACAGCCAGCAACTCGCGATCATCTCCGGCCGTTCCGGGTCTGGTAAAACAACAGCATTGCATGTTCTTGAAGACGCAGGCTACTACTGTATCGATAACCTGCCAGCGGGCCTGTTGCCAGCACTTGTCGAACAAACACGGAGTCGCGAATCTTCGGAATACGATAGAATTGCTGTCTGCATAGATGCGCGTAATGCAGTGGTGGATTTACAGCAATTTGAAGAGTTACTAGAAGGTTTCGCAGAAACCGTAAACACCGAAGTAATCTACCTGGACGCCAACAGTGAAGAGTTGATCAAACGCTTCAGTGAAACTCGCCGTAAGCACCCTCTCAGTAATCGATTCACTGCCCTTCAGGAAGCGCTAGAGGCAGAAAAGGAACTACTGGCGCCTATCGCTAACGGCGCAACGCTGACCATAGAAACCAGCCAAATGAACATCTATGAGTTGCGTGACATAGTTCGCCAAAGAGTGATTGGCGAAAAAGTTGGGGGCATGGCGATATTGTTCGAATCATTCGGATTTAAACGCGGCGTACCCACCGATGCTGACATGGTGTATGACGTTCGCTGTTTACCGAATCCTTATTGGAGTAAAGACCTCCGAACGCAAACCGGGCTTGACGAGGGCGTCATTAATTTCCTAGAAGAGCAGGAAACCGTTAATAGCATGTTCAGCGACATTGCCACCTATCTGGAGCGCTGGTTACCCGAATTTCAGGCCAATAACCGAAGCTACATCACTGTTGGCATCGGTTGCACCGGAGGGCAACACCGCTCTGTATACATGAGCGAACGCATGATGCGACACTTTTCACGCTTGTTCGACAATGTACAAGTACGGCATCGTGAATTGAAACGTTCAGCTCATTAGGCGCATTGCTAGTGGTAAGCGAGAAAATTGAAATCATCAACAAACTGGGGCTGCACGCTCGAGCTGCAGCCAAGCTGGTTGCCGTTTGCGCGGCGTACGGGTCCGAAATCAAAATAACGAAAGACAGCAAGCCTGTTGATGGTAAGAGTATCATGTCAGTTATGCTGCTAGCGGCCGCCAAAGGAAGCATACTGCAGTTCGATATTTCAGGTAGCGATGAGCAACAGGCTTGGGAGGCCATTTCAACGCTAATCAACAATCGCTTCGATGAAGGCGAGTAGAAACGGACCTAAAGCAGTGCAAAGTAGCGAAGCACAAACCAAAACTATGCAGATCGACGCGCTGAATGAGGCACTGAACAGTGGCACATTCGTGCAAGTGCGCCGTATGCTTAATGGTCTACCTGCGTCAGAAGTAGCCGACCTACTAGAATCGTCCCCACCAAACAAGCGCCAAATTCTTTGGCAACTGATTGATATAGAAAAAGAAGGCGAGATCCTTCAGGAAGTGAATGACGAGGTCGGTGAGCAGTTCCTAAGCGAGATGAATGCCGCAGAACTGTTAACGGTTACAGAAGGTCTTGAGACCGATGATCTAGTCGACATCCTGCAGCAGCTACCGGAAGATGTCCTAGACGAAGTTCTGCAGTCCATGGACGCACAGGATCGTCAGCGTCTCGAATTAATGCTGCCATACGATGAAGAAACGGCCGGCGGCTTGATGAATACCGACACAATTACTGTGCGGCCAAGTCATACCATGGAATTAGTACTCAGGTACCTGAGACGCCATGAAGAAATTCCGCGCTTTACCGACACGCTTATTGTCGTCAATAGAAAAGATGAGTTCCTTGGCTTGCTGCCTTTGCGTCGGGTTCTTGTCAGCGACCCCGGCATGACAGTGCGCGAGTTAATGCAGACCGGCATAGAGGCGATTCCAGCCAGCATGTCCGATAGTGAGGTAGCGTCCCTATTCGAACGCCATGATTGGATCTCAGCCCCCGTCATTGACGATAGCAGCAACAAACTGCTTGGGCGAATCACCATCGACGACGTTGTAGATGTGATTATTGAGGACGCCGACCACTCATTGATGAGCATGGCTGGCTTGGGCGACGACGAAGATACCTTCAGCCGCGTATATAAGGCCGCACCCAGGCGCGCTTTGTGGTTAGGGCTTAACCTGATTACCGCATTTATCGCCGCCGCTGCGATAAATATCTATCATGAAACAATTGAACAAGTAGTCGCATTGGCAATTCTCATGCCGATCGTCGCCAGTATGGGCGGCGTGGCCGGCAGCCAAACACTGACAATCATGGTACGCGGAATGGCACTGGGACAGATTAGCCGCACCAATGTGCGCTGGCTACTGAATCGCGAGTTGATGGTAGCGGCTATCAACGGCATGCTCTGGTCTGTCGTCGTCGCAGTGGTAGCCACACTGTGGTTCGATGACAATAGAATAGGCATCGTGATCGCCATGGCCATGCTGATAAACCTTGTCACGTCGGCCTTAGCGGGCGTTTTATTACCTATGCTACTAAGAGCAATGAAAGTTGACCCTGCGCTAGCAGGCACCGTCGTACTCACAACAATCACCGATGTAGTAGGCTTCGTCTCCTTCCTCGGCCTGGCCACACTGTTTTATATGTAAACCCATGAGCAAAAACCAAGACCAAAACCAAGAAAACAGCCCCGATTTCGATGACGAGAACCTGGAAGAGAAGAGTAAGTCGCAAATAAAACGCGAAATGATGGACTTGTTCTACCTTGGGGAAGCGGTCTGCGACTTGTCTGCAAAACACTTGGCTACCGTCCCGCTAGATGAATACATTACCGAAGTCGTAAAACGCGTTCGCAGAATGCCGCACAAAGAAGCACGCCGACGCGAGCTACGGTTTCTCGCCAAGCGTTTGCGCGAAATTGACGTAAGCGGTATTCAAAGCGCGATTGATAAACTCAATATGGGTAGCCGCGAGCAAGCCCTGGAATTTCAGCGCCTGGAAAAACTTCGGGACTTGATTCTTAGCGACCGAACGGCCGGTATTGAGGCCACCCTAAACGCCTTTCCGGAAGCCGATCGTCAATTGTTAAATCAGTTAGCTCGAAATGCTCAAAGAGAAAGCCAGCACGATAAACCGCCAGCAAGTGCCAGAAAGCTGTTCAAATACCTACGGGAGCTACCGAGTTAGCTTAGTTTCGACTGCACGTGCGCGCCAAAGCGTGTTACCCTAGGGGGAGGAGGCTGGATCTGAGCCGCCTTGCGGCACAGCAGATTCGGGTTCAGCAGCAACGGTCCCAGAAGATTTACGAGCGTCATCATCAAAAATGCGCTGCAGCTTGATTGTCGGGTCGTCCCAGCTTCCCGTAACCTCGTAGGAAGCGCTCGATAGCTTTTCCATTGGTTTCTGGAAAATCTTACCAGCCACATAAACACCGGCCGCCATAGGAAGGCCGCCAGCCAAAGCAGCCACCCAGGGTAAGTTACTGCTTATCGGCAACGTAGCCACCATTCTCGTGTCTACTGTTTCGTTAACCAAATCCAACGAACCCGTCATCTGCAGCCTTGACGAAGGTCCTTTTACATCAAAAGGCTTCTGAATATTAAGCATGCCGTTAGTTAACAGAAACTCACCACTGATTTGATCATAGCTGAGGCCGCGGTTAAACACGTCGTCAAACCGGAATTGCAGGCGCCGTAATAAAGTATCGAAGTTAAACAAACTGAATATGCGAAGTGCGTTGGCTGTCGAATTCGTTTCCAGAAACTGACCGTTATTTAAGGCTATATCTACCCGACCTTCCATTTGTGCCAGCTCCAGGTCCAATGGCGACCCATACCAGGACAACTCAGCGCCAAAACGACAACTCTTGCTGCGCATTGCCGCAGCATACTCCCAGGCTTCCAATACAGCGCCTAAATCCGAACAACTCAGCACACCGTTGAACTCTGTCTGCTGCTGATCACCCACACGCTTCCAGCGAAGAAACGCAGGCTGTTCAGGCGTGCCGGCAATTTGCAGGCCGCGGCTATTGGCATCAAGATTTCGAAACATTACGCCGTGCTGTATTTTGCTTGTCTCGAATGACCATCGTCCGTAGGGTTCTCCATTCACCTTTAGATCAGCAAGTTTAAATTGCATCTCGGGTAGATCTGAGGGGTACCAGTCGGCTAACAGATCCGTATCAGCTGCACCTTCTGTAGGCAATTCCAACTCATTAGTCTCTGTCAGCAGATACAGATGGTCTAGAGAGATATCCAGAGCAAGCGAACGCTCCGCATCATAGGTTGCGCGCCCAGCGACGTCTTTACCGGATACAGCAAAAGTCCAGGCGCGTCCATGACTCGCAACGGCCGCTGTTAAGTCAGCAAATTCGTTCCCAAAGGCGCTCGCTTTTTTAAGCAACAAATTCTGCGCATAGACAGTAGGCAAAGTATTGTCTTCGGCGCTAGAGTTAGCTCCGCCATCACTATCGCCATTTGAGATAAACTCCACAACCTCAAGGGTTGACGCCAAATCGAACGCATCTATGCTACCTACTAGGCGAATACTGTCTTTCGCATAACTTGGCTGCTGTTGAGCGCCGAAACTAACGGTTCCAGTAAATGGCGAGTTCTTGTGCAACACTAACGCCGCCTTAGTGTGTTCGGCAAGCTGAATACGAAGGCGCAATGGATCGTCATCAAGAAACATCCGCACGTCTGTCAACATACCTTGGCTCGCTTCCTTAGCAAAAGGCGGAGGAAGTCGCGAGCTCATTCCTTCAAAATTTGTACTCATGCGCAACTGGGAATCGCCCCCGCCCAGGCTCAATTTAGCGGTGTACTCAAACTCGCCCTCGACAAAATCGCGAAGTGGTATCTTTAGCCAATCAAAAACGGCTGCACCGTTACTACTGCCTTTTACATTCACCTCCGTTAGCCAGCCAGTGGACGCTGCGCCTGACTCGGCATTTTGACTAGATACAATTGTAGCCGCCATTGAATCATCCCAAAACGTGCCAACAATACCGGCTGAATGCAGCCCTTTCGCACTGGTGTAACGCAGAGGTCCATTCAAGTCTCGAAAAGCCAGGTTTAACCGATCATCACCCAACTCAGCGCTGTGCAAACGCGCGCGTAACTGAACATCTTCTGGGCTTTTAAAACCTATGGGAATCGTTGTTCGAACGCTTCCACTCAGCTTTCCAGCAGCGTACCAATCGTCAAGCGCACCATTTAGCTGATCTTTGATAGGCGAATCGAGCAAAAACTCTAGGCCGTGGGCAACTTCGCCGCTTATATTGGAGCTTATTCGAATTTTACCGCCTGGCCCTCTACTTTGAGGCACATAGCGAATACGCGCATTGCCAAGAGCCAGCCCGCTTATTTCACCTTTACTTGCTTCACCTAACACTCTGTTGTCATCAATAAACACTTTAGCGCTGACTCTATGCGCAGCAGGCCAAGCGGGGTCATAATCAACTTCGGCATTGCTGGAGTCGATATACAACTGAATGGTCTTTTTCAAATTCGAGTTCTTTGCTAGAGATCCGCGATAAATAAATGCAGCCTCGTTTACATCGGCACTAACAATACTCCGCGCAATCCAGTCCTGAAGCTTCTGGTCTAAGGTGTAAGGGATGAATTTGTCGCGAAAGCGGCCCTTGGAATTCTCTAGAGCAATCTGCAAATCCATTTCCGGATCTAAGTTGTACTCTTTCTTTAGCGGTATCTCGAGCTTAAGAAACGCACTGGCCTGGCCCAGCTTGCCTGCCAACTCTATTTTACCCGAACGAACCTCAAATATTTTCTCCCTTATCACCCATTCAATTGGTCCGGCACTGTCGGCAAAAGAAAGCGGTTGATGAAACAGTTTAGGAAAGCGCATTGCCAAATCATTGCTACTAATCTCCACAACACCACCCTTGGTTTGCGCGAAAATTTGGCCGCTTAAGTTCTCCACGCCTGGCGCACCTTTCCACGGCTTAACACTCACATTACGTAAGCCCGCCGCTACTTGCATATCATCCAGCTTGGCGCCTTCGGGTATGAACAAGGTAATATCGTGCAGCTCTCCGCCAGGGTCGAGAATGGCGAGAGCCTCCTGAGCCTTTTCAGGCAGCACTTCAAACCGACGGAGCAGGTGTAATACTGGGTTCACCTCAATAGAATCAAAACTGGCCAACAAGCCGTCTTCACTAGGCAGAAGGTTCGCTTGCTCGAAGGTGATCACTTCATCATTAAGCGTGATCGACAGATCTCGCAACCAAACAGAAGGTTTATTGCCCTCTCCCAAGGCAAACTTAAATTGAGTTTTTAACTCAGGTATGTCGATGCTTTGCCGACCATCCTCGTGGTTGAAACGCATATCTTGTAAATCCAGAACTCCTTGCAGCAAAACGCGACCACCACGATGAAAATCCAGCCACAACTTGCCATCGAAGCGTGGCAACTCAGGCGTCCAGCCTCTGTAACTCGCCCTGCTTAAATAGGGGCTTACATCAAAGCCATTTATCAATGTGTAAGCACGCGCAGAAAAGTCATCATGTTGGGGCAGCCCTATGCCTTCAACCACCATATTAAGTGGCAGTGGCGACTTGTCTGGCAAACCATCACTACGAATACGCCATTCATTGCCTTGTTTCGTGTAATCAATATTTAAGTGATCGACAACAATCAATTTACCGTTGCTGCGATGCAGGTTTAAGCGGGCGGCTTTAACTATAAAACGATCCAAGCCTGAATAAAGAGCCTCGACTGAGACAAGCTTCGAAGGCGGCCTGTTTTTGGGCAGCCAGTCCGCCCGCAATGCCCACTGACCATTCTCCGCCTCTAAAAGGTCGATAGTCGTCCCCGAAAAGTGCAGCTGGTCAAACACCAGCTTACCCTTCCAGAGGCTGTAAGCCAGGTTTAGAGTAACTGTAGCGCGGTCGACGTGAAGACCCGTGGATTTAGGACCCAAATGAAGGTCTCGTACAGCAATGGTCGGCGATAGACGATGCCAATCACCGGTCAATTCAGCGGCGGCAATTTCAAAAGGAGCGGACTGATTGAGCCAAGCCAAAACCGGCTCTCTGTAGTCGCTCAGATACGGCACAAAATAGCGGCCCAGACTCGCTACCAATGCAGCCAGAATCAATATCAAAAGCGCAATGCCAAGCACTGTACGACGGATAAGATTCAAAGAACGAAGTAACATATGTCTTTCACGTGATGGCGCTGAGTATCAGTGTATCTGTAGCAACATGAACAGAAACCAACCCAGCATAGCCGTTAGTATCTTTCCTTAGAGTAAAATAACGTCAAACTGTTCCTGGGTATACATAAGTTCTACCTGAAATTTGATGTTCTTGCCGGTAAATTCTTCTAAATCAGCCACGCTGTGCGACTCTTCATCCAAGAGCCGATCAACCACGGCTTGTGAGGCCAGCACCAGGTAGCTGTCATTCTCGTAGGTTCTGGCCTCACGAAGTATCTCCCGAAACACTTCATAGCAAACCGTTTCAGCCGATTTTAACGTTCCCCTGCCCTGGCACGCGTTACAAGGTTCGCACAGGCTTTGCTCCAGGCTCTCACGGGTTCTCTTGCGAGTCATCTGCACTAGCCCTAGATCAGAGATTTCGCTAATGGCCGTTTTTGCGTGATCCCGTGCCAATGCCTTCTCCAAGGTACGGATCACATGGCGCCGATGCTCCTCCTCATTCATATCGATAAAGTCGATAATGATCATGCCTCCAAGGTTACGAACCCTTAGTTGGCGCGCTAGGGCCTGAGCGGCTTCCAAGTTGGTCTTGTAGATCGTTTCTTCAAGATTTCGATGTCCGACGAAGGCGCCGGTATTAACATCAATGGTGGTCATTGCCTCCGTCTGATCCAAAATCAGATAGCCGCCAGATTTCAATTGAACTTTGCGGCTCAACGCTTTTTGTATTTCGTCTTCAATGCCGTAAAGATCAAATATAGGTCGCTCTCCGCGATACAGCTCGATCGAACTGCTAACCTCGGGTATAAAATCAGTCGCGAATTGGCGAATTTTTTCGAAAGTTTCCTCAGAATCTACGCGGATTTTTTCTAAATTGGGACGCACCATATCGCGCATTGTTCGCAGATAAAGCGCAAGATCTTCGTACAATATAGAGGGGGTTGGTTCGCTGCCAATTCGATTAGCTATCGAAGCCCATAGTCGTTTCAGAAAACGCATGTCGGAACGAATATCTTCCTCGCTGGCACCTTCACCAACTGTACGCACGATAAACCCGCCTTGCCCACTTAAGCCTTCACTGACTATCGCGGCTTCAACTGCGGCGCGCAAGCGATCCTTTTCAACGTCATCTTCAATACGTTGGGATATGCCGATGTGGTTAGTGCGTGGCATATAAACCAGAAAACGAGACGATATTGACATATGGGTCGACAGTCTCGCGCCCTTTGTCCCGATAGGCTCTTTAATGATCTGAACCTGGAGCTTCTCTCCTTCACGCAATGCTTCTTGAATCAACGGCGGCGCGACGTTTCTGTCTTCTATGCCATCGTCGTCCAGGCTAACAATGTCGTTAGCGTGAATAAAACTGGCCCGCGTTAAGCCGTTTTCTACAAACGCAGCCTGCATGCCTGGTAGAACTCTCACCACTTTGCCACTATAGATGTTGCCAACAATGCCTCGGCGCATGGCGCGCTCGATGTGCACCTCTTGCAGCATACCGTTTTCAACCAAAGCAACGCGTGTTTCTACAGGCGTTACATTGATGAGTATCTCCTCACTCACGAGCACACCCCCTGCCATTTACCATACGGCATACACGCGCTGCAGGGCTCCAAGTGCCACGGTAATTAAGGGCCAGAATACGGCGCTCATTAAAGCCGGCAGCAAAAACAGGAGGTTTTGTTCAGGACTGCCTGAGATATTCTCAACCCAATGACAAGCAAGTTGCTGAATACCCACAAGTACAAACACGATGAACGCCTGCTGCCAAACCGCAAACATTCGCAACCGTTGATACAACAAGTAGGTCGCGTAACTAACGATTACAAGCGCAAATGCATGTTCACCGAGTACAGTACCTTCTAGCACATCCAGCAGTAACCCTGAGCACGCAGCAAACAGTATTCCTACCCTGTGAGGCAACATGATCACCCAGTACACCAACACAATGGTCACCCACTCAGGCCGACTCCAACGCAGCCATTCTGGAACATTGATCAGCATTAATAGCAGTGCCATCGCTATACTGGCAATGATCACCCATACGCCATCTGTGCTGCGCTCATTCATAAGCAGCGCTCATTAAGGGCTCTCTTCATCAATGCCACTTGCGTCGATGTCTTGCTCGTTCACTGCCTCTGTGCGCTGCCTGTCTCCTTCAGTAAACACCAACAAAACGTGCCGGGATCGATTCAACTGCGCTCGCGGCATAGCCTTCACGGTAGCGAACGGCTGCCCTGGGTCCAGCGTTACCTCTGTAATGTCTGCAACCGGATAACCCACCGGGAATCGTCGGCCCAAGCCTGAGCTGACCAACAAGTCACCGACGACAATGTCGGTCGTAGCTGCCACATAGCGCAGCTCAAGCTCATGCAGTAATCCTGTTCCAGTGGCAACAGAACGAACACCATTTCTATTTATTTGAACGGGAATAGCGTGACTACTGTCTGAAATCAGCAAGGCTCGGCTAATATTTGGGCCTACATCGATAATCTGCCCCATAAGGCCTTCAGAGTCCAACACCGCCTGACCTAGATAAACGCCGTCGCGCGTGCCCTTGTTGAGCACAATTCTATGGCTGCGTGGGTCGGCCGATATGCTGATCAGCTCGGCAACCAATACGCTGCTGTCTAAAACCGTTGACGAATTAAGCAGTTCACGTAGCCGCACGTTCTCAGCGGCCATACTGGCTAGCTTTTGCAGCTTACCTTTGAGAATTAGCAGCTCTATGCGCTGCCCTGCATTTTGCTCAAGCAGATTGCGTCGAGAAACCAGCGACTCTTCGCTCCAGATTGAAGCACGCTTGGGCATGTCGGCCAGCCAGTAGAATGGCGTGGTCACCATATGAAGAAAACTTCGAATGGGATTAACGGAATCGGGTTTTTGGTCGAACACCACCAGCGTTAACGCGATAACAGCTACCAGAATTGCCTGGAAGCCCTTCGACGGTATGCGCTGGAATAATGGTTTGATAACTGCGGCCTCTGGGTTGCGCCATAGGCTTGGGCGCCTCTAGTGTGGTGTCCTATTTATTCAGTAGAGAGCAGATCCATTCGTTGCAGATCCATTAACTCCATAGCACGACCGCCGCCGCGGGCCACACAGGTGAGTGGATCTTCAGCAACAATAACGGGCAAGCCAGTTTCATCAGCCAATAAGCGGTCGATGTCACGCAGTAAAGCGCCACCACCCGTTAACACTATGCCTTTTTCGGCAATGTCTGATGCCAGCTCAGGTGGCGATTGTTCCAAAGCACTTTTCACTGACTGCACAATGGAGGTTAAGGTCTCTTGCAAAGCCTCTAATATTTCGTCGCTATTGAGCACAAAACTGCGTGGAACGCCTTCGGCCAGATTTCGACCACGTACGTCCAATTCGCGAAGCTCACTGCCCTTGTAGGCACAGCCAATTTCTTGCTTGATGCGCTCAGCTGTCGCTTCACCAATTAAGCTGCCATATCGGCGACGCACATGCGCAACAATAGCCTCGTCAAAACGGTCACCGCCAATTCGTACAGAGTCGCTATAAACAACCCCGTTCAAAGAAATAATCGCAATTTCAGTCGTGCCACCACCTATATCGACAACCATCGAGCCGCTGGCTTCTTCTACAGCAAGTCCAGCGCCAATAGCCGCTGCCATTGGCTCTTCGATCAATCGCACCATACGTGCACCAGCACTTAACGCAGACTCGCGTATTGCTCGCCGCTCAACCTGTGTTGATTGGCAGGGCACACAAATAAGTACTCTTGGGCTAGGTCGGATGAAGCTGTGCTGATGAACCTTGGCAATAAAGTGCTGCAACATTCGCTCAGTTATCTGGAAGTCGGCAATAACACCATCCTTCAAGGGGCGAATGGCTGTGATATTACCCGGTGTACGACCAAGCATACGCTTGGCATCCGCGCCCACCGCTTCTATTTGTTTCTGACCATTATGTATACGAATAGCCACCACTGATGGCTCGTCCAGGACTATTCCCTGGTCGCGTACATAAATAAGGGTATTCGCCGTGCCTAGGTCAATAGACAAGTCGTTGGAGAACATTCCACGTATTCGTTTGAACATGTTACTGGGGCCTGTTTAACGTACTGCCCCTTTAAGGTAGCACCACGCATGAACTGCTGTTGGGATTCTTGTAATATTCCCTTTAAAAATAGCCAATTATGGCAACTTTGTCAGAGCTATTCTAAAAAAACGGGAACTCTAGCAATCGAAGGCATTCAGGGCAAGCTGCAAATATGATAACTTTATACGTCTAGCGCCGCTGAGTTGTACAATACGCGGCCAGTAGTCAGGTCCATCAGGAGGTTGTATGTCGGTAGACCGATCAGATATCGAAAAAGTCGCCACCTTGTCTCGTCTTTCAATAGATGAAGAGCGTGTAGATGAAGTTGTAGATAAAATAACCAGCATCCTGACGATGATCGATGAAATGCAAGCCGTCGATACCAGCGCTGTTGAACCCATGACCAATCCGTTTGATGCCACACAGCGGCTGCGTGTTGATCAGGTGACCGAGATGAATCAGCGCGAGCAGTTTCAGGCCATCGCTCCGGCCACCGAGGCAGGGCTTTTTCTGGTGCCAAAAGTTATAGAATGAGGTTTTGAGTCGCTCTTCGCATAGCCTGCAGCACAGCCAAAACGTAAAAACTGTGGTTTAAACATCGGGGTACAGCGCTGGCGGGTACAGAGTCCCTAGCACTGTCATAGACACACTATTCCAAAGCCCAAGCCAAAATTAGGGCATACATGACTCGCTGATTGGTATCATAGTAGCGAGCACTCGATTTACATTAGTTCAGGAACACTAAATGCATCATATGACCGTAACCGCGCTCAGCCAAGCTTTGGCAGCGGGCGAATTCTCAAGTGAGGAGTTAACAGCTCACTTGCTTGAACGGATCAAGAGCGAAGACAGCAAGTACAACAGTTTTATAACTGTGTGCGAAGAACAGGCGCTTGCACAGGCCATTGCCGCCGACCAACGGCGACACCAAGGCCTCGCGGGTCCATTGTGTGGCATCCCCATCGCCCACAAAGACATCTTCTGTACCTCCGGCGTGCGCACCAGTTGCGGTTCACGCATGCTAGAAAATTTTGTCCCACCTTATAATGCCACCAGTGTGTCTGCGTTTAACGAAGCAGGTGCCGTGATGATTGGCAAGACCAACATGGATGAATTCGCCATGGGTGCCTCGAACGAAACTAGCTACTTCGGCGTGGTGCGCAACCCATGGAACACTGACTGTGTTCCTGGGGGCTCTTCTGGAGGCTCTGCAGCAGCCGTAAGTGCTCATTTGGTTCCCGCTGCCACTGGCACCGACACCGGCGGCTCAATACGGCAGCCGGCCGCTATGTGCGGTATAAGCGGCTTAAAGCCCACTTACGGACGTGTCTCTCGCTACGGGATGATCGCTTTTGCGTCCAGTCTTGACCAAGGCGGCCCAATGGCGCGTACTGTCGAAGACTTAGCCCTGCTGTTGTCTGTGATGTCAGGCTTTGATAGCAAAGACTCAACCAGCATAGAACGCGATGTTCCCGATTACAGTGCTGGGCTGAACAATTCTATCGATGGTCTGCGGGTTGGCGTACCAAAAGAGTATTTCGCCGAGGGCCTAAATGCTGGCACGGCAGAAAGAGTGGAAGACGCCATTAAAGAGTATGAAAAACTCGGGGCCGTTATTACCGAAATCAGCTTACCGCACACCCATCTTGCAGTAGCCGCTTATTATGTAATTGCACCTGCTGAGGCCTCAACCAATCTTTCGAGATACGACGGTGTACGCTACGGCCATCGTTGCGAAAACCCCACTGATCTCAACGACATGTACACTCGCACCCGCAGCGAAGGGTTTGGCGACGAAGTGCAACGACGCATTCTGGTCGGCACATACGCCTTGTCTGCCGGTTACTACGACGCTTATTATCGCCAGGCGCAAAAAATACGACGCCTAATACAACAAGACTTCGTCAACGCTTTTAAACAGGTAGACCTGATCATCGGCCCTACGAGCCCTTCGCCAGCGTTTCCTATTGGCGAAAAAGCCAGCGACCCAGTTTCGATGTATTTGGAAGATATATACACCATTTCTGCAAACCTGGCAGGCTTGCCAGCGTTGTCTATGCCCGCAGGTCTTGTTGATGACAAACCTGTTGGCGTGCAATTGATCGGCAACTATCTGGAAGAGGAGCGATTACTTAATGCTGCTCACCGCTTTCAAGGCGCAACCGATTGGCACACCCAGAGCGCTCCGGGTGTACTGCAGGAGACAAACTCATGAGCTGGGAAACAGTCATTGGCCTTGAGATTCATGTTCAATTAGCCACACAGTCCAAAATATTCTCGGGCGCCTCTACTCAATTCGGCGCAGAACCAAATACTCAGGCCAGTGCGGTCGACCTAGCCATGCCGGGTACGCTGCCTGTTTTCAACGCAAGCGCCTTACATATGGCGGTTAAATTTGGACTGGCCATTGAAGCTGAGCTCGGCAAACGCTCTGCATTTGATCGCAAAAACTATTTCTACCCAGATCTTCCAAAGGGTTACCAAATTAGCCAGATGGACCACCCGATAGTGGGTAAAGGCGAAGTGGACATTGTATTAGGCGATGGCTCTACCAAAACCATTGGGGTTACCAGAGCCCATTTAGAAGAAGACGCTGGTAAGTCGCTGCATGAGGATTTTCAGGGCAGCACAGGCATTGACCTAAACCGCGCAGGCACACCCTTGTTAGAAATTGTGTCTGAGCCCGATATTCGCAGCGCTGAGGAGGCTGTAGCCTATCTGAAGTATATGCATTCGTTGGTACGCTACCTGGGAATCTCAGACGGCAACATGTCGCAAGGCTCCATGCGATGCGATGTGAACATCTCTCTAAGACCCAGTGGCCAGCAAGAGTTCGGCACCCGGACAGAAATAAAGAACGTCAACTCGTTTCGTTTCGTTGAGAAAGCAATTTACGTTGAAGTAGAAAGGCAACGCGATGTATTGGAAGACGGCGGCAGCATCACTCAGGAAACGCGCCTGTACGATGCCGATAAAAACGAAACACGGCCAATGCGCAGCAAAGAAGTGGCCAATGACTACCGCTATTTTCCTGAACCCGATTTGCTTCCCATCGAGATTGACGACGCCTACATAGCCGATGTTGCTGCAATAATGCCTGAGCTTCCCAAGCAAAAAGTGGCACGCTTTGTTAGCGAGTATTCACTCAGCGACTACGACGCGCAACTGTTGGCCGCGGAGCGTGAGGTAGCTGATTACTTTGAACAAGTATGCACCTTAAGCTCGGACCCTAAACTCTCGGCAAACTGGGTAATGGGCGAATTGTCAGCGCAACTGAACCGCCTTGAGGTCGACATCGAAAATACCCGTGTCAGCGCCGAGCAGCTGGCAAAATTGATAGAGCGCATAAAAGACCAAACCATATCAGGGAAAATCGCCAAAAACGTATTTGAAGCTCTATGGGAAGACGACAGCAATGAGGCACAGCGGGTTGATCAGATTATCGATGAGAAGGGTTTACGTCAGGTATCTGATAGCGGCGCCATAGAAAAAATGGTGGATGAAGTACTTGCCGCCAACCCCCAGCAGGTGGAAAATTATCGCAATAGCCCTGATGAAAAGCGCAAGAAAATGCTTGGCTTCTTCGTTGGGCAAATAATGAAAGCGTCGCAAGGCAAGGCAAACCCTGGCCAAGTAAACCAGTTACTCAATCAAAAACTAAAGGGCAGTTGATTCACGAATGAGAAAAGACAAAGAAAAAGTACTTGATGAAGTATGGACTGAAGACCGTGTGCGCAGCTTTCTAAACTACTCACCCACCGCAGGCACTGATGCTGATTTTCATGTTTTGTTGAAGGCCTACCAAAGCATGCGGCCCAGCGATTTTGAGATATTTCTTCGGTTTTTCCTCGCTGAAGAACGCAACATTAATGCCGCCAATCCTGATGGCCAAACGGTACTGGAGATTGTGGGCGAGCATCGACACGGCACAGAATTCGCACAGTTGCTTGCAGACCATGGCGCTAAAAGCGCGGCATAAATAAAAGAGTAAACGTTTAAAATGAACGAAGGACTAAGCTACCTGATCCGCGGCTTTAAGATGCTGAAGGAAGATGGCATACGCCGTTATGCGGCCGGTCCTTTAATAATTAATGTGGTGTTGTTCGCCAGCCTAATCACATACACCACAACAGAATTCAATTACTGGACAGACTACCTTCTCGCGCAGATACCTTCGTGGCTAAGCTTTTTGGAATTCATACTGTGGCCGCTGTTTATAGTGCTGATGCTCATTATCGTTATCTTCAGCTTCACTATATTGGTAAACATTATCGGCGCGCCGTTTAACGCTATATTGGCTGAACATGTTGCAGAGCGTAGCTTAGGCACGGCACCGGTAAGTGCGTCGGACAACTGGGTTGGAGTAGCCGCTTCGGTTCCGCGCAGCTTAGTGCGTGAAGTGACACGTCTGGTCTATATCTTGCCCTTGGCGCTGCTTATTTGGATTCTAACCCTGATACCAGGGCTGAATGTACTAACGCCAGTTTTATGGTTTCTCTGGGGCGCATGGATGATGTCAATCCAGTACACCGATTACGCGGCCGACAACGACCGAATAAGTTTTGGCATGCTTCGACAATCTCTCAGCATTAACCGCACGCTTACACTCAGTTTTGGCGCAGGCGTAACACTTGCGACAATGATTCCAATCCTTAATTTCTTCGTGATGCCAGCCGCTGTTTGTGGGGCGACGTTAATGTGGTGCGAAAAGCTACAGAGCTAGCTCCAGTTTAACTAGAGTATATACGACAAATACTTAATAGTTCGGGTTTTGCAAGCGCGTAGCTTCGTAGTGCGCCACGCTACCGAGCACTGCTTTTGTTGCGAGACTTGTTCCCTCCAGGATTCCCTCTTTCGTAGAAAAGCCGTCACTGCGCTAGTCTTTTCTACTCCTTCGGCCTGCGTCTTTCACCTTCACAAAAGCAGTACCCGATACCGTGGCTCGTTTGGTATCACGGCCGAGCTCTCATCGTTAAGTTAACGCATATCGGAGTTGGTACTTGGTAAGTCACGAGAACGCCAGGGGCGTTTGCGTAGATAAAAAGGCCCAACCGATGGAGCAAAAAAGACAAGCGTAGTGCAGGCCTTTTTGTGATGGAGGGTACCCAAGATGGGTTGGGACTCGAAGCAAAGGCGGCTGGTGTTCTTGTGACGGACGGGCCCTCGGACGACGGGTCAGCTGTCGAAGAAAAGGCCCTTGGTATTCTCGTCGTGAGCCTCGCTCGTCACTGCTCAAACAACAATGATGCAGCTGCTAATTAGTTTTTTCTAACAACTCCGCAGGCGCCTGCTCGTAATTCAACTTATAACCGAGCAACTCCTCAATATCCAATAACATAAAGGAATCAGACTCGCACGCCAGACTGATGGAAGTACCCTTGGCACCCGCCCGCCCCGTGCGTCCAATTCGATGCACGTAGTCTTCCGGGTCTTCAGGTAAGTTGAAGTTAATAACATGGCTGATGCCATCAACGTGAATGCCGCGACCAGCAACATCAGTGGCAACTATTATCTTGCAGTCGCCATCTTTAAAGCGTTGTAACGTCCGAGTTCGTTTTTGCTGGGCCACTTCTCCCGACAATATGCCGCAATCAATACCCCGTTTCGCAAGCTGCTCGTGCAAGCGGCGAACCTGGTCCCGACGGTTGGCAAAAACGATGGCGAGCTCGACCGCTTCCGTACGTAAAAGGTTAGTCAGCACTCTGAATTTTTTATCTTCGCTCACTAGATAAATGCGCTGGTCAACCGAGTCAGTAGCCACTCTATCAGGTTCAATTTCGATGGTAACCGGCTTATCAGTCCAGCGCTCAATCAAATCAAGAATGGTGGGCGTGAAGGTTGCACTGAACATCAACGTTTGGCGATGCGTTCGTGGCGGAGTTTGTTTAACAATGCGGCGTACTTGCGGAATAAAGCCCATATCCAACATGCGGTCGGCTTCATCAATAATCATGGTTTCCACTAAATGCAGCTGAACTTCGTTGCGTTCAACAAAGTCCATCAAACGTCCAGGTGTGCCCACAAGAATATCCACTACATTATTGTGCAGCGTTTTTAGTTGGCGATCGTAATCAGTGCCGCCAATCAAAAGGGCTACATTTAGATCACAGTGTTTGGTAAGCAATGCCGCGTCTTCGGCAATTTGCATAGCCAATTCACGAGTAGGTGCTAGAACAACAGCTTTTGGTTCGCCCAGATAACGCTCGTCGTCACCCGGGTTTTCGAGCATATTGGTAATTACGGTAATAAGAAATGCCGCCGTTTTTCCCGTTCCTGTTTGGGCTTTGCCGATCGCGTCCACACCCTGCAGGGTGTGTGGAAGAATCTCTGCCTGGATAGGCGAACAATATTCGAAGCCCAAATCGGCAATGGCATGCATTAATTCTGCGGGTAAATCAAAGTCGTGAAATCTTGTTTTGCCCTCTACAGGAGAAACCGGAAAGTCATCGATACTCCAGATGCCTTGCTCGGTAGTGTTTGCGTCGTAGTCGCGTGAAGTCACATATTGCTCGATATAATGATGGTGCCGTGTATGGCTGCGCCGCATTATGACCAGCTGGAGGGGTAAAAACAAATTTAGGGGGCTTTGTCTCACCTCGCCGGTGTAAGGGTCTCCGGCAAGAATCTGGCTGAAGCAGGCAGAGCAGCCTGATTCAGCGCGAGTACGTTGCAGTGGTGAGCTAATGCAGAACCCACCTCGCCAATAGTGTAGCGAACCAGCCGTAAGTTAGTAACGAATCATTAGCGGCACATTACTGGCCCGGCCAAGCCAATAGTCAACGCTGACAAAGCGCCCTGCCCCAGCAAATAATAAAGCCAGCAACATAACGAAATACGTCGCTGCAAATTCGATTCCGTTATTCAACACAACCAGCGAACCACGACCCGTGAGCCAGCTGTAGTTACCGTTCTCTTTGAGAATTTCCTTTGCCGCACTTAATCGAGCAGCCGATTCTTTTACTCGTTGGTTGGCAAACGGCGCTCCAGGATCTGAAATAGCTTGCCAGCCGTTGTCTAAGTGGGCTGTTGTAGCCGCAACGGCCATTGTGAACATCAGAGGTATTGAAATCCAACGCACGGCAAAGCCAAGCGCCAGAAAAATAGCCCCTAGTACTTCGGTCCAGCCAGCCAAAAAGGCCATGAGAGTGGGCACCGGCAGGCCCAAGCCCCAATCCGGGTTACCAAACCAGCTCACAGTAGACTCGTACGGCATCAATGTTGAAAAATCGATTTTCTTTGACCCTGCCATCCAGAATATTGGCACTAGGTACAAGCGCAATAAGAGCGGGGCTAAGAAATCCAGGTGCTGTAGCCTGCCCAGTGTTTGTGCACGGATTGATTGGTAGGTGTCGCCTGCTGCGCTCATTGTTCAGCTTCCTTTTAGTTTTCCACAGTCGCTGATTGGGACTCTGTTTGTCAGCGAAAGTTGCGTTTAGCGTGCCAATTAACTACTTAAGAGCCCCGTTTGTCAGAAATGGCCGCTTAATTAGGCCCGCGGTACCTTGATAATCAACCACTTAGTGCATTATGACGAGAATCGGCAAGATTTAGCAGAATCGGATATGGTCAAAAGCCGACCAATAACAGTACCATTACCCTCACTGGTTACTTTAAACAACGAATGCCGACTATTCGTCAATTTACGCTTCTATGAGCAGACACGCTGAACATTTTAAAGCACTGATACTGGATGACAATTCATCTGAATCTGTGCTGTTGCGTCAACTGCTTGCAAGCTTAGCCGGCCGGCCCTTCTCCAGCGACATCCATCATTCCAGCCAGGGGTTTTTCCCTAGCGGCAATAAGCACTACGAGCTGATTTTTCTAGCCGACAATTACGCACACACTGACTTAGTACAACTAGTGAGCTTGGCGCGGGCTCAATTTACAGAGGCGGCAATCATATTGTGTGCAGATGGCGACATTTCGGCGCAAGAGTTAGTCGCAGCCACCCACAGCGGCCTAAATCAGGTAATAGATAAAGACACGCTGTCACGCAGTGTTTTGGAAACCACGATTGGCGCAATCAATTGGGAGCAAACTGGCGAGAGGGGCTCAAACAGCACCTCGCATCCACATCAAAACCTCTCCAGACCACCCAGCATTGACAGAAAGCCACTCGTAACGCCGGCCGCAGCACTGCCTGACACCACGCTTACTGAAATGGCTAAATCATCGACCGCTGACCTGACGAGATCTTTCGGTCCAGAGCTTGAGTTCCTTAGTACCGGTATCGTTGTTTTAGAGCAACGTAATGAAAGCTGGATCATTCGCTCAATAAACGCTGCAGCGGCTGAGCTCGAAAACCTGGACCCTGCTGCGTTGCTGGGTAGTTCGTGGTCGGAGGCGCCGATAAGCTATCAGAACCTTGACCTCTTTAGCGAGCTTGAAGAACTGCTGGCTGGAGAGCAAATTCGATTCACTGACGTACTGCGTGTAGATGAAGAAGGCCATGCGTCGTGGCGAAACATCATCGCTAAAAGGGGCAGCGAGCAACAGTTAATTCTTGAGCTGCATGAAAGCGCATTTCATAGCGACGGCGATGTTGCTGATATGGCTAAGGATGACAGCACGCAAACAATTTGGCGGCACATCGTATCAAGCTATCCAGACTTAAGTGCGTTGGTTGACGAAGATGGCAGCATTGTTGAACTGGTTTCAGGTGACTGGGGCAAAATTCAAAATAAGCCTGAAACTTTAAAAGGCCAAACCTTAAGTTCGCTGCTAAACGACCAGCAACGCCCGCTATACAGAGAGATGCTCAGCAAAGCCTTAAATACCGGCAAGCCTCAGCAAACAGTTTTCATGCTAGAGCTTAGCGACGGGCCAATGTGGTTGCACAGCACGCTTTCACTGCTGCGTACACCGGCCGCGTCTCAGCGCACGGCATTGCTGGTGGCAAGCGACGTGACAGAGATGTATGAACAGCAAGTCGCCAAGTTTGCTGAACTCGAAACGATGAAGGAGTTTTCCCGCCGGGTACCTTTTGCCTTAGCTATTAAAGACAGCGATGGGCGTTTTGAGCGCGCTAATCCGTACTTTCTGGATTTATTCGGTTTGCGCAGCGACGACGTAATAGGCAAAGCCGAAACCGATCTGTTCCCAGAGCATTTAATTCAGCAGCTGCAAGACATGGAAACACAAATGTTGCGCACGCAGGATGTTGTTGAAGCCAGCGTTCAAGTCGACCCAGACGACTGGATGGTTTATCGATTCATCAAATTGCCTCTGCATAACGAACTCGACAATAACCTCGCCAGCTGCTTGCTGGTGCTGCCTTCCGATGGCGAAGACCCGATAGCAATGACTATCGCCGCTAACAAAAACCAGGCTAAAAAGCCTAACCAGGCTCAAGCCGCCACCGATATTAAATCCGACAGCAAAAAAAAAAGCCCGCGATTGAAAACGAACAAACCATAGAACAATTGGTAACTGGCATAGCCAGTGACTTCAACCAATTGCTAGTGACTATTTCGGATCAGGCACAAAAAGCACTCACTGAAGAAGATTCGACAGAGGCTGGCAAGCTCTCGGAGCGATTGAATTCAGCAATGAACTCCAGCCGCCATGCTCACGACCTTATCGTTAGAATGCTAGCCTACCAAGCACTGGGCAAAGACAAGCCGCAAAGCACCGACCTCAGTGAGGCCGCAAAACACACTACCGCTTTACTGCAGCAATCAATTGCAACTGGCTTAAACGTTCGTTATAGCATTGAGCCAGATCTGCACGCGGCCGAAAGCGATGTTGTAGAGCTGCAAAAGCTGTTAATCCAAATGTTTCAGTATCTGTGTGATGCCATCAAGATAGAGGCTGCCAGCGGTCAAAAAGTGGAACAGCAGGTGCTGGCTGAACTAAAAGTAAATGACTATCTTGATCAGTCCTGTGCATGTTGCTATCAGAAAATAGATGGGCAGTATCTAGAACTTGCGCTCTCTAGCGGCCAACACGCAGGTAACAGCACCAAGCCCCTGCTGCATTTAGCCAACGAACTGGCGGACGACCCATCGCTGCGCGCGAGAATTAATGCACTGCACGAGCAGTTGGCCGGCTACGATGGCCATTTGATGCTGCACGGCTCCGACAAGCAAAGCCACAACTGGCGCTTGTTACTTCCAGTAGCGGGGGCAGATGGCGTGGGCATTCGTCTCGACAACAGTGTTCAGCTTGAAAAGTATCGTGCGAGGCGGCGAAGTAAGACTTAAAGAGTGCTTTTTCTGCTAAGCCCTCAACTATTGGCCCGCAATAACTCAAGAGCGCCAGCATCCATAGCTGACCCGCTGGTGACCCGCGAGGTCACAGCGATGCCTAAGGTCACTGTAACCTCGTGCTCGCAGTAACTCAGCGACTGAGGAAGCCTGCTCATAGCCATGTTCCAAAACCAGCCAGCCGCCGCTGTTTAAGTACCCCGGAGACTGATCAACGATAGAACGAATATCATCAAGCCCATCATCTCCAGAAGCCAGCGCCTCCATAGGTTCAAAACGCAAGTCACCGGCCTGAAGATGTTGATCATCGGCGGCAATATAGGGCGGGTTGCTAACAATCAAATCAAAGCGCTTACCTTGCAAAGCCGAGAACCAGTTCGACGCCAGCACAGTCACGTTAGCCAAGCCTAACGCCGCAACGTTACGTTGCGCATAATCTAAAGCCTGCGCTGATTGATCAACAGCCCATAACCGCCACTGAGCTTGCTCGCTGGCCAACGAACACACCACCGCGCCAGACCCAGTGCCAAGATCAGCAACGCAAACGCGACGCTCACTTTCAGAACCAGAGTCCAATGCGAGATTTAACGTCTGGGTCAGCTCTGATCCCAGCTCAAGAGCAACCTCTACCAGTACTTCAGTATCGGCGCGTGGAATGAGCACGCCGGGCCCTACGCTTAAACAGTGGCTCCAGAATTCTTGCTGGCCTAAAAGATAGGCGACCGGCTGGCCACTAATGCGCCGTTCAACCAACACCCCAAATCGTTTACTCGCTGCATAATCCAGTTCTTTCTCTGGCCAGGCAAACAAGTGACTTCTCTCTACCTCAAGCGCCTCGGCCAGCAATAACTCAGCGTCGAGCTTAGGGCTGGAAGAGATCTCTGCGAACTGCTTTTGGACATTATCTAAAGCGGCTTTTATCGTCACCTTGCTAGCTGCACTCATTGCGCCACGGTCAGAATCAGTACTGCGATGTTTCGGTGAACGGCCCATGAAATGGCCTTCGGATTTAGATGCATCCACAACGGGCTTTAGCTAATCCGACAACGAAGCCAACAAATCGGCCTGGTGCTCTTGCAATAAAGGTTGCACAACCGAGTTCAAATCGCCCTCCATAACCTCAGCCAGTTTATACAGAGTGAGATTTATGCGGTGGTCAGTCATTCGTCCCTGCGGAAAATTGTAGGTTCGAATGCGCTCGGAGCGGTCTCCACTACCCACTAAATTGCGGCGCTCATCCGCTTGTGCCTGGGTTTGCTCACGCTGTGCGGCGTCTTGCAGGCGCGACTGCAGAAGCGACATGGCCCTGGCCTTATTCTTGTGTTGCGAGCGTTCGTCCTGACATTCCACAACCACACCGGTAGGTAAGTGGGTTAGTCGAATAGCAGAGTCTGTTTTGTTGACGTGTTGACCACCAGCACCAGACGCGCGAAAGGTATCAATACGGAGGTCAGCCTTGTTTATCTCAATGGCGTCCAATTCTGCCACCTCAGGCAAAATAGCAACGGTGCAGGCTGAGGTATGAACCCGGCCTTGCGATTCAGTTTCTGGAACGCGCTGTACACGATGGGCTCCTGACTCGAACTTGAGTTGACCGTAAACGCTTTGGCCACCAATTCGGCATATGAGTTCTTTAAAGCCGCCGTGATCACCTGCGCGCTCGCTGATCACTTCTACTCGCCAGCCACTGTTCTCCGCGTAGCGACTGTACATCCTAAACAAATCGCCGGCGAATATTGCGGCTTCATCGCCGCCGGTACCCGCCCTTATTTCAAGAAACACATCGCTGCGGTCTAAAGGGTCTTTGGGCAAGAGTAGTGTTTCGAGCTGCGCCTCTAAGTCGGCCGTTTCGCTACGGCAACTGTCCAACTCCTCTTGCGCCATTTCGCGCATTTCTTCGTCGCCATCGTCCAACATTGATTGCGCTTCTTCGGCGTCGGACGCCAGCTGCTGGTAACGGGCAAAACATTTTACAACCGGCTCAATTTCGGAGTATTCCATCGACAATTTACGAAATTGGTCTTGATCCGCAATTGTTTCAGAGTCACTCAGTAAAGCGCCAATTTCTTCATAGCGATCAACCAGGTCCGCCAGTTTGTTCAGCAGTGATGCTTTCATTGCCACTTACTTATCCTCGTCTGCCGCGGCAGAGGCCGACGGATCTTTTGCTGTTGCAATGCCCAGCAGTTGTTCTGCCCACTGCAATTTTTCTGTGTCGTTGGCCGCCGTGGCTTGTTTGATGCTCACGCTTGGCGCATGAATAAGCTTATTGGTCAGCGTTTTGGCGAGCATTGAAATCACATCGGCCGCCGGTTTACCGGACTCTATCGCCGCCAGCGCCTTAGCCAGCTCCTGATCGCGAAGCGCCTCGGCCTGCTTACGATACACCATTACCCTTTGCGCACCAGCGCGTTCGGCAACGCTTGCTGCGTAGTCGGCCAAAGACGCTTCTATCATTTGTTCGGCCAGCGCTGCCTCAGAGGCACGTTCCTGAATATTACCCTCCACAATTCCTTGCAAATCATCAATGGTGTACAAATAGACGTTATCTAACTCTGCCACTTGTTCTTCCACATCTCGCGGCACGGCAATATCCACAATAAATATGGGGCGGTTTTTACGCACCTTTAAAGCCTGCTCTACCATTCCTTTGCCAATAACCGGTAGTTGGCTTGCGGTAGAGGTAATAACGATGTCGGCATTTTGCATGGCGGCTGGAATGTTGGCCAAAGTGATCGCCTGGCCTCCCACGTCATCGGCGACTTGCAGCGCATTATCCAAAGTACGATTGGCAACAACCAAACTTCCTATAGACTCGCGCTGCAAATGCTTGGCTGCCAGGGCAATGGTTTCACCTGCACCAATCATCAAGGCATTGCAGTCATCCAGCGACGAAAAAACCCGCTTAGACAAGCGCACAGCCGCTGACGCTACGGATACTGGGTTTGCTCCAATGCCGGTGTCGCTGCGCACTTTCTTGCTGACCGAAAAAACATGGCTAAACACACGGTGTAGTTCTTGTTGCACGGTTTGGTGCTCAACTGCCTGTGCGTACGCAGTTTTCATTTGGCCAAATATCTGCGGCTCGCCCAGCACCATGGAATCAAGCCCAGCGCTCACCCTTATCATGTGCCGCACAGCATCCTGATCGCGATGGCAGTAACACACCTCGTCAGTCTGCGTGCCAGATGGAAAACGTGATTCTAGCCATTGTTTGATTTCATCCAACGCAAGCGAATGGTTGCTGGCACTGACCAAAAATTCAGTGCGGTTGCAGGTAGACAATAAGGCCAATTCATTAATGCTACTGCCCTTTAAAAAGCCTGAGAGCACGACGCCCATTTCTGCCGCAGACACAGCAATTCGCTCGCGCAGTGCGAGGTCGGCAGTCTTGTGGCTCAAGCCGAATACAAACAATGTCATGGGGTCCTGCAAAACAGCAGCGGCGGATGAATGGGTGAATACAACTCTCTATTCTATCAACTGTGGGCACAATAAAGAACGGTCACGTTGCGCACAACGGAGTAGAAAGCACCTTTTTAAGGTCAAAGTCTTAGAGTTGAGGTCAAAGTCTCTGAGAAGGGGTTACAATAAGAAAGTGGCCAAGCACAGCATTGCATAAGAATTTAGTATGAATATTCGCCTAATTTTACCCGCAGCCCCCTTTTTACGTCAGCTAGCGCGCTTTGCTCTATTGCCTAGTCTGCTCTTTTTCGTGGCGGGTTGTGCCAGCACTTCCTCTGTAAACAGCTCGGTCGCTGAACAAGATTCCGCAAAAAAGGTAGAAAGTGAGGCAACAGCAGCGCCTAAGCCAGAAGAGAAAACCCGCCCCTTTGACCTGCAAACCTTGTATTCGCTGCTGGTTGCTGACATCGCAGCTCAACGCGATCGCTATGACATAGCTCTACGCAACTATTTGCGCCAAGCCGCATCCACTGATGATCCTGGCGTGGCGCGCCATGCCACTTTGCTTGCTGAAGTGCTGCGGGCTGAAGCGGTAGCCCTGCGCGCGTCAGAGCTGTGGGCCAAAGCATCTCCAGGCGACTCTAATGCGCTACAGTCAGCTGCAATACATCAAGCACGCGCGCGTGACCTAGACCGCGCGATGGCGCATATGACCGGCGCTCTGGAACTTGGTGGCTCTACCCAGTTCACTGAACTCGCCAGTTCAGCAGCCACTCTCACGCACGCCAAAAAAGAAGGCGTTTTGTCGCAAATGCAGGCCTTGAGCGAACGACACCCAAAGAATTCAGAACTGTTACTGGCCCTGGCCACTATGGAAGACAGCCTGGGCCGCACCGATGAGGCCCTTGCCAATGTGCGCAAAAGTGCGGCGCTGGCCGGCCCTGATAATGAAGCGCAGGGTGTGTCAGCCGTTATTCTTGAATCGCAACTGCTAGAGAAGCTAAACCGCAGCGAAGAAGCCATAGCACTTAGCGCAGACGCTCTTACAGAGTTTAACCACAATAAGCGCTTACATCTGCAATACGCTCGTCTGCTCACTCGGTCTGACATGGTGGCCGCAGAACGTGAGTTTGAAGCGCTGGCTGAACGCCACCCAAAAGACTACGAACTGAAATTTACGCTTGCACTGGTGTACCGCGAAAATCAACAACTGGATAAAGCAGAAGAACTGCTAACGCGTTTGCTGGAAGTAGACGATGAAAATGCCTCGGTACACTATTATCTAGGCCTGGTGTATGAAGACCAGGGCAACGACGACAACGCCCTGCAACACTATGCCAAGGTCGGTGCTGGCCGAGTGTATCTGTCTGCCCAAGCACGCTACGCCGACATACTTAGCCAGAGAGACCAGTTGAGCGAGGCCTTAGAGTATTTGGCTGTAGAAGCCGAAGAAAATGCAACTGAGGCAGTAGACCTGGCTTTGTTAAGCTCGAACCTACTGAACCGGCACGGCGAGTTAGAGCAGAGCCACAATGTGCTGACCGAGGCCCTGGACCGAAACCCGGACAACAACGAACTACTCTATGCCCGCTCAATGCTTAATGAAAAACTGGAAGACTTAGCAGGCGCTGAAAGCGATCTGCGCCAAGTGTTGGCGCAAGATCCCGAAAACGCTGCCGCTTTGAATGCACTGGGCTACACCTTGACCGTTCACACCGAACGTTTAGATGAAGCTCTGCAACTTATTCAAAAAGCCTATTCAATAAAGCCCGACGACCCAGCCATTATGGACAGCATGGGCTGGGTACATTTTCAGCTTGGCCAAATTGATACTGCACTGGAGTATTTACGAAAGGCCCATGCTCTGTTTCCTGACCCTGAAGTAGCGGCGCATTTGGGTGAAGCGCTTTGGGCAGCCGGACAACAGAGCGAAGCAAAGAGCGTTTGGCGCGAGGCCATTCAAAACGACCCAGAGAATGACTACCTGCGCGACATCGTTGAACGCTTTGGTCAGCCCTAAGCCACAGCAGTAAAATCTGAGTGTCGCAATAGTGTTAAACACAGCTAAGAGCAGGCCAGTATGCGCCCTGTTAATCACGCTTCTATTAAGCGCTTGCGCGCAACAAGCTAAAATTGAGCCCTCGCAGTCCGTTACAGAGTTGCTCGCCCAGTGTTGCTGGCAGATTAGAGCCAAAGTAGGAATAACACAGCTAGTAAAGGGGAAGCCGGGTAAAAAGCAAAGCGCCATGCTGAACTGGCAACAACAAGACGATGAATTCACAATTCGGCTGAATGGTCCATTCGGTTTAGGCGCCGTGAAACTCAGCGGCAACAACAAGGAAGCTGTTCTGCAACAAAGCGGACGCGACCCTATGATCGCGGCGAGCGCTGATGTTCTGCTTGCACGAGCCGCAGGCATAACAACCCCACTGAATGACCTTAGATATTGGATAAAGGGCCAGCCTGCCCCGTCAAAAAGCAAAAACCATCGCTATGATGAGCTGGGAAACCATTTACTTGGCTTTGATCAGCATGGCTGGCGCATTGAACTAGATCGCCATCGGCAATTTGGTGCATTCAGCCTGCCTGCGCGCATAAAGATTCGATCACTTGATGCTCAACGTGGCATCGGCAACCAACAGCTCACAGTATTGGTCAGTCGCTGGTCATTCAGTGCGTCCAAACGCCAAATAGATGAATTGGGCCAATGATCTCTTCGATAACGCTGCGAGCCCCCGCCAAGATCAACCTGTTTTTGCACATTACCGGCCGCCGGGAAGACGGCTACCATAATTTGCAAACGGCCTTTCAATTTCTTGATGTTAGCGACACTTTGCAATTCAGCTTAAATGATGCGAGCCCGCCCGCCGAGAACATAGTATTAAGCGGAGACACGAATGACATCGCGCTTGATGACAATCTGATTTATCGCGCAGCCAGGGCCCTGAAAGCTGAAACTGGCTGCACGCAAGGCGCAAGCATTAATATAAAGAAGCGTTTGCCGATGGGCGGTGGTATTGGCGGTGGCAGTTCAGACGCTGCAAGCACCCTGCTGGCCTTGAACACCCTGTGGCAAACTGGGCTTAGTTTGGAGCAATTAGCCCAAATTGGGGTGCAATTGGGGGCCGATGTGCCTGTATTTGTTCAGGGCCATGCGGCCTTTGCAGAGGGTGTAGGCGAGCAGTTGCAGCCCATTGAGCCAGCTGAGCCATGGTATTTGTTACTTAAACCCGACTGTAGCGTTTCTACAGGTGAGATTTTTTCAAAGCAAGAATTGACACGCAACACCTCTCCCATCAGAATAGCCGCCTTTCTGAGCGGGGTCGCCTGTACCCGCAATGATTGCCAGCCGGTGGTAGAGAAATACTACCCTCAGGTAGGCGAGGCCATGGCCTGGTTAAGTAGCCACTCCAAGCCTTATCTTACTGGTACTGGCGCTTGTATTTTCGCGGCCTTTGAGACCGAGCAAGCGGCACAGTCAGTTCAGGAATGTATGCCTGGTGCATGGCAGGGTTTTGTTGCACAAGGTAGAAATAGATCGCCAGCTCATGATGACCTGGCGACATACGTGTTAGCTCGCAACCGGTTGTAAGACTAGGGTGAGAAAAACAAAAGTTTATTGGGGCGTCGCCAAGCGGTAAGGCACTGGGTTTTGATCTCAGCATGCGCAGGTTCGAATCCTGCCGCCCCAGCCATTTTTCAGTTTCAATCATTAAAGAGTCATAAAAATGCGAAACTTAGTGTTGTTCAGCGGCAACTCTAATCCCGAACTCGCCAAGAGTATCGGCCGAAAACTGGGAATGGGCCTAGGCAATGCCGAAATTGCTCAGTTTAGCGACGGTGAAATCTCTATTGAACTGAAAGAGAATGTACGCGGCAAAGACGTGTTCATCATTCAGTCTACCTGCCAGCCAACCAACACAAATTTGATGGAGCTGGTGCTGATGGCAGACGCTCTGCGAAGAGCATCTGCAGGCAAAATTACGGCCATGGTGCCCTACTTTGGTTATTCACGCCAAGACCGTCGTGTGCGCTCCGTACGTGTTCCTATCAGCGCCAAAGTATGCGCCGACATGATCACCAACGTAGGTGTTGACCGGGTGCTAACCGTTGACTTGCACGCTGAGCAAATTCAAGGCTTCTTTGACTGCGCCGTAGACAACGTATATGGCGCACCCGTGCTCATAGAAGACATTAAGCGTCAGCGCTACCCAGACCCTATCGTTGTATCTCCTGATATTGGTGGCGTAGTTCGTGCCCGCGCTGTGGCCAAGTCTTTAGACGACACCGACCTTGCGATCATTGACAAACGTCGCCCGCAGGCCAACGTTGCACAGGTAATGAATATCATCGGTGATGTAAGCGGTAAAACCTGCATCATGGTTGACGACATGGTCGATACCGCCGGCACCCTTTGCAAAGCGGCCGAAGCATTGAAAGAGAATGGCGCCGAAAAAGTGGTGGCCTATTGCACACACGCTGTTTTGTCGGGCAAAGCCATTGAGAACCTCGACGGCTCGCAATTAGACGAACTAGTGGTAACAGACACTATTCCACTCAGCGAAGATGCACGCAACTGCAGTCATATTCGCCAACTTAGCATTGCAGCACTGCTCGCCGAGTCCATTCGCCGGGTAAGCAACGAAGAATCCATAAGCGCTCTGTTTCAGTAGATACACATAGTAACTACCGCAATAGAGTATTTAGCAACCGCAGTTCGGGTTTGGTCGCAGAACCCAACTGTATTTAAAATAGGAGTCGGATATGTCTGACGAATTTGTACTACATGCGCAAAGCCGCAAAGACCTGGGGAAAGGTGCGAGCCGCCGCCTACGTCGTAATCAAGACCATATGCCAGCCATAGTTTATGGCGGTAATGGCGACCCGGTTAATATCAGCATTCAGCATAAAGACATGCTGAAAGCGACTCAGAATGAGGCGTTTTACTCGCACATTATCGAGCTTGATATTGACGGCACCAGTGAAGACGTCATCATCAAAGACCTGCAACGCCATCCAGCAAAGCTGCGTTTGATTCACGCTGACTTTCTACGCATTGTTAAAGGCCAGAAAATCACCGTAAACGTGCCACTTCACTTCATTAACGAAGACCAGTGTAAGGGCGTGAAGATGCAAGGCGGCCAAGTGCTGCACAGTGCAACAGATATGGAAATTAGCTGTTTGCCAAAAGATCTGCCTGAGTATATTGAAGTGGACATGATTGCCGTTGAATTGGGCGAGCAAGTTCATCTGTCAGACGTTAAATTGCCAGAAGGCGTAGAAAGTGTTGCGCTGTCTCATGGGCCAGATCACGATCTGTCTATTGCCGCAGTTAACGCACCTAAAGGCAGTAGCGATGAAGAAGCTGCTGACGGCGATGCGGGCGATGCTCCAGCTGCCGATGACGCTGCTGAAGACTAAGCCCTTACGGCTCACTGTGAGCTATGGCTGACTTAAAGCTGATCGTGGGGCTAGGTAACCCTGGCCCCGAATACGAGAACACCCGGCACAATGCGGGCGTGTGGTTCATTGATGAACTTGCACGCCAGCTTGGCTGCCAACTTCAGCCAGACAAAAAACTGAAAGGCGCCACCGGCACCGCAAACTTAAAGGGGAAACCCGTTCGTTTGCTGGTGCCTGACACCTTCATGAACTTAAGCGGGCAGTCGGTGGCTGCCTGCGCGAGTTTTTACAAAATTGACCCCGAATCCATTCTTGTTGCCCACGACGAATTAGACGTGACCCTGGGCACTGCCAAGCTAAAACTGGGCGGCGGCCACGGTGGCAATAATGGTATTCGCAATATTATTCAGCAATTGGGCAACCAAGCTGGCTTTATGCGCTTACGCATAGGCATAGGCCACCCTCGCGATTTAGCACCCAAGCGCGATGTGACCGGCCATGTATTGGGCCGGCCAAGCCAAAGCGAACGCCAGCAGATTGACGACTGCATTAGCGAGGCCTTACGCGCGCTTGACCTGATTGCTAACGACCAATGGCAACGTGCCCAAACACTGATGCACAGCTTCAAACCAGACACACCCCCAGGACACTAAAATGGGCTTTAAATGCGGCATTGTTGGCCTACCTAACGTTGGCAAATCAACCCTGTTCAACGCGCTTACCGAAGCTGGTATAGGCGCAGAGAATTTTCCATTCTGCACCATTGAGCCTAACTCTGGCGTGGTGCCCATGCCCGACCCAAGGCTGGATGCGCTATCAGCCATCGTCAAGCCTCAAAAAGTCATTCCCACCAGCATGGAATTTGTCGACATCGCTGGCCTTGTAGCCGGCGCCTCTAAAGGCGAAGGCCTGGGCAACCAATTTCTGGGCAATATTCGTGAAACCGATGCCATCGCCCACGTAGTGCGCTGCTTCGATGACGAGAACGTCATCCATGTAGCCAACCAGATAGACCCTGCTGCCGATGTTGAAGTAATCAACACGGAACTAGCCCTGGCCGACTTAGAAGCCGTAGAGAAAACCATACAGCGCCTGGTGCGATCTGTGCGGGGCGGCGACAAAGAAGCCAAAGCCAAGGTAGACGTATTAGAAAAGCTGCAACCACACCTTAACGAAGCTAAGCCGGTTCGCACACTAAACCTCAACGACGAAGAGCTGTTGATGTTGCGTGAAGTAAACCTACTCACCCTCAAACCCACCATGTACATTGCCAACGTCGACGAAGAAGGCTTTGAGAACAATCCTCACCTAGACGTTGTACGCGCGATTGCAGAATCTGAGAACGCATCACTGGTTGTTATCTGCAATAAGATAGAAGAAGAAATTGCCGAGTTAGATACCGATGAGAAACTCGAGTTTCTGACCGAGATGGGCATGCAAGAGCCCGGCCTGGACCGAGTGATAAGGGCCGGCTATGAGCTGCTTGAACTGCAAACCTACTTCACTGCTGGCGAAAAAGAAGTACGCGCCTGGACAGTGCCTGTAGGGGCAACAGCGCCACAAGGTGCTGGCAAGATACACACCGACTTCGAAAAAGGCTTTATACGCGCCGAAGTAATCGCCTATGACGACTTTATAGAACTGGGCGGCGAGCAAGGCGCAAAAGACGCCGGCAAATGGCGCCTGGAAGGTAAGGAATACGTTCTGGCCGACGGCGACGTCGTTCACTTTAGGTTTAACGTATAGCAACACCAAAAGTCGACGCTTAAGCGCTGCAAAGCAATACACCGTGAGAAATTGCTCTACTTGCTTGACAATCAGCGACTTAGACCGGAAAATTCGCGCCTCGTTTTTCCCTATGTGGCTACGTAGCTCAGCTGGTTAGAGCACAGCATTCATAATGCTGGGGTCGGTGGTTCAAGTCCACCCGTAGCTACCATTTCTTCTCAAGACTCCAAGTCTTTCTTATGAATGGTGATTGAAGCCATAGTGAACTTCAGTTCGACTCGAAATTAAAACACTAAACGCCACTAAAGTTTGGGGCGTCTACGTCGAGCATTCTTCAGTTGAATTCATAGGCTGTGAAATATCCGGCCTCACATAAACGCTACGGACATTCACCCAAATAAAACTCATCGAACGAACACACCGTATCATCTGCAACAATACACTTCATTTCACTGATGTCTGCGTCATATCCTGAAACGGCACAATAGGCTTGCTGGTCATTTTCATAGCCAGTTATTTTGTATCCGTGATCAATACAACGATCATTTTTCATGGCAGCAATAGAACACTGCCGATTGTCTTCAAATACACAGACAGCATGCGGTCCTAAGGTGCCGAGCTTTGCACCTTTTGCACCACACAGTAATTCCTTGTTCTTGCTTTCATCTTCAACTGAATGGGTCAGCTCCTCGCTGCAGCCAGTAACTCCAATCATAGCTACTAGGCCAACAACTGTGGCGAGTGCATACAACTTTAATGTTTTCATTATCGTTATTTTTTCTTTTCGCATGGTGGATGGTGGCTTCTTGCCGCTATTCTAAACTCATTCGGACTGCAACCGGTTTGCGACAGCAATGGCATGCAACGAGGTTAGACCAACTAAGTAGCTTGAGCGCGCGGCGAACACTTCAATTGTAAGACGCAAGGTCCGATCCGCCGAATTCCTCAACACCTATAACTCGCTGTGGCAGCACCAAACCCCAAGCATAAAAAAAGGGAGCCGAAGCCCCCCTCTATGCAACCGTATTTAGTCTATCACAACGAACTCGACCAGAATGGCCCCGAATGCGCAGCGTATAAGCTGCCATTCTTCTTGGGCCAATTTGACGTCGTTGTTCTAGAACCGATACTTTCCTCTCACGTAGAACAATCGTCCTCTAGGATCATGATGCTTAGGGTCGTAGCTGTAGTTCGCCGCGTCATAAACAACAGGTGGCTCCTCATCAAATATATTTTTGAGACCGAAAGTAATAACGGCTTCGCTATCAGCAAGATCCAGGTTGTAAGCATACTGCAGATCTACCGTAACCCAAGAGTCGATGTTGGCGCTGGCCGTAGCAGGTACAGCACGTGTGGTTTCATAGCTATCAACATAGTAGGCAGTAAGTGCCGCAGAATGGCTGTCGTTAGCCCAATCAAACGAGAGATTCGCTTTTGTCTCGGGTATAGAGCGGGCGAAGTTATCGTGATTGAACAAACCTGCTACATCCTGTACGCCGCCTGCAGGATCTGGGATCTCATAGCTCAGCGTACGAGTACCGGTAAAGTGAATACCAAAATCACCTATATCGGTTGGATGAATGTAATTAACCGCAATGTCTAAACCGTCTGTGTCTACGGTCGCCGCATTGATGTAGTTGGCATTAATTCCAACCAGCTGGCTGTTGTCGCCGGCAAGTCGAACAACGTCAGGGCCGTTCAGGTCGCTGATAATCTTACCTTGCGCGCTTTCAATTGTGATGACGTTTTCATACTCAAACCGCCAATAGTCAATTCGCATATCCAGGTTGTCAGTTGGCGACCAGATTGCGCCAAAGTTGTAGTTTGTTGACTCCTCTGGAACAAGTTGCGCGTTACCCGCTGAAGTTACCCTGATAAACGCGACTCCACCCTTTGGAGTGCCGTCAGGATTAAAGTCCTGTATTCCTTGCAAGGATGTTTCCAAGGAAGAGAACTGCGATAGTGAGGGTTCACGGAAGGCAGTAGATACCGAGCCGCGCAAAACCAGGTCATCCGTGGCCTGCCAACGAAGCGACAGCTTTGGATCAACACTAGAGTCAGTTTCCAGGTCTTCATACCTAACCGCCAGGTTCATTTCCAGGTTTTCTGTGACGGGTATTTGCATCTCAGCAAACGCCGCATACGAACTCCTGCTTTCATCCAACGGAAAACCACCGCCTAGGAAAATCAGATCAACAGGAATAGCCGCACCGGTCACCGGATCAACAGTTTGGGTGTAGATCTCGTTACGACTAACCGAATAACTTTCGTCACGATATTGAACACCGGCTGCAAAACCAACGGCACCGGCCGACATCTCAAACAGCTCACCTGACGTTACAAAATCCAATACTGTCAGGTCAGATTCGCGATTGGTTACGGTGTCAACACTAATAAAGTCAATTAACTCTGCACTGTTAGCCGCTGGATCGAAAATGTTAAACGTTTCTGTGCCACTAGCGCCACCGGTTCCTGCAAGCGCATTACTCAACCGAGAGCTGATGGTGTCAGGCTGGATGTTCTCTCGTTCATTTGAACTGTAGGTGAGCGCACCATTCCAGGACCAGTTGTCGTTGAAAGAACCATCGAGTTCAAGCACCGCACGCCATGTCTCATTTTCACGAGGGGCGAGAGGCGATGGAGCTTCGGAACCCAGTGGTCGACCCAACCAAACAACCGGCACATTAAACGGGCTGCCCGCCTGGCCGGGTAAAACAACCGGGAACGAAAGGTTGGGGTATGAAGGCGATTGCGGGTTGTCTAACACTTTATTCTTGGTGTAGCCAAGCTCAGCCGTCAGAGTAAGCGAGTCAGAAAACTCATGAACCACATTGGTATACAACTGGTTGCGTTCTTCTTCATTCACAATGTTGAAACGCGGGCCGTAGAAAAATCCACAACGAGCACCGGAGGCCTGTGGGATAAGTGACCCGCCATTTGCCGCACAATTAGGATCTGGTACGTTCTCTCCAGGGTTATAGGTGCCGGCGTAATCGCCAGCGGCAACAGTGTCGCCCCCGAGAAGAATAAAAGAGCGTCCCAAGGTGCTGATGGCGTTGTCGGCAATGAATGGCCGATCGGCAACGCTCAACGGGTCTTGGCGCATTATTGCACCGGCAACGTTCACTCTTGTTTGATCGTTACCAAAGCCCCACAAGAAGCTGGCTTCAGTGGTGTCTTGGCTATCGCTTGTGGTGCTTTGATAGCCACCATTTATCTCAAAACCGTCGAAATCTTTTTTCAGTATGTAGTTCACTACACCCGCCACGGCATCAGAACCATAGGCAGAAGCAGCACCTTCTTTTAGCACTTCTACCCGATCCAGAGCGGCGAGAGGTATTGTGCTGGTATCGACAAAAACGCTGCCGTCATTGGCGATAGTGGCCGCAATGGTTTGCCGCCTACCGTTAACCAACACCAAGGTCGAGCTCAAACCAAGGCCTCGCAAGTTTACGTTACTCGTGCCTTGTGTTGCGCCAGACGTAAATGAATCCGCGTTGTTTTCTGAACCAGAGTTAACACTTAACTTAGCGGTTATCTCGCCAATCGTGAATGCACCACTGCGTCTTATAGCCGCTGCATCCACCACATCGACAGGTGATGCAGCGTCAGAGCGTGATGACTTGATATAAGAACCAGTGACGGTAATTTCTTCGAGAAGGTTTTCTGAATCCTGCGCTACGGCGTTCGCGCCAACAAGGACGCCAGCTGATATAGCCAGAACCCCAAGTTTCTTGTCAATCGGCATTTTCGATTTTCCTTTTTTTACTTTTATGTAGTGACCATGAACTTAACACTGATCTTATAACATTGCTAGAAGCTAGGTCTACCAAAAAACATACTTGGTGATAAACACATCCCAGCATCACGCTATCACAAGGGCGAGACGAAGCCCGCTTGTTTTTCGGTCAACGGCAATAGACAAGCAATCTAGACCAGGCTCTACTAACGGTTCAGCATTAGCAGCATCAGCGGGCAGTTAGGCGTATATAGGGCTTCTGGCATATCTAATGGGGGAAGCCAGCGGGCGATCAATACCTTGTTCTACGAATTGAAAACCCAAGGGAGCATGACGCCCCTACCAAAGAGTTGTATCAACAACTGCAGCAAAATTCTTCTTTTGAGCCACGGGCACATATGGAGTCAGTCCTGGGGACGTAAACAAAGAATACTGCGTATCATCCAAGGTCATATTTTTTACAAGGGCGATACATCCCAAAGTGCGCACTTAACGCCAACTGCCCTTATCACTAATTTAAAGAAACTGCCCCAATAAGCGATAGCTCTCTTTGCGATGTTCGAAACTGTGCGTCACCGTCACTACGCCTATTTCATTCACCGAAAACTCTTTACTCAAATTCGTTATTTTATCCCAGCATTGTTCTGGCGACCCTACCGTCATATAGCCAAGATAAGAATCGAAGGTAGCCTGCTGCCCAACGTTCATTTTTTTATAAGCATCTTGCACTTCTTGTACCGATAGAAGCGGTGCTTTCTGTCCCTGCTTAGCCATCATTTTTCGATACGCGCTGGTACCAGCAATTAACTTGGCATCCGCTTCTGTTTCTGCACAAACCGCAGCAATTGCCAACATTTTGAAAGGCGTGTGTTCATGTTTAACTTTACTGAATTGTGCCTCGTAGTTTTGAAAAATACTCGGCGTGCATTGAGCTGGCGCAATAAAGTGAGCAATGGCCAAACCCATTCCAAGAGTACCTGCCAAACTTGAACTGCCGCCACCAGACCCTAGCATCCACAATTCTGGCGTGGGCGTGTTATCTGGCAGCTGCACAAGCTGGCTGAAGGCATCATCGTCACCCATTGTGCGTCGCAAGTAATTACATAGGCCAACAGCTTGGTCGGTAAAATGATCTACCTGCATAGAGTGCTCGGTTGCGTGAGGCCCGGCTAAGGCCGCACTTGCGGTTTGATTACCACCCGGTGCCCGGCCAATACCCAAGTCTATGCGACCTGGGTATAGAGTTTCTAGCATGCGAAAAATCTCCGACACTTTATAGGCGCTGTAATGGCTTAGCATCACGCCGCCGCTGCCAATCCGCATGTTCTTTGTGTCGGCTGCAATACGGGCAATCAAGATCTCAGGGCATGGGCCAGCAAAATGAATACTGTTGTGATGCTCGGCAAGCCAATAACGTTTGTAACCCAATTCGTCGCACAGCTTGGCAAGTTCAATAGAGTCCAGCGGTGCTTGAATAGGCTCCCTTGTGCCATGAACTGGCGACTGATCAACTACATTGAGCTTTAGTGACGTCATAATAAATCAGACAATTCTTTATTCAAGCAAGGGCCAGAAAGTGGGTCTTTGGCGCTCTAAAGATGGCCACGCCAGGCATTTCGGGCATCATCTATCTATGAGCAGATGTCGCTGTCGTCATCTGGCAAGCTTGCACCGAGCTGTTCCAGCATCTGCGCAGCTTCGAAGACCTCTCCCGCATTGCTGTTCAAAGTACCCTGCTCAGAAACAATAATCAGCCTGTCTAACAGCGCACCCAACGGTCCGCGATCTTTCAATTGATCAATCGCTTCGCGGCTGCGATCACAAACACTTACCTTGTTTACACGAAGGCGCAGGGCAGCGGCCATAAGTTCTTTTGCATCTCGATATTGCGTGACGTCTATTACCTGCCCATCAGCTGACAGTCCTGTTTTTAGTAATTCACCCGCTTCGCGGTGCAAAGCAGACATAGCCAATGCCGATGACTTGATTGACGGGAAGCGCTCCGTGACTATCGCGTCTATACGCCCCTTCAATGTTGTTAGCTGTACTTGAATCGCATTGCGTTCCATACGCTTTGACGAACTGCCGTCCATTATTGTGACGAACGATGCGGGCGAGGCTACTTCTGACAATAAGGGCTGCAGCGACAAGTTGGCGCTGGATTTACCGCTTACAACAGGGTCTATCGCGGAATACTCTGCTAGCACTTCAGAGGTAAACGGGTTGCTCATTCCCTCTTCTTTATCGTAGTGGCCAGCTCTTCCGATCGCTGCCAACACGCGACCCAAGCTGATCAAAAAGGCCGCATCATCTTTTGCTGGATCGCCCTGTGACTCATACCCTGCCGGTTCGCCCTCCCACAATTTTGCGCTAGTAGCAGTGCTGCTTTGCGCACCTGGGGCCGGCATGACGTCGTTTGCTGATGCAGCTGACGGTTCTGTTGCATCGCTGCCACAGCCACTGAGCCAGAATGTCGTTAACAAGGCTGCGAATCCTACTCGACTGTAAATGGCACTTCTTAATTTACTTAGCGTCACCGACGTCTCTCCCTAAACGTTACATCTTTAGATGACAATTGTAACGTATCTAGCTAACTACGGGGTCTGAGTAGAGCGACTATCGACTTCGCTACCCATCGCACTCTCGAAATCCCCGAGGCCCATCGATTGTAAGCTCCATAGCTAGTAGTCACTATTGGGTTTAACTAAGCTAGCTGTGATAGCAGTGGCTGCCGAGATGACTGATTGTGAAAACACAGGTCCAAGATGCGCAGAAGCTAACCTGAGCTCTATGCCACACAGTGCCAAGTTAAATTAGAACTAACACCGCAAAAGCTTCCTGGCGCTCAACCAACGGAGAGTTACACCATGAAATCAAAATTTTTGGTTTTCGCTTTTTTCGTGACCATGTTATCTGCTTGCAGCAGTGACGTTGATTTATCAAGCAGCGGGCTAGCTGCTCCTAGTCTTAAAAAAGCAGCACCGTCAGCACCGCAACTTTTAATAGTTGGAGGAACTAAGGGCATTGGGCTTGAAACCGTTAAATTAGCGCTTGCTCGGGGCCACTTGGTAACAGCTATGTCTCGCAGTCCGGAGCGTATGACCTACTCTCACGATCGACTCACCAAACTTAAGAGAGATATTTTAGACTCCAACTCTTTTTTTTTAAAATTCTGCTTCTGCCCAGACTCTGACCATAACAAAGAACCAAAAAAGGGAGCCTAAGCTCCCCTTTTTTCATTCATCAGCGAGCAATACCGCCTAAGGCGTATTCTTGGCTGGCGTGGTTGGAGTCGCGGCAGCTGGCGTATTTGTCACAGTCTGGGAGGCGCTTTTATAGGTCTGGCCACTCTTGCCATTCTCTATGTGCTCAATCTTGCCGCCGCGTTTGAAGAAATCTTCCAACGCTTTTGCGTGAATTTCGCTCTCTGTTTGCTTAGTTTTTGACACGGATAATCCTCATTTTGTGCTCGACAGGCTTAGTTACTTAGCACTCTTCTTAGAATCCAGGAAAGCAGGGGCAAGAAAGCAGGGGAAGCGATTGGCGATGCGTCAATCATATCACGGCTGAGCCCTCTAGAGAGCCCCTCTGGTCCGAAGAAGTCTAAGCTTGGACCAATAAAGGCCGATATATTAGGTTTGTGCAGGTACTAGCTTCCAGTGAAGCAGCAGAGGTTTTAGGTCCACTTCCAGGTATTGAGCGCCGGCCAGTGTTCGGCGGAAAGCGTGCCCTCAATGACATCACCTTGTTTGTACTCAACAGGCTCGGTTCGAAGGATACGAACGGTCCAACAATTACACCTGGGTTTCGCAAATGGACCTGTGTGCAGTTCCAGATCATTTCCTGACTTGGTTCGAAAATAAACAGCGTAACCATCCATTCTGCCCGCGTGCTCTACCGTATGAGTGAACTCTAGAGTGCTGGCAAGAGTGCTTTCATTGATGGTATGCAAGTCAACCGACAGCACAGGCGTTTCCGAACAGAGTGAGTAATCAACCGCCTCGGGATGCGTTTTGTAATGGTAGTAACTGGGGTCCCCAGGCACCATCTGCTTGGTAGGCGAGCAATCAAAACCGTGAACATTCATATTCCAAATAAAAGGCCTGAGAGAATCTTCCTTTATTTTCACCGGCTCGCAGAATAAATCAAAATTACCCGGTAATATTAGTCCACCCGGCTTTAGCAGGCGGTCTCTCAAGTCAATAATATTGAAGACCATATCTTCATCGAATAACACTTCGCCCATTTGCTCATGAAGTATGACATCAACTTTCTCGTCAAGTTGAAACTTGGAGCTATGCCCCTGAACGTAATCAATGTTTTCCAGGGCATTGTGCTTGCCCAACAATATGGCTGTTTCCAGTATGTCAGAATGATCTAAGGCGTAGACTTTTGAGGCGCCTTGACGTGAGGCGAATGCTGCCAGAACACCCGTGCCTGTGCCCAAATCGATAACGCGATCTCCAGCATTCACATGATGAGCGATTGCCCCAGCATAAAAATCCATTCGGCTGGTGTCGGCCAGCATTTGCTCCTGCGACCCATAGCCTCCAAACCAGGCCGCATTTTCAGAACGATATAGCTGTCGTACCGACGGAGCTACCGCTTTCACTATACTTTTAATAGATCTTGCACCAACACTTCGAATGCTGCCTAATTTGCTCACTTCTACTTCCCCCCAGTCGTACCGATCACATCCTCTTCATTGTAATAAGCGTAGTGACCGTAAGGTTTTGCTGCCAATTATCCTTAGAAAATCATCTGATTTGGCCATATTTCTTCGTATTTCGTTAAACACCTAACACTTTCTTATGTAGAACGTTTTAGAATCTCTCCCACGCGTTGGCGTGCATGCGCATCAAAAACAATCAGCAAAGCCGCATACAAGGTGATTCCCACAGCTCCTTTGTACACAAGCTCTAGAAGAGTATTCTGTGGAGCGTATAACTCTAAGGCAAAGAACATTGCTACAGCTGACACCAGGGCTGCCAGCAAGGATAGCCACGGCACCTGAAAGTCCATGTACTTTTTGCTCAGTTGATAATAGGCAACTGTGCTGCAGCAATAGCTAACAAGCGTGGTTATAGCCGCACCAGTTATTCCGAACTTCGGCACAAAAATCAGGTTAAGCACAAGGTTGAGAATGGCTATCACTGCAACCGTGTAGAACATTTTCAAGGTATTGTTACTAAGGTATATCCCTGCAGAAACAATTGCATAAGAGCCGTGCAAGGCCATTCCAACCGCAATCCACGGCATAACCGACGCACCCTGCGAGTACTTTTCACCGGCGAGAAAGGCAATAGCTGCTTCACCAGCACTTGCTATGAGAAAGACGATTGGCACCGCGGCCCAAATATAGGTTCGCAGTGCATTCTCTATAAATGCCTTTGCAGATTCTTCACCTTCATTTGAATGCAAGCGCAGAAATATGGGTAATGCCGAAGCCACTATAGCGGTGGTAATAATGCCTTGAGCGTAATCAACCAAGGTATAAGCAGACGTATAAATGCCCAGCTGCTGCGCGTTTACGTAGAAATTAATGACGTATCTGTCGGTAAGCGTGATTAAGGCCCCGGCTATTTCCTGCCCGAATAGCGGTATTCCGAACGCCATCATACTTAGCAGTAATTTGGTTTGAAAAAACCTGGGGCGAAGCGATGCAAAAGGTACATGGAAGCTTGCGTAGATCAGGAAAACCGCACACTCCGTCGCGGTTAACGTGATGATATACAGCACTAAGTCTACTTGGTAGAGCAACAAGACTGAGAGCGTAGTGAGCAAAGTGGCTGCACGCTTTGCTATTAGGTAAGAGGCGTACTTACCCGCCTCCTCTTTTGCGCGAAGAATGTTCATCATCACGCTTTCAAGTATTCTAACAATAATAATATAGCTACTGATTGCAAACAGGCTACACAACAATTCGTCGGCGAGAACATCCATACCGAACAGGTAAATTACCACATTCCAAAGCACAAAAGTTAACAACGCCGACAGCAATAACGAGCCATATACCGTTGTATAGAATTGATCAAGAGACCACTTTGACGTCTTGGATTTGATCTCGGCATAGTGACGTAAGCTGGCGTGCTGCAGGCCGATCTTACCAATGCTCACAAGCATTGGCACTGTAGCGGTAACAAGCCCGAGTAAGCCGTATTCAGAAACTTCAAACACGCGAGTCAGTATTGGAAAAGATACTAGGCTAGCAACAACCGTAAATATGGAAGCGATGCTGTAGTAGCTGGCATTCTGAAGGAATTTATTTGACATGGGAGATGGTCGCCGAGCCTAAAGACGCAGCCTGTCTCTGTAATGTAAAAATCCGGTATCGCCTTTTATCAGAAGCATAAAGTTCGTCAGTCAATGATTCGATCTGCCAGCGCGTTGCTTATGGGGGTCATCCGTATCTGCTCAAAACTGTGGAAACGAATGATTCGCATGCTGCGAATTCTGGTGCTCGGGTGTCGCTAGCTTCAGGGTATTTCACGCCCAACACACCTTCGCCGAAGGGTTTTTAGAGCGCCGTATAAAACCTAGTTAAGCCTCAATTTTCTGTCAAGAACCGGACGTTGAAGACGATGACCAGTGCCCGATAATGGTTAAGTGCGGCCGCATAAGTCGAGCTATGCCAGTTAGTTAGAGTGCCGCCTGTCTGATTACTAATTAACCATCGCGCAGCGTACTAAACTTGTAGAGTTATCCGTCACTTTGCGCCGCTATGCTATTACTCGAAAACGCTCTCAAGCACTACCCAGCCAATGGGCTTCATAAGCACCTGAACGTGAATGCCTGGGATGCGCTAAGCAGCATAGACAAGCACGGCAGCACGGATGGCGCTACGCCTGAGCAACTGGCCAAGCTGGAACGCTGCGAAGTACTTAAGCGCGATACTGCGTCTGGACGCGTCAGCATCACCAAACAAGGTAGGGAGTTCATTGATCGTATTAATAGCCTATCTCAGCCATAGCGCTCGCTGTAGCTTGCAGGCTTGAGTTTACGCGCTTAAACGCTGTACTTTTCAATCCCACCTAAGAACCTGTAAGCGCCTACTGTCGTCCTAAAGTAAAGGGGCCATATGCTGGCCGTTACGATGGAAGCAGCAGCGGCTAAACTTCCTGCCTCGATATGCTAACTTCGCCACGTCGCGATGTTATCGAATTTTGCTAAGAAAAAATCAGACTCGCTGCTGCAGATCAGCTTTCCTCTGCACTGTGATTTTAAGATATTGCACAAGCCGCCTATTGCAAATACTGTATTGCTCAACTCCGTCCAAAACCCCGCGGGAAGGTACCGGATAGTATGCGTTTACAAAACTCAAGCGATTCACCACAAAGCGATAGAATAAGGCACGAGGCCATTTTTATTTGGCTTTTGCCTACATTGGCGTTATGCCTTCTATCCACCTTTGCGAGCGGCAAGGATTTTAATGATCGCGTAGACGAACTATTCTCCAAAAAAATAGGGCCTGATACGCCAGGCTGTTCTGTAGGGGTTATCGAGAAGGGCAAGCTAATTCATAAGCGAGGCTATGGGCTTGCTAATTTGGAGCTCAGCGTAGCACTCGATGGCAATAATGTTCACAGAATAGCGTCCGTGTCGAAGCAGTTTACGGCATTGTCAGTGTTGCTATTGGCCGAAGAAGGCAAGCTCACTTTGGATGAAGATATTCGAAGCTATCTACCTGAATTAAAGGACTACGGCACTAAGATCAGCATCAATTCTATGCTTGGCCATTTTAGTGGAATGGCAGACTACGACTTCATCTCAAACCCGGATAATGCAGAATCCGCAGGACTGAATCTTCGTTCTGTTGCGGGCGGCCCGTTTCGCTTAGGAAATGAAGATTACTTGAGTATTGAAGAATTTTATAATGTTGTAAAAGAAGTGCCTTTGCGTCATCCACCGTATCAGAAGTGGGAGTACAGCAATTTGGCCTATTTTCTGCTGTCGATGCTGGTAGAGGAGGTATCAGGAGAAAGTCTCAGGCAATACGCTGATAAGCGAATATTCAAACCGCTTGGTATGAACCAAACGTTTTTTAGTGATTTACCAACAGAGATAGTGGTGAACCGTGCCAGCGGCTATCGGCAAGCTGAGGATGATCGTTATGTTACGGATATGACCAATTTGTTCTGGGTGGGCGATGGTGGGCTACACACAACAATCGACGATATGTTCAAGTGGGACCAGAACTTTCTTAAGCCAAAAATTGGCAAAAACCCAGAGCAAATCATACAGCGGTTAAACACACCTAATAGTGACAGAGATAAGAAAGAATACGACGTTTTATACGCGAATGGTCAATTCATTAGTGAGCAAAAAGGCAGGCGTTCCTTTAGACACAGCGGCGGCTGGCTTGGGGTGAATACTTTCTTTGAGCGCTTTCCCAAGCAGCAATTTTCATCAATAGTTTTTTGCAACAGCACTGAATTGGATGCTGAAGACTTTGCTGCGAAGATCAGTAAGATTTACTTTCGCTTAAAGGAGTGATAGCAGGCCGGCGCCTATGCCAGCCATAAGAAGCGCCAGAGGTACGATGGAGATAGCAGCACACCAGGCAAAGCGCACTGGGTGTACACCAAGAGCGCCCGGAATCAAGGTGGCGATGTGCCCGCCAGCGTAGGGGATAAAGCGGGAGCAAATAAGAAAAACGGGATGGTGAACGGGAACACTCTGCAACCAAGCCGGTAGTTTGGTGAGCCAATCATCGACAGGGAAATCCGCCCTACTTCTGCGACCAATAGTAAATTCAACAACGGCCGCAAGGTACCAACCAATCCAGCTCACCAATACACCAGGCCAAAAGCCGTACATAGCGCCACTGGCAATGCTAATGAAGTCAGAGGGGAAAGGGGTTACCGCGAACACTGCCAAAGTTAAAACAGACAAAGTGGGTGCCAGCAAACCATAACGCTGTCGCAAGGTGTCATAACCACCTATTGAATCTACCCATGTAGTTATTATCAAGGCAACAGCGCAAAAACCAACGAAGGTTATTAACGTTCTCGATACAAGTATTCGTTTCAGGACGGCGAGCACAGATCTCTCTGATAGGTGGTAGTAAGCGTTGGGGATGTATTTATCAACCAGTATACGTAAACCTAATTAACTCTGTTGTAAACAGCAGCGGTCTTAAGCAAATTTTTTCTGTCGCTGTGCCAGCTCGCAGCTCATAATCCGGCTCGACTTCCTTGTGCGCGCCGGTTAGGCTCTGACGCCAAAGCACACTGTTTTACAAGAATGGGTAATAGCCAACAGGATCGGTCGGTACACCTTATGCACACTAATTTTCGTCTCAGCTTTCTTCGACTCGGGTTTCATAAAGTCAGGTCTCTTGGCCTCAAGGAGTACATAGTAGTATGCCTGGCTCTTGCTAGCAGCAGCTATATCGCCGCCACAGCGGCCGAGCATCCTACGCGAGTTGAACAAACACCGAAGGCCTTATTTATTATTATCGACGGTATACCCGCTGATGTAATCGAAGCCACGCAAACACCTAACATTGACGCGATCGCTGGCGAAGGTGGCTACACCAGGGCCTACGTTGGTGGCAAGATTGGCACAGAAAGCGAGTCGCCTACTGTTTCTTCCGTCGGCTACCAAAGCTTGATCACTGGTACCTGGGCAAATAAACACAATGTCTATACCAATTCCCCAAAAGAAGTTAACTACCGGTACTGGGACATTTTTCGAATCGCAAAAGTGCAACAGCCACCATTAAGCACCGCTCTGTTCTCAACCTGGCAAGACAATCGAACAATTCTCGTGGGCGATGGCTTGGAGCAAGCAGGAGGAGTGAAGATAGACTACGGCTTTGACGGCTTTGAACTCGACAAACAGCGATTTCCACACGACTTGATGTCAGGCTACATCCGCGACATTGACGAGCTGGTAGCTGCCGAGGCAGCCCGCTATGTTGAGGCCGAAGGCCCAGACCTATCATGGGTATACCTGCAATACACTGACGATGTAAGCCATGTTTTTGGTGATGGCCAAAGGCAAAATGCGGCGGTTAAGCTTGCCGACGATCAGGTAGGCGCCATCTGGAAAGCCATTCAAGCCAGGACCCGGGCACACAATGAAGACTGGCTAATTGTTGTAACAACAGACCACGGTCGAGACTCAAAAAGCGGCAGAGGCCATGGCGGGCAGAGCCTTCGCGAACGCACAACGTGGATTGCAAGCAACTCTTCGCACCTTGAGCCACGATTTACTGAGAATCCAGCCATCGTTGACATTCTGCCATCGATTGCCCAACACCTTGGCATGCAAATCCCACCTTTCATTGCTGAACAGCTGGATGGGCAATCATTTATAGGCTCCAAAATGGTCGAAAGCCCATCGATCCGCAACTAGCGAGACAGCTTAGAATTCGGGCTCTGGAGAGCCAATACGGCCCTGCGCCACTCGAAATCAGCGAGCTCATCGGCTGTATTCGCTAAAAGTGGCGCAAAACATCAAAATAAAGAGCTAATTGAGCAACTAGCCAACGCTTCTACCTCGATTCCGAAGTATACTGTCGCGCCAAATTTTGGCGTGGTTTTTACCTTTTACCTTACCAGCGAGTGGAGCAATGACAGACTTATCCTTATACAGAAACATCGGAATTTTCGCGCACGTTGATGCGGGTAAAACCACAACAACAGAGCGAATCCTCAAGCTGACAGGTAAAATTCATAAAACGGGTGAAGTACATGATGGCGCAGCCACCACTGACTTCATGGAACAGGAGCAAGAGCGCGGCATTACCATTCAGTCGGCGGCCACCACCTGCTTCTGGAAAGACCATCGAATGAACATCATCGATACCCCTGGCCACGTGGACTTCACAGTTGAAGTTTACCGTTCACTGAAGGTGTTGGATGGCGGCGTAGGCGTGTTTTGCGGATCAGGCGGTGTAGAGCCTCAGTCTGAGACAAACTGGCGCTACGCGAACGAATCAGAAGTTGCTCGTATCATTTTCGTTAATAAGATGGACCGAATGGGTGCTGACTTCTTGCGTGTTGTTGAGCAGGTACAGAAAGTGTTGGGTGCAAATCCGCTAGTAATGACATTGCCAATTGGTCGTGAAGAAGGCTTTTCAGGTGTAGTCGACATTCTAACTAAGAAAGCCCACATCTGGGACGACACTGGCCTGCCTGAGAACTTTGAAATTACCGACGTGCCAGCCGACATGGTTGAAGAAGTCGAAATGTACCATGAGCAAATGATTGAAACAGCCGTTGAGCAAGACGACGATTTGATGGAAGCTTATCTGGAAGGCGAAATGCCTTCAATGGAAGATATCAAGCGCTGCATTCGCAAAGGCACGCGCACCATGGATTTCTTCCCAACTTACTGTGGTTCAGCCTTTAAGAACAAAGGCGTTCAGTTAATACTTGATGCGGTAGTTGACTACCTGCCAAGCCCTACTGAAGTAGACCCACAGCCGCTTACTGATGAAGAAGGCAACCCTACTGGCGAAGTAGCGACAGTCTCTATTGACGAACCGCTGCGCGCGCTTGCATTCAAAATAATGGATGACCGCTTTGGCGCGCTCACCTTCGTGCGCATCTACTCGGGTGTACTGGAAAAAGGCACCACTATTCTTAACTCCTTTACGGGCAAAACCGAACGTATTGGCCGAATGGTTGAAATGCACGCTGACGACCGTAACGAAATCGACCGTGCGCAAGCCGGCGACATCATTGCTTGCGTAGGCATGAAGAATGTTCAAACTGGTCATACGCTTTGCGACCAAGATCATCCTTGTACCTTGGAAGCCATGGTGTTCCCAGAGCCGGTAATTTCGATTGCTGTTGCTCCGAAAGACAAAGGCGGCTCTGAGAAAATGGGCATTGCGATCGGCAAAATGGTTGCCGAGGATCCGTCCTTCCGAGTTGAAACTGACGAAGACTCAGGCGAAACCATTCTTAAGGGAATGGGCGAACTGCACTTGGACATCAAGGTCGACATTCTTAACCGTACCTACGGTGTTGAACTCGAAGTTGGTAAGCCTCAAGTGGCCTATCGCGAAACCATCACTACGCCGGTTGAAGACAGCTACACGCATAAGAAGCAATCTGGTGGTTCAGGCCAGTTCGGTAAAATCGATTACCGCGTTAAGCCAGGCGAGCCAGGCAGCGGCTTCACTTTCGGCTCTACGGTTGTGGGCGGTAACGTTCCTAAGGAATTTTTCCCGGCAATTGAGAAAGGCTTCAAAGGCATGATGGAGCAAGGTCCACTGGCTGGCTTCCCTGTTCTTGACGTTGAAATTGAACTGTATGACGGTGGATTCCACGCAGTTGACTCATCGGCTGTTGCCTTTGAACTCGCAGCTCGCGGTGCATTCCGCCAGTCTATGCCTAAGGCCGGCCCGCAAATCATTGAGCCGATCATGAAGGTAGACGTATACACACCTGACGATCACGTAGGTGATGTTATTGGTGACCTGAACCGTCGTCGCGGTATGATCAAGGACCAGCAAGCCGGTACAACAGGTGTTCGAATTAAAGCAGACGTTCCTCTTTCGGAAATGTTTGGTTACATCGGCAGCCTGCGTACTATGACATCGGGACGTGGTCAATTCTCAATGGAGTTTGCCCACTATATGCCTTGCCCTAATTCAGTCGCTGAAAAAGTGATTGAAGAAGAAAAAGCGCGTCAGGAAGCCAAGAAGAAAAAGTAAACACTCAGCACAGTGCTTGGTTTAAAAAAGCCCCGACTCTGTCGGGGCTTTTTTTTGCCCATAATTTTGCTTGCTGAATGTATACGGCGTAAGCATTGGCGGAACAACTGTGTAGAATGACGCGAGCTTTAGCTTGGCTGAGAGCCCGAATAGCGAATAGTCGAAATGTGGGTTGAAACGGGCATAGTAGAAATAAAAATCGTCGTGCGTTTAGTGCGTTAACGTGCTCTTTATAGTGACGACAATATTCCTTTGGGAACCAAAGTAGTCAACTGAGAACCTCATGATAATTATTCGAACAGTCTTTTTTATTTACTTCAGCCTATTGGGCGTAAGTTCGTGGGCGATTGAAATTCCAGAGCGTGCGCGCGACCTGGGAATTCCATTCGACGGTCAGCCAGGCAAGCTGAATGCCATAACCGATGTGAAGGGTGTGGAAGTTGGCCAGGTTACGCTGCGTGAAGGCGACGGCAAACTCAAAGTAGGCACTGGTCCAATCCGCACTGGCGTTACAGCCATACACCCAAGAGGTAAAAACTCAACCGACCCTGTATTTGCAGGTTGGTTTACATTGAATGCTTCTGGGGAAATGACGGGCACTACCTGGCTAGAAGAGCGCGGCCTAATTGAAGGGCCCATTTCAATTACCAATACTCACAGCGTGGGTGTGGTACGTGACTCGGCGGTTGCCTGGATGGTTGACCACAATTGGCCAGCAATTTGGCATGCGCCGGTTGTGGGCGAAACCTTTGACGGCGGCTTAAACGATATAAATGGCTTTCACGTTACAAAAGCTCATGCCTTGAAAGCGATGAGTACAGCTAGCCAGGGGCCTGTTCAGGAAGGCGTTGTGGGCGGCGGTACAGGTATGGTGTGCAACGGAGTAAAAGGCGGCATTGGCACGTCATCGCGCGTGATAAACGCACTGGGTAAAACGTTCACGGTTGGCGTGCTGGTGCAATGCAATTACAACTGGGACGGTGACGACCTGCGTATTGGTGGCCAAAAAATGGCCGGGCTGATTCCTCTAGGTGAACACTGTTTTACTGATCGCAGTATTGAGCGTCACGTTAATTGGTACCCATACTGCAGCCCCAATACACAAGCTAAGAGCAAGCAAGACTTGATAGAAGCATCCACTCGCGATGGCTCCATCATAATAGTGATTGCTACCGACGCTCCTCTTCTTCCGCACCAACTAATGCGGTTGGCAAAAAGGCCATCACTGGGCTTGGGTCGCTTAGGAGCGGTCAGTGGTGACGGCTCAGGAGACATTTTTGTCGCGTTTTCCACTGCGAACGCAAAGCTCATTGATGAAAATGACAGTAGCGAGGTGCGCATGTACCCCAACAACCAACTAACAGGCATTTTTCAAGCGGCCGTACATGCAACCGAAGAAGCTATAGTGAATGCCATGGTTGGCGCCGAAACCGTTATTGGTGCTTCTGGGCTGCGCGTGAAAGCCGTCGACAAAGCTCAGCTTCGATCGTTGTTCTCGACCGAAGCTGAACAGTAACGCTTTGGTTTAGAACTTAAGACCAAAATCTACACCCACTGTTCGCTCTGCGTGTTTTGGAATTGAGTGAATATAGGCGTTAGTAAAAAAGACGCCTGGCAAGGAACCAATGCCGCTGACATAAAATTCATCCAGCACATTCTTTACATAAAGGTTTGCACTCCAACGGTCATTTTTATCCACCATAAGCACAGCGATATCAACAACTTCATAACCGTCGAAACGAGAATTTTCGTCTTGGCTAAGATCAAACAATACCTCGTCTTGTGCCCTAACAGTTCCCTGTAGTATCACGTCAAAACTAGAACCGGTTCGAATAGTGTATTGAGCTCGCACATTGGCCTTCCAATCGGGTGAGAAAGGCATTTCACCGCCCGACAAGTCCTGACTTCCGTCTGGGCACTCACCCCGGGAAGTTTGCCCGAAGCTGCAATTAGCTCCTTGGTAATCAATAATCTCGGCATCCACCAAAGCCAAACCACCTGACAGGCGAAAATTCTCGCTTAGCAAAGCATCAAAATCTATTTCAATGCCGCTGGTTTTAACTTCGCCCGCATTTATTAACGCAAAGCTACCGGGCTCATCGGAGGGATCACAGCCCGGCATGTCGGCCGGACAGTCTGGGGTGCCATCAGGATCAAAAAACGCCTGCCCTTGAAAATCTTCGTAACTGGACTCAAAAACTGCAACATTGAAGCGCATGCGGCCGTCCCAGAAAGTGCTCTTGAACCCCAGTTCCCACGAGTCAGATGTTTCGGGTTTAACTGGCTGTAAAGTCGTAGGGTCTGTACCGAAGGTAACGTCATAAGCTGGGCCCTTATAGCCTTGTGCGTAGCTCAGATACAGCATGGAATCTTCTGAAACACTCCACTCCAATGACGCCTTACCAGAAAAATCGTCTTCGTCGGTTCCGCCAGGTGTTGACGGTATTGGCGCAGGAACACCTACCGGGAAGCCTTCCCGAGTGCGCTCAAAAACGAAATCCAATTGGTCTTCGGTGTAACGCAAGCCGCCAACAATGCGCCAATCGTCCGTAATATTAAAAGTGGCTTGGCCAAAGGCGGCCCAATTAGTTGTGTCAACCGAGAAGGTACTGATTCCTATGCCAGGATCAAATCCTGGAAACATAAAGCTACGGGTAAATTGACGTGACACTTTTTGATCGAAATAAAACAATCCAACAACGTAATTCAAGCGCGCGTCATTTGGCGAGGCTAACCTTAACTCTTGGGTGAATTGCTCTTGATCAGTACCTCCAATCTGGAAAAAGCCTAGCGGGTCAACAGGCTGCCCGTCGTTATCTGTAAACGCCACAATTGAAGACTCTCTATACGCGGTTATGGAGGTTAATGAAAACTCCCCAATGTCCCAGTTGGCTTGCAAGGAATGGCCCCAGCTTTCCTGATCGTTATACGGTGTATTGTTTACGTTCACTAGGCTATTTTCCAACCCTGGTACAACGGGGAGAATCCCATTCAAAGTATTTTCAAGGACGCCTAAGTCAATGCCATCATCAGGATTAGCACTGCGCAACGGACTTACCGTACAGTTGCAGTCCATTCGAGCGTAATCGCTCGACCATTGAAGCTCCAAGTTATCATTTGGGGTCCAGCGTAGCTTTGCGCGCATGCTCCATTCATCAGAGTTATTGTATTCTTCGCCGTTGAATACATTGGTAATCCAGCCGTCTTCGGTAGAGCCAATTGCAGAAAATCGAAACCCGAGTTGATCACTTAAAGGCCCTGATACATTTAAGCCTGCACGGTAAGTATTACCTTCCTCATACCCCAATAGAGCTTCACCGGTAAATTCCTCCGACGGATTTTGGGTAATTAAATGCACAACGCCGGCAGTCGCATTCTTGCCAAACAAAGTGCCCTGTGGCCCTCGAAGCACTTCTACCCTCTCGAGGTCCATCAATTGCATGAACGCTTGCAGCGATCGACCCATGACCACACCATCAACCATCGTGGAAACACTCGGCTCTACGGCGGTACTGAAGCTTTGCGTGCCTATGCCTCGAATATTGAACGACGTCTGGCGATTGTTGGAGCCTTTTTGCACATTCAAAGAAGGTACCAGTGTTGCTAGATCGGTTGATGATCGAATCTGGTTAGCTATTAGATCTCCAGCCGACAGTGCCGTGACCGCTATCGCCACGTCTTGCAGGTTTTGCACGCGCTTGGTGGCCGTAACAATCACCTCCTCCAAAGCGAAATCCTGGGCGGTTACAGTGGGGGTAAATACCAACAGTGCAGAGCCCAGAGCGGCCAGAGGCAATTTTTCGCCCCAGAGTTTCTTAGTAAGGATTATCATTTTTATTCCCTTATCAGAAGTTATTCAGCGAATCTTGCACACCAAGCAAGCTAAGATCAAGTTACTGGATTTAAAGGCTTAATCTAAACGCTTCTCGGTAATTGTATCCTTAGGTCAGCCCGTTAACGGTGTCTATCAAACAATCGACGCCTACGCTCCTTAATCAATGCGTCGCCTTCGGCGGTTCCATCGTGAAAGCTGTCGAACACTTTATCCCATGGTGTTTCGTAGCGACCGTAGTTGCAATCGAAGTGTCGATGATGCAACAGATACATAAAGTCACCCAATTCGATTAAAGGTTCATCCTGAATGCAAGTGAGGCGCTTTTGCAGCGAGCAAAACAAAGCCTAACAAAGAGCATTAATCGCCAAACAGTTTTTTCAATTCGGCCTCAGCCTTAGACTGAGCTGATTCATGCTTCTCAGCCCGTGCATCAGGCTCGCCGCCTACCACATCTTCGGCTGATGCTTCATCGCTCCCAAACAGCGCATCAAGCTGCGCTTTAGCATCACTCTGAGCGGCATTAACATGTATCCCAGAACCCTGCAGAAGAGCAAAGTAATCGCAAAAGTTCGCCGCTGTCAGGTCGCTTGGCGGTTCGGCTCGCTCTTCATTGCACTGCACCACTGTATTAGCAGAGAAGTGCTCGCACATCTTGCATACGTGCTGATCTGCCGAGCAGTGCTTACATTCCTCCCGCCGCGACAGCGGCAGAATCAAGTCTTCCAGCACCTCGTTGCAGCGCCAACAGGTCGTTTTGTCGCTCATTTAGCTTACCTCTTAAAGGCAGTGTGCCTGAACCATTCCAGTAATTTCAAGTACCTATGATGTGTCGCTGGTTGCGCAAAGCCAGAAATGGCAGACTGAATTCGAAAATTGCCATACACTTGGGCCTCACTACCCACATCGTGTTGTGCTACCCAGAGCATGACCAGCTTAACAAGAAATAGGTGATTGTATGTTTGTACGCGACCTTCTGAAGCTTTTCTCACTCTCTGTATTACTAGGCTTAAGTGGAATTTCTTTTGCTGAAGGTGCCAAGATGACCATGGGCAACGGCGATAAAAACTGGATTGTTGTTGAGGGCGTTACTCGAAACGAAGACACATTAACCTTTGCCGAAGTAAATATTGATGGCAATGGCTGGCTAGTTATTCATCCTTTCGAGAACGGCACTCCCAATGGGGATAAATACGTCGCGTCTACCTATGTTAATAATGGCAAGAACGAGAACGTTGAAATAAAAGTGCACAAAGGTTTAGAGACTGGCGAGATGTTTATCGTAATGCTGCACCGGGATGGCAACGAAAACAAAGTTCTCGACTTCGTTTTTATTGATGAAACCAATGTAATGGATTTGGCGGTGTTCGAAGGCACAAAAATGATTGGGCACGCAATCCCAGCGCCCTAGCAAAGGAACGGAAATGTCGGAAAACGGAACACGCAGAGCATTCTGTTGAGGCCCTCCCATCAAGCTATAGCCGTTCTAGTCGCACTGATTTGGGGAACAAACTTCGTCGTTATACGAATAGGCCTAGATGAACTTCAGCCGTTCACTTTTGCCGCGCTGCGTTTCTTTTTCGTCGCAATTCCTCTAGTCTTTCTTCTACCGCGGCCAAGCAACCCCTGGAGCCAAACTATTGCGTACGGGCTATTGATTGGCTGCGGTCAATTTGGTCTTTTGTTTTGGGCAATGCAGGCAAACATTACGCCGGGCTTGGCCTCACTTATTGTTCAAATGCAGATATTCATCACTATTTTGTTGGCCGCTGGCTTTTATGGCGAGTCTATCAATGCAAAGCAAATCGCGGCCTTATGTGTTTGTTTTGCCGGTCTGGCAATGGTTGCCTTGTATACCGATGGCACAACTACTTTAATTGGCTTGGGCGTAGTCCTTTTAGCCGCATCCAGTTGGGCCGCAGGTAACTTGGTAGTGAAAAGCGCGGCACCCAGTAACATGCTGGCATTCATTGCCTGGTCATCCTTGTTTGCGATTCCCCCATTAGTTCTTATGGCGTTTTTTCTGGAAGGGTACTGCGCGATAAGTGAGGAAATTCTCAGCGCTAGCTGGACAGCCTGGGCGGTAATATTGTGGCAAAGCATAGGCAATACATTGATCGGTTATGGGCTTTGGAACATGCTGCTAGGTCGCTACCCTGCCTATGCTGTAACACCCTGGGCTTTGCTTGTGCCTGTATTTGGTATGTGGGCCTCAGCTGTCTTTCTTGATGAGGCGATGACGTGGTGGAAGCTAGTTGCAATGGCTTTAATTATTGGCGGACTGGCTTTGAATACTCTGGCGGGCTGGCAAGCTTCTAAAGCGCAGCGTCAAAAATTATAATACTGAGAATGACTGACCGCGAAAGCTATTCAGCTTTCCGTGCGCTACTTACAATTTTTTCAGCAAGCAATTGCGCCGCGTCAAATATTGCCACCTCCTGATTAAGCGACGGGCTCGGCTCTTGACCTACCCCTTTATCGGCCAGAATAGACAATTCGGTACAGGCTATAAGCAAGGCTTGAGCCCCCTGCTCAACGAGATTGTTTGCGGCGGCAGAAAAGGCTGCATGAAGGTCAGGATTCTTATCACCAGCCTTTATTGAACGAATCAACTGCATAAGTTGCGCTTGCTGATCATCCATTGGGAACAGTGTTTGCAAACCTTCTTCCGCAAAAGAAGGACCGTACAAATCGACACGTTGTACCGCCGTCGATGCCAGCAGGCCAATCATTATTGGGCTGGAATCCAAATTAAGAAAATGCTGCCGACAAATCTCTATAAGGTTAATAATTGGCGCGTCTACAGCGTCGGCAACTTCATCGAAATAATAATGAGCGGTGTTGCAAGGAATGGCTAATAGCTCAGCACCAGCGACTATCAAGCCTTGGGCCATGGAGATCATGCACGGCACAGGGCTTTCGCCGTCGCCGTCTATAAGCGCGGCAATACGCGAGGGCACTTTGGGGTTGTTGTCTACCAACACTCTAATATGATCTGCATCGTCAGTGGCCGGTGTGGCCTCAACAATACGGCGCTGTAAATCTACAGTGGCGGCCGGCCCCATGCCACCAATTATGCCCACTGTTTTTTCAATCACGCGGTTCTCGCCACTTTTATTCTCGTCACTTCTAAACTCTTCACAGTGAATCTCGCACTTGCGCAAGTACTTCACCAATTATTGATACGATTAAACGACAGTCTTCCTCATTAAAGGTCAGCGGTACCCGCATGTCACACAAGGTTGAAAGCAGCTCTTCTGTTCTCGACAGTTTCGGCATGTTCTCAACATAACGCCAGCTATCATAGCGGCTGGTATAGCCCTCGGGTTCAGCCGCACCAAACCATTTTAGAGTAACGCCGCGCTCGCCGCACCGTTGTACAGTTGCCCTAATACTTGCTTCAGAAAAATCAGGCAGAGAGAATTGAATTGAACTGCCAACAAATTGTTCTTGCCTGTGCCTTAACGGCATTCGCACCGCAGGCAGCGCACGCAAACCTCCTTCCAGCACGGCATACAAACTATTCCAACGCTCGCAACGTTTCTTCAGCTCCTGCAATTGAGGGCGCAAAATAGCGGCCCGTAAGTGATCCATTCGACCGCTGCAATTCGGCGTTAACCACTTTGCTTCATTAAATGACGATGCCTCGGCACCTGCACCATGGCGTTCGAACATCATGTAAGAACCTGACATGACAGTGGCCTTGGCCATCACGTCACTGTCTCGGCAGCATAGCAAGCCACCCTCCCCTGAATTCAAATGCTTGTAGGTCTGCGTACTGAAGCACGCAATATCGGCATCGCGCCCGCTCGGTCGGCCATTCCAGCCGCCGCCCATTGTGTGAGCGCAGTCTTCTATTAAAAACAAATTGTGCCTTTGACAGATTTCTAACACCCTGTCCATGTCCGCAATGTGGCCGCGCATATGCGACAGTAATAATACGCGTGCATCGCAGGCGGAGGCCTTCGCATCTAAATCGTCGAGATCGATGCAGTAGTCGCCTGCCATTTCGATAAATACAGGATGTGCGCCAGCATTATGAATAGCCCCAGGAACCGGGGCCAATGTGAACGCATTACTGAGGACCTGGTCACCGGCTTGCACCCCGGCGGCTGACAGCGCGAGATAAATAGCGTAACCGCCTGACGCACAGGCCAAGCAAAACGGCACGCCCAGAAAATCGGCAAACTCTCGCTCTAGTGCGGACACCTCACCCAACTCACCAGGGTCAACGTCATATCGGTGTAAACGACCGCTGTTCATAACAGCAATAGCCGATGCTATGCCAGCGGCTGGAATGGGTTCTTGCAGTGTGAATGACTTTTTAAAAACCCTCATAACTATTCACTCTCCCTGCGCTTCTCTTTATCCGATTCACTTTGCCGGCTTCTCTTTATCCGCTTTGTGGTCGTACACATGAAATGGCCAATCACGATCCGGAAAGTACTTACGCAGCCGCCAATCACAGGCTCTGGCATGCCCCTCCATGCCTTCTACTCTGGATATTCGCGAACCTACGGCGCTGAACTCCAGGTTCGCTTCAGGGCTTATTTTTTGGTAGGTAAGGGTTTTCAAAAATTTCTGTACATTCAGCCCGCCGCTGTAACGTGCAGCACCGCGAGTAGGCAAAATATGATTGGTGCCCGAGCACTTATCACCATGTGTCACTGTTGCGCCTTCACCTAGAAAAAGTGAGCCGTAGTTGCACAGCCTTTGCAGCCACCAATCCTCATCGACGGCCAATATTTGTAGATGTTCAGGCGCATAGTGATCGCTTACGCTGGCGACTTCTTCGCGACTGTCGCACAGTACAACCTCTCCGTACTGCTGCCACGCTTCAGCCGCAACTTCGCCATTGGGAAGGTCAGCGGCAAGTTGGGGCATCAACTCAATAACCCGCATTCCTAATTCACGACTCGTTGTAAACAACCATACAGGTGAATTCACACCATGCTCAGCCTGAGACACTAAATCCACCGCTATGGTAAAAGGGTCTGCGTCTTTATCAGCAATTACTGCAGACTCTGTTGGTCCGGCAAATACATCAATTCCTACTTCTCCAAAAAGCAGACGTTTCGCTTCGGCAACATAGGCGTTGCCCGGACCTACCACCATGTCGGCCGGCGTTCCCGTAAACAATCCCTTGGCCAAACTGGCGACCGCGTGCACGCCGCCCATTTCCAAAATTACGTCAGCACCGGCCAGATCCATTGCGTACACAATTGCCGGATTAATGCGGCCATTATGCGGTGGTGAGCAAGCGATGATCATCGGCACTTCAGCAACTTTAGCCGTTGCCACACTCATCAAAGCCGATACTGCGTGCGAATAACGACCACCCGGCACATAGCAGCCGGCGCATTGCACTGGCACTATACGCTGACCAAGCACCACACCACCGACTGGCGCCAGTTCGAATTCGCTTAAACTTGCTCGTTGTGCCTGCGCGAAACCTCGTATCTGCCGGTGAGCAAATTCAATGTCGCTGCGCACCTGAGAGGAAACTTCGCTAATTAAGGCAGCTCTCTTTTCATCCGACAGAATGAAATCGCCAGTCCAATCGTCAAATTGCGCAGCGAACTCTCGAACAGCGGCCTCGCCTTCTTGATCAATTCGAGCCAGCATACTTTGTACAGCATTACTCACATCGCTGTCGGCTTGTTGACTGGCACCGATGGCCTTCTTTAAATATTCCATCGCGTTTTTCTTTAACTATTCCGGGATCGCTTTCAAACTAATCCGACTCTAATAGTTGGGGTAGCTGAAGGCGTCTCTATAGCCGAACAATGCTTGCGCGCCACCGGTATGGATGAACACGACGTTCTGGTACTTTTCAAAGTGCCCTTTTCTAACAAGGTCGATCAAACCTGCCATACCCTTACCGCTGTATACTGGGTCTAGAGTGATCGCCTCCGTGCGCGCCGTCAGCTCCAGGGCTTCAAGCATGCTGTCCGTCGGTAAACCATAACCGTCGCCTACGTAATCACAATTAGCAACAACGTCACTACGTTCAACCGACCCGGCAATTCCAAGATGTTCGGCTGTGTCGCAGGCCAATTTATAAACGTTCTCTTCTTGTAGCGGTTGCGGCGCCCTAACACCTATACCTAGCACTGGTATTAAAGTTCGCGCTCCGGCAAAGCCGGTTACAAGGCCCGCTTGGGTACCCGCACTTCCCGTAGCGTGTACCACATGGTCAATCCGCAAACCTGTTTCATTGGCCTGCCCAAGTAATTCCAGCGCGGCATTTACATAGCCTAAAGCACCAATCGGGTTCGAGCCGCCACCAGGTATTACATAGGGTTTGTGTCCTGCAGTGCTTAGCTCCGCTGCCAAATCCGCCATGCTCTGATTCATATCTGTTCCAGCAGGGAACTTGGTCAGGTGCGCGCCGAACATTTGGTTCAACAGCACATTGCCGTTGTAGTTGTAATCTGTGTCTTCGTAGCCAGTGCGATCTTCCAGCAAAATATGCATTTCTAAACCAAGCTTCGTTGCAATGGCGGCCGTTTGGCGAGCATGATTCGACTGCGTCGCTCCTTGCGTGATAATCGTATCCGCACCCTGAGCCAGTGCATCAGCCATTAAAAATTCCAACTTTCTGGTTTTATTGCCGCCACCTGCCAGCCCCGTGCAATCGTCACGCTTAACCCATAAATTCGGCCCGCCCAGCAATTTACTTAAGCCCAGCATGGGTTCAAGCGGCGTGGATAGATGAGCGAATCGTAAACGAGGGAAACGAGATAGGTGCATATGGAAGCTCCGGTGATGTGTCTATAACTTGCCAACGGCTATGGCGGGTGGTTTCGTCGACAGGTACCAGGAATTATACAGTTTTGTATGATCTCCGCATCCACGCCGGCCGCTAACTTAACCGCCGCTGATAATGGCTTGCTTACAATTTTCATTAAACGCTCTCATAATGGCAGCTGATTTAACGCCACAATCGGCGTCTCGAACCAAACTCTGGCTGCGCACAAATGCTTATTAACGCTGACTTCAATGAACGAGCTGTTTTACTTCCCCAAGATCAAGAGTGGTTGCCTTCTCCCGCACCAGGCGTAGAACGAAAAATGTTGTATAGGGAAGGTGATGAAGTGGCAATTGCCACGTCCGTTGTACGCTACGCTCCAGGCAGCTCGTTTGCGCCTCACACTCATGATGCTGGTGAAGAGTTTCTGGTTTTAGACGGTACCTTCTCTGACGAAACAGGTGACTTTCCAAAGGGTACTTATGTGCGCAACCCGCCAGGCTCTTCGCACGCTCCCTTTACTAAAGACGGCACAACTATTTTTGTGTCGCTTCGGCAGTTTGATATGAGTGATTCGCAGCATGTCGTCATCGATACCAACACGGCGGAATGGAGGCCGGGCCTTAGTGACGGTCTTAGCGTACTGCCTTTACATCAATTTGGCACAGTGCAGACGGCCATGGTGCGATGGGCACCCGGAACACAGTTTACACGGCACACTCATTTTGGCGGCGAAGAGATCTTTGTTGTCGACGGTGTGTTTGAAGACGAATTCGGCGCCTATCCAGCCGGCAGCTGGCTGCGCAGCCCACATGGCAGCAGCCACGCGCCCTGGTCTACCGAGGGCGCGACTATTTTTGTTAGAGTGGGCCACCTGGACTAGCTAACTCCACCCTTCGCAATACGGCTCCGGTTTCAAATCGCTAGGACCCTCGCTGTTTCCTGGCGCTGGGTATCTGGACTTGAAGTTAAACGCCGATTCGCTTGGGCCATTTTTCTGCAACAGGTCGAGACGCTTTAAACCTTCCTCTGCTGTAGGTAAATGCTCAGCAGGAACCCACCAAAGCACCTGATACATATTCGCTGGCTTCTCGAACCACTGTCGACGCTGCACCATAACTTCGCGATGCATTGACTTATACACATAGTCGAATAGGTGTTCTGCGGTTTCCCATACTGACATGTTGACGAGAAACAGCTCGGGCCCGCCTACGTCTATGTCGGTAGCATTGCCTGAGTCGCTTTGTAATCGCCAAACAAAACCTGGGCTCTGCTCGGCTAGAGCATTAATTTCATCCAGCCGGCTCATAAAACCGTCAAGCCGAGGATCTTCAGGTGGGTACAACACAGTACCTACATTCATTTGCGCTAGATGCCATTGCTTACTCATCTTTTAACTCTCCCGCTGTTTTTCTCTTTCTCACTTTCATTGTGTTTTACAAAATCCCTAACAGTGTACCGAGTAGAACGATTTTTTTCGACTCTGGTTTTTCTAAACATATCGCTAGGTTACACTGCCCGCCATACATATTCCCTAGAAACCACTCATGAAGAAACCGCTCATGAAAAAACCACTGTTATTAGCAAGCTCTTTCGTTTTGCTAATTCTGCAAGCAGGGTGCGATCAACAGAACACGGACTCACCCGCTCCTGCTGACACGCTAAGCCCAGGCCACACGTTAAACAAAGAAGCAAGCGTCGACGGCAACTGGCTGACCCATGGGCGTGACGATGCAGAACAGCGCTTTTCGCCTTTGACGCAAATCGACTCACGCTCTGTAGAGCGAATTGGACTCGCTTGGCAACAAGATATGAGTTCAACACGCGGCTTGGAAGCAACCCCCATTGTGATTGATGGCGTGATGTACACCACCAGCACCTGGTCTCGAGTTGTCGCTCTTGACGCCAAAACCGGAGAGATTCTCTGGCAGTACGACCCAAAGGTGCCACGCAGCTGGGCACGACGCTTGTGCTGTGATGTGGTCAACCGTGGCGTAGCCGTCTCAGAAGGAAAAGTGCTGTTCGGCACCTTGGACGGTCGCTTACTGGCATTGAACGCCAAAGACGGCAATCTGCTGTGGGAAACCGATACGCTTATTGATCGAGATCAATGGTACTCCATTACTGGCGCGCCCCGCGTCGTGAAGGGCAAGGTGATCATTGGTAACGGTGGCGCAGAATTTTCAGTGCGCGGTTACGTCTCCGCTTATGATTTGCGGGACGGTAAATTGCAATGGCGTTTCTTTACCGTTCCGGCTAGCGCTGATGGTCCCTTCGAGCATGAAGAATTGAGTTGGGCCGCAAAGACATGGAGCAAGGAAAGTAACTGGACCGGTGCTGGTGGCACTGCCTGGGACTCCATGGCCTACGACGCCGAGCTTGATTTACTGTACGTAGGAACCGGTAATGGTTCACCCTGGCCTCGCGACAAACGCAGCCCCGGCGGCGGCGATAATCTCTTTCTTGCCTCAATATTGGCATTGAAACCGGATAGCGGTGAGCTGGTATGGCATTACCAGACAACACCTCGTGACACATGGGACTTTACCGCCACACAGCACATGATTCTTGCCGATATTAAAATCGACGAGCAAGAGCGACAAGTAATCATGCAAGCCCCAAAGAACGGATTTTTCTATGTGCTCGACCGCCTAACGGGCGAGTTACTGTCGGCGGAAAAGTACGTTTTTGTTAATTGGGCCAGCCATGTTGATCTGAGCACGGGGCGCCCCATTGAAACAGGTCTGGGAGATTACCTAAGCGAAGACAAGTACGTCTTTCCCTCGGCAGCGGGAGGACACAATTGGCAGCCCATGTCCTTCAGCCCAGACACCGGCTTGGTGTACTTCACGGCACGCGATATCGGCTGGGTGCACAGCATGGCGGAAGACAAGTGGTTCACCTATGGTGCCAACGATTTAAAGACTTTGACCGGCACGCAGCAAGTGCCGCTAACCAGCGGCTATCTGAAAGCCTGGAACCCAGCGACACAAACCTTAGCTTGGCAAAAGAACATTGCCAATATATGGAACGGCGGTGTTCTGTCTACCGCGGGTAAGCTTGTTGTTTATGGCACTGCAATGGGCGATCTCGTTATTCTTGAAGCAAGCAGCGGCCAGGAACTAAAAAGAATAAGCACCGGTACCGGCATTATCGCGCCACCGATTAGTTACAGCGTGGATGGCGAGCAATATCTGGCCGTAATGGCTGGCTGGGGTGGCCCGGCCTTTAATACCCTGCAGGGAAATGAAGCGCTTCTAAAGTACGAAAACCAGGGTCGCCTGCTGAGCTTTAAGCTGGGCGGCGGACAGGTTGAAATGCCGCACCCGGTTCCGCCAAGAGGGCCTTTTCCGGAACCGCCCTCCATTGAAGCAAGTGCGGCCACCATCGAGCACGGCAGAAAGCTGTTTGTACTGCACTGCGGCGGTTGCCATGGGGTTTACGATAGCATACCAATGCTGCCCGATCTGCGCCGCATGACACCCGCAGTACACGCTTTGTTTGATGATATTGTGCTAGAGGGAATATTCGAAGCAAAAGGCATGGCGTCCTTTGCGGACGCACTCAGTAAACAGGATAGCTTTGCGATTCGTGCTCATATCATCGAGCTGGCAAAGCAAGCCAGAAGCGAACAGTCGCGCACCCAATGACGAACGCGACTAGTGATCTCAGCTCATGTCGATGACAATACCTTCCTTTGGAGAGTTTCGCCCTTCACAGACGTCATCGTATATGTCACTTAGGCCGGCAAGACCACCGCGTTGCGACAACGACAGCCAAGAACGACTTTGGTCAGCAGCACTGGCAACAAACTCTGAAGAGCGACGGTCAAATTCTTGCGGCCCCCACTCTTCGCTGCGCTTTTGAATGTGGCCAGGCGCAAAAAAGAACTCACTTCGCTCTGTATTGATTTTTTCGTTAGGTTCAGCATCTTCCCAATGCGTTAAACCAACATTCACGGTGAACTTCATGTTGTCACCAAGTGCCGAATGCAGCTCAGCCAGAACCGCTGTATTGCCCGACATGTCGACAATAACACTGGGCTTAGTAAGGTCTAGGGCTGATACATCGTCGTAACAACACAGGTCGTCATAAACACCTATGCTACTCACAAAATCGAGATTTCGCGAAGAGGTTATACCGACAGAACGTGGCGCACCGTCAATACTGCGCAATGCATACGCCAAACCAATACTGGTCTTGCTGGAGGCACTAATAATCAGAACTTGCTCAGCATCGTACCAATCATTATCAAGTAGGGAATCGCCTAAACAAAAGGCCGTGGCGTATAAGGGCCACAGCAACATTCGCTCGTCATCACCACTGGCGCTGTAGCCTACCTCGGCTTGTACCCGGCGGTAACGATTATAGCCGGCGGGTAACTGCGAGCGATGCACTGCGCCATCAATAAAACCATGTTCAGAAATACGTGTCGGCAGCATGGTCAGCTCATCGGCTGGCGGGAAATAGCCAAACAATTTCTCACCAACGCTTAGGCCCTCTGCCTTGCAATCAAGTACTTCAGCGAAACCCCACACCGGAATAACGCCCCAGCCTTCTGCGTCGTCACCTAAGGCAGGAAAGAACTGCCAATAGCCAATCATATCGCCCGCTACTGCATAGGTAATATTATTGGCGGTGAATGCGAAGCGATTAATGCGAACACGTATTTCACCATCAGCAAGCTCAGTAGTAGCTGCGGCCTCATCATCTACTATTCTATGTTGATGAAAATCATCTCTTTTTACCTGAAATTGCTTCATGCCTGATCCTTTCTCTAAGAAGTGTTTGAAATAGATGCTATTGCGAGCAAAAACCAAGACTATTCTAACGGCGCTAGCACAGCAAAGCACGCGAAGAAGAGAAAGAGCTTATGTGGCTGTTCTCTCGTCATGCTTTTTTCCAAGCCAGAGCGAGACTGCTGCCCACAAAAGGGCCAAAGGCACGGCCATGAAAGCAATACTGGCAATAGTAAATCCAGCGCTGCGCAGAACTCCGGAAAGACCAGCCGCCAGCATGTCGCCACCTCGATACACTGAGGTATCGATAAAATTTTTGGCCTTATACTTTTCAGCACGACTGACAACAACAAAAAGGTTTTCGCGAGCGGGATTAATAATGGCATAGTAGCCCACTCGGCGAACAACCTGCAGCGCAATGACCACCACCAACATTGACCAACCGAACACGGGCGCAAGCCCAAGCAACGCCAAGCCGAGCACTAGTAGAGCGGGAACGATTGCTAGCGTTAAACCCAAACCTATTGTTTTAATCAGCCTGCTGGTTATGAACAGCTGACACACAATAGTGAGCACATTTACGACCAAATCGACACGCGCGAACATAACGGTTCGTGCATTCGCATCCGTGAAATTATCGCCAATAATCTGCACCTGTTGGAAATAGAGAAACGTTGACAACACGCTGTAGCACAGCATAAGAACGCAAATACCTAGCAAATAAGGCGACCGATATACTAAAAAAATGCCGTCCCAGGCACCGCCTTTCAGTAATTCCTTGTTAGGCGCCACCACCTCAGCTAGCTCTTCTTTCTCCTTCTTGTTCTCATCCGTTTCTTCATTCACTGCGTGAACCTTGGTGGCTGCGTCCATCGTGCGGTCAGCATCAACAATACGGCTAATACAAGCTATAGCTAACACAAGGAAGGCCGCTGAAACCAACAGCAGATTTTGCAAACCCACAGTCTCAATCAACAGCGACGTTATGATTGGACCAGTGATTGCACCAGCGGATCCTCCGGCGGCAATAAAACCAAACAGGCGCTTTGCTTGTGAATCAGTGAAAATGTCGCTCATAAAGCTCCAAAACACCGATACAACAAACAAATTAAATACATTCACCCAAAGATAAAAACTCTGCGACAAAAGAGCTGCGTTAGGGTAGAAGCGGAATAAGAAATAAAAAACCACCAAGTTCAAGATAAAAAACAAGTAGATAAACGGCAAGAACTTTCTTCGGGGCCAACGCGATGTTATCCAACCGAACAGGGGTACTAACGCCAGCATAATGACAATGGTGGCAAAATAGAGGTACTGAAGGTTATCAACACCCGAACTGATGCCCATTGCATCGCGTATTGGTCGAATAATGTAGTAGCTGCAGAGCAAACAGTAGAAGTACACAAACGCCCAAGCAAGCGTGACGCGCTCCGCAGGCAGTACATCCACCAGTTTCGTCAGTTTCATGGCAGCTCGCCAGTTGGTTGCTTTGGAAGACAGGTCAGCGCCAATCTAACCACTATTGTATAGATGCTAAGAAAGAGGTTTATATGCGCTAGTTTGAAAGCGCGGCAAGAAATCCACTAATGGCTGCCACTGCCACCTCCTCATCCAACACCGGCACATGACCAACACGTGGCACTTCTGCAAAGTGCATCGTTGGATGAATTCGCTGCATTTTTGCTACGCAATCTGGATGCAACAAATCTGAAAGTTCACCGCGCACAAGTAGCACTGGCAACTCGCGACACGATTCAAACAAAGCCCACAGGTCTGCGCTTTCAGTCTCGCTTCCCTCGCCGTTCATGGGTTCCGATATCTTGGGGTCAAAGTTCAACACTGGAACACCCGACTCGTTTTCTTTGTAGAGTCTATGCGCCATCGACAACCAATCTTCAGAAGAATAATCAGGAAAAATATAATCGCTGGTACTGTGCAACCGTTGGGCGGCCTCGTCCCAGTTGGTAACGGGCGCATCTTCGCCCACATAATCTTTTATTCGATTCAGGCCAATAGGATCAAGCTCGGGGCCAATGTCATTCATCACTATCGCTTTAAAGTGACCTGGGCGCAGTGTCTGCATCGCCATTGCCATAATGCCGCCCAAAGACGTCCCTATTAGTACCGTTTGTTGAATAGAAAGTTCATCAAGCAACTTGAACATGTCGTCAACATAGACTGCCACCTGGTAATTACCGGGGTTAGAATCGTACTCAGAAAGCCCCCGGCCACGCAGATCAGCACAGATCACCCTATAAGCAAGACTAAAGGTCTCAATCAATGGAGCAAAGTCTACCGAATTTCGCGTTAGCCCCGCCATACAAAAGATTGTAAGAGACTCGTCTTCAAGCGCAGGATAGTCGCGAGCGTAAAGCTCCAGTCCATCATTGCTCTGAAAACGTATGTCTTTAAAATTTCGTGCCATCTATGGATTCCCGATTGCTCTTATTCGCGAGACTGCGTGCAATCAGACTACAAAGGTCGCGGCGTATTTAACTCAATGGTATTTTCGCGAAGAATTTTTCGCTTATCTTCTTCACTAAACTTGTGTAATTCGGCAACGTAGTCCAACGGCTGAGGCATGCCTTCGATGTGCGGCCAGTCTGAACCGAAAATAACGCGGTCTGTGCCCATGTGCTCCGCTACTTCATTAACGTCATCTTCCCAGAAAGGGTTTATCCAGACGTGTTCTCGAAACAATGCACTAGGGTCCTCTTTGAAGTAGCCGGCTGAGGCCATACGGCGCTTTGATTGCTCCAGCTTTCGAAAAAGATCAGGCAAAAACTCTGCTCCATTTTCTACGCTGGCAATTCGAACATTAGGAAAGCGCTCGAACAATTTTTCGTAACTCAGGGTAATCAAAAAATCATACGCCGCACGTTCAATATTAAAATGCTTAATGTTTGGCGCAAAATTCCCGCCGCTCATATCAGACGAAAAGCCATCCGCCACATAACCATGGGTTGTGTAACCAGAATCGCTGGCGTGCACAACCAGGGTTATGCCGCTCTCGTTGAGCCTCGCCCAAAATGGGTCGAACATCGGGTCGGCCGGCGAACGAACACCATCATTGAGTGTGTGCACTGCAGCGGGCCGCATAACCACAATGTGCGCATCTTGTGCCAAGGCCCACTCTAGCTCTTTACAGGCCCAGTCAACATCGCATAAAGAAATATACGGAGCGCCGTAAATTTTGTTTTGATAATTACAGCCCCAATCCTCTTGAAGCCAACGATTGAATGCAGTAAACAACGTTGTTACGGCCTCGGTATCGTTTTTAAGCAACTCTTCATAGAGCACGCCAAGCGTAGGAAACAGCCACATTGCCTCCAGACCTTGCTCTTCGATTTTTGCGGCTCTCGCTGCATTATTGATGTAGTAGTCCGGCAAGGGCTCGCGCGCTTGCATCAGTTCTATCGCCTCTTTGCCCAATGGGTTACCCCGAAGGTAATCAGAGATAGACCCAGGCAATGCGATAGGGTTCCACGTTGGATTTGTTACCGCTTTGGCAAGCTTTCCGCCAACCAAATGATGCTGGCGGCCATCTATTGTGGCCCACTGAACGCAGCGACCGCGCATATTTTTCGGTACGTGGCGGGTGAACGCGTCAAGTCCTTCGTAGTAATGATTGTCTGCATCAAAGGCCTTATAACTTAATTCGGTCATTGTCTTTCCTGCCTGCGGGATCAGTGGTTCCAACTTGGTAGGCAAGTATAAGGGATACAACCAGTACCGATGTTTACAGTTTCATTACAGAAGCTATTCAACTTGTTGATTTTAGTGCACTGTATAGCTGGTTTGAACGTAACAAACAAAGAAAGGCGAGAAACAGAACAACAATGAGCACCAGCAGAGCCTCGGAGTAAGACTGGTTTTTCTCGACGATCTGCGAACAGGTAATGACAGCGAATGCCATGGTAGGCAGTACGAACAGATTGGAGACGCCCATCGCCTTACCAAAATTCTCGGTTGCAACGCGCTCACCGAGCAACATGGTGTAAAGAGGAATGGCACCGCCTGTGACAAAGCCCAGAGTCGCAATGCCCGCAATTAACCAGAATGGATCCAAGTCGCTGGAAAAGGTCAGCAACATGCAGGCCATCGACACAATCATTAATGCGAACAATCGCCGCGGCTGTATCTTGTCGGCCAAAAATCCAAACAGCAAAGCGCCCGGTATTCCCATCCAGAAACTCAATGCCACAACAGTTGACTGCTCTGTTGTGCTAAGACCGAGTGCGCCGAGAAATGCGGCTGTATGCACTGTCCAACCAATGGAGATTCCCAGGGTTGTAGCGTAAGCCAGCACAGTCCAGAAAAATACTGGCTGCCTTACCACGGCCATCATATTATCAGGGGCAGACACGGAGTCCGTTGCGCTCAGAGTGGCTTGCGGGGGTTCTGCTACAGGGAATCGTACCGGTATCGTCCATATTATGACGGGTAGAAGCACCAACAGGCAAAGCACTGCGAAGCAGGCGAACGTTATTTGCCAACCTAGCTGCGGCAGCATAAAGCCTGCAAGAGCCGCAAAAATTCCGGAACCCAGTGGTGGTCCAACACTCATGATACCCAGCGCTTTCCCTCGATTTTTAGTGAAGTACCGAGTAATAAGACCGGCGCTAACCAGAGGCCCAACAGAAGGCAGCGTAAGACCGGCTGCAAAGGCGGCAATTGCCAACATCCACAGCTGGGCACTTAAGGCTGCTAGCGCAAATGCGCCAGCCATCACCAGCGCGCCAGTGATCATGATTCGTCGCGGATAACCTTTGTCCAGCGCAGAACCCACGGCTAGGCCACCTATCGCCATGGCAGACATCAGCAATATTTGACCACTGCTGACCACAGTACGGCTGGCATTGAAGGCCAACTCAATTGGCTGCAGAAAGACCGGGAAGATACCGTAAGTTAAACCGACCGCAAAACACTGCGTGACTGTGACTGCGGCTAGCAGCGAGCGTTGTTGTTTATTCATAGAACCTAGTAACTGAGGTAGCGGTTGGATCAGACCAAACAGGCAGTAGAGAGTGTGCGTTCAACTATTCGGAAATCCAGCTAGTCCAGACTAGCAAGGAAAGCCGCTTTATACCCGCGGCTTGATAAACTCTCTATAAGCTCGTCAGCATGCTGTCTGTCACGAGTTTCAACCGTTAGTATCAGATCCGCTTCTTTAATACCTACCTGCGCAAAAGTGCGCTGGTGATTGACCTCTATAATATTTCCGCCTTGCTGCCCAATGCTGTCGCACACTTCGGCCAATGCACCGGGTGTATCATCAATTTTGACATGAAGACGCGCTATGCGACCTGTGCGAGCCAGGTTGCGCATCAAAATGCTTGCCAGAATACGCGAGTCTATATTGGCTCCGCTGAGCACAATGCCAACTTTCTGGTTTTGAAATCGATTCTTATGAACATTAAGTGCGGCTAGCCCTACGGCACCAGCGCCCTCCGATACTGTCTTCTCAATATGAATCAGTTGGTAAACAGCTTCCTCGATAGCCTCCTCATCCACTAGAAAAACGTCGTCTACCAAGTTATCAATAATGGGTAAAGTCAATGTGCCCGGCTGTTTTACCGCAATGCCTTCAGCCACCGTCACTCTAGGACGTACGCCCTTTTTATTGTCTCTCGAGGCCGCCACCCCCGGAAAGAGCCTGGATTGCACGCCATAAATCTTGATTTTCGGGTTCATCGCTTTAGCAGCGATCGCTATGCCACTGATCAGCCCCCCACCGCCAACTGGAATAATAAGTGCATCGAGATCAGGCACTGATTCCAGCATTTCTACTGCAACCGTTCCCTGTCCAGCTATAACGTGCTCGTCATTAAAGGGGTGGACGAAAACCAGACTGTCACGTTCCGCAAGATGATGTGCATGAGCAGCAGCTTGCTCCAAGGTATCACCTTCTAGAATAACGGTTGCACCCAGTTTACGTGTGTCTTCAACTTTGTTGTTGGGGGTAAATTTAGACATTACGATGGTGGCAGGAATGCCGAGCCTACGAGCATGGTATGCGACTGCCTGAGCATGATTTCCGGCCGACATAGCGATAACACCACGGCCTTTTTCGCTCTCTTCTAGGCAAAGCAATTTGTTCAACGCCCCACGCTCTTTGAACGATGCGGTAAACTGTGCGTTTTCGAACTTAATAAACAGGTCCAAACCGAGAATGGACGACAGAGTTTGCGATTTTCGACATGGCGTGCGGACAATCGACGACTCTATACGGCCATGCGCTTCGCGAATATTCTCAATACTAGTGGTCACAACAAGTCGGTACATTGGTTTAGGGCCACCAGTATACTGAAATACAAGAACGAATATGCTGAATCCTGATTTTGAAATTTTTTCTGCCGTACGTGATTCTCTGGCAAGCAGCAAGTTAACCTGGCTTTGCACCGTGATCCACACCTTTGGCTCGTCGCCCAGACCACGCGGTTCGATGATGGTCTGCAATAGCGAAGGTTTGCTTTGCGGCTCCCTGTCCGGTGGGTGTATAGAAGACGATTTAATTCAAAAGCTGATTGATGCCGATGACGCTTTTCAGCATTTTCCGCTAATAAGCAGCTACGGCGTCAGTGCTGAAGAAGGTGAGCGCTTTGGGCTTCCCTGCGGCGGCCGCCTTGACGTGTTAATAGAGCACGTCACTGACCAGCACACGGTAGCAATAGGCCAGCTGCTAACTCGCTTAGAAAATCGCCAGTGCATTCAGCGCCAGGTGGATCTCGACACAGGCGAATGGAAGCTTAGCAACATCGAAAAGCATGGTGATTTATCACTCAGCGACTCCACTATGTGCCAGGTTCTAGGGCCAGAGCTAAGGTTATTACTGATTGGCATTGGCGCCTTAGCTGAGGCGCTCGCAGAGTTTGCCACTCCCTTAGGGTACAGCGTTACCGCTTGCGACCCACGGCCCGAGAAAGTAGACGGCTGGCCTGATCGTTTAGGCAAAGCAATACAAGGAATGCCGGACGATGTTGTTAGAGCATTAGTCAAAGACGATAAAACCGCCATATTAGCCCTGAGCCACGACCCTCGAATCGACGACATGGGACTTATGGAGGCTTTGATATCGCCCGCCTACTACGTAGGGGCACTGGGCTCTACTCGCACCGCTGCTAAACGGCTAAAACGCCTGCAGGCTCTGGATTTGCCTGAGACGGCCATTGACCGCTTACACGCACCGGTTGGCCTTAGTATTGGTGCCAAAACGCCCGCAGAAATCGCTATCGCAATACTGGCTGAGCTCACCCAGTTAAAACGGCTGAGTTGATGAAAAACCTGGCAAAACCGAAGCAACGTTAAACGCCCAGGCTTACATTGAAAGGTCAGGCGCATTATTCCCCGCTACAGGGATAGCCCCTCAATTCAGACAGATGGTAGCCCTTTGCCGGCTGAATACTTCAGCGCTTGCTAATCTTTAGTCAAGAGAGTCACTGAACAAGTGCGCACTACCTCTGGTTTACATGCGCATACTCGTTCACAAGCTCATTATGTCGCGCGGTTCTAGCCGCCATGTAAATACATTGAAACACTTAAAACGGTAGGTCGCTTGTATGTGGAAAGGTTCGTCAGTTTTGGTTACCGGTGGTGCCGGATTTGTTGGCTCAAATCTTGTTGATGGTTTGGTCGCAGCTGGGGCTAAGGTACGGGTGCTGGACGACATGTCCGGAGGCAGCGAAGAAAACCTCGTTAAAGCCAAAGACCATATCGAGCTGCACGTCGCTGATTTGCGTGACGCCGATGCCGTCAACAAGGCCGTCGCAGGCTGCGACACGATTTTTCATATGGGCGCTAATGCATCCGTGCCAAAGTCTGTTGAGAACCGCGAGAACGATTTTAGCAGCAATGTCGTCGGCACCTACAACGTGGCCGACGCCGCCATCAAACACAATGTTGAGCGCATTCTCTACGCTTCAACCGCAGCAGCTTACGGCACGCCGCAATACACACCGGTTGACGAAGGTCACGCGCTTGACCCGGTGAGCCCTTATGGCGCTACAAAGCTTTGCTCTGAGCGCCTACTGTTCGGCTACTCTCAGGTGTTTGACTTCGATTTGGCGGTAGTTCGTATTTTCAACACCTATGGCCCCCGCCAACGTCACTATGTTGCCTACGACCTGATGATGAAATTGGCCAAGGATCCAACCAAGCTGGAAGTGCTGGGCAGTGGTAATCAAGAGCGTGACTACTGCTATATAGACGATATGGTTGCTGGCCTGATGTTCGTTGCCGAGCGAGCGAGCACACCCGGCGAAGTATTCAATATCTCCGGCGGCCGAACAGTATCTATACGCGAACTAGTCGCATTAATCTTGGACACGCTCCGTCTGAGCGAAACTGAAGTTACCTACGGTGCTCCATCCTGGAAAGGAGACATCGACATTTTGTCTGGTGACGTAACAAAGATTACAGAGGCCGGTTGGAAACCAACTGTTTCGATAGAGGATGGCTTGAGAACCATGGCGCAAGAGCTTGGTCTCATTTAACTAATAAGCGGTTAACAACAGTCTGCTAGTGTGAGCCCTTGCGATCCAGGGCTCGCAACGCATCCCAAAAATCGTAAGCAACCAAGGCTATCGATATGGGAAGAGAAGCCATAATCATAATACCGAACAAGGCGTCGTCACGAAAAGCCAGTACAGCAATTTGCATGAGCAACAATATCGACGAGTATAAAGTGAACTTGGTGAAGTGCGCTAAGTAACGCTGCGTTGAGTCATCTATGTTAGTGCGCGTATACGACAGTTCAAACGCACCGATAATCGCAGCCGCCATCAAAAAGCCCATTAGGCTGATGACAGACTCCTGGTGCTCTGGCGCCAGTTGTTCCATCGGGCCGATGCTGATCGGCGCGTAAACACCTCCATACAAGAGAAGCACCAGCAAGTACTTAATGCTTATCTCCGTCATCATCTGACGTTTGCTTACATCGCTCATTTTTCGCTGTACACCACATTACACGCTTAGCCACTCAAGTGGCGGACGCTTCAAGCTTACTACATACTCACACGCGTGAATAAGCAGGTAGACCATTCGTTCTACCCGGTATCTAAGGATTGGCCCGACCTGTATTCGGTGACCATCCATCGGTTATAACCTAGAACCATTGAAATATGGCACACATGTCGTTTACTTAAGGTATCAGGCGAAAACTCATTCGCAACCCTCTCGTGCATGGATGCAATAAATTGGGCAAGAAGCTCGCACTAGAAATACCGGAACAGGAGATATATCACTTCCTGCAGGCGTCTAAACGCCGGCAACTTCTGTGGACAATCGCTTTTCTTGGGGCGTCTATTACCCTCCTCATTGCGCTTAGAATGTACATGCTTGGTGGCCTCAACTCTTTGATGATCGGGCCTGCGGCCTTGCTGGGACTAATCGTTCTATTTGTTGCCGTCAGAATTGGGTTTTCGACCCAATATGCATCCGTTATGGTGCTCACCATTTTTACTGGTTTATTGTTTGTTCTCGGGGCAATGTCGGGCGGGGTGAATGGCCCTATCATAGCGACCGCACCCTTTATTCCATTGCTAGCTGTTCTTATTCACAGCCGAACAGCGGGTGTTGTTTGTGCAGTATCAGCGTCAATCATCGTGCTTAGTTTCGCCTTAGCCCCAAGCTTTGGTGTTGAGTTCCCAACCTTGCATTACGACACCCAGCAACGAGGCATTGCTCGCGCCGCCTTTATCTTAGCGTTCATAATGGCCAGTACACTTATCGCTATGCACCATGCCGGATTGCGCGATGCGATGGCTGCTTCTATTTGGCAACACGCGAACAAAGACCATCTAACAGGTCTACCCAACAGGCGCAAGATTGACTCAACGTTGGAGCGCGAAATCGGAGTGGCTTCTCGATACAAAGCGCCTTTGAGCATTCTGTTAATGGACATCGACAACTTTAAGCAATACAACGATGTGAATGGCCACCTTAAGGGTGACACTTGTTTGCAAACGATTGCGCAAAAGTTGGAAGGACGCATCAAGCGACCCGAGGATCTTTTGGGGCGATTTGGCGGCGAAGAATTTATTGCAATTTTGCCCGACACATCGCTCGAAGGCAGCGCAAAAGTTGCCGAAGATATGCGAGCCGCGGTGCGCACGCTTGGCATACTCTACGAGAAAAATGGTTGCGAACCCGTCACGATAAGCATTGGCATTGCACACGCTTACCTACCTGAACATTACAATGTCGAGCGGCTACTCAAGCTAGCTGATGACGCCTTATATAAGGCGAAGGACAATGGTCGCAATCGAATAGAGACAGCGCAGAGCACTGGCAATATCACATCGATTACAACAGACCTCGCAGCAAACGACCGCCGAAGCGGAAATTTCACCGAAAGCCCGTCAAAAAAGCCAGTCTATAAAAGATCATAAACGAGCGCTATATCCCTTCAATATCATGCCGCTCGCATGTCGCTTCGTTCATTTTAGCGTCCCCAGTGTTAAATTCTAACGCCGAAAGAGGCACACTACTCTCTTCACATTAATTGGAATGTTGGCAGATGAGCGAAACTCCAGCCCTTTGCGGCAAACACGTTTTCATAACGGGCGGTTCAGGTGGCATTGGCAGCGCCTGCGCAGCTGCATTTCTGCGAGATGGCGCAGCAATAACGCTAATGGCGCGAAGACAAGACGCGCTCGAAAAAACCAAAGCTGAATTGCTAAGCAACGTTCCGGGCTGCGCGGAAATAAACCTATTCGCAGGTGACGCTCTGAATACTGACGATGTGATAGCTGCCGTGGCCTTCGCTGTTGAACGTAGCGGCCCGCTCAACATCTGCGTACCTACCGTAGGTGGCGGCGCAATAAGACCGTTACTGACCCACAGCGCTGAAACGTTCATGCAAGACATCGAACTAAATGTGTTGTCCTGTTTTCTGGCAGTACGCTATTGTGTTCCTGAAATGGTGAAGAGCGGTGGTGGCAGCATAGTCATCATCTCTTCTGACGCGGCCAAGCTGGCCTTCCCATGGCTACCAGCTTATTGCACAGCGAAAGCGGCGCTAGAAGGGATGACCCGACAGCTGGCCGAAGAGCTGTCACGCTATAAGATTCGAGTAAATGCCGTCAGGCCAGGTTTAACACGAACAGAATGCACTAAAGCAATATTTGCTGATGAGTCCGTTGTAGAAAAATTCGCGGCGGAAAAACCACTAGGGCGTTTGGGCGAACCTGAAGATATAGCCGCCGGGGTGCGATACCTAGCAGGGCCTGAATCAAGCTGGATAACCGGCCAAAGTTTAGCTATTGAAGGCGGAAATGAGCTGCGTAGCGCCGCCGATCAAGGGGCGCTGGTTCAGCGAATTTTCGGCGAGGAAGTGTGGCAAAAAGTGTTGGCCGGCGAAGACCCAGGACCCTGCTAAAAAAACGCTGACAGGGTACAATAAGCTATACAACCAATAACAAGATGATGGATCGCTTATGAGCAGCATAATTCTCCCCACAATTAACGAGTACCTGGAGCATCGAGCAACTGATTCGCCCGATCGTATTTGGCTGCGAGATCGCAAAGGCGACGAATTCACTACTTGGAGCTGGGCCCAAGCCCGATCAGAAACGCACGCAATTGCCGCCTGGCTTGAAGCGCACTTTGGTGTTAAAGGCGGTGATGAGGATGGCACTGTATTGGCGATACTGTCACGCAACAGAGCTCATTGGATGCTGGCTGATATGGCTATCGCCTGCTCTGGTAACGTCTCTGTGCCTCTTTTCACCACAATGATAGCGGACACAGCGAAGTACCTTTTGGAATTTACCGAAACCAAAGCCATTGTGGTTGGCGAGGCGAGCAATTGGGAAGCAGTGCGCTCAGTGCTGCCAGAAGGCACTCTTGTCATCGCTCTTCCCGGTGTAGATCCTGGCGTGGAGCATATTCGATGGGAGGACATCCTGAGTGATTTCAGTGGCTCATCACCGTCTTATCAAAGTTCGCCAACCGATTTGATTACTCTGCCATTCACCTCCGGCACAACTGGCGTACCAAAAGGTGTTATACAAACACATGAGTCAATGCTGGTGCCAATGCAACGAGGTGTAGACACCTTTAAAATTAGAGAACTGCCACGATTTCTCTCCTATCTGCCGTTAGCGCATATTGCCGAACGACAACTGGTCTGGATACAAAGTCTTATTCATTGTGGCGACGTCTCGTTCAACGAAGATTTGAGTACGCTTGCCCGCGACATGGCTCATACCAAACCGACTTTCTTTTTCGGAGCACCACGAGTGTGGGAGCAACTTCACCAGGGCGTACTCGCAAAGCTAGGTGGCCAACAAGCTTTGGACACGGCCCTCGCAGAAAACAAAGAAGGTACTCAAGAGTTTCTAAAGTCTGCCTTAGGCTTGCAAGATGTGGATTACGCCTTAACCGCTGCCGCACCTACCCCGCCTGCTTTAATCGAATGGTACGACTCAATAGGCTTATGCCTGCTTGAAGGTTACGGGCAGAGTGAGGCAATGGGTTTAATAGGAAATACGCCAGACGTAAGACGCATAGGTTCGATTGGTAAGATTATTGGCGATGTTGAAGTTAAAATTCTTGAAGACGGCGAGCTGTGCGTAAAGGCTACCGGCCTTGCCCCTGGGTACTATAAGAACCCAGAAAAAACGGCAGAGACCTTTGTGGATGGCTGGGTACATACAGGCGACAAAGCGAAAGTAGACGAAGACGGTTTCTACTACATTACCGGCCGGGTGAAAGATTACTTCAAAACCATTCAAGGAAAGTTTGTTGCACCGCCACCCATTGAAGGTGCATTTGCAGAATGCGAACATGCCGAACAATTGTGTTTGTTAGGAAGAGGCTATTCTAAAACGGTAATGGTTGTTGTGCTTTCTGAGCTAGCGAAAGCGCACAGCGAAGACACTATTAATGAGGCACTGGTACAGCAATGTAAGGCAGTAAACGACAGCATAGAAAAGCACGCGAGAATCGGCGCTATCATTGTTACTCCAAACCCATGGACTATTGAGAATGGCATGCTAACGCCGACCCTAAAACTTAAGCGCGATGAGGTTGAAGAAAAATTTGGCCGCCGCGCTGAAGAGCTAGCCCGTCTTGGCGCCGAGCAAGGCGAACTAAAAATTGAGTGGATGGATTAATGTATGTTTGATCTCAGTGGCCGCAAAGCGTTAGTAACCGGTGCAGGCCAAGGCATGGGGGTAGGTATTGCAGAATGTTTAGCTGCGTTAGGTGCAACCGTGATCATTAATGATTTGTCTGAGAGAAAAGCGCAACGCACTGCGGCCTTGCTACGCGAAAAGCAATTCAAGGCAGAAGCAAAGGCCTTTGATGTTACCGACTTGCAGGCCTTTGTGGATGCCGTTGCCTCGATCGGCGGAGTAGACATTCTTGTCAACAATGCCGGTATTGTTCGCGTCGCCGATCCGACCGAGCATTTTTCCAATTTCTTTGATACGAACCCCACCAATTGGCAGAAGCAGTTTGATCTTAACGTTTTTGGCGTAATGAATGCAGCCAAAGCGGTACTGCCGGGAATGCGCGAACGCCAATGGGGCCGATTCGTGACCGTGAGCTCTGACTCTGGTCGCAAAGGTGGCGAAGGTTTGTCAATTTATGGGGCCGCCAAGGCTGCCGGCCTGCAGTTCAGCAAGTGCCTTGCAACTGAAGAAGGTCGACACGGCATTACGGCTAACACTGTGTCTTTGGGACTAATGGAAAATGCCGCCAGCACTGATGACCCAGGTTTAAGTGCTTATTTCAAAGCACTGCTGGAACGAACTCCAGTATCACGCCCCGGCACTGGCCACGACGTAGGCGCTGCAATTTCGTATTTGTGCAGTGAAGAATCAGCCTGGGTAACAGGCCAAAACCTGGCCGTTAACGGTGGTTTTGATACTTTTTAAGGTCGCTGATACTAATAGCCCCTACTTAAGCGGGAAGCACGACACTTCTTAATGCCTACCTGGCGGCCTGTTCTGACTTCAGAATTGCACGCCCAGCGCCGCTTTTACGCTGTATTTGCCACACTACAGGCGTTTGTAATGGTACTACTAAGCCGATTACTGTAAGCTCCGCGCGCCGCAGCAATTGCGAGCATCACTTCATATCCCAAGGTTTTTAATGTCTGACACCACCCCCATCACCTTCGAATCACTCGGTTTACCGCCAGCTATCCTTAAGGCGCTCAATGAAAAGGGCTATACAGAGCCCACGCCCATTCAAGCCCAGGCCATACCAGCCGTGCTTAACGGCGACGACTTGATGGCCGCGGCACAAACCGGAACCGGAAAAACCGCCGGCTTTACCCTGCCATTGCTAATGCGCCTAACCGAAGGAACACCAGCAAAGGCCAACCATGCCCGCGTATTGATACTCACCCCCACTAGGGAGCTGGCTGCGCAAATACAAGAAAGCGTAGCCACCTATGGCAAGCACACCAACTTACGCTCATGCGTTGTGTTCGGTGGCGTAAAAATCAACCCGCAAATGATGAAACTTCGCCAGGGCGCCGACATTTTGGTTGCAACGCCAGGCCGCCTGTTGGATTTGTACAGCCAGAACGCGATCAAGTTTAGTGATTTGGAAGTATTGGTTCTGGACGAAGCCGACCGAATGCTGGATATGGGTTTCATTCATGATATTCGTCGTATTTTGGCCCTATTGCCCGAAAAACGACAGAGCCTTTTGTTTTCAGCTACATTTTCCGATTCAATTCGAAAACTAGCGAGAGGCTTCTTAAACAACCCGGTCGAAATATCCGTTACACCAAGAAATGCGGCTGCAACTTCGGTTAAACAGTGGATACACCCGGTTGATAAAAAGCGTAAAGCGGAATTGCTTTGCAACCTGATTGTCGACAATAACTGGAGCCAAGCACTGGTTTTTTCTAGAACAAAGCACGGCGCCAATAAGTTGGTGAAGCAATTGGAGGCTTTTGGAATTAACGCGGCCGCTATTCACGGTAATAAAAGCCAGGGCGCGCGCACTAAAGCGCTGGCCGGTTTCAAGAACGGCAGCACACGAATTCTGGTTGCCACTGACATTGCCGCACGTGGCATAGACATTGACCAGCTGCCACAGGTAGTGAACTTTGATTTGCCCAACGTGCCAGAAGATTATGTGCATAGAATCGGCCGTACTGGCAGAGCTGGCATGGAAGGTCAGGCTGTTTCCTTGGTAAGCGCGGATGAAGTGAAGCAATTGAGCGACATCGAGCGTTTAATCCAGAAACTATTGATTCGCGAATACGTTAGCGGCTTTGAACCTGACCATGAAGTACCGGAAACTAGCTTGCGACCGCCGGCAAGGCCGCCACGAACGAAGAAGCCATCCGCGCCCAGAAATTCATCGTCCAACCGAAATTCGTCAGGCCGTGGCAATTCATCAGGCAATGGCAATGAAGGCAACGACAATCGACCGAGCAGCAGTCGAAGACGTTCCTCGCAGAATGATCGACCTAGTAACAGTCGTAGTGGACAAGCTCGGAGCGGACAAGCTCGGAGTGGACAAAATAGAGGCAATACGGCCGTCGAAAAGAATGGTAATCGATGAACTTCTAGAGCCGGAGACTGAGCATGCAGCCGGGCGCGCAATTCCCTTAATTTAGTGTATCGTTGACGGCTGTTCATTCAGCCCCAGCGAGCACATCTATGATCCAGTGTAAGAAACTCAACGCTAAACCGGCCCAATCCTCCTCCCTTTTATCCGTCTTCATTTTCTTCACCGCCAGTTATCTTTTTAGCGCACCGCTAGCTCTGGCAGACACATCGCCGCCTGGTGCTCCAGCAGACGTTGGTATTTCCGCAGAACGCCTGGAGCGCGTATCAGCTATGGCCCAGGCCTACGTTAAAGAAAGCAAAGTGCCGGGCATGATTACCATGGTTGCTCGCCATGGCAAGCTAGTACACTTTGAAGCCGTTGGGCAAAAAGGCTTGGATGATCCACGACCCTTGGCAAAGGATGATCTTTTTCGTATTTATTCCATGACCAAACCAGTAACCGCAATTGCAGCAATGCAATTGTATGAGCAGGGAAAATTCCAGCTCTCTGATCCGATCAGTAAATGGGTGCCAGAACTGGTCGAGCTTTCGGTGATGAGCGAGGATGGCACCTTAGAGCCTGCCGCATCACCGATCACTATGCATCAATTGCTAACCCATACAGCGGGGTTTTCTTACGGCTTCGTGCCGAATGACCCTGTCGATGCCTTGTATAGAGAAAGCGACATACTCCGCTCCAAAAACCTTGACGTATTTGCGAAAAAACTGGCCAAGCTGCCGTTAAAATTTCACCCCGGAACCGGCTGGAACTACAGCGTGGCGGTGGATATTACCGGCTTGATTATCGAGCGAATCAGCGGCCAAACCCTCGATCTTTATTTTGAGGAGCACATATTTGCACCACTAGGCATGCGTGACACTTTCTTTTCTGTGCCTGACAGCAAGTTAGGTCGTTTTCTACCTAACCATGTCTTTGATGCTGAATCCAAGAAAGCAGTAGTATTGGGGTCAGAGTCGATCACGAAGTATCAAAACGCAACATTGTTCTCCGGCGGTGGTGGCCTGGTCTCAAGCGCTGAAGATTACCTACGCTTTGCCGAGATGCTCCGCAATGGCGGTGAGTATGAGGGCATACGCATTATTGGCCCTAAAACGCTGAACTATATGACTCAGAATCATGTCCCTGATTCGGTGCGCAATGTAGGCGCAGGCGACAGGCTTGAGGCGCTTAGTGGTTTCTACCCCGGGCAAACATTTGGGCTTGGCTTTGGCATTGTCAGCGATCCTGCGAAGGCTGGAGTACTCGGCTCAAAGGGGGAGTTTTATTGGGGCGGTGCAGCAGGCACGGTGTTTTGGGTTGACCCAGTGGAGGATATTGTTGCTATCGGTATGATTCAATTAATGCGCTCGCCCTGGTCTTTCCGTCCAGACTTTAGAGTTGCCGTGTACCAAGCCTTGGAAACTCTGGCTGATGATTAATAGCCCGCTACGCCACCGAGCACTCCTTTTGTTACGTGACTTGTCCCCTCCGGGGGTCCCTCGATCCTAAAAGAGCCTGCGCTACGCTTGTCTCTTTTACTCACTCGGCCTGCGTCTTTTACCTTCACAAAAGCAGTACTCAATGCCGTAGCTCGTTATGCAGTATGATCGTGATCTTGTCGCGATGTTCAAACGTTTTCGGAGTTGGCACATTGGGAGTCGCGAGAATGGCAGCGGTGTTTGCGTAGGTAAAAAGACCCAACCGATGGAACAAAAAAGA
>JBGCFQ010000032.1:0-51344 GCA_045106985.1 Pseudomonadales bacterium | reverse complement strand
TTTGATTATTGGGATTCCACCTGCCACAGCGGCTTCAAAACACACCTGAACGGAATTCTTTTCAGCAGCAGCGAATATTTCATTGCCGTGTTCTGCTATCAAGGCTTTATTGGCCGTAATTACATGCTTGCCATTTTCGATGGCACGAAGCACAAGCTGCTTAGCTAGATCCGTACCACCGATTAGCTCGACAAGCACATCTACATTCGGGTCTTCAGCCGGGGCAAACACATCGCGGCTTACGGTTATGCCTTCAATGCTGCACAAGGGGTTGTCCCGGCGTGCACCGATGTGGGTAATTCGAATGGTTCTGCCCGCACGCGTATCAATCAAATCCTGATTACGCTGCAACACGTTAACGACGGAGCTGCCGACTGTACCCAGCCCAGCCATCCCCAGATTTATAGATTGCGCCACTGCAGAGCCCGCCTTGAAAAATCAAAGCCGAGCATTCTAGCGCAAATTGGCGAGCAAAGCCGCAGTCAATCTGCGGCTAGCCAGGAGTTTTCTCTTAGAGGCTGCTAGGGCGTTGCGCTTAGACCCAGGGTCTGAGCTAATGCGTCAGCAGGCATATAGCCGGGCAGCAATCGTCCATCAGCAGTAATAATGGCCGGCGTACCTTGTATACCCATTTTTTGGCCCAAGCGAAACTGGCGTGCGACAGGATTTGCACAGCTCTTTCCGGCTACGTGCTCGCGGTTTTTTAAGCGTGTCATTGCGGCCTGCTTATCATCCGCACACCACGCAGTTACCAGCTTATCGAACGACGGAGAACCTACTCCAGCGCGCGGGTAAGCAAGGTAACGTACTTCTATACCAAGCCGGTTTAGCTCGGGCACTTCTCGATGCAGCTTCTGGCAGTACCCACAATCAACATCGGTGAAGACCGTAACGGCGGCTTTCTTTACTTCTGGCGAGAACACAATCATTTCGGATTCAGGTAACGTGCTCAACAACGTCACACGGTCTCCCTCTCGCGCCTCTTCGGCCAGGTTTACAATTTCTGTTTCGCGCACTGAAAACAAATCGCCTGTTAAAAAGAACGCTCCATCAGCAGTGATATAAACGGTTGGCCCATTATTAATACTGGCCTGGTAAAGCCCGGCAATTGGCGATTTTTCAACCGAGCTAACAACGAGATCAGGACGAGCAGTCATCAGTCGTTTGCGCACTTTTTCAAGCACTTTAGCATCAGTGGAAGAAGCATCAGACGTTGAGGCAGATTCCCCTTTCGCAGAGTTACTTAATGCAATGGCACCGAGCATGCCAACAAGCAAAGTGGCCAACATCGGAACGGTAAATAAACGCGTCATAATAATTTCCAGAATTCGTAATAGCCTAGCGAGCTCTTTTTCAAGAGCCTGACAGTTAGATTAGCGCAAGGGCAGTAGGTTCCAAGCTATATTGCGTGCTTTTCGAACTTTATCCGCGCGGATGATGCTGACTGTGCAACTCCTGCAGGCGCTGCTTCGCTACGTGAGTATATATCTGTGTCGTCGACAGATCGCTGTGCCCGAGCAGCAATTGTACCACTCGAAGGTCTGCGCCGTGGTTCAACAGGTGAGTAGCGAAGGCATGCCGCAAAGTATGTGGCGACAAGGGCTTTTCAATATTAGCGCGCTGGGCGTAGTGTTTTATTCGATGCCAGAAGGCTTGGCGAGTCAAAGGCTTACCTCCTCGCCCAGGGAATAATGAATCGCTAGATTTGCCGCCAAGAAGCTCCGGGCGTCCAGTTTGAAGATAGCGCTCAAGAAAATTCTGAGCGGGTAATCCCATTGGCACCAGACGTTCCTTGCCGCCCTTACCTGTCACCCTGACGACACCCTGGTTTAACGACACTTGGCTTTGGGTCAGCGTAACAAGCTCCGTAACGCGTAAACCACAGGCATACAACACTTCGAGCATTACTTTATCTCTATGCTCCAAAGCCACAGTAATATTAGGCGCTTGCAGCAATGCTTCGACATCTGCTTCGGTTAAGGTTTTTGGCAACGGCCGGCCTAGCTTAGGGCTTTCAATGCTCAGCGTAGGGTCTATCTCAATTTTGCCTTCGCGCAACTGGTACCGGTAAAACCCACGCAAGCAAGACAGCACACGGGCGGCTGTACGAGCCGATTGGCCCGCGCTCATAAGCTGCGAGAAGTAATTCAGGAGGTCGGCTTCAACAACTGCAAGAGGCTCGATTTCAGCCAGCGCCGACCATTTAACAAAGGCACATAAATCACTTCGATAGGCGCTCAGTGTATTTTGACTGAGGCCCTTTTCCACCCATAGTGCGTCCAGGTAGCGATCAATGGTGCTAAACATTCAGTGGCTCAGCGCAATCGCCCGCCTGCAAAGCATGCCGAAAGTGGGTTGGATTAAGAGTCATACCCAAGAATAGCAAAAGGCAGCTTATGGAAGCTGCCTTTTGCTTTGTGTAAATGTCGCCCTTAAGAAATAGAAGAACGACTCAAGAATCGAGGAGTAGCTACTTGGTGAGCTTTTCTTTGATTCTAGCCGCCTTTCCGCTCAACTCACGTAAGTAGTAGAGCTTGGCTTGGCGAACATCGCCGCGACGCTTAAGTTGTATTTCGCTAAGCAGCGGGCTATAGGTTTGGAAGGTTCGCTCAACGCCAACACCGTGAGAGATTTTTCGTACCGTGAAGGCCGAATTAAGACCGCGGTTGCGCTTGGCAATAACCACGCCTTCGAAAGCCTGCAAACGCTCGCGAGTACCTTCTTTCACACGAACCTGCACAACTACGGTGTCGCCGGGGCTAAAATCGGGTATTTCCTTACCCATTTGCGCTTCTTCAATAGCAGCGATTGTTTTGTTCATCTTGCTCATGTTCGTTGTGCTCCGGCTGTGCCTTGCTGTTCTTTAAACTCTTCGAGCAGCGTCAGCTGTTCTTCACTCAATTCACAGTCCTGCAATAAATCAGGTCTGCGTTGCCACGTGCGCCCCAAAGCTTGTTGGGCTCGCCAGCGACGAATCTTCTCATGGTCACCGCCTAACAATACTGGCGGCACTCTCATTTCATCAACCTCTTCTGGCCGCGTGTAATGCGGACAATCCAGCAGACCGTGAGAGAACGAGTCCTGCTGTGCTGATTGCTCATCGCCGAGTACTCCTGGCAATAAGCGAGCGATGGCGTCAGTCATAAGCATCGCAGGCAATTCACCCCCCGATACAACAAAATCACCAACTGACCACTCTTCGTCAACATGTGCCTCAATAAAGCGCTCATCGACTCCTTCGTACCTACCGGCTACCAACAACAATGCCGGTAACTGGCTAAATCTTTCAACCGCAGCCTGCGTTAAGCGTTGGCCTTGCGGCGACAAATACACTACTAGCGCAGAGCTTTCTAACTCACTCTTTAGGTGATTTAGTGCTGCCGTTAAAGGCTCACTCTTCATCACCATCCCCGGACCTCCGCCGTAGGATTTATCATCCACCGTACGATGCTTATCGCCGGTAAAGTCTCTTGGGTTAGCTGTAGTAAGGCCCAACCTGCCAGTTTTCACTGCCCGGCCTGTCACCCCATAATCCGTTAGTGCCCGAAACATTTCCGGGAACAAACTTACTACGCCTACCTGCATGTTTTAGCACCCGATCGCACGCGCTAAAACTCCGAATCCCAATCAACCAATACAGTGCCTCTTTTCAGGTCTACTTCAAGTACAACCTGACCTGGGAGATAGGGTATCAAGCGTTCCCGCTGATCGAGAGCACCTTCGCACCCCTTCCCTTGAACGATCATGACATCGTTTGCACCGGTTTCCATAAGGCTGCTAATGGTGCCAAGCACCTTCAACTCTTCCCCATAGTTGGTCTGAACTACCAAACCAATTAACTCATGCCAGTAATAATCGTCTTCACGCAATTCTGGCAACTCACTGCGTGGTACAGCTATCTCGCTGCCTGCTATATTCTCTGCGTGATCGCGCTCAGTGCACCCGCGCATCCGCACCACCAAGCGTTTGCCTTGCCAGCGCAATTCGTCCCACTCAACTTCTCGCCAAGTATGATGCTCACTTTGGCGCATGAACCACTTTTTGTACTTTCCGATATCGTCTAGCTGTGCGGTAAACGAATCCAGCTTGCTCCAGCCTTTAATGCCATGAGCACCGTTAATTCGGCCCAGCACAATCATCGACGACGAGTCTGCTTTCATGACATCACGTCCACTCTGCATTCCAGCACACTCTCAATCGGAAAAAGATCAAAACAAGATCAGAAAAAGAGAGGCGCTAGCCCCCGCCCAGAACTAGCTGGCTGCGGCGGCAGAATCCTGAACGACAGCAGAGTCCTGAACGACGGCAGAGTCCTTCACAAGCTTTGCAACTCGATCAGACAACTTAGCGCCATGGCTAACCCAGTAGCTAATTCGCTCCTGATCAACACGTAAGCGCTCTTCTTGACCGCGAGCAACAGGGTTGAAGAACCCCACACGCTCGATATAACGGCCATCACGAGCCCTGCGGCTGTCGGTCACGGTGAGATGATAAAATGGACGCTTTTTAGCGCCACCGCGAGACAATCTGATAGTAACCATAGGCTCTACTCTGCAAAACGGGTCTATTTAGGCTCTTCACGCAAGTGCATAAAGAGAGAAATCAAAGGCGGCGTATTGTACGGAAAAGCCAGCCGATTGAAAAGGGGCAATTACGATTCAGTTGCCGACAGCACTCACGGCTCAAACTCTATGAAAAACCGCTACTTGCGAGCACTGGCTTCAGGCGTAGGGATGCGCGTGCGTTTTACCCATAAAATGAGAACTTTTTGAAAATGACAGGACGCAAAGCGAGTTCGGAAATAGGCACGCATCAACGCCCTGGGAATCCTCCACCAGGAGGCATGGCACCGCCCATGCCGCGCATCATATTCTGCAAACCGCCCTTCTGGCCCATCTTCTTCATCATTTTCTGCATTTGTTTATGCTGCTTCAAAAGGCGGTTTAGATCTTGAATTTGGGTGCCCGAGCCTTGCGTGATCCTGCGCTTGCGCGAGCCATTCAGCACGTCTGGATTGCGCCTTTCGCCTGGCGTCATGGAGTTAATGATGGCCTCCATTTGCGAAAACACTTTGTTATCAACTTGCTGCTGCGCCATTTGAGACAAGTTGCCCATGCCGGGCATTTTGTCGAGCATGCTGGTGATGCCGCCCATATTGCTCATTTGCTGCAGCTGGTCCCGAAAATCTTCCAGGTCAAAACGCTTACCCTTTTTGATCTTGCGAACGAGTTTATCCGCTTTCTTGCGGTCTATTTTTCGCTCAGCTTCTTCTATAAGCGACATCATGTCGCCCATACCAAGGATGCGCGACGCTATCCTTTCTGGGTGAAAAAGCTCCAATGCTGACACTCTTTCACCGACGCCCATAAATTTAATCGGCTTACCGGTGATTGCGCGCACCGATAATGCCGCACCACCACGTGTATCTGCATCCGCCTTGGTCAGAATAACGCCCGTTAAAGGTAATGCATCATTAAACGCTTTGGCCGTATTGGCTGCATCCTGCCCGGTCATGGCATCAACCACAAACAGGGTTTCAACCGGGGTTATGGCGGCGTGTAGCTGCTGTATTTCACCCATCATTTCGCCGTCCACGTGCAAACGCCCGGCGGTATCGACTAAAACGACATCAATAAATTTCTTGCGCGCCTGCTCAATCGCATTGCGGGCGATATCAACCGGTTTTTGCTCAGTAGTACTTGGAAAGAACTCGGCCTTAACTTCAGTGGCAAGCATCTCCAACTGCTTGATAGCCGCCGGACGATAAACATCGGCGCTAACAACCATGACCGATTTCTTTTGCTCGTTCTTCAGCCAAAGGGCCAGTTTAGCGACCGATGTGGTTTTACCAGCACCTTGCAAACCTGCGACCAAAATAACGGCAGGGGGAGCGACCGACAAATTCAGCCCAGGGTTTTCACCGCCGATAACTTTTTCCAGCTCATCCTGAACAATTTTAAGGAATTCCTGACCTGGACTAAGGCTATTTGATACTTCATGTCCCACAGCTCTTAACTTCACTGCGTCCACGAAGGTCTTGGCTGCCGGTAAAGCTACATCGGCCTCAAGCAAAGCGAGGCGAACCTCACGCAGAGTGTCTTGGATATTTTCTTCGGTCAGCCGGGCTTGACCGGTAACTTTTTTGAGAGAGACCGATAATCGGTCACTTAACGATTCGAACATGCTAGGGCGCTACCTTGAAACGGACGGGTCTTTATAGATACAAAGCATATAGTATATAGCTTTGCGCTTCATAACCAAGAGAACCTCTGGACATACAGCATAGTTGTTCTGAGACCCCCTAGCTCAGTGCTTGCTGGCTTGAGCCCTACTGTGGGTATAATGCTGAATGATTCAATACGCTACACTCGCTGGCGCCGGCGCTATTCTGGCTTACCTAGCCTCCACGGTTAACATATTACTGCGGGTGCGAAACAGCGAACAAGCAGCTCAGTCGCAGCAACCTTTATTTGCATTGATCGGTGTTGCCCTGCTATTGCACATCACTAGCCTTTACCCAATGGTGATTTCCGAAAGCGGCTATGACTTTAGCTTTTTCCCAGTTTCTTCGCTTATCTTTTTCATCATCTGCCTTATAGGCTGGCTAACCTTGCTCAGCCGCCAACCGCTAAACAGTCTACTTCTCGTGTTGCTGCCACTGGCAGCGATTACAATCGCTGCAGCTTTGCTGTTTAATTCAAACTACACTCCAAGGACTGACCTACCTGCCGGTGTAGCAGCGCACGTATTATTATCAATCGTGTCAGTTGGCTTATTCACCATCGCAGCCCTTCAAGCCTTGCTGATGAAGTTACAAATGCAACAGCTCAAGGAGCGACACACAACCGGCATAATAGAGGCTCTGCCGCCACTGCAGTCGATGGAATTGGTGTTGTTCAACGTGCTGTGGGCTGGTTTCTTCTGCTTAAGTGCCGGCTTGATTCTCGGCGGTATTTACGTAGAAGATTTATTTGCCCAGCATTTGGCCCACAAAACGGCTTTTTCTATTTGTGCCTGGTTTGTGTTTGCCAGCGTACTTTGGGGCAGACACAGACTAGGTTGGCGCGGTCGCATCGCCGTTAATTGGACCTTAGTTGGCTTAGCCTTACTCACAGCCGGCTTCTTTGGCACCAAGCTTGTGCTTGAACTGATCCTGCAAGGTCCATAAGCACTACAAAAACTTGCCAAGCAGTCGCAATTTCTGCACTATCACTAGCCATTAGTGACCCGAGGCCAACACCTCCTTGAACGACGCCCCCCTCGGCATGCTCTTCGCATGTCTTTTCATTCTCATTGCGGTTTCAGCTTTTTTTTCCAGTTCAGAGACTGGAATGATGTCGTTGAATCGATATCGCCTAAAGCACCTTAAGAAACAAAAGCACGCAGGGGCCACACGCGCCAGCGAACTGCTGCAAACACCCGATCGCTTAATTAGCCTTATTCTTATAGGCAATAACCTGATGAACTTCACCGCATCGGCCATTGTCACCTTGATAGGCTACCGGCTGGCGGGTGACGCTGGCATTGCAGCCGCTACCTTTGTATTCACCATGGTTGTTCTCGTATTCGCTGAAATCACGCCGAAAACTCTGGCTGCAATGCACCCCGAAAGAATTGCTTTTCCAGCAAGTGCGGTACTCAAGCCCTTGCTAGCACTGATGACACCCGTGGTTTGGTTAGTGAACCTGTTCACTAATATGCTGCTTCGACTCATGGGAATTGATCTCAACGCCAGTAACGAGCAGCTGAGCACCGATGAGCTTCGCACCATCGTAGGAGAAGCTGGACCGCACATACCCGAACGCCATCAGGCGATGCTACTGAACATCCTCGATCTTGAACAACTGAGAGTCGATGAAATTATGATTCAGGACCAGGATATCTTGTGTCTGGACGTCCAGGACAGCGACGCGCAATTAGTAGAGCAAATTCAGCAGTGTGAATATGCAAGAGTTCCGGTGATCGATGGCAATATCGACAAAATGCTCGGCTTGCTGCCTCTAAGAATGACCACTTTGTTCATACTGAATGGGCAGCTTGATCGTGAAAAAATGCTCGAACAGCTGCGCGAGCCCTACTTCATCCCAGAAAGCACACCACTGCATACCCAACTATTCAACTTTCAACAAAACAAACGAAGGCTAGCCATCGTTGTAGACGAATATGGTGAGATACTGGGTCTTATCACTCTGGAAGATATACTCGAAGAAATTGTCGGTAAGTTCACTTCAAACCTGGCTGTTCAAACGCAGGAGATCGTCACGCAAGACGACAACTCATATGTCATCCACGGCACAAGTAGCATTCGCGACATTAATAAGCAGCTAAGTTGGGAGCTGCCGATCAATGGACCACGAACCTTGAGTGGGCTAATTGTAGAACAGCTGGAGGCCTTCCCGGCCGCTAACGTTGCTCTAAAAATAGATAACTATGTACTCGAAGTTCTGCATATAGACGACAAGGTAATTAAGACTGTTCGCGGTCGTGTAATTGACGAGAAGCCTCACTAGCATTTAGCGAGCCGATATACTCACCTCTAGCAATACGGGCGGTAGATTTTATCCCCATCCGCCTTTTTTCACCCACGCTAAGCATAGCCCCATCAGGCTTATACACCCGGACATCACCTTTTGCATCCGCCATGTAAAATGGCTTACCACTGCTTCGCACAAGGCGAGTATCAACTGCTGAAAACAGATGGCGATGCGGGCCCGCCGCTCCATGCGTGTGCCAGAAGGCCACAATTTCAGCATTCTTTGGAACAGGCAAATGTACGCTAACCTTGTCCTGATTCGGCAAGCCACGTGCTACCAAATATCGAAACTTACCCTGAATCTCAACGATGGCGCCAATATACTCTCGATTGGATTCTATCGAATGCGGGTTAAAGCGACTCATGGCCGCGCTCACCGAGCCAATTTCCGAATCGAAGACCTCAAGGCTTAGCATCGCACGCTTGCCGAGATTCGACTCAACACCCTCCGAGCCACTCTTGAGCTGAAACGAGACTCCTGATTCTACCGATTTTGATAATCCGGATCTGGCAGCATCGGCGCTTGCAGAACTGGAGTCAGCTGAACCAGTTGGGCTGAAAGTCGAGTACGAAGACTGCGCCGGCTGCATCCCGCAGGCAAGCAATGCCGAACACATTAGACACAGCAATACGTATTTTGATGGCGAAATCAGCATTTTCCAACTCCCTGCAGATGAAGAGTGGAAAGTATTGTCCAGTCGGCCACTAAGAACCTGTTGATCCAGAAGGATTGGGGTATGCTTTCCATAAGCTTCCTTAAAAAAGCTTATGGAAACCTTCGGGGCACATATTTTGCCTTTAGAATCGTGACCTTAGTATCATCTACGGCTGTGACATTGGGGTTTAGGTCTCATGGGATCACTGCAAAGTAGCGAAACGGCGTAAGCACTTAAACAGGTCAACTAGTGGAAGACGGTAATCACAAGAATTCGCAAAGCACAGCTGCACGCCAGATAAGCGAACTATCGGCGGACCTCGATCAAGGCTTTGAGCTAGGAGAGTGGTTGGCCGAACCCCTGAAAGGAACGCTCACTCGCGACAACATGGTTACCCACGTTGAACCAAAGGTGATGGATGTACTTGTGTGCTTGGCGGCGTCCCCCGGTGAAGTTGTGAGACGTGATGAACTGTTCGAATCAGTGTGGGGGGACGTGGTGGTCAGCGAAGAAGTCCTGACACGCTGCATATCCGAGTTGCGCTCAGCACTGGGAGACAACAAAAAAACCAGAGTCTATATTCAGACTTTACCCAAACGCGGCTACCGACTGCTAAAAAGCGTACGAGCATTGTCGCAGGAAGCAGACACTGGCGATGCTTCCAATGGTATTTCGGCTTCGAACGAGCGGGCCGCTGTGCATTGGACAGTACCCATTGGCATTGTTTTTTGTTTGGCCCTTATTTTTCCAATATTGATGGCCCTGCAATCAGACTCTAAACTCGATACAACGCTGTTCGACAATAAATCGGGCTCCGACACAGTCAGCATTGCAACTGCAAATGATAATGGCAGCAGCCCCCTACCGGCGGGGCCGAAAACCGTCGCCGTCCTCCCTCTTGTTAACCTAAGCGGCGACCAGGAAACAGACTACTTTGCAAACGGCCTTACAGCCGACATTCGCAACACGCTAATTCGCGTGGCTAGCAACGAACTGAGAGTAGTTGCCCGGACCTCATCGGAAGCATTTAAGGGCCAGGCTACTGACATCCGCAGCATAGGTCGACAACTTGATGCTAGTGAAATTGTCGAAGGCACAGTCAGAATCAATAACGATCGAGTGCGGGTCACCGCCCAGCTGACCAATACCAATGACGGCTTTCCAATTTGGGCCGAACGCTTTGAGTACGACTTGAAAGACGGCTTGCTCATACAAAGCGACATTGCTGACCGTATAGTAGAGCAACTGATGCCCGCTGCAATCGCAAACGTAGGTGCCCCCGATAGACAGACAAACCTGAAAGCCTATGATTACTATCTTTTGGGGCGTCACCATTGGAACAAACGCACGCCCGAGTCGCTAGAACTAGCAGACAGCTATTTCCGCCAAGCGCTAGCGCTTGATACAGACTATGCTCTCGCGCTATCAGGCTTGGCCGACGCGCTGATACTAAAAGAGGAGTACGGTGGCGCAAATCCAGCAGACGCAGTCGACCTGGCGCAACAGATGGTTAAGCGCGCGCTCGCATTGCAACCAGACCTAGCAGAAGTTCATGCAAGCGCAGGAGCCATTGCAAGCCACATGGGCGACGCTGTCGAAGCTGAAACTTACTATCGTAAAGCCGTTCAACTAAAGCCTAGCTACTCGATGGGCCGAATGTGGCTGGGTAACCTACTGCTAAGAAAGAACGCCGTTAACGAAGCATTCGAACACTTCAGCTCGGCCATACAGGTTGACCCCCTTAACGCAGTTGTGCAACAAAACTACCTACGTTCGCTGACATTAATGGGCCGCTACGACGAGGCAGCTGAGCGCGCTGAAGCCTATTTGGCTGACGGGCAATCTGACCACTTTCTGAAAACATGGATGTTTGCCATGCTTGACTCGGGACGCTATGACGAGCTACTGAGCTTTGCGGTAAGGCATACCTTTTCAGATGAGTACGCCGACTATGGCTCTCAAATAGTTATGGAAGCTCTGATTTACCTGCAACGCTTTGACGAAGCCAAGAAGCTCTACGAACAACTGGCTCTTAATATGAGCGGCGTCAAGAGATCCTGGTTTCTGGCGACACTGGGCACCGCTCTGCGCGACACTGACAAGTTAGTAATGGCCGCGGACCTTATGGCGAGCGACAGCAGCAAAGAAAACCCTCACCACGAATGCCAGAGCAATTACGTCAACTTCTGGCGTGGCATAGCCGCGCACATAGAGGGCGACTACCCTGCAGCTGCGTTAATGACAGGCAAAGCTTTGAGCGAAAACATCGCTGCCTGCCTGAACCACCCAGTGAGGAAAGCCGAAATCATGGCATATCATATCGATTCACTAAACCGCTCAGGGCAAATTACTCTGGCCAACGAGCTTGCTGAGCAGGGAATTGCCGAACTGCAGCAAGCCGTAGATCAGGGACGTAATGGTTTAGACGTAGAGTTTGGATTATTGTCACTGAATGTGTCGGCAGGGCGTTTAGACAAAGCCCAACAGAAACTGCAAAAGATGCAAGACAAAGGTTGGCAGTACTACGCCAAGCTGGCCCACATGCCTTTGTTCGATGCGCATTATGATGAGCTGCATAAGAACATTGGCGAGAACGCACAACAGTTTGCAATGATGCAGAGCGAATGCAAAGACATACGGATGACCAAATTTGGCCTATAGCCGTTTAACTAATCTCCGAATGACGAAGGCCGTAAAGAGCTACAGCCAGGTCGATGGCGCCAAGGTGATGAGCGGCCAGTTTGATCAACCTCTCAATGCTTTGCAGCGTGTTACAATGCCTTATGGAAGATACTAAAAAGAGCTTTATTGAGGAGCTTTTTCGGCAGAATGGCAGACCATTGGTTCGCTTTCTTTCGGCCAAATTACGAGACCCTCAACAAGCTGACGAGATTGCTCAGGAAGCGTACCTCCGCATGCAGAATTTGCATGAACCCGAGCAGCTCGATAATGCCCGCGCTTTTTTGTTTCAGGTGGCTGCCAACATGGCCACAGACCAACTTCGTCGCCAGCAACTTCACCAGCGCTATATACAGTCTCAGCTAGAGAAGAATATGGCCGATAGCGACCTTCGGCCAGACATTGAGCACGGTCCCGACGAACAGCTAATTGCTCAGCAAAAAGTTGCACAGATCAATACGGCACTGGATTGCATGAAAGCAAAGCCGAAACAGGCCTTTCTTTTGCATCGCCGCACGGGCTTGAGTTACAGCGAAATTGCAGAGGAAATGGGCGTTTCTGTCAGTAGTGTTGAGAAATACATACTCGCCGCCCTGAAACATTTCAGGGAACACTTGGTCTGATTCTTATGAACACGCAAGAAACCATGGAAGAATGTGACAAGATTCACAAAAGAAGCTTAAAAAAAGCTGAGGTAACGATCTCCTCGTTCGTCTTAAATATAGACAAGTGCACGGAAGCGCGACAATGTTCAAAGGTTTATGGTTTTGACAGGTAACAAGCAACAATCAACCACCCAATCGCAGGCGCTGCTGGACGAGGCAAGCGGCTGGATTGTTCGGCTTAGTAATGAATCTGCTACAGAGCAAGACCATCAAAGCTTTGCGCTATGGTTGGGCAAGAGCCACCAGCACCGTGCAGCTTACGACGAGGTTGAAAGCCTGTGGTTTGACCTAGGTTGCGTACGCTACGTTGAGCCAATCTCCGAGCCAATTCTGGAAGACCAACCAGGCCCTGGCGAAGGCCAGCCTAGCTCTAGCACCAAACAGTCCAGCAGCCTTTGGGCCAAGATCGCAAAAGCTCGAAATTTTGCAGCTGCATTTGCACTCTGCGCTGTGGCTGGTGCGCTGTATTTGTCCTTAGATCACGAGCAAGAGTGGCCGGAACAAAATTTTGCCACCGCCATTGGCGAGCAACGTACCGTTACTTTAAGCGATGGTTCCAAAGTGCAACTCAACACCAATTCGCGCTTACTTGTTCAGTACAGCGCCGATCAACGAACAGTGAATCTGTCTCAAGGTGAAGCTTATTTTGATGTTAGTACAGACCTCGACAAGCCCTTCATAGTGCTTGTTCCAGGCGGCTCTGTGACAGCGGTTGGCACAGCGTTCAATATTGAGATTGACTCACAGCAGACATTAGTTACTGTCACCGAGGGTGTGATAAGGGTTGAGGAAAATAACAATAGCGCGCTGCCTCCTCATCGTCTCACCGCAAAAATCAATGACAGCGTAAGCATTCACCCCATGTTAGGGCTAGAACGAGTGGAGCTCTCAGCACTCGATGCTATCACTGCTTGGCGAGAACAGAATCTTATCTTTCGCAACGCCAGCTTAGCTGAGATAGTGGCCGAACTTAACCGCTACAGTGAACACAAAATAAAGATCGCGGACGCCAGTCTCGCGTATATTCAACTCTCTGGTGTCTTCAAACTCGACAACCCGGTGGCTACGTTAGAAGCCATTCAGACAACTTTGGGCCTACAAAGCAAGGCTCAGGACCAAATCATTCTTCTTTTCAAGCAGGGCTAACGGCTTACAAACGCTGCGCTACAGCTAAGAACTCCCTCAGCCAAGCGCAGAGGTCTTTTCGGGCCCCTCTGAATAACAACACAAGGTATCACCGCTACTTAACTCAGAGTAGAATACCCCAGGTATCCACTGACTGAGGCTGCGGCATATTATTGCGTAGAATGAACGGTCACCGACCCAAAATGCTAAGACAGTCGTTGTTTGTAACCACCCTGTTGTTGCTTTGCGTCGCCCGCATGGCCGCCGCTGAACCAGTGCGCCTGATTGAGTTCCATATAATAGAGAAAAGTCTGTCTGACGCGCTGCTTAGTCTCGCTCGACAAGCTGGAGTTTCAATCATATTCAGCGGTGACAGCGAATTTGATTCGAAAACGAACAGTGAATATCACGGCAAATTCTCGACCGCAGCCATGCTCGACAAATTGCTCGCAGACACTATGTTGGAAGCGGAATTTGTTCATCGAGATGTGATAGCCATTCGGCCCATGCAGTGCATTCTCACCAAGAGCTGTGCAGGAAGTACTGCTGTGCGAAGCCTGGACGACCTAGCCAGTAATCCACAACTGGAGCAAATGCTAGTTATCGGCAAGCAACTCACAGGATCGAGAATTCGTCGCACTGAGCTCAATGGTTCGGCGCCCGTTGATATCATTTCTTCTTTTGACATAGAGTTGGCAGGCGCGCAGAGCGTGGGTGACTTGCTAAGAAACCTACCAGCCGTAGTTGGAAACTCTACTAGCACTTCGATTAGCAATGGCGGCGACGGAACCGCCAGCGTAACCTTGCGTGGACTACCGCCGACCAATACCTTGGTTCTACTTAACGGGCGGCGAGTAGCCAATGACGGGCTAGCGGGAGAATCGTTCGATTTAAATTCTCTCGCACCATCCAGCATCGATCGAATCGAAGTTTTGAAGAGCGGTTCTTCCGCAGTATACGGTTCCGACGCAATTGCAGGCGTAATCAATATAATTCTAAAGAAAGAGTTTGAAGGCTTTCAACTCGACGCGTACACCGGGCAAAGTGGCGCTAGTGACCTGGAAACAAAGACAACAAGCTTTGCCTTAGGGCGCGTGTTTAATCGAGCAAGCTTCTTTGTTAGTGGCACCTTATTTGATCAAAATGGTATTTTCAGCCGGGATAGGGCTATTTCGGAAAGCGCCGACACCCGCCGTTTGGGTGGGATAGACAAACGCTCATCGGCGACACCTAATTCGCGCATTACTGTTCCGGGCTCCGGAGCGCTAACGCTGGATGCGCCACCAGCAGCTGGACAGAGTTCAGAAGATTTCCGTCCCGTCACTGACAATGACTTGTTCGATTTCGCACAGTTCACTTCGAGCATAGTGCCGTCACAACGAAAGAGTATCTACGCCAACCTAAGCCTTGACCTCTCGGACTCTACCGCTGCCTATATTGACCTCGGCTATACCAGTAACAAATCGGATTCGATGCTGGCACCAACGCCTCTGTTCACGGGCTTTGAAGCCATTCCGCTAACTGTTTCAGCAAGCAATATTTTTAACCCCTTTGGCACAAACATCAGCGATGTGAGACGCCGTCTGGTCGAGTTCGAATCTCGTAGGCAGAAAAACACCGCTCATTCTAAAAGAGTCGCCATTGGGGCCGAAGGCAATAATCGCAATGTACGATGGGATGCCTCCTGGCATTGGAGCAAATCCGTTGCGAATGAATTACTTCTCAATCTGGTCGACGCGCAAAATCTTCAGTTGGCATTGGGAGACACTGCAGAATGCATCAGTGCAATTTCAGTAGCGTGCGAGCCTGTGGACCTGTTCGGTCCGGCTGGGTCTGTTAATCAGGAGCAAAGGGACTTCATACAGACAAATGCCAGCAATAGCGGCTTCTTTAAACTTTATGGCGCTGCGCTAAACACTGAGTTCACACTGGTGCACCTGCCGGCCGGTCGCGTAGGTGTTGCCATCGGTGCTGATTACCGAAAGGAAAGCACTCTGCTGACTCCGACTGATCCTCAACTCATTACCATTGGTGGTGTAAATTTCGGTCGTTCGGGTGGTGAACGCAGCGTGAAAGAGTTGTACTACGAAGCCACCGTACCGCTCATTGCACGCACCCCGACCAGCCAAAAGTTGGCATTAGAATTGGCCGGGAGATACTCCGATTACAGTGACTTTGGCGAAACGTTTAACCCGAGGTACGCCTTACGCTTTGCACCTAACTCTAGCGTCACATTCCGCGCCAGCTTCGCAGAGGGGTTTAGGGCACCGTCTTTGCTGGAACTTTACAAAAGCGATGGCGAGAGCCAAGCGTTCCTAACTGACCCCTGCAGCATAGCCGCGAATATCGGACTGCTGCAGGGTTGCCAAACACAAAGTGATGAAACGCGAACGCAGTTCCTATCGGTCAATGGCGGCAATCGAAACTTGCTGCCTGAAGAATCGGAATTTGCTGGGGCTGGAGTACATTGGTCGCCGGAACAGTTTCAGGGCTTGAATATGTCGCTCGATTTTTTTCAAATCAAACAAACCAACGTAATAGATGCAAACGCTCAATTTATTCTTGATCAGAATGCACAGAGTGGTGAATTTTCATCAAGAGTTATTCGCACTGATACAGGTGAATTAGAGCGAATCATAGCTACCAATATAAATATAGGCCGGCGTAGCATCAAAGGATTAGATTTTTCCGCAGCGTATGCTGCGCCGTTAACAGGTGCTGGCCGTTTGCATTTCACATTAAACGCCTCAAGATTGTTGAACTATAAAGAACAACTCAATCCCAGTCTTGATTCTGAAGACATACTAGGCACCTTTGTAGACGAAGCGTCTGAAGGACGAGGGTCACTGCCAAAGTGGAAAGCCAACATTGGCGCTTACTGGAAATACAAGCAATGGCAGGCAAACTATACAGTTCACTATATTGATTCGCTTCAAGAATTTGTTTCAAGCACCGATTCAATTCGAAAGATCAGTTCATGGACCACTCACGATGTACAAACAAGCTTTTTGTTTTTAGTCGCCGATGGGCTGAGGCTGACTTTGGGCGTAAACAACCTTTTCGATAGAGAGCCACCGCTAGTTGTGAGTGCTTTTAACGATAATATCGACCCGAGAACACATGATTTGATCGGTCGATACTGGTACCTCAAACTGGCCCAAAAATTCTAACCCGGCCGCTCTAACGCAAACGCTGCATCATGAAAATAGCTCAGCCACGATGATTAATATTGAAAACGCCATAAACAGCAAGCTCGCTGCCGCTCAAATTCGCGATACTTTATCGACATCGAATCGTATTCTAATACCTGACTTTCTTAATCAAGAAATCGCTGAACAGCTATTTAACTGCCTGGAACAACAGGTACCCTGGGAGATGGTCTACCGCGAGAATCAGGAAAACAAAGTACTCAGCCCGCAGTTGCTAAACGGAGCAACTGAAGCTGAATTAGAGGCCTTGGCGGGAAAAATAGCTGAACATGCGCAGCAGAAGGGCTATCAATTTTGCTTTGATCGCTACCCAATGCTTGATGAATACCTTAAGGGCTCACAACAGTCACCATTGCTTAACAGCTTTCTCGACTACGCCAACAGTCCGCAATTTCTATCGTTCTGCCATGCCATTACCGGTGACACAGAAATCCGCAAGGTGGAGCTACAAGCCACTCGTTATCGCTCAGGTTCTTTTCTGCGCAAGCACGACGACCATGCCGAAGTGAAGGATGATCGCCGCTACGCCTGTGTTCTCGGGCTTACCCGAGAGTGGCCATCTGATTGGGGTGGAATTCTTCAGTTTGTTGAACAGGACACCATAACTGAGTCATTCCACCCCCTGTTTAACAGTATGGCCATATTCAAGGTGCCCCAAGAACATCAGGTTTCGTTTGTAGCATCTTATGCAACAGGTTTTCGCTATGCACTAACTGGCTGGATGAGAGCAGACTAGCCGGTAATTCACGTACAATAAGTTGTGTCGCAACAATAAAGAGACTGAAATGACAGGTTTGTTCGCAAAACTATTTGGCAACAACGATATAGAGAAGAATATCGATAGGAAACAGCCCAATGGCGATGATGAATCTGCCAGACGGTTGGAGGCAGGCTGGTTGTTCAAAGACGAAAAAGCCAGCGTAATTTGGGAGAGCCCAAAACCGGTGAATCTGGACCACCCCAAATCGAATAACGCCAAATCGGCAAGTGTATGCCCGGCGGCAATTCAATTTGATCGTTTGCACTACGCGATCAACTGCCCAGTCGACCTACACTTGCGATTCGTACGCGGCGCCGATGGCGAAACGAAGTTGACCAATGTGGATGGCGCTATGTCTTCGGTTCGCCCGGCAGGTTTGCAGAAAATTTTGGTTGTGTCGCCACCAGAAGAATGGCGGCATCCGTCCAGACCTATCATTCAGATTGCAACGCCCTTTGTCTTTGTGGCCGACCAGAATATTTATGTCAACCAGTTTCCCCCCTTTCTGCATTACCCAAAGAACCCCTTACCTGGCGTGCAAATTTGCGGCCGATTCCCAATAGACGTGTGGCCACGTATGCATATGTGGGCGCTGGAATGGCATGACATGGATAAAGATTTGATATTGAAACGCGGAGAGCCATTGTTCTACGTACGTTTTGAAAGTGAAAAACCGGGCTCAGTTGTGCGATTAGTCGAAGCCGAGCGAACTCCCGAGCTGCTTTCCTACATTAGCCAAATCACCGACGTTACCAATTACGTTAATCAGAGCTTTCAACTGTTTGAAGCAGCACGTGAGCGCAGGCCTGAGACATTACTGGTCGCGAAAAAGAAAAACTAGCTGTTCATGGATCCCACTTCGCAGAAGATTCTGGAAAGCGATGAATATCTACTTTATCGCCTGAATGAGGCCACCATGGCTCTGGATTTCGTGGCGTGTGACCAACAAGAAATTCGCAACGCCAGTTTTCTTGACGCTCGATTTGAAGGCTATAGAGAATCGTTAAAGTATTCTGTGCCGCTAGCCAGCGCGATGAAATGGCTTCAATCTCGTTCTACTGAGCAAAGAAAAAGAAAAAGCCGTTTAATATTCCACGTATCATTTTGTGGCTCAACCTTACTGAGCAGAGCAATAGAGTCGGAACACAGTGTCACCTTCAAGGAACCACAGGCATTAACCGATCTTGAGGTGCTTATCAGCCGCAGCGACGCCGCAGGGCTCGGTGATTACACTTGGCAGAACATTCTCGAGTTGATGCTCACACAGTTTGTTAACTCTAGTGGCCGCTGTAACTATGTTATCAAAACATCTAATTTGTTAAATGCTATAGCTCCGCAAATCTGCGAACTCAACGAGCACAATCGCGCCATTTTCTTGAGCATGAGCCCTCGGAATTTTCTTATCGCCGTGTTACGTGGTGGTAGTGAGCGGGTTGACTATATCTTCAGGTTACTAGAGAACCTTAGCCATTGTTTTACCAACTACACCAAGTTTTATAATCACATAGACCTAAACCATCAAGCTGAGCTGGATCGCCTAAGCCGAAAAATCCTGCTAGCGCATGCAATCCAAGAACTTATTTTTACCGAAGCCGCTCAAGCAATGGATAGCATGCACAGCGCCATCGTACTCTACGAAGATATGACGGCTAATCCACTTTTAACAACCAAGCAGGTATCATCTGTATTAGATCTAAACTTGAGCGACGCGCAATTGCAATCCAGTGTTGCCAGCAGCTTCTCCAGGCATTCTAAAGTGCGAGATCGAGAGTTTACGTTAGCGGAAGCAAGCGCTACAAACAAACAAGTGCTTGAGCACTATGGGCCTGCTATCGAAGAAGCCATTGATTGGTATGCAGAGCAAGATTTCGCAGAGCTTAATAAGCGCTAGAAACACTTTCTACCGCGCTCTACTCTAGCTCTAGGGTTTTGGGTAATGGCCAATCAATAGACGAGCCGAGATTTAGCTGAGTAGCCCACTGCTCGATCACATCCAATGCAGGACCGTACCTCTCTTCGATCATGCTAGCCTCACGATCACGCTGATCACTATCGTACTGCTCATCGCTGAATTTCGCATTGCGCTGGAATACTGGGCCATTGGCAACTTCATTTAACAACGCTTTGGAAAAGTTCAAGCCGAAGTGCCGGGCAACCGCAGGCAACACTGTGCTCGCATTCGATGTAAGCGTTTTGGAATCTAATGAGACAACTTGATTAGCCGGGCGCGCAGACAACGTTCTCTGGAACAGCTCCATCTGATGACGCCATACAGTCGCGGCTACTTGCAAGTCGGTGAAGCCCATCGCCTGCCGTTGTGGAATGGCACCGAGACCGTTCGGATCTAAGGCGAAAATATTGTACTGCTGGCGAACGAAGGCTTTGCAGGGCTCGCCTTTCTTTAGAACGGAGATAAGAAAACTGCGCAGGTCACTGTGTAAAATAACAATCTGCGCCCCCATTTCAGCAACCAAGGGAAGAATATTGTTTGCTGTATTGGTTGGCTTGATAACGAGCTGCTCTTTGTTTGAGAAGCGCCGCGAGAGCAGTTTTATAAGCAACTCAGAATAACGCCGTGTTTGCTGCGGCGATTGTTGTAACTCTTTATTTACCCGTATGGCGTTCGCCAGTGCCATAAGAATATCTGGCTCTTTGAGTGATAGGGCGATATTCGGGGCGTCAAGCGCACGCGCCAGCAACGTTGAACAGCAGAAAGCCGAGTGGAAGATAAAAACCGGTAGTGGCGAGCTATCTATAGTCTCGACCAACAAGTCACTTAAGAGCAGTGATTTCTGCCCAGTTACCGACCCAGCCATTCGTTGGTCAAGAAACGCTTCTTGCGCCAATGCTTGGCGCGTTATTTTGGCAAAGCCAACACGATCGCTCTCAACATCCAAGGACGCTGGAAACCAGCTTGGGTCAGCCAGTATGGTGGATTTTTGTGTCATATAAGGTGTCGCTCATTGCTGACGGCTTACAGGCTTCTTTGGAGTGTAAAGTCTAACTCGTTCTGCGCTTAAATGCCTGTGACCCTAAAAGAACCGTGTGATAATCTTTAGCATCTACGCGTAAACCAAACACAGCTGATGTCAGTCAACACTCAAGACCCTATAGCGCTGCAACAGCGCGCAGAACTCGGCGACGTTGCCGCCGCTATTGATCTGGCTTTTCACTACGAGAGCGCTGGCGATCCAGACAGTGCCGTACAGTGGATGAACAAAGCGGCCGACAGTGGTAATCCACACGCAAAAATGCAACGCGCCGCGTGGATATTGTATGGCGAGAATTTTGAACGTGATGAGCATAAAGCACTATGCGAAGTGGAAGAAGTCGCGCATCAAGGAAACGCCGGCAATGCGCGCGTCTTTCTTTCGGTGCTGCTAGCCTATGGGATAGGCTGCGATCGCAATTGGGCGAAAGCCGTCGAATGGATAGCGCTTGAGGCAGAAGGTGGAAATGAGCATTGCTTAACACAACTTCAGTTACTTCAAGCCGACGCCGGCGCACAACCGCTTCAGATCAGCGATATTGGCCTTGCCGCTCGATATGCGGCTAATAATGATGTACTCAACTGGCAAGTTGAGACTAAAAAATGCATTGCTGTGTCGCCGAATGTAGAAGTTTTCCCTAACTTGGCGCCTGCCGCCTGGCGCAAGCATGTGATTAAAACAGCGCGCCCTCTTTTGTATGGCGCTCATGTGAAAGATGCAAACACAGGATTGCGCATTCGCGACCCAATGCGCACCAATACGGTCGCCCTAATAGATTTGTGGCGCAGTGACCTTATTTTTTATGCGCTGTGCGCGCGCATCGCAAACGCCACTGGCAGTCCGGTCAATTACCAAGAACCACCAAATATCCTTAATTACAGCCGCGGTCAAACCTATCAGGCGCACTTCGATTTCATCGACCCAGACGTTGAAGCATTCAAGGAAGAACTTGAGCAACAAGGTCAGCGTAGCAAAACCCCGCTGATTTATTTAAACGACAAATACGTAGGCGGAGAAACCGAGTTTCCACATGCACGATGCGCCTACAAAGGTGTAGCTGGCGATTTGCTGGTACTGCACAATACTCTCGAAGATGGTCAACCTGATCGTAATAGTTTGCATGTCGGCACACCACCAAGTTCCGGAGAAAAATGGGTATTCTCAACCCGCATACGCACGAAACCGCAAGTGGCGCAGATCTGGTCGGGAGCCGCATAGCTACATGTTAAATAATACTGGTGTGCCTGAATGGTGATCTCGCATTCACATCGTTTCATCTACTGGAAACCGCACAAAGTGGCCTCAACCAGTGTTATGTACGCACTTAGTCGTCTCTGCAATGAGAACGACAGTTGTGGCGGCATTGCAGGAAAGGTTGAGGAGGACGTAGACAACTTACGTCGCAACATGACCGCGTTTTCTCATTTGCAGACCATGGGCAACCATGCCGCGCCCGAAGAAATACGCGATATTTCAGACATGTTATGGGGAAGCGCACTGTGGCAAAGCTATTACAAGTTCACAATCGTACGCAACCCCTGGGATTGGGCATTGTCTTTGCTGGATTATGCGCGTAACCAACTTGGTTCAGACATAAATTTTGATGATGTCGTAAAGCACTCTCAACGTCGCTACTGGTTTTCTGATTCAGACCAGCCTTTGGCCGATTTTTATATTCGCTACGAGCATTTGAATGAAGATTACAACAGCGTTTGCCAGCACCTGCAGTTACCTGGCGAACCTCTGCCACATTTCCGGGTAGGCAGCCGCGACAAAAGCCGGCCGTACTGGGAATTTTATACTGAGGCGAATAGAAACTTGATTGCGCAAATATTCGCCCAGGAAATTGAGTATTTCTCTTATCAGTTTGGAGAATAGAGGCCATATGAGCAATAATTCGGGCACATCAGATTCGGCCTCTCGCTCGCCGATTGTGCTACTTCGTTCTTTTATTGACGTCAATCCATTTAACGAAACCCTAAAGAGTGCTGATTGGACAATTCGGAAATCGCGCTATGGCACAGTAGAGGCGCTTGACCCCACCCATAGTGGAGAATTAACCGGCCAGATCTGCGATTATTTTTCCCAAGAAAATTTGCTGCAACCTTTGTCTAAGATGATGGATTGCACGCTGCTGCACTTTGCTGGAAACATAGTTCGACTCTCTCCACAGCCTGAGATGAATCTGAATTGGCAGCAACTAATCCAAGGCAATGCAGGTGCCGCAATGGTGGTTAATATCGGTTCAGAAACGGCGCATATCTATTGCCCAGCTTATGCTGAAGGTACCGACATTCAAACTGGTGAGTCTGTGCTTATGAATTTGGATAACGGCCTAAGCTATGAACTGCGCAAGCCCTTAGGTTCCTTGACATTGATCGAAGGCTATTATTTTAGATAGCGAGGGAAGAAGCTCTGGCTCATAACAATTTATTGCGCTTGCTGCGGATCCATATAATCAAAAATCAAATGCATACGGTCTTCCTTACCGCCATTAAACACCGAATGCGGTAGTAAGTTATTCAGCTCATAGGCCTGCCCTTCTTTCATTAAGACTGGCTGATCATCCACAACAAACTCAACAGCGTTGTTGGTAATTAAAGGTACGTGAATTCTATGTCCTACAGCAAAACTGGGGTGCTGGTCGATGTGTGGCTGAATGGTTCCGCCAACTGTTAACCTGGCGACCATAATGCGAAGAAATTGACCACCCGGCTGATAATGCTGCTCGATAATTGCATTGGCTAGAGGCATTACCTGTTCATTCAAATAATCCCAACCGCTACGGCGCTCAACCCTAATCGGTTGCCAACCATTACAGAACACTAAAACCACACTGTTTACGGCCTTACGCTGAGGTTGCGCATCGCGCAAGGTATCCAGGTGCCACACCTCTTCATCCAAGGTGAGCACCTTGGCTTTAAGGGATGCATGGTCCACTTCACCCAGTGATCTTACTCTTTCTTCTATATGCATAGCTTTAGCAGTGTTATGACCCTGTCGGCGGAAATATTTAGGGCGCCATTATCTACGATTTGCAGGCACGATGGTACTTGTTCAGAGGCTCTCTCGCTCTAATTCAGCCCTGTCGCGCTGGCCCACTTCACTTCTTAGGTTTATCATGCTTGCTCTTAGGCATCTCTTTAAGCACTGTTTGTATTACGTCTCTGTTGGCTCTAGCAGGAACTGCGCATAAATGAACAGCTGGTTAAACTAGCAAATACCGAGGCTTACCATCGACCAATTGCACGTACTATGGAGTCGGGCCCAGCAAAACTTTGAGCAGAAAAATTTTGCTGGATCTGAGAGCGCACTGATCGAATTACTTTTGTTGGAGGAAAACAATCGTCCGGCCCTTGAATTGCTGTCCGTGGTATACCTCACAACCGGCAGAACCGACGACTGCATCGATGTGCTGCAAAAACTTTGCAGTTTTTATCCTTCAGTCGCCGCATACTGTGAAAGGCTCGCTGATCTTTTAGAGCGTCGTGGCGACATTAGCGACGCCATTAAGTCTTATCAACGATTGTTAGAATGCAATGAAGACTTAGCGAATTGTCACTACAATCTGGCACGCTTGCTGAATCGTGCCGGTGACCCAGAGCACGCTTTAAAGCAATACCAATCGGCTTTGAATCTGGGCATTGCCCAGGCCGAAGATGTGTACTCAAACATGAGTGTGATTCTGTCAGACAGGCATCGTCATGATGAAGCCCAGGCGGCACTGAACACAGCACTGGAAATAAATCCCAACTATGTTCCGGCTCTGTTCAATTTAGGCGTAGTACTCGAAGAGCTTGGCGAATGGAATAAAGCGTCCGATTTATTTAAGCGAATTCTTGAATTGGAGCCCGAGCATTTAGACGCGCTAACCCATCTAGCACATGGTAAACCAGTCTCTAACTCGAACGACCCTCTTATTGCACAGCTCGAAACAGCGCTTAACTCTGTGTCCAGTAATTCTGAGCCCAATAACGATTCGAAAAAAGAGGCGCTGCATTTTGCGCTAGGCAAGGCTCTAGATGACAGCAAGCAATACGATACCGCTTTCAAACACTTCAGCCAAGGCAACGCCTTTAGCGTGCAGCGCAGTGGAGCCTATGACCGTAGAGCAAATGAAGACTTAAATAGCGCCATAATGGCGTTTCAAGATGCTGAATGGCTGAACGGCATTGAACCAGTATCTGATAGCTCGCCCATTTTTATATGCGGAATGTTTCGATCTGGCTCCACCCTACTGGAACAGATGTTGGCTGCTCACCCAAAAGTAAGTGCCGGCGGCGAGATCAATTTTTTCAATAAAGAACTGGCACTACCTCAGGCACTTGATGGGCTAAGTGATGTACGCCTCCGTGAAGTAGGAAAGGCCTATTTACGCTACTTGAAAGAACTGTTTCCAGATGCTGAACGGATTACAAATAAGCGGCCTGACAATTTCGTGTATCTAGGACTTATTCGCGCAATCTATCCCAATGCACGATTCATCAACACACTTCGTTATCCTTTAGATAACTGCTTATCCATCTACTTCCAACAGTTTGCCGGGTCTGTGAAGTACCACAGTCAATTATTGGATATAGGACACTATTACGCGCAGTATCGACACTTGATGACATTCTGGAAGCAACACTTCAGCAGTAATGTATTTGACGTAGATTATCAGCAATTAGTCAGCGAGCCAAAAAGCGTTCTTGAACCCTTGCTGGAATTTCTTAATTTAGATTGGCACGACGCCTGTTTGGAATTTCACAAAGCTGACAATCGAGTGCGCACTGCCAGCGTTTGGCAAGTGCGACAACCTTTGTATCAACGATCAAAGGGTCGTTGGAACCATTACGCGCAGCACCTAGGGCCACTGGAAGAATACTTGTTGGCTGCGGGCATAGAGTTGTAATGTTTCTTTAGGTCAGTTCCACGACCAATTCAGGGGAAATTCAAGCGCACATTAAACGCAAGACTAACACGCTCTTTATCGGAAGGATTCGGCAGCACTTCGTGTAACAAATAGCTCGGGAAAATGAGCAACAAACCATCCGAGGGCTCAACGGTAAACGATTGGCCAAACGGTAGTCCCAGGCTGACATTTTGATTAAGGTATGGCTGCGAAAAAAACTCTATGGCTCCAGTATCCTTGCCTTGCACATAATAAACCCCTGACCAATGCCACTTCGCATGGCAATGGATTGAGTTGCCGCTGCCTGGCTCATTTACATTCGTCCAGTACTCGAATTCGAAAGCCTCGTCAGTCAGATCATCCAGAGATCGACACGATGTTCCCAAACCAAGATAGTGACGATGAATAGCTTTCAGCTTCCATATGGCGAATTCCTGTATTGCAGCCCAAGACTGATATGACTGATGCCCGCGCCAACAACCCTTGTTGCTGCCAGCCGCCGCGATGGGATGCTGTTGTTTATGCTGACGAATTTCTTGCAGAAGTTGATCATTAATTACTTCAAAGCTCGGCATCATGCTCCACCAAAAATCGGTGTGCAAAATCGCGCCACGGCCTATCTCGACCGTTGTGCTGTTTGGTGCTGTGTTGCCTGTAGTGTTTTCAGCGCCTCTCTCAATCACAGGTTCACCTCCCGACCGTAGGGTGTGGGCTGTTCGCGCACCCATTTGCTCAACATCCACTTTTCTCCTTGTTGAACTGCACGCCCTTCATGCAAAGAAGCGCGCAAAGGCTCGCCTGCAATCCCCACATTATTGAACTTGATCAAAGTGCCACTAGGCGCTTTTACCTCAACAGCCAATTCCGTAAATGCCGTTTCGCCGCCAACAACGTCGTCATCACCAAGGGCAAAAAGAACCGTCATCATACGCTGGCCGCCCTGCATTTTACCTTCATCCGATTGCGCCTGCTGCGGGCTGAGGCAATCAACATGCGGTTTATATTCATGCCCTTTTTGATAATGCAGCATGGTAAGCACCTCTCCACAGGAGGTTTGATAGGCCGCAGCTTCGGCAAGCCGACATTCCAGCAGCTTCCCAACCCATCCCAATTGTTCAGGAAACCACTGAGCACAGCGATTAACACGAATCGGATGCGCCATTGGCTTACCGCTTTGCGGATTTATAACCGAGGAAGCTTGCAGCTGCGGCTCTAGTTCAGCGCGTAGCAAGCCAACAAGTGCAGCGGGAGCAAATCGCTCACTGCGTTGCACAACTACACCGCCAGCTTCCACTACTGTATGCCACACCGGAACAACCCACCTATCCCAGCCATCTGACCAACTCAACTCGGTCGCGCCCTCTGCAAAATCACTTAAGCCAGACCAGTCGTGATACAAGCTAGCAATAAACCTCGCTTCCGGATGGCCCGACTCGCAACACTCTCGCAGCATCAGCTGCCAGCTGTCGGCTGCGCGATAGCGGTGAAAGCACGCGAGCTCAGCCTGCAACAAGAGTCGCTCAACAGATCCTCTCATGCTCTCTACTTGTTCAAGCACAGCACCTAGAGAATCAACATTATTCTCACTCAACAGCGCGAGAAGCAACAAGCGTTCAGCAAACCGATTGCCCGCAGCAGCATCAGTGCGAAGTCGATCTTTATATTCTTCGTTCAAATTGGTAACCAGGCTCTCTAATGTGGCAATTAATAGAGTAATTTTACAGACTATACAATGTAAGGCCTAAGAACCAATAATACTCCGTCAAGCGCGAAACCACCGCTTTACTGTAAGACGCGCCTCTATCGACAAATAGCACTGTGATAAGCTGGCGTTGGAAGGCTTCACGCGCTCACGCAGACGATCACATGGCCAGGGAGCCCAGACATCATGAATGCAGACCCTTGGACGCTCTACTGGCAAAACGACAACTTGCAGAGCTGCATCGCAAGCCAGTTTCCTGAAGATATAGAAGTTATTAAGCTTTATTGGCAAGGCCTTCTTTCAGGCTTGGAAAGCAACGCCAATGTGCTGGACCTAGCATCCGGAAACGGTGCTGTACCGAGTATGCTGCTTTCAATCAACAAGCAATTAAAAATAACAGCTGTCGATTTAGCCGACATAGCGCCCGAAAAGTACTTAAACCAAGCCGCTGAGCTGAAATCAGTGCACTTTATTCCAAACACCGACATCTGTAATTTGCCCTTTCCAGAAAACAGCTTCGACGCCGTGACCAGCCAATTTGGCTTGGAATACGCCCCGCTGAAGCAAGCTTGCTTTGCCGCGGTAAAAGTACTTAAACCCGGTGGAAAACTGCAGCTACTGGTGCACCATGCTAACAGTGACATCGTCAGTCCTTCCGTATTGACTCGCTCAGAGATTGATCTCCTGTTAAGCCCTGGCGGCGTTGTTGAAGCCGCCTGCGCCTTCACCTCTGGCCACATTGATCTCGCCAGACTAGAGAAAGTTGGTCAAGACTATCTAGGATCAGATGCCGTGCGCACACAATCGGTAAGCGGGCAGATCTTTGCTGGCATAGACCAGGTAATTACACTGAAAGAGTCTCAAGCAGAACAAGCCGCTCAATTAGCTCATGCAATGAAGCTACGACTTGCTGCCGAAAGCGCTCGTCTAAAACAACTGCAAGAGGCCGCTCTCGGCGAGAACGAGATACAACAACTGAGCACTTGGCTAAGCGACTCAGGATTGTCTGTTGATATTACTCTCCCACTTACCATTCAATCGGAGAATCGACCTGAGGCTTTAGTAGGGTGGCAACTGAAAGGCACCAAAAAATAGATGTTTCAACTCCCGTATAGGGCTATCATTGCGTGTTATACAGCTTGAAACAGAGATATTTCCATGAACGATGAATCCGAGTTGGCCCACGGCGATGTGCAACTGGAAACACCTTCCGGCAGCATGTTCCTCTACGAAAACCCCCAGCTGCTCACAAAGGAAGAGCACGGCGAACTGGGCATGTGTACACCGGACAATCCCTATGAGTTCACCCGCACGGTTAGCTCAATCCCTTTAGTCGCGGCCGAAATTTCGTCAGCACAAAAACACTTCCCTGTTGTTTTTTCAGGAACAGAAAAACCCTTGCCGCTGGCAATTGTTGGCCTTAACAATGAGGACAATTTGTTTCTGGATGCCGAAGGTAAATGGGAATCAATGTGTTATGTACCTTCGTATCTAAGGCGTCACCCCTACGCCTTAGCCGAAGGCGCAAATGAAAAGTACGCGCTGGTTATAGATCGCGCGTCGAATGCAATTACAGATGAGCCAGACTTCCCATTCTTCGAAGGTACTGAACTTTCGGAGCAAACCCAAGCCATGGTTAAATTTTGCGGCCAGTATGAGTCTGAACGTAAGCGTACCGATGCCTTTATCGCAAAGCTAAAGGAGTTCGACTTACTGGCTCTGCAGGAAGTAAGCACCAAGTCTGATAATGGTGACAAACCACTGGCAAACTATTACGGCGTTGACGTAGAGAAATTCAGTAAGCTAGCACCCAATCAGTTAGCGGAGTTGCATACTCAAGGCTACATGACCTTTATTTTTGCGCACTTGTTTTCACTGGAAAACTGGAATCGTCTGATCGAGCGTAGCCGCTTACGCGGCTAGGTTTTTTGACTTTTTTTGACGGTGACATGAGTGGTAGGCAAGACCTGAATGAGCCCCTCGGACCTGGAAGCGCGCATTGATAATGCTTTTTCCAAAGGCAACAATCAAACGGGGCTACAGCTACTGCGCGAATTGGCAAACACTGGTCCGGTTGTCGCAGCTGTTTTTCATAGACTTGCGGTTGTTGAAGAGCAAATAGGAGATCGGGCTGCAGCTACACAAGCACATCTAAAATGCCTGAAGCATGACAGCTGGAACCCTCTCGCCTATCTCTATGCCGCATACTGGCTTGAGCAAACAGGCCAGCTGGAGCACGCCTTAGCGATTTACTCCTTAGGGCTCGATTTGATCGAGAGCGCGGCAGAGCCGGAGGCACTGGCCCAGCAATCAGGTGAAACACAGAAGCGTTACCGCGCGGCGCAACAAGCGCTGCGGGTGCATTTCTCCTCATTGCACCAACGTTCAGTTGGAAGCAGTGCGGAATGCCGCAGGATTAAAAACGCCATTTGGGTGCGCACTCATTTACACGCATTCGAATTTCAGAACGACAGGCAGCGCCCCCATCTTTTCTATATTCCAAACTTAGCCAATTCTTTTGAAGCCTCGGCACATGTGTGGCTCACCGAATTAGAACAACGAAGTAACGAAATTGCCGATGAGTTCAACAAAGCATTACCTACCATCATTGATGGCGGGCGTCCGTATTTAGCCGCAGAAACTTCAGATAATGCAGGCTTTGGATCACTTCCGGGCTCGCTGAACTGGACTGCATTAGACTTGTTCAAGAATGGCAAGGAACACAAAGCTATTAGCTGTTTTTTTCCAAAAACTTTATCAATGCTAGAAAGTGTTCCGCTTTATGGTTTATATGAGCAACCGTTTGAAGTGTTTTTCTCTTTACTGAAGGCCGGTCAACGCATCAACCCGCACTATGGTTTGTCAAATCACAGCCTAACGGTTCATCTACCAATTGAAGTTCCCGAGAATTGCCACCTTACGGTTGACGGCAATCAACTCAGATGGCAGCAAGGCAAGGCGCTCATTTTTGACGACACCTTGTTACATGCGGCCGAAAACAACAGTGACAAGCAACGTATTGTACTGATCTTTTCTATTTGGAACCCGCAGCTGTCTGAAGAAGAACGCAGCGCTATTCAACGTACTTTTCAAGCGAGGTCAGAGTGGTTAGACAAACGTACTATCGTTGAGCCTCTACCATAGGAAACCAGAACCCTGTTTTGATGAGACCCGGCACGCTCTCTAGAGAACCCCGTATTTACGAAGCGCAGCGCTAAGCTCTTCCAACTCCTCCTCATAGAGCCTCCAACGACCTACTCGCGCTGTATTGATTCTCTCTCGCACCTGCAACTCAGAGAAGGTAAAGCTTGCATTCGGATTTTCGAAAAAGCCAAGGCAATCGTCGCTCCACTCCAAACCACAAAATTCTACCGCTGCTTTCCCAACACTTTGCGGGTTTTCAGCGAGCGCCTCATAGCTGACATCCATTACTTGTGAAGGCGCTAGCTCAACCCAATAATCCATTAGCTTTTGACTGATCGAGTATGCATGGGCCAAAGAGTCAAAATCGCAGGCATAGGCATGCCCATCTGGAAATTGATGCGAGTAAATCGACAAGCAAACATCGCGAGGGTCGCGACGCATTTGAAGAATGCGAACATTAGGAAACAAAGCTAAGGCTAAGCCGACGTTATTGAAGTTGTGGGGCAACTTATCGGTAAGAAATGGCTTAGCCGTGGGAACACGAGAAAAATACTGTGTGGCGACTTGCTGCCACTGCAACGCGGTCATAGCGCTCGGCAAGGGCTTAACTCGATTATTCACATCAGCCTGATATTGCGCAGCAACAAAATTAAGACTTTCGATTTCACCACCTGCTGTCACCCCGTCCAACTGGGCCAACAACTTTTCCATTAGCGTAGTTCCAGAACGCGGCATGCCAACGATAAATATAGGCGCTGTCGGTCCTGGTTCATTGTTGGCACCAACACAGCTACTGACAAAGTGTCGAAGCGTGCTTTCAAACTGTGCTTCATTTTTTTTAGCACTGTAGCTAACGCCGCGCGAATGCAAATCCAGCTCGTGTAGCCTATTAGCAGCTCTGAATTGTTCAAACGCCAAACGGTACCTTTCTAGTTTCTGCAATGCGCTCGCATAAGCAAAATGCAAACTTGCCCTATTATTGTTACTGCTTTTCGTCTGCTCAATCGCACGCTCAAGCGTTTCTATGTAAGGTTCAGATTCCTCATTATTAGTCAGCTCGAGTAACAAGCTCCAGCCCGGGCCATGATCTGGCTGTTTTTTCAAAGCGCTTTCACAGCCTACTCGGGCTAAATGATTATCACCATTTAGGCGGGCCAAACGCGCGCACAGAACATGATACTCAGCGTCGTTAGCGCCAAGTTTATGTGCACAAGCGAGTTGCGCATCCAAACCCTGCTTATCGCGCGCCAGAAGAAAGAGATCGGCCAAGCGCACATGCTCATCCACACCACAATTAACAAGCTGCATAAATTGCTGATAGCTTTCTATGGCTAAGGGGTAGTCTCGCAATCGTGCAGCGGCAATCGATAGCTCCCGGCACACTCTCGAATTTTGTGAGTGCGAGAGTGATAAAGCTCGCAGCAAGGCAACGGCTCCATCCCATTGGCCAAGCATTCCATAGGCTCGCGCAACAATGATTTGACTGTCTATTAACTTGCCCGCGTGCTGTAGTTCTTGCTCAGTCTTGAGAGCCAGAACAAGTTCCGCTTGCTGCAATCTCAGCAGAAGCTGGCAAACAGTATTTAGGAACGACTCATCATCTATCGCAAGCCGCGCTGATCGAAGCGCATGTTCGATAGCGTCTTGTTTATTGCCATTTCGATTGCAGGCTACTGCATAGTTCAAAGCAATATCAGCTGCTGCTGGCTCCAACACAGAAGCCCTTGACAAGAGCTTCTCTGCCTCTTGCGGGGCATTTTCTTGCAACGCTACTGTGCCAAGACCGTATAGGGCACTCGCGCTATTTGCATCATCCTCCAGAACAAGTCGATAGAGCCTTTTTGCCTGAGCAATATCGCCACCTTGATGGGCTTGTTCGGCTTTGGCAAGATTCGTCAGCGACATCAGAGAAGCCTACTGATGTTAAGAACTTGCGTCATTCCGATTTTCGCCATGTGATATTGCGCCATATGATATATTTGCAGCCTATTTATCCATTGGCGCTTAAGCAGCTAGGCAGCTACTTAAGCTGGCACTTGAGTCAGCGCTTACGGTCTAAATAGAGAAGTCGGAGCAGACAGTATATTCCATGAAACTTAACAGCCACGCAATAGCAAACGATTGGACCGGTCTCTACACGTCGAAAGGACGCATTCACATACCCAATGTGCTTGCTGATGAATCCGCAAAAGAGGTATACAAAAGCCTTAGCGAGCAGGAAAAATGGAATCTTGTTTTTCAGCGAAACCATGTTCATACCGATATAGACGCTGATAGTGTATTGCTCTGGAACGATGCGCAAACCGCAGACTTTAATAGTATCGTGCATTCCCAAGCTGAGAGCGGCTTCCAATATCTAAACAAAGCCATTCCAATCTATGATGTTTATCACAAGAATTTGTTACCCGGGCATTTCTTTAACTCAATCTTCGAATTTCTGAACAGCGAATCCTTTTTGAATTTTTGTCGAGTTGTTACAGATTCTCCTGATATTGGTTTTGCCGATGCTCAAGCAACGTGTTATTCAGCCGGCCATTTCCTCAATGTTCACGATGATAATGTACAGGGCAAAGATAGGGTGGCCGCTTACGTTCTGAATATGACACCTCATTGGGACACTAACTGGGGTGGCGCACTTCAGTTTATTGGCGACGACGGCCATATTGAAGAAGCCTTTAGTCCGAAGTTCAATGCCTTGAATATTTTCAGAGTACCTAAGCCGCACGCAGTATCTTATGTTGCGCCTTTTGCGACTGAATCGCGATTCTCTATAACCGGGTGGCTGCGAAGAGGAAAAGACCCAGGCGGTTAGGACCTAGCGTCAATTGGCATAACGTCAAAGGGGGCCGTTAGGCGGATTGCTTGGTCATCACCATCAAAATCATAAGTGCCGTGCCAGGTATACGATGGAAACAGCACTAACATTCCAGCCTTTGGCTGGATGACCCGTTCAACAATTTCACGCTCACCAAGTCCCAGACCACTCTCTCCAAACTTAATGCAAGCCTGTTGCTCAAGCGAAACACCCTGTTGATGCGGCGGCATAGTAATGTAGCAAGAGGAGCTAATCCAGCCTTGCGGATGAACATGATTGACATGGTAGCCGCCGGCCTGCAGCTTCACCGACCAAGATCCGGAAAACTCGAAATCGACCCCCTGGCGATTCAACAATGGATGATCAACGTCACGTGGAAGGGCTTCTATATATTCTCCAACTACTTCTCGAAGCAAGTTTCTATAGGTTTGTATAACCGGGTTTTTTTTGTGCAGCAGCCGGCCGGGTGTTTGCGTACCGCCTTTCAGCGTTTGCCGCGATGGAGCAAATTGCGTGCTGTGCATACCAAGCAACGTTTCTTGCAACTCTGCCAGGAATTCGTCAAGAGATTTATAGCCAGCTGGGGTCGGCAAGGCATACGCTCTAATATGCGTATTGTAGTCAAGCAGCCATTCGTAGCGCTCATCACCTAATAATCGCCAACACAAACCCTTTAAGGCCCAGTTTAGTTGGTCGTGAGGATGTTCCTGTTGTGAGGAATTTATCAACTCTAGTGCAGCCTGATAGTCAGCCTGAAGAATATGCAATTTCATCAGGTCCTGAGCACAATCGAGGTTTGACGCTTGCTGCAAAGCTTGCTGAAAACACTCGCGAGCGCGTGTGTAATTCAACTCGTTAGCAAACAGTTTACCTTGTGCGTAAAGCAAGTCAGGATGACGGCTGATCTTCAGTGAATCTTGCGCAAGTTGTTGTGCAGCGTCGAATCGACCGCTCGCCGTCAGCAAACCAAGCAACGATAGACGCATAGCTATGTTGTGCGGCACCTGACGCAGAGCTTGCCTAAAACTTCTCTCTATCTCGTCGTGCCTATCTGTTTGCCAATAGAGCTCACTGAGTGTTTCATGCGCCTCTACCATTTGCGGTGATTTTTCTATCGCTTGCAGAAAGTGACGCTCCGCGTTCTGGTATTGCCCAAGGTCGAACAGAGTATTGCCAATACTCAAATCCACTTCAGCGAGTTGCGGTGCAGCTTGCTGTGCACGCCGATAGAGAAGCATAGCTTGGTCGGGCTGCTCTAAGGCTTTGAAACAGGCGCCCTGGTTGTGTAAGGCATTGGGGTAATTTGGCTGAATATCCAATGCCTGTTGATAGTAGCTAAGAGCTGCATCGTACCGGTGTTGCGCACGATACAAATCGCCGAGCGCGGTAAGCACACTGATATCATTCGATACTAAATCAAGCGCACTGCGCAAAGCCTGCTCAGCTTCTTCATAACGCTCGCTCCGAATAAGTAATAACCCCAGGTTCTTCCATGCATTCAGAAAGGTGGGCTGTAGGGCGAGAGACTTACGATAGTGGCGCTCAGCAGCAGAAAGATCATCCACAGCACGATAGGCATTTGCCAGATTATTGAGCAACTCAGGCTGCGCTGGAAACTGTTTTAGCGACTGCAGAAAGTAGTCGATGGCAACTGAGTGATTTTCAGTATTTAAATTGTACAAGCCGGCCAAGTGCAGCAGATTCGGCTCACCAGGAATCCGCTCTAGAGCGCCAAGAATTTGTCCGAGTACAGAAGGATCTCGGCGCTGCACTCCTGCAGCAAATTTACTTAGCAATTGCTGGAAATTATTTCCACCGGTATTGCTCATAAAACTTATTTCCTAAAGCCAAAAAAAAACGGCGAGCAAAGCTCGCCGTTTTCAGCTCACTGAGCTCTAGGTTTAGAACTTATAGTTCACGGCCATGAATATACGTGGTCCGAACAACGGATAAGTCTCAACCCAAGTGTTGCCCTGTCCATTCGAATCGTCACCCACTTGATTAGGCAAAGTATCGAGAACATTGTTCACACCCAAGTTTACATCAAAGCCGTCAGAGACTTCATAGGCCATTGAAAGATCAAGATAGTATTCCGCACCAATTGATGGAGCAGCAAAGGTAGAAGGATCAGCTCCTGCCAACACTATTTGGTCATCATCAGTTTCGCCAATGTAGCGAACTAAACCGCTGAATGTCCATGGACCCGTAACCAAGGTAGCACGAGTGTTCCAAAGCACTTCAGTTAAAGGGTTGAAACACGTGGCACCATAGGCACCCGCACACTCATTCACCTGATCAGGCAAAACTGCTACAGGTGTTTTGTCGTACTTATCAAGGAATGTACTGTAGAAGTCGATACTCAGCACTGATCCATTGTCACCAATACCCCAGGCAAGATCGGTTGTATAGTGAACGTTAAGGTCAACACCAGAAGTTTCGATCAAACCTGTGTTGGCTTGCAAAACAGATACATTATTGACTGTTCCATCAGGACGACGCTGAATAGTATTACAAACTTCGTCGTTAATATCCTGAACAGTGTTATAGCAGAGAGCCAGAGTGTTACCCAAGCCGCCGCCAAGCGTATCGATGGCATCTTCTATCTCTATATCATAGTAATCCAAGGAGATATCAAGACCATCTATTGGCTGCCATACAACACCAATGGTAAAGGTGTTTGAGGTTTCTTCAGTCAGATTTGGGTTGCCACCAAAAGTACCTTCAATTTGGGCGTTCGCTTGCGCAAACACACCAACTTGACCAGCAGGAACACCAGTCGCCTCACAAAGTGCGACATCAGTAACACCAGCCTGGAAACCGTCAGCAGTACAGGGGTCAACCGCAGCAGGAAAGCCGTTTGAGCTGCCACCGAACAATTCAGACACGTTAGGCGCACGAATCGCTTCTTGGTAACCAACTCGGAATTTCAAAGTGTCAGTTGGAGACCAGTTAATAGCTGTAGCAAATGACGTAGCATTACTACTCAGATTGTCATAGTCCGATACACGTGCTGCAGCCCAGAAAGTAAGGTCTTGCATGCCTGTACGACCTTGAACCAACGGTACCGAAATCTCACCAAACAGTTCGTTTACGCTGATACTACCAGTGGTTGGCAGGCCTGCGTTAAAGCCCAAAACGTCACCCGCTGCAAGGAAGCTATCTGGACGGAAGTCAGACTCATCACGACGATGCTCGTAACCGATAACAACAGCCACTGTGTCGTCTGCACTTGGCAGAGTCATTAATTCACCGGAAACGCTGAACTGGATCACTTCCTGCTCAATGCTGGTAACGTTGGTCGCGCCAATGTTGATAAAATCAACGGCTTCTTGAGTGATGTTTCCAGCACCCCAGATGTTCAATGGTACACAGCCACCTGATGGATCCTGACACGCAGTGCCGGCATCATTAGTCGCTATCGCCTGTTGGAACCTTGAGTTAGACACGTCATTGTTCAACAGGTTAGTACGTTCCAGATTTGTGATGCTGTAGTAAGCGTCATAAGACCAGTTATCGTTGAAATCACCAGTAGCGCCCAACAATACACGGAATGCGTCACGCGTATCGATCGCTTGGCGAGAACCGTTTTCAACCATGCGGCGACCAATGTACATGTACACATTGTCGTCGTCATTGACTAGGCCATCGCCATTGGTATCAGTCGTTTGCTGACCAGCAAGAGCTGCTTGAACGTCTGCACCAAAGAATGCACTGTTTGGATTTACAAATACTGATGTAAACGCCGGTGTTGGTGCCAATTCCTGAGGTACTTCGTTGTGAGAGAAAGCGAATTCACCGTATACACGATGGTTATCATTAATGTCGTAGTGCGCCATTGATGATATTAAGTAACGCTCTTGTGGCAACTGTAGGAAGTTATCAGGCGCATAGTTAAAGCGACTAGCAACGTTATCCCATGGTAGGCCACTTCCGTCCTGAGCAAAAGTACCGAGCGTTTCGCCATTTGGCAGCGTGTAGCCGGCAAAAGTACGGGTTCCTGGCACACCGGATGAACCTGAGTTAACAAGTATCGGATTGCCATTAGCGTCTGTGCCTTCAGACTTGGTCAGCGACGAAAAGTCGCGATCGCCTTGGAAAAGTGCAGAACGCTTGGAGTACGAAGCGTATACAACAACGTTACCACGGCCATCAGCGAAGTTGCCGCCCATGGTGATGTCCATGTTGTATTTCTCGGCATCGCCTTCGCTGGCAATGTCGTATAAGCCGCTGATTTCAACGCCTTCGAAGTCGTCAATCATTTGGAAGTTAACAACACCCGCCATGGCGTCAGAACCGTATACCGCAGAAGCACCACCGGTCAGTACGTCAACTTGCTTGATCAGCGAGCCAGGTATTGAGTTAAGGTCAACAACACCCGTTTGTGTTGAAGGAATGTAACGACGGCCATTAACCAGTACCAGAGTTCTGAATGAACCTAGACCACGAAGGTCAACGCGCGCGGTGCCGTCACCAGGGTTGTTTGAACTAGCGCCAAATGACGGAAGAGTCAAAGGCAGTTCGTTAAGCTTTTGCTCAACGTTAAGGTTACCAGACAGCTTGAACTCGTCGGCACCAATGGTGACGAACGGGCTGACTGACTCAAGGTCTTGACGCTTAATACGTGACCCTGTAATTACTACTTCTTCCAGACTTTCGCCCTGAGCAATAGTTGGCAGCGTAACACCCGCTGAACTGATGCCCGCCGCTGACGCGATGGCCAATGAGAGTTTACTTTTTCTGAACATGTGAATGCCCCTGGTGGTTTTTACTTAAGTAATTGTTTCGCCAATAAAGGCTGAATACAGTGAAATAACGAGCCAAGTTCACATCCCCTCAAAAGAATTGGAAAAAAAAGACTAATTTATTGAACTTTTTCTGCATTCGACTATGAATCGTACATACACCCCCCAGATGGCTGAATATGACGATTTCAATCGCAGCGTTTGCTGCAAATTGGACAACCTTAACCAAGTTCAATGCGAGCTTGTGCACCGTTCTCACACTTTGACCTGTTTGCCGCTTGATGTAGAGTACTGCGCCATTGCTGGCACGAAATCTGCCGGCCCCAGCATATTAGGAGAACAACAATGCCTGTTGCACACACCCGGGCACCACTAACTACAGCCCTCATTACGAGTATTACCCTATCGCTGGTCTGCCTTATGGCTCATGGCGCCCCCAGCGAAAAAGAGGCAATTATCTTCCTCGACCAAGCTGAAGCTGACATACGCGAGTCTTCAGAAGAAGGGGCGCGGCTATCCTGGATAGCTGCCAACTTCATTACCTACGATAGCCAGTTTGTGCAGGCCAAGCATTCTGCGCGAACTACTCTTATGGCCGTAAAACTGGCCAAACAAGCTGCCTCCTTTGATGACTCAAAAGTCAGCTCCGAAGTTCGTCGAAAACTCGACACATTAAAGCAAGCAATTCGATTGCCCGCTCCGGATGACCGCGCTTTGGCGGAAGAACTGTCAACGATTACAGCAGGGTTGGAAGCCACCTATGGCAAGGGTAAGTACTGCCCCCCTACTAAAGGCAGCGAAGGCTGCATGGACCTTGTTCAAATGAACAAGATTATGGCCAATAGCCGCGACGCAGAGGAACTGAAAGACGTTTGGCGCGGCTGGCGCGAAGTGTCACCGCCAATGAAAGCCAGTTATGAGCGGCAGGTGGAAATCACTAACCAGGGCGCACAAGAGCTGGGGTTCAAAGACCTCGGCTATATGTGGCGCTCGGGTTATGACATGAGCCCGGCAGACTTTGCCACCGATTCTGATAAGCAATGGGACCGGGTCAAGCCCTTGTATGAGGCATTACAGTGCCACGTACGCGCCAAACTTACCGACCATTACGGCAACGATGTTGTCGATTCTCAGAAGATCCCAGCCCACCTGCTTGGAAACATGTGGGCGCAGCAATGGGGCAACATTTTCGAGCTGGTAAAACCAACAGATAACGCAGGTGGCGCGAGTGTTGATGTAACCCAGCTTATTGAAGACCAATCCATGACTGAGCTAGACATGGTGAGAACTGCCGAGAACTTTTTCGTCTCGCTTGGGCTGGATAAACTCCCAGATACTTTTTGGGAACGATCTCTGTTCGTGCAGCCAGAGGACCGGGAGGTTGTATGCCATGCATCGGCCTGGAACCTCGACAGCAAAGATGATCTGCGAATAAAGATGTGCATCCAAAAAGATGCGGAAGACTTTACCACCATCCACCACGAGCTCGGCCACAACTACTATCAACGTGCTTACAATCAACAATCTGTCTTTTTTCAGGGCAGCGCTAACGACGGCTTCCACGAAGCGTTGGGCGACACAATCGCACTGTCAGTAACGCCAGAGTACCTAGTCAAAATTGGCATGCTAGATAAGAAGCCTGAAGGCAACAATGAGATAGAAGAGCTGCTCAAGATGGCGCTCGATAAAGTCGCTTTTCTACCCTTCGGTTTACTTGTTGATAAATGGCGCTGGCAGGTATTCAGCGGTGAGTTAACGCCTGAAGAATACAATGCCGGCTGGTGGAAGCTGCGTGAGCAATACCAAGGCATTGAAGCACCGGTGGCACGAACGGCAGATCATTTTGACCCAGGCGCCAAGTACCATATACCTGGCAATACTCCGTATACGCGCTACTTTTTGGCTCACATTCAGCAATTTCAATTCCATCAGTCATTGTGCGAAACAGCTGGCTTTAAAGGCCCGTTACATGAGTGCACCATTTACGGCAATAAGAAAGTCGGTGAGCGTCTGAACGCGATGATGAAGCTTGGTAGCAGCCGTCCTTGGCAGGACGCGATGCAAGCTTTAACAGGCCAACCAGAGCTGGATGCTGGTGCGCTGTTGGTTTACTTTGCTCCGCTTAAGAAATGGTTGGATGAGCAAAATAAAGATCGGCAGTGTGGTTGGTAAAGACTGGAGAATTTAACTTCGTGGCACGCCCCGGCATCAAGCTTCGCCTTTGTTGCGTGACTTGTCCCCTCCGGGGTGCCTTCGCTCAATAAAAAGCCGTCGCTGCGCTAGTCTTTTTAATTCGATCAGCCTACGTCTTTTACCTTCACAAAAGCGAAGCTTAATACCGTGGCTTGTTCGGCAGAATGGCTGAGCGCTTATCGTTTCGTTCTGACTTTTTGGGAGTTGGCACGCTGCGAGCCGCAAGAGCAGCGGGGGTGTTTGCGTAGATAAAAAGACACAAGCGATAGAGTAAAAAACAATACAGGTGCAGAGATGCACCTGCGTTTTACGAAGTAAAGACCCAATTCGCTTCGCGGGGCCGGCTCATGAGAGCTTTATGGAAATCACATTTGCATAAAGCGGCTCCACCAAAAGGCAGGAGCCTTTGGTGGAGGAAACAGGACCAGCGACGGCTTTTTTGTGAAAGAGGGTACGCCGGAGGCGTTGGGTCTCAAAACAAAGGCGCCTGGTGCTCTTGCGGCGGATTTTCGCCACCCAAAACTCAGGCTCTTCCTAAATTTATAGTCGTATAAGTGCAGTCTTAACGAAATGATCGAGCCGACAGTACTAACTCAGCTCAATCACTGCATAGCCCAAACATCCCTGACCAAGCGAAACTTACTTAACCCCGTGCATTCCTTTCTTAAGAATCGGTGATATCAAAATCATAAAGATACCGAAGCCTACCCCAAGCCACATCAGGAAGGTGTACAGCTCGGTATATGTTGCAACAATTGAACCGATGTCATTTAAGTCAGTAGTGCTTGTGTCTATTGAGGCCATTTTTGCAATGCGCTGTGCGACAGTTTCCGCTAGAGCCGTTGCCAAAAACCAAGTACCCATGGCCATACCAACTATGCGATGCAAAGACAGCTTAGTTACGGCCGACAAGCCCACTGGCGACAAGCAAAGCTCGCCCATAGTGTGCAGAAGGTAAGCAAGCACTAACCACCACATACTAATGCGGCCCAGCTCATCAACCGAACCAGCACCAAATACAAGCGCGCCGAAACCCAAACCCGCTAACACTATACCCAGACCAAACTTTATGGCTGTATTAGGGTTAAGTCCGTGCTTGGAAAGCTTTATCCATAACCAGGCAAACGGCAACGCCAACAGCATGATAAAACCGGCGTTGAGCGCGCCAAACTGCGAGGCAGTAAATGTAATGCCTGCAAACTCCCTGTCGACCACACGGTCAGCATACAGTGTCATAGACCCCGCGCTTTGCTCGAACAAAGACCAGAACACAATGGTGGAGGCTATCAGCACCAGCAATACCAGCATGCGGTGCACATCTTCCTTAGTGCCGCCTCGCACTGTGTACACCAACAAACCAATTGCGGCCGCTATAAGCATTACCTGTTGCCCAGCGAATACAATCGATTCGTGCTGAACGACATACCAGAACAAAGCAAGGCTTGCGAATGAGCAAAGATAAATCGCCCATTCCTTGTTAATAGGCCCTATAGCGCTCTGCTTCATAACCTCTGGGTCATTGGGCTCAGCAAGACCATGAAGGTATTTTTGACCCCAAATAAAGGTGACCAAGCCAATCAGCATGCCTATGCCGGCTAAGCCAAAGCCGTAACCCCAACCGTAGGTTTCACCCAACCAACCACAGACCAAAGTCGCTATGAATGAGCCGATGTTGATTCCCATATAGAAAATAGTAAAACCGGAATCTCGACGCTCATCGCCCGGCGCATACAATTGACCGACAATCGTCGAAATATTGGGTTTAAGAAATCCAACCCCTACAACAATCAACGCCAGCGCGAGATAAAACACGTTCAAGGCACCAGTGTCTTGTATCTTAATGGTTTCCTGTAAAACCGTTCCAGCCGCTAACACTTCGCCGTTTGCCAATGCAAGTGATGAGGACAAAACAGTTCCGGCGTCATACTGCACCGCCTGGTGACCTTCCACCGCCATTAACAAATGGCCTAACACAAGTAAGGATCCGCCGAACAAAACGGCTTTTCTCATGCCTAGATAGCGATCAGCCAACACACCGCCAATAACCGGCAACGCGTACACCAGGCCCGTATAAGAACCTAATACTTCGAGCCCCATGTTATCGGTGAACAAATGATACTTTGTCAAATACAGCAGAAGCAGGTACTTCATCCCATAAAACGAAAATCGCTCCCACATTTCTGTAGCAAAGCAAACATAAAGGCCTTTCGGATGGCCTAAAAACTCATTGGAATCAGTCATTAGAATATTTATCCTGATATCGTTTATGTGTTAGTTGAATTATCGATTTTTTCTCATCATTACTTAACTCACTCCAGTCTGTAATTTCTCTGGCTGTTCGGTAACAGCCAATACAAACATCTTCCATATCTAAGCAGCAAATTTGCACGCAGGGTGATGGTACAGCTTGTTCGTGGCTCATTTAACGCACCAATTGTGATTCAAGATCAAGATCGCGCATTAGGTGCTCGTTGTGTAAGCGGCCATTCTGAATATAGTGTTCGGCGTTAATCGCCAGCATGGCTTGTTGCTCTTCGCTCAAGGTGCGTTTTATTTTCCCCGGTGATCCTATAACGAGCGAACCGTCAGGAACCTCCATATTTTCCGGTATAAGAGCATTTGCGCCAATAAGGCAGTTTTTACCAATTTTCGCGCCATTCAGCACAACTGCGTTAATACCAACCAAAGTGCCATCACCTATGGTGCAACCATGCAGCATCACCTTATGGCCAATAGTCACGCCAGTACCTATTGTTAGCGGGCAGCCTGGATCAACATGCAAAACGGCCGCGTCTTGAATATTAGAGTTAGCGCCAATGTGAATGTGATCGCCATCGCCCCGAATTACAACGTTGTACCAAACACTGCTATTTTCTTCGAAAGTAACATTGCCAATAACGGTGGCATTTTCGGCTATAAAACTTGGCGTGCCGTTAAAAACGACAGAATGCTCTTTCAACGAGTAAATCATGAAAACGGTTCCTACTAAGGTTTAAATATGTGCTTTCGTTTCGTGCCTGTTTAACACGCGATGGGCGAGACAGTGACCCAGCTCTTTTCTCTATATTTTTGCTGCCTATATCAGTGCTGCAAATAGTCTTTGCTTGCTACGTGCTCAGCCAGTCTGTCTTGCTCAATCGCGGTACGCAAGTCTTGCATGACTTTTTGATAAAAGTGCACGTTGTGAATGGTATTAAGCTGAGCACCCAATATTTCCTGACATTTGTCCAGGTGATGCAAGTAAGCACGCGTGAAGTTCTTGCAGGTGTAGCAATCACACTCAGGGTCAAGCGGTTCTGTGCTCAGCTTATGGGGAGAGTTGCGAATTCGCACTACGCCTTGAGAGGTAAAGAGATGCCCATTTCGCGCATTTCGTGTTGGCATCACACAGTCAAACATGTCGATGCCTTGCATAACGCCATGCGCGAGATCTGCAGGCGTTCCGACGCCCATCAAGTAGCGAGGTTTGTTCGCCGGCATTTGAGGCTGTAGATGTTCCAGCACACGTTGCATGTCTTCTTTGGGCTCACCAACCGACAAGCCGCCGATAGCGAAGCCGTCGAAGTTAATATCGCTTAAGCCCTGTAAAGACTCTGTGCGAAGGTCTTCAAACATACCGCCCTGGATAATGCCGAATAGGGCTCCAGACTCAGCGCGCGTACCTTGCTCAAGCATAGTCTGTTGGCAATCGCCATGAGCCTTCTTACTGCGCTCGGCCCATCGCAGAGAAAGCTGCATTGATTCACGCGCTTGATCGTGGGTTGCTGGGTGAGGTGTGCATTCATCAAAAATCATAACAATATCAGCGCCAAGCTGGGCTTGAACGTGCATAGACCGCTCGGGATCTAAAAACACTTTGTCGCCGTTAATAGGCGAGCGAAATTCCACGCCTGCCTCACTGATTTTTCGAAGATCACCTAAGCTAAAAACCTGAAAGCCACCAGAGTCGGTCAGTATTGGTTTGCTCCAACCTGCAAATTCATGCAAGCCATTGTGCGCAGTAATTACGTCCATTCCAGGGCGAAGCATCAAGTGGAAGGTGTTGCCAAGAATAATTTCGGCGCCGGTCGCAAGAATATCTACGGGTGTGAGCCCCTTAACCGTGCCATAAGTTCCCACGGGCATAAAAGCGGGGGTATTTACTATTCCACGAGCAAACTCTAACTGGCCGCGCCGCGCATTACCGCTAGTGTTTAGTACTGTGAATTTCATTGCGTTAACTTCCTATTTGAGCCCTTCAGCAAGGGCGCGCTCTCTGCCTCTATGTACATCGCATCGCCGTAGCTAAAGAACATATATTCTTTTTCAATCGCCTCATGATAGGCCGCCAAAACAGGCTCTTTACCCGCAAAAGCACTTACCATCATCAATAAACTCGACTCAGACAAATGGAAATTTGTAATCATCGCATCGACACATAAAAACTGATAACCGGGGTAAATAAACAAGCGGCTATCGCCATCATAAGGCTTTAGCGCGCCGCTTTGCGCCGCGGACTCTAACGCCCTAACGCTGGTACTTCCGACCGCTACAACTCGACCTCCGTGAGCCCAGGTTTCAGCCACCTGCCGGCAGACCTCTTGACTGACTTGAATATGCTCGGCATGCATCTGGTGATCAGCCAACTCGTCAACCCGTATCGGCTGAAAGGTTGCCGCCCCAACATGCAAGGTAACAAAAGCCGAATTTACTCCAAGCTGCTCAAGTTTGGTCAATAACTTCTGATCAAAATGCAATCCAGCGGTTGGCGCCGCAACGGCGCCAGCCTCCTCAGCATAGACAGTCTGATAGCGATCAAAGTCCGTCAATTCATCCTTGCGCTTTATATAGGGTGGTAGCGGCATATGGCCGGCGAGATCAAACAGATCTTCCAGCGTCTGTGCATGCGCGACCCTTAGAGTGTAAAAGCCATCCTCACGACCAAGCACTTCTAGCTCGCCAACAAATACCTCCTCGGTTTCGGCTTCCCCTTCTCCCGCCCCTTCTCCAAGGTCTTCGACTTGGGAGTCTCGCGACAAAATCCGTATAAATGAACCTGGCGCCAATGGCTTACTGCTGCCCACTTGAGCGAGCAATTCACCGCCGGGGCGCAAGCGTTCCAGCATCACTTCTACTCGACCACCTGTAAGCTTACGACCAAATAACCTCGCTGGCACTACACGCGTGTTATTGAAAACCAGCAAATCACCGGGTTCGAGCAGATCGCACACATCGGCAAATTGGCGGTGAGACCGATCGCCCGTCTTGCCGTCCAAATGCAGCAAGCGACACTCGCTTCGCTGCTCTGGCGGATAGTGGGCTATCAACTGCTCTGGAAGCTGAAAACTAAAATCCTGTCGGCGCATGAAAAAGCCAAATATTGAAACCGCGCATTGTACGGGCCTAAATGAGCTATTGCACGTTAGACCACCGCTGATATAATCGCGCGTCAGTTTTTAGAGCTTGGCAGATGTTATCGATCAAGCTCAATGCCGAATAGTATTGTGGTAGAGCACGGATCGAAGATTCGCTCTTCCCAGCGCTAAAAGGCTAACCCTCATGCCAGAGTGGTGAAATTGGTAGACACAGGGGATTCAAAATCCCCCGCTAGAAATAGTGTGCCGGTTCGAGTCCGGCCTCTGGTACCATTATTCCGAAGTCCACAACGAGTGCCTAGCACACAATTAGCTTGGGCCATAACCCCTGCTCAAACCATAAACGCTGCATTTACTGCGGTGGAAAAGTGGTGTTGTGGTAGACACAGGGGGTTCAAAATCCCCCGCTAGAAATAGTGTGCCGGTTCGAGTCCGGCCTCTGGTACCAAATCCAAGAACCCGCCGAAAGGCGGTTTTTTTGCTTACTTTCTATGAGGCTAGACGTACGCCAAATCCAGCAGTATGCTGAGGGTGTTGCAAATCAATGACGATGTTCTCACACCGAAAACGATGCACACATTTGAATTTCAGGACAGCAGTTACCCAATACGCGGCGACTTGACCGAAGCGTATAGGAATTATTGGATTCAACTTGCCCAACCAGGCACATGGTGGACCGGCGAACAAAGAGTCGCTATCGCAAGAGAAGTGCGACAGGCAATCCAATGCACCTACTGCACTGAACGCAAACAAGCTCTGTCACCCTATACCTTTGACGGCGAACATCACTCTGCTGATGGATCAACTCTGGATTCAGATGCTATTGATGCCGTGCACCGTATCATCACTGATCAAACACGCATCACTAAAACCTGGATCGACAGCATTGCCGAGCGCGGCCTTTCTGCAGAAAAATACGTAGAGCTAGTAGGCATTACCGTATGCGTGTTCAGTATCGATGAATTTAATCGAGCTTTGGGCCTGCCCCCGGAACCCTTACCAGAACCAATTCCCGGGCAACCGAGTAATTACCGTCCTGACGGGTTAGAAACTAAAACCGCCCGCGTACCCATGATCGCTGCAAATGAGATTGGTGAAAATGAGGCCGATCTGTGGCCAAAAAACCGCAGCGCCAACGTTGCCAGAGCACTTAGCCTGGTACCCAATGCGGTGCGAGAATGGTATGGCCTTGGAGATGCTCAGTATCTGCCAATGGAATTGGTTGTTAATTTCGGTGCACCAACTGGGCGGCTGCTGAACCGCATGCAGATCGAAATCGTGGCCGGTCGAGTGTCATCACATAACGAGTGTTTTTACTGAACTACGTCACATGCCACGATGCTCCGTTGGAGTGCCGATCTTTCCGATACAGATGTAGATCTTAGTCTAGTTAATGGCGAAACCTCTGAGCAAAGCGATGTTGCCTTTGCCAATGAGCTAATGCAGTTTGCCCAGGCCGTTGCTTCGCGCGACGAAAATTCCCTACAAGAAGCACGCGATAGACTTCTCGACGTAGCGGGGCCAGAAGTCGTAGTTGATGCCGCTGCAATAGCTGGTAATTTCCAGCGAATGGTTCGTATTGCCGACTCAATCGGCATCCCTATTGATCAAAGTCGGTTGCCGTTGATGAATGAAGCCGCCGAGACTCTAAACTTAAGACGGTTTAAATCCGCCGAGGCTACTCCAGAGCTTACTTGGCGAGGCAAGCTATTAGCACCATTAATGAAACCTTTGATGCGCAAAGTAATGAAAAAAGCGGCCTTGAAATTCTCCGAATGATCACCGCAGGCCTGCGCAGCCAAACACTGCTTTAAATCGCTACTAGAACTTATCCAGCCTAAAACTTATCAAGCATAGAGTAGTACAACATGCCGGCGACAAGTCCAGGCCAACGGAGCAGCGCTCCACCCGGGAACGATTGATGCTTCAAGTTGGCAAACAAATCGAAGCGTTCAGACTGCTGCATAATAGCCTCAGCGACCAGCTTGCCACCCATATTCGCCATGGCAATACCATGCCCGGAATAACCTTGAGCCCAGTAAACATTGTCGCCTTTACGGCCAAAATGAGGCATACGCTTTAAGGTAATGGCCAAGGTGCCACCCCAGGCAAAGTCGATGGCCACGTCATCAAGATTTGGATACACCTCCAGCATATGACCACGCACAAATTGCTTAAGATCGTGAGGGAACCGTGACGAATAGTTTTCGCCGCCACCAAAAATCAAACGATGGTCTGGCGAGTTGTGAAAATAATTAACGACGAAACGAGTGTCAACTACCGCGAGATTGTCTCGATTAATTTGCCGCCCTCTTTTCTCGCCCAGTGGTTCAGTTGCGAGTACGAAATTATTAATTGGCATCTGGTAACGCGCTATATCTTTATCGAAGTTACCCAAATAGCCATTACAGGCAACCACAAGAAAGCGAGCCTTAACAGTGGCCTTATCGGTTGTAACCTCCACCTTGTCTGCGCGCTGCTGGTAACCAGTTACGCGGGAGTGCTCATGCAAAACGGCCCCATGAGATACGGCGGCTCGGGCCAAGCCCTTGGCCAATTTTAGAGGATGCACATGCCCAGCATTTGAATCGACACAACCACCGAAGAGAGTGTCGACACCCATAATGTCGTGAACTTCCTGCTCAGTAACATTTCGCCTGTCGTGGTAATCGTACTCTTCGCTCAGGTAGTCGGCATACTCCCAAAGCTCTTTTTCATAGCGTTTTCTGTGCGCGGCTATCAGCTCTCCATCGCGCAAATCGCAATCGATATCATATTCTTCAACCCGATTGCGCACCAAACTGTTTGCTTCGCAGGCTATCTTCCACATTGTTTTTGCGGTGTCTTTACCGAGCCATTTCTCAAGTTCTTCCTGATCCTTACGCTGACCCATGCCAAGCACGCCGCCATTTCGACCAGAAGCGCCAGAACCAATCTCGTGCGCTTCCAGAACTCTAACGCTATAACCCTTCTTGGAAAGCTCTATCGCGGCAGACAAGCCAGTGTAGCCACCGCCGATAACACAGACATCCACGCTTTCATCCTGCTCAAGAGGTGGATGAGCGGGAACATCGCCCATTGAGTGAAAATACCAGGATTCGTTAAAACCAATTGCAGGGTTTCCTCCCGGACGCCGTTTTCTCGTCGAATTCACATCAAAAGACACTAGAGCATACTCCCAAGATAACGCGCTTCCCACGGCGAAATAGTTGCCGCCATATGATTCAACTCGTTTTGCTTACAAGAAACAAATACATCAACAAAGTCATCGCCGAACAGGTTTCTTAACTCTTCGCTGCCATCCAATGTGCTCAACGCAGCCTCCAGATTACGAGGCAAGTCCGCTTCTTCATCGTAGGCATCTCCATCAAAGGGCGCTGTGGGCTCTAGTTCTTTCCGCAAGCCAAGCAAACCACAGCCCAAGGTGACCGCCATAATTAAGTAAGGATCCACATCAGCTCCGGCGATACGGTTTTCCACACGTCCACCTTTGTCATCACCGAAAGGTACTCGTAAACCCGTTGTTCGATTATCGTAACCCCAAGCTAGATTTATTGGCGCTGACACACCACGAACAAAGCGTTTGTAACTGTTTACATTAGGGGCTACGAGTGCAAACGCCTTAGGCAGGTATACCTGCAAGCCGGCAATAAACTGCTGCAGTAGCGGCCCAGCTTTTCCGCCATCCAGAGCAAATACATTTTGGCCCTGTGAATTCAGCATGCTGCAATGAACGTGCAAACCGTTGCCCGGAAGATTCGCGAGCGGCTTCGCCATAAAACTGGCCAATTTACCGTGTTTTTGTGCGCAGGCTTTTACCAAACGTTTCAACATAAACAACTGGTCAGCGCGATCTAACACATCACCATGTTCCACATTCAGCTCTATTTGAGCTGGTCCCATTTCATGCACAATGGCGCTTGTATCAAGTCCGGCCTGTTGGCAATATGCCTGAAGATCTGCAACAAAGGGCTGGTATTTACGCAGCGCATCCGGGCTAAAAGCTTCTCCACCAAACTCGGCCCAGCCCTGCTCGCCAACGGCGGGCTCTAGTTGAATACAATTCTTGCCAGGTGGCTCAAGCAGATAAAACTCTAGCTCTGGCGCGGCAACAGCGCTCAAGCCCATGTCGGAATACTCAGCAATGATTTTTTTCAGCACATTCCGACTGTCATAGCTGATCGGCTCGCCTGTATCCTTATTTATCGTATTACAAATGACTTGCGCGGTATCTTCTGCCCAAGGAGTTTGTCTGTAACTTGACCAATCTGGCTGCAACAGCAAGTCGTGGTCTTGCGCATTCAATGTATCCATACATTGTGCATAATGCCCGTCAATAGATTGCATTAAAACGGCGGCCGCCAGGTGCTGTAATTCGTGATCGTCAAGGCTAGCACTCTCGATCACCTTACCTCTTGGCACACCATTGATATCACCGACGAGCAATTCTAGCTCAGCCGCTAAGGGAGTTGGTTGACTCATAGGGGTCTCATTATTTACTGTCTTGTCTCATCATATATTCTTAGGAGCTTTTTAATTCTTCCTTCACCCATTATCTACAGCTTCAGCGCGCAGCTCCTCACTGCGCTCCTGCTCCCACTGAGTGAGATTGAGCTCTATTGCCCAGAACCCAGCAATCCACACCATTGCGTCAACGCCGTATAGGATGTATCCGCCAAGCAACCAACATAAAACGCAGAGCCATAAAACACCGTATAGATAAAACTTGGCTTGCTGCACTGTGCGTAAGCGGTGGCCGAATTGTTCACTCCATTGCAGACGAATTTCGGTTTCTATCAAGGCAATAACAAATAGCCAAACAAAAGCGTTTACGACATCGATAAAATCAATTTTTTGAATCCATGATAGCGTTGGCCCATCTATCAGTGACACTTTATCCTTAATTTGATAATAGGGGGGGCTAGCCGAGAGCGCCTCACAATTTTTTGCTGTAATCTTGCTGAACTTAGTTGAATCCGTCTGCAGGGCGATATCTTTCTCAACCACATCGCACAGCGTTGCAATATCTTTTTGTTCTGAATACTCAAAATTATCTAATGCTTCTGCGGTATACCCATAGGCTGCATAGGCAACCAGTAAACAACAGACAAACCGACAAACACGTAATAGTTTGCCCACCCAATTTTCGAGCAGCTCATCCGATAACACATTCGTTTCAAGCTCTAGCAGAAACACAAGGCCAAGCCATGCCAGAGTATCAATGGTGTCTGAAAAGGTTTCTAGAATGTCACTTAAGCTTGCATCAGCCGCTAGAGAGTTATTGTAAGCGCTGAGGTTATCTTGAATGAACACCGTAAAGTTATACAGCAATATGCTATAAACCGACCATTTCACTGCCATCGCTATTTTTGGGTGCGACAGCAGTGGAAGGAGGATTCTTTTGAGCGAAAAACCCTGGGTTTCAGCAGACGACATTAAAGACCTCTATAAATACAAAAGCCAATGCAAACAACATTAAGAAACCCTATTGTATGGCATGTAGTGTCGCCTTGCGTCGAAACAACTAGCTTACATTGTAATGTTTCGCCGTCATATCGAGCGCACTTCCTAGGCGTTCTATTAGCAAATCAATTTCAGCGACGCTGCACACAAGCGGTGGTGACATTATCATCGCGTCACCCGTGGCGCGCACCATCAGGCCATTTGCTACCGCGTGATCTCGACAATAAACAGCCGCTGCAGCCTCTGGTGCCAAAGGCTCACGTGACGATTTATCGCGCACAAGCTCAATGGCCGCAAACATACCCAAACCGCGCACTTCCCCAACGATAGGATGATCTACGAATTGCTTTAGCTTAGCTTGCAAATGAGGGCCGATCTTCTCGGCCGCATTTTCAATAAAGGAACCGTCTCGGTACAAGC
>JBGCFQ010000031.1:0-28726 GCA_045106985.1 Pseudomonadales bacterium | reverse complement strand
TCTTAGGTATTCAAAACCTTAGGCATCATGGCCAGAAAAGCTTCGATCGATGTATCTGACTTTTCAGCCTTCATCCGCAACAATGCTCCCTGCCAGGCATTAAACAGAAACTGCGCTGTTACTGCCGTATCTTGTTTAGATGCTATGTCGCCATTTGCCGTCGCGTCGTCCAAAACATCTGCAATCAGCCCAGTTATTTTGCCTAAAGCACTTTTCACTGTTAGACGGATGACTTCACTACTGTCAGCCATCTCCTGGCACATATTTCCCATAAAACAGCCAATTCGAAATTCATTATCACAAGCATCTTCTGCGCCGGCTCTAAAGAACTCAGCAAGCCTATCCAAGGGTGGCGCGCTCTTTTGACCCAAAACAGCAAATGCTTCATCAAAGGTCTGCTGAGCTACGCACTCAATCGCTTCTACCGCGAAACTCTCCTTACTCTCAAAGTAGGTATAAAACGAGCCTTTCGGTACCTGGGCTGCTTCAACGATGTCTTTCACACCCGTGCCGTTGTAGCCGCGCTCTTGCATAACCGCCAGTCCTAGCTGCAATAGCCGTTCTTTTTTCTCTTCGCGTTTGTTCATGGCAGTTAATATATGACCGGTCGTCTTCTTTGTCAAGCATTGTTCTGATATTTCTAGTAGGCGCGAACGAAACAAGGAGATAGGGCTCTACCTCTAGCCCGCCATTCCATCTCCATCACTCGTAACCGGCACTTTATTGAGTTCATAGTTTTGTGGCGAGGATCAGCACCTCTGCCCACAGTCTTCAGGCTTATCGCGCAAAACGCTGAGCACGTTCCATTAATTGATCGACAAGAAAACCGAAAAATTCATGGTTAGGGTTTTTCGATTCGCCACTCAAGTACTTGGCATAAGACGCTTCAAGCACAATCCCTAGTTTCCAGGCAGCAAAAGCCTGATACCACTGAAAGTTGCCCAGATCACGTCCGGTTTTATCGGCGTAGCGTTGAGTCAATACCTGAGGCTGCTGGCAGAATGCCGCATCCATACCACCATCGCTTCCGGGGGCCGCAATGGCTATAAGATTGCCCTCTTCCGGCCAAAAAATCATAGCCCATGCCAAATCTATCAGAGGGTCGCCAACGGTGGTCATCTCAAAATCAACCAGCGCGAGTATTTTTGGCGGCAGGTCACGGCTGTACATCGCGTTGTCGACTTTGTAATCGCCGTGCATCACTGTAAGCTCGCCCTCGTTTGGTCGATTGTTCTCTAACCAAACCGCTACTTCATCAACACCTTTCAGCTCGCGACCGCGATATTTCTCTAGCTGCGACATCCAACGCTGAACTTGGCGGCCCAGGAAGTTTTCCGGTTTCGCCATCGTTTCTAATGCTGAACCACGCCATTCAAAGGCATGCAGTTCTACCAGTGCGTCTATCAACTCCTCGCCGATTGTTACCTGAGTTTCCGGCGACTCACTATAGTGCGCGGGCAACTTACGGCGAATAACCTCACCGTCAATAAACTGCATGATGTAGAACGGTGCGCCCAGCACTGACCTGTCCTCACATGCGGCGAGCAACTTGGGCACTCTGACGTTGCCGGCACTTAGAGCTTCGATAATTTTAAACTCGCGAACAACATTGTGTGCGGTATCCGACACCGCTGCGACAGGCGCGCGCCGAATAACGAATCGCTCGTCACCAAGCGACAAACTGAACATTTCACATGAGCCGCCACCGCGCAAAGGCGCTACGTTGTTCAAGTCACTGCGACCCGTTTGCTGCTCTATCCAACTCGCCAAATCAGCGGGCTCGAAGTTCAACTCACTCATTACTGCTTCTCCAACAACTCGACGACGTGTCGAACCCGGCCCGGTTTACGCTTACATTCCGGTTCGGGTTTATAATCCCAAGCCATACTCACCTCCAATAGTGATCTCACCGCTTCCTAAAGTGCGCATCGAATTCTTCCTTTAACCAACCCGCGGAGACATCGCAAGCTACCCGATTGTTAGTAAGGATTGCAGCCGCGCTTGTGGCCCGAGACACCGTGAAGGGATCGCGCAATGCGGCCAGGTAAATATTGGCAGCCATTCGCAATTTAGTTGCTGCTGCTCCCATGGCCGTGAGCGCAATCCAGGGATCTGTCCAGGGATTGGTGTTGGGCCACCAAACCTTGCCGTCATGGGGATAGGGATAGGGTGTTTCTACCTTCGCGGGATAGACGAGATGATCCGGTACTGTAACCCCCTCAAAGCCTAACTCCTCAGCTTTTTGTGCGATACCGATGAACTGGTCAACTTCTTCAGTGTTGACCAGAGAAATCCAGTACTTCATAGCGAGTTCCTTATAGCTTGATTCTATTGTGACGACCGGAATAACTGTTTGGCTTCTGGCGCATGAATAAAGTGGGGCTTGCTGAGCATCTCCCTGTATGGGGCAGAGAGTTCCAGAACCAGATCCAGCCGCGTGATCGCATAGCCTTACTATATAACAAGATGAAACTCGAGTCCGGAGTGGAAACCGTGTGATGGCTTGTGGTCATACGCGCCAATGCTTGATTATCAGTGCGTAAGTATTTTCTTGATAAATTAATGGTCACACTTTGATGAAGGTTGGCTTATAGAACAAAGATGTTATACATCGACGTTTATTACGCTAGACCGCGATACAAGGCTCGAGTTGCAAATTCGCTTGGTCAGCGACAATCTTTCGTTGAGAGCTACCGCCGCAGGCTAATGCCGGTCGTGAAAAGTTGTCGGTGGTAGTAGTAGGTATCAATTGTGTAGTCGTCGGCAGGCGAAAAGTGAAAGCCATTTAGCAACCCACATTACTTCGCTAAGCATTGTGGAAAGTTAATGGACACACATTTTTGATTTTGGGTTCGACTTACCAAGGCAAAAATTCCTCTCGCCCAAGAGATTTAATCCCATGCACTACATGACGAAAGCCGAGCTCAGTCGAGAACGTACCAGGAATTTCATGCCCCCAGTTACTCATTCGGTCGTAGACACTTTCACTTCGCCATTGAGCTTCATCTACAACAAGAGCATCCCAACCGATCTCCATATCAAAACCTGATGGCGAGGGAAGGTAGAATGACAGCTCTTTGTCATTAGGGTGTCGGCCAATATTCCGCGAGATCTTATAACCCATTTGCTGGCAGCGCTCAAAAGTCGTTGTGAGATCATCTAGGGTGGCCACCTCAATATTGAAATGCTGCACACGGGTGGGAAACATATCGATTCGCGGCCCACGTGTGGCGGCAATGGCCACGGAATGGTGGCGCTCGTTAATGCGCAGGAACGTCACATCCAGCGCGACGCGTTTGCCGCTGGAAATTTCAATACGATCACTAAGGCGTGCGTCGAACACTTCCCGCCAGAATGCAATTGTACGATCGCGTTCACGAGACATTACCGATATATGCCCAAGACCTGCGCTACCAATTTTAAAACCGCTGCTGAGTATCTGCAGAGGATCACTCTCAGTGAGTGGCTCTACGAAAAGCTCGATGAGCAAACCCTTGGGGCCTACAAATCGATGAAACCAGGCCACTCCCCGTTCACTGGCCCTGTCTCCTTGCACAAACTCAACTGTTACCCCCCTGGCTTTGAGGCGCTCTAACACAATATCCAGCACAATTTGATTATCTAACTGCCAACCCAACGCAATAACATCGTCGACATCACTGTGCTCTATGATGATTCGCCTGGCGTGCTCATCCAGCCGGAAGCCAAGATGGTCTTGCGACTCATGGGCAAGGTGTAAGCCCATGGCCTCGCTGCCGAAGCGTTTCCAGCCCGCCAAATTGCGAGCACCTGCAACAAAGTAGCCCATACTCAGCGACCCGAACACATCAGCTACACGCCCATTCTCCATACTGCTACTTCACCTCTATGCTTACTACGAACCTAACTGTATTTATCAGTTTCTATAACGGATACTTGCAAAATAACGACGAGGTTCGGTAAAACTAACAGTAGTTGTACCGAAAAAATCGACTCCAAAACCACCGCGAATTTCGCGCTCATCGGCGAGATTACGACCGAACACACCAAACTCCCATTTATCGTCAGCGGTGATATAGCTGATACCTGCATTAACAATTGTGTAGCTGTCGGCATTAAGCCGTTCAAAACTGCTGCTGGCCTCATCATTGGTGTAAAAGATTTCGCCCTTGTACGATAGGCCCGCACGCAATCGCAGCTTTGACGCGTTGCTTAATTCGAACTGGTATTGAGCTGACAGATTGGCAGTCCAATCCGGTACGTTAGCAAACTCCCTGTTGCTCAGATCTTCAAGCTCGCCAGTAACCGTGTTAAGAGAATTAAACTCGTCGTATTCCGGTTCGATGTAGGCCAGCCCGCCGGATATCGTCAAGCCCTGCATTGGCAATACCGTGAACTCCACCTCACCGCCCCAAAGGGTGGAATCAGCAGCGTTGTCGACAACCAAGGCCAGAGCACTCGCCCCCGCTGCCGAGGGTCGATTCACCAGAAATTGCTGATCTTTGTAATCGTTATAAAAAACTGCTCCATTTATTTGCAGACGGTTGTTCCAGAATTGCGACTTGAGGCCAATCTCATAGCTCCACAAGGTTTCTGGGTTGGCTACAGATACCTGTGCCGTGGCAGTGGGTCGGCCGTTGTACACACCGCTTCTGAAACCGGCGGACACGCTGGCATAGCCCATTATGTCTTCGCTGAAATCGTGGTCAATTCCGATCCGTGGCGAAAACTCATCCCAGTTATCACTACAAGTAATTCTAGAACCAATCCCCTCGGCAACTGCATCGCTACAGGATGACGGATCGGTCGGCCCCGGTATGAGTATCGGCGTTTGGCTAGCTCGCTTGAATGAGAACATATCCAGATCTTTCTCGTCGCGGGTATAACGCGCGGCCAGGTTTAGCCGGGTTGCTTCATTCATATGCCAAGTGACATTAAAAAAGGCCGCATAGCTGGTGGTTTTCTGACTGCGAAAGTAGTCGAGTGTTAGGTCAAGAGCAGCTACCGGAAGTGCCGCAAATAAGCCTTCACCGATGGTAACCGCACTGAAGTGGTCGCCATCTTCCTCGAGATAATACAGACCAAGTAACCAGTCCAATGAACTGCCGCTCGCATTGGAAAGTAATAATTCCTGGCTGAACTGCTGTACATCAAAAGCAGAACCAACAGAGAAGTAATTGATAGGGTCATTGTCTGCGTCACGGTAAGACTCACTATTCATATCGCGATAACCGGTGATGGATTTCAGAGTCAAATCATTCAAGTCCCAGGTATTGGTCCAGCTTATGCCCCAGATTTCGTTAACGTCTCGATCAAGCTCGTTCAGGGCATTACTGCTATCTATGTCGTTCAGGTTGGGGGTGCAGCAGGACTGGCCCTGTGCCGCCAATACCAAACCGTTATAAAGGGGAGGCAAGCCGCCGCCCGCGTTAAAGTCAGTCAATACCTGCGGATACACATTCTGATCGATATCTGTGTAATCAAGCACCAGGTGCGAATTCCAGGTAGCGGTGAAATTGGCATTGAGATGACTGCGCACCGACCACATATTATCGTTACCCGCGTCATCGCCTTGGTTGCGCGACTGCCAGCCATCGGAGTCCCTGGCTAGCAGAGCCACGCTGGCCGCCACATCGTCACTGAGAGGAAATTCTAGATAACCGTCAAACGAGAAATAATTGTCTTCCCCTCCAATCACCTCAGCAGTGAAGTCAGTCTCTCCGGAAGGTTTCCGAGTGACCACATTAATGGCGCCGCCAATCGTGTTTTTCCCGTACAGAGTTCCCTGTGGACCACGCAGCACCTGGATCTGTTGGATGTCGGCAAGCTGGATGTTGGCGCCTACTGTTCTGGCAAGGTATACGCCATCTACATACATGCCTACACCGGGGTCAACGGTTAGCGCAAAATCGAACTGTCCAACGCCACGCAGATAGGCTTGTAACGAACTTCCCACACCGTTATCAGAGGCTCGAACAGACAGGTTAGGGGTATATTGCTCCAGATCCGTTGCATTGAGTATTTTGGACTGTTCAATCATGAGACCTGAAATGGCAGTGATAGCAACCGGAGTTTCCTGCAGGTTTTCTTCCCGCCTACGAGCCGTAACTACAACCTCTTCGAGTGACACCACATCCTGAGCAGTCGCAATAGGCACGACAGTCATCGCCGGCAGTACAAAAGAGAGTATCAGAGCGGGTGTTGTGTATTGATTGATCATGGCGTTACCTCATTATTATGTATGGCCAGAGCCGAAGGCGAGCCTTGCGGGCAGACCTCACGTACCCCACACTCTATCCCTGAAACACTGTTTTGAAAAACAGGCTGTTTGTGAACTGACTGTCCATGGAGACTGCCTTATCAGCGTCTATCAATGCAGCTAAAGTCTGAAGCTCACAGATATCCTCGGAAAGCAGGTCTAGCATGGATCAATTTACGAACAAAATAGCCGTTATCACGGGAGCAGGCAGTGGTATCGGCCGGGCCCTGGCACAGCACTGTGCCGCTGAGGGCATGCGTGTAGCCCTGGCAGACCTCCACACTGGCAGGCTGGAGACTCTTGCCGAACAACTGAAGGATGCAGGCACCGAGGTATTGAGCTGTTCACTCGATGTTGCTGACCCCGAAAAGGTCTCCGCATTCGCAGAACAGGTGGGTTCCACTTTTGGTACACCTGACCTGCTGTTCAATAACGCCGGCATTCTGCGTGTCGGGGAGACATGGACCCAATCTTACCAGCAATGGCAACAGTTGCTATCGGTCAATTTGATGGGCGTAGTTAACGGCCTTAATGCCTTTGTACCGGCAATGATTGAGTCTGGGCAGCCTGCTCACATCATCAACACGGGCTCTGTAGGTTCCCTGGTTGTAGCGCCGGGTATGGCCCAGTACACCGCCGCCAAAATGGCTGTAAGGGGCATCACCGAGTCATTGCTTTATGATCTCAAGGCACAAAATTCATCGATCGATGTGTCGCTACTTTGCCCAGGCCCGGTGTTGACCTCCATCGCCGATGAACTCATGGGGCTGGAGCCCGATGACTCGGTTGCTGCACCCACCGAACACTTAATGGCAGGACAGCCGAATTTTATTCCACCGATTGACGTCGCAGAAATCGTATTCCAGGCCATTCGCGAACGCCGCTTTTGGATATTTACCCATCTCTTTAACAAACACCTGGAGCTGATGACCAAGGACATGCTGGAAGGGCGTAATCCGGAGTACCGGGAAGTCGAATTCGACCTGTAACACACAAATAGAAGCCGTGTGCGGGCGTTTCTTATAAAGACGAAGCGGATGATCGCAGGAACCCAAGGCACTCTCGGTTAAACAGCGCTTCGTACTCCACCATGGCCCAGTGACCACACTCGGAGAGCACAATCATCTTCATATTTGCGCAGTTATTCATTGTGGCCAATAGCCCACTGTCGGGCATCATCTGATCGTTCGCGCCCCAAAACACCAGCACAGGGCAACTCAGCTCGTGCAGTCGCTCGGGTAAATAGGGAATATTCATTGTAAGCATCACCTGCTGATTCATCAGCCCCATCACATGCATTCGCTCTGCAATGAGTTCAGCATCGATGTGGCCGTGATCATGTACTAGGCTGGTCTCAAACAGTTCGCGCATCGAGCTCTCTGTGAGACCTACTTCTGACATATAAATCTCGAACATCTTCTGCATACCCGACATTCCCAGGTACTCCTCACGTTCACTCATACCACCGGGTGCCATAAGGATCAGCTTATCCACCATCTCGGGGTAGTACAGGGCCAGGCCGATCGCAACTGCGCCGCCTAGTGAATTGCCAACCACTGCACAACGCTGTACACCAGCAACATCGAGCATTTGCTTAAGACACTCAACAAAAAAGTCCAGGGTGTACTCCCTGTCATCCGGCTTGTCGGAGTAGCCGAATCCCACTAGGTCAGGTACGAGACAGCGATGCCCCTGCTCTACCAAGAAGGGATAATTACCCTTGAAGTTGCTGTGCCCACTGGCACCCGGGCCGGAACCGTGCAGGAACACCACCACCGGTCCCTCGCCCCGGTCCAGGTAATGCATACGATAGCCATTTGCACAATCAGCGTAATGCTCTTCCTGAAGCAATTTCTGGTCCATCATCTCAAAATCTCCCGTAGGTGTTAGAGCTGCATATAAGCTGTTGCAAACAGATAACCTTGCGGGCTAAAGGCTGGTGTCTGTAGAAGGCTGGCCGAAGAGCATGCCGCCCAAGTTGGTCGCAAACGGCTCTGACAAATTGGCAACATGAGCCTGGCTTGCCAGAATATCGAGATGCTGTTTGAGCAGCGGGCTGTTGTTACGGATGCCGCTGGAACCCGCCGCCTTGAGCATAGCCGATGACAAAGCAACACAACGATCGGCGACCGCCGACGTGTTGTAACGATATCTGGCACGGTCCTCAAGCTTGACCACAGCGTCCGATTTCGCGCACGCCATAAGGTGATCGAAATCGTGGAATAAAGTGTTTTTCATACTTGAGATGGAAGCATCAACTTCGGCCGCTAGGCGCCTCGCACAAGGATCATCTTTCATCGCAATCGGGCCTACCAGACGCGTAGCAGCAAGATCTGAGAATTTTTCAAGTGCTCCTTCAAGGGCACCCAGGGTCGGCGTGCATACAGCCCGGGAGAATACTTGCATAAACGGCAATCGATACAGGGGAGGCTTGTTCATGAACTTCCTGCCTCCATCGTCCGACAGCATGTCGTGGGTGCGATGCTCAGGCACGAACACATCGTCTACCACAATGTCGTGGCTACCGGTGCCTTTGAGACCGATCACGTCCCAGTTGTCGACAATCTGGTAGTCTGACTTCGGCAGCAGAAATGTGCGGTAGTTGCGCATGTCCCACGGGGCGTCTTCGGTCGGTACTACCGCGCCCAGAAACACCCAGTCACAATGTTCACAGCCACTGGAGAAACTCCAGCGACCGCTGAGTTTAAACCCGCCGTCTTGTAGGCTTACCCTGCCCACAGGAGCATAAGAAGAGGAAATCAATACGGTCGGATTCTCGCCCCATACCTCTTCAGCCGCCGGATCATCGAATAGATTCATTTGCCAGTTGTGCACGGCGATCACACCCAGCACCCAGGCCGAGGACATGCAGTACCGCGACAGCACCATCAGCACCGAATAAAAAACCTGGGGATCCATTTCATAACCGCCATATTCCCGCGCCTGCAGAATTTTAAAAAATCCGGCGTCCTGAAAATCAACGATAGTCTCTGCGGGAACGCGACGATCCAGAGAGCAGTGTTCCGAACGTGCTACGAGCACAGGTCCCATGTCGCGCGCGGCCTGTAACAGAGCCTCGGCTCTTGGCGACCCTAGGCTATAGGCGTTTTGGTCTAAAGTTTGGCTGGTTGCAACTGAGGCCAGAGTGGCTGTCATGAGTTCCTCCTGAAAGTAGTTTCAATCAATCGATGGCTAGACTGATTCAAAGAGTGATTACTCTAGGCGTCGATCTTTAATCAGAGAAGATAATGCTGATAATTTCAGTGTTTTCCGTCAGGTCCTAATCTAATGAGTTTGAGGGCCGAGGTTCACTCCAGAAAGTTTTGCGTTGCACCGTCTCCCTGCAGGTCGTGCAGATAAACCACAAGAAAGTCGATAAAGTAACGCACCTTCGCCGACAAGTGTCTTGTGTTAGGGTAGACGGCCCAGGCCACACGGTAATAGTGGCTCCAGTCCTGATCCTCCAGCTTGACCAATTCGCCCCTTGCCACCTCTTCAGTGATGTAAAAACCGGGAAGCTGGGCAATACCGATGCCGGCTTTTGCCGCAGCCAGCAAATTCGCGCCGTCTTCACTGATCCAGTTGCCGGAGACCTTTACCTTGATAAGGTCACGGCGGTCGAAGGTATTGAACATCCAGCTGCGATCCGGTGTGGTGAGGCAGTTATGAGCCGCGAGCTCATCAGGTGAACCCGGTTTGCCATGCGCCTCCCAATACGAGGGGGCCGCACACAAACACAATGCGTGCCCGCCCAACCGGCGAGCAACCAAACTTGAGTCCTCTAGCTTGTCATAACGCAACGCCAGGTCGTAGCTGCCCTCCAACAGGTCGACGTCCTGAAAATTTGAATGGACTTCTACCGTCACCTCCGGGTATTTCACTGAGAACTCTGCAACGGCGGCGGCCATATATTGAGTGCCGTAGCGACTATTGAGTGCAAGCCTCAAGATTCCCTTGGGTCTCTGCTGCATATCAGATAATGTGGACTCGGCCTCGTCGAACTGCGACGCCATATCTTTACAGTAGCCGAGAAAAGTATTACCACTTTCTGTTAGGGTGAGCCGACGTGTTGTGCGCTGTAGCAGTCGCACGCCGAGGCGGTCTTCGAGTGAACTGACTTGCTTGCTGACGTATGATTTGGACACACCGAGCAGCTCTGCGGCCGCGGTAAAGCTGCCCGATTCCACGACACAAATGTATTCTTCAATGCCTTCCCAGCGTCCCACAATAGCTTTCCTCGATCACAACACTAAATATACCCATATTAATTGTTCGCCTACAAGCCCAAATACTTTGAAGGAAAATCCGATAACATGGCTCTAAGGCGGCATTAGCCCAGTATGCACGGGTTAAGGCTGGCATCGTTGGCAGGAATAGCACGTAATCGGAAACACTCTAGTGACACACGCCACGTTTTCAGCAAGCGGCTAGACGTGTAAATTGTGAGCTGACAGAAGTCCATCGGAGATTGAATCATTCCATTTACCGCCACAACTATGATCAGGGCCATGCTTTTTGTTGTTCTGCTGCTTTCAAGCGCTGGGATGAATACCGCGTGGGCCGGCCAGTCAACGAGACCTAACATCGTACTTATCGTTGCGGATGACATCGGCTATTCTGATTTTGGGACCTATGGAGGGGAGATCGACACACCACATATCGATGCGCTGGCCGAGCATGGTGTGCGTTTCTCCAACTTTCATGTAGCAGCGAGTTGCGCGCCCACCCGAGCCATGCTGATGACCGGGGTCGACAGTCATTTGGCCGGCATGGGCAGCATGCGCGAGTTGATGCCCTTGAGCCATCGAGGAAAGCCAGGCTACGACGGTGTTCTTAATGATCGAGTGCAAACCATCGCCACTCTGTTAGGAGAAACCGGGTACCGCACCGCGGTTGCCGGAAAATGGCACCTGGGCAATCAGGACAGGAACCTGCCCGGTGCACGCGGCTTTGACCAGTCAGTCATTCAGGCCGACAGTGGCTCCGATCACTTCGAGATGCGCCCCTATCTGCCTATGAAACCCGAGGTCTTCTGGTATGAAAACGACGCGCGCATGACATCGCTTCCGGACGACTTTTACTCTTCGCGCTACTTCGTCGACAAGACGATCGAATTTCTAGCGGCTGATGCAAACACCAACGCGCCCTTCTTCGCTTACCTGGCGTTCCAAGCGAATCACACGCCAGTGCAGGCACCGGCCGAATTCATCGATCGCTATCGTGGGCGCTACACTGAGGGCTGGGCAAAGGTCAGACAGGCCAGGATCGATCGCTTGCAGCATCTGGGTCTGCTCAACGCGAAGGCCAGCCTGGCAAGCGGACCAACGCAGGCCGAGTGGGATGCATTGACCGCGGAGCCACAATATTTCGAGGCTAGACGTATGCAAGCTTATGCGGGCATGGCCACTGCGATGGACCACGAGATTGGCCGCCTGCTGAACTACCTTCGTAACACCGGGCAATATGACAACACGGTTATCATCCTTCTTTCTGACAACGGGGCGACAAACAGTGAACCGTATGAAAACGAATACGGCAGGCGCTGGCTGGAAAAACACTACACTAGGGAGGTTGAAACTCTCGGAGAAAAAGGCAGTTGGGTGACTGCTGGCCGACACTGGGGCCGAGTTGCAAACACTCCGCTGAGTGGCTCAAAGTTTTTTGCTGGCGAAGGTGGTGTACGCGCACCGCTGATTATTTCTGGCCTGCCGGTGCCTGCGGCGCAAGCTGCATACCACGAGTTTGCCTACGTTACAGATATTGTACCTACGCTGCTGGACATTGCGGGGGTACGCGATCCGGAACCGTCACCGGATCGCGAGGTGTTGCAGGGCAACAGCCTGCTGCCACTGCTGCAGAACAAGGTAAGCACGGTGCATGACGCGAATGAAGCGATCGGCTATGAATTTTCCGGCGGCTCGGCGCTGTACCGCGGTGAGTTCAAGCTGATCAGAAACCGACCACCAGCGGGTGACGGGCACTGGCGGTTGTTCAAGATCAGTACGGATCCCGGCGAAACCAGTGATCTCAGCGCGCAGCTACCGGAATTGTATAGTGCGATGCAGGCTGACTACGCGTCATACGCACGTGCTGCGGGCGTGCTCGATATGCCTGAGCATTATACCGTTGCTAAACAGGTGGCAATCAATACCTTGGTGTTTTACTACCTGCCGCGATACCTTCCCTACGCCGTCGTTCTGATCGGCTTGCTGGTCGTTGGGTTCGTTTACGCGCGGCGCAAAAAACAACGTAACGAAGCGCCGTAAGGAGCATTAATAAAATGTTAGAAACCATCAAACCCGATCTGCCAATACCGGCTATGTTGGTCCTTGTCTTGACCCTGTTTTTTGCGATAGCCGCCTGCGGCCCAATCGACGACCCTACTCTGTTCCCGCAATACGATCCTAACACGGCCGAGCCGCCCCCACAAAAAGCAACAGTCGCGCACAATCCTTTGCGCAACCTGTTGTGGGGAGATCTCCATATCCACACAAGCTATTCCACCGATGCCTACACAATGGGAGTGAAGGCCACACCGGACGATGCCTACGTTTTCGCTCGCGGCGGCACAATAGAGCACGCGGTCGGTTACCCGATCCGCATAGACCGGCCGCTTGATTTTGCTGCGGTAACCGATCACGCCGAGTACATGGGTGTATCACGCCAGGACGAAGACTTAGTGTTAGGGTTAGAGGAACGCAGCCTGCGCGAGAGGCTGCTCAATGATGGGCCACTGTCAATTGCCTACGCTTTAGTGTCCATTGTTCGCAACGTTAAGGGGCTTGAACTGTACGCCGATTCACCGAAGTTGATAGCCGTCAGCAAGAACGCCTGGCGGCTGATGATTGATACCGCCGAGGCCCATTATGAACCGGGTGTTTTTACCACTCTGGTGGGCTATGAATGGACTTCCATGCCTAACGGACAGAATTTGCATCGCAATGTGATCTACCGCGATACAAAGGTACCCGACATACCCTTTACTTCGCTGGATTCCGGGAACCCGGAAGACCTTTGGGACTCGCTGGACCGTCAGCGCCTCGAGGGCAAAACAATGATGGCGATTCCGCACAATGGCAATGTATCTAATGGACTGATGTACGATCGCAAGCAAGTCGATGGTAGCGCACTAACCGCGGAATACACCGAGCAAAGGCTGCGTAACGAACCAGTTAGCGAAATACTGCAAATTAAGGGTACCTCTGACACCCACCCTATGCTGTCGCCGGAGGATGAGTTCGCCGACTTCGAAATTATGTCGGAGCTACTCAGTGCAACTGCGGACCTAAGTGAGCCCAAGGGCAGCTACGCACGCGATGCACTGCGCACCGGCATAGAGTTTGCCCATACAGAAGGCTTTAACCCTTACCGCTTCGGCGTGATCGGTAGCAGCGATAGCCACAATGCAAGCTCTTCTGTCGAGGAGAGCAAACACCACGGCAAGCTGCCGCTGATGGACGGCACAGCAGGACTGCGGCTCGGTAAATCGGTTTTTGTCCCCGGTTCATTGCACCGCACCAAGAAATGGGGCGCTGCTGGCCTGGCCGCAGTATGGGCGGAGGAGAACACACGTGAATCTGTGTACGATGCGCTTGCGCGCCGGGAAACTTTTGCCACATCCGGTCCACGCATCAGCCTGCGCTTCTTTGGCAGCTTCGACTACGGTTCGGAAATGATGCAAAGTCCTGAATTGCTCACGCTTGCCTACCAGGGCGGCGTACCCATGGGGAGCGTGCTGCCCGATGCTGCTGAAGACTCGACCGCACCGGCGTTTGCGCTCTGGGTGGCGAAAGATCCGGAAGGCGCAAATCTCGATCGCCTGCAAATAATCAAGGGCTGGGTTGACACCAATGGCAACAGCCAAGAGAAAGTGTTTAATGTAGCTCTGTCAGACTTACGTGAGCCCGACGCCAATGGCAAAGTGCCACCCGTGGGCAATACCGTGGATGTTGCCAACGCCAGCTACAGCAACTCCATCGGTGCGCAGCAATTGCGTGCGTTCTGGCGCGACCCGGAGTTTGACCCAGCCAGCGAAGCCTTTTATTACGCGCGCGCTCTGGAGATACCGACCCCGCGCTGGTCCACCTATGATGCTATGCGCCTCGGAGTGGAAGCCCCGCAGCCCACAAGCTTGCAGGAACGAGCTATTAGTTCTGCTATCTGGTACCAACCAAAGTAACACTTATCTGAGCGCGCACAGGGAATACCCTCTGGCTGGAAACACTCTGGCCACGCAAACCCTGTTTTTCGCCGCCATTGGTCGGTGTAACTTAACGCCTTCGGTAACCCAAGGAGCAACTGATGTCTGACCCCACTCTCGAACCAACCACCAGCCCCGGCGAAATCAGCCAATGGCCAATGCTGAAGATAGTGTATCGAACCGACCCGGACAAAATCGCCGAGCTACTCCCTCCGGGCATCGAAAACAGCGAAACATCCAACGTCACCCTTACAATCTATAACTTACCGGTAAACGAAGAACCCGAGTATGGGATTCTAATGACCGTGGATGCGACCTATAACGGGATTCCTGGTGAATGGGCGGTGGGTTACGGTATTGATCAGGAAGCGGCTATTTTTATCTCACTGCTAACAAACGGTCAGCCAAAGTTTCCCTGTGAAACCGAATATTACCGCCTAGGTAAAAAGGTAAATGCACGCTGCAGTCACCAGGGTTATACCTTCGTCGAATTTACAGGCACACAAGCTGAGATTGACCAATTGCCGGCTGAGGGGATTGAACGCCACGAGTGGTGGGTGAAGGTGTCGCGCCAGGTCGGGCACGGCAAAGGCTATGACTTTCCGCCGCACGTTGTGCATATACATGGCAAGTACGGCCCCGGCCATCGCGTAGCACTGAACGGAAAGCTCACTCTGAAGGAAAGCCCCTGGGACCCCATCGCTACCCGCCTGCCCATGCTCGAACAGGTATCTGCTCACTTGTGGTGGCCAGAGTATCTTAGTCGCGATATCGCCATGGCGGGCCCGCTGGATCCGGAAGCCTTCTGGCCTCACATCGACACGATTGGTGGAAGTCGCTGGCCCGGCCAGTCTGGTGGCCCAATCAAAGAATAACCAACTATTTTACCGAGTTTTATAGGAGTAAGTACCATGGACCGCTACCTGATTGTTTCCACCGATGGACACGCAGGGCTGCCAATGGAAGGTTATCGGGACTACCTGGACAGCAAACACCACAAGGCTTTTGATGAGGCGCTGCCTATACAAAAGGAAATGACCCGCCGTGCAGAGGAGAGGCTGTTGCTCTCTGACTTCAACGACAATTGGCGCCAGGGCATTGAGGAAGATCTTAAAGGCGCCTGGGATGGAGCCGTGCGCAATCGCGTGATAGATGCAGATGGCGTCGCAGCCGAAGTTTTGTTCCCCGATGGGATCACCGAACAGAATGCGCCGCCCTTCGGCGCGGGGCTTAGTCTTAAGCCCTGGGGCGTTGATCCGGAACTGCAGTGGGCGGGCGCACGGGCGCACAATCGCTGGATTGCAGAGTTCTGCCGTGAAGATACAGTGCGCCGCATCGGGCTAGCCATTGTGCTGATGCTCTACGATGTTGATGAGGCATTGGCAGAAGTGAAATGGGCGCACGAGCAAGGCCTGAAAGGCATTCTGATACCAGCGCTAATGGGCGATCGGGACAGCTACAATCACCCACGTTATTACCCGATATGGGAGTTCTGCCAAGACCACAATATGGTGATCCATACGCATTCCGGTCCTTCTCCTGACTACAACTACGAACTGCCCGGCGCCATTGGTATATACCTGAATGAGTTCGCATGGTGGGCAGCACGCCCTATGTGGTTCATGATTTTTGGCGGCGTGTTCGAAAAGTTCCCGCGACTGCGCTTTGCTCTGACCGAGGTCAGTGAATTCTGGATACCGCATATGCTGGAAATGATGGACGTGCGCGCCTCAGTCAAACACACCAGTGGCAAGTTGGGCGATTTTCGCAGTAACCTCACCATGAAGCCCAGCGAGTACTTTCGACGCAACTGCTGGATAGGTGCTTCTGCGCTGTTTGACGAAGGCTCTACTGCAGTGCGCCACAATATCGGCATTGAGCGTGTTATGTGGGGCACGGACTACCCGCACCCTGAGGGCGCGTGGCCCAAAACCCGCGAAAAGCTGATCACTTATATGAAAGGACTACCGGAAACGGAAATAGACGCCATGCTCGGCGGCAACGCTCTGAACTGTTACGATCTCGACGCCAAAGCTCTCAATGTCATTGCGGCGCGTATCGGGCCTTTGAAGTCCGAGTTCGTTGATAGTGCAGCCTAACGCGAAGGATATCTGAAATGTCTAAACGATTCCCCATGCCCATGCCCTTTGGCTGGTTCTGTATTGCGTACAGCGATGAACTGGCTGTGGGTGAAGTGCGCAATGTCCACTACTTCGACCGGGATATGGTGTTGTTTCGAACAGAATCGGGAAACATTGGCCTAACTGATCCTGCCTGCCCGCACCTCGGTGCACACCTTGGCCACGGCGGAACCGTGCAAGGGGAGTCTATTCGCTGCCCCTTTCACCACTGGCAATACGACACCAACGGCGTGATTACTGAGATACCTTACGCCGACCGTATTCCACCGAAATGGGAAGGCAAACCCTGCCTTAAAACGTATCCGGTGTGTGAGAAGAACGAAGTTATCTGGGCCTGGTATCACCCTGAAGCCGCCACGCCAGATCACGAAGTCATTGAGCTCGAAGAAATTGATAATCCTGACTGGACCGAGCGCCAACGCTTCGAGTGGACCTTCGGTTCCTGTCCGCAGGAGATTGCAGAAAACGGTGTGGATGTGGCGCACTTCAAGTATGTGCACAACATGGACGCTGTTCCGGAAGGCGAAACCAGCTACGAAAAGCACATTCGCCGCAGCCGCGTCAGCGGCACCCGCATGGGCAAAGATGAAAACGGCAACAGCATCGAGTTCGAATCTGTGGTCGCCGTGGTGCAAAATGGCGCCGGGCAAAAGTGGGTACGTTTTTCCGGCGTTATGGACTACCTACTGCAGGTGCTGGTTACGCCAGTCAACGATAGCTCGGTAGAAGTTCGCTTTATCTATTTACACCAGCACTTTGAAGAAGGCTCGTTCAAAGCCATGGGAATGCGAGCGGCCATTGACTCTACTAACGGTCAGCGCGGGCTTGAGGGCGATCTCCCCATTTGGCATAACAAGTTTCATTTGCGCAATCCGATACTGTGCGACGGCGACGGCCCCATCATGCGCTTCCGCAAGTATTTCTCACAGTTCTACGTAGGTGGCCCCTACCCAGGGGAAGATGACGTGCTCGTTGTCGATTCCATTTCCTAAGTGAAACACTCACAACAGCGATAACAGGAATGATGAATATGGATCAGGAATACCAAGGCAAGACGGCCGTAATTACGGGCGGTGCATCAGGCGTGGGTCGCTGCCTGTGCGAACTGTTTGCGCGCCAGGGAATGAACGTGGTCATGGCCGACGTAGAAACAGCAGCACTCGAGACAGCAAGCAGTGCCTTGAGCAGCCAGGGCCTGAACGTGATTGGTATTCAAGCCGATGTGACCAACCCTGAATCTATGCAAGCGCTTGAAGCCGCCAGCCGCGAAGCCTTTGGCAATGTGCATATCTTGTGCAACAACGCCGGCGTTGGTGTCAAGGAAGCCCAGCGCCGTATTTGGTCGCTCACAGAAAATGACTGGCAGTGGGGGTTTGACGTGAACGTAATGGGTATTGCCAATGGCATTCGCGCCTTCGTACCCGGCATGCTTGCTCATGGTGAGAAGGGGCATGTGGTTAATACCTCTTCGGGCAATGGCGGTTTAACGTCCATGCCAACCACACCAATCTATGCTTCCACCAAGGCCGCTGTGACTAGCTTAACTGAAGTATTGCATTATCAATTCCTCATGGACGACGCAGCCTTGCAGGCACATCTGCTGTTTCCCGGCCCACACCTGGTGAATACCAACATTCTGAGTTCCATGCGCAACCGACCCGAGGAACTGCGCGATGACAATGAGCCCGTGGCCTACACCACCATGGAAGACCTGGCGAAAGCGTCGGGCATCAAGAACATGCAGCTCACAGAACCTGAAGAAGTAGCCGAACATTGCCTAAATGGCATTCGCGCTGGGCGATTCTGGATTCTGCCAGAGAGCGAAGCTAACGACGCCAAGTTGAAGTCGCGGACTGAGAACATTCTTGCTCGCGAAAACCCCACCCTGTAAGTTAGTGTAGTGCTGGAGTATGCATGTCGGAACTTTCCTATTTAGAACGCCCGGATAACCGAGATTTGCGCCAGATACCTGGCGATTATGGTTTACCAATCATTGGCAATGCTCTCAGCTTAGCGAGCAACCCGCTGAAGTTTTGCGATCAACGCTTTCAGCGTTACGGTGAAATTTCCAGATTTGCCATGGGACCGTCTCACATTGTTCTGGCTTTGGGTCCAGACAATGCGCGCGAACTGCATCTCGACGTAGAGAAGAATTTTTCCTCCGCCAAAGGGCTTGGTCACTTTGAGTCATTGATTGGTGGCAGTCTTATTATGAAGGACTTCGAGGAGCATCGTTTTCAGCGCAGGTTGATGCAAACGGCGTTTAAAAAATCGAGCATGGACGGTTACGTTGAGCAGATCAACGCGATCTGCACAGAGACACTGCAACCCCTTTTTGGCGCCGGGGAATTTCAGTTGCTTGGTCAGGCCAGATCAACCCTGCTGGAAATTGCAGCCCAAACCTTCACCGGCGTGACTGGCCAAGGGCAACTCAAGGCTGCCTTTGAGGAATTCATTAGCGGCTTCGATTTTATTTTCCAGGTTAATTTCCCCGGTTTCAGTTACCGACGCAGCCTGAGAGCCAAACAATACATTGCCGCATTCATTCTCGATCTCATTGCCGACAAGCGCCATAACAATGACGAGGATATCCTCGCACACTTCTGTCGTGAGCGAGATGAGGCCGGTAACTATTTCTCGGACTACGACATTGTGGAAAACTTTGTGGTGCTGTTATTTGCCGCACAAGACACCACCACGGCATCACTGGTTAATGCCTGCTATGAACTCGGACGACACCCTGAGTGGCAACAGCGACTGCGCGAAGAAGCACGTGCACTGGGCAAGTCATCTATTAGCCAGGATGATCTGGAGTCACTTCCGTCTTTTGTACAGGTGTTCAATGAAACTCAGCGCTTGCATTCATCTGTACCCCTGTTTCCGCGCCGCAGCATCAATTCCTGTGAATTGTCCGGAGTAGAAATCCCCGCAGATACGCTGCTGATGAATGCGATTACCTACAATCACGTAATACCGGGTTGGTGGACGGAGCCGCACAAATTTGATCCTGCACGGTTTGAGCGCGGTGAACATAAGCAACACCCGTTTTTGTTTCACCCTTTTGGAGGTGGCGCGCACAAATGTATCGGCATGCACTTTGCGAAAATGGTTTTTTGCAGTTTTATGTATCATCTCATCAGCGCCCACGAGATCAAGTTGCGCCCTAACTATGATCCTAAATGGCAATATCTGCCGATGCCCAAGCCGAAAGACAACCTGCCGATGTGCCTGACTCCCATCGCTTAACTGAAATTTATGCTCGCGCCTATGCCGTGTCATTGCGCAGAATAGCTGGTAAAGGAATCGGTAAAACTCGCGTCATCCAAATCATCCATTTCGTAACGATAGTTAAGTTTCCACTTGGATTGTTGTCCAATATGCCCGTTCAGGCCCAATTTCATTCGTTGTGTGTTGCCTTCAAATGGATCGTATTCTTCGTTAAGACTGTCAATCTTCCTGAAGCGATAGTCCGCGTGCCACGACACCTTAGTGTTCAGTTTTCCTTGTAAACCTGCATTAAAACTCAAGCCTTGCTGATACCCGGTACTGCCGAGCAAAATAGCGTCAGCGCGCCCCCCCAATGTGCCAGGAACCGAATTCTTCTTTGAAATATTTCTTGAAGCCAATGTCCACCATATCAATATCGTACTCGCTGACTTCATCGTAGCGAGACGCGTAGACAAAGCTATCCGCTACGCAGCGATTGCCAGAACTATGGTCGCTGGACCATCGGCTTGTGAGTAGTGTTTCCACAAAGCTGTCGCTTGTATTGCTGCCGCTCAAATCGCTGGGGTCGATCACATTGTCATCACCTCCAAGTCGAATATCTACCATGGCCTGCCAGTTACTGGCCGCTGAACCTTTACCTACGTTAGTGCTTTGGCGGGTGAGTTCGCGATATTGTTGTTTCGCAGCACCGGCGTGTTGATCATCCGAACTCGTCAAAGCGACTTCCAGAAATAACTTCCTGGCTTCATCAATGTTTCCTAGTTTTTTCGGTGACTGCCAAACTATAGGCAACGCGGTGATGATCCGGTTGTTGCTCATACAACGACTTGAATGCCGCCTGTGCGGCATCGAAATCATCAGCAGCCCATGCACGAACGCCAGAAAACTCCAGAGTTAAGGCTAATGCAAAAATAAGAGAGAGCGCTCATTGAGCTGAGCAACTCCAAACAAGGTCAACAAAATGACCGAAGCCGCGGCAAAGCCTTTGTAGAAGGAAGCTGCTGAAGTTTGAGAGTGAGTCCGAGCAGGCATTTGTTCAATAAGTTTCGAGTCGTGACGTGCTTGCCGCAATAGATGTGCAAGCTGACCCGGCTTCGGCTCTGGCGCGTTGTAGTTCAGCATCACTTGTAAATAAGACTCTTGCTCTGCAAATAACTTGGAACATTTTGGACAACAATCAATATGATCACCCGTGGTTTGCTGCAAGCTTGGCGCCACTAAATCGCACAGATAGTCATCGAACCGTTGCTTCACTGCGTCGCATTCACTTGTTTCTGACTGATGCTTAATCAACAACCCACAGAGATGAGGCAACACTGAGAAGAAAAGAAGACAAGCCAGCACCTGCTTATGGACAAGCTTACTAGAAGCACCAGCTATGTATGCTATAAACAGCTAAAGAGTCTTTTAGAAAGCGACGAGACGCACTTAAAAATAGTGCCGCAACGTAACACCGTAGGTTTGTTCGGGCGAAGGAATAGCAGCAAATCCACCCAAAGTAGGTATATCAAGGCCGATAAGATAGGTTTCTTCGTCAAGTAAATTGCGCACCCACAATGCCGCCTCCCATCGCTCGGCTGCGTCGGCCAAGGTAAATCTCAAGTTAATAATATTAGCCGCGTCGCTAAACAAATTTGGGTCCAGGTCTTGGTCGAGGTGATAACTGTCGGTAAAGTTGTATTCAAGCCTAGTAACGAAGACCAGTTCTTCGGTTGGCAGCCAGCTATGTTGCAAATAAGAACTAACGGTCAATTCGGGTGTGTTATCAACAGGCTGGCCTCCAAGGTCGGCGGTACATCCTGGGTTCGCGAAGCCAGGTGACAGGTTGTTGCGTGGGTCGGAATAATACTGCTCAGCAGCAAATCCAACAGTGCATTGGGCATTAACAAAGTCTGTGTATTCCGCCTTGTTGTAGCCAATTGCAGCACCAACAGTGAGATTTGACGTAACGGCCAGCATGGTTTCAAGTTCCAGACCATGGCTTTCCATGCTACCGGCATTGGTTACTTTTACACTGGAACCGTCGAAGGCTTGGGTTTGAAAATCGGCGTACTCTGTGTAGTAGAAAGTACCGTTGACCAATAGACGGCGATCAAACCAGGTTCCCTTCCAGCCAAGCTCGTAATTTGTGGCAATCTCTTCCTCGAACTCACCGTTCTCTCCTTGGGCTAAACGTCGTTGGTCGAAACCGCCTGACTTAAAGCCCCGGCTAACACTGCCATACAGCATCACATTGTCGCTAGGGAAGTAGCTCAGCTGCAGCGATGGAGAAATGTCGGCGTCGGCTCGTGATTCCACTAAATCAATACACGGGCCAGCGATGGGCGGCAAGTCAACCAGAAAGTCACAACTCTCACCAGTGAAGTAGCCATCCGTCTGTTGCTGTGAGTCGCGATCTTTCTTCTCGTAGGTCCAACGCAGCCCCACTGTTGCAGACAACTTGTCGCTGAAGTTCCAGGTAGCCTGGCCGAATGCCGCGAAGCTTGTAGTCTCAAATTTGTTTGCATCGTTATTCGTTAAACCCTCTGGATAAAAGAAACCCAGACCTAACTTGTTCAGAAGCGCTGGCCGCAAATTAAATGCACCATTAGATTCCAAATCAGAGAAGTAAGCATAAAGGCCGCCCTGGTAGGTAAATTTCTGGTTTTGTGGCGAGGCAATTCGCAATTCCGTTGAGTACTGATCAAGTTCCACCGTGGTGGTTCCTACCACCGCATTATAGGCGGTAAAGTCGCCATCGTAGCCGCTGTCTGATTCGTAATGGCGCCAGGCATTTATAAACGTTAAAACGTGTTCGTTGGCTAATTCGTGATTCCACTCTAGCGACAAGCCACCAACATCAACCTTGTTGTACACATCCGCATCAAGCCAGCGATAATCTCCGAAGGGGTCTGCTGCAGGAGGCGACCCTTGTGGCTCAGTATCTTCAAACGCAGAGTAGACAAAGTTGGGCGCATTATCGATAGCCCACTGCGCTGAAGGTGTGTTGGTTGAAGGCGTATTGAGTGTAGACAAGCCATTGTAATCGACGATAGAAAACGCGCAGCAATCAGTGTCTTCGTTACTGTAGTCCGCGGTAAAAACCAACTCACCCTTATCACCAATGTTGAACAATGTTCTAGATCGTAAACCCCACTTACTGGCATTGTTAAACTGCTGCTGGGAACCGTCAGCGTAAGTATTCTCAAAGAGGTGATCACCTTCCACTACAAAGCCGGCCAGGCGTGTTGCATTGCCTGTTGTACCCAAGGGTATATTCACTACCCCGCGCAATTCAAGGCGCTCTTGATTAGTGTACGTTGCCTCCCATTGCCCCTCAAACTCAGAAGAAGGCGCTTTGGTTACAACACTGATTGCGCCTGCGGCTGTGTTCTTGCCATAGAGCGTGCCTTGCGGCCCGCGTAATACCTCTACTCGTGCAACATCAATGAGGTCACTAATGCTCATACCAGCGCGGCCTTGGTACACGCCATCGATAAAAAAACCAACGCTTGGGTCAATGCCGGTATTGGTACCCGCCGAGCCAATTCCGCGAATTCTTATGGAAGTGGAACGCGAATCGGCTCCCGGAGTAATTTTAAGGCTGGGAGTATATTGATCAAGGTTGGTAAAGTCGGTTAGACCCGAATCTTTCAAAAACTCAGCCGTAAAGGCTGACACCGACATAGCAACTTCCTGGAGGTTTTCCTCCAACCGGTTGGCCGTCACTATGACTTCTTCTAACTGCGGTGCAGCTTCAGCAGTTTGTGCATAGACGGTGGGACAAAGAGCATTCAGTGCGGCACATAACGCGACTCCGATAAGGTTCTTTTTCCTGGGCATGTTAACTCTCCAGCTTTTTTATAATTGAATATGGTGACTGGTTGCTTTGTCTTTAAGCCAACTTCTTAAGCGCTTACGACTCACTGGGTAAATGGTTGTTAACTGGCTGCGCAGCGCCACCATAGGAAAAGGCTCATTATTCACAAGGCCTTTGCTCCACGCAAGCACCAGTCCCCATTGGTGAGCTGTAAAAAGTTCTGCCAGGCCGCTAGTATCCGTTTCAGCGCAGAGGTCTCCTCTTCGTTGCGAGATGAGGAAAGCGCCCTCAGCTTGGCTTCTTGCATCACCTACTAATAGCTGGAAAACACGGCTGCTTGGGTCAAGTTGAAAGAATGTTTTGGCAATCACTTCAGCGTAGCGAGGGTTTTGCGCAACAAATTCAGCTGACGCCTCGCACACCGCTATTAAGGATTCGACGCCGGAGCGCGCTCCTACTAAAACGGGGCGCTGTCGCATATCGTTAAGAACGCCTTCTACCGCAAGCCGAAGAAGCTCATCTTTACTGTTATAAAGGTTATACAGCGTCTTCTTAGAAACACCGGCGGCGTCAGCCAAGCCTTGCATAGAAATAGCGTCGTAGCCAAGCTTCGCTATCTGGTCGCGCGCCACCTGCAAAATGCGTCGCTGGCGAGCCTCCTGACGCGGAGAGTGAACAGAGCGACGCTCTTGTTCTATCTCGCCCATTTCTAATGCTATTTCTGCTTTCAAGTATGCCTGAAGCTCCGATTGCACGTGGCTTTCAGTACAGATTACACCTCGGTGTAATTAATGCAAGCAGACAATGTCTCGGTCACTATTGCCGCTTTACTGGCTGCTCGCACCGACACGAGCCCCTCTCCTTTGGCATTTAATTCGCAACATCTCAGGATCATACAGTGGCCGTAGGGAGCAGTGGCAAGGGTACAGCATTCCTGCTATATCAATTTCCCAACAGCCGCTATTCAGGTAATCCGGCGTTACAGTCTCACCCGGCTCAATCATCGCTAAACCCACTGCGCCACCTAAGGTATGACCGTAGCTACCTGCTCTAACGTAGCCAACAGCAACGCCGTTGCGATGAATAACCTCGGCGTGCCACAACAAGGGTTCAGGATCCTTCACCAGAACTTGCACCAAACGACGCTGGTGAGGTGCGCCTGCTTTTTGCGACCTTGCAGCATCTACTCCAATAAACCCATTGGGTTTATCCAAAGCCACGGCAAAGCCAAGGCCGGTTTCAAAAGCGTTGTCGGTATTGTCAATGTCATGCCCATAGTCCCGGTACGCTTTTTCCAAGCGCAAACTACCGAGTGCACTTAAGCCGGCATGAACCAAACCGTATTCGGCACCGGCCTCGATTAGCCGATCATAAACATGAACGGCTTGTTCGCAGGGAACATACAGTTCGTACCCCAGCTCCCCTGCATAGGTAATTCGAATACAAAGAGCACGAGCGTAGCCAATATCAATGTCACGCGCCGCGCGAAACGGGAAGGCTTCGTTGCTTAAATCAGCCGAACTAATTGCTTGTAACAAAGCGCGACTGTTCGGACCTTGAACGTTGATTTGCGTAGTGCCCGAGGTAACATCGGTAACAACGACATGAGCCTTCTCAGGAATATTGCGCTGCATCCAGGTTTCAGCGTGCCGGTGCATGGTGTCGGTTGCAACAACCATGAATTTGTCAGCTTCCAATTTAATGACAGTAAGATCAGCTTCTAATAAGCCATCGTTGTTGAGCCATTGAGTGTAGGTAATCATACCCACTTCACCATTCACTCGGTTGGCCGACAACCAATCCAGAAAGGTGCCGGCATCTCGGCCTTGAACAAGGAATTTGGACATAAAGCTCATGTCCATCAATATCACGGCTTCGCGGCAGGCTTTATGTTCTGCCGCCCAGTAATTCCACCAATTCATTCGGCCGAAGGATAAGGTTTCTACTTCGGCCTTCTCACCCTCGGGTGCATACCAACTCGGCGATTCCCAACCGCTTACATCATGGAAGTAGGCGCCGGCCGCCGCAAGGCGGTCATGCAGTGCTGAGCGTTTTGCGTCGCGCGCGGTTGCCGCTTGCTTGGTAGGGTAATGACACTTGTACACATTGCCGAGCGATTCGAAAGCACGATCGCGCCGATACGCAAAATTGCTTTGATAGGGATGAAAGCGGTCGATGTTAAAGCCTGTTACGTCCACATCTGGCGAGCCATTGAGAATCCAGTGCGCCATTATTCGACCAAGACCACCGGCCGATAAAATACCGATAGAGTTCAGCCCTGCAGCTACAAAATAGTTTCTGAGTTCAGGGGCTTCACCAACGATGGGGGCTAAATCGGGTGTGAAGCTTTCGGGCCCACAAAAGAACTTTTTGATTCCAGAATTAACGCTGACGGGCACACGGCTCATGGCACTTTCGAGGTAAGGCGTCATGCGTTCCCAGTCGGGTTGCAACTCTCCAAAAGAAAAGTCATTGGGTATGCAGCCCACTTGCCAGGGTTTCGACACTGCCTCAAACAGCCCAATCATTAAACCGCCTACTTCCTCTCGGTAGTAACCGTAGTTGGCAGGGTCCTCAAGTACCGGCCAGTCTCTACTGATGCCCTCTATCGACTCGGTTATTAAGTAGTAATGCTCTGCCGCTTGGTTAGGGATAAGCACGCCGTGCTGCTCAGCAAACTGCCGCGCCCACATACCGGCACAGTTCACAACAAATTCACACGCAATCGAACCCTGCTCGGTGGTCACACCAGTAACCGTGTTGCCACTGCGCGTTACACCCGTTGCTGTAACCCCAGTAATAATATTAACGCCCATCATTCTGGCGCCCTTGGCCAGTGACATCGTAACGTCGACCGGATTCACACGTCCATCATCTTTAACGTAAAAACCGGCGAGTACGTCGTCTACCCTGGCAATGGGAAAAAGGTCCTGCACTTCGCGGGCAGATATTTCTTGCACATCTACGCCGCAGTAACGGTTGAATGCAGACACGCGTCGATACTCTTCCAGGCGGTCCGCGCTGTTCGCAAGCTCAATAAAACCACATTGGTTCAAGCCGGTTGATAGCCCGGTTTCAGCTTCAAGAGACGCATACAGTTGGCGGGAGTACTTGCGGATTTCGGTAGCCGTCTCCGATAGGCTGCCGTAGGTCACCATTAGGCCGGCTGCATGCCAGGTAGTGCCAGATGTAAGATCGTCGCGCTCTAACAACACCACATCATCACAGCCCATTTGAGCGAGATGGTAGGCGATGGATGTTCCAATAATTCCGCCGCCAACAATAACAACTCGCGCCGAAGAAGGTAGCGGTTGGCTAGCCGCGTGCATTGAATCAGTCATTGGAACCTCTTTCGAAATGAGGCTCGATTATAGAAGTCTTCGTGGCCTAAGACGAGGTCAAGTAAACTCGAGCATCAAGAAACAAGTTCTATCATGGATTGGTTGGCGATTAGAAGCAGAAATGCTGTGAACCCAACCAATACGGCCGCTAAGGTGACTTTCGATCGCTGCAGCACTGGTGCGCCGTCGGTGGCGCGCCTGCGAAAATACCAGATCAATAGACCAATACAGATTGCCAGCTCTATCAGAATTCCCGTTACCGGAGCGCTGGTGTACAAGCCAAAGCCAAATGCAGCTGCATCCTGTTGCTCAGGCATACCAAACCAGTAGTGCTTAAATCCAACCAGCAAGTCCATCAGCTCATGTAATACAGTTAAACCGAGAACTATTAGCGCCAGCTTTGTACTTTTAAACGCAATAAGTGTTATGACCGTGAACAATAGGCTCCAAGCAATGACCGGGGCTATGTCATGGCTGTAAGTCATATCCACAACCATACTTCGAAATGAGGCAGCAAAGAAATTAGCTGGCGCTATTTCTTCAACGCCAATCATCACCAATGCCAGCATGATGAAGTCGAGCATTTGTGTGGCCAGCAGAAAAACCCAGAAAGGAGCCAGTGAGCGATTTTCGCGATACGCATAAGGTATTAGTGCTGTGGCGTAGTGTCCCATAACCATGGTCAGTCCTCCTCATGCGCTATAGCGTGAACAATGATAAAAAAAGTCGCCACATAGGCCACCGCGAATATCAAAACAGTTGTGTTCATAGTGCTAGTTCCATTTTTTTATGTAAGGGGTTGCAGCTAAATTCGCATCGAGTCATTTATGCCAAGAATCTGCTTCATTACGCCATACCATTGAACAAGCTGATTCTTCTATCGAATTTGCAATAACTAGCTGTAGCTTGGCGTGGCTCACATTCGCGTCAAACAAAGTTCTGATTGTGAACCTTACTCAAGTAAGTTCAGATTTGCAACTATCTACCGCGATGAGTACGATATTGAGATTAACGAGCGGATTAAATGAAATGACTTCTAGTTCCTACAATAAAGTTAATTGTCCAATATCCGGACTGCTCTCTCAGGTAGGGGATCAATGGACCTTACTTATCGTTCGCGACTTATTGGTCGGTGTCGAACGTTTCGATGATATACAACGCAGCCTTCAGCTGTCTCGCAATATTCTAACCCAACGATTGAATCGCCTTGTGAAAGAGGGCTTTGTGGAGAAAATACCTGTTCGAGAAGGTGTTAGCCGCTGGCGTTATAAACCCACTGAAAAGTGCGAACAGCTATTGCCAATATTGCTTGCCATGTCTGAGTGGGGTGAAAGATGGACAGCAAACGCCAAAGGAAAACGCACTGTAGCTATCGATAAACGAACGGGGTCGCCAGTAAAGCTCGAACTGCGTCGTGAATCTGACCGCAAGCAGATTGCATTTGAACACCTGCTATTCAAAGCCGGTCCGGGTGCTGACGCCGCCGTGAAACGGCATCTTGGAGAATACACTGGGCGTTAAGTTCGTTATTTCTACGGAGAATGTGCTTCATAATTTCCGGCCAAGTTCCACCGCGCCTACAATGCACCGGTAGATAGGCCGCGAGGCGAACAGACAATCTGTATTTTCAACCAGGTTTATGGCGCTGTATTTCTTACGCTGGCAAAGGCGGCGGTGTAAATGTGAGCCCTTCTGCCTCCAACTGCAGCTCTGCCTCAGCTTCTCGTGCTAGCGCGCGCTGTACCGACGGTCGCTGTTCCATTCGTTGAGCATGGTTCT
>JBGCFQ010000030.1:0-7652 GCA_045106985.1 Pseudomonadales bacterium | reverse complement strand
TCAGCTTGCTTTTCCTTCAACTGCAGCGCCGCCCAAAGTCCGGTAAAGCCACCACCAACAATTAGTAGTTCACAGGTTTCGTCTTTATTGAGCGGAGGTAACACGTCTGGTTTTTCGTCAGAGTCGTGCCACAAGGGCATGGCTATTGCGTCTTTGAGAGCATCAAGATGGTAATTCATACAGGGTACTACCTAGCCTTCGCAGGCTGCATAATTAATGGATACTGACCCGCTCGCTTTTGCCGAACAGCGGGTTTTACTTGGAATAAAGAATGCATCGCCCGCTAGGAACTCATGCTCTGCGCCGCTATTGTCGGTCATCGTTATTGCGCCAGACACCACGGAAAGAAGACTATGGCGGGTGAGCGTAAATGACCCAGTATCGAAAACTTCTGACTGCCAAGTTCCTGCCGAAAAACGAGCCCTATGATCAAGATATGCTATCTGCTCATTCGCATGCTGAACCATTCCGGGCGGAAACAACGTTCCGCCTTCAGGGGCGCTTTGCGTTGCAACGGCGGAAAGAACTATTACACCAGCATGGGCAGGAAAGGACGGTACCGATTCTTCCGGATGCTCAGAGATAAAATAGAACTTACGCAAATACCCATGCTGTTGCCACTGGCAGTCAAAACCCTTGGGAATTACAAAGGCTTCGCCGGCAGTCACAGTCGTAAAATCGCCTGAATTATTGTCCCTAATATCAACCTGCCCTTCGAGTACCTGCATAAACTCATCGCATGCATAAGGGCCCGGCATCTCAATCATGTCGTCTGTATCCCACAAACCAATGAATATGCCCTGTTGCTCATCCTCAAAGAAAGCGTGACTATGCTGACGCGGCAAGGCAGACACAAAGTCTTCAGCGTCTAGCTCATCTGGCGTTGCACCGAATTCTTTAGGGTTTCGATTCAGGCGAATAATGGTTTCTGTTTGGGTTTTACTATCCATGCAAACTCTCAGCGGTTTCAGCCGCTACTACATCCACTTGTGTATCGTTGTAACAGGCACCCTGCCCCATGTCAGACTTGCTGCCAGGTATAAGAGCGTTCACCGTTAAATGAGATTCACTATCCGAGCACCAGGCCCCTTTAGGTACGTAAAGTAGTCCCGGTTTAACCGCATTAGAAAGCGCCACCTTAAGAACAACTACTGCTAATTCGTTAATCAGTTTAACTTTCTGACCCTGGGAAAAACCATTTAACTCAGCGTCAGCTGGATTCATCTCAACGCAGTAGTCGGTTTTATTCGCACTGGTACCACCGAAGGTTGAATTCGTTCGCTTATCAGAGCTAGGACTGACCAGTGTAAAGCTGCGTCTAGCGCTTAGCGGTTTGTATTGGGGCACCCCTAGACCGGCGCGCTGTTCTTCCAAGGCATCAAAGAACTGGGCTTTGTTAGTAAGTGTTTGAGGGGGGAGATCCCTAAACGCCGAAGCGCTGTCTTTCGCTGTACTGCGGTCTACAACATCTCCTACCTTTATCAAGTCGGGTACGGCGGCGGCCAGCATTTCCGCGTCACTTTCTTCAAATTCCGAATTATCAAAACCGAACACCTGCGCCAACTCTCTGAAAACCTGAGTATTGGGGCGAGATTCGCCCACTGGCGGAATGACCGGTTCAGTCCGCTGTAAAAAGGCGTGACCATAGGCTTTGTATAAATCGCCGTATTCCATACTGCTGCAGGCAGGCAATATGACATCGGCATACTGCATAGAATCTGTCATCGTTAAATCGAAACCCACTGTAAACAGGTCTTCTTTTTTTAGCGCCTCTATAAGTAACTGCTGACGTGGATGCACAGCAACCGGGTTGTGATTAAATATAAACAACGCTTTGATTGGCACCTCGAGGTCGTCGTTTACAATATGCTGACCTACATCCAGAATGTTAATGCTTCGTGTAGAGCCCGACCTTAATTCAGGATTGGTTAACCGCCCCCGATTGATATTAAAATAAGATGAAGGATCGCAAATGCCCGCACCAATGGGTCCGAAGTTACCCGTTAACAATGGCAAGGCCATCGCCGCTCGAATGCTCGAGCCGCCATTACGAGAACGTTCTAAGGCAACCCCCATGGTGAGAGAAGCAGGCTTCGCTGTGCACCATAACTCAGCCAGCTCTTTGATTTGTTGTTCGGGCACGCCACAGACTTCAGCGGCCTCGCTTAAGGTCCACTGTTTGGCTTCCTCAAGATATTTGTCAACACCCGTTGTGTGCTCAGCAATAAAAGCATGATCCAAACCATCCATTTCTCTGATCTGATTGGCAACGGCATAAGCCAGCACAACGTCTGTACCAGGATTAAGTTGCACATAAAGATCAGCGTCTTCAGCGATACGAATTCGCTTCGGGTCAATAACGACTACTTTGGCGCCCGCTTTTCTGGCCTCGCGAAGAGTTTTTATCAAATGCAAATGTCCAACGGTAATGTTGTTGGCCCACACCACTATCAACTTACTCGATGCCATCTCAGAGAAATCAATACCGCCTACATCGCCCAATACTGATTCCCAGGCAGCCGTTGAGGCCGCTGTGCACAACGGCGTGCTGTTCAGCTTAGAAGCTCCCAGTCGAGCAAAGAAACGTTCGTCCATCGAGTGCCCTGATAGAACCCCCATAGGACCGCCATAATTCAGAGGCAAAATAGCCTGCGACCCATACTCATTGGCAATATGATCGAAGCTTTTTTTAATCAGCGCATACGCGCCATCCCAAGTGATTGGTTCATACTGCCCACTGCCCTTCGGTCCAACTCTTTTTAACGGGGTGGTCAGACGTTTGTCGCCATGCACCCATTCAACCATTCCAGTTGCAACTTTGGTGCATAATTTACCTGCGGTGAAAGGGTTCTTTTTAGACCCTCTAACTTGCACTACTTGCTCATTACGAATTTCTACTTGCAGAGAACAGGTATCTGCACAATCCAATGGGCATACTGTTTCCGCAATTCTTACGCTGTCGAGGCTCATAGCCTTGCTCCAGATTAATTAACGTAACTTGACCGTCTTAACGCTACACTACCCCTTGAAATTGGTGCCGTAAACAAAAATATGCAGGCTCTTTCCAGCGAAAAAAATAGCCCTGATTAATACGATGGTCGCTACACCCAAGACATACTCTAAAGGGGTGTGGAAGACGAGAGTCATTTTCGAAATGGACTAAATGCACTTTCAAGCATCATTCCTGTATGGTTGTAGATGACGAATGCCGAAAACGGCAAAAATCTACACATATAAGAAGATATGCGCGCTATGCAAGAACCCGCCTTGACCCGATACGAATCCAATCCATTCGACAAATGGTCATCCATTGCGGCCGCTATCCTCATGGCACTGATTGGCTACACAGTTATGGTTAGTGTTCCGGTTTTGAGCACAGCTCTGGTTGAGAGAGCTGGCTTTTCCCCCGAGCAGGTAGGAAGAATATGGGGGGCTGATTTAGGCGGCTTGTCACTGGGTGCGGTTATATCAGCGTTGTTAGTCGCAAGAATGAATAGGCGGCTTCTGGTTTGGATAGGAGTGGTACTGACCGTAGCTGCCAATGCAATGTGTCTAGTGTTTACCGACTATGAAGCGTTGCTTGCGCTTAGAGTGATGGCCGGTATTGGTAGTGGTATTTTCACTGCAGTAGCTGTGGTGACATTGGGGGGGACAACAAGACCGACCACTGCATACAATTTAGAGCTAGTTGGTTTTGCATTTTCCACGGCACTGGAAATGCACTATCTGCCGCAGTTAAGCATGAATGAAATCTACCTGTTTTTTATTCTGCTGGCGGTTGTGTCTGCTTTTCTGGTATTTCTCATGCCAGCCAAACCTCTGAGCGCCGCCGAGCTAATTGAGCAAAACAAACATGTAGACGCTTCTGTAAATTGGAACGTGCCAAAATATATGCCTGTGCTTTGCCTGATTGCAATTGTTTTTACCTATATAAATATCGGCGGATACTTTACCTATATTGAGCTGGCCGCTTTGGCAGACGGTATTTCTCAAGAGTGGACTGGTACCGTGCTCACCTGGTCATCATTCCTTGGCATTGCTGGCTGCGCTGTTGCATTCTATGCTGCGCGATTTGGACTGTTCAAACCGCTGTTCATTTCATTGATAATCATGAGTGCAGTTGTTGCTATGCTAAGTTTTGGCATCAATGATGTGACTATAGTGATCAGTCTGTTTGGCTTTATGGCCTTGTGGACTTTTGTCGATGTTTATCAATCGGCGATGGTAGCACACATGGATAGAAGCGGCTCCTTGGTAGCTTTGCTTCCCGCCGTACAGGGGTTTGGGCAATTTGTAGGCCCTAATATTGCGGCATCTATAGTGGGCGCTGGCCTGGGTTACGGCACGATGTTTACCGTCAGCGGCAGCATGACTCTTGTTGCTTTGGCACTGTACGCTGGCATCGCTGTTTACATGAAACTAAAATCTAACAATAATCGTTAGACAAAATGACGCGGTTTCAGGCTTTTCTAATCGCTATCATGATAACAATCAGTGCATTAATTGGTCTTGATCGGACATAAAAACGGCAATAAGCCTTGCACACAGCCTACTCTGGGCGTTTAATTGGGTGGACTGAGGCAATTAACTGACAGCTAAAGTGATTTCTCAGTTGATATAAGCGGACCTATTGAAAGGTCTTCCCAAGACTGCGGTGCAGTCACAACAACTCTCTTCGTCTTGTATTTTTTGTTCGGATTTCCGACTTATCGCGCAAATCGCTAATGGCGGGTTTATATAGAGTGAAGTTTTTGTTTTTGATCGGAATTGTGAGCAATATGCACGGCGCAGACTAGGAGAAACTAGATGCGTGTTATTCGACATTACTTCATCAGCAATAACCTTAACGATTTAGAAAATATTGAAGAACAGTTAGAGCGGGCTGGCATCAGCACACCGCAAATACATGTTCTAAGCCTCGATGATACGGCGGTAGAAAACCGCCACAAGCTTAACGATGTTACGTCCTTTATGAAAACCGACGTTTTACGATCCGGTGAAATAGGCGCTGCAGTGGGCCTAGTGTCGGCCGTCATTTTCCTTGCATTGGTTTATCTTGGTGGCTGGGCCGAGATGATTGGTAGCTGGCTACCATTTGCCTTCATCGCCTTGATGATACTAGGTTTCTCTACCTGGGAAGGCGGTTTTATTGGAATTCAACGAAAGAACAAACGCTTCAATCGTTTTGAACAGGCCCTTAAGGATGGCAACCATGTTTTCTTTGTCGATTTAAAACCAGGGCAGGAAGATGCCATGGACAGTGTTATATCGAAATACAAGTCCATCACATTGGCAGGCACCGAAAGAGGCACACCGAGTTGGGTGATAGAGGGTCAGGAAAGAATACCTAGAATGCTGGAAAATATATAGCCTTAAATTTGTAAAAGATGCCTCCGGCTCTTGGTAAAACCGAGAGCCGATGCATGGCTTTTTAGAGTGTTTGCTTGAGATCAAGAAAGGGAGCCGTAAGGCTGCTGACACTAAGGTATAAGGTATTCACCAATCTCTCTGACTTCGGCCTTAGACTCATCACAACAATCTGCATCATCGATATCAAGATGTTCGCCAATCTCTATTGTGTCACCTTCGGTGTATTCCGTATTATGATCAAAGGGATCTTCTTCGGACCGGTGCGATGAATGCAAAGCAGCGACGGTCGAACGACTAAATCGCAAGCCAGATTCTGTCCTAGCTGAAGATGACGAATGAGAGCCAATCACGTCAGCTCCATTGGCGTCAATTACGCTGGCACTAGTAGCAGCAGGAGAGGTCGAGATGGGGCCCCGCAACGTGTCGTTTTTGCCAGGATTGATGTACTGAGTGACGGTTGATACATCGAGCTTTTGATCTTTCTCTCTTGCCACACAGATATCAAAGTAGTAGTACATCACGGTGGAAAACAAACCAAAAAAAATCAAAACGCTAGTAACTCGATAAAAAGTCATAGCTAGCGGTATACATCCACTCTTTTGGCAACACATGCGCCGTTGTGCTTTTCCTCATCAGTAATTTGTAGCCACAGCCGTATATCCAGCGCTAAGGCCATCTTAGCTGAATCCAGCATATTGCCAGCAACTTGTTGCGAGTTAAAATCACCGGTGCAGCTAAAGCTAACCCAGGAAGAGGGGCAATCCAAGCCAGTAGCGGAAATACTTTTATCAAGCAAAACCATACATCCTCCCCATCGATTGTCATCCGCTATGAGTACACGCAACGGTTTCACGTCACCAATTTTGTCCGTACGCGCAAACGTTGATGAGGCGAAAAACAGCAACAACAACACTGTCAAAAACTTCCTAGTCATAGTTTTCTCCTAGTACGCAAATGCAATTCAAACTACAAAGGGGGAACGTCATACTCTACTCTCTCTAAAGACCATCGCCAGCCCGGTGTTTTGTGGCATAGCCAATTAGGGCAGTCACCAGGTTCCAAGGGGTTCAATTGGTTCTTAACTTCCACTCCGTCGCTAACGGAGTCGCCATCGGTATCTGGATTGTTTGGGTCCAAGCCAGGAATCTGCGATTCCTGCAAATTGGTGAGACCATCGCCATCGGCATCGAGGTTTGCATCAGCTGGATCATTAGGATTGAAGCCATTTGCTGTTTCAAAAGAATCAGCCATGCCGTCATTATCTGTATCGCGTCTCGCAACACTAAACTCTATACGCGGTCCGACACTTTGCTTACCATTGACATCAACAGCCCAAGCTCGAACTTCGTAATTCCCGCCATTTATTCCCGCACCTGTAAAATTTCTACTTGATTCAAAGAGCGTCATGCGACTCGGTATTACACCAGCAAAGTTAAAATACTCACTTGACTGATAGCTCTCACTGTCAGCATTCCAATACTGTCCGTTCGATTTATCTCTAATAGAGTAACCGGCGTTAGCAATTGAGTCGACGGCCGCGACTTTAATGCCAATCTCCACAACAGCATTGCTGGTTTGCGAGCCATGAACTGGCGCTGTAATCTGCGCGATAGGCGTGTCTGTGCAACCCAGGTCATCATCAATTGGCGTTAGCGGCCGCGTGTAGGTTGCAAACAAGGAACCACCCACTGTGCCAGCTCTTACGTTATGGCTTGCACTGCCACCATCGCTCCAGCTCTCAAACACAGTCGCCAAATTATTGTTGCAGCCCAACGCAATAGCTCTAACGGAATGATTAAAGTTGGCTACTGTATCGAGCGTAAACGGGACAGAACGGGTAATGTCATCAACAACAACTGTCGCCACGCCAGGACTGGCGGAAACTTGCAAGCCTATTTTAGTTGGCTCTATTTCTACACTCCGTGTCGTGGATAAACCTAGCTGATCAGTTACTGTTAGCTGAATTACGTAACTGGTATCACCCGAGAAATCATGCCCGGTATCACCAACGTGAAAGTCAAGCGACCGGCCTACAGCATTGTTTACTTCAGGATGCTCGTGATTGCCATGCGCGAATCGAACATTCCACACATAACTATTATTGTTTAAAGGCCCGTCATCTGTCGCTGACCCAGTCAGCCTTATCGTTTGACCCGCAATAAACGTACTACCGTTTGCCGGTGAATTGATAGTTACGACAGGAGCTTGACCAGCTGTGATCTGAATTGGTGACGACGTAGCCGTCTGCCCTCCAGCAGTGACTCTCAAAGTGGCTGAATAAA